>JBOEGJ010000088.1:0-595 GCA_050633365.1 Cellvibrionaceae bacterium | reverse complement strand
GTGCTGTATTTCTACGGATTGGGTTACAGCCCGCTCGAAATCGCCATGTTGTTTTTGTTTTACGAGATTTTTGGTGTAGTCACTAACTTAGTTGGCGGATGGCTCGGCGCGCGATTAGGTTTAAATCGCACCATGAATATTGGATTGTTTCTACAAATCGTGGCACTCAGCATGCTGCTAGTACCTGCCAGTTGGCTAACTGTACCTTGGGTGATGGGTGCACAAGCATTATCGGGCATTGCCAAAGACTTGAACAAGATGAGTGCGAAAAGCTCGATTAAGCTGTTAGTACCCAGTGATGCCCAAGGTCAACTTTACAAATGGGTTGCGTTACTAACTGGCTCTAAGAATGCTTTAAAAGGCGTGGGCTTTTTCCTTGGCGGTGCGTTACTCAGTCTGTTCGGTTTCAAAGGGGCCATTTTAGGCATGGCGGTCGCGTTGACGTTAGTCTGGATCGCAAGCTTAATCTCACTCAAGAAAGACCTAGGAAAAGCGAAGAATAAACCTAAATTTGGTGACATCTTCTCGAAAAGTAGCTCAGTAAACTATCTTTCTGCGGCGCGCCTATTTTTATTCCTGTCTCTTATACACATCT
>JBOEGJ010000087.1:0-403 GCA_050633365.1 Cellvibrionaceae bacterium | reverse complement strand
CCCACATTTCTGAATCTGGATTGTTGACGACGGCGGCGCGGGTTTCTTTGACCGAAACACTGCGAATCGAGCCAACGAATCCAACATCGTTATCAGCGAATAAAGTAAAACTTTCTATACCTGCCTCTATAACTATCGTTGTAATCCCCGCCTTAGCTACTAACGGTTCTCTCACTCCGTTCCACACGCACAGGATCCCTGAGGAGTATTCAGCTATATCGACTGTTACAGCGTAACGCTTGCCCATCTCCAGCACAGAAGTCTGAAAAATATCCCTCTGACCTTGAATTCCTGTTGAGTTGCAATCTATTCCAGAACCTTCTCCAGTCAGTGTCCAATCAGACTGAGCCGTCCAGTTAGTCGTGCCTTGAGACCAGTCACCGTTTATCAGTAACTCAGGCCC
>JBOEGJ010000086.1:0-414 GCA_050633365.1 Cellvibrionaceae bacterium | reverse complement strand
GCGTTAAGTGGCCAGAGCATGAGTCAAATGATAGAGGTGGAAATTGAAATTATTGGTCCTATGCCAGCCTATTATAAGATTGCAGATCATATATGGGGCGTGGATGCTGATATAGACTCAGACGGAAATTCAGAAACCGCTGAATCTACTGATTGGAATGAACTGACAATTATATTGAGATCAAATCGAGAACAACGAATTGACATTGAAACAATAAGCACCAATCCCAAATTATTGTTGCTTTGCGCTTCGAGCGAAGATCTATCAGGATCAGCAATACAATTTTTAAGAAAGCATGGTTCTATAAAATGAGGTTATCACTTAACAAGTCAAAGCGCTCGGACTTGGTAAAGCTGTCACCTTTTTTGTTCCAAAAAAGTCGCCAACTTCACCAAGCCGGTGTTTGAGGCGTTA
>JBOEGJ010000085.1:0-704 GCA_050633365.1 Cellvibrionaceae bacterium | reverse complement strand
CGTTAAAGCGGGGGATGTTCATAGTCCGATTGCCTGCGTTTGTTATGTTTTTCTGGTGACACTGCATTTTTTGATAAGTGGTGACAAAGAAAATGAGTCAACAACTCCGGAAACAACAACCAGCTCATCTTTATTAATGGTCAAAAGAGCCTCTTTATGGCTGGCTTCAAATACAGCTATTACATGATGCCCATAGTTGTTTTCTTTCACTGAAGTTAAGCTTACCCATAGAAGTCCATCCGTCTCCTCGGTTACGGACGAAAAATTAGCTTCCCACACCACCTTTTGCCCTATGTAGTTCTTTTCAAACTGATCTCTCTGTAGATCAGTTAAGGTTTTATCCTTCCATGAATCGTAAAATTGATCCATATCATTAAGTAAGGTAGTGCTTCCCATTACCGAGTCCATTCTATCAATATGCTTTGCTTGAATCTTTCTAGGAGCTAAGACCTCTGCGGGATCAGCAATGTTAGTACCAGCTCCATGTGTGGGCCCCTTTTGAATTTCTTTTCTTATTTCTTCTACGTTTTTCTCAAGTACAGAAATTCTAAAATCCCGAGGTTTTACAAAGAGGACGTCCATAATTTTCCATACTATAGCAATAGATGGAACCAACATTAGAAGAAGGCTTATAAGAGGGTTCTGTTGAATTATTTCATGCATCCATTACTTCCTTTAAACATAACGAGCGTGTAGAAAAACAG
>JBOEGJ010000084.1:0-887 GCA_050633365.1 Cellvibrionaceae bacterium | reverse complement strand
TGGCTCTGTTGCAAAAAACCAACCTGGATGGCATAACCTAAGTTTTTGATCGGAGTGAACGATGTCAGACTTCAAAGGGCGACACTTTCAAGGTGAAATCATTCTGTGGGCAGTACGCTGGTATTGCCGCTATGGTATCAGCTACCGTGACCTTGAAGAAATGATGACTGAACGTGGCATCTCCGTTGACCATTCAACCCTTTATCGGTGGGTGCAGAAGTACGCTCCGGAGATCGAAAAGCGCCTGCGTTGGTGTTGGCAAAGACCTCGATCAAGCAGTTGGCGAGTGGATGAGACCTATATAAAGGTGAATGGAAAATGGGCATATCTCTACCGTGCCGTTGATACATTCGGTCATACCATCGACTTTTACTTATCGCCAACACGTAATGCGAAAGCGGCTAAAAGGTTTCTTGGAAAGGCATTGAAAGGATTGAAATCATGGGAAAAGCCGACCGTGATCAACACTGATAAGGCAGCGACTTATCCGATTGCATTGGAGGCGTTGAAGCAGGAAGGGAAGTGTCCAGAAAGTACCGTGCATCGTCAGGTCAAATACCTTAACAATATAGTGGAGTCAGATCACGGTAAGCTAAAGCAGTTGATCCGACCGGTTCGTGGCTTCAAGACCATGAAAACCGCTTACGCGACGATCAAAGGTTTCGAGGTGATGAGGGCGCTGCGCAAAGGTCAGGCGTCAGCATATAACCTTACCAACGATATTCATGGAGAGGTTCGTCTGATTGAACGCGCATTCGGTCTAGGGCCGAGTGTTATGGAGGAAGCCATGACACTGGTTGAAAAAGAACTGGCACGGCCGCAGGTAGCCTAATCAGATAGCGGCTTTCTGGAGATTTTCAGCCAGCTCGATTTTTTGCAACAGAGCC
>JBOEGJ010000083.1:0-726 GCA_050633365.1 Cellvibrionaceae bacterium | reverse complement strand
CGTAGAATTTAAGTCGGGGCGGCGAACCGCTGAAGTGAAGGCTCACTTCAATCAAGGGACACTGCACCGACATCAAATATACATGAGTCATCAACTATCGTGACCGCGTTTTCACAGGCTAGAGAGGTTCACCGAAGGTGAATGCCCTACTTCCCAAAATGGCGGAGTTTAAGAAATACAGGGTTTAGAGACTTTATAGGAGTATGGAAACATAACGCCGCAAGCAGCTGCGACTTAGTAGTTGGTTGTTTTGTGGCAGCGTAGCGACCGCCGCAAAATCAAGCAACGGAGAAGACGTCAGATGCCTTGCCTTGTTATACCTTACCACGCGCATGAAAGAACGATATCTATTGTACTCTTTGATTCTAGTGTTTCATTGATACTGCTCTGACACGTGCGAACCAATGTGTTTTTCGAATCATTTATACTGGCTACAATCTCAACGCTTGGCCAAGCTATCTCACTAGCGTTGGTAATTTTTCCCAGTAGCTGAAATTCTGAACTATCCGAATCACTTTGGTATTTAGAATGCATCAGTGACAATTCAGATACTCTTGCTCTACGCTCATCTTGGTTCATTGATTCTATATAGGGTCGACTTAGAACGCTCAATATTGTAACGGCCATGAAAAATCCTATACCGTATAAAAATCCAACAGAAACCCTCTTAATAATTGAATTCATACTCTAATCTACTTCTCGGTATAACGCCCAAATTTGGGGCGG
>JBOEGJ010000082.1:0-583 GCA_050633365.1 Cellvibrionaceae bacterium | reverse complement strand
CGTGGCTTCATTGCTTCACCGAAGTGGGCAATATCCATAGCGTCCAATTTGTCGGTCTTGGCAATACGACCGGCAGATTTCGCAAAGTTCCTGATCTGAGCGGGATTACAGACAACGACCGGAGGCCCTGCTTTGTAGGCTGCACAGACAAAATCCAATTCGAGCCGACCAGTCGACTCGATTAGCACCCGTTTGGGCTTTAATGGTTGAAGCTGTTTGATGGCATCTTTTATACCTTCTTTGTTATTTTTGACACTAAAAAAATGGCCGTTGGGTCTCACATAAATATCGAGTTGCTGACTACTTGTATCGATACCAACATTGATCTCTGACGTATTCATAAGATAAGCTATCTCCGCCTTGCTATTCGGGCTCGAGGCCCACATGACTATTCGAGTTATGCCTAGTGAGTGTTTATCACGTTCATACTTGTTAACGGTCTTAATGAACCTGGCAATCAGCGAACTGTGATAAACAAGGCCTTCGGTGGCCGCCGAAGGTGGGTCTCAATTTACCCGTTATTGAAAAGGATTTTCAACATCAAAATCACTCAAGACCAACCATACAAGGCAAGGCATCTGAC
>JBOEGJ010000081.1:0-468 GCA_050633365.1 Cellvibrionaceae bacterium | reverse complement strand
ACACCAATATCATCGGTGGCGCCGGCACAGACGACATCGATACCGGTACCGGTATTGATCGCGTCTTGGGTGATCACGGTGTAATCGATTACTACAACGATGGCACCATCAAGAAAATTCAATCCACGCTGGCCAATTTGGGCGCGCGTGATTTGATCGATCTTTACGACGGCGAAACTTACGTCATTGCTGGCAGCGGTAACGATGAAGTTCGCACCACTGGCGACGCAAATGATTACGTCATGGGCGATCACGGTTACATCACTTGGGATTCCGCTGGCGTCATCACGCAAATGGAAAGTGAATCTTTGGGCGAAGGCGGCGATGACTTGCTGAGCTTGTCCGATGGTAATCACTGGGTCATTGGTGGTTTCGGTACCGACACCATCACGGCCGGTATTGGCCGCGACATCGTACTGGGCGACAACGGTATCGCCACGCTCACCAGCGGCGTACTCACACGTTTTG
>JBOEGJ010000080.1:0-418 GCA_050633365.1 Cellvibrionaceae bacterium | reverse complement strand
GCGCCACCGATGATATTGGTGTTGCCGTGACCGAGGTTAATGATGTCGTTGCCGCCAGTGGTATCGTCAGCGTCGGTACTTTCGAGGCGAGTCAGAGTGCCCGCCGTGAAAGTTGCGACACCGTTGTCACCCAGAACAATATCGTTACCGATTCCGGCGGTGATAGTGTCAGCTCCAAAGCCGCCGATCACCCAGTGATGACCATCCGCTAAGCTCAAGGTGTCGCTGCCACCCAGATGCTTAGCGTCTTTATCGCTGGTCATGTGTTCGATAATACCGCTGGTGCTCCAACCAATGGCGCCGTGGTCACCCAAAACGTAATCGTTAAAGTTGCCGGTAGTCGTTACCGTGTCATCACCGCTGCCGGCAATCACATAAGTGTCACCATCAAACAAAGTGATGACATCGCCAGCGCCTT
>JBOEGJ010000079.1:0-2849 GCA_050633365.1 Cellvibrionaceae bacterium | reverse complement strand
GCTGACGGCAGCGTAAAAGTAGTCCATCAATTCTAACCATCCTTCTTTCGAAGCTATCATAAAAACGCCGCGCTTCATAACGCGGCGTTTTTATGTATTCGAACAATAAAACACCAGACATACTCCAAACTGACTACCACTCCCTCCATAGCAAGCCCGTCACTTGCGCTCCCATAGATCCATACTATTTTTTATATGCGTAACGAATGAATCATAAAACTTATGTTGACGGAATCCCCTATGAAAAAACTCCAACTTTCAGTCTGTATTGGCGCAGCATTGTTTGCCGCCGCACAAACACAGGCCGCCGAAATTAAATTCAACGGGTTTGCTTCGGTGGTAGCAGGAAAAACCCTTAGCGAAGGCGCCCTGAGAAACCGCTTCACAGGCGTAGAGTCCGACAACACTTACGTTGCCGACAATCCAACAAACGGCGTGTACGACGACGACATCAGCTTTAAACCCGACACCATCTTTGGCCTGCAAGTTAGTGCCGATCTAGGAAAAAACCTAAGCGTAACCGGACAGTTCACTGGAGCTGGCGGCGAGGACTTTGATACAAATGTTGCCTGGGCCTACATCTCATACGACTTTAATGAAAATTGGAATATGCAAGCTGGACGACAGCGCCTGCCACTATTTTTCTATTCTGACTTTCTTGATGTCGCCTACGCTTACCACTGGATAAGAGTACCTCAGAGCTTGCCAGCAGCCTTTAACGATTCCTTCGAAGGAATTAAATTTGCCTACACAAACTCTAGCGATAATTGGGACTGGCGTATTGATGCGTATGGCGGTGCAAGCAGTACAGAAGTTGGCGGCTTCGATATAGAAATGGAAAAGATCATGGGAGGTGTTGTTAAACTTAACAACGACTGGTTGCAGCTGCGCGCCACCTACATGACAACCGACATCCATACCGTCGTTCCAACAGGCCTGAGCCGCGGCGGACAACTCCAACTAACCAAAGACAACCCTCTCTCTTATGACTTCGCCGGTGTCGCAGCACACGCCACATTTGGCAATGGATTTTTGGTGGGCGAATACACAATGTCCGAGACCGGTGAGATTTTGGGGCCCGACTTTGATGCCGATGGCTTTGAAAACAATACCGGCTGGTACCTGTCGTACGGCCACCGCTTTGGAAACTTCACCCCTCACATCACTTACTCATCGTTAGTGGCTGATTACTCCGATGAGCTTCCTTCACTATCCAGCTCAGCAGAGGATGAAAGCGACACTTGGACTGTAGGGGTTCGCTGGGACTTCCACCCTAACGCTGCGTTCAAGTTTGAATATGCGACTCGATCAAACTCACCGGACGATGTACTTGAAAATACGGTCGGCGGATTCGGAACCGGCCAGCCCAGAGAGGTCGACATTATCTCTGCCGGTTTTGATATTATTTTTTAATTAACGGAGAACGCATAATGCTTTCAAAAAACACTAAAAATATTATTGGCGCCTTGATTACAAGCATCGCTCTCTTTGCGCCCGCAGCGGCATTTTCCGCCGTCGCGGTAATTGTTCACCCAAGCAATGGAAACACACTAACCGAGTCAGACATCACTCGAATATTTTTGGGTAAGAAAAAATCCTTCCCAGATGGTGCCGATGCCATTCCAGTAGATCAAAAAGAAGGCTCTGCCGCGCGCAGCGCATTTGTCGGAACTGTTCTTAAAAAGAACGACCAGCAAATCAAAGCTTACTGGGCGCAGCTTCTGTTTACCGGTAAAGGCACACCACCAAAAGAAGTCGGTGCTGGATCTGATGTTAAAAAATTGGTCTCTGAAAACCCTGCTCTCATTGGCTATATAGATGCGGCAGAAGCGGATGGATCAGTCAAAATCGTTCATCAGTTCTAGGAGCTAAAAGATATACAGCACCAAGTAAATGGAATCGGTTAACACCGATTCCATTTTACACCCCCCCTTCTAATAGAATTATCTTTTCTCGTCCGGCGAACACTCAATGGCCTCCCCGCTTGTCACCGACAACTCAAACAATAATGATAAAGCACGAAGACAAACCCTATCACCTTAAAAATAGTGACGACGGAATACTTGAGAACGATCAATGATTCGACTCCTGTGGAGTCTGAATAATGACACTCTCATCAGGTAATGAATACCGCAGAACTCTTCCGCTTCACGGTTGATAAAAGGACTTACCCTTTCCGGCCAATTCTATAAAGAAGATCTATACGGGAGGGATGGACTCAGCAAACGACTTGTCATTTTCTGTCCCTTCGGGCGCCACACGGTCTCAGTTGCTTTTCGCAACTGATCGACAAATTTGTCTGGAACAAATTTGGATTCCGAAGGAGCTCGCAGGGAGAGGTGCAGGACGCACCGAATCCATCGGAGGAATTTGTTAAATCTCTCCCGCTTCGCGGTTAATAAAAAAGGGCTTACCTTTTGGGTAAAGTACTTCGATAGAACCTTCTGCCCCGGGAGGGATGGACTGTTAAAAGCCTTGGGGCTTTTAACACCCTACGGGCGCTACGCGGTCTCAGTTGCTTTTCGCAACTGATCGACAAATTTGTCTGGAACAAATTTTGACTCCGAAGGAGCCCACAGGGAGAGGTGCAGGACGCACCGAATCTATCGGAGGAAATTGTTAAACCTCTCCCGCTTCGCGGTTAATAAAAAAAGGGCTTACCTTTTGGGTAAAGTACTTCGGTAGAACCTTCTGCCCCGGGAGGGATGGACTGTTAAAAGCCTTGGGGCTTTTAACCCGCTACGTGTGCACCGCTGTCGCAGTTGCCGTTCGGCACTGTGTGGCAAATTGTTGTGGCAGAAACTTTGACTCCGAAGGAGCCCACAGGGAGAGGTGCAGGACGCACCGAA
>JBOEGJ010000078.1:0-518 GCA_050633365.1 Cellvibrionaceae bacterium | reverse complement strand
CTTAGGGGCGGACTTGGAGTTGCTTGTGTTGCGCTAGCGTAGCGAAAAGCGCATAAACAAACAACGGAAAGGCCGTCCCAGCCATGCGTCTTTTGCATGGCGACTACAGCCGCTTGTTATGCATTTAGTCGTTGCCAGGTAATGTGTAGGAATTTGAATAATAGAACACCGACACTGAATCACCTTTGAAGCGAGTAAAGCTGCGGGAGTTTCCTATTCTTTTGCTAATTGTATCTAGAGAGCTTTTTATCTCAGGAGATATCACTGAGCTCATCACAGACTCAGGATAACACGCAGCCTGAATACTATTACTCATAATCTCCAAGTCCTCTTCGTGTGAGAAACCAGCTTCGGTGACACCTGACCAAAAGGCGTATAAGGAAACAAAGCCAACAATTTCAGAGTGAGCTTTTGGCACTACGTCAAATTCGTTAATGACTATCCCATATTTATATCTCGTCTCGTCGTAGGTTTGACTCACATACTCTGCATAGTTTTCAACGGTACGAATGCAATCC
>JBOEGJ010000077.1:0-4232 GCA_050633365.1 Cellvibrionaceae bacterium | reverse complement strand
GTCGCTCGTCGCTCGTCGCTCGGCCTAAATCAGTCTGAATTCTTAATAAAGTCTGCCAAGTTATACATGGGCTCCTTTAGCATCGCCGTAACCTGTTCGCTGGCATCAATACGTTTGAGCGCTTCGTCCATACAGCGCAGCCATTGATCTCGGTGATCGGCATTGATTGGGTAGCGTTTGTGGGGCTCTGTCAAACATACGCTGCCGTACTTATCCTGATACAGAGGTGGCCCACCCATCCAGCCGGTTAAGTATTCGTATAACTTTTCGGTGATCATATCCTTGTTGTGGGCGTGCATTTCGCGAATCTCGGTCACTTCGGTGAGTTCGTCCATAACTTTATAAAAGTGCGTCGCTAGCGCTTTCACTTTCTCGGCGCCGAGTAGTTGGTAGGGGGTCTTTGCGGTCATCTTCAACTCTCTCATTATTACTGGCTGTTTAATCTTTACTTTCATTATTGCGATCAATTTTCGCTTAACGGGTAGACGACCCTTGATAGCCATCCATCGACGGGGTAGTGTGCGTCGAAATCGCCGTTTTATGCGTCGTCCAAATGCAGCACCCTCGATGTCAGCTTCAATCAATTGCTGTTGTCTTACGGTTTTTACTGAGAGTTTTCATGAATATTGTCGTGATCGACGGCTTTACCCTTAATCCTGGTGATCTATCTTGGGCCGGATTTGAAGTCTTGGGGCGATGTACTATTTATCCGCGCACGGCGCCGGAGCAAGTTATCGAACGCTGCGTCGGTGCCGATGTGGTGCTAACGAACAAGGTGGTGTTTTCCGACGAGGTGTTGGCCCAGCTGCCGAGGCTAAAATATTTGGGGGTGCTCGCGACTGGTTACAATGTGGTCGACGTGGCTGCCGCGGAGAGACGCGGTATTGCTGTCACCAATATTCCCGCCTACGGAGCGCAATCGGTGGCTCAATTTGTGTTCGCGCAAATACTGCAGTGGGCGCAGCCTGTGCACTACTACGCCGAGACAGTGAAGGCCAAGCGCTGGCAGCAAAGCGCCGATTTTTGCTACTACGATCACTCGATGATTGAGCTGGCTGGAAAAACACTGGGTATTATTGGCTTTGGCGCCATCGGCAAGAAAGTTGCGCAGATTGCACTCGGCTTCGACATGCAAGTGCTTATCCACACCCGCACCCCGCCGGCATCCTTGCCCGAGGGGATGGACTGTGTGGATCTCACTGATTTGGCCAAAAACTCAGACATTATCAGCTTGCATTGTCCTCTCACCTCAGCCAATGAGCGCTTTATTAATGCGGCCTTCTTAAACGCGATGAAAGTATCGGCCTATCTCATCAATACTGGGCGAGGGCCGTTGATTGATGAGACCGCTCTATTTGATGCCATCGATCAAAAGCGCATTGCTGGCGCGGCTTTGGATGTACTCAGTGTCGAGCCGCCGCAAGCAGATCACACGCTGTTTAAATTGCCGGGTTGCGTGGTCACCCCGCACATCGCCTGGGCGACACTCGAAGCGCGTCAACGACTAATGGGGATTGCGGTGGATAACTTGAGTGCCTATTTACTCAAACACCGGAAAAACCGTTTAGACGGTACACAAGAGTAGCGACCAGTGTGCAATCCTAAGTTGCGATAGCGTGTCCTAATCGCTCTTGAGTACACAAGTATTCGCACTGGTTTTTTTACATAAAAGCTGCGTACAATGCTCGCCAACACAATGCCATCGGATCGGCGATCTAGTTGTTTGAATAACCCATTCAGCTCATGCAAGAATGCTGGTGACTTCAAATACTCTGTGAAGTCTCTCTGGCAATTCGCCGAGAGTTCCCGTCTGATTTCGAACCTTGTTTATGGTGCCGATTGACTTGTTTTTTGTCTGAGCGCTTCGTCTCTACAATACCGGCTTTGATTGTGTCTCAGTTGGTTTGATAGTGGCGGCGATTGGTAACGGTCTCAGCCTGATCGTTGTGCAAAAAAAACAAGCGATCGATACGTTCTGATTATTTTTAGGAGTGACTATGTTTGGATTTGACGTGTTTTCTGTCGTGTTTCTCGTGCTCGGTATTATTCTTGTACTTAAAGGCGTAAACAGTGTTCCGCAGGGTGAGGAATGGACCGTCGAGCGTTTCGGGAAATACACACAAACCTTAGCGCCGGGCCTTCATCTGATTATTCCGTTTATCGATTCCGTTGGTCGCAAGCAATGTGTGATGGAGCAAGTGCTCGATGTGCCTCCGCAGGAAGTGATCAGTGCCGATAACGCGATGGTCACCACCGATGCGGTTTGTTTCTTTCAAATTATCGATCCGGTTGCCGCGTCTTACGAGGTGAATAACCTCGAGCGCGCCATGCAAAACTTGGTGATGACCAACATTCGTGCGGTGTTAGGTTCAATGGAGCTGGACGCCATGCTGTTCAATCGCGACTCCATCAACACAGAGTTGTTACTCAAGGTTGATGAGGCCACGAACCCTTGGGGAGTGAAAGTTACCCGTATCGAGATCAAAGATATTACTCCGCCGCGGGACTTAGTCGATGCCATGGCCAATCAAATGAAAGCCGAGCGTGAAAAACGCGCCGCCATTTTGAAGGCCGAGGGCGAGCGTGAAGCAGCGATTAAAGTTGCCGAAGGAGAGAAGAAGGGCGAAATTCTAAAAGCTGAAGGTGCCAAAGAGGCCGCATTCTTAGAAGCCGAAGCTCGTGAGCGCGAAGCGCAAGCCGAAGCCAAAGCAACGCATATGGTATCGCAAGCAATTTCCGGCGGTAATCCGCAGGCGATCAACTACTTTATTGCACAAAAATACGTCGAGGCTCTGGGTGAGATCGCCTCGGCCGAAAACAGTAAAGTGGTCCTGATGCCGTTAGAGGCAAGCTCTGTGATTGGTTCTATCGAAGGTATCCGCGAATTGGTCGACAGCGTTAAAGCACCTTCTGCGTAAGTCATTCAAGTAAGCTGCTCACGTAAGTATATTGAATACCCAAGAATAAGAGGCTATCCATGATTGAACTACTCACAAATTTAGAACCCTGGCACTGGATGGCCATAGGCGTCGCGATCTTGGCTCTCGAAGTGTTACTGTCGACCGAAGTGTT
The DNA here is from genome assembly GCA_050633365.1 of Cellvibrionaceae bacterium. Taxonomy (GTDB): domain Bacteria; phylum Pseudomonadota; class Gammaproteobacteria; order Pseudomonadales; family Cellvibrionaceae; genus Pseudomaricurvus. The sequence goes on along the minus strand of JBOEGJ010000077.1, from coordinate 1,160 downwards.
GTTGGGGATTGGTCTCGGCGCACTGGCAACCGCCTTAGTGTTTAAGTTTGTGCCCGGCTTAAGTTGGCAAGTACAAATGATGTGGTTTGCACTGTTTTCGATACTGACCACAGTAATTTACTGGAAGAAATTCCGAGCCAATCTTCAGCAAAGTGATCAACCCTTGTTAAACAAACGCACAGAGCAGCTCATTGGAAAAACTGCTGAGTTGTTAGAACCTATCCACAACGGCTCTGGAAAGGTTCAAATCGCCGACGCCTTGTGGACTGTGCAGGGCCCAGAGCTGGATAAAGGTGCACAGGTCACAATCGTCGCTGCAAATGGAATGATCTTGATTGTCGAGGCTGTGTAAAGAAAAAATGATCGGATCTGAGAATGTTAGATTTCATGAATTAAAGAGAATTTCTATTCTTGCTAATTCTGAAATCAAAAATCTAAGTTGTTGATTTTATTGGAATGGCAGTATTTTTTGTTGCGGCATACTTCTCTCTAATTAGTGGGATGATAGATCTTACTAATTAGTAGTTGCGTGTTTGTTGTGCGCGGTAAGGTATTGATTATGATTGAATTTTTTAGAAGGTTTGATTTTCGGTCTGGAATTAAGAAGAATAGAGGCCATTCTTTATAATTAGCTGTTATATTTTCTCGGAGAGATCGTGCTAAAGGGGCTAAATCACATCACTATTGCAGTGAGTAACTTAGATAGATCATTCGATTTCTATGTCTCATTGCTTGGAATGAAGCCCGAAGTGAAGTGGGAGCTTGGCGCATACTTATCTGTTAATGAGCTATGGATCTGCCTATCAAAGGATAGTGTGAAACCCGCGCAAGATTACAGCCACATTTCTTTTACTGTCGATAAGAGCGATTTTAATAATTATCGCACTAAATTGCTTTCATCCGGCGTTAAGATATGGAGGCAGAATGCAAGCGAAGGCGATTCAGTTTATATTCTGGATCCTGATGGAAATAAGCTGGAAATTCATGTTGGAAGCCTTAAAACCCGATTACAAGAATTGAAATCAAATCCCTATAAAGGATTAAAGTGGTACTAAAATATAACAAGTTTAGGCAATTCGCCCCTACGGGGCCGGACGCCTTTTCCGCGGCTTCGCCGCTCCAAAGCCGCCGTTGCTAAAGGCGTTAAAGCGCCTTAAACC
>JBOEGJ010000076.1:0-4042 GCA_050633365.1 Cellvibrionaceae bacterium | reverse complement strand
GTTGTGATGTTTCCATTCGAAAAAGGGAAGCAGTCTGCGCTGGAGCAGTTGGTGGAGTTTCGGACGAATGGTTGTACTGAGCATGGGTTTTGTACTCGGTTGTTGGCGGTTGATGGTGGGGAAGAAAAGCTTGTTGCTGAGGGGATTGTGGTTTCTGCGAATAGTGGGCGGATAGCGATTTTTTCTGGTGGTGGGGTGGGGGTTTATCCTTTGCTTGATGATCGTGTGCTTGTTCGTGGGTTGGGTGAGGGGGTTGTGGTGGAGATGGATGAGTTGTCGGGAGCTTTGGAGGTAAAGTAGTGGGTTTGTGTGTGGAGGAGTGTTTTTGTAAGTGTGTATCTGACCACAATTGTTATATATGCACACTGTCTAGACATAGACACCGATTGACCAGATATAGATCTGTGGCTACACGATCACGCTTTATAATAAACTGTTACATTTCAGATTGAGGAACCCCTATGATCACCTTGAGCACGGAAAGAGGACTGATCAAAGTAGAGACTTGGCAAGAAATTGAGGAGTTGCCTGGCTTCACTAAGGATATAGATCCCAAACAATATGAGCTAAAGGAAATTATTGGGCGCTATCTCTTTAAAGACTATATAAAGTGCGGGTTGTCTAGCTGTCATACACCTCATGGAAAGGGTTATATAGTCACGACAAAAACGGGGCCGATAACAAATATCGGTAGAGACTGCGGGAAAAATCACTTTGGTGTTGAGTTTGAAGAACTGTCTAAAGTTCTAGAAACAGAAATTAGATTAAAAACATATAGAGACACAATCGGTAGTTTTCTCATATTTATTGACCAACACAAAAGTGCAGTTAATAAGCTTAGATCCGGACCTTTTGGTGCAGATACGGTATATAGAAAAGTAAACCTGCTGCTAAAAAGAACCTCTGGGTGCCCTGAGGAAGCTGTCAAAATATTATCTAAGTTAGTGAGGTCTAGGAACTCTGATATTACTAAAGATAGAGTTGCCAGCGAGAAAGAGGTTGAGGAATTGGAAGCAATTCAAGGAAAAAGTCTTCCTAGGCCGTATTACATAGAAGAAAAAGTTGACTCCTTGAACGGCCTACCTTTTCTCTACAAAGAAAATGACTTGCGCGAACGCCTAGTCATAGACTTGGAGAAAGGATTTAAGGCAATTGAAGAGCTAAACCTAGATGATGCGTCCGATTCCGACCTCAAACACTGGTCTGGCTGGTCATCCGAAGTTGAGCGAAAGATCAAAGAATCAGAAGAAATATTAAAATACGGTGTGGCGCTGCTAGAAAAAGCCAATTTAAGAAAACTCGAAAAAATTCTGAGTGATGACAATAGCAAGTCAGAGTATAGAGAGTTCGTTAGGGTACAAATGTAACAAATTGCTCCAATTGACGCAGCGGTCTACGTCTCTTTTTGTGCATTCGCTGCACTCATTGTCGCACAAAAAACCACTGCAACCGCCGCGCAATTGAGCAAAACGTTAGCTATTTATACTATTTATCATTAATGGAGTAACCATGACAGACCAGGATATTGAAAATTTACCAGAAGAGAATGAGGATTCTTATTCCAATGATGATATTTACAATATTACCTCTTGGGGCGCTGACCTTTCATTTCGTGAGTTAATCACAATGTATGAAGAGGATGAGCTGATCAAGCCGGAACTTCAAAGGCACTATGTGTGGGATAAGGTTGAGGCCAGTCGATTTATAGAATCATTGCTTCTTGGCCTTCCTGTGCCTAGTATATTTCTAGCGAATACCTCAGATGATTGTAAGTTAATTGTAGATGGATATCAGAGAATCATGACTGTTTATGATTTTGTTAAGGGTATCTGGACAAAAGATGGCCGTGTCTTTCGACTATCAAATAGTGACAAAATAAATGATAGATGGAAAGGAAAGTCATTTGGCGAACTTTCTTCAGCAGAACAAAGAAAAATAAGAAGCACTACAATTCACGCTATTGTATTTGAGCAAATAAAACCAAAAGAAGATGATACTAGTCTTTACCAAATATTTGAAAGAATTAATACTGGTGGTCGTGCTCTAGCTGCGCAAGAAATTAGAAATTGTGTCTACCAAGGAAATCTCAATTCAATGCTGATAGAAGCAAATGGAAATGAAGATTGGAGATACTTTATGGGGGAGGATGTTGACTCTCGCATGAAAGATATGGAGTTTATTCTTAGATATTTTGCAATAAATACCGAAAAGGTAAAGAACGCCCCAAAAGGCAATATTTCTCTAAAAAAATTGCTGAATGAATACATGGGGAGTGCGCAGAACAATACAGATAGAAATGTGGTCAGATTGAAGGAAACCTTTGCTCAGACTATTTCATTTATTCGAAATAATATTGGTGATGATGCATTTCACAATATTGTTTCAGGTGACCGAAATAAGATTAGGAAGCGTTTTTATCCGACAATTTTTGATTCAATAATGGTAGGCACTACTATTGCGCTAGAGCATTTAGGGGATGATATTCCAATAGCTAATCTTGAAGAAAAGAGATTGGACCTTTTGCAAATAGAAGAGTATAGGAAATTTACAAGTGAAGGTACGATGCAAGCAGATAGCATCCACGGTAGAATTTCACATGTTCTTGAGGTGCTGTATGGAATTCGATATAAGTAACGGCTCAGTATCTGAAAGGATTGTGTCCTGCTTAGACGAATTCTTTAAGATCAAAAGTATTATTGACGGTGTGGGTGCAATGAGCCACCCGGTTCCGTATTTGACTAGATACTCAATCATTAGAGCATGTGGCGCTATTGAATTTGGTTTTAAAACTATTATTTCTGATGTGAATTCAGAGAGTCAATCAAATCAAGTTAAAAACTTTATAGATAAAAAATTCAGAAATAGCTCAATGAATCCAAGTTACTCAAATATCTGCAGAAGTTTAGCAAGCTTCGATGACTCTTGGTCTCAGAATTTTAAAAATGAAATGGCTGGTAAAGAGCATAAAAATAGAATAATGGATTCCCTTGATTCATTAAACCAAGCAAGAAATGCATTTGCACATGGGGGGTCACCTTCAACAAGTTTTGCTAACGTAGAGAAATACTTTGAAGACAGTGTGGTAGTCTTAGAGTGTATCGAAAGGGCGGTCAATCCATAAAGAACAATACCTTGGACAGGCACATACCGAAGAGTCAACGGCTATTTGTTCGGTCCAAAGGGAAGAATCGGACAGGCACGTTCCGAAGAGTCAAGGCTATTTTTTCAGTCTGTTCCAAAGTTTCGTGCTTCGATTTGAGTATTGAAGGAGCAAGTGAATTCAAACGACAGAATCACTCAATTGAAATACCTTGGACAGGCACATAACGAAGAGTCAACGGCTATTTGTTCAGTCTGTTTCAAGGTTTCGTGCTTCGATTTGAGTATTGAAGGAGCAAGTGAATTCAAGCGACAGAATCACTCAATTTGATCGTAGGTCTCCCTACCGGTAGGTATATCTGAGATATCTAGGCGGCGAGCATTCGTCGTCGAAACTTCTTACGAAAAATCCGCTCGAAATGTTGGCTGTTTTCTAGCCATTCGCTGGGGGAAACTCCAAGTCGAGTCAGAATAGGTGGGAGCTTGCTGTCGATAGAGCCTCGCTTTCCCTTTCTTATTATCCGACCGGTGTAATCAACAAGCTGAAGGTAATCGCTGAACGAATAGAGAATACCTTGTTGATCGTGAACAGTGACCGCATCTTCAAACTTGGCGAGTTCGGCTAACGGCAGCTCAAAAGGGTTTGCAACAATACCTTGGACAGGCACGTTCCGAAGAATCAACGGCTATTTGTTCAGTCTGTTTCAAGGTTTCGTGCTTCGATTTGAGTATTGAAGGAGCAAGTGAATTCAAGCGACAGAATCACTCAATTTGATCGTAGGTCTCCCTACCGGTAGGCATATCTGAGATATCTAGGCGGCGAGCATTCGTCGTCGAAACTTCTTGCGAAAAATCCGCTCGAAATGTTGGCTGTTTTCTAGCCATTCACTGGGGGAAACTCCAAGTCGACTCAGGATAGGCGGGAGCTTGCTGTCGATAGAGC
>JBOEGJ010000075.1:0-2373 GCA_050633365.1 Cellvibrionaceae bacterium | reverse complement strand
TAGTGAACTTGGGGCGATTCACTCAACTGGGATTGAAGCAAGTACGACTCGACTACACCTATGATTCTCTAGGTGGAAACGCCGAACGCTTACTCAACAAAGCTCTGGAACAAGGATTTCAGGTACTGTTGGATATCTTCCCCTCTTTCGAAGACGCTCAGCTGATGGGGAAAGATTCATCAGCAGACGAGCGTTGGTATAAGTTCGCTGAAGAGGTTTTTAAAACCTACAGCCAGGGGCCATATCAACAACAAATCATTTTTGAAATTGGTAATACACCCAATCGAGGGAAGTGGTCAGGCTTTAGCTCTAAAGGCTATATCGATGCCTGGAGCATTATCTCTCCGCTCTTTGAACAGTACGATACTCGACTTGCCGGCCCCAACGTTTCTGACTTTGAGCCCTTGGCGAACATTTCTTACCTACGAGCGATGAAACGCATCTCCAAAGTCCCCCCAATTCACACCACCAACTTGTTTGTCGAACGAGTGATTGAACCCGAAGCGAATGATCACCGTGTCTTAGGTCATAGAGCGCGAGACTGGCTACGCTTGAATTTGGTTAAGAAAGCTCGTGCCATTGATGCGATTGGCAAAGAGTTGGGATGCGAAAAGACCTACTGCACATACAAGTGTTGGACTATCCGTCGACTCAAACGCTGGTTCGACGATCCGGAACAAAAACAAGCCGATTATCTCATGCGCTATATGGTACTGGCGGCGACTAGCGGAGGCCTAAATCGAGTCTACTGGGGGCCTCTAGTGTGCAGTCGTGACGGCGTCATTGATTGCGGTGCCGAAGGTTATCCGGACATCGATAACGTCACTCATTACAGAGAGATTCGTGGAGAACTTGATGACTTTCGCATACGTCCCGCTTTTAAAGCCCTTAAGCAAGCCCAGCATTTACTAGCCGGTGCCACCTGCATTCAGGCAGTCCACTCACAAGACGGTATTCATCATTTTGTATTTGTGAATCAAGCGCAGCAGGAATTCCACATTAGCTGGTGTCGCGACGGCTATAGCATGCCATTGTCATTGATCTACCCACGTGACTTACGCGCTGGCAGTGAAATCAATTTCGCCAATGTACTCGGCGAGAAGATTTCCGAGACGCCGACACACATCACCGAGCAACCCCTGGTGATTCATTTCGATTCCATACACCCTCGTTGGCGCCCCAATGCTAATCAACTTGCAGGATTACCTGATATGACTGTGCTCGACATTCCGGCAGAGCAACGCCAATACTTCCCCTTTAACAACAGCAACTGGCGTGGTGCACTAGCAGTCAATGAAGGCAATAGTCTCGACGAGACGTTAGCAGTACTGTTACCCGAAGCACTGAAAACCGCGCCAGTCGACCGGCTCATTCGCGATAAGCGCAACAAGGTTTGGAACATCACCACTGCCACCAATGGTCCTTTAACCATTAAGTTAAATCGTGCGATGGGTGGTAAACGCCTGAGTTATCGTTTTCTGCCCAGCAAAGGCAAACGGCATTGGGACAATGCGGCTGCAATGTTACGAGCCGGCATTAATACACCGCAACCGGTTGCCTATTTTGAACAACACAAACTCGCAGGTATCGAACCCAATTACTATGTTACTGAGTTTTTAGACGATGCGTTTTCAGCCCGAGATGTGTTTACCAGTATTAACAAGGGGGAGGCAGACTACCAAGGGTTGTCCCACGAGTATTTACTCGAACTACTAAGTCACTTTGTTTGCCGTATGCACGATGCAGGTATTATCCATCGCGACCTATCATCGGGCAATATACTCCTCACTCGACAGGGTGAAAGTGCAACGCCTTATCTAATCGACATTGGTAGAGCGAAGCTCAAACAAACGCTCAACACTCGAGAGCGCCTGATTGATGTTATGCGTATTGTTTACAAGTTGGACTGGCCTGATCGCAATAAGCTGGTTGGTTACTATGAAGCCAAACACGGAAAGCAACTGAAAGGCTGGCGACAAGCGGCCAAGTACTATGAGTTTAAACAGCGCTCTAAGAAAACTCTTAAGCGTAAACTCAAAATTAAAAAACGCAAATAGATCTCTGCCCCCCTAAGATTGGGGGCAGTTCGTCGTTTCGACGTTCTAGAATCAAAGATAACTCTCACACCGCTGAGCTGAGTGGAAAGGCCAACCTCTTCTGCTGTCGAAAACATCAGAAAACCAAGCCTTTGAAAGCTAGCCTCCCTAAGCGCAATTATTAGAGCCCTAATCAAGAGGTAGCTCTGGCAGAAGCTATTACCAGTGCGTTTTAAACGACTTACATTAAGCGCTTACGAAAGAATAAGGGCCGATAACATTACGTCTTCGTCTACCACCACACCACCATGGACACTAACGAGCGTGTAGAAAAACA
>JBOEGJ010000074.1:0-7148 GCA_050633365.1 Cellvibrionaceae bacterium | reverse complement strand
ACTTTCCAGGCGTGCTCCTTCGACCACTCGGACACCTCTCCACTTGTTACGTATTTTCAGCAAAAACCAACCGCTCGTCAGCGCGCTTCATTTAATGGCCAGTGGCCTAAATGAGGGCGGTACTTTACACAAATGATTTGTGAAACACAATCTCATTTCGACGGCCATGGCTTAAAAAAATCGGCGGGATCATCCTGCGGAACAGACTTCAATGGAATCATCGGTGTGCCTAAATAGATAAAGCCGACCAAACGCTCGGCTTCTTTCAACCCTAAGGCAGATTTCACCTCTGAATGCTCGACCATGGCACCGGTTCTCCAATAAGCGCCAATCCCCTCAACAAAGGCCGCGGTAATAAGATTCTGCACGGCAGCGCCGGTAGTAACCACTTGCTCCCACGCGGGCACCTTGGGATGTTCTACGCACTCAGCGATCGCGGCTAATATCAGCGGGGCGCGTGTTGGCATGCGCCGATACTTATCTCGCTGGCTCTTCCCTAAGTCGGCATCGTCCGATAGTGCGGCACGTTCAAACACTTGGCCCAACTCATCTAAACCTTCTCCCTCGATTTCGAGAAATCGCCAGGGGCGAAGACTGCCATGATCGGCCGCTCGAAGTGCAGCTTTGTAGAGTCGCTGACGCTGATCCGCCGTGGGGGCTGGAGCCTTTAACTTACCGCAAGAAACCCGATTCTCTAGGGCAAAAGTTGCATCCATAACGACCTCTCTCTCATGTGGGCCTGCATTTTAGCCATTGCTCGCCACTCATTCCAAGCGCTAAAACCACAACACTTGGGACTAACGCGATTCAACGTCCAATTTTCAGTCAATCAGCTAAAAATATTGACGTTTCCTGTCGTTTGGCCGATAACTGGACTAGAAGTGACGTTTTAGATATCGATAAGTTTAGAGCCCCACCAAGGAGCAACATGCAGGTTTCCAACTGGATCATTTTTGGCGCCATCGAGGTATTGGCTCTTCTCGCGCTAATTTGCGGCTTTCTACTAATACACGCTCGCAGCTTAAAGAAACTCATCGGCCGACTGCAGGATAAGCTTCAAGGCGTCAACAAAGACCTTAAAAAATCCAAACAAGCCTATAAAGAGATGGAAGACTCGATTCCCGACGCCGTCTCTTACCCCGATATCTTGGAACACCAGCTCGAAGTCAATCGCGAACACCATCAAAGCCTCGACCCCGACCAGGATATTGCCCTAGATCTCAATCCGCGAAGCCCTATGCAAAGGCAGCTTGCCTCTTTGCGCCACGCCTTTCTCATCACCGAAAAAGAAGCCGCGCTTAGCAGCGAAACAGAGGATCAACCCAATTGGATGGTGATTGAAGCCAAGCTCAGTAGTCTTATGGCCTTCTTCAAAGCCGAAACCTCTAATGATCCGGCGAAAGACGATTCAGACTCAGATGAAGCTGAGCAAGAGGAGATTGAGCAATTAAAAGCCTCTTTACTCGACAGTCAGCAGCGGATTGAGAATCTCGAAAAATTCAAAACCCTGTTTTTTGAGCTGGAGGATAAATGGCAAAAAACCCAGAGTAACGCCAGCCAGTGCCATCAGGAGCTGACTGATTTGGCAGCTCAACACAGTGACCAGCCGGCTTTTGAAGCTGCCCTTCAGCGCTATCAAAACCATTTCAACGAATTTGGCGACACTCTGGCCAACAACCTTACCTCGGACGGAGGTGGCATCACTCAGGTCGTAAACAGCCCAGAAGTCGTATCAGGAGACGAGATCGATCGCTTAAAGTCTGTGGCGGCGAATCAACACCAATTGATCAGTGAACTTCAGCAACGGCTCGAAATCGCCTATTCGGGGTCAGACAAGGACGAGTTGCTAGAAGACATGAAAAATCAGCTACAACAGCATTCGCGCTACATCGAAGAATCTGACACCTGCATTAAGCTACTCGAGAGAGAGCTTGACGAGGCCCACGAAGAAATATCGCGACTAGAACAACAAGCGGGAAATCAGGCCGCAATCGCCAAACAAAGTGAAAAGCTCTCTATACTGCTCGATGAGCGCGAAATGATGAATCAAACCATTCAAAACCTACAATCTGAAAACGAGCAACTGGTACTGCAGATGCAGGCAACTCTGTCAGAACCCAGTGCCAACGGGGGTAGCCCAGAGATCTTACAAGAGCTCAAACAACTGCAGCAGCAATATACCGAGCTTGAGAGCAAGTATTTGGAACTGCGCATGAAAGCCTGACCAATGAGTCATCACATACCCATCATCCCGCGCCAGCCGTAGCGTTAGACAAACGCCGTCAAAAAATCTACTATCACTCCCTCATAGAGGATTATTGCGTCTATTAAAAGATAGTACGCATTAGACTGTGAACCAGTTGTTAGTATTTGGCGCATGTTTGCAGTCATTGATATGACAGAGGCAACAACAGCCTGAATAAAAGGCACCCTCCACAAGCATGGGTGTCGTGTTGCCAAACAGTTAGCCAGCCCAATAGAGCCCACATGCCAGACCACGAAGAAGTTCATGAGGACTTCATAAAATCGCAATACTATTTCAGAGCACTGATCTGCTTTGCGGCCACGGGCACCCTTGCATCCCAACTCAAAGTCAACGACATCGACATTTTATCTGTCGCGGTCATGTGTACTTGCCTACTCTATATCTATATCGCCTTCAAAGTCAGTCAATGGGCTGGCCCCGAAAGACTGGCCAAAACCACCAAGTGGCTAGGCTGCGTAGACTCAGCCATCGTCGGGGTTGTACTCACACTCTCTAATTTCAGCCTCCTACCCTCAATCCTATTTGTTACCATGGTGCAGTTTAATAGCCTGCTCAACGGCGGTACCGAAAAATGGGTTCGAGACAATCTGGCCCTTGCGGCGGGAGTCGCCCTATGTGCGCTGATCAGAGCGCCAGAATGGGTGTTATCCGCCCAATTGGAGATTAGCCTTGCCAGTCTCATCGGGATTTCTACTTATTTTTGCGCGTCCGCGCTATACACCTTTAGTCAAGTCGGCACCCTGCGTAAACAGAACGAGATGCTCGACAAAGAGAAGAATACCTTCAAGATGAGGGCCTATAAGCTCTCCCGCTACCTCAGCCCACCGGTTTGGTCTGCCATTAACGAAGGCAAAGACACCAGCCAACAAACTGAACGCAAGCGACTCACCATATTCTTCTCGGACATCAAAGATTTCAGTCAGCTCTCGGAAGAGCTCGAGGCAGAAACCCTCACCGAAATCCTCAACACCTACCTCAAAGAAATGTCGAAAATCGTCGATCAATACGGCGGTACCATCGATAAATTCATGGGCGACGGTATCATGGTGATCTTTGGCGACAGTGACAGCAAAGGCATCAAACACGACAGCATTCGCTGCGTCTCCATGGCGGTCGCCATGCGCAAGCGCATGAAGGTTTTGCAACAACAGTGGCAAAATCAGGGTATTAAACGCCGTATGCAGATTCGCATGGGTATCAATACCGGTTATTGCACCGTGGGTACTTTCGGCACCTCTCACCATCTCGACTACACCGTACTTGGCACTCACGTGAATCTCGCCAGTCGCCTAGAGTCGGCCGCTTCACCGGATGAGATCTTACTGACCCACGAGACCTGGTCGCTGTGCCGCGATACGATTATGTGCCGAGACAAGGGCGAGATCAGCGTGAAGGGCTTTAGCCACCCCATTAAGGTTTACAGCGTGGTGGGATTGCGCAAAGAGATGGGTAAAAACCAGAGTTACTTCGAACACAGCTTAGATGGTTTTTCAATGCACCTTGATATGGACAAGGTGCGAAATTACGACCGAGACAGAGCTATCGCGGTACTGGAAAAGGCCGCTAGCGCCCTGAAAGAGAAAGTCTAATCCTCCCCTTCGTCTCTCACTATTGGCGAACCAGCCTCACATCTACTGGCCCTTGTGCACCATTGGTTCTATACGGATTAATATCCAGACCACCTCGACGGGTATAACGAGCATAGACCGTCAATTCCTCTGGATTGCAGTGGCGTTGAATATCGAGATACATGCGCTCGGCACAATGCTCGTGAAAATCCTGATGCTCACGAAACGAAATAATGTACTTCAGCAACGACGCTCGATCGATTTGCGGACCGCGATACTGTACAAACACACTGGCCCAATCAGGTTGCCCTGTCACCGGACAATTACTTTTTAACAGATCACTGTAGAGAGTCTCAGAAACTACCTTTTCGGGCTGCGCCAACGTCAAAAGGTCCGGGCTCGGAGAGTAGCACTCGATCTTAACCGGCTCATGATCAATACACTCACCCGCAAAATGACCAACGGCCTCTTGTGTGGCCTGAGCAAGGGTTTTCAAGGTCACCATTACAGGCGCGCCGGCAGCGGTGGTTAAATCGGACTCCATGGTTCGAGTGACATCATAGGCACTTGAGAATGCCGTTTGATTAAACGAATTTAGGTACAACTTAAACGATTTCGATTCAATGATATTGGGACTGGTGGCGGGCACTTCGAATTCAACTACCGCCACTTCGGGCTTACCATTGCTGTCTAACCAAGAAACCTCATAGGCGGTCCAAATATCGACACCGCGAAAAGGCAAGGCCTCTGGCTTAAGCCCTAGCTCTCGACGAGACTGCTGACGAGGAATGGGGCACAACAGCGATGGATTGTAGACCGAAATGTACTCGGTCTGCTTACCCAGTACATTGCCATGACGATATTCTGAGGTTGTTGCCATAATTCTCTACCCAATGCTCTATTCGCGCTATTGTTCTCAGATTGAGTTAGCGTGACTGATTTAACCCACTGCCTCCAGCAGCACCCGATAAGTGGCGCTTTAGGCTCGCAGACGCTTTCCTGTCTTCAATAAATGCAAGCAATACAGATAGAGGGCAACAATAAAGACACCAACTCCAGTAAAGGCAAAACCGATATTAATATCAGAAACTCCTAATATTCCGTATCGGAATGCATTGACGACATAAAGCACGGGATTGAGCTGCGACACGCCCTGCCAGAATTCTGGCAATAAAGAGATCGAATAGAAGACGCCACCCAGATAGGTCAAAGGCGTCAACACAAAGGTGGGCACAATCGAAATATCATCAAAAGAATTGGCGTAAACCGCGTTCACGAACCCCATCAGTGAGAACAACACCGAGGTCATCAAGACAATTCCGATCATCGCACCAAGGCTGTGAACCTGCAAATCAGTGAAAAACATAGACACCATAGTAACGATGAAACCGACCGATAGACCGCGGGCAACTCCGCCGATAGTGTACCCCAACAAAATAATGTAGTTAGGCGTCGGCGAAACCAGCAGCTCTTCGATGTTACGCTGAAACTTTGCGCTGTAAAAAGACGACACCACATTGGAATAAGAGTTGGTCAGCACCGACATCATAATCAGCCCGGGCACCACGAACTCCATGTAACTGAAGCCCTCCATCGAGCCAATTCGCGAACCGATCAAGCTGCCAAAAATTACAAAGTAAAGTGTCATGGTAATCACAGGCGGCACTAGCGTTTGCACCCAGATTCTCATAAAACGATGTATTTCTTTACCGACAATAGCGCTCAACGCTATCCACTGCTCTTTTGGATTCATGAACTCACCTCACTTGTCTGCGCTGCGGTTGATCCGTCTTTATCAACAGACTCCTGATCGCCATTCACCAAGGAGACAAACAGCTCTTCCAATCGATTCGACTTATTGCGCATACTAATCACGTGTACATCTCGCTCACTCAGAGCCTCAAACAATTCGTTCAATGATTGACCTTTTTCTACCTCAACCTCTAAGCAGTGCTCTTCGACTAAGGCTAACGAATACTGATCAATTTCAGGAGCTTCGCGCAAGGACTCGCGAACATCCAATACAAAAACCTCTTTACTCAGTGTTTTGAGTAGCGCTTTGATACTGGTGTTTTCGACGATTTTGCCCGAATCAATAATAGCGATATTTCGACACAGGCTTTCGGCCTCTTCCAAATAATGGGTGGTAAGAATAATCGTCGTTCCCTGAGCGTTGATCTCTTGCAAGAACTCCCACATAGAGCGTCGCAACTCGATATCAACACCGGCCGTAGGCTCATCCAAAATCAACAGCTTAGGCTCGTGTATAAGCGCTCGAGCAATCATCAGTCGACGCTTCATGCCACCGGACAGCATACGAGCAGCGGTATCGCGCTTATCCCACAACCCCAGCTTTTTCAGGTACTTTTCCGCCCGCTCTTTGGCTACGGATTTTTTCAGGCCGTAGTAGCCTGCCTGATTCACCACTATGCTATTCACGGTTTCGAACTGAGAAAAATTGAACTCCTGCGGCACGATACCCAGCTCTTTTTTGGCGCTAGCAAAATTCGTGTCTATGTTATGCCCGAAAATTGTGACCTCACCGGCACTCTTGGTTACCAGCGAGCAAATAATTCCAATGGTGGTAGATTTACCGGCACCGTTTGGTCCCAGCAGCGCAAAGAAGTCCCCTTCCTGCACCTCTAAATCAATACCCTTCAACGCCTGAAAACCGTTGTCGTACGTCTTAGCCAACTGCTTGATCGATAATGCTACGGTCATAACCACTCACCATGATTCGTTATTGCTTCTTGCCGCTTCATATTGGGGTAAACTACAGAAATTAAAGACGAGGCCCCAAATGAGCACAGAATATTTTCAATTTCACCAATCACTACTCAAAAATCTCTATCAACTTACCGAGCAGACACTCGACGAGAGTCATCGCAGCCAAGAAGATCAAACTCTGATCGAACAGCTAGCGCAGCTGAGTAACGCAAACGCCATCAACGAAAGCTTTATCGCCATCGGCCAACAAGTCATCTGCCGTATCGTGGCCGCCTACCCCCATATTGCCCCGCAAACACCCCGCGATTTATTTTGGCTATTTGGCGGCGACTGCTTGCACTACATGCCCGACGAAGAAATTGCCAAATACCAGCGATTGGACGAGCTGAGATTTGACGCCGAAGATAATAACACTGAATTTGACTACGAAGGTGAAAGAGCTCGAATCCTAGGACTGCATTAGACCCACTTAGGCTCGGATCGCAGGAGGCTCAAATTGAGCCTCAAAAAGCTCTTGCGTAAGAAAACAAAAAAAAAGCCGCAGACGATGTCTACGGCTTTTGATTTGGAGCGGGTGATGAGGATCG
>JBOEGJ010000073.1:0-6258 GCA_050633365.1 Cellvibrionaceae bacterium | reverse complement strand
CCAAAGAACCTATCTCAATGGAGACCCCCATCGGTGATGACGAAGATTCACATCTGGGCGATTTCATCGAAGATGGCACCATTACTTCACCAGTGGAATCGGCAACTTCACAAGGCCTCGAAGAAGCCACCAAAGAAGTATTGGCCGGCCTTACCGCCCGTGAAGCCAAAGTACTGCGCATGCGTTTCGGTATCAACATGAACACTGACCACACCCTAGAAGAAGTGGGCAAACAGTTCGATGTAACCCGAGAGCGTATCCGTCAGATCGAAGCCAAAGCGTTGCGTAAATTGCGCCACCCTTCACGCTCTGATCACTTGCGTGGATTTATTGACGAGCAGTAATTGCAAAAACTAATTTCAGGCTAGTCATAAACAACGGGGCGCTTTATAATGCGCCCCGTTGTCTTTTAAAGTGTTTGATTTTCAAAGACTTAGATAAGCTAAAAGCGCTTTCAACTGCGGTAAACACGGCAGCTGGAAAGTAAGCTTTAACGCAGAATTTTTGTCACTAGGCAAGGAGCCGCGCAAGCGAACAGGGAGCATACATCAAGTATGTGACCGCCTGAGCTGAGCACGCGACGCAGGATAGAGACGAAAAGACAAGTTAAAGGGCCCGTAGCTCAGTTGGTTAGAGCATCCGACTCATAATCGGCAGGTCGACAGTTCAAGTCTGTCCGGGCCCACCATTTTCCCCCACAAAGAAAGAGCATCCGACTCAACTCTTTATAAAACCAGGCAGGTCGACAGTTCAAGTCTGTCCGGGCCTTTATGCCCCTGCGGTGCACCATTTTCCCCCACAAAGAAAGAGCATCCGACTCAACTCTTTATAAAACCAGGCAGATCGACAGTTCAACTCTGTCCAGGCCTTTATGCCCCACTGGTGCACCATTCCCCCCCCCAAAGAAAGAGTATCCGACTCAACTCTTTATAAAACTAGGCTGGTCGACAGTTCAACTCTGTCCGGGCCTTTATGCCCCTGTGGTGCACCATTTTTCCCTTAAATAACACGACGAAACCATCTCGGATTATCAATTGCTTTAATGCATCGTTGCGAGAATTTATCTCGCATCAAAAAGATCGGAGCATCAGCCGTTTCCTCAAACCCAAACTGTTTAGGCAATTGGGTGTACATAGATCGAGGAGGGTTTCCAAAAATACCCTTTAGCTTTTTACCGGTATCAAAGCTGTGGTAGTAAACCGCTGATAACCCGAGCTCATCACGAATGAACCGCAAGACCGCCAACATTGACGCTTCAGCCCAAATCTTTCTATAAGGTGCCAATGTCTGTTCTACGTATCTCTCTAGCCCTTCGAAGTCACCGAGAATATCTCCATATACATCCCTCGGTTTGAGAAATGGTTTTTTGGCTCTTCGCGACTTTATACTCGCCAATGCGTTTGAAGCATTACGTAACCAGTCATTCTGTATCTCTTCAATCAAGACCTCATCGGTATCGAAATCCATATCTATCCGTATCCAAGACATGGTTTTTCGGTTACCCCTCAGTACAGGATGCCCCCAGTATTCGAAGGTCCGCAGTTGTCATCGGGCTTTACTAGCTTGCGGTATTGCTCATTGTGCTTGCCGTCAAAATTCAGCTGCAATACTAGGTTGCATTGATTTCTCGACGTTTGATCCCAGCCTCTATCAGCCTCACCCCAACGGTTCAAACTAATGGAGAAAGGCAACAGATCCTTTGACCAGAGTGACTGAAGATCTTGTTTCGAGACCACCCCATTGGCGCAGTGCTTAATCGCCTGCGCTACCACCGGTTTCTGCAAATACCTGCCCATTGGGCCAGTTTTCAATTCTGCAACGCTCATGCTTTGGTAGCCTTGTCGATCCATTTCGAACTCCATCAGATCGAAGCAATAACGATCTCGAAAATATCGAAACACTCGACGCTCATTGCCTAAGCACGCCAAAATTTCTTTTACTTGTTCGCTTTTCATAGTTTGTGACCCAAACCTTGTACTTTCCATAGCCGATCGCTCCGGCGCACAACACCGTGAGCAATAATTGAGATAGACGGATTCTTCCTTTCGCCCTAATCTCTCTACTCTTCCGCTCTCCAAAACCCAAAGGCACTTTGAAATAACTCATGACATCTCTCCGCTCTGCTATCTATTTCATCAATCAAGCACTCCACCCACGTGATGAATGCTTGGCTATTTATTGTCGTCAACGCTTTTGGATAAAGTCCGCCCCCTGAAACACCCTCACAGGATTTCCTCGTCTAACCTGATAATGTTGTAGCCATCGATCTCGGACCTGAGCACGGCCTTCAGCCTCAACGCCTTCAGCCAAAACTATTTGCAAACGCTCCATCGCCAGCTGTCGATTTCTATGTTGCGAGCGATCAGATTCAACCCTTATCTGCCTACCTGTTGGCCTGTGGATAATACGGACCGCGCTACTGGTCTTGTTAACATGTTGTCCACCAGGGCCACCGGAACGCATGACTTCCACGTCGACCTCTCGGGCTAACTGCATGACATCAATTCCTTTGTCTTCATTCACAGAGACAAGCTCGATACCGGCAAACCAGTTATAGCGCTTATGTTTCGGCCGATAAGGGCTTTCACCTTGCCACTTGATAGGACCAACCCAAGACTGCACATAGGCATCAACACCAACACCCTCTAACCGAATCAAGCTGGATAGGTAAGCATCTACTTCGATAAGATTTTGCTTTCGCATTGCCTTATCAAAAGCCAAGCTCTCTACCAGCTCAGCCGAGATAGAATGCTTTTGCGCATCTTGTACTAGCCGCTTCATCAACTGAGCAACAACCCAGCCGCACTCCTTTGGGCCCTGGCCCGCACTAAGTTGAAGCCAAACGACTTCAGGTTGTTTGTTTACCACCTTCTTATTTCCCTTTTGGTAATCAACATTTTCCATGTCACTTCCTCCTTGTTTTATAGGTGATCAGCGGCTTAAAGCTCGCAATCACATCGACCATACCTGCCTGCACTAGGTCATCCACAACCGTACTGATGTTCTTGTAGGCTTGAGGCGCTTCCTCATAGAGCAGGTCTCTCTGCTTGCAGATCACTCGGCTCCCCAAATCCGTCACTTCCAAGTCTTTAACTTTGTAGCGCTTTTCGAGTCGACCTCGAGTCTCACTGCGTTTCCACTTACGACCCGCGCCATGAGCGAGCGAAAAACCACCCGCCGCCAACTCATGCAGGTCAAAAACTCTAGGTTTCACCAGATAACTCAAGCTACCTCTCGACCCGGGAATCATCACCAATCCCTGATCAGTAGGGCTGGCGCCTTTTCGATGAATCCAATAGCGCTCATCATTCATCTCCTTCAATCCATGCTTTAATCCAAGCGCCTCGATTGATTGTTGATCCACCGCTGTCACCGTGTTGTGCGCAACATCCAGCAAAGTATCTCGACTCACTCCCAAACGTTTACAAAACCGCTCCGCGATGAGATCGCGATTGGCTACCGCCCACTGAACAGCATAATCATGCAGTTCAAGGTACCGCGTCATCGCAGCCCGACCATTGGTACCACCAGCTTCATTCGTTAGGCTCTGTCCGCCGAAATTATCAACATGATTGCGAAGTATTTTCTGCCCAAGACCGCGAGAACCGGAATGAGCTAAAAACACAACCGATTGCTTATCCAGCCCTAGTCCAAGCAAAACCTCTTCATCGAAGATTTCATTGACATGCTGAATCTCCGCAAAGTGATTACCACCACCAATAGTTCCCAATTTCAGATTCTCCTCGTTCAAGGAGTCATCATTAGTTTTAACGCCTGATTCATTCAACCATTGACCGGGTTCTCCATCCTTCCAAGGCCTATCCAAATCAACAAGTCGCTTCTCCCACTTATCCAGTTTTACTTGTCGCCTAGTAACATCCAACTTCCATAAACCCATACCACAACCAATGTCACTACCCACCAAATGCGGATAAATCTGATCGCGCGTGATAAAGGCAGCGCCTATTGGCTGTCCTTTACCAGGATGCAAATCCGGCATCCCAACACCGCAACACATACCCGGTAATTCAGCTGTTTTCTTCAGCTGATCTACCGCCAAAGTTTCCAGCCAATTTTCATCGGAAATCACCAACCGAACTTCAACCTGTGACGACGCCTGTAAAGTTTTTACAACGTCGATTTTCCTCTCATTGAATCCAGAGAGGGTTTCATCTTTAATTTTAGATTTTGTAAAAGTGCCCATTGTTCTCACCATTTTCAGGAGGTTTTGCCTTTCTGTAGGCAAAACTATCCCTCGCTCGAAAATCACTATTTTCAAACGTATCAATAACGTAAATCGTTCATTGCCTTTCTTATAACTAGAAAATACAACTACTAGGTGCGACGACAAAATCGACCGTTATTGAACGCGATCAGTGCAGACGCAGAAAAGCGAAATAAAAATGTTGGGAACATCGAAGCCTAGACCGATAAGCACACGAAAGCACAGACTCAAAGCCATTGAAACTTCGAGTCATTCACTATCGATAATCGATAATAAAAAGCTATGTTGTAGAGCTTCTCCCAGAAAGGGAAATAGATAGACTTAACTAAAGTAAGTCTTGGCAGCGAAGCCCAACATTGTATAAATAGTTTCTGTGTTAATCATATTAAGCCTCCTGTTTTTAAGGTAGAAAGTAAGTAGACGTTGACTAGAAAACGTACTCAGATAAAAGTTGTGCGAACTATAGTCAGTTATATGTACCTCTGCAAGCATTTATTTTCGAGTTTATTAACATTTACTTTTCTAGATTTTCAATCGAGAACTCTACTGAGAACTCCCTTATAGACCTAAAAAACCTATAAGCAATGAAAATAAACCGAATAGAATACCTGACAAACGTAGATGACCTTAGGAGGTCGAATCTTCTACTGTTAATAATCTTGAACTATTCCGTAGCCGCTCTCAAAATAAGAACCAAAGATTGGCGCTGACATCATTTACATTGAATTTACCTAACCCGAGTAACCTGCTCCCCATCATGACAACCTGCCAGATAGGGAACCATAATGACTCTCACAACTAAATGTAACACTCTCACTTCCACTCTCCGAACCTTGGCTACCGGATTGGCGACTGGATTGGCGTCTTCATGGGCTTTCTCCATCACTCCGCCTAACGAAGCCAGTGCGCAGCTCAATGCTTCCGATTGGTCCTCTGAGTTAAACCAGAATATCGAGCAGTTACTGGATCAACATCAGCTACCGGGGCTGGTGTTGAGCATTAAACATCAAGGAGAACTGATCCATTTTGATGCCTACGGCAAGGTCAATGTCGACGACCCCAAACCAATGGATAAGAATGCGCTATTCAGAATTTATTCCATGAGTAAACCGATCACCGCACTTGCCTTGCTGCAACTGGTCGAGAAGGGGCAGGTCTCTCTCGAAGAGGACATCAGAACTTATCTTCCCGCCTTCGAGCCATTCGAGATAGACGGTAATCCACAGGTAGTGACCGTACATCAATTACTCTCCCATACCGCCGGGTTTGGCTATGGCGGCGGCATCAGGAGTTGGGTCGATATTCGCTATTTGATCGCTAACCCATTGAGTAGAAATAATACGCTGGACGATTTAATTGATGACCTATCCGGCATCGACCTAAAGTTCTCTCCAGGCCAAGAATTTGGCTACAGCATTGCCAGTGATATTCAAGGCGCCATTATCGAAAAGGTATCCGGACTGAGACTCGATGTGTACCTAGAGCGGCACATATTCAAACCACTAAAAATGAACGACACACACTTCTCCGTGCCCAAGGGCCAGCAGCACCGACTGGTCGACGCCTATGTTTACGATGCACAGACCTTCGAAAACGCACTGACTTTTAACAAAGATAAAATCGAATTTGGTGAACATGGATCAGACAGCGAATACCTTGAAAGACCGACTCTTCTGTCCGGTGGTGGAGGGCTAGTGTCGACCGCAAAAGACTACGCTCAGTTTGTGAGTTTGTTGCACAACAAAGGTATGTTCGAGGGGCAACGGCTGCTGTCGGAAGCGCTAGTTAACAAGATGCTGAGTTCTCACACCCAAGGAATGGATACCCACTTCCTACCGCGCATCTACAATGGAGTAGGATTTGGCTACGGCCTGGGAATCAAAGAGACCACCGGAGATCTCAGGAATCAGGGCTCTTTCTTCTGGGCCGGCTTGGGAGGGACTGTGTTTTGGGCCGACCCCAAGGCGAATTTGGAAGTTGTCGCTATGATGCAGGTAGAAGATGGCTGGATCGTGATCTTCCCCCGATAAAAC
>JBOEGJ010000072.1:0-1206 GCA_050633365.1 Cellvibrionaceae bacterium | reverse complement strand
GTGATCTTCCCCCGATAAAACGGACACATGGTTTCTCATGCTGCTATTTTCTCGTATTCAATCGGAGAGCAATAATCAATCCCTGAGTGCAGCCGTTTCGCGTTGTAATATTGGTTAATGTAATGGCTCACAGCATAGCGTAATTCACGTTCAGATTTAAAGGCGGTTCCACGGATTAATTCCGCCTTCATCGTGTGAAAGAAAGATTCCATGTGTGCATTGTCCGTGCAATGACCAGCTCGATTCAAACTATGTTGGATGCCGTGCTCTTTTAGCACCGCTTGGTAAACCGCCCCACGGTACTCAACTCCGCGATCCGTATGAATCATGAGGCCTGAGCCAGGCTGTCTTTTTCTCAACGCTGAACGCAAGGTGCGACGCGTGACTTCTGCTGTCCTATTCTTATCTAGACTCCAGCCAACAATGCGACGGGAGTACAAATCCATTACTACCGATAAATAGCGCCACTGATTGTTCACCCTCAAATAAGTTACGTCAGCTACCCACACCTGATTCTGCTTTTTGGGCACCTCGCCCCCAGGGCGCAAGTTTTCGCCTGAGGCCAGAAAGCGCTTCAAGCCAGGTGCGCGGCGTGTAACCTTCATAACTCGAGCCTCGATCCCAAGCTCTTGCATTAAACGTTCAACACGCTTCTTGCCAATGGCGTACCCCTGCTTCTTAAGGGCTTTAAATATTCTTGGGCTTCCATAACGTCCTTCGTTGGCATCGTAGATCTGTTGGATTTCCTTTTTTAGCGCTTTGTCTTCAATATCTCTATTCGATGGCCCACGATTTTTCCAATCATAGAACCCACTAGGTGAAACGCCAAGCCACGAACAGAGCTTGATAACACCTAGTTCTCTTCCGAATCTCTGGATGAATCGATATCTTGCTGATGTTCCTCCGCAAGAAACCGTTGCCACTTTTTTACTAAATCAAGCTCCTCCTTCAAGCGTGCATTCTCCATTTCTAATCGCTTGATTTTATTGAGTTCTTTCTGCTCATTTTTGACGTCGGTCACTTTCTTACGCTTGTCTGCCACTATCTTTCCTTCGCGATACTCTTTTCGCCATCGTGACAGCATCATCGGGTGAATGTCGAGCGTCTTAGCAACCTCTTGGACCTGAACACCATCCAGCTGACTTAGCTGAACGGCTTTGGCTTTAAATTCGTTTGTGTATTGCCAGGTTCTTCTGGGATTGTTGT
>JBOEGJ010000071.1:0-456 GCA_050633365.1 Cellvibrionaceae bacterium | reverse complement strand
GCCGCCCAAAATTTGGGCGTTAGGTGGAAAGGAATCACATGAATAAAGAGGAAGCCCTTTGGGTTGTAGTCAGAGCAGCAGGAATGATTTTCTTGGTTTTGGCAATTATTAGTTTCGGCAAGATACTCTCATCAATAAGTTACTTTATTTATGCGGCAGACGTAATTAGTGAGGCATCAGGATCACAAGTTGCCGAAAAAACAGCGAAGTCGCTACTCTCCAAGAGTATCGGTGACTCTTTCTTATATGCTCTTGCAGCGTACTATTTCATGCGCAGGGGCAAACTTGTTCACGTTGCATTATCAAAATAAGCACCTAACAAGCGGCTGTAGTCGCCATGCTTTGCATGGCTGGGACGGCTTTTCCGTTATTGGTTCTGCGCTGGTCGCTACGCTAGCGCAAAATCAATAACTCCAAATCCGCCCCTAAGCCGGGCGTTAGGTGAGTAAGGCAGTA
>JBOEGJ010000070.1:0-1215 GCA_050633365.1 Cellvibrionaceae bacterium | reverse complement strand
GCTTTTCGTTACGTACGATAATATCAGGAGCATTAAGATCTAATAAACGCTTCAAACGGTTATTACGGTTAATCACACGACGATACAAATCGTTCAAATCTGAAGTCGCAAAACGGCCGCCATCTAGTGGTACTAATGGACGAAGATCAGGCGGAAGAACCGGCAAGGCTTCCATCACCATCCACTCAGGCTTGTTACCTGAGAAGTAGAATGCTTCGAGTAATTTAAGACGCTTAGATAGCTTTTTAATTTTTGTTTCAGAATTCGTTTCTGGGATTTCTTCACGTAAACGATTAACTTCTTCTTCTAGATTGATGTCCATCATCAAATCTTGAATCGCTTCCGCACCCATTTTTGCTTCAAATTCGTCTGGAAATTCTTCCATCGCTTCAAAGTATTGCTCATCCGTTAATAACTGACCTTTTTCTAAAGTCGTCATGCCTGGATCTGTGACTACATAAGATTCAAAGTAGAGCACTCGCTCAATACTGCGCAGCGTCATATCAAGCAATAAACCAATGCGGCTCGGCAATGATTTTAAGAACCAAATATGTGCCACTGGGCTCGCAAGCTCAATGTGTCCCATACGATCACGACGCACTTTTGCCAACGTGACTTCAACGCCACATTTTTCACAAATAATGCCGCGATGCTTCATACGCTTGTATTTACCACACAAGCATTCGTAATCTTTTACAGGGCCAAAAATTTTGGCACAAAACAAGCCTTCACGCTCAGGCTTAAAAGTACGATAGTTAATTGTTTCTGGTTTTTTCACTTCACCAAATGACCATGAGCGAATCATTTCTGGTGATGCTAGACCAATACGAATCGAATCAAATTCGTCGTTTTGTCCCTGGGACTTCAGCAAGTTGAGTAAGTCTTTCAAGGCTCTTCCTCCAATTTGGGGATTAAAATTCTGTGATGATTAATCGTTCTTTTTATTAAGTGGGTATTGCTACCCACTTAATTATTCGTTTTTTACTATCAATTAAGAATCGTTTTCTAATTCCATATTGATACCAAGAGAGCGAATCTCTTTAACGAGTACGTTAAAGGATTCTGGCATTCCTGGTTCCATACGATGATCACCATCAACAATGTTTTTATACATTTTCGTACGACCCGCTACGTCATCGGATTTCACCGTTAACATTTCTTGTAGCGTATAAGCAGCACCGTATGCTTCTAAGGCCCACACTTCCATCTCACCAA
>JBOEGJ010000069.1:0-11282 GCA_050633365.1 Cellvibrionaceae bacterium | reverse complement strand
CTGAAAACGAGGAGACCCCTACCGGGCTAGCGGCCTCAATCTGGTAACGGCTGCCGTCGTGTTGTGGAACACGGTCTATCTGGAACGGGCTGCGCACGCGCTGCGTGGCAACGGCCATGCCGTTGATGACGCGCTGTTGCAGTACCTGTCGCCGCTCGGTTGGGAGCACATCAACCTCACCGGCGATTACCTCTGGCGCAGCAGCGCCAAGATCGGCGCGGGCAAGTTCAGGCCGCTACGACCGCTGCAACCGGCTTAGCGTGCTTTATTTTCCGTTTTCTGAGGCGACCCCAGGCAGTACCGCGCACCAGCTCGCGCACGTCGAGCTGCAGCATCGTCACTTCCGGCGAGGCTGGCCACGTCCTGGCCACGGTCGACCATCGCCACCTTTGACGATGAACCGAGGGCCCCATCGCCAGTTCCGACGATGACGGCCGACGCCGGCGCTGGATCTCGCATCGCCGCTTCTGACGATGAGATCCACCCTTTGACACTTGAGGGGCCGAGCTGCGGGGGATTCTCCCGGCCGGCGGCCGCGAGAACCGGCTATGTCGTGCTGCGCATCGAGCCAGGCGGCAGAGCCGCCCGTCTCGCCCCTGGCGGGCTTCCAGCGCCTTCCCGACGCTCACCGGGCCGGTGGCCCTCGCCGCTGGGCTTTGCGGCCCTGACGGGCCTTCCTGGCCCGTTTCCGGGGCCTTCCCTGCCCTGCCCCACCGGCGCGGCCGTTGTGGACAGTTTCGGGACAAGTCGGCCGAGGCCGGCCGGCGCAGCCCTGACGTTGACACTTGAGGGGCAGCGGGGCCGGCGCGATGTTGACACTTGGGGGGCAGCGGCCGATTTCGGCCTGGTCGAGCCGTCCAGGCGGCCGCCGAGGCGGCCTAAGTGCCTGATCGGCATGGAGTTATCCACCGAAGTTGTGGATAACCCTGTTAGGAACCCTGCCCCGGTATTGACACTTGAGGGGCGGCCCTACTGACACTTGAGGGGCGCGGTTCTTGACACTTGAGGGGCAGCGTATTGACACATGGGGGGCTTATCCATTGACACTTGAGGGGCGGCCTCTTCGCGCTTTTCCTTGGCGTGACAACGGTTTACGCGCGTTTTTCGGTCATGCTAACCAGGTTTTTAACCGTCTTTATAACCTTTTTATATAACCAGGTAGTTTTAACCAGAGGCTGGCGAAAAAAACGGCAACACGGCCCAAGCTACCGCGCAGCATGACCGGCCGCCGAAGGGGGGAAACCCCCCTTCTCGATCCCACCCGGCCGCAAGCGGCCTCCCATCCCCCCAGGGGCTACGCCCCTCGGCCGCCTTGCGGCCTCACCCCACAATGGAGCGCCTTCGGCGCTACGGCTTAGGAGAGCCAGGCGCAAGCGCCTGGCGGAAGGCAGTAAGTTCGAGAGCTTGCGAGGGGGCAAAGCCCCCTCACACTCCCCAACCAGGTCGCCGCGGTTCGACCGGCCGCGCGATCCTCAAGCATCGCAGCAACTCCACCGCCGCAGGTTTTACGCCAAGGAAGGGGGTCGGCCAGCTCGGCCGGTGGCGCGGAAAGCGCCCCTCAAGTGTCAATGAAACGTGAGACGCGGGGCCAGGCCCGCGCCGATCACAAGCCGAGTTCGGAGTGAGAGCCGAGGCGCACCAGGCGCAGCGTGTCGGCGTCGGGCTTCTGGTAGATCAGCACCAGGTCGGGCTTGACGTGGCAATCCCGGTGATCCTTCCAGTCCCCGGTCAGCGCGTGGTCGCGGTGCCGAGGTTCCAGCGGCTGGTCGTCGGCGAGCGCGACCAGGACGGGCACCAGGTCGGCGTCGAGCGTGGCCCGGTGCTGCCCTTTCGCCTCGCGCTTGTAGTCGCGCTTGAACTGGCCGGTGCGCTCAATCTGCCGCATGCAGATCGGCCATCAGATCGTTGACGGTGGCGAAGCGCGGCAGCTTGCCCTTGCGGGCTTCCTTCATCGCCTCGATGGTGGTGGCGTTCGGAATCAGCGGCTCGAAGGGCAGCGCCTTGTCCTGGGCCACCTTCGTGAGCAGCAGCCGCACCGCGTCGGACACGGTAAGGCCCATCGCGGCCAGGACGGCCGCCGCTTCTTCCTTGATCGCGCCGTCGATGCGCGTTTGTACGAGCTGGTTTGCAGCCATGATTGGTTCTCCGGTTGGGTTCGTGAATTACATTGTAATGCACGCCAAGGGAAAGGGCAAGGTTTAGCGGCTAAAACGTTTAGGGGTTCTGGGGATTTTCCCCCCTAAAAAGACAAAAATCGCTGTAAGCCGTGCCTGACATGGCCTCCAGAACGGCATTAGATCCAGTTTTAGCAAAATATCGCCGATTTTCGCTATCATGCCCCGTTTTGGGGTATCAAAATGGCAATTCGAAAGCGACTCCAAATTCTCATTGAGTCCGAAATAAATGATCTCTACGGCCCACCTCGCTTTACCCTTGAAGAACGCAGGTTCTACTTCGCGCTGAATGACCGTGAATCCAAAGTTGCCAATTCCATTCGGAATCGGTCTCAACGCTGCTTTTTTGTTTCCCTGCTTGGATACTTCAAATCGAGACCCGTGATGCTCAATCCCAACTTTGGTGATGTCGAAGACGATCTGAGGTTTATCGCCAAAGAGCAGTTGCCTGGCCCCGGTCTCCGGCGCTTCTCACTGGATCAAAGGCAAAAAGACCGTCTTTATCAAAAGGTGCTTAAGCTTGCAGGCTATGAAAAGTGGCGCGACAACATTCACCGTGGCCACGTACTCAACCACCTGCTACAAGCAGCCAGGTCATGGATCGATGCCCGATATTTGTTCGATGCGGCGACTGAATACCTGGCGATGCGTTGTATAGCAATCCCGAAATATACCGTGATGCAGACGCTGGTGAGTCAGGCGATTAACGAAGAGCGAGCCCGGATCACTGACACGCTAAACAGCCAAATGACAACTGAGATGACCAATAACCTGACAGACCTGGTGGATGGTAAAGAGAAGTTGCCACTATCTGATCTAAGGCAGTCTGCCAAGAGTTTTGCACCTCCAGAGTTGGACAAGGAACTCAAAGTCAATCGGCATATTCAACTCTGGATGAGTGACGTGAACACAATGGTAAAAACACTGTCACTGTCGCTAAAAAACCAGCAGCACTTTGCCTCCATGGTCGAGTATTATGGCAGTAAGCTTAAGCGCTTTGAGCGATCAACCCAACAACTCTATTTACTGTGCTACCTGCAAGAACGAGCCGAACAGAATGTCGAGCGGCTGACTGATGGTTTTGTTTATCACTTACGAAAGCTCCAGGAGCAGGCAAAGGCCTATGCCAAAGAAGCGGCCTACCAGGACTGGGAGGGTGCTGCAGCAAACGTCGGTAAGGCCGCAGAGCTGCTGCATCTGTTTATCGATGACTCCATCGACGAACAACAACCCTTTGGTGCGGTAAAGCGCCAAGCTCGGGCGGTGCTGAAAAGTCAGGATATTGAGTCACTGTGCCTGTACCTGAACAAACAAAAACGGGCCATTGACGATTACCTCTGGGAGTTCTACGACCTGCAGAAACCTTTTCTCCACCGGGTTCTACGTCCGATCTTTTTGTGTTTAACCTTTGAGCCCACTGAAAAAACACAAGCCCTGGCTGCACAGTTGGCTATCACCAAAGAAGAGCTGTTAGAGCACAAAGCGCTTCACTCCACCGATAGCAGGTTAATACTTGGCAAACACAAACCCTACCTCATTGATTTGGACGATAACGTCCGCTCGGATCGCTTTGAGTGGCTGCTGTATTTACAAATTCCCAATAAACTGACTGGCCAACTCCATGTGCCCAACGTCATCAAGTACCGGTCCCTACAGGATGATTTGGTGAATAACCACCGCTGGAAAGACAAAGACATGTTGATTCAGCAATCGATGTTGCCGCGCTTGAAAGAAAGGCCGGGCAAACTCATTGAATCCTTAGCGGAAGAGATGAGCAATAAATTACAACAGGTGAGCCGGCGTATTGAGAATGGTGACAACCAGAATGTTATCTTGCGCAACCGTTCCGGTAAAACGAAGTGGCGACTGCCATCCGCAGGCATTAAAAGCATGTTGAACAATCCGTTCTTTGATCATATCAAGCCTATCAATATCGCAGATGTACTGCGCTACGTGGATCAGGAAACCGGCTTTATGGGGCACTTTGAGCATGTGCTCCCGATTCAGTCAAAAGGCCGTGATCATATTAATGATTTGCTCGCGGTTATCATCGGCAACGGTACCAACTATGGGCTGTATGGCATCTCCAATATCTCCGACCGCAAGTATGATCAACTAAAAGGCATCCAGGCCAACTACCTACGTCCCGAAACGCTAAACAATGCCAATGATGTTATCAACAACGCAGTAGCCAAACTGGCCATCTTTAAGCATTACAATATCCAGGAGGATCTGATCCACGCCAGCGCTGACGGCCAGAAGTTCGAAACCCGGTTGGAAACCTTTAAAACCCGGTACTCCTCTAAGTATTTTGGGACCAATAAAGGCATCTCGGCCATCACCCTTATCGCCAATCACGCCGCGTTGAATGCAAAAGTCATCGGTTCCAACGAGCATGAATCCCACTATATCTTTGACTTGCTACAAAGCAATACCTCCGAGGTTCGACCAGATGTACTGTCAACCGATACACATGGGGTAAACCATGTGAACTTTGCGTTGCTGGATTTGTTTGGGTACACCTTTGCGCCCAGATATGCGCAGTTCGGCAAGGTTGTCGAAGAGATGTTTAACGTCAGTGAATATGAGGATCAAGGTGTCACGCTGACTCTGAAAAAGTCGATCAAAACAGGCCCTGTCATTGAGCAATGGGATACCATCCAGCGGATTGTCATATCACTGCAAGAAAAGAGCACTACCCAAGCTAACCTGGTGCGGAAGCTGTCGGGTTACAGCAAAAACCATCCGTTGTTGCAGGCACTCACAGAATACAATCGCATGATCAAAGCGATGTACCTGCTGGATTACATTGATGACGCCAGTTTGCGTGGTTACGTCCAACGTGCACTCAATCGAGGCGAAGCCTACCATCAGTTACGCCGGGCCATCGCCTCGGTTAATGGGAACCGGTTCCGAGGGTCGTCAGATTACGAAATCAGCCTCTGGAATGAGTGCGCGCGTCTTCTGACGAATGCCATCATCTACTTCAACTCTATGATACTAACCCGATTACTGACACACTTCGAAGCGATCGGAGATGAAGAAAAGCTGGCCATCACAAAGCAGGTCTCACCGGTAGCCTGGCACAACATCAATCTTAACGGGACATATACCTTCAACTTTGAACAAAATCTGATCGACATCGAGGAGGTTATGCGCCCAATTACGGAAAATGAAGAGGTATAGCTAAGTTAATACCAATCTGGAGACCATGGCTGGCGAGGCTTACAGCGATTTTTGTCTTTTTAGGAGGGGAAATCCCCAGAACCCCAGATAGCCAATAAGCTGGGCTTGGACAAAAGGGATGTGAATTCGTATTTGAGCAAGCAGGATGGTCATTTTTTCAAGGATGATAAACATTGCTGGTTTATTGTTCAAAAAGAACTGATGAAAATTCACCTTGATGGTGAAACCTGGATAGACGGTTTGGCCTTGGATCGTTCAATCGCCCATGCCGGATCGCCACTGGAGTCAGCCTGTTCCTCTATCCATTTCATTGTGCCCGAGGGCTGTAAAATATTTCTAGACGCGGAAGCGCGGTTGCTCGCATATTCAAATCAATGCATTCATATCGGAAAGAGCGTTGTAATTGATTTTAATGATTGCCTGGATACGCTTAGTTGGTTCGATAGAAATGGCTTTTTTGAAATGTTGCACAAGGATGTTGTAGTTAAGCCCAATCGTCCGATGTTTTCTAGCGCGGAGTTGTTTAAGGGTAATAGTGAAGCCGTTTATGAGTTCGGTGAAGTTGACCCTCAGGATCTCGATGAGGATATTCCCCAGCGATTAAAGCATAGCTTTGTGAGCTATGCTGGCGAGCAATATTCGCAGCCAGCCTTTACTGTTTTATCCGAATTATTTGGTAATGTTCGAGATCACTCTGAATCCCCGATACCTGGATATATAGCGCTTCAGCACTATAAGGGTTTTAAAGGGCGAGGAGGCTATGGCGGAGTTAAACCTCATATTCAAACCATTGTTTCTGATAGTGGGCGCGGGATTACGGGAACACTAAAGCCGGTACTTCAGACGCGATACCCCGAGATTTTCAGCATGTTCGATTTCTCTGATCCAAAGTCTGATCCATTACTCGTGCTTGAGGTTTTTAAGAGAGGACGGATATCTCAATCAAGTGATGAGGGGCGCGGCTTGGGGTTAAAACGAAGCGGTGATGTGGCTGCTTCTTATGACGCAGTAATCTTTGTGAGAGAAGATGACTTTGAACTCAAGCTTACCTATAAATCCGGGAAATTGTACAAGACGGATTACGAATTGGATCTACCAAAACTGATGGGAACGCATATTTGTTTTGACTTCATTCTTGCGAATGACTAAAAGGTCTGATTAAATTAAGAAGATGAACCAGAAAGTGATTCCTATGCGCCTTCGCGACTTTACTAAAGACGATCATCCCTTTGGAAACAAGCAAGGGAGAGAAACGCTTTCGCTCCTTTCTGATTATGTCGATGATATTCCTTCGGATATCTTCGAAATTTCTATAGAAGGCATTGAAGCAACCGATGCTTCTTTTCCAAGAGAGAGCGTGATCTCACTGGCCAAACTTTGTAAAGGCGAGAAGGGGTTTTATCTGAGTGGTGCATTCACCAAAGACCTTCTTGATAACTGGCACTATGCCGCAATAGCCAAAGATCAACCTCTTATTCTTAAAACCGACGATGGATACTCGGTTATCGGCCCGGCTCTAAGCAAAGGGGCGAAGGAGCTACTCGACTTCATTATGAATGAGGGAGAAGTTACCACATCCAAGGTCGTCCAGATATTTGGTGGCTCAGCCCAAAATGCGAGTGCCAAGCTCAAAAAACTGTATGCTACCGGCTTGATATTGGGCAGTAAGGCCGTTGCAGAGTCTGGCGGTCTGGAATTTGTATACAGAGCAATCAAGTAATTCTGTTAAAACAGGTTGACTTTAACAGATTTGATCGGGTATTCTCTGATTCATGGGCTTAACAGCCTTTTTTATTGGTATCTGGTTAAACAGATTAAGTTGAGCAGAACAAAAGGAAATGCACATGGCTAAAAATCCCCCAGTGGGAGACGGACACCGCAAAGGAGCGGTTAAAGATCGGTCTCAAACACAAACGCCCTCAGGGCATTATGTGAAGCGTGATACGTCCACAGGCAGGTTTATGGATGTGAAAACGACTGATAAGACGCCGTTCAAGGGCGTTCGCAAGGAGAAGTAACATGGCCAATGGAGCTGATCATATTGCGGCAGGTGCATTAACCGGGGTAGCGATGGCGTGCTATGGGCAGAGCCAGGGTGAGAATGTAAGCCCGTTGCTGGTCATTGGTGCCAGCACGGTTTTTTCCAAGTTGCCCGATTGGATAGAGCCAGCCACGAATCCGCATCACCGCCAGTTTTTCCACAGTATCAGTTTTTTGGCGGTGTTAGGTTGTGGCTTGAAAAAGACCTATGACTGGAAGCCTGAAGATAAAGGGGGCCAGATTTTGCGCTTTTTAACCTTATGCGCAGGGGCTGGTTATATCAGCCATTTAGTGCTTGATTGTCTGACACATCGATCACTGCCATTGATCGGTAAAGTGTAGGGGGGAGAATAAGTCATGGTTTCAGAGGTCACGAGATATGTACCCGACCAGGTTCAAAGAGAGCTTTGGGCGCGGGCTGCCGGCCGCTGTCAGTTTGAAGGGCATAACAGGCTACTACACACCTCATGTGTTACGCATGAATCTGTAAATACTGCTCAGAAAGCTCATATTTACGCTTTTTCTGAGAATGGTCCTAGGGGGCGAGGTCCTTATAAAGGTAACCTAGAATCTCTCAACGATGTCAGCAACCTAATGCTGATGTGCTATGACTGTCATAAGAAAATTGATCAGGCCGGTGGGGCAGACCGATATCCCGCAGATCTTTTAATTCAATGGAAGGCACAGCATGAGCAGCGTGTGGAGATTGTGACAGGGATTGCCTCTGACAAAAAATCTAATGTTGTGTTGTACGGCGCAAATATCGGCTCTGAGAAATCGCCAATTCAATACCATGCTTGCGTTGAAGCCATGTTCCCGCAGTGGTATCCGGCTACCGAACGTCCAGTGCCCGTTTCTATGACATCGGAGCTGATTGATAGCTCACCGCAATACTGGCAAACAGAATCCCAGCATCTTCTAAAAGCCTTCCAACGTAAAATCCTATCGATTATTGAAGATGAGCCTTGCAAGCATTTTTCTGTGTTTGCGCTCGCACCCCAGCCCTTGTTGATACAGCTTGGCGCTTTGCTCACAGATAAAATCGACGTGGAAACCTACCAGCTTCATAGAGAGCCGAAGGGCTGGGTGTGGCAGGACTGCGCAGATGATTTTGATTACATCATAAATCAACCTGATAACTTTAACGGGAAGCCTGCGCTGATTGTATCGCTGAGTGATCATGTCTCACCTGAGCGTATCACCAGAGTGATCGGCGAGGACACATCGATTTGGGAAATAACCCTTAAAAATCCTCACAACGATTTTATGCAGGCCAAGCAGCAACTTTCACTATTCAGAAAGTACCTGAGAAGCCTGATTGTCGAAATCAAGCGTGCACACGGTGAAGCCACGCCGCTTCATATCTTCCCCGTGATGCCAGTGTCGTGCGCCATTGAATTTGGGCGGGCAAGAATGCCCAAGGCCGATATGCCGTGGTTGATTTATGACCACGATATGGAGACCCAGGAATTTATTAAAGCTATTGAACTGAAAGGTGATTTACATGGTGTCCAATCGAAGTAATGACGTGCTGAAAGGCATCCTTGAAAAAATTGAACTGCCCGATGGTGCCTATGAAAAGGCGGAAAAGCGGTATGAGGATATTGGCAAGTGGTTGCACCGTGAAGAGTCAAGCTGCCTCGAATATGATCCGCTTGTCTTCTCGCAAGGTTCGTTTAGGCTGGGCACGGCCATCAAACCTGATGCCGATGAAGAATATGATCTGGATATGGGGTGTAACCTGCGTCAGGGACTGAGTAAGGGCGATATCACGCAAGAGCAGCTTAAAAACCATGTCGGCTCTGAATTGGAGTTGTATCGCAAAGCGCGCGGTATCAAAGAAGAGCTTTCCGAGAAAAAGCGCTGCTGGCGGCTTGAATATGCCGATGGGTTGAGCTTTCACATGGATATTGTGCCATGTATTCCTGAAAGTGAAATTTTCAGGGGCGTTTTGAAGAAGCGTATGGTTGAAAACTCCCGTTTTGATGATGCGCTTGCTCAAAACGTATCCGAGCTGGCTGTGTCGATCACCGACAACACCGATCCTGGCTATAAGAGCATGACAGATGACTGGCGTATCAGTAACCCCGAGGGTTATGCGCGCTGGTTCGAAATGCGTATGAAAACAGCCCAGTCGATTATCAACGAGCGTGAAATGAGCTTTAAGGCCAGTATTGATAGTCTGCCTTATTACCAATGGAAAACTCCATTGCAGCAGGCTATTCAGCTTCTAAAGCGTCACCGCGATACCATGTTCAAGGATAACGAAGACAGTAAACCAATCTCCGTGATTATCACAACTCTGGCGGCAAAGGCTTATAACGGCGAGACTGATCTTGCATCGGCTTTGATCAATATCCTCTCGCGTATGGATGATTACATCAACGGAGCCGTGCCCTTGGTGCCCAATCCCGTAAACCCTGCAGAAGACTTTGCGGATAAGTGGTATGACGAGGATTCGGCCAAGCATAAATTACAGCAGAATTTCTATAAGTGGCTTTATCAGGCCAGAGCTGACTTTAAGGCCTTATGTACTAAGGATAACAGTCGGCTTGTGGTTGAAGCGGCGGATCGTGGTTTGGATATCAGTCTGGACGCCACATCCGTTGCACTGGCCTTGGGGTTGTCTGCGGCAGTGATTGTACCGACCAAAGAGATCCATGCCTCTGATCCGAAGCCGTGGTTCGAACAATAGATGCGCCATTGGGATGCTTTAGGGCTGGAAGACTTCCTAGCGGTTCATCCTCTGATTAGGATTTTAGAAATCAATGATGAGCGGCTTGTGCTGGCGGGCGAGTACCATTTAAAGGCTAAGCTTGCGGGCAGCCAGATCGTTGATCGGACTTATCGGCTCAAGCTTGTGTGCCCTCGTGATTATCCTGGAAAGCTGCCTATTGTTATTGATGAAGAGCAGTATTTTCCGCGTAATCAGGAATACCATACATATGGTGATGGCTCATTTTGTCTTGGGTCCGAGCTGAAAATAAAGTCATTACTGAGGGATGACCATTCACTATCGGCATTCTTTGAGGAGATTGTTGATGGGTTTTTATACGCTGTAACGCATCGTATTGAATACGGAAATTTTCCCTATGGCGAGCTCGCGCATGGTGAGCAGGGCTTGGTCGATGACTATGGCGAGATGTTAGGTGTTACTGGAAAACTTGCTGTTATGCGCGCTTTACAGGCTCTTGGTAAACGGAAACGCGAAGCCAATAAGTTGTCTTGCCCCTGTGGTTGTTGCCTGAGATTGGGGCGCTGTGATTATCGCTTTGTCTTGAATAGGTTTCGTAATATTGAGCGACGTCGCTGGTTCAGACAACATTTGAAAGAAGCCTTTGTTCCTATTAAGAAACCGAAGCCTGCAAAACATAAAAAATAACGTTTGTTCTTGTAACGCCTGTCCAATAAAGCATCCAATAACGTACCTGTAGTTCAATGAAAGGGGCCTGCGTCCTCGAAGATCTGTACTAAGCCGCATCGTTGAACCATAAAATCTGCTGCATCTTCAACATTGATGGAATGAACACTCAATACCATATGTTTGCGTTCAAGAGGGTAATAGGTTCCGTACTCCTCATAGGCATAGTTAGCAACACAGCCCGATACAATTCGTTCTAAGCGTTTCCGTAACTCATCCAGAGAGTATTCCAAGGTAGTATCATAGCTATCGATAAATAGATTGATCTCATTCCGAGTTTGGATGATGGCTCTAGATACTAGAAAATAGTTCGAGCCGAATGCCAATGTCCAACCATACCTCGCAGTGTCTTTAATATTATCCGCATGACCAGGTGCTCTAACCGACCTCTGGGCTTTTGGGTGGGCATACCACCACGCACAGCTTCGAACAAATTGTGTGGCTCTGTTGCAAAAAACCAA
>JBOEGJ010000068.1:0-681 GCA_050633365.1 Cellvibrionaceae bacterium | reverse complement strand
CTTAGGGGCGGACTTGGAGTTGTTTGTGTTGTGCTAGCGTAGCGATAAGCACAAAAGCAAACAACGGAAAGGCCGTCCCAGCCATGCGTCTTTTGCATGGCGACTACAGCCGCTTGTTAAGGGCTTTTATAACTTGAGGTAAAGCATATCTCTTTTTCTTTACCTTCAATATTGTGATGAATTCGGTGTGACTCTACGTTCGGATAGCCATACTCTTTATCGATATTCAATTTTCCCCGAATAACACTGTACCTTCCAGCACAATCCTTAATCATTTCTCCATCAATACCACTAATAGGATCTAAGTGAATTGCCATCGTGGTAATTTTATTCTCAGCATGTTCTTTCATTAAATATGCGTATAGCAGCTCTTGTTTACCCCCCACATCTACAACATCTATATATGCAGCAAAAACTACTAAATCGCCATCAAGATGATTTCCATTTGAGGCAATTTTAAAGAAATTAGTATATGTATACCCATTAACGTCACCTCGATATTGGTCATGATCATGGGTGCAAGACATGATGAAAAACATCGAAATTAGAAAGAGGACGTAAATTTTCATCGAATCCCTTAACGCCGCAAGCAGCTGCGGCTTTGTAGTTGGTTGTTTTGTGGCAGCGTAGCGACCGCCGCAAAATCAAGCAACGGAAAAGACGTCAGATGCCTTGCCTTGT
>JBOEGJ010000067.1:0-24581 GCA_050633365.1 Cellvibrionaceae bacterium | reverse complement strand
GCACCGGGAAGCCAGTCACACTCGCCACCAAACGTGATGTTGGCACGATATGAGAGGTATCGATATTGGTTTCAACTGGATAAAAATCCTTGCGGGTATTGACCGCCATTACCACCTCTTCAAGCGAGGCATTACCGGCGCGCTCACCCAAACCGTTGATGGTACATTCCACCTGACGCACACCATTCATGACCGCGGCCAAAGAGTTGGCAACTCCCAAACCTAAATCATTGTGGCAATGGGTCGAAAAAATAGCTTTATCGGAATTGGGAACATTGTTAATGACGTTGCTAAAAATTGCCCCATACTCTTCCGGCGTGCCATAACCCACAGTATCGGGAATATTGATGGTGCCGGCGCCCGCCTTAATCACCGCTTCGATAATGCGATACATGAACTCGGGCTCGGTGCGACTGCCGTCTTCCAGCGAGAACTCAACATCATCGGTTAAGTTGCGAGCCATGGTGACCGCTTGTACCGCTTGCTCGAACACCTCGTCCGGCTGCATCTGTAACTTGTATTTCATGTGCAAAGGAGAAGTGGCAATAAAGGTATGAATGCGCCCGGAATTGGCCGATTTAATGGCCTCACCTGCCCGTTCGATATCGGGACGGACGGCGCGCGCTAAGGAACAAATCGTTGAATCTTTAACGGCATCAGCAACGGCTTTGACCGCTTCAAAGTCGCCGGGACTGGCGATGGCAAAACCCGCCTCGATAACATCAACACGCATTTTTTCCAGCATCTTGGCGATGCGCACCTTTTCGTCCTTGGTCATGGACGCGCCTGGGCTCTGCTCGCCATCGCGCAAGGTGGTATCAAAAATAACTAATTTATTCTTACTCATGGTAAACCTCAAAAAGAGAGTATTGCCGCCATTAAATATGGCCACAATAAAAAATAGGGTAGAGAAATTAAAACGACTGAGGACGAACGAAAATTTATACTGCGCGAGGCAGTCGAAGCAGGAGGCGCAACAAAGCCACGAATAAACTCGAGGGGCGAGTCAGCAGCTGTGAATGTTGGCAAAAAGCGTTCATGGTGATTCCAAAATCAGTCAGAAACTAAAGCTTTGATAGCATTGATGGCTGTAACTATAGTGTTCAGAGCCGTCAACTTCAATACCTATCCTAATAATTTGAAGATTTTGGGATAAGTTAACAAGATAACGATAAATAGAACACCGAAACGAAATAACTATCCTAATATCAAGCCGATTCGAAAGGATTCTCCACCTCTAGAGACCTACTTCATCTGCAGTAAGCCGTCGACGCTCCTTCCACCATAGACTTTGTCGTTAACTCAACGGTGACCTAGGACGAAAACCCTATGAACAACTTCCCAAAAGGAATAGCCCTCGTGGTGGGTGGAA
This sequence comes from Cellvibrionaceae bacterium, assembly GCA_050633365.1. Classification (GTDB taxonomy): domain Bacteria; phylum Pseudomonadota; class Gammaproteobacteria; order Pseudomonadales; family Cellvibrionaceae; genus Pseudomaricurvus. The sequence goes on along the minus strand of JBOEGJ010000067.1, from coordinate 23,209 downwards.
GCGGAGGTGCGGGCGCCGCGATCTGCCAATCTCTCGCGCAAGCCGGTGCCGATGTCGCACTGACCTACCGTGGCAACCAAACCAGAGCGCAAGAAACCGCCGCAGGCATTCGAGCTCTAGGCCGGCATGCCGAAATACATCAACTGTCCATGGGAGACGCCTCACAAGCCGCAGGACTCATCAGCGAACTTGGCGCGCGCCACTCTATCCACACCCTAGTGATCGCAGCGGGATCAGACATCGAACAGGTGATGATTCGCGACACCCGCTTCGAACAATGGCAATCGGTAATCAATGCCGACGTCAACGGTTTCTTTGCCCTCATCAAAGCGGCATTACCACTGATGACGGCGGCTGGAGGTGGATCCATTATCCACATTGGCTCCGCGGGGCAAGATCGTTGGCCCGAGCGAGATGTATTGTCGGTGGCCCCCAAAGCGGCCATCGATGAACTCATCAAAGGCATCGCGAAAGAAGAAGGTGTTCACGGTATTCGAGCCAACACCGTTGCCATTGGCGTCATCAATACCGGTATTTTTCGTCGCCTTTGGGAGAATGGAAGTTTTGATGAGCAATGGCAGCAACAAGTACAAGCTGGATTATGTCTAAAGCGCTGGGGAGAAGCCGAAGACGTTGCCAACGCAGTCACTTTTCTGGCCTCGTCAAAAGCCGCCTATATCACCGGACAAACACTCTCGGTAGACGGTGGCTACGGGGTGTAACAACCGCCGAAGAACAATTTAACAAGATAAAAACAAGGAGAGAAATCGCGTTAGCCGCGCAGAAGGTGGCATCTACCTACTGCGAACGCGGCTACACCACTTTGATATGCCAAGGCTCGAATCGCACACCAAGTCGATTGTCTTCGGTGTAGCGGATTTGAACGTAACCCAGATCCTGCATGCGCTTAAATTCATCAGTGCTGGCAAATTGATTGGTAAAATTCAACGCTCCCCAACCGACTCGACCCACGTCAAAATCGCCAATGCCGTGATAAGAATGCCCTGGAGGGGCAAGAGAACGCGACGCTTTTGACAGGTTATAACCCGATGCCCGCGCCTTGGATAAAAACAGATGCAACTGCTTAACGTTGCTGCGAATGCCCGAGGTCAGAATGACATTAGGGCCAATATCTTGTTTGAGTTTTTCGTAATAATTTAACGATTCGCCCTTAAACAAAAAGTGCCCTGAATATGGGACCTTCACAATTTCAGAGCGAGTGATTTTTGTGGTGAGATTGTCGGTCACCTTCACGCCCAAAAAACCGTAGTCGCTGGCCTGAGTGAAATAGATCTTCTCGATGAATGCCAGCTCTTCTGGGGTAAAAGCGCCCACAGAGTTATATCCCTTGGCATACTGCAACAACTGATCAAAGTCGAGAACGTTAAAATGACCGTGACCAACCACACGCTGAACACGCTCTAATCGCAAAGTCACGGATTCTAGGAGCGGGAATTCATCATCGAGTAGATAGATATCATCGCTAAAATTGTTTTCGAAATTTCGAACTTTCTCTTCAATGGAGGACTCTGAAACAGACGCTTTAACCGCCGAGTCGTCGACGGGGCCACTATCATCGGAGCCAACCAAGGAAACAGGGGCCTCACGGTCGACGATGGCCTCATCGGGGACACGGTCCAAATAACTACCAGCCTCTGCCAAGGCATCATCACCATAGACATCCGGAGCGGTTTCTTCTGCCATATTCCACAGATAGGCATTACCGGCAGCAAAGGCAGTGCCCACTGCGACACCGGCCAATAATTCTCTGCGTTTCACTCTCAAAATACACTTCCTGAAATTACGTAGACGTCCCGCCTATCGAGCCATGAAAAAACGTTATTACCACTGCAAAAGATAGCATCAAAAAAAGCATTCGGCCTGTCTCGCACCGTGCAAACACCAATAATAAGCCGGAAATTGTAGCGCCACCACCACCAAAACAACACCCCGCCGAACATTTGACTGTTTTTTAACCGCTTAAGCAAGCCCTACAGACCCAATAATAAACACTCATTAATTCCTCCCGGAATGGGCCTTAAAACCAAACCGCTTCGAATTTCCATTGTTAATAACAATCGATACCGACCACCAACACTCAAATATTGAACACTGTCGCGTGAAAAAACACGTTGATATTGCCGACGAGTAAAATAGAGACTGGCCATTAATGATGAAGACATTGGCAAAGCCGTCAATCGGCGTCAATCATAGAGGAGTCAATTGACACCCCCTCTAGCCGCCGTTAGTTTGAACCCCCATAAAGAAGCGATAATAAAACGCTCTCGGTATTCTAAGATTCTGAGTTTGCTCGGTTTTCGTCGCCCAAAATAACCCACAAATATAGGTCACTATATGTCTTCTGAATACACGATTTACGGCGCAGATCTGTCGTACTACACCGGCAAGGTTCGAGCGTACATGCGCTACAAAAAACTCAACTGGGAAGAAAAGCCTGCCACCTTGGATATTTATGGTAACTTCATCATTCCTCGTGTTGGAGCCCCTATTATTCCGGTACTTCACACCCAAGACGACCAGGTGATTCAGGACACCACCGATATCATCGATTATTTGGAAGCCCGTCATCCGCAACACAGTGTTTATCCGACAACCCCAAAACAAAAAATAGTCGCCTTAATGCTCGAGTGTTACGGCGATGAATGGCTTGTGATTCCCGCCATGCATTATCGCTGGAATTACCTCGACCAGCAGCGCGACTTTGTCCTTGGTGGATTTGGTCAGCTGGGTGCGCCAGAGGCAAGCCTCGAAGAACGAGTGAATATGGGTGAGCAAATGTCGGCGCCCTTTCGTGGCGTGGTCAAAAAGCTCGGCGTTACCGAGGCCACCATTCCCGCCATTGAAGAGAGCTATCTCGATTTACTCGACATATTAAACGCTCACTTTTCTCAGACCCCCTACCTGCTGGGCAGCCGCCCCTGCATTGGTGATTTTGGTTTGTTGGGGCCACTCTACGCTCATCTCGGCCGCGATCCTTACCCGAAAGGGCTTATGCAAAAACGCGCTCCAGAGGTCTATGCCTGGATCGAGCGAATGAACAATCCCGAGCCTCTATCGGGAGACTTTTTGGCAGATGATGAAATTCCTGAAACTCTAATACCGCTGCTGCAGAAAATGAGCGAGGAACAACTACCAGACATTCTTAGCGCCATTCAACACAATCAACAATGGATGCAAGAAAACCCTGGTGAGAAAATTCCACGACAATTGGGCACTCACGAATTCTCGATTGGCGAAGTTAAAGGCTCTCGTATGATCAACAGCTACAGCCAATGGATGTTTCAACGCGCCTATAACAGCTACCACCAATTGGCGGCACAAGATCGCACTGACATGAGAGACTTTCTAAACCGCAGCGGCTGCCTTGAGGCGCTCGAAACCCCGATCAAAACCCAAGTACAGCGTAAAGCGGGACAACTAGAATTAGTCCGGGCTGATGCTTAACCCCTTCTAATTGCGAAAAATGCCGTCGACCTAGGTCGAGGTTGACGGCTGATAAACCACACTAAACCCCATCAACTGCTGCAACGCATCCTCTCGATTAACATCGTTAGAAAAAGTAAAACTGTCGAAACCGCAACGTCGCAAATAATTCAATTGATCGGCCAATAGATAACCCGAAGCTCTCAACTCCCCCTGGTACCCATAACGCTCTCGCAATTGCGCAGCCAAACTAAATCCGCGCCCGTCGGTGAAATGAGAAAACTCAATAATAATTAATGCAAAAACTTTAAGCTCTTGACCAAGCTCCTCCAGATTCTCGTCACCATGTAAACGCAATGCTCGGCGCTCAAACCCATCGACTAACGCTGGGGTTCGATTGAGCCACTGCTGCAACTCAAAGACCAGAGCAAGCCCTGCAGCGTCCTCATATTGCGTTTGATCGACGTCATTCGAATTAACAGCATTAATATTCACAAGCTGATCGGTTGACCAGCGGCCCTGCTCTGAGGCTAGAACTTCGAGGACCGAAACATCACTTCGAGATCGTAAATTAGGCATAAACTCGCTCCTTAAAAGAGGCCAATCCAATGCGGCGGTAAACTTCGCTAAACGACTCCCCTTCGGATCGATGCTCGACAAAAACATCGAGTATCTTCTTAACAACCGAAGCAATAGCGCCTCGCTCGCTGGCCGGACCCAGAACCTTGCCGATCGCCGCCTGAGCGCGACCATCATTACCGCCGAGAGTGATTTGATAGAACTCCTCGCCTTTTTTGTCGACTCCCAAAATACCAATATCACTGACGTGATGATGGGCACAGGCATTCATACACCCTGAAATATTCAGCGAGAGATCGCCCAAATCGTAAACGTAATCCATGTCATCAAAAGTTCGCTGAATCGCGTCGGCGATCGGTAGAGACTTGGCGTTGGCCAAGGCGCAAAAGTCACCGCCAGGACAACAGACAATATCGGTCAAGGTATTGATATTGGGTGTCGCGAACCCTGCTCGAGTTGCCGCCTGCCAGAGCTCAAACAAATCGCTTTTTTCAACGTCGGCCAAGACCACATTTTGCTCATGGGTGGTACGAAGCTCAGAAAATGAAAAGCGATCCGCTAGCGACGCCAAAATGTCGAGCTGACTGGCGGTAATATCGCCTGGTGCTACACCGGTAGGCTTTAACGATAAAGTCACCGCGGCATACTCGCGCTGACGGTGCTCGCGCACATTGCGATCAAGCCATTGGCCAAAGCTCGGATTCAGCAGCCGTAATGACTCCAGGTCATCATTAGATCCAGTCGCCTTAGACGATGTGTCATCTCGAGATTGGGCTTGCCCAAGATACTCTGGCTGAGTAAAAAAGGCCTTAACCGACGCCACTTCCTCGTCGAGTAGTGGCGCGTAACGATCGGCAATCAAAGCCCACTCCTCTTCGACCAGATCTCGAAACTTTTCGATTCCCATAGCTTTCACTAAAATTTTGATACGCGCTTTGTATTTATTGTCTCGTCGCCCTAAACGATTGTAGGTTCTCACAATGGCGCATAAGTAGGATCGCAAATACCGCAGAGGTAAAAAATGTTTGATCTCCTGAGCGATCACCGGAGTTCGCCCCATTCCACCGCCCACATACACCTGAAACCCCAATTCGCCTTGAGCGTTTTTGTGCAACTGTAAACCGATATCATGAAACTTCATGGCAACGCGGTCTTCTTTGGCTCCATTAATTGCGATTTTGAACTTGCGAGGCAAGAAGGCAAATTCGGGATGCAATGTGGACCACTGCCGAACCAGCTCACAAAAAGGGCGAGGATCTTCTATCTCGTCTGCCGCGACACCCGCAAAGGCGTCTGCGGTGACATTGCGAATGCAATTTCCACTGGTTTGAATTGCATGCATACTCACTTCTGAAAGCTCGGCCAATATTTCTGGTACCTCTTCTAACTTGGGCCAATTGAGCTGAATATTCTGTCGCGTGGTGACGTGGCAATACCCCTTGTCGTAGTGACGCGTAATCTTGGCCAGCGCCCGCACCTGTGTTGAAGACAACATCCCATAGGGCACGGCGATTCGCAGCATCGGTGCCAACCGCTGCACGTACAAGCCGTTCTGTAAACGCAGTGGAAGAAATTCCTCCTCGCTCAGCGCTCCACTCAAATACTGCTGTGTCTGGCGCTCAAACTGAGCCACTCGCTCTTTCAATAAGGTGTGATCACGTTGATCGTAAATATACATAGCTACCTACCTTTTTCTCTACAGGCTCGCGAGTGACCGTTTAATCGCCGGAGCCATAAAACGAGTTTTTTGACGGGTTTTAGTGTCTGGTCTACCGATGATTTCAGCGGCCAGATGAATGGTACTTCGGCTTTGCAGCAATTGACTTTTCTCAGCGCTGATTCGCACCGGAATGGTGAGTACTTCGCCCGGCTCCAGCTCAATGACTTTTAACCCCCTGAGGCGATAGGGAGCACCTTCGTCGATTGACAGACGAACGCGATTGATTTGAGTTTCCATATTATTAATTTTGACGGTATACACATTCTCGACGGCACCATTGCGCTCTCGATACAAATGCGTACCGCGATCTCGAATCACATCAACCCCGAGCGGAACTCGATCCAATAGGGTCTGCGCAAAAACGCCAATCATCAAGGTTAAGGCGAGGCTATAACCAATCATTCTTGGTCGGGCTAGACGAGAAAATGCAGAACCCAATACTCGCTCCGACTCAAACCGAATCAACCCCCGCGGCCGCTGCAGTTTATCCATCACTTGATCACAGGCATCAATACACAAACCGCAAGCAATACACTCGGGCTGCAAGCCATCTCGAATATCAATATCCACCGGACAAACCTGCACACACCAAGAGCAATCAACGCAATCGCCCTGTGCCGACTTTGCCGCAGAATTGCCACGGCCGGCAGCGCCCTCTCCTCGCGCGTGATCATAAGCTACAACCAGCGTATCTTGGTCGTACATCACCGATTGAATACGTGAATAAGGACACATGTATTTACACACCTGTTCACGCAAATAACCGGCGTTCAAATAGGTCATTAATGAAAAGCACGATAACCAAAAGTAGGTTTCTAACGAGGCCTCAAGCCAAAGTGTGTCGTGTAATAATTCGTAGGGGCCATAGAAATAGGCAATAAAACTAAAGCCGGTCACTAATGATGCCAAAGCCCACAAACTCTGCTTAGACGACTTACGTAGAATTTTCTCGACACCCCAAGGCGCCTCATCAAGCTTGATACGACGATTGCGATCACCTTCGCAGAAATCTTCGATCCATATGAACATCTGTGTCCATATGGTTTGAGGACAGCTAAAACCGCACCAGACTCGCCCGATCCAAACGGTCACGGCGAACAAGAGAAACGCTGCGATGATCAACAGCCAAGCGAGTAAGATTCCATCTTGAGGCCAAAAGGTTATCCACAGCACGTGAAACTTCTGCGCCCCCAAATCAAAATACATGGCCGGACGCCCTTCAATGCTGAACCACGGCAGCGCTACAAAAAGCAGCAACAGCGGTATAGCAACCCGGCGCCTCAAACGCTGAAAGTAACCCTGAATTCGCCTTGTATAGACCTTGCTGGACACGTAGCTGTCGACATACTCAACGGACGACGTGTTATCGCTCAAAGACTCGACATTGATAGCTTCGATTCGATCGCTCATGGACGATACTCCGATCCAATAATTGAGCCGCCAGTTTAGAGATTTCATCAAAACAGGTACAGATTCAAAAAATAGTATATATTAGTGCACAGAGTAAGAATGACTCAACTGTAACCCTGATAATTATTGTATCTGTACTCTTACAAGAGGTTTTACGTGCGCCTATATCAACAACTGGAGCGGGACTTCCATCAACAGATCGATTCTGGACAGCTGTCCCCCGGCGAGCGCATGCCGTCGGTACGAGAGCTTTGCCGCGCCAAAGGTATTTCAAAGTCCACCGTTCTGGCCGCTTATTCTCATCTTGAAGCCCAAGGATTGATCGAAGCGCGAAGTCGTTCCGGCTATTTTGTCTGTGCCCCCAAAGACACTTCGCCCCCCAAGCTGCCCGCCACCAGCCAACCCAGAGTGCGCCCTATTCCGGTTTCCGCCGACCAAGTGCTACTCGATATCATGGAGCGCGGCGCCGCCTTTGATTTGATCCCCCACGCAAAAGGCGACGATGAGTCACCGGGATTGAGACGCAGCCTAGCCAGAGCACAGCGAGCACAAGATAGCCAACAACAGCTTTATTACGATGAGCCCCAGGGTTCTCCAGAGTTACGCCATCAACTGGCACAGCGAGTTGCCCACGGTGGCGCCAGCGTGCAGGCCGAAGACATCACTATTACTCATGGCTGCCAACACGCGCTGCTGCTGGCGCTTATGGCGACGACACAGCCCGGCGACGTAGTGGCGGTCGAATCCCCCGGTTTCTACGGCACCTTTCAACTGCTAGAGACTCTCGGCCTCAAAGCCTTAGAGTTGCCCTGCTCGTCCAGTGATGGTCTCAGCCCCGAAGCCCTCGAACTTGCCACCCAGCATTGGGACATCAAAGCCCTGGTCGTATCTCCGTGTTTTGCCACACCAACGGGGGCTTCTATGCCCGAAGTTCACAAACAACACATTCTTTCGCTTGCCGAGAAACACGACTTTGTCATTATTGAAGACGACATCTACGGTGAGATTTACTTCGATCTTCAGCGTCCACGCTCACTCTACTCCTACGATACAAGTGGCTGTGTCATCTTATGCTCTTCATTTTCGAAGAGCCTATCTCGAGACCTGCGGCTTGGTTGGATCGTCTCTTCACGCTATACCGATGCGATTAAAAAGCTCAAGCTGGTAACCGCATTAGCCAGTAGCCAGACACTGCAAAAAGGGGTCAGTGATTACTTAACCGATGGCGGGTTAGAAAAACACATGCGTCAACAAAGGCTCAAGTATCGCCAGCAATATCATCAACTGACTCAACTGTTAAACCAATACATGCCGGAACTGGTCAGCTACAGCCAACCGAACGGCGGGCTTTCCCTATGGCTTGAACTGCCAAAATCCATTGATACTTTGCAGCTCTATAGCCAAGCCCAGCAACAGGGGCTAATTTTAACGCCGGGGCGACTGTTCACCGCGCAAGAGCGCTATTTCAACTTTTTGAGAATCAGCTTTGTACATCCCTGGACATCACAACGACAGAATGCGGTAAAAGCGCTCGCAGAACTCATCCGTCAATCGATGGACACGAAAAACAATGGAGAAAAAAAGGGCGAATAAAGACATCACTGAATAAAACAGCGACAGGGTGATTCCAGCCAAGGACCGATAAATTTGATTGAATCTGCAGCTCAGCTTGGCGCCGACGACACTCGCTCGGCCTCGAGCAAACGCTGGTGAAAATCATTAGCCGGTAGAGCCGCATCGAAGAGATAGCCTTGAGCCTCTTCACAACCTAAACCCCTTAGACAATTGTGTTGCTCCGTGGTTTCAACCCCTTCGGCAATGACACATATTTGCAGAGCTTTCGCCAGAGCCACAATGGCAGCAACAATATTGTAAGTGCGCTCGTTTTCACAAACCCGCAGAATAAAGCTTCGATCGATTTTTAACTTGTTAATTGGAAAGTCCGCCAGATGTGACAGTGATGAATAACCAGTCCCAAAGTCGTCCAAACTAATGACAATCCCCTGCCGCTCAAACTCCTGACAGATTTTGAGTGGTATCTTAGAGTCCACGACAACCGTTCTCTCGGTGATTTCAAATTCCAACAAATGATGCGAAACCTGATATTTATCGAGCAATGTCGATACCTTATCAGGGAAACTCTCGTCGGCTAGACATAAAGGAGATAGATTTACCGCCACCGGCTTTGCGATGTCTCCCCATTGCTGCAACTGATCACACACCATTTCCAGCACTAACAAATCAATTTTTTGTACGCTATGGGTCTCTTCCGCAATATAAATAAATTCATCGGGAGCAATACGGCCATGTTCTGGATGATGCCACCGAACCAATGCCTCAGAGGCAATCAACTGACCGGTATTAATATCGACTTTAGGCTGATACTCCACGAAAAACTGACGGCGCTCTATGGCATCACGCAACCCGTGCTGAATGATAAAACGGCGCTCCATATCGGCAATAAATGCACCATCCTTAAAGTTATTGTTGTCCTTACCGGGGATTTTTCCCATGAACATCGCGCTATCGGCAATACTCAACAACTGCTCGTAATCAGAGCCGTCCTCAGGAAATCGACTGATACCGATAGACTGAGTAATGTGCAGCTTTTGTCCTTCAATTGCGAAGGGGCGCCCGATTTCTTCATCCAATAAGGTACACACCGCCAAACAGGCTTCGTTACTCGCATTCCCCAGAAGAATCACACAAAACTCATCTCCGCCCACTCGGAAGACTTCGATTTTTCGATATCCAATATCGTTGAGCCGCTGGGAAACCTCCACCAACAGTTGGTCACCAACCGAGTGACCGAGCATATCGTTGATATACTTAAAGTTATCGAGATCTATGGATAGAAGCGTAAAGCGATCCTCTCCATGATCTGTATTGGAAATTAGCTCATCCATGCGCTGTTTGAACGCCCTGCGATTTGGCAGTGAGGTTAACTGATCAAAATTAGCTTCAACCTCAAGCTCTTTAGAGAGTTCATAGTTTTTGATGGCTTCTATCTTGTGGTGAACCATTAAGCGATAAGTGAGAAACAGAAGACCAATACAAAGCCCCAGAATAAGGCCAAATGTTTCGTCGAGTTCAAACTCTTCATGATCGCGAGTAAAGTTGTACCAAAGCTCTGTTAAATCGAGCAAAATGAAGACAATAAAAGTGCCAAGGGCAATAGACAAGGCGATCAAACAATCGCGATAGAGGGCTTTCTTAGCTGGATGCAAAAACATGGTTTCTCGTTGATTCCTTGGCTATTGATTCTACCGCGCATTCGATTTCTGCGAGTTATACCCACTCTTCATCGCAACACACGTTGAAAGCTATAATCCTTGCTTTGCGGCGACCAACCTCGAATCCTCTAGCGTAATATCCCTATTCACGAGAATTGCACCAAACTCCATCAAACTTTCGCATGAGGTTCATACATAAAGAGATCGAGTCATACCACTGGGTGAAACCAACATCACAGTAGTGTCGCATGATTCTACTCTCGACAAGGTCAATCGGCCAGCCCAAGATTCACCCGGCCAATCAGATTAGGACTTTAACTCCATCTGCTGTCATTTTAGGCCTCTTTTTCCTTACCGCTTGACAAACCATGCATATACATACTTTAATAACACCATGACAACGACAATCCCAAAAACGCCCCAAGGGGTAGAACCCTGTCTAGCCTTGTATTTGCGCAAAGCTAACCGGGTGATGACACAAATTTATGATCACAACATGAGCCGTCACGGCATAAAGGTGACGCAATTTTCGATAATCCGGGCCGTAAGCTTTCTCGGTGAAGCGAGTCATAAGACGCTGCAAGACGCCTTAGTACTCGATCAGACCACCCTTTCACGAAACTTAAAGCCTCTTATTCGCGATGGTTTTTTGGATAGAGTCGAAGGCAGCGACCGACGAGAAAAGCTCGTTCGCCTCAGCAAACAAGGAAAGACACTTTTTAATGCGGCGAAAAAGGATTGGAAGAAATCACAAGAGATGATCGCCGACGCACTAGGAGAAAAAATGACCCATCAACTTCTCGAAGTAAGTGATCGCGTGGTCGATCTCAAGCTCTAAGCCGCCGAGCCTAATGATCAAGTATGCAGATATCTGCATTTTTTATTATCAATTACATGCATATACATATTTATATATATAGATTAGATATAGCAGGAGAATAAAATGCCAACCACCAATGAATCCGCCAGCATGGAGCTGTTTACTTACCCGCTGACCCACAACCCCATCAAAATCGCCCTGCTATTGGAGTACATTAATAGCCCGCTGACACCAAAAGGGCGTTCCATTCCCATCACCACACATGCTGTCTATCTAGATCAACTTGAGCACCATAGTGAGCGTTTTACCGACATCAACCCCAACCAGAAAATCCCAGTGTTGGTCGATGGCGACTCAGTACTGTGGGAATCCAACGCCATTCTTCATCATCTCAACGCTCGCTTCGAATCCGATTGCTGGCCACAAAACCACGGCGATCAAAGTCACGTTCTTCGCTGGCTAATGTGGGAGGCGAGCCGCTGGAATCACTGCATTGGCAGCCTATTGAAGAACCGCGTGTACTTTCCTTTTTGGGGTTATGAAGGTAATCAGAAAGAAATCGAAAAACAAAGCCAACGATTAGAAAAGTTGTTGGATGTGCTGGATCAAGAACTGCAATATAAACCCTATCTTACCGGCCACAAACTCACCATCGCCGACATCGCCATCGCTGCTCCGCTAATTTACGCCTCCGAACTCATGATTAATTTCGAGCGTCATAGTGGGGTCAAACTCTGGCTTCATCAGCTCGCGCAATCGGATTGGTGGCAAGCGTGCCAGCAAAAGCTCACTCGCTTTCGCAAACAATCATCTGCGCACACCGCAGAATAAAACATGTATATACATTTTAATAGTGATCAATCTCTAACTCTTAGCCACCTTGATTACCGTGTTGTCTCAGGAGAAAACCATGTTGACTAGCAACGAACAGCTTCCCAAAAACGCAATGGCTCTAAGGATTTTTAGCGTTATCGTAGAGCGACCAAGAGCGTTCACATTACTGAGCATTATCGTAATGGCCGCCTTACTGTCTTTTCTACCCGGTCTCACCAAAGACACCCGTGGCGACGCCTTCATCGCTCCGGATAATCCCGCTCTGCTCTACCGGGAAAAAGTAAAGCAGCAATTTGGCTTAGCAGACCCGCTGGTCATCGCCCTTATTCATGAAAACCCAAATGGGGTTTATCAAACCTCCGCCTTGCAACTGATTGATCATCTATCCAATGAAGTCAGTGAGATCGCCAACGTCGACCCAGAACGCATTATGAGCCTGGCAACTGAAAACAACATCAGCGGCACCGACGAAGGACTGGACGTTGACCCGTTTTTTGAACCCTACCCGAGCGAAAAGGCCGACGGCCTTCGAATAAAAAAAGCTATTGAAGACTTTCCGCTCTACCAAGGAAAGTTAGTCGCCAGAGACGGACAAGCCACAGTCATTGTGGTTGAAATGCTCGACGAGAATCTAGCCGAGCAAACCTATCACGACATCAACAACCTGCTCCAAGATATCCAAACTCCCGAGGGCGTTAGCTTACACCTTGCCGGCGAGGGCGCCGTTGCGGGTTATCTTGGCAGCTACGTCGATAGTGACGCTAGCCGCCTAAATCCTTTAGCAGGTTTGATCATTACTCTAATCATCGGCATCGCCTTTCGCCGCCTTGCACCGGCATTGCTGGCTAATGTCATTATTGCCGCCTCGGTGCTCATTACGCTCAGCATGATGGCCGCGAGCTCGACCCCCTTCTACGTGATTACGAATGCGCTGCCGGTCATTTTGATTGGAATTTCGGTGGCCGATGCCATCCATATTTTCAGCCACTACTACGAACTACAGAGCCGTCAGCCGGAGACCGACCGCGTGCTACTGGTCAAACACAGCATGGAAGAGATGTGGCGCCCCATTACCTTGACCACGCTCACCACCATGGCCGGTTTCTTTGGATTGTACTTCGCCTCGGGCATGCCTCCCTTTAAATACATGGGGCTGTTCACCGCTTTAGGAGTGGCGATTGCTTGGTTATTCTCAATGGTATTTTTGCCCGCTGCTATGGCCTGGTCGAAACCAAAGGTGAGCCAGCGCTTTATTCAACTGCAGTCGAACTCGGACAAAGATCTGTTTGCCAGCTTAATGACAGCATTGGGACGAACCAGTCTGACCCACGCCAAGACCGTTCTAACCGCTGGTGCCATTTTGATTGTTGTCGGAGTCTTTTCTGCCAGTCAACTGATTGTCGATGAAGACCGTATTAAGACCTTTCATCCCAGCGAGCCCATCTACAAAGCAGATCGACTCATCAATAAACACTTGGATGGCAGTAACAACCTCGACATCGTCATTGAGACCCCAGCCGTCGAAGACTTGTTCAAGATTAAAAACCTCAAAAAGATGGAGGCACTGCAGACCTACGCATTGAGTTTACCTACGGTAAATAACGCCACCTCCATTGTGGATTATCTAAAGCAAATGAACCGAGTATTGAACAATGGAAATCCCGCAGATTATCGTCTGCCGTCCGACAGTCATTCAGTTGCTCAGTATTTTTTACTCTACAGCGCTTCAAGTGATCCAACGGATTTCGAAGAAGAAGTGGATTACGACTATCAAATCGCCAACATTCGACTCAACATCAACAGCGCCGCCTTTACCGATAACCGCCCAGTCATTGAAGCCCTAGAGGCTTATATCGCCGATCACTTTAACGATGACGACATTCAAGCGACCCTTAGCGGTCGAGTCACACTCAACCACCACTGGATCAAAGACATAGGTACAAGTCACTTTGCCAGCCTTGGGGTTGCGATAGTCTTGGTTTGGTTGGTGTCATCGATACTGTTTGGATCAAGTTTAGCCGGCGTATTTTCGGTTCTGCCTGTGGCCAGTTCGATCCTGTTGATCTACTCAGCGATGGCAGCCATGGATATTCGACTCGGTATCGGCACGTCAATGTTTGCCAGTGTCGCCATAGGCTTGGGTGTGGATTTCGCCATACACACCTTGGATCGAATCCGTCAACAATTTACACTGCTCTCGCGTCGGCAACAAAGCGTTAATGACGCTGAAATAAACGCTCGAATTTTAGCAATCTTCCCCACCACCGGCCGCGCACTGCTGTTCAACTTCTTGGCCATTGCCTGTGGATTTGGCGTTTTAATCAGCAGTAAAGTGGTACCTCTAAACAACTTTGGCACCATAGTCGCGCTCGCAGTTACCACAAGCTTTTTGGCCAGTGTCACCCTACTACCCGCACTCATTAAAGTTTTCAAGCCCAGGTTCGTTTTGGGCGATTTACAGTGGGTGAGTAACCAACCCACGCTCGAGGCAACCACCCCTGCCGGTAATCGTCTGCTGAGTTTGGCGCCTTTGGCGACCGCGGCGCTACTGGGGCCGCTGCTGTTTTCCGCATCCAACGTCGAGGCCGAAAGCTCTGAATTGCCCAGCGGTGAATGGATCGTCAATCAGGTCAACAGTATGGACGACGGCCATCAAGTTACTCGCAAGTTACACATGACTCTGACCGATCGACGCGGCAAGAAACGTCTTCGTAATACCATCGGCTATCGCAAATATTTTGGTGACGACAAGCGTACCGTGCTCTTCTATTTGAGCCCCACCAATGTCAAGGACACGGGTTTTCTCACCTACGACTACCCAGCTGAAAAATCCAGTGAAGATGATCAATGGCTGTATTTACCGGCGCTAAGAAAGGTGCGCCGAATATCGGCCTCTGATCGCGGCGACTACTTTCTAGGCACCGACTTTACTTACGAAGACATCAAAAAGGAGGGCAAACTCGATACCAATGACTATCAGTACGTGACACAAGACCAACAGCAATTACACCAGCGCAACACCTATCGTATGATCGCCACGCCGGTCAGCGATAAGGTCGCCAAAGAGCTGGGTTATGGAAAAGTTGAGCTGTGGATCGATCAACAAAGCTGGCTCGTGGTGAAGGCCAACTACTGGGATTTGCGCAATAACCCGCTGAAAACACTCATCGCGGATGATGTGCGCCAAGTGAATGGTATTTGGACTCGCCACAAGATGACCATGAGCAACCACAAGACCGGCCATACCAGCCAATTTGTATTCAGTGATGTGGATTACCAGTCGGCAGTGAAAGATTCTGTGTTCACCAAACGTAGCCTATCGCGGGGAGGTTAACATGAAGTCCCTGCAACTGATTTCGACGCGAGTGTCAGCACTCGTACCAATAATGGCGTCGTCAATAATGTCGCCATTGCTATTGCTGCCGACGCACTCGCTCGCCAATGACTGGAGCGCTTCTTGGCAACATGAACTGGCTTACGAAAGGGACCAGCGACAAAAAAATCAATCACAATTGCAACTCGAGTGGAATCATTCGCCGACAGATAATCTCGACATCACCGCCATCGCGCGGCTGGCGTGGGACGGTGAATCTCAACTCTATTCGTCCGAGTCCCATCCCGACAATTACAGTGATTGGAACAACCCCTTGCTGCGCGACAGCCACGGCGAAGTGGCCCTGCGAGAACTTTACCTCGACGCCGAATGGTTCGGCGCCTATTGGCGCTTAGGAAAACAACAAGTGGTTTGGGGGCAAGCCGACGGCCTCAAGGTGCTGGATGTCATTACGCCACAGAGCTTTCAAGAATTTATCCTCGACGACTTCGACGATTCGCGCATTCCTTTGTGGATGCTCAATGTGGAAATTACCCTAAGCGATGACAGCAACCTACAGCTCTTGTGGATTCCCGACACCAGCTATCATGAATTGGCCGAGGCGGGAACGGCCTTCGAAGTAACGTCACCGTTGCGAGTACCGCAGCCACCAACACAGGCAACAATAACGTCGATCACCGTTAACGCCGCCGATAAACCCGATCACTGGCTGCACGACAGCGATGTGGGTATTCGCTGGTCCAGTTTTTGGAAGGGCTGGGATCTCACTGCCAATTACTTTTATCACTATCGAGATTCAGCAGTAAACTATCAAACACTTATTGGTGAAGAGCTGTTCATTCAAGCGCAATACCAGCGCAGCCACTTAATCGGTTTCACCGCCAGTAATTCATTCGGCGATTTTACCCTAAGAACCGAAGCCGGTTGGTACAGCGACAGCTACCATCTGAGTGAATCCTTGGCACACGATTCCAGAAAAGGCGGTATTGAGCACAGCCAAGAGTTCAGCTCCGTAGTGGGTGTCGACTGGCAGGGACTCACGGATACCTTTATCAGCGTGCAGTGGTTTCAGAGCTTTCTTAGCGACTACCACTCTGATATCACTCGCGATCAACAACAACAAACAATCACCCTGTTAGCCGAGCGAAACTTTGCCAATGAAACTTGGACCGCGAAGATTCAAGGGCAGTATTCCCTTAATCAACAAGACCAGCTGTGGCGTTTCAAGCTCACTCATACCTTACTGAGCAATCTTGACCTGTGGCTCGCCAGCGATGTGTTTTTGGGAGACAGCGACGGTCTGTACGGCCAGTTTGATGAGCGTGATCGCGTCTTAGTGGGCTTCGAGCTGGGCTTTTAGAATCGATCTGATTGACCAAGGTACTAAGCCGCTCAGCGTTCTAGAATTAGATCCTCTAGTATTTAGTCATCTTGCATTGGTCACCTAGTCTGGCCCCACTAAACTAAAGGTATTCAAGGTCGCTACTGACATCGACGAATAAGGTGAACTCAGAAGAGTGCAACAGATAAGTTACACAAAATATTGATATTTGCCATATTGTGTAATATCTTGCTTTCAACCACCTGAGTAAGAGATACCAACATGAGCACCCTAGACAATCAGTTCGAAGACGAAGGGCTGCACCGTCAGACCGCGCGCCGAAAACTCACCGAGCTACTGGGCAAGGAAACGGTTGTTAACCTGCACAAGCGTTCCGACTGGCAGGGATGGCGAGCCGTAGTGTCTGTCTGGGTGGTGGTAGCCGCCGCAATGGCCGCTATCGTCTGGGCTCAGCAACAAACTCTATGGATTGCGATCCCAGTGATCGTGGCGGCCATCGCAGTGATCGGAGGTCGACAACTCGCCATGGCGATATTGATGCACGAAGCTTCCCATCGCTCGCTGTTCAACAACGTGTGGCTAAACGATCACCTCACCAATTGGTTGTGCGGCTATCCGGTCTTTTTGGAAATCGAGAAATACCGTAAGCATCACTTTGTCCACCACGCTAAAACCGGTACTGATGAAGACATTGATTATTCACTCATTCGAGGGCTGCCGACAACACGTGCCTCGCTAGTAAGAAAATTCACGCGAGACTGCTTGGGAATCACCGGACTTAAAGCACTTTACGGCATGATTCTGATGAACGCTGGGGTACTGAAGTGGACCATGGCCAGTGACATCGAAAAACTGCCACGAGACGGTCAGAGCAACCTTGATTATGTAAAAACGTTTTTTAAAGAAGCTTGGCCAACCTTGGTAACTAATCTGGCCCTATTCTTAGTTTGTTATGGTTTAGGCCATCCGCAACTATTTTTAGCGTGGATCATCGCCTATCTCATGCCGTACTATTTGTTTATTCGCATTCGTGCTCTGGCAGAGCACGCCATCACCGAGCAGTGCCCCGACATGCTAAAAAACACCCGCACAACACAAGCCGGCTTTTTGGCCCGTACGTTTGTAGCCCCTTTCCACGTCAACTATCACATTGAGCATCACGCCTTGGCCGCAGTTCCATTTTGGCAACTACCTAGGTTGCACAAGCTATTGCGCGAAAAAGATGCAGTACCGACACCACCCAACTATTGGCATGTCATGAAATTGGTATCTTCGAAAGCAGCGTAGATTACCCAGCGCTATCGCTCTAGCATCTTCAATAGCGATAGATTGACAAAAAAAACTACAGCGGCCGCACAGTCATTTCTGTGTGGCATTTACTCAGCATCCTCACTTAAACGACGGTATAGCTGGCGAAAAAAGCGATTGCCTACATCATCAAACCTGACCATGGTATCAATATAGGTAGAGCGCAACGCGGCGTCGATCATTTGAGACGGCAGCAGAGGATCAAAAACAATGTGTCGTAAAACACGATCTCCGAGCAAAAAGGATTGGCGTGCTCCCTCTTCTAAACTCAATCCAGAAGCCATCTTCATCCACTCTATCATCTCGGCAGTTTCTTCACGGTAACATTGGCTGAGTTTGTCCAAATCCCACAGCTGCATGGCTTGCTGCTGCTCAGCATCGGAAAAATCATCTAGACGCATCACCCGCGCACACTCTTCCAATCCCAGCTGATACAAACGCTGACGAATAGCCGCTACACCGCCGCGCAAATTATTGGGACGCAGCCAGAGGTTTTGCTCGAGAGGTTCAAAACCGGCGAGACTGAGTATTCGTGTTCGACGCCTCAGCCCTGTTCGATCCGTTCGACCCAACGTGCCGATATAAACGCCGATCCAATCGTCTTGCCAAGCCAGGACTCCAGACTCCAGTTCGCGCCAATGTGAAATGTCCTCCGCCAGAGACCGGGCTTTGGGCCCCAATTGATAGAGTCCACGCTGGGGAGATTCGATCATGGCATCGGCTGTCAATCTAGCCAGGGTAACTCGGGCATTGTTCGGCGTTATGTCAAATAGCTCCGCGATGCCAATCAGTTGCTGCGCAGAAATGGGCTGATCGGCAACCGACAGCAGGTTGACCAGCAGTTGTTTGGGCTTAATCGACAAAGAGACAATCTCGAGTAGTATTGAGTGAACTGGCATTGTAGCCCATTGCAACCTCAGGGCTCTAGCCTAACCTCTGGAGTCGAATACACATTGTTGATCTATACTCAAAATACGACAGTAGATTCTCCTGTGACCTCATGAACGACAAAAAGCTCAAGTCCTTGCTTGATAATAGCCAGCAACAACTGGAACTCATTTTAAATCACGCCAGCGAAGGAATTTATGGTATCGACATGGACGGCAATACCACCTTCGTTAACAATGCCGCCGCACAAATGGTTGGCTTAACCATGGCCGACATGACCAACATCAGTAATCACGAGGTAGTTCACCACCACTACCCTGACGGCCGCCCCTACCCCATCGATAGCTGCCCCATTTACGCCACCGTCAGAGACGGACACTCACGCCGCGGAGATGATGAGTACTTCTGGCGAACAGACGGCAGCTGTTTCCCCATCGAGTACTTTGTGAGCCCGATCATCAATAACGGCAAACAAGAGGGAGCCGTAATCACATTCATCGATATCACCGAACGTAAGGCGCTTGAAAGCGAACTGGAATGTTACCGCGATAATTTAGAAGCGTTAGTGCGAGAGAAAACTCAAGATTTGGAAAATGCCAACAAGCAACTTCTGCAGCTGTCGAGACTTGATGGTCTAACTGGGATTCCCAACCGGCGTACCTTCGATGAAATCGTCGATCAGGAGATACGAAGAGCCAATCGCAACAATCAAGCTTGCGGCTTAGCAATGATAGACGTTGATTATTTCAAGAGCTACAACGATCATTACGGCCATATTGAAGGAGATCACAGCCTTAAAAAGGTGGCCCAACTGCTGAAATCACTCTTTCCCCGCGCGGGTGACTTAGTCGCACGCTATGGTGGTGAGGAATTCGTACTGATTCTACCTCAATCAGATCTTGTACTACTCAAAACACAAGCCAACCGAATTCTGAAGGGAATTCGAGATCTTAAAATCCCCCACGCTGAATCCGGCTGCAGCAGCACCTTAAGTGTCAGTATCGGCATTGCTTTGGGAGAGCCGCCAATTCTCAACATCGAAGCTCTCATCGAAAAAGCCGACCAAGCACTTTACCAAGCCAAACACAATGGACGAGACCGCTTTTCGATCGCGGACCAATAGACACTCAAAGCACGTAAACTCTAACTTTTAACTTTGAACGGTTTCTTACACTTCTTACGTCTTTCGCATTTCTCTAAAACCGTCGGCCAATTTTTACTGGCTTTGTCGATGTAGTACTCAGGGCTTTTGCGAAACTTCTTTGCCGAAGTTCGATTGTGATTGAGATACAATTTGTCGTCGATAATCAACCAGCTATCGGGCCAAATAGACGTGGTAAAGTTATGAGCAGTGGCAAAAGCACAATAGCCACCAAACTGCGGCGCATATCGCTCTGGGTTTGCTATGAATTTGTCTCGATTCTCAGCACTCGAGAACCTCCACTGGGTATCTTTCCAAACGTGACTGAATTCCTTCTTTCCCTTCACCGCTGACTCGCCCGGCAGCAAAGAGAAATAGGCTACCACATCAACGCCCTTGATAGCCCCTAATCGTTTGTGAGAATAGAACTCGGGATCGGCCGCCCCAGCCCAGCCCGATACCGCTACTAAAAAGAACGTCAACAATCCTTCTCTAACTCTTATCATAAAGTCACCCTAGTGGTTGGATATCATTGTTATAAATTGATTGAGCGTGACTCACGCCTCATGGGTTAGATACAAAATGCCTGAGGAGTTCAGTGCTCTCTTCCATCTTTTCAGGAAAACGCCTGAACTAAAGAGAAGTTTTATTGTTTCGACACCGTATCGTGAATCTTACGTGATAACCCTGTGATAACTGGAGTACGATTGAAATCGATACCCCATAACATTAAAACGATTAGAAAAACCAAGAGCTCTTTGAGTTTTCAATATGTATGAGGCTCATAAGAGAGTTCAAAACAGGTATCACAGCCCTCGATTTGGTTGGCGCCTAGGCTAGCCAGCATCATTCGTCGCCGTAGTACCCTTCCAAGGTTGAGGACTTCAGAACCACGCAATCACTTTCGTAAACACGATGAAGGGCATCTAGCCTAAAGAGCAATGGGCTGTTTTTGGAATCGCAATGTGATATATATGAAGGCAAAAGCTCTGATCGCTCCGCTCATATACGATGGGCATATACGACGGGTATATACCACAGGCATATACCACGAACTGAACAATCTAGTCACATGGTTAATGGAGCTAGACTCAGTGATTTGATTGGCGTCCGGCTATTCATAGTCATTAACAGATTATCAAACTGAGAGAGCAATAGATTTGGTAGCAACCAACATTTATGATGTAAAGACATACCAGTATCTACAGGAAACTCTAACCCGAAAAGAATGGATTCTACCAGAGATTTGACAATCCCAAACAAAGGGAAGGCTACTCGATAGACTCCAGACTTTTCTATAAATTTGATGTAAAACTGATTTTTTCGTTTTGAGGTCATCAAATTAATGTCTATTCGTCTCTGCCTAGCGATTTTTGCGCTAGCAATCTACGCTCCATCACAGGCTGAAATCTACAGATGGGTCGATCAAAACGGGAAAGTACAGTTTTCCGACCGCAAAGTTAGCGGTGTAAAACAAAAGGTTGTGACCCTCGAAAAAGTAGAATCTGACTGGTCTAGGTACAACATCAGTATTGATGCGATCGATGTAAACATTACCCCGAAAGAAATCGAGTCCATTGTTGACGGCGTAAATAACGTTTATGAATTCTATGATCGAGTATTGTATTTCGACATGTACAAAACCATACCTGTCAGTATATTAATACTCAAAGATAGAGATGCATATCGAAACTATTTAATTGAAAGAAACCAAAGTAACTTAATTGATTCCTATGGCTTATACTTCCCAAAAGATAATCAAATAATTGTCTACGTCAGGAAAGACAGAGAAGGAACCTTTAGAACAATCAGACATGAAGTAAGTCATGCAGTAGTAGATACAATTATGCCCTACGCCCCAGCCTGGATAAATGAAGGGCTAGCAGAACAGATGGAAACCATTAAACGGAATGAAAGTGGTCTATACATCGAGCCACACAGAATCAATCGACTAGTAATGGCGCAAGCGGTAAAGAAAGGAGATTCAACCAATATTTCTGACTTCTTGAAATTACCCAGCAGGGAATGGCGCCACTCACTTACAGATGGCAAGAAGAGCTTACAGGCTCAAGCAGGCCAGTTCATATACTTCCTTCTAGCGACTCCTCCAAACCGAAGTTTCGTCATACGACTGATGCATCAATTTGAACGCGGTGAGCGTAAATTGTCGTACTATTTAGTTGATGACAATTATATTGGCGGAGTGAAAACAATGGAGATCATGTGGGATAATTGGATTGAAATACAGCCTCAAACCACAGTCAATTTCTTTTGACACGATATTCTCTCCGGACATCGAAACAGAAAATGAAAAAAAGCAAACACCCACAACCCTTACCTATAGTTTTTCACTTGGTTAACCTTCTATTCGACTGGCCTTCCTGAGCACTACCCGCAGTGATCTTTGTGGGCCAAAGTTTCAGCTTTGGTAATCGTGACGCGTTTGTATTTCCCTATTACCAGGATCACGCTGCAAAAGTACTGGAACAACAACCGTTATATCATCAACTCATGCGGGCTTGATTTCTACTTGACACTTCCGCTGTTCATCTATGACTATCTGTTACTAGCACTCTACAAAGAATCAGGCGTTCTAAGTTAGGGAAAGGCCATTGTCATGCCCTATTGGTATTTAACCTCTTCTATTCTTATTTTTGGGTACAGCTCCCTTACACTGGTTGGAGGGTGGAGCAATCTGAAAACCTAGTTCGAAGAACATAGTTGTAATTCAAAGAACATAGTTAATGAAGATCGCTCGCTAGAACCTCAAATACAAAAACCACAACTTCAACTCGGATGAATTCATCGCCATGACAGACATTACCAACGTTATTCTTGTTACCTCAGCTGACGATGGCGCTTGGATGGAAAGCGATCACGGAAGCTACGACATTTTGTACGAATATCTCCGTAAGAATTACCAAGGAGACTACCTTATTAAGGTTGATGAGCAGGGCGGCGGCAAAAAACGTATGACCTGTGACGTATTTATCGGCGCTATAGATTATCTCAACCGAGAGGAGCTACTGGAGACATTTAACGCGATTAACTGGCAGTATCCAGACAAGGTCCAATTACTATTGAGAAACTCAAGAGACAATACCTTTAAAGTTTACACGGTCGAATCCCTTTCATGAATCGCCCCGAGTTATTTAG
>JBOEGJ010000066.1:0-4823 GCA_050633365.1 Cellvibrionaceae bacterium | reverse complement strand
AAAATCCGCTCGAAATGTTGGCTGTTTTCTAGCCATTCGCTGGGGGAAACTCCAAGTCGAGTCAGAATAGGTGTGAGCTTGCTGTCGATAGAGCCTCGCTTTCCCTTTCTTATTATCCGACCGGTGTAATCAACAAGCTGAAGGTAATCGCTGAACGAATAGAGAATACCTTGTTGATCGTGAACAGTGACCGCATCTTCAAACTTGGCGAGTTCGGCTAACGGCAGCTCAAAAGGGTTTGCAGGGGGTTGGCCTTTGATGGCTTCAGCTAAGTCAAAGCGCTGTACGATTCGCTCTCGAACACTGGTGTGTTCAGACGCTTCTGGTGTTTTAGTCATCTTTGCCCGAATCGGGTTTAGATCCACGTAAGCCATGCAACTGAGTAGGGCTTCTTCGCTTAGCAGTGGTTGCGAGATAAACCGTGATTCCCAAAAGTGCCCGGTGCATTGATCTTCTTGATTGGCTTGTCTAGCAACGGGTTCGTTTAGGCATTTAAAAAACCAGCTAAGGCTCTGCAATCGCTCTCTCCAAACCTCGACGATATCCATTACCGTTTTGGTTTCAATAGAATCTAGAGTCTCACCTGCGTGGTAGCGCTGAACGAGTAATGGGCCTTTGTGCAGAGTTAGCCAGTGTTGAATGACACGATCCGCCGACCATTCATCCGTGGAGCGAATCTTGACCACCACATGGTAGTGGTTGTGCATGATGGCGTAGCTGCAAATGTCTATGGCGAAAATAGAGGCCAATAGTCGCAGGCGGTTTTCGATAAATTCACGACGATGTTCGTAGCTTTTCTCTGCGCCGTCAGACCCACACAAAAAAGCCCGTCTGACGCAGCGCGAGATGCAGTGGTAGTAGGGCGTTTCTTCGAGGATGACTTGCTGTCGTCTTGGTGTAGGCATAAGCGTTTGGCTTGATAGTTGATCTCTAAGCGTAAGCTCTTGAATCCTGCTAAACAACCGAGAAAAAAGTACTAATGAGAAGTAGGTAGTGAACGCATCACGACCTAATCGAGTCGCAAAACCCAAGTTGAGTGCGCGCAAAATGGGAAGTCCTTGTTAATCTAGGTAGTCTCCCGCTGTCTGCCTGCTACTTGAGTAGACGGATTTAATGGAGACTAGAGAAGAAGCTGGCAGCTTCAGATCGATTCTAATTAGGTGCTTTCGGTGAACTATGAGAATAACGTGCGTCAGTTCACGCTTTTTGTAGTGCCTTGGCCGATATCGGGACGAGAAGTGTGTGAATCGCTATATAATTACGTCAAAACTAAGGAGCTCTAACTGTCCGGCACATCGTTTGTTTGGTGGTTTTAAAAAAAGGGAATTTCATGAATAATCAAAATTTGGCTCTATTCGCTCCTGCTCTGAAGCGAAAGAAATCAATCCTGAAGCAGCGTCTGACTTATGAGTTAGACCTTTCCAAGCTGTTCAAGCACATTGACGATATCTATGAGTTGAATGGCGCGGGGGTTTCTTACATTGACTCTGAATTTACCGTCGTTAAATTGAGGGAGTTTCAGCCGTTGTGTCATCAAAACCCCATTCACGTAGTGCTGAGGGAGCCTCAAGGCGAGCGACCGGTGAATGAGTTTGCGGCATCTTTAAAAAACGATCAACGTGAATCCCAACTTGTGGGTGAGTTAGTCGGAACAGGTTTGAGTTGTGGTGCAGCCATTTTGTCTTGGGTAGTAGTTATGGGATCGACCGTTGCGATTCCAATCTCCGGCGGTACCAGTGCCGCAGTAACCTATTTAGGGTACGCCGCCGCCGTTGCGAGTGGTTTACAGTGTGCAAACGGAATTGGCAGAACCGTATTGGAAGTTTCTGACCCACAGACTAAAGATTGGTTTGATAGTCAAGAATGGTATACCAATGCATCACACGCAGTGGATGTGATTTCTCTGGCTGGAGTGGCGGCATCCTCTGCTGCAATTCTCAAGACTGTACACACCCTAAAGAAAACAACATCAAAATCCACGCTAGAGGTATTGAAGGGGTTGAGCCGTCATGAGCGTAAACGCTTAACGACTGAGGTGATACGCCTCAATAATCCTGGCGTTTCTGGAAAAGTAATGAAAGCGTTGGTTCGTGAAGGCCGATACCCTAAGCGCTTTCCGCATCAGAGTATTAACCAAGCTCTGCAGCTTAAGTTGAAAGAGGCAATTGCGGCTAGTTTTAGCTTTTCAGGCAGCGCCCTTACCGGATCGGCACGCGCACTGGCAGTGGGTGTTTATGAAGAGGTAGGGCAGTGATGAATAAGCCCCTCGAAAAAGAGAATGATGACCTGGCGATACAGGTATTCCCTCCTTATTTGTCACGATTTCTTTTAGTGACGATACTGTTGATGATTGCCTCCGGTATGTCGTCCTCGTTGGCAGCGCTGCATCTGAGTGGACTTGACGCTCGGTGGGTGATGGGCGCATCTGCGTTTAGTGTTTTGATATTTGTGCTTTTTAATATTTTGGTCTCTCGCGGTCTAACATTCGGATTGAAGGCGCTCAAAGCACAGGCTATTGTCTGTGTGGCGCTGTCGTTGGCTAGTTTGCTGTTTTCAGGTTCGGCTGTTCTATGTGGAGTTTCGGGACTTTGTGCGGTGGCTGGGTTTGTGATAATTAGGGGTGATAAATATCGCCAGATGTTCAGCTATATGCAGCGTGTGCGAGAGCTTAGGCTGGCCAAACGCATGCAAGGTCTTTAGCGAAAAGGAAATATCTTGGACAGGCACGCTCCGAAAAATCAGCGGCTGTTTATCTGATCGGTCTCAATTATTAGGACTTCGTGCTGGGTATTGAAGGAGTGTGTGACTTCAACGACAGAATCAATCAACTTGATCGTAGCTATCCCTACAGTTAGGCATGTGTGAGAGGTTTAGGCGACCATCATTCGTCGTCGAAACTTCTTACGAAAAAGTGTAATCTCCCCACTTTTAACTTGAGTCAAAAGTAGAGATTATGAGATTAATGCAAAGGAATGAGAGAGGCCGTAAATTTTAACGTGAAGGCTGGCATTATTGATCTGACCACCTAATTTCAGCATACCCTTCGGAGGCTTTTTCAGCTTGCTTTATTGCCACTTTAGTTGGTCCCAGTATTTGCTCTTTATATGGCTTCCCCGACGTAAATTTGAAGGGAATAGAGCGTACAGAACCACCGAAGTTCTTATGAAGGACAAAATGTAAGTGTGGACCGCTAGAATATCCAACATTGCCAGATTGGCCAATAATTTGCCCTCGTTTGACGTTTGATCCAAGTCTTGGGCGTATGGATGCCCATCTTAGGTGGGCGTAATCAGCAAAAGTCCCATCATTATGGAGCACGCGGATGTAGTTGGCTTTATCTAGCAGGTCTTTCCGCTTACCTGAGAGAATATTTCCCTGCTCGATTGCAATTACTTTACCTCCTCTAGCTGCCACAATAAGAGTTCCTATTGGCATGGCTATATCAACAGCGTAATAGCTATAGGAATTGTTGTGCGTGGATTGCCCTCCAAAGCTTTGGCTTACTCTATAGGCTGATACTGACTGAAAGGGAATGCTGTATGTAAAGTTTGATGGTGTTGCTGATGGGTTGCCGGTATATGTGTTGAAGCTGTAAGACCAGCTTGTTTTGGCATTGCTTTGGCTAGGCCACAGTCTGACAATTTCTTTTCTTGATTTTGGCGGGATTACTACTCTTACAGTTGTGTATTTATGGCTAGATTTTAGGTTGACGAGTTTTTTAAGGTTGAAAATTATTTCTTGAGGGGCGTGGCTTTTATTGGCGCCTATAAAGATTGGCCGTCTGTCGGTTCCTTTATTTAGTACTTTCACACTACTGAAAGCAGGCAAGGACAACAGCAACAGGGCGGCTATTAATGTAGATTGCTTAGTCATGTAGTATTCAGCTATTCCATGCCGGTTATGTATATGGGATAACTATACAGAGAAGCCGGTACTATGTAAGCGCCTAACCAACCACAGGGTTGATATTCCACGGCAGTAACATGTCCGAATACCTTGGACAGGCACATTCCGTTCGTCGTCGAAACTTCTTACTGAATACCTTGGATAGGCAATGAATACCTTGGACAGGCACATACCGAAGAGTCAACGGCTATTTGTTCAGTCTGTTTCAAAGTTTCGTGCTTCGATTTGAGTATTGAAGGTGCAAGTGAATTCAAACGACAGAATCACTCAATTTGATCGTAGGTCTCCCTACCGGTAGGCATATCTGAGATATCTAGGCGGCGAGCATTCGTCGTCGAAACTTCTTACGAAAATTTCGCTCGAAATGTTGGCTGTTTTCTAGCCATTCACTGGGGGAAACTCCAAGTCGAGTCAGAATAGGCGGGAGCTTGCTGTCGATAGAGCCTCGCTTTCCCTTTCTTATTGTCCGACGGTGTAATCGACAAGCTGAAGGTAATCGCTGACCGAATAGAGAATACCTTGTTGGTCGTGAACGATAACCGCATCTTCAAACTTGGCGAGTGCGGCTATGGGAATATCAAAAGGGCTCGCAAGGGGTTGGCCTTTGATGGCTTCGGCTAAGTCAAAGCGCTGTACAATTCGCTCTCGAATACTGGTGTGTTTAGAGGCTTCTGGTGTTTGAGCCATCTTTGCGCGAATGGGGTTTAGGTCCACGTAAGCCATGCAGCTGAGTAGGGCTTCTTCGCCTAGCAGTGGTTGTGAGATAAAGCGTGATTCCCAAAAGTGCCCAGTGCATTGATCTTCTTGATTGGCTTGTCTAGCAATAGGCTCGTTTAGGCATTTAAAGAACCAGCTAAGGCTCTGCAATCGCTCTCTCCAAACCTCGGCGATATCTATTACCGTTTTGGTTTCAATAG
>JBOEGJ010000065.1:0-11509 GCA_050633365.1 Cellvibrionaceae bacterium | reverse complement strand
CTGACATGAAGAAAATCGTTTAATTTTTATTAAATGATTCCCAGCACCTGTTGGCGTTAGCGCCAGCAGGCTGTTGAAATAAAGGCCGAGACTCCTTTCTTCACTGAAGGGTCTCGGCCTTTTTTTCAGCAGCTCATCAGCTTCAGTACAACAGTTTAAGTAAAAGCGGATTTAACACATGACCAGCGCAACCACCATTCGCATGAACGATCTGACCGTTAATTTTGACGATCGTTTTCAGCTCGACAATATCAATTGGCAGATCGACACCTCACAGCACTGGGTGATTACCGGTACTAACGGCGCGGGCAAGTCCGCGTTGGCGGCTGTGTTGGCCGGCGCCGGAGATGTGTTGTCGGGCGGTATCGAAGGCGTGCCGGCACGTGTAGGTTTGGTGTCGTTTGAGGCGCAGGCTGAGCTGATTGAGGCTGAGCGTAAAAAAGACGACGCGGATATTATGGATGTGATTGCTGAAGGCACTCCCGTACATGAAATCCTGTTTGAAGATTGCTCCGACATCGAACTGGCGAAGGAGCTTGCCGACAAATTTGATATCACCAAATTACTCGATCGTGCCTTTCGTAAGCTATCGACGGGTGAATCACGAAAGGTCATGCTCATTCGTGCCCTGTCTAGCAGACCGGAACTGTTAATCCTCGACGAGCCGTTCGATGGTCTCGACGTGAATACTCTGGCGATGCTACAAGAGCATTTGCAAACATTAATAGAAACCGTCCCGATGATCATGGTGCTCAATCGTTTCGATGAGTTCCCAGAGTTCATTACCGATATCGCCTATGTGGATAAGGGCAGGCTGCAGCATCAAGTCAGTCGTAGCGATGAGGGTGCCTTTGAAGAGCTCTACAAACTCCTGCACTTAAAGACCTCCGACTTAAACGTGCCAGAGGCTGATCCAGAAACCGATCGCCCGACGCTTAACCCTGAAGAGCCCTTGGTGCGTCTCACGGATCTCACCATCAAGTACGACGACAAAGCGCTCATCGATAAACTCAACTGGACCATCGAGCCTGGTAAACACTGGCAGCTCAGTGGCCCCAATGGCAGCGGCAAAACTGGCTTGCTGTCGATCATTAATGGTGATCATCCGCAGTGCTACGTTAATGATATTTTTGTGTTTGGCTTTCAGCGTGGCACCGGTGAGAGTATTTGGCAGATCAAACAATTCATTGGTTATGTATCGACTGCGTTGCAGTGGGAATACAAGGCAACCACGAGCTTGCGCAACGTAATCATCTCCGGATTCTTTGACAGTATTGGCTTGTATAGCAAGTGTACTGACAAACAAAAAGCGCTGGCTAATCAGTGGTTAGAGTTGCTCGGCATGAGCGATCGCGGCGACGAAATTTTCGGTAAGCTATCTTACGGTGATCAGCGCTTGCTATTGATCGCCCGAGCCATGGTGAAGCATCCGCCGTTGCTGATCCTTGATGAGCCCTGTCTTGGACTCGATGACATGAATCGCCAGTTGGTATTGGCGCTGATTGAAAAAATCTGCGCGGGTACAGAAACCACGGTGCTCTATGTTAATCATCACCCTGAAGATCAAATTAAGGGGATCGAGAACTACATCGCTTTAGGTTAGTAGCCGTGGTTGGCGATCGCGTGTATGGGGTAAGCATCTGATATCCAGGGGCTGCCCTTAGTCCCGCTCTTCTTCTGTGAACCGGCTGTTGTTGGCCTATAGACCTAAACAGTAGCAGGGTTGCAATTAATATATTAGAAAAATCTAATTAAGTTTATTTTAAATTAGTGAATCCTAATGTATTATTCATACCAAATTATCTCAGGGAAAGTTCATGGATTTATCTGTGATGGCTCGACATGCGGGTGATGCAGCCGAGCTTATGCGTCAACTGGCTAATCAAAATCGGTTGATGATTGTCTGTTCTTTGGTGGATGGAGAGTTGTCGGTGTCTGAGCTGAATGAGCGAGTTCCCTTGAGTCAGTCGGCTTTGTCTCAGCACTTGGCCAATTTGCGTAAGAGCGAATTAGTGGCAACTCGGCGCGAGGGCTTGGCAATCTATTATCGCTTACATGGCGATAAGGCCATGCGGGTGATTAGTCTTTTAAAAGACATGTTTTGCCCAGATGAATAGTTATTGGTTAAGTGAAGGAGTTAACAGGTTATGAGTATTTCTCAGATTTCTGTCATTGAATTTCTAGATGTATTAAAAGCGCAGAAAAATCCTGTGTGTGTGGATGTACGCACGCCGGCCGAATACGGAGGAAGCCGGTGCCGTGGTAGTGAGAATCTTCCGCTGCAAACGCTTACCGCCGAGCAGGTCGCGGACCATTTACGTCAGTGTGGCGGCGAGGACTCTTCCGAGATTTATTTGATCTGTCAGGCCGGTAAGCGCGCAGAAATGGCGGCAGAGAAACTGTCGTTGTCTCTTCCTAATCCATTGAGAATCGTCACTGGTGGTGTGTCGGCAATGCCTGAACATGTAATGCACCAGGGCGAACGTTCGATGATTTCTCTCGAGCGTCAAGTGCGAATTACGGCCGGATCACTGGTGCTGGTTGGCGTTCTACTCGGGGCGCTGGTGACTCCTGCTGGCTACTATCTTTCAGCGTTTGTCGGCGCGGGATTAACTTTTGCGGGTATCACCGACACCTGTGCCATGGGGATGTTATTGGCAAAAATGCCGTGGAATCAAACCGCTTAGGAGCGTTGCTTGATGGCGCTTTTGGTCGGTGTTTTTATTGGTTTAGTGCTGGGGCTGACCGGGGCTGGGGGCTCACTATTCGCGGTGCCTTTGTTGTCGGTGTTGCTCGGTTTGCCGTTGGTTAGCGCTACTGGAATTGCGCTTGGTGCGGTTGCTGCCAGTGCCGGCTTGGGCGTATGGCAGCGCAAAGGCGTGGGCATCGTATGGTTGCCCGTGTCGATTGTGTTAGTGGGTGGGGTAGTTCTGGCGCCGGTTGGTCGCTGGCTAGCTGGGGGAATCTCAGCGCAGGCGCTGTTGACTGGCTTTTCTCTATTGGTGATGTGGGTGGCGTTGCGTATGTGGCGTCAAGCTGCCATGGCTGAGTCCGCTGTTGTCATACGAGCCCGCGGTAACCGTGAAGATCTCACTCAAACGCCCATGCCTTTGTTGGTTAACGGTTATTGGCCATCGCCTATATTGGTGAAGTCGATAGTGGCAGGCATGGTTACTGGGTTGTTGTCTGGCTTGTTGGGGGTTGGTGGCGGCTTTGTCATAGTTCCCATTCTAACGCTCATTGTCGGCTTGACGATGGCGCAAGCCGTTGCCAGTTCGCTGCTTATTATCTGTTTCGTCAGCCTGTCGGGGTTTGCGGCACATTGGTGGTTGCATGAGGGGTTAGATTTACAGGTGTTAGTGATGGTCTCTAGCGGAGGGTTAATCGGTATGTTACTGGGAAGTCGGCTGGCAAGTCGAATGGCTGGAGCAAGGCTGCAGCGTCTATTTTCCCTGATGTTAGTGATGGTTTTGGGCGTTATGTGGTTCCTGTAGCGTCAAGCACATGCGAAAAAATGAGGCGAGGCATTGATGATATTTCGACAGTTATTTGAGCGTGATAGCTCGACGTATACCTATCTTCTGGCTGATGAAAAAACATCAGAGGCGCTTTTGATTGATCCGGTGGCGGGGCAGGAGAGCTTGTATTTGCAGCTGCTTGAAGAGCTGGGTCTCAAACTACGTTATGCGCTCGATACGCACGTCCACGCGGATCATGTGACGGCCTTGGGGCGACTTAGGGAATTAACCGGGTGTGAAAGCTTAATGGGACAGCAAAGCTCGGTGGCTTGTATTTCTCGCGCCTTTACCGAGGGCGATTGTATTCGTGTTGGGGATGTTGCCTTGGAGGTGCTTTATACACCAGGGCATACAGACGATTCCTATTGCTTCTACAGCCAAGCTGATGGCCAGGAGCGCCTCTTTACCGGAGATACCCTGTTGATTCGCGGCACGGGGCGCACAGATTTTCAAAATGGAGATTCTGCTCAGCAATACCAAAGCTTGCAGCGATTGTTGGCGTTTCCCGATCACACGCAGGTCTACCCAGGGCACGATTATAAGGGCTGGCAGGTGAGTAGTATTGGTGAAGAAAAACGCTGTAATCCACGTCTACAGGTTCGCGATAGCACCGCCTATCAAGCCTTGATGGCCGCTTTAGTACTGCCGACGCCTAAGCAAATGGATGTGGCGGTTCCGGCCAATCGCCAGTGTGGTCAAGCTTGAGCAATCTCGATTAGGCGTTTCAATCGCCAGTATGATTAAGGCTGTCCTAGATCAACATCGATAGCTCTGAGTATGTTGTATACTTTCTCAATACCTTGTTATTGAGCCCTGACGATACTCTGCATGCGCATCTGTTTTCTCAATTTTTTAACGCTTTTAGTGTTAGCTTTCACGGCTTCGGAGCATAGTGTTGCGGCCCCATCGCTAGTGTTGGAGCAACACTACCAAAAGCCGGTGGGCCTGCATTTTGAAACTCTTCAAGACGTTGATGGTTTATCTTGGCGGCAGGCGTTGGAGCAATATCGGTTGGGCCGTTATCAAACGTCTGTCCAGCAGGTGCCCAATTTTGGCTTGGATGCTGGTGGCTATTGGTTGATGGCGAGGCTCAGTAATCCTTCGAATGAGGCGCGATTACGTTATCTGTTGGTTGATAATGCTTGGCTTGATTATATTGAGCTCTATCAGATAGATGATAACTATCAATTGCTGGACCGACTGATCAATGGAGATCAGTATCCAAGGTCAGTGGTGCGTGGCGATGATGTGAATTTTGTTTTTCGGTTGCGAGTGCCGGCCGGAGAATCTTATATTCTGCTGCGTATTGAAACGCCGGACCCATCTCCGATTCCTTTAAGGTTCTTCACCCATTCGGAATACGAAAGCTTCCAAGACATGCGTATGTTCAGCTATGGCGCCTGTCTTGGGTTTATTGTGGCGCTAATGGCGTACAACTTCATGTTGTTTGTGGGGTTGAGGGAAAAGAGCCACTTAAGCTATTCCGCATTCCTAGCCGCCTTTATTTTAATGGCGACGGCCTACACCGGTTATGGAATGCATTATTTCTACCCTGCAAGTACCCAGTGGGCGCAGTGGTCTCATCCCATTCATATGATGTTGTACGGCTCTTGCGGTCTTCTCTTTGCCTCTACGTTCCTCAAACTTCGCGAACAGGCCCCTCGAGTTCATTGGTCAATCATCAGTGTTATCGGTTTTCTGGTTGTAGCCACTGCGCTGAGTTATTGGTTTGGCTTACGCGCCTTGCTGATGAAGTTAACCTTTGTTTTTGCCGTAAGTTATTCTTTGGCGATGATATCGTTAGGTTTTTTCGCGGTGAAAACTCGCGGCAAGGGGGCTTACTACTTTTTAGTGGCGGTAATCATTGGCGCGCTGGGAGCTGCATCTACCACCTTGGCCTGTCTGGGCGCTATTCCTTTTAACGAATGGACCTTTCGCGGCGTTGAAATGGGTTTGTTGATCGAAGCGACTTTGCTGGCCTTAGCTTTGGCTGCTCGATTTGCTGAGGCTGAAACTCAAAGCGAAAAAATGCGTGAATTGGCCTATCAAGACGGCCTGACGGGCTTATCCAATCGTCGCGCCTTTGCGATGCAATCCAGCACCTTGTGGAACAGTAATTTGCGGGCGGGCCGACCGCTTTGTGTGATTATGCTCGATATCGATAATTTCAAAACCTTTAACGATTCCTACGGCCACGCAGCGGGTGATAAAGCCCTGTGTGCCCTAGGTGAGCTGTTGAGCAATCAAGCCCGTAAAGGCGATGTTACCGCACGCTTGGGGGGAGAGGAATTTGTTGTGCTCTTACCCGATACCAGTCTAGGCGAGGCGACTCAAATCGCAGAGCGACTAAGAGCGCGAGTATCTGCGATGGTGATCGAGCAGGGCGAGCAAAGTTTGCGATTAACCTGCAGCTTGGGGGTGGTCGAAAGCTCATCCAGTGACTTGTCGGTTGAGCAGGTTATCGAGCGCGCCGATAGCGCCCTTTATCATTCAAAGCATAAAGGGCGAAATCAAGTGACGACTGGGTAGCGGGCCTGCGCTGCGCTGTTTACGACGCAGAGTTCGCCTACCGACAAACGTTCTTAGCAAATCCTATGAGTGAATTTTCTGAACGATTGACTCGACGTTTCCTTGGGCGAGCTGAGTGTTTAGTGTATCGCCTACATTGATTGATTTCGCGTCGCTAACAATTTCACCACTGCTTCTGCTGGTTACCGAGTAGCCTCGTTGCAGAATGCTCAGAGGGTTAACGCTGTCTAAAACGGCTGCTGCCTTACCCAGTGCTTGTTGGCTGTCTCTGAGCTTTTGCTGCATTTGTTGATTCAGTTTTTGGTGCAGAAGATTTAACCGTTCGTGCAGCGCCTGCATTTTTTGAGTGGGGGCCTTGTGGTGCAGCTGAGTTTCCAATTGCTGCAATTTTTGGCGTTGCTGCTGCAGTTGGTTTTGAATAACACGCTGCAGCCGAATGTCGAGGTTGTCCAGATGTTGGGCTTGCGCTTGCAACTTTTGACCAGGGTGTTGCAGTCGCGCGGCCAATGCTGAGAGCTTCTCTTGGTTGCGCTCAAGTCGACGCTCCATAGACTCTTCGAGTAACACTTCATAGCCTGCAAATTGTTGCAGCATATCATTGCCGTCGGGGGTGCTAAGTTCCGCTGCCGCCGACGGAGTGGGTGCTCGCAGGTCGGCAACATAGTCGGCGATGGTGATGTCGACCTCGTGGCCTACGGCGCTGATGATCGGCAGGCGACTGGCATAAATTGCCCGCGCCACACTCTCTTCATTAAACGGCCATAAATCCTCGAGTGAGCCGCCGCCGCGCCCGACAATCAATAGATCACAGGAGCTCAGTTGGTTGGCGTTATAAAGCGCGCGAACAATTTGTGGTGCTGCCTCAGCGCCTTGTACTGCCACCGGAAAAATGGATACAGCAGTGCCAGGAAAGCGTCGGCGGAGTACTTGCAAAATATCTCGAATCGCGGCGCCGGTTGGCGAGGTTATGACCCCAATGTGTTTTGCCAGTGCGGGCAGAGGTTTTTTTGTGCTGGGATCAAACAGTCCCTCTTGATGAAGTTGGTGCTTTAGAGCTTCGAAAGCTTGTTGTAAGGCGCCGACGCCAGAATCTTCCATGTGTTCGGCGATCACTTGATAATCGCCACGGCCTTCGTAGAGACTGACTCTGGCGCGAATCAAAACCTTTTGCCCTTGTTGAGGTACGGTGCGCACGGTTTGATTGCGGTTGCGAAACATCGCACATTTCACCTGAGCGTTGGCGTCCTTTAGGGTGAAGTACCAATGCCCCGACGACGGGCGTGCAAAGTTTGAGATTTCCCCTTCGAGCCACAATATTGGCATGTGCGTTTCGAGCAGCTGCCGAGCGCGGCGATTGAGTTGCGATACTGTGAGTATTTCTCGCTGAAGGGTTGGATTGGCTTGGGCTGAATTCATCATGGCGGCATTGTGTCATTCAACATTGTTCTGTGGAAGAGCGAACATCGGTATCGTCAGAAAAATCAGCGAAACTCTTGAGCGCTTGCGCCGTAAGTGCGCCAGAGGTGATCGAATGGTCTCTGTGCATAAAAGGCGGCGTTGCAGTGTCGATATTTACTGGGGGTGATAGGGTAAAAGCGGTCTGCACTTTTGTCACAATTAGTCGATAGGCGAGCGTTGCCGACTGGCCTATTATCGGATCATCATTTATCAGCAGGGGATTGTCATGTCGGTAGAATCGGTTAAATGCGGTGAGGTCACCACCATTATTTTGCATCGTCCGAAGGCAAAAAATGCCGTCGATAGACCAACAGCCAGCGCCTTGGAAGCGGCCTTTCAGGCGTTCGAGGCCGATGACAGCGCCAAGGTTGCCGTATTTTATGGCGATGGCGGCACCTTCTGCGCAGGCGCAGATCTAAAAGCCGTTGCCGATCCCGAGCGGGCCAATAGAATTGATCCCGAAGGTGAAGGGCCGATGGGGCCGAGTCGCATGCTGCTGAGTAAGCCGGTCATCGCCGCAATCGAAGGATTTGCAGTGGCGGGAGGGCTCGAGCTCGCCCTGTGGTGCGATATGAGGGTGGTAGCCGACAATTCGGTACTCGGAGTTTTTTGCCGCCGCTGGGGGGTGCCTCTGATTGATGGCGGCACTATTCGCCTTCCTCGATTGATTGGTCAGAGTCGGGCTATGGATTTGATGTTGACGGGGCGACCGGTAGAGGCCGACGAAGCTCTGGCTATGGGCTTGGCCAACCGAGTGGTACCGGCAGGAAAGGTGCGAGAGGCGGCTGAGGCCTTGGCGAAAGATATAGCGGCTTTTCCTCAGGCCTGTATGAAGGCCGATAGAATGAGTGCCTACCAGCAGTGGGATCTGTCTCTCAGTGAAGCGCTGATTAACGAAGGACGATGCGCCGCGCCGATTCTCGCTGCCGAAGGACGACAAGGGGCCGCGGCTTTCGCCAGTGGCAAGGGGCGCCATGGCAGTTTCGACGATAGGGGCATAGAAAGTTGACGCTGAATTGAGCTCTGGTCTCAGGGCCAGAGGCCTTGGGGTTAGTCCTCTTGCGGAGATGGGTCGGAACAGAAACTTCAGGGAGCGTCATCTGCTTGTCATGCTAGACGGTGAGAATGATGTTATTAATCAGCGTTCTAGCGGCCTTATCGGTAGCTTCTTAGCGGAATATGAGTTTCCTCTTTCCGTGTTTTAGCCTATAATTCCGCGTTTATCCTGGAACCGCTCGAATAATGACTATAGGGGCCTCAGAAATGAGTTTGCCAGCCCCGGTTTTGTCGTATTTGCGGTTCCCAAATTCTCTAATTTGAGGTTGGATCCCCTATGCTACGTATCGCTCAGGAAGCGTTGACCTTTGATGATGTCTTGTTGGTGCCAGGTTACTCTGAAATAACCGCCAAAGATGTATCCCTGAGAACTCAGCTGACCCGCGACATTCAATTGAATATGCCCTTAGTCTCAGCGGCTATGGACACGGTAACCGAATCCCGTTTGGCGATTTCAATCGCTCAGGAAGGTGGTATCGGCATCATTCATAAAAGCATGTCGGTAGAGCAGCAGGCGATGGAAGTTCGCGCCGTTAAGAAATTTGAAGCCGGTGTGGTTAGAGATCCGATTACCATCGAATCCAACGCGACCATCCGCGATCTCGTTGCACTGACTCAGCACAATAATATCTCTGGTGTACCGGTTCTCGAAAACGGCGACTTAGTGGGGATTGTGACTGGTCGTGACGTTCGTTTCGAGACCAATCTTGATGCCACCGTTTCCAGCATCATGACGCCAAAAGATAAGCTAGTGACCGCCGTTGAAGGCTCTGAGCCCAGTGAGATTCGCGAGCTATTGCACAAGCACCGTATCGAAAAGGTATTGGTGATCAATGATCAATTCCAGTTGCGTGGCTTGATCACAGTTAAGGATATGAATAAGGCAGAGAAGTACCCCAATGCCTGTAAAGATCCTGAAGGGCGTTTACGCGTTGGAGCCTCTGTAGGCACCAGCCCAGACACCGACGATCGCGTTGCCGCTTTGGTCGCCGCCGGTGTTGATGTACTCGTCGTAGATACCGCGCACGGGCATTCGAAGAACGTTCTTGACCGCGTTGCTAAAATCAAAGCTGACTACCCAGAAGTACAAGTTATTGGCGGAAACATCGCCACGGGCGCGGCGGCAAAAGCGCTGGTCGCGGCAGGCGCCGACGGCGTAAAAGTCG
The DNA here is from genome assembly GCA_050633365.1 of Cellvibrionaceae bacterium. Lineage (GTDB taxonomy): Bacteria > Pseudomonadota > Gammaproteobacteria > Pseudomonadales > Cellvibrionaceae > Pseudomaricurvus. The sequence goes on along the minus strand of JBOEGJ010000065.1, from coordinate 1,782 downwards.
GTATTGGCCCAGGTTCAATTTGTACCACTCGCATCGTCAGCGGTGTTGGCGTTCCACAGATTTCAGCGATAGCCAATGTGGTTGAAGCGCTAGAAGGTACCGGTGTACCGGTAATTGCCGATGGCGGCATCCGCTTTTCCGGTGATATTGCCAAAGCCATTGTTGCTGGCGCCAGCGCCATCATGATGGGATCAATGTTCGCGGGCACCGAAGAGGCGCCAGGGGAAGTTGAGCTCTATCAAGGCCGTACCTATAAAGCCTATCGCGGTATGGGGTCTTTGGGCGCGATGTCTAAGACTCAAGGTTCTTCGGATCGCTACTTCCAAGATGCTAGCCAAGGCGCAGAAAAACTGGTGCCTGAAGGCATCGAAGGTCGTGTACCTTATAAAGGCCCACTGGCGGCAATCGTCCATCAGATGATGGGTGGTGTTCGTTCTGCCATGGGTTACACCGGCAGTATCGATATCGATACCATGCGTACGCAGCCTGAATTTGTTCGTGTTACCGCTGCGGGAATGGGTGAGTCACACGTCCATGATGTACAAATTACAAAAGAAGCTCCCAACTATCCCGTTGGTGGCCGATAAGCTTCCTCTTAGCCAGAGGTGGTAAGAATGAGTATTCGGGTCAACTCTTTAGAGCTGACCCGTTTTTCATTCAGACATAACCATGACACTTTATTACAACCGAGATAAGCAATGACTCAGGATATCCACGCTCAACGTATTTTGATTCTCGATTTTGGATCACAGTACACCCAATTGATTGCCCGTCGAGTTCGCGAAATTGGCGTCTACTCCGAAGTTCGTGCATTTGATATGACCGAAGAAGAAATTCGCGATTTTGATCCCCGCGGAATTATTCTTGCGGGCGGTCCCGAGTCAGTGACTGCAGGTCAATCCCCGCGAGCACCTGAGCTTGTCTTCACCTTGGGCGTACCGGTGTTAGGTATTTGCTACGGTATGCAAACCATGGCTGAGCAATTGGGCGGCGCAGTGCAAAGCTCAGCGGTTCATGAGTTTGGTTATGCGCAAGTCAATGTGCACGGCAAAAGTGCACTCTTGCACGATATTCGCGACCATGTTGATCACGACGGCAGCTCGCTGCTGGATGTGTGGATGAGCCACGGCGATAAGGTTTCGCAAATGCCAGAAGGCTTTGAGCTGATGGCGTCCACCGAGTCTTGCCCAATTGCCGGTATGTACTGCGAAGAGAAAGATTTTTACGGTGTTCAATTTCACCCTGAAGTCACTCACACCCTGCAAGGCAAACGCATATTTGAACACTTTGTTCTGGAAACTTGCGGCTGTGAAGTGCTGTGGACTCCAGCGAACATTGTTGAAGATGCCATTCGCAAAGTTCGCGAACAAGTTGGCGACGATAAAGTTCTGCTGGGTTTGTCAGGCGGTGTAGATTCTTCGGTTGTTGCAGCGCTATTGCACAAGGCGATCGGAGATCAATTGACCTGTGTCTTTGTGGATAACGGTCTGCTGCGAAAAGACGAAGGCGATCAAGTCATGGACATGTTTGCGAAAAACATGGGCGTGACTGTGATTCGTTCTGATGCCGAAGATCTATTTCTGGGGAAACTCAAAGGTGTCTCCGATCCCGAGCAAAAGCGTAAAGTCATCGGTAATACCTTTATCGACGTGTTTGATGAAGAAGCCACCAAACTGCAAGACGTTAAATGGTTGGCTCAGGGTACCATCTACCCCGATGTTATCGAGTCGGCGGCGTCGAAAACCGGTAAATCTCATGTCATTAAGTCTCACCACAATGTGG
>JBOEGJ010000064.1:0-34956 GCA_050633365.1 Cellvibrionaceae bacterium | reverse complement strand
ATCGCCGACCAATTGGCCAACGACGGCATCCGAAAGATCCGCTAATCGTCCATCAAACTTCCTATAAGAACTGCAATTTTTTATGAGACAAATCGTACTTGATACTGAAACGACCGGTCTAGAACCCTCACAAGGCCATCGAATTATTGAGATCGGTTGCGTCGAACTGGTTAATCGAAAGCTAACTGGTCGTCACTACCACCAATACATCAAACCCAATCGTCTCGTCGATGAAGGGGCGATGGAAGTTCACGGCATTACTGATGAATTTCTAATGGACAAGCCGGTATTCGAACAGATTGCCGGAGAATTTCTCTCGTTTATCGAAGGGGCGCAACTGGTTATCCACAACGCCCCGTTTGATGTTGGGTTCATCAACCACGAATTCAACCTATTGAAGCCCACCATCGCGCCGGTCGCAGATCACTGCAGTGTCATCGACACACTGGTTATGGCACGGCAAAAACACCCAGGGCAAAAGAACAATTTGGATGCACTGTGTAAGCGTTATGGCGTCGACAACTCCCAGCGAGACCTACACGGAGCCTTACTTGATGCCGAGATCCTAGCCGACGTCTACCTGTTTATGACCGGCGGCCAGACCAACCTGCTGCTCGGCGCGGACAGTAGCGATACGGGTGGAGCGGCACAAATAAGCGGAATCACACGACTCAATCCAGGGCGAATTGCAACCCCAATCATTTTTGCAAACGACGATGAACTGAAGCAGCACGAAGGCAAGCTGAGCCAATTGGGAGAAGAGTGTATCTGGAGAAAATAGAGACGAACTGAACCAGCGCTAGGCAGCAACTCCCACTGGATTTACTCACAAAAAAGGGGCCGACACTTACATGTCGGCCCCTTTTATTTTTTTGCTTGCCGTTACAGGGTGATATTCACCATCAACAAGCCAACACCGCCCAACACGATTGTGTAAGGTAGCGCCATGATCACCATGCGACCGTAAGACAAACGAATCAATGGTGCCAGCGCAGAGGTCAGCAAGAACAAAAATGCCGCCTGGCCATTAGGAGTCGCAACACTCGGCAAGTTAGTACCGGTGTTAATTGCGATGGCAAGCGCTTCGAAATGCTCACGGCTAATGGTGCCAGCATCGAGGGCTGCTCGAACTTCGTTAATATAGACCGTGGCAACAAACACGTTATCACTGATCATCGACAGTACGCCGTTGGCGATGAAGAACATCGAGGGCTGAATAGACTCTTCCATGGTCAATACGTAATCGATGATCGGGGTAAAGAGATGCTGCTCATGAATCACCGCCACGATCGCGAAAAACACAACCAAGAGCGCTGTGAAGGGCAGGGCCTCTTCGAACGAATGTCCAATCTGATGTTCTTCAATGATACCGTTGAACGAGGTCAGCAACACGATGATCATCAATCCGATCAAACCAACCGCAGCCACATGCAACGCCAGTGAGGCCACCAAGATCAACGCGACGGCACCCTGAGTCCATAGCGCCATGGTGTCTCGTTTAGTGCGTTTTGACGCTTCTTCTCTAGAATAATCCTCTAGCACAGTGCGCACGGCCTCAGGCAGCTCAGCGCCATAGCCCAAAATTTTGCTCTTTTCGAGCAAGAAGCAGGTAATCACACCAGCCACCAACACCGGCATGGTGATTGGGGCCATCACTAAATAGAATTGAATAAAGTCCCAACCGGCTTTTTGCGCGATCAACAGGTTTTGCGGCTCGCCCACCAAGGTACAAACACCACCTAATGCAGTACCAACCGCACCGTGCATAATCAAGCTGCGCAGAAATGCGCGAAAGGCGTCAAGATCTTCTCGGTGATAGTGGTTTACATCTTGATCATCAGAGTGATCGTGGCCATCGTGATGAATTTTCTTACCAGAGGCCACCTTGTGATACACAGAATAGAACCCCACCGCCACCGTGATCAGCACCGCGGTTACTGTGAGCGCATCGAGAAAGGCCGACAGCACCGCCGACACCAAACAGAAGAGCAGTGATAAAAGTGCCTTAGAGCGCACACCAATCAAAATCTTGGTGAATACGAACAGGAGCAAATTCTTCATGAAATAGATGCCTGCCACCATAAAAACCAGCAGCAAAATCACCTCTAAGTTCGCTTGTATCTCATGGTAAATGGTTTCAGGCTTAGCCATCCCCAGCAGCGCCGCCTCAATGGCGAGCAGCCCGCCAGGCTGCAATGGGTAGCATTTTAGCGCCATTGCCAGAGTAAAGATGAATTCACCGATTAGAACCCAGCCGGTGACAAAAGGTCCTGCGGTAAAGAGCAAGATCGGATTGATCACCAAGAACAAGACAATTATTTGCTTGTACCAGTTGGGCGCCTGACCAAGAAAGTTCTTAGCAAGCGCCTGCGTCATTGTTTGAGCCATGTTTCTCATCCCTTAACCGTTGAAATATCGGTCAAATGTCTTTTAATTGTAAGAATTCCAGTTCTATTCGGATCGAAAACTGCCTTTGAACCGATTTCTCATTGTTATATACAGCTGTAAAACCAGATTAGCCTGACGAAAGTACCGTTATCGTGAAAAAATTCAAGTATTTCAATAAGATCTGACTGTATTTTAATGATTTTTTTGAGATTATAGACGACTCAAAGTAAGCTCGGACTATTATTTATAGGTTGATCGTGTAATTGGCATTCGTTGTGTCTGAAAATTGCACGCAGGGCTTTTCGAGCACCAACCTTACAATCCGTCTACGAAAGGGCTCATAGCGCCAATGCGCGAGTCTTTTTCGTTAGGGCATAGAGATAAAAAAAGGAAGCACGAGTGGTGCAAAGCGATCAAGTAAACATAACGTCTCTAAACCTCGTCAGCGATGAACTTGTGGCAACCATTGAGCAGTCCGCGGCGAAACTCGAGCAGTTTGTTGGTGATACCAGCAATAGCGAACTGCTGGCAGCCTGCGTCGAGGGCATTGAACAGATCAGCGGTACCTTGCGTCTAATTCAACTTTTTGGCGCCGAAATGCTGGCCAACGAGATTCTGAGTGTCGCGAAGGACATCGATACCGAAACTGGCGATGTAGCGGACGAAACCCTAAGCGTACTCACCAGTTCATTTTTTATCTTGCCCAGATATCTCGAATACACACAGCAAACTCGCCGCGGAATGCCGGTTTTGCTCATTCCTTACATCAATGAATTACGCCAGTGCAGAAAGCAACCGCCAATTCCCGAATGCGAATTTTTTGACGTCGACACAAGCTATACCCACAAGCCGAAATCTAACCAAACGTTTATTGAAGCGGACGATCTTAACGCGCTTATTCGACGCCTAAGGCACATGTTTCAAGTTGGCCTTCTTAATACCTTACAGGGAAAACAAACTCGATCTGCCCTAGGAATTATGCAGCGAGCCCTAGAACGCCTCGAAATCATTTCTGGTGACCGCGCAAAGACCAAGTTGTGGTGGGTGGGCTCTGCGGCGTTAGAGGTATTACGAACCAACAACATGGAGCTCAACAAAGCTCGAAAGATGGTCCTGACGGCCATAGACCGCCAGATAAAGGGCTTGCTAAGCAAGGGGCTTCAGGGGTTTGAGGAGGCGGCGCCAGAGCCACTCATCAAACAACTGCTGTTTATCTTGGCGTTGTCGCACAAGCCGTCGGACAAAAGCAAACAGATTCTCAACGACTTTGGCGTAAAGCCGCTGGACTACTCAGATCAAGAGCTGCGCAGCGAGCGCGAAGCCCTAAAAGGGCCGAGCGTCAATACTGTGTCTTCAGTAGCAGCTGTTTTGACGGACGAGCTTCGGGCCATTAAGGAAATTCTCGAAAACGCCTCGCAAGCCAGTGACAAAGGCATGGGTGAGTACGACGAATTAGCGGCACACCTCGCCAAGGTTGCCGACATTCTCGGCGTAGTCGGGCTGGTGTCCGCGAGCAACACCTTAAAAGAAGAAATCACACGCATCGAAGGCTGGATCGCCAGCGGCGAGCCCGCCGACGGAAAGGACCTGATCGATGTCGCCGACTCACTACTCTATGTAGAGAGCACCGTTTCGGGACTCGAGAACCTCAACCTCTCGGACGAGAAACTATCGCAAGCGAACAGCTTAGCGCGAAAAGAAGTTATCGCCTCTTCGCAGCTTGCCGAAGCCGAAAATGTGGTCTTTGTTGAAGCCGAGGCAGGTCTTGCTCTGGTCAAGCGCGCGCTCAACTCTTTCGCAGAATCGAACTATGATCACGGACACATCCGCAATGTGGGTGCAACACTCACCACCGTTCGCGGGGGTATGATCATGCTAAACCTCGACAGGGCCTCACGTGTAATCGCCGCCTGTGTCGAATTTATCGACCAGACGTTACTGGTCAACGACCAACCGGTCGCGATTCAACAACTACTAGAGACCTTCGCCGATGCAATCATCGGGCTGGAATATTATCTTGATGCCATCAAGAATGATCGCAGCTCGGACGATTCGGTGCTCGCCATTGCAGAAGAGAGCCTTCAAGCGCTCGGCCACAGGGTAGCGATTTAATGACCTTTATCCCAGACCACAAACCCAGCGGTGAACAGACCGAGCGCTGCTACGTACCCATTTCAAATGGGCAGCTACTGTGCTCCGATAATGGGCCATGGGAACCCATCGACGGCAGCCTCTGGCGCTTTGCAAATCCCGAAATTGATGCCCCCAAACATTTTATTGGTCGGTATCACAATAAAGATTGCTACGTGGTAGAAATCGCCGATTGCGCCCCAGTTGTCGATCACCATTGGCAGCAGCACCGAGCGCTCGTTAGCATACTGACGCCGACGCAATATGAAGTAACTGCACGAGCCCTTCAAATCATCAGTTGGGACAAGGATCATCGCTATTGCGGTCGCTGTGGTAATTCAACCACCGCTCATAACCACGAAATGGCAAAACATTGCAGTCCCTGTGATCTGCTATTTTACCCGCGCCTGTCGCCGTGCATCATCACAGTAGTAACCAAAGGCGATGAAATCTTACTGGCGCACAACCCAACATTTCCTGCACGCTTCTTTAGCGCACTAGCGGGTTTCATCGAAGCGGGGGAGTCCATCGAATCAGCACTGCGCCGTGAAGTCATGGAAGAGGTGGGGATCGAAGTTGGCAATATCGAGTATTTTGGCAGCCAATCTTGGCCATTCCCAGGACAACTTATGATTGGCTTTATTGCCGAATATAAAAGCGGCGAGATAAAGGTCGACGGCGTTGAGATTGAGGAGGCCAATTGGTATCGCTATGATCAGCTACCGTTAGTACCGCCCAACGCCTTCATCGCAGGACAACTCATCGAGCACATTGTAGACAGACACTCTCGCCAATAATATTAAGGATAATTTGAATGCTCTACGACGGTATAGCTATCGCATTTGCCATCATCGGCGCCGTGGTACTCATTTTGACAGTGAAGTCGCTTTTCAGTCGAGGTTGGTTTCTCGGATGGATCAAAGGCATGTTAGGCCTTTGTTTTATTTCTGTGGCCGCCACCGCGGGCCTAATGGGCTGGGATGCATACAGTTACAATGAATTACTCGACGAAACCTCGGTGGCAACGGTTAGCTTTGAGAAGCTCGATGAACAACACTACCAGGCCATATTGGTTGATGCCAAAGGCAACGAAAAACGGTACGAACTCAAAGGTGATCAGTGGCAACTAGACGCACGCATCTTCAAGTGGGGTTCATCCCTAGCTAAGGTCGGATTTAAACCCGGCTATCGACTCGATCGACTGTCGGGTCGATACTATTCACTCGAAAAAGAGCGTCACGCCGAACGAACGGTTTACGAGCTCAACCCCAGCCAAACCGGCATCGATATCTGGCGCTGGTGGAAGTCAATCGACTCACGTACGCCTTGGTTGGATGCGCTTTATGGAAGCGCCACTTTTGTGCCTATGGCCGATGGCGCTCTCTACGAAATCAATCTATCACATACCGGTTTATTGTCGCGCCCGTTGAACGAGCGCGCCCAAGAGGCCGTCAAACGCTGGCACTAACGCCACTATCAATTGGAGATCACGTTGGAGTTTTTAACCGAATACGGCTTGTTTCTAGCTAAATCAGTCACCATTGTCATTACCGTCCTAATCATTATCGGATTTGCCATGTCCGCAGGACAAAAGCACAAAGGCGATGAAAAAGGACACATTGAAATCACCCGCCTTAATGACAAATACGAAGCGACCGTAGAGGCACTTAAAGACGTTATCGTTGACGAGGCCACCCGCAAAGAGCAAATAAAAGCCCAAGAAAAGAAAGACAAAGCGGAAGCCAAGGCTCGCAAGAAAAACAGCAAGAAAGCGTTAGAGAGTGATGCGCCTGACGAAACAAAGCCCAGGGTTTTTGTATTGAACTTCGATGGCGACATCAAGGCCTCCGCGGTTGAGAATATTCGCGAAGAAATCACCAGTGTGCTCGGAGTTGCTAGCGAAAACGATGAAGTCGTCGTTCGCCTTGAGAGTGGCGGAGGCATGGTTCATAGCTACGGACTGGCCTCTAGCCAGCTCGACAGAATTAAAAAGCAAAATATCCCTTTGACCGTCTGTGTTGACAAGGTGGCCGCCAGTGGCGGTTACATGATGGCCTGTGTAGCGGATAAAATTTTGGCGGCTCCATTTGCCATTATGGGCTCTATTGGCGTCGTTGCTCAGCTGCCTAACTTTCATCGTCTCCTAAAAAAGAACAATATCGATTTCGAAATGCTGACCGCAGGCGAACACAAACGAACCCTCACCATGTTTGGTGAAAACACCGATAAGGATCGAGAGAAATTCGTTGAAGACCTAGAAGACACCCACGATCTTTTTAAAGGTTTTGTTACCGAACACCGCCCCGCGGTAAACATCGACGAAGTTGCCAATGGCGATGTTTGGTACGGCAAGCGTGCACTGGACAATCATCTGGTCGACGAACTTATGACCAGTGACGAGTACATCAACAACCGAGTTAAATCTGCCGATGTTTTCGAAGTTGAATATACGCACCGCAAAACGCTGCAGGAAAAGCTGGGCATCACCGTACAAGGCGCCGCAGACAGACTCATCATAACCTGGTTGACGCGCTTGCGAGCGAGTCGTTTTTTCTAGGCTCGCCAGCAGCCCGTACCATTACCAAAACACATTGGATCACAGACATTATGAGCCAGACTTTTGAAGCTCTCGAAGCTTTCGAAACCAACGAACAGAACTTTGAGCAACGTATCGTAACTCGCACGACGGATCAGCTTCCGTCTAACGACGTGCTGATAAAGGTTGAATACTCTTCTCTCAACTTTAAAGACGCGCTTTCGGCCAACGGCAATAAAGGAGTTACCAAATCCTTCCCGCACACTCCAGGGATCGACGCAGCCGGCACCGTTGTTAGCGATAAAACCGGTCAGTTCAACGAAGGCGACAGCGTAATCGTGACCGGCTACGACTTGGGCATGAACACCCCGGGTGGACTGGCGCAGTACATTCGCGTACCGGCAGACTGGGTGATTGCATCCCCACAGGGATTAACCTCCCGAGAGGCCATGATCTATGGCACCGCTGGGCTCACCGCCGCACTGTGCGTAAACAAATTATTGATGGCAGGAGCAAAACCTGACGACGGCGAGGTTGTGGTTACCGGGGCGACCGGTGGAGTAGGCACAATGGCTATCGCCATGCTGTCGAAACTGGGCTTTAAGGTGGCGGCCTTGACCGGCAAGCTCGATGCCAGCGATCGACTAACGTCCCTAGGAGCCTCAAAAATTATCGATCGAAATAGCCTCGATGAACTAGCCGCAAAACCCATGGCAAAACCCCAGTGGGCGCACGCGGTAGATACCCTCGGCGGCGACTACCTGTTCACCTTGGTGAAATCAATGCAATACGGAGGAAGTGTTGCTGCCTGCGGCCTCGCGTCGGGTTCAAACTTTAAGGGCAATGTGTTTCCTTTCATTATCCGTAACGTGAACTTACTGGGCATCGACAGTGTCGAACTTCCGATCGGCGAAAAGCGCAAGGTGTGGACCTCGTTAGCAGACAACCTAAAGCTCGGTAACTTAGGTAGCATGGCCGAAGAAATAACGCTCACTCAAACACCACAATTTCTCAATCAAATAATTAATGGCCACGCCTTGGGTCGTTACTTGGTGAAGCTTTAATCCAAAGATCAAAATCAGCGTTTTAGGGCTCACACCTCGAAAGTAAAACTGTGCAACCGATCGGGCCTCACTATTTTTTGAACCCGATCGGGGTAATGCATGAAGCACTAGGCAATAGGGAAAGAAGCGCTGCCTCAACGCACCACGGCGACCGCTTTGACCTGAGCCCAAAGAGATTTACCCGGGGCTAACTGCAAATGCGCGAGCGAGCGGGCGGTAATATGAGCGAGCAAATGGTTTGCCCCATATTTTAGCTCGATAGTCGCTTGCGATGATTCATCAGCAGCCGATACAGAATCCACTGTCACCGGCAGCCGATTGAGAATACTGCTGTCAACGTTATCCACCAGCGACAAACTGACATCTCGAGCAAGTATTCTAACCCGCACCTTCGTATCAAGCGCCTGACCTTGATCAGCAATCCATAAGCTACCGCCCGATGAGCGAAACCGAATAAGATTCCACTGTGCGTCTCGTTCGACGAGCTCACCCTCAAGAATCACGCCTTGCTCCCCCTGAGGTACACAGGCCGCGTCAATTTTTGAGAATACCTCGGTCACGCTGCCTTGGTCGATAACCCGACCACCATCAAGCACCAACGCATAATCGGCTAAGCGTGAGACTTCTTTTAAGGAATGACTGACATAGAGGATTGGCAATTCAAAACTTGCACTAAGAGTCTCTAGGTAGGGAAGAATGTCATCTTTTCGAGCGTCATCCAACGACGCCAAGGGCTCGTCCATTAATAGCAGCTTGGGATGAATCAACAGCGCCCGTGCGATAGCCACACGCTGACGCTCCCCTCCCGACAGCTGGCTTGGAAAACGATGCAAAAGCGACTCGATCGCCAGCGTTTGGATGACTCGTAAGTAGTAGTCATCGCTCACCGGCTTGTCAGACCGTTTGATCGCGTAAGCTAGATTCTTTTCAGCGGTTAGGTGGGGAAACAGGCTGGCCTCTTGAAACACATAACCGATAGATCGACCGTGGACGGGTCGGAACAACGCGCCGCTCTGCCAAACTTCGCCCTTTATGGAAACCTGTCCTTCAGCGGCTTGTTCCAACCCAGCAATGCAACGCAATAGGCTGGTTTTTCCCGAGCCCGAAGGGCCATAGATTGCGGTCACTCCGCGACCGGGAATGGTTACGTCGACGGAGAGTAGGGGCTCGATACTTGGCCACTTTCTTGGGCTCCAATCTACGGCAACCACAATAGTTGAAGCATCAATATCCTTGGGCATATTATCGGCAGGAAGGCTGTCAACGGCCATAGGTTAACCCTGCTGCACTTTTATTTTTGCGCTGGAAGAAATACAGCGATAACAACACGACGAATGAAAAGAGCAGCATAATCGCAGACAACCCATGAGCCTGAGCATATTCCATCGCTTCAACATGATCATAAATCGCCACTGAAACGACTCGAGTTTCCCCGGCGATATTCCCCCCGATCATTAGTACCAACCCAAACTCACCAACGGTGTGGGCAAAACCCAAAACTGCAGCGGTGACAAAGCCCGGTTTCGCTAGCGGTAAAACCACAGTGAGAAAACGATCCCAAGGAGTCGCTCGGAGCGTCGCTGCAACTTCTAATGGACGCTCTCCAATTGCCTCCATTGCGTTTTGAATGGGTTGCACGACAAACGGCAGTGAATAAAACATAGATCCGATCACCAGCCCCCAAAAGCTAAAAGGTAACAACCCAATACCCACGGACTGAGTGAATCTACCAAGGGGACCTTCTGGCCCCATGGCCAATAACAAATAAAACCCCAACACTGTGGGAGGGAGAACTAAGGGCAGGGCTACCAGCGCAGCCACCGGTGCCTTAAATACGGAGCCGGTACGAGCCAGCCACCATGCAATGGGTGTCGACACCAGCAATAATAATACTGTGACCGTGGCGGCCAACCTTAAGGTTAACCAGATGGCTTCAAACTCTAGAGTGTTGAACATTAGCTATCATTTTCCATTCATAACTCGCTCTGCGTCTGCCACATGGTAACCGTACTGTCTTATAATCTCGAGCGCCGACTCCGATCGTAGATAGCGCAAAAAGTCGATCGCAAGCCTGTTATTTCTTCCTCTGCGCAAGAGCACAGCATCCTGCTTGATTGCCGAGTGATATTCACTGGGAACAAGCCAAGTATTACTGGAAGACGCTAACTGGCTAGTGGCAAGCTGAGAGCGAGCAACGAATCCCGTCTCGGCGTTTCCTGTACTAACGAAGTGATAAGTTTGTGCGATATTTTCTCCCGTTACCCGACGCTTTTTGGTCATGGCTTCGAGACCTAATACCCGCAAGGTCTCTATAGCTGCTCGGCCATATGGCGCATGCTTCGGATTTGCCAAAGCCAGCCGGTCAAACTTCATGGACATCAGCCGCCGACGAGCCAACAAAGCATCATCACTATTGGGAGACCAAAAAACCAAGGCGCCAATTGCGTAAGTAAAACGAGACGATTCTTCTGCGAGATTTTTTTCTACCAAAGCCGCGGGGATTTTTTCGTCGGCGGACAACATAACGTGGAAAGGTGCCCCATGCTGTATCTGAGCGAACAATTTCCCTGATGAGGCATAGGACGCCCTTATTTTACCGGAGTAATTTTGTTCAAACTGAGTCACCAAAGCCTTCATTGGTGTCGAGAAATTTGAAGCCACCGCGACATTTGCGACCTCGTCGGCCATAAGCTGCGCCGCTGAAATCAACAGCCACAACACCAACAAAGGCTTACTGTGTTTATTCATAGCTTTTTCGAATCCGCGGCCTAGATGATCTTCTGTTTGTGAGAGCATCGATTATACACCTTCGATTCAGATTTTATGCAGCCACGCAGAGTCTTTCAGGTGGGTAAAAATGCATGAGAATGCAGACCACAGAATACCGCACAGCGAACAGGGACGCTCTAATAGAGCCTCTTGAAGCATAGCCTCTGTATTCGCCGAATATTGGCGCTGCGTCTTAAGTTTCGCGACAATCAAAACCCTTTTTTGTAATGAAACATAGCTCAAGTTATGGGCCGTTACGCCGAAAAGCTCTTTACCGAGTAAACTTGGAAAAGCGCACAAGGAGTAGCTGGTGAGCAGCATTCATTCACTAGATTCAGTGGCAAATCTACAACACTCAATTCGTTCGCAATCGGCTCTCGTCAAACAAGACGATTCCGCCAATGTTGCGCTCTTAGGTCGGCAACTGAGGTCTACCGAGACTCTGGACGACAAATCAGAAACCTCAACTCTGTCTTCTCGCGTCGATGACATTAACCAAGATGCGAGCCCTCAGACCTATGCCCATCTAGAAAAAAACCTATCCGTGAATCAGCTCGACATATCGGACATGCGCGGCAGCCTTGGTCAGCTAACAGATCTCATTGGCGATTCCACGAGCTTCAAAGGAACACACCGAGAAGAGGGCGCAATCGGACAATACCTCATTCCCGAGATAGATGATCAAGCAACGGGCAGCGGCAAACTCTTTTCACTCACGGTGACCACCGCAGACGGCGACAGAGTTGAAATCCAAATTAGCAGAACACAGGGCACAGTAGGTGATTTGGAGCAGGGCGGTGCTAGTTATAGAGAAACAACCCTATCGGTAAAAATCGATGGGGAGCTGGCCGCAGAGGAGTTTGAAGCCCTATCAGGCCTCACTGATAAACTCGCCAGCCTAGCTGACAACTACCGCAAGGACGACTGGGTGCAGCTTGGGGATCTGAGCGCATTCGACCACGATCAACTGTCAGGGTTCCAGCTCGATGTATCAGGAGTCGACGGAAACAGCTTTAGTCTTGACTATAAAATAGACACAGACTCCGGCGAAAAAACCATCACCAGTGATCTCAATGGTTATAAATTTGATATTCGAGTTGATCTAGATGGTCTAAAACTCGACGACAATATTGCCGATAACGCTCAATACTTGCAGTACCAACAATTAATCCGCGATACCGCTTATGCCTACAAACAAGGCGAAGACGCGGGTGGCGTTAGCTCAAGCAAGGCGGCGGCCTTTTTTGTACAAGGCATGGATGCAATATTCCGAATTGACGAAGATGAAAAAGAGGCAATCGACCAGAGACGCTCAAATACAGATCAGGCTCCAGAAAATGCTCTCGGCGACCTAGACAAGATGAATTCGAGCAACCAGCGGCTATTGGATGACTTTAGCAGCGGCCTGGCCGACTTCGAGGCTTCATTTAATACGCCAGTATTCAGGCCGAACGAAGATCAACAGTCGGAAATTTCGACTATGTCGCTCAACATTTCACAAACTACTGACGTCGATCGCAGTAGCGACCAAGATCAGAGTTATATCAATATCAACCAGCGCAGCGAATATCAATCAAGAGTCAGCCAGCATCTAGGCCTTGGCGGCGATAGCGTTAAGCACGCCAATCTCGATAGCGAGGCTCAAGGCGGACAATCCTATCTTTACCGCACAGATATCAAATCTGCATCGATCGATCGAAGCCTTAGCTTCGCAGACACCAATAGGCTGATCGCCATCGATGAGCAACGCAGCCAAGAGCACATTCAAAAAGATAAAACGGTGATTGGTGGAAAACTCGAATCCAATACCATTGAAGATTTAAGCTCAGCCTACAAGAACGCCGATACTCGCGTGGACATTGCACAAACCACCAGAGAGCAACAAACCCAGCAAATCCTCAAAAGCTATCAATCAATCGCGCAAATGGATGGTTTGGTAGATGGCAGTAAGGTTGAGCTGTTTATTTAGTGGCGAAGCCTCCACTCCCTAATCAACCACAAAACTTCGTATAATCTATATTATGTTAAATGACGCATAACCTTCAAAAATCGATCACTTAGTAGACAACGTATAGCCGGTTCCAATTTCGTCAATACCCGTTTTTAGAACAAAAAGTTCTTAGCCCGATTGACGATTATGAGAACCAGCACTACATTAAGTGAGTTATGGCGCGTAAAGCGACCATAACGGCCAATATGGCCGATTAAAGGAGATGTAAATGCGCAATTTAAATGCGATGACATGGGAGGCTTATGGACAATGCCTCACCATTACAACGAAACAGATCGTCCAATGGTGCGGAGTGAAGCCCAGAACCGCCCGACGCTGGATTTCGAACCCTTCAGCGATACCCGAGCCCTCACGACGATTGATCACCCTTTGCGCCCTTGGCGGCGTACTTCCTCTCGAATGGCGCGCGCGTGGCTACAGGTTTTGGGGTGACACACTACACACCGGAAACGGGCACCAATTCAACGCCTCACACTTAGAACACTATGAGCTGGCGTACAGCGACGGTAGAGCCAAAGATACCCACATCGACAGGCTGTCGAGCGAAATACACCGACAAAAGCAATTCATCAAATACTTACTCTCAGTAACAACAGTCGCCGACGTTATCGAGTTTGACAAATCGAAGGCCAGACCGTCATTGACAGATGGCAAAGGAAAAAATTCACTGTTTCAAAAGCCAGACGATCACGCATAAAAAAGGGCGGTTAACCGCCCTGCTTTTGATATCCGACTTTCGCCCAGGTACTTCTAAATCTTCAGGTTCTTAATCTGCTCGCGGAGTATATCGACCTCACGCCACAGCAACCGAATCTCGGTCTTGATGGCGAGCCAAACCGCCCCGCCACCAATGAGACTCGCTATAATTTGGTTCGGATCAAGTTCCATCATCTTCTAGCCGCCTGAGCATTTCACCCACAATATCATCGTCCAGCGTGTTGGCCGTTGAATCCTTCCAACGAATCAACATCGAGCGAATCAATCGCATAGCCACATCATAGAACAGCTCTTTGGTTAACAGGCGCTCGGCGATGATTTCCACCACGGCCGCACCGGCTTTTTTAATCGCTGTTATCAATAGCGTTTTTAGAACCACCATTACCGCACTCACTCGATCACCTCCGGCTCTTGTTTAAAGTAGGCTTTCGCCCGATCTGCAATCAGTACGACCAGAACACCGGCCGCGACCGTTTTTAAAAAACCTGTCACTGGAATTGCTCCCCCTCTTTTGGGTGCGTCTTATCGTAGATCCACGACCCGAGCGAGAAATTCTCATCCGTAGTTAGCGTACTACCAACGGAATTGACCGCCGAGTACACCAAGTTTTTGGGGCTGTTGGGGTTTAGCTTTTCTTTGGCGCTCTCAACCTTTCGGCCGGCATACACCACGCCAGCAACCACTAGACCACCCACCACCAAAAATTGTTTGTTCGTAAATAGCGCCATAACTAACCCCTTATGCAAGACCCATTTCAATGCCGTGTTTCAGCAGTTCATCACTGTACGGCTGAAGGCCGTTTTCATGACGAATGATTGCTTTAACGAGCGGCAGATAATTTAACTCTGTGACTTCATCGACAGCGCTTAGCCCTGTTTTTTGAGACACGCTGTTGATGTAGGAGCCGGTATCATTCTCGATCGCTGGCGCCCACGTTGAGATAATTTCCCCCAGCGTAGTGACGCCTCGATTACGATAGCTTCTAAGAATTCGCACCATTGCTCGAACGCCATATTCAGGACTGACAAATTCCTCAAATTCGCTGTCGGTATCGTTGGCGGCTTCGCCTTCCCAGTCGTAATCGACTCGCTGGTTTTCTCGTATGTTGCCGGGGTTATTGTTGCGCAACCCACGCACTAAATTTACAGTTTTCACTCGCGTTACTCCCATGACCACCGCAACAAGTGCGGCACCAATAATAAGTTTATAGCTCAACGTTTAGACCCACATTGATCGCGGCCTGATGAATAAAGCCGAGCGGCCACTGATCGGCGCTTTTTCTTTCAACTGATCGAATGTAACTGGCTAGCTCGTCGAGCTTTTTGGGCAGCCCTTCGGCTCCACTGAGAGCTAGCTCAATCTCTGCCCCTTCATCTATGTACTGAATGCTAGACATTGGCCACCTCTTCTATTTCAATGTTCACGTACAAATCAACATTTGGGGAAATAGATCTCAAAAAGAGCACGTCTCCCTCATCTAGTACGACCGGCCGATTTGGCCTATAAACAAAGTCACTCTGCAGGCTTTGGATAAATGCCATGTAGTGACCACCGACGTTCGACGCCGAACGCGCCCACCAATTTCGCGCAAGCGCTACCTGCTGGCTTACCTGATGCCCCAGCAAGGCACCATAGGAATAACCCGATAAACCCTCGGCCGCTAGCTGACCAGCTCTGTAAAGCTGGATGACACCGCCCGAATTCTCAGACGCACCGCAGTGCATTTGCCAGACAACAATTTTTTTTCCCGACCCAGCGGGATTCATAACACCGCGATACGAATACTCACCCAGAGCATTCCCAGAGTTTCCATAAGCAGAAAACGCCGGACTCTCTTCCGTTGCCAGCGGATCAACTTTCACTATGCCATTAACAGTAACCTCACCAGCTAAAATACTGGTCCCGCTATCCGCGTCTGACACGTCCGCAGTAATTACAACAGCGCCATAGGTGGCAATAACACGCACTTGCGTAAACGCAATACCGGAACCATCAAGGCGAGAATCGCGCGGCCGGTAGTAGTAAGACGCCGGTACATTTTTGGCGCGGTTTTTAATTTGGCCGTTATAGACGAACTCGACATCAACATTGTTTGTCGCTGACAGAATCTGAAACGACGCACCGCTAGGCAGTGTGCCTACTTCACCTTGCCCCAACACTAAAGTAAACGTACTCATGCAGCCTTCCCCCCTACTGCTTTTGCAACGAATGCAGCCGCCGCCACGGCGCCTGCAACGTAGGCCACCGTTTTAACCGCGCTGATCTGTTCGTCATTCTTGGCAACCCCTGCGTTCAAGTAGGTCAAGCCTTCAACTGTTTCGTTCAACGCTTCTTTAGACGTATCTCGAATGCCATCCACTGCCGCCAGTGCAATCGACTCAACGACATCAAACGCCCGCCCGTTAGTCATGTTGATGGTTCCGGTGTTAGCACCACCTAGCGCAATTGATCCATCCTCAACGTCACCCACTTCTTTGGAGTTGTCATAGTCGTATTCATAGTCGTAGTTCAGCTCGGTTGAGAAATCGGCGTCTTCGTAGTTGTAGTTCGCCAGATTATTCTTGCTGCCAGCCACACCGATCGAGCCATTTTCAACGTCACCCGATAGCGCGCTGTTTCGCGTATCGTAGGCCGTCTGGTTCGTATTGGTTGTGCTGGTCTTTTTCTTGCTCTTAGATCCCATTGGGCACCTCGTACCGATAAACGGTTTCTACTGGTTCAAACCCCAGTGGCGCGACGAATTTTTCAGCGCCCCGCCGTGATGAGTGAAAGCGTATGCTTGGAATGCCTGACTCTTGGGCTAGCTGCTTAGCGCGCTCAACGACCGGACCGACGTCTTGGCCACGAATGGCCACCAGCACCAGCTCGGCAGTTCCATCGGCCTCAACGTCTACGCGGGTAATGAGCCAGCCGTGGCCCTCAATAAACCAGAGAGAGGCAATACCCGCGTCGACTTCTGCACGGATCGCGTTTTCGTCCGGTGCGAGCTCTCGACGCAAGTAAGTTGCCGCTTCCTGATTCCATTGACAGCGAAGCCAATTCATTTTCTAACCGCCGCCAGCAAGACAGCCCCAAAGAGAATGACCCCGCCGCCGGTCATTACCGCCGTGACCGGATCGCTCAAATCAACGCCCTTGGTTTTGCCGATATTGATACCGCCAATGCTGGCTGCACCGTTGTTGGCCTCAGGCATGATCTGATCAGGGGCCATTGGCGGCGCTGGTGCGCTCGCCGCAGATCCCGCCGCGTTGATCGCGGTTGATGCCAATGCCGCCCAAACCATTACTTCACCGCCTTAAGCACCACGGCGGTACCCAGCAGCCCCAGAAATGCAATGCCGCCCCACTTTGCCCACTCGGGCGCAGCCGCTAGGGAGCCAGCCTGAGTGGTGCCGACTTGCTGCACCTGTCCCGCATCGTTAGCTTCGTGCTGTACTTCCGGATCGCGAATGATGATGGTCTCTCGCTGCTCGGCATCGAACTTTTTGCTGATACCAAACTTCAGCAGGTCAAAGGTTGCGCCCTGCCAGTTGAAACCTGTGCTCGTTGTGTCCATGACTCAACCTCTCAAAGTATTGGGCGAGGAACCCCGCCCACGTTAATCAGATGCGGTTAAGCACGGTGTACAGCTCGGCCACTTCGGTCAGTGTTTCAGCCGCACTCAGGCTTGCACGAAACTCAATGTTCGATGGTGTGCCGTTCTTGCGAATGGTTGTGATCGAATCCGACTGGTTGTTTGAGTAGCAAGGGTCGTAACAAATATGACCGGCCTGCGCGGTACGAGTGGTACCGTTCAAAAACTCAATGACCGCCTTTTCACCGTCACCCTGAATCTCGACGCCGTTCTTCTTCACGTCCAAGCGGTCGATACGATTGTTTGGCGTGAAAATGTGAAGGCGTGGCAAAATGTTACCGGCCATCGAGCCGAGCGCGGGTGCCAAGCTGAACGTGGCTGCTGCATTAAAGTTCTCGACAGACTTGGTATAAGCACGGAACAACGCCTTCGTCTGACCGTCTGGTTTAGGTGCACTCTTGACCATCCAGCACTCAAGCGCCGGGGCACCATCACCGGCAGCGATGTCGACTTCCATGGAGAAAGACGAATAGCCCAGCGTGGTATCAATCGCGCCCATATCCTCACCGGAAATGGTGCGAGCCACGTTGTCGGCAAACTGAATCATCAAGAAGGTGGTCGAGGTGTGACGATCCATGAACTTATTGATGATCTGAAACTCGCCACCGCTCAAGCCATCAACCACGGCTTTACCGCCGAGCTTGGTACGAATGGAATCAAGGTGGTCAACAGCAAAGTCGGTCACGCCGTTAATTTTGCCGGATAACTTCAGCAGAAGTGCGTCACAGGTATCGCCCATATCCAAACGGGGAATAGTACACGTTTGACCAGGGGCCACATTTTGAAAAGGGGGTTGCTTGATAGGAAGGCCCATTACTTCTTGCCCTCCATAGTGTCGGCGGCTTTCTTACCAGCTTTACCACCGAATGACTTTAAGGCGAACATGCCCAGACCGAACAAGCCAACACCGAAACCGGAGCTGACCATTGTTTTGGTATCAACGTTTGTTGACCACCAGAGTTTTAATTTTTCCATTGAATTGCCCCTCGGCGTTATCAGTTATGAAACATCGAGGGCAATTGCAGCAAGTGAAACGGTTGGACAACCAAACGGTTTTTGGTTGAGTTTGGTTGCCTTTTTGGTTGGAGTTCGGTTGGTTTTTGGTTACTTCGGTTGAAATACTTTAATTTTTTCGGCGTTAGCGGATGGCTCCCAGCGGTAAAACTCACCGACATTGAGCGCCCGCAGATCGTCTGGGCGGAGGTCGATTTCTTGCGCAACACGCTTAGCGGCATTCAATCCCATGTTGCCCGCCCAGATAACACCGGCATTTTCAACGGCGTCCTTACTGATCGACTGTGGGCGTTGGCTGGTGGCGTCCCAGATCAAGCCGTACTTTCGCCCCTCTTGCCAAAGCCGTTTATGGAACGGGTGTCGCTTGATCTGAATAGGGCCAGCACCTTCACAGGCCGCGCCATACTCTTCGACCACAAAACGGGTGATGTGGCGGCCATCCAGCACGTCCCACACTGCCGCGCACACGTCCTCAAATAGATCAGGATCACTCTGGCCAGTGTAAGCAATGCGGTACCCCTTGCCGCTGGCAACACAACTCATCAGCGCCGAGAAAAACGCACCGGCCGTATCGTAGGGCGTCGCGTTGCGCTTGTTGCCGTATCGGATGTGATCTTTGTTAGTGTCCCAGTAGATGACTCGCTCACCCGTTGGCTTGATCCCACTGCGACGGATGAGGGTTTGACTCTTGCCGTACCCGCTCCTCGCCAGATACAGGCTGTGCAGGTTCGGTAGACGGGTGTTTTCGTTCTTCGCCATGGTTCGGTGACTCTTTCTGTTTTTTGGCTTTTGCGTTAGCCCTGATTGCGTTAAGTGTGTTGCGCCACAAGCGACCGATAAACAAACCGGCAGTCACCTCTTCCTCAAAGGGAATAGAGTCAACACCAGAGCCTAGGCCGTGCTTTTCCAGTAACGGGGCAAGGTCTTCTTCTGCCTCTTTGTACAGCGCCTCGGTGTACTCAATATCGCCATCGAGCAACCGAAAACCAAACTCATGGCCTTTGACGATGAAGCGCGACAACCGATCAGCGCCCTTGCCTTCGGCTTCTTCTGTGTCGACCTTGGCTTGTGGTACCGGCTGTTCTGGCTCGAAGGTTTGACTGTACTTGAGGGCAAGCTGCTCTAAATATTCCATTTTGCCGCCACCACTGCCGTCACGATGAAGGTTAAACCCGCACCGAGCATAGCCAGACGACCGCCTTTACTAGGTTGCTTTTCGGTTGCCTGCTCGGTTGATTCGGTTTCGTCGGGCGGTACAAAGTCGCCTGAGTCCGGTTGGGTTTCGGCTGGCTTTTCGGTTGCTGACTCGGTTGCGGGTTCGGTTGCCTCCGTCACGGCCTGCGCGGTCTCGACGGTTGGTTCAACCGCACTTTTCTCGGTCACATTGGATGGACGCTTTACCACGACCCCCTCTAACCAATCGGCCTCGTCCCAGATGCGTTGCTGTCGCTTCGCTCCTGTGGCCTGCGAATAACCGCAACAGTCACAACGTGTATTGAAGTGACTGCCAGCACGGCGGGTTTGAGTGACTTCAGCGCGGCCGCCTTCGTCACACTTCCAATAACCTGCAATTGGTAGCTTCTCTGCCATAGTCTTTACTCCGGTACCCAGCTAATCGTTAAAGTTCCACCGTCACCGAACGCGAACGCCAGTGAGGACAGAACCAATGTGATCGCGAATGCCCAGCCCCTGACCATGCTGGTGATCGCCATCGCCTTACCAAATTTGAGAATTTCACCCATTACTTGACCACCTTCACTGGCTCACCGCTCACCCACTTCCAACCCTTTTTAAGACGCCGTGAGCCCTCTTTGAACGGACTATCTTCAACCTCTACCGGCTTGGATTTTCTCGCGGCCAGTGCCGCGCGTTTTCTTTGCATTCTTACGCCCATGATTTTTCTCCCGTTGTAAAACGCATTTCGTAGGTTATTGGGTGTTAGCTCGCTTATGCCCATCACAAACGACATCAAATATCCCTGATTCAGCGTTGGGTGATATTTCCCACGGAGTGTCGTCTGGTGATCGCACGCAATATTGATAGCCGTCATCGTCCGACTTCATGTGAGCGCAATTCTCGCAGCGCCTTGGCTCAACTAGCCTCACATTCTTTGGTGCCTGCAATCTTCTCATTTTCTAACTCCGAGAGTTGTAGGAAAAGCCGCTTTACGCAGCTTCCTCTTTCGGTGGGAGCAACTTCTCGCCCTTCATAATCTCGTCGCCACTAAAGTTCTTTCGTGAATAGCGCTTGGCTTTATTGATGCTATCGAATTGCTGAACATCTCGGGTTTCAATGTCTTGAATACAGCAGTTAACTCTAATGTGTGTTGTCTTACTCATTTTCCAGTCTCCAGTACAGTTATCGACACAAGTCCAAGCCTAAAGATCGCCCGCTCTAACACGCAACGTAATAACCAACCACACTGCCTTTGAGTGGCCTGCGCTATCTATCATTTTCCCTTTCTGGACTTGGAAAAATTCGCCTCTATCGCTTAACTCCTCCAATTGCTTCGTAAGCGCTAAAACTTCCCAAAAAACTAATATTTCTTTTGCGTTTTCCGGGCAATTTCTAATTTCAATTTTCATGCTTGCATCGCCTCATATTCGCCCCAGCCACTAAAGGCCCAGTCCTTAAACTCATTAATCTGATCGACGATATAGCCACACACGTCATCGGTGACAGCATGGCGGCGCTGTTTCATCTTGTGAAATTTCCGCTGTACCGCTCTGAAGTATTGCGATTGACCAGCGGCGAACCGTTCACCCTCGCGCCAGTATTCGCCCTCGGGTTTTTCTGGAAGCCAATCAACGGCCGGAACCGTATCGGGAGTGCGAGCCCACGAAAAGAATCGAGACGCTGCAAGCTTGCCTTTCAATATCACTTGATACTTGTTGCACCGCACGGGTATTGCTTTGATTTCTTCACGCACGGTCTGAAGCTTTGCGCCAATTGCCAGCCTAGCGGCTTTGTTATCTTTTGGCGTTTTGGCAAGTTGATCATTTAGCTTTTTGCGCTCGCGATACTTTGGCCCGTGCTTCACCGTGAGATGATCGTAAATATCCGCTATCAACTGCCCCATAATGTGCAACTGGCTTTCAGACACTTTTACCCACGATGGCGCGCGCGCTTCGCTGCTAATTCCATAACGATTGCCGGTGACCGTGCCCTGATCATCCGAGCCTTGAGCTTTTGACAGATAGCCCGCGGCTTTGGCCATGTACGATCCGGCGCAATTGCTGTCTTTGATTTTCTCGAGATGGAAATATCCATTACCCCATATCCCTTCGATTCGTTTTGCCCACGGCTCAAAGTGCTTGTATTCAACGCCCCAGCCTAAAAGCATGTGAACGTGGGGGTTATCTTCACCCGCTTCGTTCTTTGGAATTTCAACGACCCAGCAATATGGAAGCTTTTGATTTTCGTGCTGCTCGACACGCTCGTCGTTTTTGTCGATGAAGCCACGCTGATAGAGCTTTTGTAATGCGTCCATTGTTCGGCTGACTTCTTTTTGAATAGTTGTTTCTTCGCTGGCGATCCGCTCGCGGGTTTCATCGTCGAAAGTACCGGTGACGAATGTTTTATAACCGCCTTTTTTCATTGCCATGTACTCGCAGCTTTCGGCAATTTTGCGAGCGCCCCGAGTTGATAGCATCGCGCTCACTCGCTCTGTTTGCTCCGGTGGCGCATTGCCGGTCGTTGCCTCAACCTCAGTTCTCACTCGGTACTCGTCGGCCCACTCGCGATATTCAATAACGGCCTTGCAACCAACTTTATTGAGCGGTGTGCTTTGACGATTAAAGGGTTCTAATTCGACGAACTCCGGCGGCATACACTCGCCGGTTGCTTCGGTGTGGGCGCGGTTGTACTTGTGGGCCTGCTGAAGGTCTTTTGAACGAGCATTCCAAGCCGCAACTTTGAGTTTTTCCTCTGTTTTATCGGCTGTCGGACTTTTGGACGCCTCGACTAGCCTATGGCGATCAGCTTCGCTAATCGCCAAACCCTTAAAACATTTCAACCCCTTCAAGATATCTGCATGGCGGTACACTTTATCCGCGTACAAAAAAGCCGGATCAAGTTGTCCGGCGAAAGTGCTTTTTGGTCTTAATTGTTCAGGAATATTTTTATACATCGCTCGTCACCTCAACCGGATAACGAGACTCGATAGTTGGAACTATCACCAACGGCAACAGAAAACAAAACATAAGTAGAGCCCCCTGCTTCACGCCGCGTTTTCTTGCAACTGATAACGGGCAGTCTCGATTCGTTCAAGAATCGGGGCCATATCCAAACCTACCGACTCAGCAAAAGCCAAAGCCCTAACTTCCTCGCCGACGAAGCAGAAACCCACACCACCGAACTCGAAGTGAATCGAACAGAAATCCGAATATACCATCACATCAACTCCAGTCAGACTCTCCTGACCAACGCTGACAAAAACACTACCAACACTATCACCCTTGCAACGATTAAGATGCAATCTCATCACGCCGCCCCCTTTGCGTCATTTAGCATCGCTTCACTATCAACGCCCTTGCCCTGACAAGCTGGGCAGCGCATAGCACTAATTGCACGGACTTCACCACCGCGCATTTTTTCGACTGGGGTTAATTCTCTATCGAATCGATAGAACTGCATAATTGTGGCTACGGCACCACGACCGCCGCAGCATCCGCACGGATATTCTTTGGCTGCCGGAAGTGGAGTAATTGTTTCTAGAAGTCTCTGGCCATGATCCATGGCTGTGACTATGTGATTCTTTAAGCTCATTCGATTCACCTTCAGGTTGGGTTCAATATTTCGTACCTATCATCGGCCCCTTCGATGAGCCCCCAACCGGCGGTGACAACTGGAATTGAATCAACCGGCGGGGGCATCCCTGAAAGGACGCGACAACTATATTCAACTGCGTAGTGAATACGCAACCGTCCATTGAATATTGTATTCAATGCGCAATAGGCTATATTCCCAAATGGAATTGATTTGCTTAAAAGGTGTACAGCGTATGAGAACCACCAAAAAGATCATAAAAATGATCATGAAAAAGAACGACAACTGCACTCCGTATCGCATTGCAAAGTTGCTTGAAGTTAGCCACCAAACTGTTTCCAACTTAATTAACAAGAATACTGTTATGTCAGACGAAACAGCCCTCAAGGCCGCGTCACTGCTGGAATACAGCCAACAAGAAACAGACAGAATGCTACTTGAACTGCAGTGTGAACGAGTAAAGGGAACAGCCTCCGAACGAACTTGGCTGCATATATTGAAAGACTATCAAGCCGTTGCCGCCATGATTTTGGTGAGCGTTTTTGCCCTCCCTCCCCTCTAGGACTTTCTGACCCCAAACGGCCAAAACGGCCGTTTGCGACCTGGTCGGCAACATTCTAAGTGATTGATATTAAAAGGTTTTTCCTAGTGGTTACCGCCGACTAATCTATATTATGTTAAATAATGTATTTTGAGCGGTTGTCAAAACGCAGGACGATTTGTGTGGTTTCCGCGCAATTTTGAGACTGAGGGCTGGTCTTAGACTGCTTATGAAACTCTAAACTCTGTGGTGACGGATCATTCTTTCGCTGATTGGTTATTTTGTCTGTCTTTGTTGATGTTGTGCTTATGTATTTTGATGTTATCAGTAAGTGTAAGCACTTCATTTACCATGTAAAGAAATCTGGTACAAAGCGTTAAACACAAATCATTCAGCGAATGTGTAATGTGCACAGCCAGTAAATTATTTGGTTTGCCTCCCTATGCAATTACAGCAGGTCGGGATATCGCCCGCCTTTTCAATGACCTAAGGGAAAGAAACCATCTAATAGAAATTAAGTATTCTGGCCAGCTCTATTATCCATCTGATCAGCTTGATCCAGCGCCCCATAGATTTATCGATAATCTCCAGCCCATAAATGCAATGGCCAGTAGTAAAGGCCTAGAGAGTTCGGAAATCTATGATTGGTAATATATATACCAAAATGGAGAGCCACTCAGTGATATTAGGGGTGTACCGCGAGGCCTGAGCCGGAAAGAGCTGGTAGCTGCACTAACTCTAAAGATCGAACGAGCCCAAGGGATTATCTATAATCCCATTACAGCTTCTACATTAACGAGAGCGAAGAATATTTGAACGCCTAGCTTTTCTCTTGGATTGGAGTAAATCCATTTTCCGTAGATTCAGACTGAACGAAGAGCCCCATATCTATGGATGAGCCAGAGATTCTATATTTTTTCTATAATCAACCCTGTACTCCTCTGTAACCTGCCCATCTTTAAAAACACCCTGGATCAATTCATAGCCAGTTAGCCCATATACTTTCCCACCCAAGAAAAATGGCCTTGTGTTACCGTACCAGTCATAACATGAAACATCGCAGTCATACGTTTGTTTCTCTGGTTTTTGCATAGATTCAAAAGTTGTTAGCTGTTGCATTTGAAGGCTTTCATCGATATGCATAAATACGATATCCGAGGGTGACTCCTGATAATCTAAATATGCATTATTCTTGGAGCGCCCCTCTTTCCATTGGGATGTAAACCCGAAAATCCTCTCACCTGACGGATAATGGGTGAAATTAAACCCATGACTTCGAGCTTCACCTTCGTAGATACCAGTAAAATCATAGCTAGATTGCACACTAGGCGAATCAGTGTCAGTAATCAGCGAAGCAGTTAACTCAGTGCCCTCCTCTCTATACCCCATTACCAATAATGCATTATCCGTCAACTCAAGGCGATCGGCAGTATGTGATAACGGAATCTCAAAGCGGACATCGTCTATCGTGCTGACTAGCTGGACGTTGAAGGTGGTCTTAGGGGGCTTTTGCCAGTAATTATAGATTTCGCCAATAGCTAGCCAGATATTCGTAAACCTTGTGGTGTAGTAATTATCCCCATCAAACTCCCCGATCAATGTGGTATTAACCTGCTCATGATCTGGAGATTTGAAGTCTTCTTTTTCAATCTTTTGAAGGTAAAACTCGATGTCTGCGCTTTCTAACTCCCACCCTGTTACAAGGTTTAAACCATTGACTGTTTCCTGGAAACTAAATTGATTAAGCGGCATGCCCTTGATGCCAATATCATTGACAGCAAAATCTTTTAGGTCAATTCGGTACAAGTGAAAATCAGAATAGTTGAAGTTCCCTTCAATCGAATAATCGAACTCTGCGTCGATCAAATATTCTGGCCTTAAGGACTGGGCAGCAAAGTAGATAGACTTTGTAGTTACGTAGCTCGGGATCTCAAACTGAGAAGAAATAACACCTGCTGATTGGCAGTTATCAAGCTCAGTCCTAAGTTCGCACTTAACGAATACATGTAGTGCAGGAAACAACGTGGTTTCTACCGGCTTGTAAATATCCTCAACGACAAGAAGGCTTGACCACGTTATCTTCTGCTCTGGGGTATCTGGCAGCCGCCCTATCTGGGCGAATTCCAGCTGAGCCTGTTCTCTTTCCACGGGCATTTCATAAAGAGGCACAGGGAAGTTAAAAACTAATTCCCCATCAATTATCCTCGTTGCATAGTTTTCGGACGAAAAATAGTCCGCCGAACGAATGACATAAGTATTGATGTGTTTGAAGGTGCCGTCATCACTTAGCTGGAGGATATTAAACTCAGTAGTGCCCTCTGATAGAACACCTTGGTATGCGTAGCCAATAACGACAAGATAGTTCTGGTACACCAATAGCTCGTCTATCCAGGCCTGATGCTCCCAACCAGGTTTAATTACGTTGATTGAATCGGTCGGAGTTAACGCGTGGCTATCGGACGCCATTCTCACAGCATAGAGCTTTCCTTGCCTCAGGATGACGAAGTAATCCCCTATAACCTTCACAATATCGCCTTCATCGACTCCGGCCTCTTGGTTATTCGTGATAACTGGATTGGCCGTGGCTTTTTGAGCTGTTACAACTATTTCTTCTAGGCATGTTCCCACGCCGTTAGGGTAGCCAGAGTTTTGCTTCCTTTGGCGATTAATATGCGACCGTACTGCTGCTGTTTTTTTGAAATAGGCAACAAATTCTTCTTGAGAGGAGAACTTTCCGCCGCCTATCTGGCTTAGCTCATTTATTGCTTGGTTGGCCTCATAGTTCGCTAAGTAGCTACAGCCCGAGAGATGTACTATCGAAAGAATTAGGATGCTTTTGATAAAAAGGCTCATTGGGCCTGCTATTTGCCTGTTAATTGGGTAAGTTATTAGCTACAGCACTTGAAATAGGTGCTCACCTATCTGTAAGAATTGCCATTCATTAGCTGCAGCGCCGTATTCACGCTTTTCTAGGGCCTCTAGTAAACGCGCATTGCTCTCCTTGGATGTAGTAGATTGTCCATATATACTGCGTAGTACGCGGCTTTCCCAGCGTCCATCTATATTGTGATACATAGCCAGCTCAATCTCACGCTGCCGAACTTGAGCGAACACATATTCCAGGTCACCATCATTGTTCAGATCCAACACCAGTAACTCATAACTCTGAGTTTGTTGCATTTGCCAGATTCTCTTAGTGACTTCCACATAAATTGCATCAATCAAATCTTCTGGCGTATCCTCGGTCAGCCCAGTTATGGCTTTAACGAAATCGGATTTCGAAGTGCTTCTTTTGTCATCCTTGTCGGCATAATAGCTCTGGATTCTCAAAGCGATTTCTGGATGCTCCGCTTTAACCTCTTCTCTTAGGACCTGCAATGCCTCATACCCAGGTCTGGCTAGTTCATTACGTAGATACCGGAAGTCAAAGTTTTCTCTAGATACTACTCCCTGCTTCAGCCGATCAATTTGACTGTTAACTGAGATCTTACGGAAATCGAGTAGTGGTGAATTGACCAATAACATCAGGCCCAATACAACCAAGCCCATTCTGACATTTATCCAACTGAGCTGACGTAACCAATGGTCTTTCAGTTTAAGAATTCCCCACAGGTAACCAATTGAAAATGCCGCAAACACGCTCCACAGGAGCAACGCCCAGCATCTTGATACTGACCAGCCATACTGCTCCACACGCAGCGAAAGACCGTAGAAACTGATCGCACTGTATATTGGCAGCAGAGCAACACCAATACATATAAACCGGTGTACCCACAGATGGTATGGCTGTGATTCTGGCTCATCCTGATACACCGCATTGATAGAAAATAGCATCAAAGCCTGCATCCAGAGGATTAGTGAACTTCCTCCAGTCTCCCACAATGGCGCGAGCCCCGCGAACGGAAGTGCAAAAAGAAAGATGACGGATACTAGAGAAAGTATTACCAGCAAGAACTTCATCATAGCCTGCTGAATTCTCGTAATCGTGTCGATTACACCAGACTGAAATCTGAAAATAATGACCCCAAAGCCATGAGCTAATGCGAGTACGGGATAGTAAAACCATTTCTCAGTGAACAGGTCATAGAAAAAATTGATCTTGATGGCTTTGAATAATCCTGCCCAAAGCATCAATACGCCCCAGGTGCACAACATGAACAGTAGGGATAGGCCTAATGTGAGGAAGTTCCTCCACGACAGAAGAAACAAGCGGCTATAAGTTAGGGGGCCACCCGCTGCAAAGTGCTGCACATACATCAGCGCCTTGAAGGT
The DNA here is from genome assembly GCA_050633365.1 of Cellvibrionaceae bacterium. Lineage (GTDB taxonomy): Bacteria > Pseudomonadota > Gammaproteobacteria > Pseudomonadales > Cellvibrionaceae > Pseudomaricurvus. Next base: position 7,114 of record JBOEGJ010000064.1, on the reverse strand, counting down.
GGCGACACAAAGTGTGGCTACAAACAGGAACAGTAAGGTCTCAAACCGTATGTGTTCTAAAGGGATTGCCTGATGACCTACGTAGTACCCTAACCCGAATATGACGGTAGTGAAGATACCAGCCCACTTATATACAGGTTTTGAGTGCTCCGAGAGGCCGAGCAGTAACATTACAGGAGTAGCTACGGCGACCGAATAAAAACCAAACAGCCAATGAGGCTCATTGTGTGGCCAGTGCCTGAACTCTATGGCTTGGTGCAATAGCAAGAGCGCGAAGCCTTGCAGTAGGGCTATGAGGATCAGCGTTTTAGAAGGAATGCTAGAACTGTTCCCTGTTGACTCCATCGGCAGCTTTTCTCCATGTGCTAGCTATGACACTCGATACTATAACCTAAGTTATTGAATTGCCATGTAAATTCTAGGCCCTGCATGCCATTGGGGTTTGGCGGGTCAATAGTTTATCAATTATTCGCGGTGAGGATAATCTATGCTTGAGGGGGGGTACATTAGGACAATTAAATAGAGCAACAAAGATGTGCGGTCGCCGAAATGCATTATATTGTTAACAATTTCATATAGTTACAGGAATAAGCAATGTAGCTAGCCTCATTAGATCAAGGAAATTTGTGCCTGGTCTCATCAGCGCATGGAAATTCCGGGCTCAGTGAGGCTAACCCCCGCTGTCCCCCCCGTCGAATCTAGGCGGTTGCTTGAGACTAATCTCAAAGATATGCGAAAACTACAGATTTGGTAACCGGCACAAGCCGTAATGACACCCTTAAATCAACGCTGACCGATAACAAACCAAGATGGGCTTAATGACAGCAACCGCTTTTATGGCAGCTTCATTTAGAAATAACATCTGCGCAACTGCATCAACCGAAGCCTCACGCTGCCGTAATCTCGAGCGATTTATCAAGCCAATCTGAATTCCAACGGAATTAATGCCTCCGACTAGAGTCTGAACTAGACTGCTCACAACATGAGCAAAGCATTAACAAGGACCAATAACACCTTGAAAACATGGAATATTTACGCGAATGCGCGAACATCATTAACACCCACGATCAAATCGCTGTGCTATGATTTCACTGTGTTATAGTCAAGCAATCGCCATCGCGAACCTCATCCGCTGACTATTATCGACATTTAGCAATTGTAGACATCTGGCCAATGGCACAAATCGTCACGGCCTTTAGAGATAATAATTACTGAGACTATATATGCGCTACCCTACTCGACTATTACTCTCACTCGCGACCGCTGGCCTGTGCAGCTTTGCCCTGCCATCAATCGCCAAAACTGCAGACTTTCAGTTCACCGAAGAACAATCGAGAACTGCGGTGGACATCATCGACAAACTGTCGACCCGACATTATCGTAACCAGCCGCTCAATGATGCGCTGTCAGCGCAAATGCTGGATAAGTTCATTGATTCGCTGGATCCTTCGAAGTCATTCTTGCTACAAGAAGATATCGAGAGATTTACCAAACGTTACTCCTCAACCCTAGATGACACGCTCAATGATGGCGATTTAGAGCCGGGGCGCGACATCTTCATGACCTACCACAGCCGGGCTCATGAGCGTCTGAGCTGGATTATTGACAAACTCGATTCCGACGCCGACTTCACCTTCGACTTCACCAGGGATGATTATCTACCCATCGATCCCGATGCTCAGTCCTGGGCCGAAAGCACCGCGCAAGCCGACGAGAAATGGCACAAACGAATTAAAGCCAGTGTTCTGAGCTTGAAGCTTGCCGATGAATCTATCGAGGATGCAAAAAAAACACTGCTTCGCCGCTACAAAAATCAGCTGACGCGACTGGAGCAGCAAGACGCCGATGACGTGTTCGAAACCCTAATCAATGCCCTCACCCTGCTTTACGATCCGCACACCAGTTATCTCTCACCGCGAACGCTTGAGAACTTCAACATCTCCATGTCACTGTCACTCGAGGGCATAGGCGCGGTACTGCAAACCGAAGATGAGTACACTAAAGTAGTCCGACTCATCAGTGCTGGCCCGGCCTCGAAACAAGGCTCGCTAAAACCCGCCGACAAAATCGTTGCCGTTGGACAAGGTGAAGATGGCGAAATGGTTGATGTAGTAGGCTGGCGCCTGGACGAAGTAGTGAAGCTCATCCGCGGACCACAAAAAACCGTTGTGCGTTTACGGGTTGTGCCTGCAGAAGCTGCCGACGGCAGCGTCACCAATGAAATAAAAATCAGTCGTGCCAAGGTCAAACTCGAAGAGCAAGCTGCTAAAAAAGGGATCATTGAGCTCACCGACGGCGAAGAGGTTTTCAAGCTCGGCGTCATTAACGTGCCCGCCTTCTACATCGATTTCGAAGCTTACCGCCGCCGGGACCCCAACTTCAAAAGCACCACTGGCGATGTATTAAAATTGCTTCGCGAGCTCGAGCAAGAAAACATCGACGGTCTCATCATCGATCTGCGCAACAATGGCGGCGGCTCCCTACAAGAGGCCACCACCCTAACAGATCTCTTTATTGATCAAGGTCCAGTTGTTCAAATCAGACAAACAAGCCAAACCATTTCACGCAATTATCGCTCGCGCCGCCGTGCTATGTACCGCGGCCCCATGGTGGTTCTTACTAATCGCCTGAGCGCTTCCGCATCCGAAATTTTTGCCGGCGCGATTCAAGATTATCAACGCGGCTTGGTGGTCGGGTCACAGTCATTCGGAAAGGGAACGGTTCAATCATTAACGCCTGTTATTTCAGGGCAGTTAAAGATCACCGAATCTAAGTTCTACCGTGTCTCTGGCGACAGCACCCAACATCGCGGAGTCATACCCGACGTATCCTTTCCATTCTTAGTAGATGCTGAAGAAGTTGGCGAGAGTTCCTACGATACCGCATTGCCATGGGATCAAATTCATCCGGTACCCCACGAGGCTTACTACAACTTCAAGCCAGTACTGAATGAAATCACCGCCAAACATGAGGCCCGCAAAGCCGAAGACCCCGACTTCATTTATCTCGACAAACAGCTTAGCCGTTTAAAAGAAAACAAGTCTAAGAAGCGAATTTCACTGAACGAGGAAGATCGCAAGAAAGAATTGGTGGACACCAAAGCCAATGCACTTGCTCTCGAAAATGAAAGGCGTTCTGCCAAGGGATTAGAGGCCTTTGGTGATGTCGAAGCTTGGGAAAAAGATCGCTCAGATAGAGTTACCGAAGCCAGCGAAAACGCAGCCAGCAAAGAGCTGGATACCGACGATGACGCACTACTGGCGGAAGCAGGCTACATCTTGATCGACACTATTAATTTGCTGCACAAAGCGCCTCCCAATCAGGTCGCTGATTTTAAGTAGCCGATTATTTTGCAGTATTAAAATTAACAGCCAGCCTTGCGCTGGCTTTTTTATGGGTTATATTTGCCCCCTTTACCGATCACACAACAATGGCCGAACATGAAAATAGTTTCGTTTAATGTAAACAGCGTGCGTATGCGACTTCATCAATTAAAACAACTGATCGATACGCACTCGCCAGACGTCATCGCTCTGCAAGAAACCAAAGTACAGGATTCAGAATTTCCGATCGAAGAGATTCGCGAGCTTGGCTATGAGGCCGTTTTTCACGGCCAAAAGACACACTACGGTGTCGCCACACTCACTAAACTGCCGATCATTTCAAGCCGAAAGGGCTTTCCCGGTGACGACGAAGCCGCACAAAAGCGCTTTGTAGCCATCACGGTTGAATCTCCATTTGGTGGGGAGTTAACGGTGTTGAACGGCTACTTTCCGCAAGGTGAATCCATTGATCATGCTACGAAGTTTCCTAATAAACGAGCCTTCTACGCAGACCTGCAAGATTACCTGACGTCGACCGCATCTCCAGACGATCAACTCATTGTGCTCGGCGACATCAACATTTCACCAACGGATTTGGATATCGGCATTGGTGAAGACAATCGTAAACGCTGGCTGCGAAGCGGCAAATGCAGCTTTCAACCTGAAGAGCGCGAGTGGCTCGCTACACTAGAGGGCTGGGGCCTAACCGATACGTTTAGACACCTAAACCCAACCCAGGATGATCGCTACAGCTGGTTTGATTATCGCAGCAAGGGTTTTGATCGCGAGCCCAAACGCGGACTTCGCATTGACGTTATTCTGGCCACCAACAGCCTATTAGAAAAGGCTTGTAACGCCGACGTAGATTACGACGTGCGAGCAATGGAAAAGCCATCGGATCACGCCCCTATTTGGACTGAGTTTGGCTAGCGCTTTTTGCAATCCGTCGCCAAGATTACCAATCGGTTAGGCATTAACGCCCGACGACGAAACTGGCTGCTCTGACTCCTCCGTACCAAGCCACCGCAATAGGTGGCTTTCTAGCACATCGTAGCGCACAGGCTTTGCTAAATAATCATCCATGCCGCAGGCGAAACATAAGGATTGATCGCCGTCGTCGGTATGGGCGGTCATGGCGATGATTGGAATGTGGGAGTCCCCTCCCGCCTCTTCTTCTAGCTTTCTAATCTGCCGAGTCGCTTCAAAGCCATCCATTTCGGGCATTTGGCAATCCATGAGCACGACGGAGGCGGTACCTTTTTTAAACATCTTCACCGCTTCCAGACCGTTGCTGGCGATGGCGACCCGGTAGCCGATTTTCTTCAGCATACCTTCGGCCACCATTTGATTTACTCGATGATCATCCACCAGTAGGATTTCGTGGCCACCACCATCAGTTGCGCGATGTTTGTCGACTTTTTTGCGAATCAACGGTTTGCCGAGAATTGCGTGACTCATCAGGTCGTGTAGTTTTTGCCGCATTACGGGGCGGTAGTGATAATGCACTTTAGAGTGAGTTTTTATAAACTTCAGTAGCTCGGTATTGTTTAGGTGATTATGGTTCAATAGAAAAACCAGCGGGAGATTTCGAGTCTCAGGGGCCATTAACAACCACAGAGCAAAAGCCTGCGCAGACTCCCAATCCTGATGTAGATTGATGAGCACCAACTGAATTGCCGTATCGCCCCCCTGCGAACCCTCGATAAGCTCTTGAGCCGATTCAAAGTCGGTGACCGACTGAAGATTAACTCCCCACTCCCGAATTTCTCTTTGATGTGAGGAACCAAACTCTAGATCGGTATGGATTAGCAGCGCATTACACCCCTGAAGCTTTGGATGACTTGAGATGGTGATATTCTGTTGACCGGCGGCGCGCAGTGGAAGCCTCAGGCGGTAGTGAGTTTCCTGGCCGGCGGCGCTGTCAATATCCACCGAACCGCCCATGCACTCCGATAAGCCCTTACAGATGGAATACCACAAACCCGTTGTCCGAGTGGTTACCGCACCTGCTTCCGCGTTACTGGGGTCTTCCACGACAATGACTTCATCATTAGCAACACTCTTTCTGGCTGGGACTGCGCCCTCCTCGGCCGCGAGCCGCGACAGCTTATCCACCAAAAGCACTTCGAGAAAACCCGTTCTGTCACACTCGCGCTTGAAGTCGATATCGATATGAATAGAACCCTGATCAGAAAACTGAATGGCATTGGCAAATAGATTCTTGAACACCTGCCCAATACGATTGGCATCGCCGTGAGCTCTCAGCGGTATGGCTGAGTGCATTTCATAATCAACCTCAACCCCCTGCTGGTGCGCGTCCACCGCGAGATCATCGATCCAGTGCTCCAGCTGTGATCGCAGGTTGAAAACGGCGTGATCGAGCACAAGTTTACGGTTATTAATACGAGAGAAATCGACAATATTGTTGACCAGATCCAGCTGGCGCTCTGCTGCTTTCTGGGTCAGCTTCAACATATCGCGCTGCGGGCCCTCTAAATTAGTCTCAGTCAACAAAGACACGCCGCCTAAGATGTCATTGAGGGATGTGCGAAACTCGTGGCCCAAATTCACCAGAAACCGGGAATTGAGGTCCACTGAAGCATCGACATCCATCTTTTCCGCCTCCAAATTGCGCGCTTTTTGACGCAGGGAGTAGATTGCCTCGAAGCGCTCCCAGTAGCTCCCCTCTAGCACATCAATTTGGTGATAGAGCATGCCAACAAACACCAACATCATCACCGCGTACATATAGCCGTCAAAGCCGCCCACGAAGCAGGCTGCAAGAATAGGCGGCACAAGTGTTAAAGCGAGATAGATCTGACTAAAGACTTTAAAGGGAGAGGTGACGTGGATGGTGGTCGAAAAGAAGATGATGGTGTAAAGCCAGAGAATGGGTGTCTCACCAATCATTCCGAGCGTCAAAGTAAAGGAGACGAGTATGATGCTCCACCAAGCCGCACCGAGTAACGTCGAAATAAAAAACCATGCTCGCCACCGCGCTGGGCCGCAATTGTACAGAGACTCGAAACGGAACAAAAAGCCTGCTCGAGCCAAGGTTGTGACAATCAGGCCGACCGTTAGCACCACCGCCATGGTCGGCGCCATCACTGTGAGGTAGCCAATAGACAAACAGAGTAAGTAGGCCAGGAAATTTACGATTAAACCACGTCGACTGTACTTCGCCATACGCGTGTCAGTTTCACGCATGATGGCTCGATCTTTCTGAACCTTGCTGTTCGCTGTAAAAAGTATCACTGAGTCTGATCCTATTGGTAGAAGGCTTGCCCTTTTGCCCTATATAGAAAGTATAGACGCTTTAGCTGGTGACACCTCAGTTATAGCGATTAACATATAAGTATATAAATCAATGGTTTATAAGATAAGCATAATGTTAAATATTAGCTATTTGTTCACCACTTCGACGAGCACTGACTTGATGACAAAGCCAAGCAGCCCCAACCCGAGAGCTATAAACAGTATAAAAGTACCAAACCGCCCCGCCTTAGACTCCTTAGCCAGATCCCACATAATGAACGTCATGAATGCAATCAGACCGCCGACTCCAACAATCAATGACCAACGCTCAAACACCTCAATATCCACAACTCACCTCTAATCCGCACATTTCTTTAAGCTTAAACAAAAAAAACCGGCTTTCGCCGGTTTTTTTTGAACTCTATACACAAGGAGTGATTAGAGCTTGCCTTCCAACTCAGGAACCGCTTCGAACAAGTCTGCAACGAGACCGTAATCAGCAACCTGAAAGATTGGGGCTTCTTCGTCTTTGTTGA
>JBOEGJ010000063.1:0-1191 GCA_050633365.1 Cellvibrionaceae bacterium | reverse complement strand
AGATCACGTCTTACGCTACGCTCCAGCCGCCCCAAATGTGGGCGTTAAGCACCAAGAAATATGAGATATCGAGCAATAACAAAAAGTATCAGAGAGTGTGGGTGTGGAAATGAAGGTGATATGACCGTATTTCTACCTGATCATAATTTGGAACTAGATTGCTATTTTATCGGCTGCGCAAGTGATATGAAAAGTGCCTACCCAATAGGCCTCGAAAAAGAAGCAACAATTACGTTTTGGCACGGTAATGTTCAAGAAACAGATAAACGTGAGAAAACGATAAAACCAAGTATCGTTGGCATCTACAGTGATATGGTTAAGGACGATGATGGTGATATTGAGTATGTGATTGATTCAATAATTACCATACATACAGATAATGAACTTGGCAGCTACAATGAGCCCGCTAATATTGGCAGTTGGGTAGAGTGTAGTGGTCAGTTCGTAATAGAGGGGCCGTAGTGCTTAACAAGGGCCAGCAACGGACTCGTCAAACTGTCACTTTTTTTTGCCAAAACCCGCAAAAAAAGCGCCAGTTTAACTCACCGCTGTGGCCGGCGTTATGCATACGGATTAATGGAGTAAATCGTAGTAATGAATCCTATTTTGTCAATAATTTCAATCGTAATTCTGATTAGCCTTTACAAGGCATCCACTGCACCGAAGGTTCCACAGAGTCCTGCAGCGTGTGGCATTGGCTTCTTTATAGCAACAGCAGGTATAGCTTCATGGCAGTATCTTTTATCTATATTGCCATCATCATTATTCTTGGTGGGTAGTGTAATCTCTATTCCATTGCTGTGCGTAGCGGCAGGTTATATCTCAGCTAGAACAACTGAAGACACATCATCGATGAATGCGAAAATAGTCGCGGGCGTAGCCTTTATTCCATTTGTAATAGTTACCCTGCTATCACTATCATCACTACCTAGTTGGGTGAACTACTATGCAGTAGCTATTTTCGTTCCGTGTATTATGGCGGGCCTAAAAGTTCAGAAAATGCATAACAAATCAAGCAAGAAGGACGTGCTAAAGCACGCCTCTTCTTGAGGCGTTAAAGCGCCTTAAACCCCTTTCTCTATTTTTGGGGTTAAGCAGATAGAATAGGGCACAAATTATTAGCCTTGCTTGTGCCATTTTGGCAGTTCGGTAAACTAGAGAAATTGTGGAAACGTGGTACCAATGGAAGGT
>JBOEGJ010000062.1:0-504 GCA_050633365.1 Cellvibrionaceae bacterium | reverse complement strand
GGGTTTAAGGCGCTTTAACGCCGCAAACAGTTGCGGATTTGTAGTGGAGTGTTTTGTGGTAGCGTAGCGTGAAACCACAAAACAAGTAACGTAAAATACGTCAACTGGTTTGCCTTGTTATGCGGAACGTGATTGTGCCACTGCATACTTGAAACCCACTACCCTGTTAGTTGTGCTTTTCGCCCTCGTACATTCTTTGGCGACCTTCACCAACTTGCCAAACGAACACCTTCCGTTGGCACGTTTCGATTAAACCATAAATCTCTCAGATGGCACATCTATGGCCTAGGTGATGTATTTTCATGCAACCAAATATCAGACGCGACACTCTGAACGGCACTTTTGGAAAACAGCAACCCCACATCCGACGGAACACTTTGAGCGGCACACGGAAACTTACTTGTTCAATCTTTCAGCCGTGCAAATGAAGCTGGCACCAACCTGATAAAAACTTCGGACTTTCACCATCAACGAAGAAATCGCATAACGCCCAAATTTTGGGCG
>JBOEGJ010000061.1:0-14833 GCA_050633365.1 Cellvibrionaceae bacterium | reverse complement strand
GTTGGACCGACGAGGCTGATCAGTGCGGTGTCTTCGGCCCCAGGAGGATTATCACTGCCAGTCTGATCGGTGATGCTGGTGGTAACACTCCCAGCCCCAAGCACAACACCTTGTGATGGAGTAGCAATGGCAACAGAGAAGTCCTCAAGACCCTCCGCCAAAGCATCATCAAGAGTCGCAACAACAAATGAAATGCTATCTCCAGCACTCAAAGGACCATTAATCGTTAAGGTCCCGTCAGCACTATTGAAATCAACACCTTCGAGTGCTGGATTAATACTTACACCATCGGCAGTATTTAGCTGAATGGTGACACTTTCACCCGCCAGAATTTCGCTTCCGCCGATAGTGATTTGATAGTTCGCAATATCACCCTCGACCACAGAGCTATCGCCAGAGAGTGAAAAAGTAAGCGCATTAAGGTCTGAGACATCAGTAATATCGGTAACAACAGAATTTGCGCTGCCATCGATGAACAGATCAGTGAAATTACCACTCGAGTCAGAGACATCTGCAATTGAAACGACAAAGCTCTCAACACCCTCAACCAAGATATCGTCTAACGTATTGATAACAAAACTGATAGACTGATTACCTGCGGGGATTTCGACGCTAGCAATGCCATTAAAATCTGTGCCGTTCGCGGCCACACCAGAATAATTAAAGCTAACTATAAAACTACTTCCCGCAGGAACTGAGCCATCTAAACTGACGGTATAGTTAGCTGTGACATCACCTTCAGCAACACTTGATGGCCCAACTAGGCTAACCGTAATTGGGTCTAGACTTATAACTTGAGCCCCAGGTTGCTCAGGTCGAAAGTTATCATCTCCACCAAAGGTCGATGTCTCAAAACCACTGGTCGGAGTAGTACTGTCAGCGTTGTATTCAATTCGAACACCAGGAGCCCCTGACTCCCCACCCGCACCTGGAGTAAACCCACTCTCGCCAGCTGCCGGTGCAGGTAAAACCTCATCAATGGTTTGACCATCTTCCAATGCTTGTTCGATACGATCGAAATTAATCGCTTCGCCAATACTGTCTTTTTGTTCGATATCTTCAAGTAGTTTTAGGAATTTTTCATCAAGGGTGAGCTCTTGATCATGACCTAAGGTCACGACGGCTCCATTAGCGAACTTGATAACGAGCACACTTGAGCCAGCAGTGTGAATAGTGTCATTTAGACTAAGGTTTTCACCCGCCTTCAGCGATTTACTCTGCTGCTCAGACCGCGCAGAAACATCACCTTGAGTAGCCATGACTTTAGCGACAACATTTTGACTATCAACCATTTTCTGATTGCCAATTACACCATCTGCCATAATTTTAACGCCCTTTTAGAAATCCCTATAAACACAAAAGCCGCCCTAAGGCGGCGCTTTTTCGCGTTACGGCTGCTCGCCGTTCAACTCTCTCAGCAACTGCCCCATCGAATTGAATATCCGATATTGCGCAAACAGTTGATCGTAAGTTGCATTAATGAGTGTTCGTTTCGAGTCTACGACTTCGTTTTCGGTATTGAGTAAATCCAACAAAGTTCGTCGACCAATATTAAATTGTTTTTGGTATGCACTTTTAGTCGCCAAAGACGCCCTGACATGCATCTCCAAGTATTTTAGCTGGTCTTGAATCGTCTGATGAGCGCTCCAAGACAAACGCAAGCTCTCGACAACCTGTCTCTGGGTGTTGTTACGAATATCACGAGCCTGCTCAATCAAATGCGCGGTCTGCTTTCGACGAGATTTGTCTCCACCGCCATTATAAAGGTTGTATCTCATTCGCAGCGCAACGACGAGATCTTCACTCTCCCCCACCACGCCGTCAATATCCTCATCCCAGCGCTTGTCGGCCTCGATACGTAAGTTGGGCCAGAAGACACTTTCGGTGGCTTCATACTGAGCCACTGCTGATTCTACATCGGCCATTGCCGACTTCAACGTCGGGTGCTGAGTTAAAGCCAAAGATTCCGCTGCCTCGACGCTCACCGGGATCGAGCTGTGAACACTCGGCCGCTCAACTGTATTAAGATGTGGGCGCATTCCAGTAACACGATAGAAATTGGTTTGAGAATCTAAGAGATTGCTCTGCGCCGATATCATATTACTGTTTGCCAAGGCCAAACGCGCTGAAATCTGATCGAGATCGGCCTTACTGCCAACGCCAGACTTATTGCGCAGCACCATCTGATCATGGATATTCTGGTGCTCGTAAAGTGTTTCGCGGGCAAGATCCAGCAGCTCATTTTGTCGGAGCAAATTCAGATAGACCTCAGAGGCGCGCAGAGCGGTATTTTCTTCGACTTCAGACGCCTTAAAAAATGCACTATTCTTTCGCGCTTCCTGACGATTAACCTCTTCCGACGTGGCAAAGCCATCAAACACCATCTGCGTGGCAGACACCGAGGACTCATGCCTCGTCAAGGTGACTTCGTCGCCTCCGGTTGATTGAGACTCAATTGTCTGACGGCCAATTCCTGCGGCGACGTCGAGAGTCGGGCGATAGCCCGCTTTCGCAACATCCACTTCCTGACTGCGAGCCAAATACTCATGTCGCGCAGCCAAAACTTCGGGATTTGTCTCCAAAGTGTAGCGAATCGTTTCATTTAGCGTCAGCGCTGATACTGTGGATGCCGCACACACAGTCAATGCACCAACAGCTATCCCTAATATATTCATTGTCAGGTAATGCCCCCAAGGCCCTAAATAGTGTGACAGAGTTCACACAAAAAAGAATTGTATCGCTTAATTTGTCGTTAACAAAGGCTATTTTAATCACCTTAAGGAATAAATGGTAACTTTTGATGCCAAAATGCTCAAAAAACCAACAGCACCTGCAGATTTTACAAAATCGAAACAATTGACACCGCCAGAGCCAAGTATCACCCCACAAGGTAAAGGTTATCGCTCTTTCAGCGCCAGCTGCTTGGTCTTTAAAATAGGTTTAAGTAAATAGTCCAAAACGGTCTTTTTCCCGGTGAGCACATCAACACTGGCGGTCATGCCCGCAATAATCGGTAACGATTGTGATTCACTGCCCAAAAAACTGGCCGCTGTCTCGACCCGCACAAGGTAAAAGCTCTCGTCTTTTTCATTAATAATGGTGTCCGGACTGATATGCACAACCTCACCATCTAAACCCCCATGTATGGAGAAGTCGTAAGCGGTAAACTTGACCTTCGCTTTTTGGCCTGGATGAAGAAAAGCAATATCGGCGGGACGAACACGCGCTTCGACCAACAGCTTGTCCTCGATCGGCACAATCTCAACGATATCCATACCCGGCTGAATCACCCCTCCAATGGTATTGACCATTAATTGTTTAACCGTGCCCGCCACCGGTGATCGAACTAATGTTCTCTGCACTCGGTCTTCTAGGGCGCCACTGGTCTCCATTAAGCGCGAAAGCTCTGAGGCAATTTCGCTGCGCTCCTTCTGGGCCTCAGCCTTAAAGGCAAGTTCACCATTGGACAACTTTTGTCTAGCCTCTTCCAAGCTAGACTCCGCCCTAGGGATAGCAAGCTGAGCGCCTTCGAGCTCCCCCTGTAAATCATTGACCTGGCGCTCGAGCCTTAGAAGCTCAACCTTCGAGATAGCCCCCTGATCCGCTAGCGGCCTAGTCATGGTCAACTCACTTTCGAGCAACGCCAAGCTTCGGCCTATTTGATTACGCTTTGCCGCCAACTCAGACAACTCTTGCTTCTTTTGTTGTATCTGCTCAATCAAAACCTGATGGCGACTCTTTAACTCAAGCTGCCTCGAGTTGTACACCGACAATTCTTCATCAAGCGTGTGAGAATCGATATCAGTGAGCGCCTCAATATTGAAGGGTTCACCTTCCGCCTCGGCGTGTAAACGTGCGACCTTTGCCTTCAACTGCTCCAAGGTAACCTTAGCTTCACGCTGGGACGACGAAAATCGAGTGTCATCAATCCTCAAGAGAGGTTGATTCGCCTTCACCACCTGGCCTTCACGCACGTGCAATTCCGCAAGAATTCCACCTTCGAGATTTTGCACCACTTGGACATAGCTCGAAGGTATGACTTTACCTTCACCTCGAGTAAATTCATCAACCTCCGCCAATGCCGCCCAAACCAGCATTGCGATAAAAAACAACGCAATACTCCACAGCAATTGCTGGCCACCTCGAGGAGATTGCTCCAACACGGCCCCGGCCGCCGATGACATATAGGAAATATCTCGACTTTCAGCTTCCGCCTCGGACTCAAACCACTGCTGCCACAGAGGCTTACCATTGAGCTCTGCTTTAAGAGCATTTTTAAGGTTGCGCAACACGGAGCTGTCCTTTTCTTAGGGCTTCGAGCACAGGCTCTTTAGGGCCGTCTGCAATGAGCTTACCTCGATCCAATACCAGAACCCTATCCACCAATGAAAGTAGAGCGGTCTTGTGAGTCACCAGAACCAACGTCTTTCCTTCACACACCTCCATCAAGTTCTTTTTCAATTGTGTTTCAGTGCTGCTGTCCATACCGGTGCTTGGTTCGTCTAAGAGATAGATCGGAGGATCATTCAACACCGCCCGCGCCACAGCAATACTCTGTCGCTGGCCACCGGAAAGCGACTGCCCACCCTCACCAACCATCCGATCAAACCCCGCCGGATGACTATTTACAAACTCCGTTACTCCAGCAATGTTTGCCGCTCTAATAATGTCGGAATCCTCTACATGGGGAGAGCCGTAAATGATGTTCTCTTTAACCGAACCAAAGAAAAGGACGCTATCTTGAGGGACACAACCAATGTTTCGTCGAAGGTCCGCTGGATCGATTTGCTTAATGTCGACGTCATCGACCAAAACCGAACCTTCATCAGCCTGGTATAGCCCCAGCATTAACTTTTGAAGGGTGCTCTTGCCCGAACCAATTCGCCCAATTATGCCTACCCTTTCTCCGGGCTTTATGGTGAAAGACACCCCATCGAGCGAGCTGACCTCTTCATCGGGGTAAGAGAAGCGAACGCGATCAAATTTAATGCCTCCACTCAATCGAGGACGCTGCACAAACGACTGCCCAGATTCGCGCTCTTGGCTTTTTGCAATCATCTGCTCAAGGCCCTCATAGGCAGTGCGCGTCTGATGGTAATTAACCAACAACCCTGCAACCTGCCCCATTGGTGCCAAGGCTCGCTGAGTTAACATGACACAGGCAATCAATGCCCCCATGGTCAATTCTCGCTCAGAGATCAAGTAGACACCAATAACAACCACCGCCACCGAACAGAACTGCTGCACCGCACCGGAGACCGTAATCGACGTGGAAGACAGCAATCGAGTTCGCTGCCCCCATCGAGAGAGATGCCCAACAGACGACTCCCAAACCCCTTGAATTCGCCCCTCAGCACCAAGAACCTTAATGGTTTCAAGATTGGAAAGGGTTTCAATCAACGCCGCGTTTTTCTGCGCACCCGCTTGGTAAGTTTGCTCTACCGCAAACCGTAAAGGTCGCTGTATATAGAGAGAAAACCCGACGATGATTGGTATCGCCAATAGCGGAGCAAAAACAATGGGGCCGCCAATATAGGCAATGACAATAAGAAAAAGCAGAACAAACGGAAGATCGACAAACGTTGTCACGGTTGTAGACGTAATAAAATTGCGAACCGTTTCGAATTCCCGAAGCTGACTCGCAAATGCCCCCACCGACTGTGCTCGTTCCGACATACGAGCGCCGAGCACCCTCTGAAAGATATAACTTGATAGCAGAACGTCTGACTTCTTACCTGCCACCTCCAAGAAATAGGTTCTCAAGCTTTTCAGTAACAGATCAAAGCCATAGACAATCGAGACGCCGATCGCCAGTACCCATAGCGTCTCAAGCGCATCATTAGGCACGACACGGTCGTAGACATTCATCACAAACAAAGGATTTGCCAAGGCGAACAAGTTAATCAGCAAAGAGGCCAGCAATACATCCCGGTAAATTCGCCATGAGCCGGCGATAACACTCCAGAACCAATGTACGCCGCTATTGGTTTTTATATGCTGTGTACGCTGATCGTAACTGTAGGCAGGGCGTGCAAAAATACAGTAGCCCGAGTAATAGGATTTGAGCTCCTCAAGCGCCAGGCGTTGCTCTCCATCGGTCTCTGGATCGAGAATCAACGCCTGTTTCGAATCGCCTTCTATACCAATCAAGACAACAGACTTATCGCCCTCGAGCAGTAAAACAGCAGGACAAACCAGAGAGCTAATATCGGCCAGCTCTCGACGAACGATCTGCGCTTTAAGACCGGCTCTATCGGCCGCACGAACAAACAATTCAGGAGTTAATCGTTCATTAACCAGAGGCAAACCAGCCGTAACCGATGCCGCTGAGCACGGGCAGTGTTCTAGCTTGGCAATCTGCAACAAACAGGTAAGTAGTGGATCGAATACGCCCGCACCAATATCTTCATTGGCTAAACGCTCCTTAAACCCGAGAGATGAATCCTGAACGCTCATTTTATTCCGTTAATTATTGCTATTAGCTGCATTGTAAACGAAAGTTCAGCTAAAATACTCACACAAAAGAATAAATGGATTCCCTAATGCCCTACGCCGTCCGCAACGCTCTTGGAGAAATCACCGCATTGCTGCGAGCCCCATCGATCGGGGCCGAGGAGCTACTGCCTGCCAATCATCCAGAGGTGGAAGCTTTTATAAAGGACAGCGAGAGTTTAGACCCAAAACTTGCTCTCGCCGACTCAGATAGAGATATTGCTCGGGTGACCGAAGATCTGATACATCTTTTGACCGCAAAGAATCTGATTTTATTCACCGAACTTCCAACAGCCGTGCAACAAAAACTATTGAATCGAGAACGCTTACGCTCGTCGCTGCAGGGCGCAATAGACAATTTCTTAGATGAAGAGGAGTCAATCTAGAGCCAAGAAAGACAAATACAGAATTAACACACCAAAAAACACTATTGCCAGCTAAGCGTACCACCGGTTAATAGCCACCTAACGCTTCACGAATATGCTCGTGCTCAAACCCGCGATACTGCAAAAAGCGTTGCGCCTTGGATCTATCGGAGAAACCAGATACTCCTCGAGGATACTTTTTATCCAGCACCTCGTTCGCCGTAGAATACCAATCAAACTCAGCCTCTTCCAAACATAAGGCAATCAGTTGGTCGCTAACGCCTCGCTGAAGTAACTCCAAACCGACCCTAGTAGGGCCATAACCTCGCCCATGACGCATGCGAAGATAGGATTCGGCAAAACGATAGTCGCTCTGTAGCCCATCGTCTTTCAACCTCTTAAGGACGGGCTCGAACAACTCAACATCATCGGGAAAGCGTTTGCTGAGTTTTTGTGTTAACTCAAGCACAGAGTGCTCTCGTCTCGCCAGTAAACCGATCGCCGCCGAGCGGATCTTCTTTTCGGCATCAACAAGCTCAACTGATTCAGTTGCGCAATCAATCCGACTAACATTATCTGCCAAAATTCGCTCACCCATCTCTTGAGCTTGCCCCCCATTAGATTCATCAGTGCCGGTAACTCTACAGACACAAAAAACGGGAGCAAGCCCCCGTTTAGTTATTCACTGTCTTTTCGCAGCCACCTAAACACTAGGCCTCTGCCGTCTCGACCTTAGTCGCGTCGTCGACCTCAGGCAACAACTCCGCGCGAACTTTGGATTCAATCTCTGCGGCTATTTCAGGGTTTTCGTTCAGATATTTAATAACATTGTTTTTACCCTGACCAATCTTATTACCCTGGTGGCTATACCAGGCGCCAGCCTTATCAATCAATCCGAGCTTAACGCCAAAGTCGATAACTTCGCCCAAACGGTTACAGCCTTTCCCGTAAATAATCTGAAATTCCGTCTGCTTAAAAGGAGCCGCAACCTTGTTTTTGACCACCTTGACTCGCGTCTCTGAGCCAATCACTTCGTCTCCATCTTTTACTGCGCCGATACGACGAATATCCAAGCGAACAGAGGAGTAAAATTTAAGCGCATTACCACCCGTGGTAGTTTCTGGGTTACCAAACATCACCCCGATTTTCATACGGATCTGGTTAATAAAGATGACCAGACAGTTTGCCGTTTTGATGTTACCCGTCAGTTTACGTAACGCCTGTGACATCAACCGCGCCTGTAAACCAACATGGTGATCACCCATATCACCTTCGATTTCAGCTTTGGGGGTTAAGGCAGCAACCGAGTCAACAATAACAACATCGACGGCACCAGACCTTACCAGCATGTCGCAAATTTCCAGCCCCTGCTCTCCAGTATCTGGCTGAGAAACAATCAAGCTATCGACATCAACCCCTAAATTAGCGGCATAAATAGGATCCAAAGCGTGTTCTGCATCAACAAAAGCACAGGTTTTACCGGCTCTCTGTGCCTCGGCGATAACCTGCAAGGTTAGCGTGGTTTTACCAGAACTCTCAGGGCCATAGATCTCACAAATACGCCCTTGAGGAAGCCCCCCTATACCTAGAGCAACATCCAAACCTAAAGAACCAGTTGAAATCGAGGGAATACGCTCGCGGGGCTTGTCGCCCATGCGTATGGCAGCGCCCTTGCCGAATTGACGTTCAATCTGCCCCAAGGCTGCCTGTAAAGCTTTTTCTTTATTCTGGTCCATTTGCCACCCCGTTTAGCTGAATTTCAAATCGGCACCATTAACTGCGGTAAGCCGATAGATCGTTTACAATGAATGCATTGAAGCACATTTATTTTTACTGTACAAGAAAACAGTACTATTTTTTTATACAGTAAACTAGACGCAGGGAAAAACGCATCTAAGGCTGCAGTTTCTGCGACAGCCGCGCCAGTACATATTCACTCGCGCGAAGACGAATCTCCTGCCTGTCTCCCTCAAAACACTGCACTTCTGACTCGACCTGGCCATCGACAGCCCAAGCCATCCAAACCGTTCCCACCGGTTTTTCATCGCTACCGCCGTCAGGGCCAGCAATACCACTGGTTGCTACGGCCACATCAGCGCCATTGGCAAGCACCCCTCTCGCCATTGCCTTGACCACCTCAGAGCTCACCGCACCGTATTGATCGAGGGTTTCTCCGGCCACCCCCAACTGCTTCTGTTTACTGCTATTTGAGTAAGTCACCAGACCTTCGTCAAACCACTGAGAACTGCCTGCCACATCAGTAATAGCTGCGGCCAAAAGTCCGCCAGTACAAGACTCAGCCGTGCCGATTCGTCGCCCGGTTCTTTTCAACGTGCTACCGATTCGCTCGGAAAGCTCGAACATCGTATATTCACCACCCATCACCACAACACCTTCTTTACTAATACTGCCTATCAACTTCAACTTACCCGCTAAAGATCATGGTACAGAAATTATCTTAAACGATCTCAAACCCAAGTAGCCTCAGCAAGGCATAGGGAAACATTGATACTTCTTGTTGAAGCCATTATATCAATTCGTCTTAAAGAAAAGATGAGTTCATGATCAAGTTCACACTTCTCGCTACTGCCGATCCCCATTAGTGTGGCAAGCTAGAATGAGACCAATCTAAATGGGCCCAATACTTATCGTTACAACCAAGCGTTTTATGAAAGTCGAATATGAGTAGAGAATAATAAGTCGTTCACTAGCGGTAGTGCTACGCTTAATCTACGGTCTTAAGGAGCAGCACCCAGTCATGCAACCCATAAGCATAAAAGGACAGATGCTAGCGTGCGTATTGCTCGCCATATTACTTTTTCAAACTGCAACTCTACTGAGTAACGTTTCACCCGACGATAAGCAAAATGATGGCTTCTTCGATATAACTTATGCCGCTCTAGTCACCCCACCTGACAGCGATGTTAGCCTCGAAACACTGATAAGCAATCCCGACTATCTCACCACCAAAAGTCTCGACGGCATCAATTGGCAACTGACACCAAAGATCTACTGGTTTCGCATCACCCTAGAAAATAACCAAAACCATACAAGGCAGCTATACGCACACTTTGATAACCTAATGCTCGACGATTTAAGGCTCTACCAAGTCGAAGATTCACAAGTCATTCAATCCGTGAAACTCGGCTGGAACTATCCGGGATTGACGCCATTGGTTCGCAGCACACCATTCTTAGAATTCGACGTTAAACCCAAGCAATCTACCGAAATCTACGCCCGCCTTGCTACCGATGGAATCGCCAAGACTGGAATTGAGTTTTTAGACGCTGAACAACATGCCGAGCATCTCAAGAGTACACATCTACTACGCGGCGTTCTGGTTGGTATCATGCTAGTGATCGCGCTCTATAACCTCATCCTATTTTTTGTGATACGCGACAATTTGTACCTGATTTACATAGGATACATATTGTCGATTTTGATGCTGTCCGGCGTGGTAATTGGTTTCGGCAACTACATTTGGCCAGAAAGCCTCATGACTGTGTTTCGAGACAAAATAATCACCCTCAACGCCTGTGCAGTCTGCTTCACCATAGTGTTTGCGTTGTATTTTCTAAAATACAACGAGGATAAGGACCGATATTTTTCCTACAGCCTTCGCTATGTTGGAGTCATGGCCGTTTTTGCTGTGATTGCTCTTTTCATCCCCGAGCATACCGCCGCCCTTGTCTTTTTCAGCCTGATGTTAGGCTCCTACGCCATTTGCCTGATTCTCGTTATTCGTAAATCTGTGACCGACTTTCAATGGACCAAATTTTATATAGTCTCCTGGTTTCCACTATTGATTGGAGCGGCTATTCAACCCTTGGAACTTACCGGAAAGGTACAATCCACCTTCTTTAGCCATTACGCCTTTAGTTTTGGAGTCGTCTTTGAGATTACCTTAATGGCCATGGCACTCGCAGAGCGAATGCGTACTCAACGAGAGCTAGCACTATTCAACGCCACTCACGACCTTAAATCCGAACTCCCCAATCAGAGCTTGCTCACCAATCGCCTGCAAGACCAACTCGACGATGGTCATTGTGGTAATTTGTGCCTCATCAAGGTGCGGAAGTTTCAAACTCTGTCGGCGTATATTTCCAGTGAAGAAAGCAATACCATCACGCGGCATGTTGAGCAGAGAATTAATGATTGTATTGCTCAGCAAGCGGCCTTCTTGCCGATCGAGAAACGTAAAAACAAATCCACTAAGGTCGCACGACTAACGGAAGACACTTTTGCCCTGCTAACTAAGGCATCCATGACTCGAGAAGATGTGAAGCACAAACTCAGCGAAGTTATGAACACGCTTTACTGCACGCTGAACGTCAGTGGTTTTTCAATCAACCTAACCTCTCGCGTTGGAATCTGTGACTACAACGAGCGGGACAAGCAAGCAGACAACGTCATCAAACGAGCATTTCAGGCGGTAGAGCAAGCTCATCATTTAGGGAAAAACCTGCAGTTTTACCGTGAAAAAGACTCAATCAATCAAAGCCAAAAACTGGCACTGGCCTCCGATTTACAACACGCGATCCACAATGGTGAACTTGAGCTCTACCACCAGCCACAGATTGATTTAATGACTCGAAAAGTCGTCGGTTCGGAAGTGCTCGTACGCTGGCTTCACCCTAAACATGGATTGGTCTTACCCGAAGAGTTCATCCCTATTGCCGAGGACACCGGCACCATAAATGATTTGACAACCTGGGTACTTTCTACCGCTTGCGAGCAACTGCACTCAATCAACAGTAACGGAATCAACAATCACCGCCTATCGATCAACATCAGCGGAAAAGATATTTCTTCGCCGCATTTTCTCAATGAAGTCTCTAGTATTTTAGACAAAACAGAAACGCCACCGGAGCTGCTGACATTCGAACTCACAGAATCGGTTATGGTTGACAGTTTTCAAGATGTTAATCACACCATGAAGACCCTCTTTAATCTGGGTATCCATTTTTCAATCGACGATTATGGTACCGGTTACTCTTCACTATCTTACATTTCACAAATGGCCTTTACGGCGTTAAAAATCGACAAGTCCTTCGTGCAAAATATGGATAAAGATGCGAAGAATTTCACTATCGTTAAAACCACGCTAGATATGGCCCGAGCGCTCAACCTGAAGGTCGTCGCGGAAGGTATTGAATGCCCTAAGATTGAACAACTTTTAATCGATTGCAACTGCTGTATTGGCCAAGGATTTTTCTACAGCCCCCCCTTACCCTTCGAAGACTATTTTCATTGGCTACAACAATATCGATCTCACCAGCGGCATCTCAATATCACTGCTATTTGAGCCGGTAGCTCTGCTCTCAACAGCTCCATACCCGACCACTGAAACCATAGTTCTCCCCCTCAGGATTTGATACTATTTGCCGCTTCAAATTCGACCTTAGCGTAACGCAGCCCCTCACCTACTCGAAGACACTTTAGCGCCGATGACTACTAGCACCCAAGCCAAAGCCACTCACACCCCCATGATGCAGCAGTACTTAAAAATTAAGGCTGAGCATCCCAATGAGATGGTTTTCTACCGAATGGGGGATTTTTACGAAATCTTCTTCGACGATGCAAAACAAGCTTCACAGCTGTTAGACGTCACCTTGACCGCCAGAGGCAAATCCGGTGGCGAGCCGATCCCCATGGCGGGAATCCCCTACCATGCCGCCGACGGTTACCTGGCTAAACTGGTTCGCAAAGGGGTATCGGTGGCCATCTGTGAACAAGTAGGCGACCCGGCCACCAGTAAAGGGCCGGTGGAGCGCAAGGTCATGCGTATCGTGACGCCGGGTACCGTCAGCGATGAATCTCTGCTCGATGAGAGTCGAGACAACTTGCTGGTGGCATTGCATGTGGTAGAAGAGACCTTTGGTCTGGCCATGATGGACGTGGGTTCAGGACGCTTTCAAGTACTGGAAGTGCAAGGATTTGACGCGGCACTCGGAGAGCTGCAGCGACTAAGCCCGGCGGAATTACTAATTTCTGAAGAGCTAGGCGCTTCTGACATTACCGACAATCGCAAAGGCGTGCGTCGCCGCGCCCCTTGGGAGTTTGAACTCGAAACAGCTCAGCGAATCTTGGCTCAACAATTTGGCACTCAAGATCTAGCCGGATTTGGTTGCGATCACATGACCACCGCCCTCGCAGCTGCGGGTTGCTTACTGGCCTATGTGCAAGAAACCCAGAGAACCGCACTGCCCCATATCAACTCAATCAGCGGAGAAAATCGCGATGAGGCGGTGGCGATGGACGCCGCCACTCGCCGTAACTTAGAGCTGGATATCAATCTAAACGGCGGCGACGAAAATACCCTCTTTGACGTGCTCAACACCTCCGCAACGGCGATGGGCAGCCGCCTGCTGAGACGCTGGTTAAACCGCCCGCTGCGCGACCTGCACATCTTACAATCAAGACAAGATGCGATTAGCAATTTACTGCAGAACTACCAATTCGAGTCGGTACATCAAAGCCTGAAACGCATTGGTGATCTCGAGCGTATTCTTGGGCGAGTAGCGCTGCGCTCGGCACGTCCGCGAGATCTGTCGAGACTCTTCAGCTCATTAAGTACTTATCCGGAGCTACAAGGGCAACTCAAAGAGACGGAATCTGCTCATTTGAAAACCCTTGCCGACACCATTTCTACCTTTCCTAATCTGGAAGCCCTACTCGACAAGGCCATTATCGAAAACCCGCCGGTTGTCATCCGCGACGGCGGTGTCATTGCCGAAGGTTACGACGAAGAGCTCGACGAGCTAAGAAACATCAGCAGCAACGCCGGTCAGTTTTTGATCGACCTCGAAACTCAAGAGCGAGAGCGCACGGGAATCAGCACCCTTAAAGTTGGGTACAACCGTGTGCACGGTTATTACATTGAGATAAGCCGCTCTCAATCTGAGAAAGCCCCAACGGAGTATATTCGCCGGCAGACACTGAAAAATGCCGAGCGCTTTATTACCCCAGAGCTAAAAGTTTTTGAAGACAAGGCACTGTCGGCCAAGAGCCGTGCGTTGACTCGGGAAAAATCCCTCTACGATGATATTGTCGAAAAGTTGAACGAGCAGCTTCTGCCGCTTCAGAATTCCGCCTCGGCCGTCTCCGAGCTCGACATATTGACCACTCTGGCCGAGCGAGCAGATACACTGAACTTTACCGCACCCACGCTAACCGCGACGCCAGGTATCGAATTCAAAGCAGGCCGCCACCCGGTGGTCGAGAAGGTATCTGATCACCCATTTGTCCCCAACGATCTGAACCTTCATCAGGATCGACAAATGTTGATCGTCACCGGCCCAAACATGGGCGGTAAGTCGACCTATATGCGTCAGACAGCACTGATTACTTTACTTGCACACATCGGCAGCTACATTCCCGCCGAGTCGGCCACCATCGGCATGGTCGATCGAATCTTCACCCGAATTGGCTCTTCAGATGATCTCGCCGGTGGACGATCGACATTCATGGTCGAAATGACAGAGACCGCCAACATCCTCAATAATGCCTCCGACAAGAGCTTAGTGTTAATGGATGAAATCGGCCGCGGCACCAGTACCTTTGACGGCCTTTCCCTAGCTTGGGCCTGCGCTACTCAGCTCGCCAAACAAGTGAAGGCCTTCACTCTGTTTGCAACCCATTATTTTGAGTTGACCGAACTGCCAAGCAGCCATAGTAATGTCGCGAATGTTCATCTCGATGCGACTGAACATAACGACAACATCGTCTTCTTGCATAACATACAAGAGGGGCCAGCCAGTAAGAGCTTTGGTCTTCAGGTCGCGAAACTGGCGGGGATCCCTTCAGATGTGGTGGCGCTAGCAAAACAACAGCTCGATCATCTCGAAAGCGGTGAGAACAGCGCAGCGATTAACGCCGAGCTCAACGATGCAGGTGTCGGTGTCGGTGTCGGTGTCGGTGTCGGTGTCGGTGTCGGTGTCGGTGTCGCCCAAGCTTCACAAGAGAGTGAAATCGAT
>JBOEGJ010000060.1:0-11090 GCA_050633365.1 Cellvibrionaceae bacterium | reverse complement strand
TTAAAAATGTCAATAATCCAAGCGTTACTTTTTTCATATCGAGTCCATATTACTCTTTTCGTTCTAAAAGTCTATTAAGTTTCATATGACTTTGTTTTTAATTTATGCGCCTTTGCGTTCATCTAGAGCCTGTAGGGTAATCTTGACAGATGAGTGCATGAATAAGCCAGCAATGATAAAAGCAACAATAATATCTGGCCAAACTGTCCCTGTAGCAAAAACACTAGCTCCAGCTAACATCACAGCAACATTGCCTATTGCGTCGTTACGACTACATAGCCAAACAGAGCGAACATTAGAATCACCATCTCGATATTTCATTAAAAGTAACACACTAATCATATTAGCAGTCAGGGCTAACAAGCCAATTATACCCATTGTAAATGGTTCTGGGTTACCTGTAAAAATTATACGATAAAGCGTAAATCCAAGTACAAATATAGCCATTGCGCCCAAGCTTAACCCTTTGAGCAAGGCAATCAAAGACCTTGTTTTTAATGGTTTACCAATTACCAGAAGCGTCGCTGCATAGGTCGCAGCGTCACCAAGAAAATCAAGTGCATCAGCTTTCAACGCTGTTGAATCTGCTAAAAAACCCGCCAAGATTTCTACAATAAACATGGCGAAGTTTATAATAACAACTACCCATAAAATCTTTTTGTAGGTTGCTGATAATCCTTCAAAATCAATATTGCCGCATGAATCTCCACAATTCTTAGTCACTGTTTACCTTCTCCAATCTTTGACATTCTGGTTTTTTTAATTCATAAAACATAAGCATAACGACACCACACATAATGGCGCTGTCGTTGATGTTGAAAGCAGGCCAATGATATCCATAAACATGAAAATCCAGAACATCGATTACATGGCCATAGATTAGCCGTTCAAACGCGTTGCCCAGAGCACCGCCGATAATCAGACCAAGCGCCAAGCTGACTAACAGTGATGTGGTCTGTAGTAGCCAAACAAAGAAAAAACCTGTAATGAGAAAGGCTAAGCCTGCAAGCAGCCATTTTCCATACGGCAAGTCCTGCAACATACCAAAGCTAATACCTTCATTGCCTGTCCAGACCAAATTGAAAAATGGGGTGATTTCTTTAAGCCCTTCTGAGTCCTGCAAGTACAGCGCGATAGTCTGTTCAGTGAGGTGATCAACGGCCATGATCAGTGTCGCCAAGATAAGCGCTAAAACAGGAAGCTGGAATTTCGTGATGAAGTGTTTCATGCTATTTTTCTAGTTTAGTCAGTAAGATGGGGCTATGCTTTTCATAGCTCACTCTTTTTAGGCTCTAATATTTCTGATTTTAGCTGTTTGAAGTGTTCTAAATTTTCGGTGTTCTCAAAATAGTAAGCCTTTCTTTCTGGGTCTGCTGCAATAATTGCAGTGGCCTTATCAACTTCATTTTTTGTCACTGGATCAATAGCGAAACGTATAGCTTTATTATTCTGTAGTGTTGAAACGCAGCCCATACAGCAGCCGTAATAAGTTTTATTGCCAACTTCGACTGGAATTTGAGGCTTCTCAAATACTGTATCGTTTACCATGCAGACATATTTAGTTTCAACTTGCTGTAGCCAATGGTTTGGTGGCGTAGAGGTTTCTTGTGCGAAAACAGGCACAGTAATAAACAGTATAAATAATGCAGATAATATTGGTTTCATTGTAATCTCCTTTTCATGAAGTTGTTTGAGGCTTTGTCTTACGGCGTATGCTAAAACGACTTGGGAATGACTTATAAAGTGCCGGTAACACCAATAAGGTCAAAACCGTAGAAGATATAATCCCCCCGATAACTACGGTGGCCAGCGGTCTTTGCACTTCTGCCCCTGCACCTGTATTAAGCGCCATGGGAACGAAACCGAGTGAGGCCACCAGTGCCGTCATAAGCACCGGACGGAGCCGTGTGAGCGCCCCTTCGATGATGGCTTCCTGTAGTGGCTTGCCCTGTTTTTCCAGATCACGGATAAAGGACAGCATCACCACACCATTCAATACGGCAACGCCAGAGAGAGCGATAAAACCGACCCCTGCGGATATGGATAGCGGGATATCCCTCAGCCATAAAGCAGCTATACCGCCTGTCAGGGCCAGCGGGACACCAGAGAATATCAGCAATGTCGCGCGTGCTGAATTAAAGGCCATAAACAGCAAGCCGAAAATCAGCAGGAGTGAAATCGGAACCACAATCGAAAGCCGTTGCTTTGCTGACATCAACTGCTCAAATGTGCCTCCATACTCTGTCCAATATCCGGCAGGAAGTTTTACTTTTTCAGAGATTTGATCCCGAACATCATTAACAAAGCTACCCAGATCACGCCCACGCACATTGGAAGTCACCACAATGCGGCGTTTTCCGTTTTCGCGGCTGATCTGGTTCGGGCCATAGATAATAGAAATATCGGCCACTTCACCCAAAGGGACATAGTCGGGATTTTCATCCACGCCGTCCTGTTCGGCGTTTGGCAACGGAATCGGCAGGCGATCTAACGCATCCACATCGGTACGCAACGATTCCGGCAGACGGACAACCAGATCAAAGCGGCGGTCGCCCTCAAAGACCGTTCCGGCTTCACGGCCACCCATCGCAGTTTGCACAATCTCCTGCACATCAGCGATATTGAGGCCATAGAGATGCATGCGCTTGCGATCTGGCACAATGCTCAAAACGGGTAAGCCTGTAACCTGTTCAACTTTGACATCAACAGCCCCATCGATATCTTCAAGTACCTCCATGATTTCATTGCCGGATTTAATAAGCTGATCCAGATCATCACCATAAATTTTAACGCCTAGATCACTTCGTACACCAGAAATCAGCTCATTGAAGCGCATCTGTATAGGTTGAGTAAACTCGTAATTGCTTCCAGGTATTTTCTTTAATGCCACCTCCATTTCTTCAACCAATTCCTCTTTGGCTTTATTGGGATCAGGCCAGTCAGAGCGTTTTTTCAACAGCACATAGGTGTCTGCAATGCTTGGTGGCATAGGGTCTGTTGCCACTTCAGGCGTCCCTATGCGTGCAACAACGGTTCTAACTTCAGGAAATTCAGCAAGACGTTTTTCCATGATAGATTGAATGCGCACAGATTCACTCAAAGATGTTCCAGGCGCACGTAAGGCTTGAACGGTAATGTCACCCTCATCTAAATTCGGAATGAATTCCGACCCCATCTTAGTCACTGAAAACAGGCTAATCACCACGAGAACAATAGCGACCGAAATAATCGGTAATGGATGTGCAATGCTCCAACGTAGCATCGGCTCATAGGCTTTTTTAGCACCTCGAATAGCAACATTTTCTTTTTCATGCACTTTACCTGTGATGAAAGTCGCGACAGCCGCAGGAACGAAGGTGATAGAAAGAACCATCGCAGAAAGTAAAGCCACAACAACTGTGAAGGCCATTGGATGGAACATTTTGCCTTCAACACCAGTAAGGGCAAATATTGGCAAATACACTACTGTAATAATCAATATTCCAAAAATACTCGGTTTAATAACTTCGGCAGTCGCTTTCGCAGCCAGATCGAAGCGTTCATCCTTAGTAAGAAGCCGCCCTAATTTATGTTGCTCCATACCAAAACGTCGTAGACAGTTCTCAATAATAATCACTGCGCCGTCTACAATCAGGCCAAAGTCCAATGCGCCAAGGCTCATCAGATTTCCTGATACCTTGTTCTCTACCATTCCTGTAATGGTCATGAGCATTGAAATTGGAATAACAAGAGCTGTAATAAGAGCCGCGCGAAAATTACCAAGAAGCAAAAACAAAATCACGACTACTAAGAGTGCGCCTTCAGCCAAGTTTTTTTCAACCGTTTTAATCGTCTTTTCAACAAGTGTTGTGCGATCATAAACAGGTTCGACGACCACACCTTCGGGCAAACTGGTGACTACCTCTTTGAGTTTTTCACCCACGCGGTAAGAGACATCACGGCTGTTCTCGCCCATGAGCATCATGGCCGTACCAAGAACGATTTCCTCACCGTTTTCCGTGGCCGCACCCGTTCTTAAAGGTGCACCAAGCTCAACTGATGCCACGTCTTGGATGCGGATGGTCAACTCATCACGTTTGGTGACGATAATATTGCGGATATCTTCTAGTCCCTCAACCTGACCTGGAATCCTCACCAGATATTGTTCGCCGTTGCGTTCGATATATCCGGCTCCGGCGTTATCATTATTGGCTTCCAAAGCCTCAATCACATCATGAATACTTAAATCATAGGAGAGTAAGCGGTCTGGATAAGGCTGAACATGAAATTGCTTTTCAAAGCCGCCAATTGTATTGACTTCGATTACACCTTTAAGATTGCGAAGCTGCGGGACTATGATCCAGTTTTGTATCGTGAGCAGATCCATCGGCGTATATTCTGTGCCGTCTTCTTTTACAGCACCGTCTTTAGCCTTTACAGTATAGAAAAATATTTCACCAAGCCCCGAACTAATCGGCCCCATTACTGGTTCAAGTCCGGCGGGGATTTCGCTTTTGATCTGTTGTAAACGCTCTGCAATTTGTTGGCGTGCAAAGTAAATATCTGTGCCGTTTTCAAAAACGGCTGTAACCTGTGAAAGGCCATAGCGCGATAAAGAGCGCGTATAGTCCAGATTGGGAATTCCTGCTAATACTGTTTCAACTGGAAAAGTGATGCGTTGTTCAACCTCTAAAGGTGAATATCCGTCAGCAGACGTATTGATTTGCACTTGAACATTGGTAATGTCCGGCACGGCATCAATCGGCAAGCGATTAAAATTGTAAATCCCAAGGGCGCAGATCGCTAGGACTGATATCAGTACCAGCCATCGGTGCTGGATCGATTGTTTAATAATTCCTTCAAGCATTTTTATGTCCTCTGTATTGCATTTTTTTAATCATCATCTTCGACTGTCGATTTAAGGATATCCGCTTTGATCAAAAAGCTTCCCTCGCTCACATAAGTTTCACCACGCCTTAAGCCTGCGACAATTTCAACTTTGTCTTTTCCAACCATCCCCGTTTTTACAGGGCGCGGTTCATAACGATTGCCTTCTTTAATGAAAACAACTTCTTGCTCTTCATAAAATTGCAGTGCGGTACGGGGGACTGCGATTGCTGCCTGTTTTTCACCGACCTTGATATCGCCTTCAATCGTCATGCCTGGTCGCCATATGCCGTCTTTATTGGACAACTCAGCAATAGCGATGACCGTTTGGCTTAAATTGTCAGCCAGAGGAAACAGCATGGATATTTCAGTTTTTTGATGATTTTTTTCATCTAATGTATGTACTCCGACGGCCTGACCCTTGCTGACATAATGAATGTCGCGCGGAAAAACATGATATTTCGCCCAGACAGTTGAAAGGTCGGCAATCACAAACAGCTCTTTGCCATTTGTAACGTCGCCTATATTAGTTTTTCTTTCGAGAACCGTGCCATCCATAGGCGATAGCACATCGTATGACTTTAAACTTTCGTTGCTTTCTACGGTCGCAAGTTTTTGACCTTTTTTGACGTTCTCCCCTAGATTGATATGCACCGCTTTTACGAATCCTGAAAACCGAGCGCGAACATTGGCGGTCTTGTTTTCATTCAGAACAATACGTCCCATCAATGGCGTGAATGTTTCAATTAAGCTCGAATTTGCTTGTTCAACCTTCACATCAAAGAGCCTTATTGCTTCTGGAGATATTTCCGCGACCCCCTCTTCGTGTTCTTCTTCATGTTCTTCGTCTCCTGCGGTGGCCGTAGAGATTATTGCAGGTGTAAGTTGCCACGCAAAAAGCGCCAGCCCCAACACAAATAGAGATAAGAGTTTTCTAGTCATTGATTGTTCCTTCTAAGTTTTTTTGAGAGATTTGTTCAATGAGTGAGCTGTGCGTACCCATTAAAAAGTCAGTTTTTGCTTTGGCTTCGTAAACATTTAAAAGACTATCTAAGTGCGCTTGTTGAACCTCATATAAAGTTCGCTGTGCATCCAATAAATCCAAAAACGAGAATGCTCCACGGCTATAACCGTTGTCTGCTTGAGTATATGCTTTGCGTGCACTTGGTATAATTTCGTTTTGATAGGTTTTGGTTTCTTCGAGTGCTGAGGCGAGATTTTCCCAAGCGTGCAACGCAGAATTATGCAGTGACAAATCAACAGCGTAACTCTGTGCATCTGCTTTGTTCATATTGGCTCTGGCTTCTTTTACACTCCCCTGATTTCGATCGAATACAGGAATTGGAAAAGATAGACTGGCTACCAAAGCCGTACTGTCATTTTCATTAAAACGCCGTACTCCGAGTCCAAAAGTAGGGTCAGGAATAGAAGTGGATTGAGCCAAATCTAAAGATGAACGTGCCTGCATTTTAGCAAATTCGTGTACTTTGGATTGGGGGGCATCTTTCAACGCTGCTATTAATGTTTGTTGCTCTACCAAGATAGGTAATGTGCTTATATCGCTGTTTACATCGAGGTTGGCACTATCATTGCTACCCAGTAAACGCGCAAGACCATTCTTCGCTGTAATAAGCTCTTTTTGGGCTTTGCGTTTTTCGACCTCTGCCGCCGCTTTTTCGATGTCGGCTTTGGTATGTTGTATTTCGGCTGCTTTTGCCGCACCGATGCGCTTTTTAACAATTTCATGTGTTTTGTCAGCTAATGCTAGGCGTTTATCAGCCAATGCCATGCGCTCTTGTGCTATCGCTACACGAATGAAGGCATATTCGGTTTCCGCAAGAAGGCTTAATGCCTGTGCCTTTGCGTTTTGTTTGCTGATCTTGTATGTAAAATCGGCCACTTCGGTGCGCTTATTACGTTTGCCGCCAATCTCAATTGTTTGCTCGATGCCGAATGTAAACTCTGCGCCATCAAAACCTTTTTGTTCATTTTCTCCTGCAAAGTTTTCGATCTCAAAAACCGCATCGGGGTTTGGAGAGAGCGAGGCTTGTAATTTAGCACCGTCTGCCGCATCAATTTCTGCTAATGCTGCCTGATAGGTTGGGTTATTCTGCAAAGCCCTCTGGAGCACTGTCTGCCTATCCAGCGTCTCGGCTCCGGCGAGTGTCGGTTGCCATAAAAGCATAGCCAATGCAGAAGCATAGAGTAATTTTTTCATCGTGTTTTCCTTTTTCGAGTCAATAAGGGGGTAAGGCAGCGCTTAGGCTCAAAGCGCAGTCTTGAGAAATAAGGTCGTAAAATTGCCCCGCTTATGGCGTTAGCCAAAAAGCGGATACACTACGCCTTATATAATTATGATCTGGGAGGGCGTTTGAGGCCGTAAATAACATCCGATACAAACAGAGTGGTATCGGGCATAAGCGGCTTTCTATCACCAACAGAGGCAAAGTTAGCGTTATGAGATGTGTCAACAGCATGATGAACACAGCATCCGCCGCATAACATGCCACAGTCGTTGCTGCCCAAAGATGTATCTTCTGAGCCATCGGTATCAATACTCAAAGAGAGTTCTGATCCAGTATCAATATTGGCACGCGTTACATGAGAGGCGCAGACCGTCACGGAAACGATCATGGCAAATGCTGATAATATTAATAGTGAATTTCTCATAACGCTATCACGCTAACACCAAAAAGTTACCAAATCAATAACGAATTTAATGTTGTTATCTAAAGTAATTATTTACACTAAATTCTATTTGCTCAAAGAATATCTGTTTAAATGCGGCAAGGTTGTTTTGTTCATAAAAGAGTAACATAGCCTTTTTATAATCAAGAGAGTCTACACTTCGATATGATAGCGGGCATACCCCCTCTTGAATGAGTAAGGCATTGCTTATCATACGCCCTGTGCGCTTATTTCCATCCTCGAAGGGTTGAATATAAGAAATAAACACAACGGCCAAAAGCGCCTTTTCAAATCCGTTTGGCTTGGCATTGATGATGTTGCACATTTTCTCCATCGCTTCTTTGATCTGAAATTCATTATCGAGCGGCTTGTATGCTGTGCCGGTAATACCGACAGTGCGCGTTCTAATATTACGGCTCACGCCTAAATCTTGAATGAGCAAAGAGTGAATTTCTTCAAGCATGCGCAGATCAACATGTTCGGCGATATTGTTATTGGCCAAAAGATAATCTAATGCGACTTTATGATTAAGAAGCATGGTTGCATCTTCTTTTGGCTTGCCTTCAGCCTCTTCTTTTTCAAGGAAGAGACGCTCTGTTTCTAATAAAGAATATGTGTTGCCTTCAATCTGTGCAGATTTCCAGCTTAGCTCGATGGTCAGGCGTTCCAGTTCTTTTTGATAGAGTGTTTCAGGGTAATCAGAAATATTGTCCTGATACTCTTCTTTTAAGACTTGAAGCTTCTGCTTTTCATCTGTTGTAAAAAGCTCGACCTCCCCCAAAATATCAAAAACGTCATGGTTAAAGTCTGCGCGCGATTGGCGCGCATCAGGATCAAGATCAAAATATGCATCACTGTTATAAGGCGCAAAGACCTTATAAACGGGTGATATTTTATACGCTGTCGCCCTGCCCTTTCCTGTTTTGATAAGACAGTTTTGCGCAACAAGATCAGCTAAGTCTCTATTGAGTGTAGGCACGCTGATTTCCTCAGATAATTGATCCTTTATCTGAGAGATTGCGCTATTATCGTGTCTCTTAACGATCTCGATAATTTCTAATTGTCTGGCTGTGAGCTGCATTTTTAATCCTATCACTAAAGCAGACTTATTCTATCACATTTGATAGGATAATAAATATAAAATGATAGGATTGTGCTTTTTTGGCTTCTCTCAAATTTAATCATCATATATCGTGTTGGTTGTAGCAGGTTATATTGGGGGTGATGAAATGACATTTGAAGAAGCATTAGAGCTATTTGGTTTAAGTAGAATACCGTCTGAAGCGGTTTTGAAGGTCTTGCGTAATGACGCTGTAAAAGTGGCAATGGAAGCCAAAGATGAAGAGCGCCAAAAAGATATTCATCGCGCCTTTGCTGTTCTGACAGGTAAGGAAGATGCGGAGCTGAATGTTGGTCAAGGCGTAAGTGACGCCGGACCAACGGGCATAGTCAAAGCATCATGCCGTGAGCATAAAGATAAGCCCTTTGTCTTGGAATGGGTCAAAGCCCATAAATCGCCGCTTGATGATATTGATAAAGTGGTGATGAGTAATCCGCAAAAGCTTGAATGGGATTCCAATATTGACGGGTTTGTACGCATTAATAGCGAAGGTAAACGCTTTAATTACGATGATAAAGATTACAGTAAGGCTGATGGAAGCCCGTTTGATCCGAACGGTAAAGATTGGCAATCAAACTTTGAAGCAGAGATTGTCTTTAATCATGATGCGCCCTGCCCGTCCTGCCAAGCACCATATATGCAATGGTGTGAACATTGTGACACGATCTTTTGTCACAGAGGCCGCGATGATTATCCTGATCAAAAATATTCATGCCCAAATTGTGAGGCGAGCTACGGTTGGGGTGAAGGTTTTACAGGTGGCGCTGTAAAGAAAGTTTTTGATGGAAAGCATCTCAGATCACTGACAGCAGAAGAACGTAAGAGCCTGACCAATACCAAGCTCTTAAAGTAAAAGAAGGTGTGTAAATCATGCCTCTCGTTGTTCTTGGAATTTTAGGCTCTATTCTCTATGGCATTTATTGGGCGGTTATAAATTACTGGCCGTTTCTATTGGCAGGAGCATTAGCAATTTGGGCGGCGCCTAAAATTGCCCGCTATGTTTCAGGGAAATGGAAAGAGTATCAGGCAAAACTTGGTGATCAGAAAAAGTGCGAACAAGGGCAGAATGAACTCTTCACTCGCTTTTCTGATAAGCCGATTAAAATGCGTTGTTTTCATCCTGTATATGCCCTCTTCATGATTATTGGCTTTGTTGTGGCTACTTATGCTGTGATTGAGGCGCATGATTATGCGCGAAGCGAGGGATGGATAAGAGAGATACCCCGTGATTACCGTGATGTGCAATATGTGATTTGGGCTGCGCTCTTCTGCCTTGTCACAATCAGTGTGTTTAGCATCATCACCAAAATTATCAGCCGCGTTGTTCCTGGCACAGATTATTATCCGACTTATGGCCAGATGTTAAAGGAAGCACATAAAGTAAATTCTGCATATGCGGCTTTGGAAATTGCACCGTCATTACGCGCAGCGTCTAAATTTCATATTCGATCACTCTATGATTTTTTTGTGGCCGGACGCGCGCTCTTTTCAAAATCGGATGATACGGCATTTTATAAAAATGCACGTTTGCTCGATGCGCTTAATTTTTTAGAAACGCATTATCCGCATGATAATTCTGATGAAACATTTAGACTAAAATATTGGAATTACGCGCGGCATATTTTTAAGCTTTTGCATTTTAGAGAATGTGAAAATATAGAAGATTCATTCTTCGCCCTGCCCTACCCGGAAAATGACAAAGTGAAGGAACAGGAATTAAAAGAGCGCCTTAAAACCGAGCGTAAGAAATTCGAAAACGAGCCGATAATAGTCTGGGCAAAAACCCCTGATCAAATCACTTTAAATGATGCTCTTGAGATTGTCGGGTTGAGTGATGTGCCGCAATTGAAGATACTACACAAACTTCATTTGGCCGTGGAGGAAGATCATAAAGATGATCCTCAAAAACAGAAACTCACAGCCAAAGCTTTCGAGCTTTTAGGCCGCGCCGCCGTTGAAAAAGAAATGGCCTAGCTCTTAAATAGCCCTAAAATTTAGGGCGACGCTTTTTGTGTTTTTGCTCTTAATGTAAAGCTTGAAAGTTATTTTGTATCAAGGCTTATAGTAATAAATCATTAAATTAAGAAACGCCATATTCGAAACACAGTGTTTTCAATATGTGCTACGCGTGTTTCTCTTCTTAAAGTAGTTTCTAAAGGGAGTTATGAGTGTTTTGAAAAGAGGCCTGCGCCCTCTTCAATTCGCCGTTTGATGAATCAACATTTCCAGCTTACATCGACGCCCCCGCCTATCTCAATAGCCTTGCTTCCCCCTGCCCGCTTAAACGTGTTGGGGCAAGTAAATTCCGTTTCACGGAACAAGTCTGTGAAGTCGGTTTCTTTCGATTGACCGTCATACCGCATGCGCGGGTTTTAGATATGACGCTCGCCGCTTGGCAAGGTTTCATGAACGGGGC
>JBOEGJ010000059.1:0-466 GCA_050633365.1 Cellvibrionaceae bacterium | reverse complement strand
AAACGTGTGAGTACGCCGCTAGTAAACGTCGCGATACCGTTGTCGCCCAGTACGATGTCGCGCCCAATGCCGGCCGTGATGGTGTCGGTACCGTAGCCACCAATGATCCAGTGATTACCATCGGACAAGCTCAGCAAGTCATCGCCGCCTTCGCCCAAAGATTCACTTTCCATTTGCGTGATGACGCCAGCGGAATCCCAAGTGATGTAACCGTGATCGCCCAAGACGTAATCATTTGCGTCGCCAGTGGTGCGAACTTCATCGTTACCGCTGCCAGCAATCACGTAAGTTTCGCCGTCGTAAAGATCGATCAAATCACGCCCGCCCAAATTGGTCAGCGTGGATTGAATTTTCTTGATGGTGCCATCGTTGTAGTAATCGATTACACCGTGATCACCCAAGACGCTATCAATACCGGTACCGGTATCGATGTCGTCTGTGCCTGCGCCACCGATGATATTGGTGT
>JBOEGJ010000058.1:0-63185 GCA_050633365.1 Cellvibrionaceae bacterium | reverse complement strand
GAAGAGGCCCTGCCCTTCACAGCGCTCTTGGTTGTGTTTTTCGCGATCGTGGCGGTGATTCATGAGCAGCATCTCTTTACCCCGATCATCGATTACGTATTGACCATGGAAGAGTCTATTCAGCCCTCGATGTTCTTCATCGCCAACGGCGTACTGTCGATGATCAGTGATAACGTGTTTGTTGCCACGGTCTATATTAACGAAGTTCGAGCAGCCCTCGATGCTGGCACCATTAGCCGTGAGCATTTCGAAGCGCTTGCCATCGCAATTAACACCGGTACTAACTTGCCGAGTGTTGCGACTCCTAATGGCCAGGCGGCATTTTTGTTCTTGCTGACCTCTGCGCTGGCACCATTGATTCGTTTGTCTTACGGTCGCATGGTGATCATGGCGCTACCTTACACAATCGTGTTGGGCGGTGTTGGCTTGTTGATGGTGAATATCACCCTGTAACGGCAAGCAAAAAAATAAAAGGGGCCGACATGTAAGTGTCGGCCCCTTTTTTGTGAGTAAATCCAGTGGGAGTTGCTGCCTAGCGCTGGTTCAGTTCGTCTCTATTTTCTCCAGATACACTCTTCTCCCAATTGGCTCAGCTTGCCTTCGTGCTGCTTCAGTTCATCGTCGTTTGCAAAAATGATTGGGGTTGCAATTCGCCCTGGATTGAGTCGTGTGATTCCGCTTATTTGTGCCGCTCCACCCGTATCGCTACTGTCCGCGCCGAGCAGCAGGTTGGTCTGGCCGCCGGTCATAAACAGGTAGACGTCGGCTAGGATCTCGGCATCAAGTAAGGCTCCGTGTAGGTCTCGCTGGGAGTTGTCGACGCCATAACGCTTACACAGTGCATCCAAATTGTTCTTTTGCCCTGGGTGTTTTTGCCGTGCCATAACCAGTGTGTCGATGACACTGCAGTGATCTGCGACCGGCGCGATGGTGGGCTTCAATAGGTTGAATTCGTGGTTGATGAACCCAACATCAAACGGGGCGTTGTGGATAACCAGTTGCGCCCCTTCGATAAACGAGAGAAATTCTCCGGCAATCTGTTCGAATACCGGCTTGTCCATTAGAAATTCATCAGTAATGCCGTGAACTTCCATCGCCCCTTCATCGACGAGACGATTGGGTTTGATGTATTGGTGGTAGTGACGACCAGTTAGCTTTCGATTAACCAGTTCGACGCAACCGATCTCAATAATTCGATGGCCTTGTGAGGGTTCTAGACCGGTCGTTTCAGTATCAAGTACGATTTGTCTCATAAAAAATTGCAGTTCTTATAGGAAGTTTGATGGACGATTAGCGGATCTTTCGGATGCCGTCGTTGGCCAATTGGTCGGCGATTTCGTTTTCACGATGACCACTGTGACCTTTAACCCAAAACCAACTGACATTATGGCGAGCAACCTGCTCGTCGAGCAAGCGCCAAAGGTCTTCATTCTTGACCGGCTTTTTTGCCGAAGTTTTCCAGCCGTTCTTTTTCCAGCCCTTCATCCATTGGGTAATGCCCTGGCGAACGTATTGAGAATCGGTTGTTATTTTTACCGCGCAGGGCTCTTTTAGTGCTTTGAGGCCCTCGATTGCGGCCAGCAGCTCCATGCGGTTGTTGGTGGTATTGGCTTCACCTCCGCAAAGCCCCTTTTCTGTATCGCCAAATCGCAGTAACGCGCCCCAACCTCCGGGGCCTGGATTGCCTTTGCAGGCGCCATCGGTAAACATTTCAATATCTTTCACTCAGATCCTCGATAGGGTTTATGTGTATTCTTTCGCGATGGCTCTGGGAGCCGCGTCGTGGGTTTCGCAAGGCCTAGGCCTGCGATAGGATTTATATTGCGCCACAAGGGTTTTATCGGTCGAACCGAAACGCGATCTTTGCGCGCAAGGATAATGTAATAGCCGCCAAAGGGAAGCTTCATTTTACGGCAGAGCCTCTCCCAAAACTGAAATCGGCCGAGCGTGTTGGCGTGATTAACGGGCGCACGGTAAAAACCCCGTTCAAGTTTTATGGGATCGCAGTCCAGTAGCCTTAGCCAGTCGAGAACCCTCCCTGCACGCAGCGATCGACGACGCCAGAAATCCCCTGCCCCGACCCATTGTGCCGCCAGCTTGTAGAGGCCCTGCAAGCTCCAGGGGTTGAAGCCTATGACGATTAGATGGCCTCGCGCAATCAGCACCCGATTGGCTTCGCGCAAGATCTGATGAGGCGATGGCGAATAATCAAGTATGTGGTGCAGAAGTACGACGTCGAGTGACTCCGATGCTAGCGGTAAATCCTCGAAGTTGGAAATAACTGGCGCCTTCACGCCTACATCTGGCGCTACAGAAAAGCGGTGGTTGATACGGCTGCTATTGGAAAGGTCAGAAACATCGAAGCAGCTCATTTCGAGCAGATGGTAGCCAAACAGTTCGGGCATTAACTGGTCGAGCTGGCTTTTTTGCTCCTCGGTAATTGCCTTTCCTAGAGCCGTGCGTTGCCACCCTTTTAGCCCTGTCATTGTCTGCTGCAGATCGCGTGGGCCGTGCCGCCCATTGGCCCATCGGATGAGTTTTGCTGCTGCGTCAAATATGCCCATTACTCTGCACACCCACTCACTTGTTGGTTTGTCGAAGCTCTAGACCGAAACTCTAGCCCTAAACTTAAGCCCGAAGCTCTAGCTCAAAACTTGAGCTCAAAACTCTCGTTTGGAGCTTTCGTATTCAGCTAGGCGCTCAAAGATTGAGTTGGCAAAATAGTCTGCCGGCTATGGAAATACCTGTGGTCTTGGGTATTATGCCGAGATCATGCTCAAAGCACCACGGCTAGCCTCGGCACTTTGCGATGTGATGACTCCTATGATTAAAGCCTCGAGGTTTGCTCTCTATGCTCAATGTTATTGCTGTTCCCGCGTTTCAAGACAACTATCTGTGGTTGTTGCACGCTGAGGGCTGTCGAGATTGCTATGTGGTCGACCCTGGAGACGCGAAGGTTATTGAGGCGGCTCTCGAGAGCCACAACCTCGAATTGGCAGGAGTGCTGCTAACACATCATCACTGGGATCATACCGGAGGAGTCGAGGCCCTCACTGAAGTGCGATCGATTCCCGTCTACGGGCCGAATTCGCCCAATATCCCTCAGGTCACCCACGCACTCGCCGAGGGTGATCAGGTGAGCCTTAGCGGTGGGCTCAATTTCACGGTGCTTGAAGTTCCCGGGCACACTTTGGATCACATCGCCTATTTCAACCCCGAAAACCCGGCATTATTCTGTGGAGACGCGTTATTTGCCGGCGGATGCGGACGGATGTTTGAGGGCACAGCACCTCAAATGCAGGCCTCACTTGCCAAGATGGCAGATTTGCCGAGTAAAACCCAAATCTATTGCGCCCACGAATACACTCAAGCCAATTTACGTTTTGCGCTAGCGGTAGAGCCAGAGAATCAATTCTTGGTGCAGCGTGCCGCACAGACAGATCGGGCTCGGTCAGCGGGCCAAAGTACGGTACCTAGCGAGCTAGGCGTTGAGCTGCAAACCAATCCGTTTCTTCGGTGGGCTGCCGCAGATGTGATTGCCGCGGCTTCAACTCAGGCGAATCGATCATTGTCCAACCCCGAAGATGTTTTTGGTGCCTTACGAAGCTGGAAAGATAATTTCTGATCGATTAAGGTGGCCCATTGCGGAGAACCTAGAGATTTCTGCAGTTTTGCCTCTACTGGCCTATCGCCCACGACGTGACGCGATTCATTTACAGAAAAAGAAGATCGATAACAAAAATGCTTAACCGATGTAAGTTAGTCACGCTCAGTGCAACTCTATTTCTAGCCGCCTGTAATCAAACTCTACCGGTTAAATCTCTGGATGAGACGGTTGTCGAAACCCGAGCGGGTAATCCATTTGATCAAATCGATTGGGCTCGAGCGGACCGTGTGTGTGAGTCGAGTGTCAATGAGGATTATCAAGGTCCCGAATACACCAATTTATGGAATCGTCTTCGGGCTGGCTACCAGTTCGACAATATCACCAATTCCAGAGTGCAAAAACACTTAGATTGGTATGCAAAACACCCCAAGTACATCAAGCGAGTCACCGAGCGCGGGCAGCTTTATTTGCATCACATTGTCGAGGAACTCGAGAAACGAGACATGCCCACCGAGCTGGCGCTGTTACCTATCGTTGAGAGCGCTTTTGACCCATTCGCCTACTCCCATGGTCGGGCATCCGGCATGTGGCAGTTTATTCCAGCTACTGGACGGCAATACGGCCTGAAGCAAAACTGGTGGTACGACGGCAGACGCGATGCGTTGGCATCTACCAATGCGGCAGTCGAGTACTTAGATGACTTGAATCGACGATTCAGGGGCGACTGGCTGTTGGCGCTAGCCTCATACAACGCTGGTGGCGGCAATGTGAACAAGTCGATTCGTCGCAATCGCAACAAGGGTAAGCCAACCGATTTTTGGTCGTTGGACCTGCCGCGAGAGACGGAATCCTATGTGCCGCAGCTGATTGCTTTAAGCAAAATAATTTTAGAGCCTGAAAAATACAATATTGAGCTGACGCCGATTGCCAATGTCCCCTACTTTTCCGTCGTCAACGTTGGGTCTCAAATCGACTTGGCCCAGGCGGCGAGTCTTGCCGATGTCAGTCTTAATGACCTCTATAAGCTTAACGCCGGTTTCAACCGTTGGGCGACGGATCCAAAGGGACCGCATCGCTTGTTAGTCCCGGTCGACAAAAGTGAAGGACTTAAGCGCGCACTGGGGCAACTGCCACACGATTCGCGGATCTCTTGGGAGCGCTACAAGGTGAAATCCGGCGATTCTTTGTTGGCCATTGCCAAGCACTTCAATACCACGGCTGATGTGCTGCGAGATCAAAACAATATTCGCGGCAATATGATTCGCCAGGGCCAAATGATGTTGATCCCGAAGGCGAGTCAGCCCGAGGCTCTCTATGCCCTCAGTGAGTCCCAGCGGGTAAAGCGCATACAAAATCGCTCTAAGGGAAAATCTGGAACACGCAAGGTGCGCTATACCGTGAAGTCGGGAGATTCTCTGTGGAGTATCGCACGTACCTATAACGTCAAGGTCAGTCAGCTGGCGAAATGGAATGCCATGGCGCCCAAAGATACGCTGAAGCAAAATCAGAAGTTAATTATTTGGTCTCCTGCTGATCGTGCCAAACTGGTTCGATCATCGCAGAAGCAAGGCAATGCTGTGATTCGTAAGGTTGCCTATCAAGTGCGCAAAGGTGACTCGCTAGCGCGTATTGCGGGTAAGTTTAATTTGTCGGTCAATGACATTAAACGCTGGAATTCGGTGCAAAAGAGCAAGTACATTCACCCCGGTCAATCATTGACCTTGTTTGTTGACGTTACTCGCACCAACTAGGGTTGTCGCAGCCAAGGCCTACCAACGAGACCTTGGCTGTCGGTATTTCTGATGTGGCTATTTCTTTCCGTTTTCGGCGATCATTCTCAGGCTCATCTGTGTTTGCAGCATGAAGTGTCGAAAGCTTTGAAATTGTTCTTCTCGCAATGCACCACCCACATCAGCGCGGTCAGCGTAGAAAAGCGCGATACAGCGCGGTCCTAAGAATATCCCTGAAACAAAACAGGGATAGCTACCAATGACTTGTTCCACCTCTTTGCAGTACATGGCTGAAGATTCGCCGATCAAGTCTTTGGTCAACCACAGCGGCTCTTCTTTTCGGATAGTAACTCGGAATAAGTTGCGCGCCGAGGAATCCACTGGAAAGTGAAAGTTCGAGCGCCAGCTCTCGGTCCCCTCACCCAGTACAAATTTTGCCGTCACCTCCTCTTTTTGCACAAATGCGAGCACCACTCTTTCAAGACCGATACCACGGTGCAGTCCCTCGAGCACCATTTGCAGCACAGCATTCACATCCAGCTTTTCCATCACCGCATTCGAGAGATCTCGCAGCACGCTCAGTTGCAGCTCGTGGTCGGCTTTTAAAGGTGTAGGTTTCTTGGCAGATTGAGTGGCGGCTTTTTCTTGACGCTGGCGGCTTGGAATAAGATGACACACTTGCGGCGCGCCGTAAGTGAGCGCAACGCTAGCAGCTTCTTCGGTGCTCTCTTCGGCGATTCTCTTGGCTTCTACATAGCTCGCACCAGTAAAGCGAGAGACCTTAAAGAGAACCTCTTCCATTTCAGGTGAATCCCAACCCAGCAGAGCAGCCTGGCTAATTTCTTGCCCTAGGCATACAGCCTGAACTTTGGGCGATGGCTGACTTGGAGGCATAAGCGCTTGCTCTAGGGTTTCACCAAGATGCCATGATCCTGCCAGAGACTTAGTAATGGCTTTAAAGTGACAGCCAAGCACCTTTTTCGCGGCGTCTTCGTCCGATAGTTTTCCTTCATCGAGCAAGGCGTCGAGTTCGCGCACACTGTCTCCGCCGGAGGACCAAAACGCCATTTCCCCCAGCTGGTAGAGTAGACCAGCGATAAACACCTCTTCTTTTTCGTTCTCATTGACCTTGCTCACCAGTTTTCGGGCCTGAGTGGCCGCGTGGAAGGCCTTTGCCATTTGCTCTAGCAGCCGTTTTTTGGGGTTTTTGCCCAGCAGCGACTCAATTAACATCACGCTGACACAGATTGCCCGTACGCCGGTAAAACCAATAAGAACGATCGCCCGACTGACGGTGTTGATGGGGTTGTTAGAGGGGTTGTATTGCACACTGTTGGCGATTTTGAGTACTTGCGAGGTGAGATTGGCGTCCTTAAGGATAACTTCGGCGAGCTGATTGATTTCTGCGTCGTCGTCGCCTGTGAGGGTGTTCAACTCCTTGATCACTCCGCCAAGTGCGGGCATTTCCCGTCTGCCGAGTTTGTCTGCCCATGCGTCGATTCCCTTGATTGCCATAACCGCCTACTTTTTCAATTTTCGATGGAGTAAGTGTAGACCACCTTGGAGTCGTTAATTAGAAGAATGATTAGTCCCAGCATTCGCTGGATTTTGGGATAAAAATCCGTACTCTAGTGTCCTATGCTTACCGGTAGGTTTTCTCGCGACTGTCCGACGAATTTCGGTAAAGAGCCTCAAAAGGAAATGTTGAATGCGTTTGAATTATTTTGGTTGGTCTCCACTAGGGGTAATCGCTTTCCTCTTCTCTTCAATAGCTTCAACCGGTCTTGCCGCTGAGACCGAAAACCCCATTATTAAAACCCACGCTATCGCCATGCATGGCGAACCGAAATATTCCGAGGGATTCGAGCGCTTCGACTACACGTCGGCGCGAGCGGTAAAAGGCGGAAAAATCAAATTACACAGCCAGGGCACCTTCGACACCCTCAACGGCTTCGTTGCGAAAGGCAATCAAGCGGCCAGATTGGGGCTTATCTACGACACCTTAACCGTAAGCTCCGCCGATGAACC
This sequence comes from Cellvibrionaceae bacterium, assembly GCA_050633365.1. Lineage (GTDB taxonomy): Bacteria > Pseudomonadota > Gammaproteobacteria > Pseudomonadales > Cellvibrionaceae > Pseudomaricurvus. The sequence goes on along the minus strand of JBOEGJ010000058.1, from coordinate 55,820 downwards.
TTTCACTCACTATGGCTTAATTGCCAAAACGATCGAATACCCCGAAGATCGGTCTTGGGCAATTTTTCATCTCGATCAAGACGCCAAATTTCACGATGGGCACCCAGTAACCGCCGACGATGTGGTTTTCAGTTTCAATTTGCTACTCGAAAAGGGAAACCCCTTTTATGGTTTTTATTACGCCGATATTGTTAAGGTCTCGGCGCTGGATAAACATCGGGTTAAATTCGAGTTTAAACCCGGTTCGAGTCAAGAAACGCTTCTAATTACCGGCCAGTTGGTGGTTCTCCCCGAGCACTTTTGGCAGGACAAAGACTTCTCCGATGCGACCCTGACCCAGCCTCTCGGCAGCGGCCCATATCGCATTAAGTCGGTAGAACCTGGGCGCCAGGTGATTTATGAGCGTGTCGAAAATTATTGGGCAGCCGAGCACCCCACTCGTCGAGGCTCTTACAACTTCGATGAAATTTCGGTGGACTACTATCGCGACGGCGTTGTTGCATTAGAAGCCTTCAAGTCCGGTGAATATGACTATCGAAGAGAAAATACCTCAAAGCTCTGGGCTACCGCTTACACCGGATCCAACATCGACAATGGCTCGATGGTGCGCGAAGAAATCGAACACCAGAATCCGTCGGGTATGCAGGCGTATATTTTTAATCTGCGAAATCCAATTTTTCAAGATATTGAACTTAGAAAAGCCATCGGTTTGGTATTCGATTTCGAATGGACAAACAAGAATCTATTCTATGACGCCTACTCTCGCACCGAGAGCTTTTTTGAAAACTCCGACCTTGCCTCAAGTGGGTTGCCGAGCAAAGAAGAAATGGCGTTACTTGAGCCCTTTCGCGATCAGTTGCCCGAGAGTGTTTTTAACAGTGTTTACCAAGCGCCAAGATCGACCGGTACCGATCGAAATCGAACCAATCTGCGCAAAGCAAAAAAGCTGTTGGATGGTGCTGGCTACAAAGTAGTTGATGGAAAACTCAAGTCCCCCACAGGCAGTGTTGTCGAATTTGAACTGCTTATGTACGATCCGTCGTTCGAGCGTATTGCCAACCCTTTTGTGAAGAGCTTGAAGCGCTTAGGCATCAACGTCAGCTTGCGAATGGTCGATACGTCACAGTACATCAATCGAGTGCGAGATTTTGATTTCGATATGACTAATCTTGTTATCTCTCAATCGCTGAGCCCGGGCAACGAACAGCGCGATTTTTGGCATTCAAGCGCCGCCGACAAACACGGCAGCCGCAACCGAATTGGCATTAAGCACCCGGTAGTGGACGCTTTAGTGGACAAGGTGATCGCCGCCAAAACCCGAGAAGAGCTCAAAACCGCAACCCACGCGCTGGATAGAGTCCTACTTAATCTACATATTGTCGTTCCGCACTGGCATTCGCGCTCACATCGTCTTGCCTATTGGAATAGGTTCGAACGCCCGGAAACTGCTCCGACCTACGATATTGGTTATGGCACGGGGCTATTGACCTGGTGGGCAAAAGCCCACAAAGAAGGCCACTAGCTGAATGGGTGTTTACGTATTACGACGCCTGCTGTTAATGATCCCCACCTTGTTGGGTATCCTATTAATCAACTTTGCCATTATTCAGTCTGCACCTGGCGGTCCTGTCGAGCAAATGATCTTTCAGCTCGAAGGGCATGAAGGCGGCGGTGCCCTCTCCCGCATTGCTGGGTCTGGCGGTGAAGTGGCAACCATGCAGGGCCAGGATTATCGCGGAAGCCAAGGGTTATCCGAAGACGTCATCGCTAAGATCGAAAGTCTGTACGGATTTGATAAACCGCCGGTAGAGCGTTTTATCGATATGGTCGGCAATTATCTTCGGTTTGATTTTGGAGACAGCTTTTTTCGTAACGAAAGTGTCATTAATTTGATCGCTGAAAAAATGCCCGTTTCTATTTCCCTTGGCCTTTGGAGCACACTCATTATTTATCTGGTGTCGATTCCACTTGGTATTAAAAAGGCGGTGTCACACGGCAGTCGCTTCGATGTTTGGAGCAGTACGATCATTGCCATTGGGTATGCGGTACCGGGTTTTCTTTTTGCCATAGTGCTCATCGTATTGTTTGCCGGTGGTAGCTATTTGGATTGGTTCCCGCTGAGAGGACTGTTTTCAGATAATCATCACCAGCTCTCCTGGATCGGGCAAGTAGGTGATTATTTCTGGCACTTGGCACTGCCGCTGCTGGCCTACACCATTGGCGGTTTTGCGACCCTGACCATGCTTACCAAGAATTCGTTTTTGGACGAAATCAACAAGCAGTATGTTCAAACTGCACGGGCTAAAGGCCTCGCTCAGTCAGGCGTACTCTACGGGCACGTTTTTCGCAATGCCATGCTAATTGTTATTTCAGGTTTTCCCGCCGCGTTTATCAGTATCTTCTTTACCGGATCGCTGTTGATAGAGGTGATATTTTCGCTCGATGGGCTCGGGCTTTTAGGGTTTGAGGCGATTAAAAGCCGCGACTTTCCAGTGATCTTTGGAACACTCTACATCTTCACTTTGATCGGAATGTTGATTAAATTGCTGTCGGATCTAGTCTATGTAGCCGTCGATCCTCGTATCTCTTTTGATAGCCAGGGGGGGAGATAATGGGTAAGCGATTAAGCCCACTCAATCAGCGTCGAGTGAATAGCTTTAAGCGCAATCGTCGTGCGGTTTGGAGCTTGCGGGTGTTCTTGTTGCTCTTTACCGTCACCCTAGGTGCAGAATTTATTGCCAACGACAAGCCACTGATAGTGTATTACGACGGCGGCATTTACTTTCCCGTTCTGAAGCGCTATCCAGAAACCGTTTTTGGCGGCGACTTCGATACCGAAGCCGATTATCGCGATGAATTTGTTGTCGAGCTCATCGAAGAAAAGGGTTGGCTGCAATGGCCTTTGATTGGCTATAGCTACGACACACATATTCAAACTCTGGATCAACCAGCGCCATCGCCGCCCTCTGCCAATAATTGGCTGGGTACCGATGATCAAGCTCGAGACGTTGTGGCTCGTGTCATATACGGGTTTCGCGTATCGATACTCTTTGCCTTGGCGTTAACCATTGGCAGCTGTGTACTGGGTGTTGCTGCTGGCGCATTGCAGGGCTATTTTGGCGGCAAAGTTGATTTGATTGGGCAGAGAATTATCGAGGTGTGGGGCGGTCTACCGGTATTGTTTCTGCTGATTATTATGGCCAATATTATTACCCCCAACTTTTGGTGGCTGTTGGGTATTATGCTTTTATTTAGTTGGACCGCCTTAGTCGACGTGGTGCGAGCTGAGTTTTTACGGGGCCGCAATTTGGAGTATGTGCGAGCGGCAAAAGCGCTCGGGGTCAGTGATCGGCAAATTATGACTCGTCACATCTTACCCAATGCGATGGTCGCAACTATCACCATGGCGCCGTTCATTATCACCGGTGCTATTACTACCTTGACGTCATTGGACTTTCTTGGTTTTGGAATGCCCGTTGGGTCCCCGTCATTAGGCGAGCTGGTGGCTCAAGGTAAAGCCAATTTGCAAGCCCCTTGGCTGGCGATAACCGCATTCAGTGTGCTGGCCGCGATGCTAACGCTGTTGGTTTTTATTGGTGAAGGTGTGCGAGATGCCTTCGATCCACGATTGATTCAGCGGTAATAGCATTATGAATTCTGAAGTGTTGGAAGTGAGAGACTTGGCAGTCGGTTTTCGACAGGGCGATGCCAACAGCGAAGTGGTCTCCGGCGTAAGTTTTAGCTTGATTCCGGGTAAAACACTCGCCCTGGTCGGCGAGTCAGGTTCTGGAAAATCAGTGACAGCCCACGCCATGATGAGGCTCTTACCCTACCCCATGGCCTATCATTCAAGTGGCGAAATAGTCTACAAGGATCAAGATTTACTCACCTTTAATGAGTCTCGCATGCAGGCGATCCGAGGCAACGAAATCGGTATGATTTTTCAGGAACCGATGACGGCACTCAACCCGCTGCACAAGATCGAAAAGCAAATTTCAGAGGTAGTGTGTCAGCATCAAGGCATTAGCCGTAGGCAGGCTAAAGATAAAGTTGTTGAACTGTTATCCTTGGTGCAAATCCCCGACCCAGAGCAGAAACTCGAGAGCTATCCTCATCAGTTATCTGGCGGACAGCGCCAGCGAATTATGATTGCCATGGCGCTCGCCAATGAACCCAAAATATTGATCGCCGACGAGCCAACGACAGCGCTGGATGTTACGGTACAGCGCGAAATTTTGGATCTTCTAAAGTCACTGCAGGCTCAGCGGCAATTATCGATTCTGTTGATTACCCACGATTTGGGTGTTGTGAAATACATGGCCGATGATGTTGCCGTAATGAAAGATGGCAAGCTTGTTGAGACAGGTTCGACCGATGATATTTTTGATGCCCCCCGCCACGATTACACCAAAAAGCTGATGAACAGTACTCCCAAGGGAGGGCCGGTGGCACTGGTTTCGCAAGACGATGAAGAACCCCTGCTTTTGGTTAAAAACCTGAAAGTTTCTTTCGTCACAAAAACCTCACTTTTTGGTGCAATCAAGGCGTCCTTCTCGGCGGTTAAAGACGCAACATTACACATAAATTCCGGGGAAACCTTAGGGGTTGTGGGCGAAAGCGGTTCCGGTAAGTCGACATTGGCGCTGGCTGTTTTACGCTTGATTGAGTCTCAAGGGCTTGTTCAATTCAATGGGGTCGAGGTCTCTGGCATCAATGAAAAGCACCTGAGATCAATGAGGCGTGAGTTTCAGGTGGTGTTTCAGGATCCGTTTGCTAGCTTAAGTCCGCGGATGACCGTTGCAGAAATAGTGCAAGAAGGCCTTAAAGTACACGGCGAGCTATCGGAAGAGCAACGCCGGGAGAAAATGCTCAACGTGATCCATGAGGTTGGGCTTGATGCGTCGACCCTCGACCGCTATCCCCATGAGTTTTCTGGCGGACAGCGACAGCGAATAGCGATCGCGCGAGCATTAATTTTGGAGCCAAAGTTGATCGTACTCGATGAGCCTACATCGGCGCTGGATCGAGCGGTACAAGTACAAGTTATCGATCTGCTGCGCGAGTTGCAAAGTCGTAGAAACCTAAGCTACCTATTCATTAGTCACGATCTAAAAGTTGTCCAAGCCTTGAGCCATCGCGTGTTAGTGATGAAGTATGGTGAGATTGTTGAGAGCGGCACCACTGAGGAGGTACTGCAGCGACCAACCACTGCTTACACTCAGGCGTTGGTAGACGCTAGCTTTAATTGATCCTAATCGCAGACAGAGAAAAGGCCGGAATCACACGATTACCGGCCTTTTTTATGGTCTAGCGACTCACTCGGAGCTAGTAAATATCGACAGACGCATCGTCGTTTAGACTGCTCTGGTAGATACCCATTTCACCACCGGCAAGCTCACTGGCTAAGCGCTGCTGCAAAGCCTTTTTCTGAGCCTCTTCCATCGTCGGCAATTGTCCTGCTTGAACCACGGTGAGCTGAGCGACTACCACATCTCCACTGCTCAATGCTTTGATCGTGGTTACGCCTTTTTCGTTTTGGGGTTTAGGCAGATCGAATACCGCGCGAAGCAGTTCCGGTTCAACGTCGGGTGCGCTTCGGGTGACGTTCGCGGCAACTTGCCACTCTAGGCTTGAGTCTTCGGCAACGGAAGAAACGGATTTACCGTCTTTAATGTCCGCCACAAGTGCATCGGCTTTTTCGGTGAGTGCTGCCGTGACTTTTTGCTGGGTAATCAACGTCTTGATTTCATCACTGACAACGTCTAGAGCTTTGGTCTCGACCGGCTTATGCTGATTAAGCTTAACCACGACGACGTGATTATCAGAAAGCTCGATGACATCGCTGCTCAATCCTTCGCTGACAACAGAATCGCTGAAAGCGGCGGCTAGAACTTGGTTATTCGCGAAAATGCCCTGTCCACCTGTGCGACTAAAGAGCTCGGACGTCGACACTTCCATGCCCAACTCTTGTGCAGCCTCTTCCAGGGTCGAGGCGTTATAGGTTGCCTCTGGTAAGGCTTCTAGCAATTCGACAAATACGGTTTCTGCGGCGGCGCTGGCAAGGTTTTCTGCAATTCTTGCCTTAGATTCTTCGAAGCTTGGTGGTTGAGTTTCCTCTTGACCAATAAGCTTGATGATGTGCGTACCCGAATCGGTTTCGATCGGCTCAGACACCTCACCGACTTCAAGTGATGCCAATGCAGACTCAAAGCTCTCGGGGAAAGTTGACCCGTCAGTGGTGCCTAGATCACCGCCAAGCTCGTTGGAGCCGAGATCGTCGGAGAGCTCGCGCGCGACCTCGGCGAAGTCTTCGCCTGCGGCCAAGCGATTTCGAACCTGCTGTAACTTGTCATCGGCCTCGTCGCCAAACTCGATCAGAATATGTGCTGCGTGACGTTGAATGGCGGCAATAAAGGCGGCAGATTCTTGCTGGTACTGCTGTCGCACTTCTTGCGGATCAACATCGGCGTTCGCGGCTAGTTGCTCAAGACTGAGTTCTAGATAATCCAGCGAAACTTGCTCTTGGGTGAAGAAGCTTGATTCGTTGTCCGCATAGTACTGCGAGATTTCTTCTTCGCTAACAGCGGCCGCATCTTCCGCTAAGGCGTAAGGCAAGGTGATGTAGTAGAAGCTGCGAGTTTGCTGGGTTAATGCGGTCAGGGTGTCGATGTCGCCCTGGGTGGCAAAGGCGCTGTTGTTTAATCCTGCCGCGTGCTGATTAACGAGTAAGTCTTCGGTCAGCAGCTTTTTGTAGGTTACTGGCGTGTAGCCCATGTTTCTGAGCAGCTGCAGATACAGGTCGGGACTGAATCGGCCGTCTTGCTGAAATTGTGGAGTCGACTTGATGAGCTCATCCAAGCTGGCATCACTGATTGCCATGCCGCCGTTCTGGGCTGCCTGCTTTAGGAGTTCACGCTGCAGCAAGCGAGTGAGTACTGGGCCTCGGAGCTGTTCATCACTAAGGAGATCTGCAGGCGCTTGATCGCCGAATCGCTCCAGTAGCTGTTGCTTTTGGGTGCGAATGGCTCGAGTTAACGCCATTTCTGAGATGGCCTCGCCATTAACTTCCGCGGCTTTACCGGCGCTGTTGTCTTGCAAAAATAAGGAATCTACGCCAAAGAGCGCAAAGGGAATAATCATCAGGCCAACAATAAATATTGCCATTGTGCCTTTGAGGTTGTCGCGAAATGCCTGAAGCATGTGAGGCCTCGTTGTCGTTATACTTAAAGTCTTTGGCCCAATTGAAATGGAGTCTTGACCATAAAAATAAAAAAGGCGCATCACAGATGCGCCTTTTCTCGTTCCGCTTAATCGTTTGACTCCTACACTCTGCAGTCTCTTTCGAGGGGCTATAATCTAAGTATTTGAGTCGTCGATTTTGCGGATCGTTTTGAACGACGCGCTAACTTAGTTAACGGCGTCTTTCAGTGCTTTACCGGCTTTGAAGCTAGGAATTTTAGCTGCGGCAATTTGGATTGGCTCACCAGTCTGAGGGTTACGACCAGTGCGAGCTGCACGATCCTTCACAGAGAAAGTACCAAAACCGACCAACACAACTTGATCATCAGCCTGCAGAGCGCCTGTAACAGCTTCGACCATAGCATCCACGGCACGACCTGCTGCAGCTTTTGGAATGTCAGCAGAAGCGGCTACCGCTTCAATCAGTTCAGATTTATTCACACTAAACCCCTTATTATTCGGATTAATTCAAGAAAAAAATATTCGGGAAGAAAATAGAAAGGATGCAATCCTTTTGCTCGCCCCCAAAGCCTGCTTACTGCAAGGAATGACGATTTATACCAACTGCTTAGGGGCCGGTCAAGGTAAGTTTTAAAGAAAAAGCCAGCTTTGCAAGTGGCTGCTCAGTTTGCAACCAACCCGTACGATATCCACGCCAGATGGGGGCTGGCGCGGAATCGTCATCTTCAATGAGTACTGATTCGAGCGGGAGAGCTTTGACCATCGTTGGCCTTCGCTTCCAGCTCTTCGTACTCTTCGTCGGTGAATGGTGTCGGCATATTTTGAAGCGCAACTTCAAGCACCTGATCAATCCATTTTACTGGAATGATCTTCAGATCCTGCTTGATATTGTCCGGGATTTCTTTGAGATCTCGCTCGTTATCGGCGGGGATTAATACCGTGGTAATTCCGCCGCGGTGAGCCGCCAGCAACTTCTCTTTGAGGCCGCCAATTTTGAGTACCTCACCTCGCAGTGTGATTTCACCAGTCATAGCGACATTGGCCATCACCGGCGTGTCGGTCAACACGGAAACCAGCGTCGTGCACATCGCGATACCTGCACTCGGTCCATCTTTTGGTGTTGCGCCTTCAGGCACGTGTATGTGGATGTCGTGCTTATCGATAAAGTCTGGGGTGATTCCGAGAATCTGGGCGCGCGAGCGGACAACCGTTAACGCCGCCTGAATCGACTCCTGCATGACATCACCGAGTGAGCCGGTTTTTACAATGCGCCCCTTGCCTTTGACTGCAGAAGATTCGATGGTGAGCAGTTCGCCACCTACCTGTGTCCAAGCGAGGCCGGTGACCTGCCCTACCTGATTTTCTTCCTCAGCAACACCGTAATCGCATTTACGAACGCCCAGATATTCCTCGAGCATGTCTGCGCTGATGCGATCTTCACCCAGCTTTTTGTCCTTCACGTGCTTGGTGACCACCTTGCGACAAAGCTTTGCGATCTCGCGATCTAGGCCACGAACACCTGCTTCGCGAGTGTAGTAGCGAATAATGTCCCGAATGCTGTCTTCGTCGATAGCGAGTTCAGCCGCCTTCAGGCCGTTATTTTTCATCTGCTTGGGTACCAGATAACGCATGGCGATGTTGAGTTTCTCATCTTCGGTGTAACCCGGAATCCGAATGACCTCCATGCGGTCGAGCAAAGGGCCGGGAATGTTCATCGAGTTCGACGTGCAAATGAACATGACGTCGGAGAGGTCGTAGTCGACTTCAAGGTAGTGGTCGTTGAAGGTGTTATTCTGTTCGGGATCCAAAACTTCGAGTAACGCCGACGCAGGGTCGCCGCGGTTGTCCATACCCATCTTGTCGATTTCGTCGAGTAGAAATAGCGGGTTTTTAACGCCCGCCTTCGCCATTTTTTGCACGAGCTTGCCGGGTAGCGATCCTATATAGGTGCGTCTATGGCCGCGAATTTCAGCTTCATCTCTAACGCCGCCCAAGGCCATGCGAATAAATTCGCGATTGGTTGCCCGCGCGATTGACTCTCCAAGAGAGGTCTTGCCGACGCCGGGAGGTCCTACCAAGCAAAGCACTGGCCCCTTGATTTTTTTGACTCGTTTCTGAACCGCCAAATATTCAAGAATCCGCTCTTTGACTTCGTCGAGGCCATAGTGATCTTGCTCGAGTACTTTTTCGGCGCGAGCTAGGTCGTGACGAACCTTGCTGCGTTTGGACCAAGGCACGCTAATCATCCAGTCGATGTAAGCTCTAACCACAGAGGCTTCGGCTGACATGGGTGACATCATCTTCAATTTGCCCAGTTCGGCGCGAGTCTTCTTCTCTGCCTCTTCTGGCATTTTGGCTTCAGCAATTTTCTGCTCAAGCTCTTCCATTTCATTGGGTTCTTCGCCGATCTCGCCAAGCTCTTTCTGGATGGCTTTCATTTGCTCATTCAGATAGTACTCTCGCTGACTTTTCTCCATTTGCTTCTTCACGCGACCACGAATGCGCTTTTCGACCTGGAACAGATCGATTTCGGCTTCCATCAGCCCCAGCAAATGTTCAAGACGCTCGCGAATATCGAACATTTCCAAGATTTCTTGTTTCTGTTCAAGATCCAAGCTCATGTGCGCTGCGACAGTGTCGGCCAGTCGGCCTGGCTCGTCGATTCCCGATAGCGATGTCATGACTTCTGAGGGAACCTTTTTGCTAAGGTTCACGTATTGCTCAAACTGGCTCATAGCTGAGCGAAGCAATGCGTCTGACTCGGCGCTTGGTATTTCGGAGCTTTCTAGGGCCTCAATTTCGGCTCGAAAGAACTCGCCTTCGTCGTGAATGTTCGTAACTCGAGCGCGCTCGCCGCCTTCTACCAGCACCTTCACCGTTCCGTCTGGTAATTTCAGTAGCTGCAGAATGCTTGAGACGGTACCTATATCGTACAGATCTTCATTTTTGGGATCGTCGTCTGAGGCGTTGCGCTGTGCCAGCAACAATACCTGTTTGTCGGTGGCCATGGCCTGCTCGAGAGCCTCGATGGACTTCTCTCGTCCAACGAATAGCGGGATCACCATATGGGGGTAAACCACCACGTCACGAAGTGGTAGCAGCGGAAGGTCTGTCACGGCTGTGTTGGCCGATTCGGTTTGGTCCATCGTTATGTCTCTTAATCCGAAGTCTAAGTCGCGTAATGATTAAAAGAATGGGGGCTAAAGAGTGGAAATACAACTTTTGAGGGGTTAAAAAACGAAAAAAAGGGGCCTTAGAGCCCCTTTGATTAAGCGTTGACCGCTTAGTGCAACACTTGTTCTAACTGTGTGCCTATTCTTTAGGTGCAGCCTTTTGCTGTTCTGCTACGGGCTCTTCAGTCTCGTTCTCGCTGTCATCGCTGGTCTCGTACACCAGTAAAGGCTCAGATTCACCCCGGATGACAGATTCGTCTACCACAACCTTACTAACACCCTCTTCCGAAGGAATCTTGTACATGGTGTCAAGCAATACCGATTCCATAATAGAGCGCAAACCCCGTGCACCGGTTTTACGTTCCATCGCTTTGTTGGCAACGGCATCTAAAGCATCTTTGCGGAAGTCCACTTCGACACCTTCCATTTCAAACAACTTACCGTACTGCTTGGTCAGTGAGTTCTTAGGCTCGGTGAGGATTTGCACCAGCGCCGCTAGATCGAGCTCTTCTAAGGTGGCGATGACTGGCAGGCGACCAACAAACTCAGGAATCAAGCCGTAGCGAACCAGATCTTCAGGCTCCAGCTCTTTGAAGGTCTCGCCGACATCTTTGCTGTCGTCTTTGCTCTTCACTTCAGCGCCAAAGCCGATGCCGCCTTTTTCGGAGCGGTCGCGGATTACCTTGTCAAGACCGGCAAAAGCACCGCCACAGATAAATAGGATGTTCGCAGTATCAACCTGGAGAAACTCTTGCTGAGGATGTTTGCGGCCGCCTTGAGGCGGTACAGAAGCTACAGTGCCTTCGATTAATTTAAGCAGCGCCTGCTGAACACCCTCTCCGGAAACATCTCGAGTAATCGAGGGGTTGTCGGATTTTCGTGAAATTTTGTCGATTTCATCAATGTAGACGATGCCCTGCTGAGCCTTCTCTACATCGTAATCGCATTTTTGCAGCAGTTTTTGGATGATGTTTTCGACATCTTCACCAACATAGCCGGCTTCGGTCAGTGTGGTCGCATCGGCGATGGTAAACGGTACGTTGAGCATCCGCGCGAGGGTTTCAGCGAGAAGTGTCTTACCGCTACCGGTCGGGCCAACCATAAGAATGTTGCTTTTGCCGAGCTCAACATCATCCTTGCCTTTCTTTTCGCCAACTCGAAGCCGTTTGTAGTGGTTATAAACGGCAACTGCGAGAACCTTTTTGGCGCGCTTTTGGCCAATAACATAGTCGTCAAGTGTGGCGGATATTTCTTGCGGCGTTGGCAGAGCGTCGCTCGAGCCTTCTGAAGCGCTTTCTTGAATCTCTTCGCGAATGATGTCATTGCATAAATCTACACATTCATCGCAAACAAAGACCGATGGGCCTGCGATCAGCTTACGTACTTCGTGCTGACTTTTCCCGCAAAATGAGCAATACAGCAATTTGCCGTTGTCATCCCCATTATCAGTGCTGTCGGTCATTGAACCTCTCCATCAAATCTTTTTCTTAAAACCCTAAGTTAGGGTAACAATGCGTCCTGATGCTCATTTTTTCAAGGGTACAGTGGTTGCAAACGGGCAATTTACTTGCCGGATAGGACCAAAGAGACACCTTATGATTGAAATAAGCCGCTTTGTAAGAGCGTTTGGTTTTAATGAGCGTGAATTCACGCCCATTTCATTTTATGTTTTTATCTGCGGTATAGCCCTAGTCTAGCTGATGCCCCACCAAATTCATCGGCCGCGGACCGCTAGACTTAAGCTTAACTTATTAGTCGGCGCTAATGCGACGATTGAGTACTTCGTCGATTAATCCGTACTCTTTGGACTCTTCGGCGCTCATGAAGTTGTCGCGCTCGGTGTCCAGTGCGATTCGCTCAACATCTTGACCGCTATGCTCAGCCATGATCTGATTCAGGCGCTCGCGAGTCTTGAGGATTTCTTGTGCCTGAATGTGGATGTCAGAGGCCTGCCCCTGTGCTCCGCCACTCGGCTGATGAATCATGGTGCGAGCGTTTGGAAGGCAATAGCGCTTACCCTTTGCTCCGGCATTTAGTAGGAACGCGCCCATGCTGCAGGCCTGGCCAATGCACATAGTGCTGACGTCGGGTTTGATGAACTGCATGGTGTCGTAGATAGACATGCCCGCAGTGACCGAACCGCCCGGCGAGTTGATGTAAAGGTGAATGTCTTTGTCGGGATTTTCCGCTTCCAAGAACAGAAGTTGAGCGACCACCAGATTTGCCATGTGGTCCTCTACTTGACCAACCATAAAGATTACGCGCTCTTTAAGGAGTCGTGAGTAGATGTCGAAAGAGCGTTCGCCTCTCGCGGTTTGTTCGATAACCATTGGCACTAGGCCAGAATTCATAATGCTTGGAGCTTCGGAGCTAAAATCGTATTTTGCCATGGGGTTTATTTTTTCCTTGTCGACAAACACACAGTCGCTAGTTCGGCACGAAAGGCTCGAAATAGAGTTCTGACTGAGCTTAAACCTTGCTGAAAAGATATTCCACCTTGAGCGGTGAAAAGTAGGAAAGATTGCCGCGATACGGGCGTATCGCGGCGATTTCTGATCAACTTGTGATCAAGTCTTGCGGAATTACTCTGCGCCTTGGGCCGGCTTGATAACATCTTCGTAGTTGCTTTCGGTTTCGGTAACCTTGGCGCTATCGATGATGTGATCAACGACTTGATCCTCAAGTACAACTGACTCTACGCTGGCAAGCATTTGCTGGTTGCTATAGTAGTAGTTGATAACTTCTTCTGGATCCTGGTAGGTAGAAGCCATTTCTTCTACCATCTCGCGGACGCGATCAGCATCGACTTTGATTTCGGCAGATTTAACAACTTCACCAACAATCAGTCCGAGTGCTACTCGACGCTCTGCCTGCTCAGTGAACATGTCATCTGGAAGAAGAGATTTAAGATCCATGTTTGGCTGTGCGCCGCCAAACTGCTGCATCATCTGATTGCGAAGAGCTTCGATTTCACCGGAAACCAATGCTTTTGGTAGCTCGACTTCATGAGCTTCAACCAGCTTGTCCATCACTTGATTTTTTAGCTTGGTTTTAGCGGCATTTTTCAGCTCGCGCTCCATGTTCTTTTTAACATCGTCGCGGAACTGTTGTTCGTCGTCACTTTCAACGCCGTACTTGCTGAAAAACTCTTTGTCCAAGGCTGGCAGCTCTTGCTCAGAGACAGTGTTCACTTTAATAGCGAACTCTACTGCAGCGCCTTGAAGCTCTTCGGCTTGATAGTCATCTGGGAAAGTCAGTGCTACAACCTTCTCTTCGCCGGCCTTCATGCCGACAACGCCATCCTCGAAGCCTGGGATCATTGATCCTGAGCCCAGTACCAAGTCTTGCCCTTCGGCTTTTCCGCCGGCAAATTCTTCGCCGTCTTTTGTTCCGTTGAAGTCAATGTTGACTTGATCATCAGTTGCAGCTGCGCGTTCTACAGCGGTCCAAGCGGCCTGCTGCTTGCGCAGAACGTCGATCATGTTGTCGACGTCTGAATTTTGTACTTCAGCGGTCAGCTTTTCGATCTCAAAGCCCGCAGTATCGCCAAGTGCGATTTCTGGGTAAACCTCAAAAGTTGCAACGAACTCGATGTCTTGACCTTCGGCGGCCTCTTTCGGCTCGATGGCTGGCTGACCGGCAGGTTTAACATCTTCTTTTTGAATGGCTTCGTAGAAGGAGCGGCTCATGACTTCGCCCATCACTTCTTGACGAACGCCGGCACCGAAGCGCTGCTTAACGACTTTCAGAGGAACCTTGCCTTTACGGAAGCCATTCAAATTCACGGTCTTGGCGGCTTGCTGTAAACGCTTGGTGACTTCAGTTTCTACTTGGTCAGCTGGAATGCCTACGGTCATACGACGCTCTAGGCCAGTGGTAGTCTCAATTGAAACCTGCATGGTCTTCCTCGTGAAAATCAGGTCAATACCGGTACGGTACTTTAGGATGATTGACCTCAGTTGCCACCTGCGTTGCTAGGAGCAACTGAGATTTATAAGTGGTGCGGACGGAGAGACTTGAACTCTCACACCTTGCGATACTAGAACCTAAATCTAGCGCGTCTACCAATTCCGCCACGTCCGCATAAACTGTGTTGCGAATCGACTAAAAAACAATCAATTCACCGGCAAGCCTTTGATTTTATACGAGTTATTTCAACTCGTTTGAGGCTGCCCTTTCAAGAGGGTGGAGATTATGCCACTCTCATCTAACAGGTTCAACCGTTAGTGCATTATTATTTTAATCTTCTGTTTTTTGATCAAAAATCAATCCGTCTGGCTCTACCAGCTCAACAACGAACCCCTGATCGACAAAGCGCTGCTTTAGTCCGTCGGGGCCAATGACGTGCCCTGCCCCAACCACCACAAACAGGGTTTCGCCTTTCTTGAGTGATTGATTCAACTGTCTTTGCATATTCTCGTTTCGCTCAACAAAAATACGCTGATAAAGCGGTTGCGCATCCTCCGCCTGGAAGGCATCGATGACAAGGGTTTCCAGTTCAATTTCGTTGCCATCGGCCCAGGCGTCTATTACCGAACCGAGCATATCTGGGGCGAATTCGAGCTCGTCGAGGGTCTGCTCTAGGAACAGAGATTGCTGTTCTGCATTGAGATCGCCAAAAAGCGACATTTGCTGCTCAAAAGTTTCCAGCTGAATGACACGCTTAGGAGCCAGTGGGTGCTTGGCCAAGGTCAAAAAGTGTCGATCCACTCCGTAACCTTCGCTGTAACCATTGCGGCGTATCTGGGTTGCAGTTAATTGCACCGCAACCAACCAGGGGCGAAAGCGCTCCATCGACTCTATGGGGAGTTCCAGCGCTCGACACACTCGATTTAGGCTTTGCCAAGTGTTGTCGTCAAGGCGTTCACGAATTGTTTGCTGATCTGGCAGTCGCCCTACCGATTTCAGTACTCGAGCGGCTTCAGGCGCGGATATCGAAGAAAGATCAAGCTCCACGGCGAGTGCGTCACTTTCACTGTAGGCGTTGATGACGTGTTCCGGGAGCGGGTAAAGACTCTCGACCCCAAAATGAATGGAGCCAAACAAGTAGAGTTTTGCGTGGCTTTGAGGGTCCTTCACCTGCCACAGAGACGGCTGCGAAAACACCTGCGCCGAAAAAGTAAAAAGGATAGCTAACAGAGTCGTAGCGAAGGTGCTCTTCGCTCGCCGGCTGGCGACGTTTCTGAATTTATTCATTTGGGCAGTGAGACCAACAAAACGGATTCTTGGTCGCTGCTATTGGTGACCTCGCAACCCGTGATAGATCTTGGCAGTAATACCGCTTGCTCTGGTGCCAAGTCGCAGTTTGCGATGTTAGTGCCACCTTTAACGCCAATGGCAAGCGCGTAGTCATAGTTGAGTGGCAGCTCAAACTGAGTGTTAGGCGCGAGGGTGATTCGCAGTACGGTAAAGTCAGAAAAGTCGACAACCTCTTCTACCAGCTCTGTTCTAGTTTTAGAAATTTGTGCCAGTGGCTGTAGGTGGTGATCGTCTAGTTTCATGCAGTCGACAGCCGCATCGGTATCCCACTGATTTTGCGTCAGAACCTTTTGGGCGAAAGCAAGAATTTTTCGCTCATAGACTGGCGTTTGAAACTCGATAGTTCGCACGCCGTGCATGAGAGAGTGCGGCGTAAAGCACGGAACTTTTAGTACATCCCCTACGCAAAGATCAAGCGAGCCTTTAAAGCTATCCAGCTGTGCCCTGAGATCTTTTTCTTCATCAAGCAGTTGCTCGTCGACAGTGGCGAGCCAGCGTTTTGTTTGTGCCGCGGGAACAGGATGGTTAAGCCCAACTCTATCCCGCCGACGGCAGACGTCGAGTTGCTCGTCTATTTTACGGCGTATGGATTCGTATTGTTTTACGGCCCGGGTAAAAGCCTCCACAAAGAGCTCGTCGGACTCAAACTCTGCGCGAAGCGATTGATCGAAACCAATTCGAATTTTCCCACGTTGGTCCGGCCAAGCGGCGGGCGACACATTGGTTACCACATAAACTTCTTGCTTCTCTTCGTGAAGCTCGAAATACAAATCGCCAAATACCGGCTCGGGCAAGGGATCGAGAATTTTCAGTAGATTTAACCGCTGATGCAGGGCGCCGGCAAGCTCAGTGGGAGCAGCCGATAATAGCCAGGGAATAGGTGTACTAAATCGACCGTCGGTAATTTTTGACTGGCCTCTCGCTTCGATCCCGGTGTACCAAATTTCTTGCCCCCAAGGCTTGGCAATGGAAATAGGCTCGAGCTTTATCGCTTCGCGGCAGTTGATTACAGGCCACTCTAATTTATTGGCGGCGGCGCGCATGCTCTCGTGGCTTTCAATGTTTGCGCACTGTTCAACGGCGTCGAGCCGATGTTCACCCACGGAGATGTAGCGAACGCCGGAGCGATCAATTTCTATGATGGCGATGAGCTCTAGGGGTTTGGGCTCTGAGAGATAGTACTGCTCAAAGTGGTAGCTGAGGCAGAGCCATTGCATCTCTTTGGAATCGAGTTTTTCAATCGACTCACTGACTGCCGACTCGGGGTTAGAGGCAAATATTGGCAAAGAAAACTCCAAAGAATGTGAGGCGCTAGAAGTGCCGTCTGAGGCGCGATTCTACCAGAATCATCAACCGACACAAAGATTGCAAAACATGGCTACAAGTCTTTTCGGATCTTTATTGTTTTGACCTTTGGGATTAAGGCGTCTGAGCAGGCTCTATTGCCATATTTCAGGCAAAAAAAAGACCGGGAATCCCGGCCTTTCTTTCTCGCTAAACTAAGGTGTCTAGTTTAAGCGCTCAATCACAGTCGATATGCCCTGACCCAAACCAATACACATGGTCGAGATGCCGACATTCAAATCGCGATCTTCCATGACTGTCAGCAACGAGCCACTGATGCGAACGCCTGAGCATCCAAACGGATGGCCCAATGCGATTGCACCGCCGTGAACGTTAACTTTACTGTCCATGTCGTCGAGCAGATTCAAATCTTTTAGTACCGGCAGTGCCTGTGCGGCAAAGGCTTCGTTGAGCTCAACGTAGTCGACATCTTTAATATCCATGCCGAGGCGCTTAAGCGCTTTTTGGGTTGAGGGAACTGGGCCATAACCCATGATGGATGGATCAACGCCAGCTAAAGTGGCCGCGCTAATTTTTGCCAAGGGTTTGAGGCCCAAAGACTCGGCGCGCTCAGCAGACATGATCAGCATGGCTGAAGCGCCATCGGTGATTTGCGATGAAGAGCCAGCTGTGACGGTTCCGCCCTTAGGGTTAAAGGCAGGACGCAATTGTGCCAGGCCTTCAGCAGTGGTGTCGGGGCGAATGGTTTCATCTTGATCAACCATGAAAGGTACGCCGTTTTCGTCGTGTCCCATCATTGGGATGATTTCGCGATTGAACTTACCTTCAGCGCGGGCTTTCGCTGCGAGTTTGTGAGAGCGAGCCGAAAACTCGTCCATTTGCTCGCGCTGAATGCCGTGCATCAGTGACAACATTTCAGCGGTCATGCCCATGCTGCCGGATGCTTTTGCAACACTAACACCCATCTGTGGATTGGGATCAACGCCCTGCATCATGTTGATGTGACCCATGTGCTCAACACCACCCACTAAGTAGACATCACCTAGGCCTGCCATGACGTTGGCAGCCGCGGTATGCATGGCTGACATGGAAGAGCCGCACAGACGATTGACGGTTTGTGCGGGAACAGTGTGAGGCAAGCCAGCGCGCAACAGAACCATACGAGCGATGTTCATGCCCTGCTCTTCACGCTGCATAACGCAACCCCAAATCAAATCGTCGATAGATTCGGGATTGACGCCTGGGTTTCTCGCCAGTAAACCTTTAATAACTTCGGCGCTGATGTCGTCAGCACGTACATTGCGGAAACAGCCATTTTTAGAACGGCCCATCGCACTACGAGCATAGTCAACGATGACTGCATCTCTTGGATTCAAGCTCATCTTTTAATCTCCTAATTCTCTATTCGGACCGCCCTTAGGCGTAGTATTTTTTACCGGAAGCTGCCATTTCACGCTGCGCGTCAGTTGCTTCGTACAGCTTGCCTAGGTGCTTAAACTTATCGCAGAGCTCAACAAACTTGGCGATGCCGATGCTGTCAATCCAGCGGAAGGCGCCACCGCGAAACGGAGGAAAGCCAACGCCGTAGATAAGTGCCATGTCGGCCTCGGAGGCAGAGTCAACAACGCCCTCTTCCAAGCAGCGAGCAAGCTCGGTTGCCATTGGAATCATCATGCGAGCGATAACATCTTCCTCATCGAAATCGGTACTGTCAGCACAAACAGGAGCAATCAAGTCGTAAGCTTCTTGAGTGGCAACTTTCTTCGGCTTGCCGCGCTTGTCGGCTTCGTAGCTGTAGAATCCTTTGCCATTCTTCTGACCGTAACGCTCATTTTCGAACATCACATCAGCGGCGGTTTTAAAATCTTTGCTCATGCGATCGGGGAAGCCCTCTGCCATAACGGCTTCGGCGTGTGAACCTGTGTCCATACCCACAACATCCAGCAGATAAGCCGGACCCATTGGCCATCCCCAGCGCTCCATAATTTTGTCAACTTTCTGGAAGTCGGCGCCATCGCGAACCAAACCGGCGAAACCGGCAAAGTATGGAAAGAGTACGCGGTTGACTAGGAAGCCTGGACAATCGTTGACCACTACCGCTTTTTTGCCCATGGCATTGGCGTAGGCAACGGTGCGAGCAACCGCGGTATCCGAGGTTTTTTCTCCGCGAATAACTTCTACTAATGGCATGGCGTGAACTGGGTTGAAGAAATGCATGCCACAAAAGTTCTCTGGGCGCTGCATGGCTTCAGCCAAGTAGGTGATCGAAATGGTTGAGGTGTTCGAGGCAATGATCGCATCTTCGCTAACGTGCTTTTCGACGTCGGCCAGTACAGCATGTTTTACCTTGGGATTCTCAACAACGGCCTCAACAACAATGTCTAACTGGTCGAAATTATCGTAAGACAGGGTCGGCTCAATGCTGGCAAGAATTTTGCCCATTTTGTCAGCCGACATACGTCCGCGATTGACTTGCTTGCTCAGCAATTTGTTGGCTTCATTCATGCCAAGATCGATACCCGCCTGGGCGATATCTTTCATTTTGATTGGCGTGCCTTTATAGGCTGACTGGTAGGCGATGCCGCCACCCATGATGCCTGCTCCGAGCACTGCGGCGCGCTCTACCTTTTTGTCGGACTGCTTTTCCCAGCCTTTAGCTTTCTTGGCAATGAGCTGATCGCTCAAGAAAAGCCCAACTAACGAAGCGGCAGTGTCGGTTGCGGCGACTTTTACGAAGCCGTCTTTTTCGACGATCAGGGCTTCATCGCGGCTCATGCCTGCAGCTTTTTGCATGCATTTAACGGCCATGACGGGGGAAGGATAATTAGGTCCCGCTTGACCGGCAACAAATGCTTTAGAGGTTTCAAACGCCATCATTGACTCGATGTCGTTGAGCTTTAATGGTGAGGTCTTCTGTTCGCGGCGAGCGTGAATGTCGAGCTTGCCGTCGATGCATTGCTGCAGCACATTTAGCGCAGCGTCACGCAGCTGTTCTGGTGCGACAACGCCGTCGACAACACCAGCTTTCAAAGCGGCTTGAGGTTTTTGATCTTTGCCTGAGGCGATCCACTCGATTGCAGTGTCACAACCCGCAAGACGAGGTAGGCGCACAGTGCCTCCCCAGCCAGGGATCAAACCAAGCTTGGTCTCGGGCAGTCCTACCTTAGACGCCGTGCTCGCTATGCGGTAGTCACAGGCCAAACAAAACTCCAGCCCGCCGCCCAATGCAAAACCGTTGATGGCCACGACAACCGGAACGGGCAAATCTTCGATACGGTTCAGGTTTTTAGTGTTCAGCCCTAAGTGTTCGCCAGCGGCTTCTGGGCCAGCAGCGAATAGAGGTACAAACTCGCTAATGTCTGCGCCAACGATAAAGACGCCTTTGGCGCTGGTGGCGAGTACGCCCTTAAGGCCTGAAGCCCCTTCCAGTGCGGTGATGGCTTGATCTAGCTCGGCGACAGTTGCGCTGTCAAATTTGTTGACCGATTCGCCCTGGAAATCGAAATTTAGCTCTGCGATACCGCCATCAAGCATTTGTACCGTTACGGCATTACCTTTAAAAATCATGTTCGACCTCTTGAGTTTGTTTCGGGTGCTTGCGGCTCTCTCACCGACATCGAATACACCTGAAAAACTGTTGTCGTTAATATCAGCGTGACTACAACTCATTGCTGAGTCGCGGCAACGGAGCGCGAGTATATCGTTTTGAAACAAGTGTTTGAACAGCTAACTCCAATCAAAGTAAAAAGAGCCCAAAAACCATCCATGAAGACTAAAACTTAGTCGACCGAGGCATTGCTTGCCACTGTAACTGACACTTATCAATCTTAGGTTAAGTTGATGACGATCCAACTGCATTGAGGTGATGTTGGCTCAAGCCGATAGGGAGTGCCGGCATTGAATACAAGACTTTGACCAGCCTCTATCGCGTAATCTGCGCCAACCGTGAAAAAATTAGCACTTCCTGTTAGCAGGATTAACCGTCCGCAGGCCTGCGGCGTAATACTTTTTATTGGGAAATCTGCACTGGATTGATTGTGAACCACCTCGATAGCAGCCTCTTCGATGGTCTGGCTTAAGGTTCCGGGCTCTAGCTCGAGCATTTTCACCGGCGGTGCAGGCGTAATGGAGGTGTCAATGGCAAAGAAGTTTTGAAGCGTTAAAGGAAACCCCTTAAGGACCTTTTCCAGTGACTGTACCGATGGGCTGACGGACCCCTGTTCGATCACAGAAATTGCACTGTTGGGAACCCCTGCCCGCTTTGCAAGCTCACGCTGAGACCACCGGTAGTATTCCCGTAGTGCCTTTAGCCGAACGCCAACTGCCCCTGCCATTGCTACTCCATTTATTTATGATGCGGCGGTTATGCTAACAATGCTGTGCAGCGATAGCCATAGCGAGCTATGGCCAGACTGAGTGTTTCGCAGGGTTAGGCCTAAAGCAGGATTCGTTAGAGAGCTAGGTCGCCATAGCGGCAGTCTCGGGTAAGAGAGATGGCCTGCTCCTCTCCGGGAATATCGATCTCTAACTTGCTGATGTTGAGCTCTTCGTCGTCAATCATATCCTGTCCGAAGTTGTATATGATGTCGAAGTTTCCTTGAGTGGCTCGCTCATCGTATTGCTGAGCTTGCACACGTGTTTTGTCTCGTCGCTCGGCGAAGCTGGTCAGCACCTGTGCCGAATAGCGTTTCGCCAATAACTGCTCGGTTGCCGAAGGCGACAAAACCACACCGGTAGCATTATTTCCACCAAAACCCTTGCTGTTGATGAAGGCTACATCGATGTCGTCTCGCTCGAGATCCTTGGTGGAAATCAACAGCTTATCTTGATTGACGTCGCCGGCGACGCTATCGATGGTCTTAATGCCCGGTACTACGCCATAGGCGAATGTGCCTAACGCAGAAATCAGCTGATCCCCACTAGCGGGACCGATGGAGTGCCCGACATAGGCTTTCACTGCGCTAACGGGCCATTGATCAATGTCAAAGGCTGTTGCCACTCGATTGAATAACTCGGACTCTGTGGTGCGGTTGGCGGGGGTGCTAGAGCCGTGAGCGTGAATCATACTGTGCTTTCGGACCCTGTCTTCACCGACGATATCTCGCGCAGAGGCGACAGCTTTGGCCAGTGTTACGTAATTGCCCGGTCCGGGAGCGGAGATGGATTTCTTAAACCCGTCGGCATTGATGAATACGTCGGTCACCGCTCCGTGAATTTGGGCGCCAAGCTCGATGGTTAATTCGTCATCCATAAGGATGACAAACTGGCTGGCTTCGGCAATGGTAAATCCGCAGTTTTCGCCAAACGGGCGGCTGGATTTACGCAAGTCAGGGTTATCGCTGGCCTCGATTTTTTTCAGGCCTTCGTAGGTGCCGAGCGCACTCATTGATGCAAAGCCATCAATAATTTCTTGAGTGATGGGCGCTTCACTGTTTCCAACGATAACGACACGAGATTTACCAGACTGTATCGCCTCAATTCCCATTTTTAAGTTGTACAAGAAGGTAGCGCAAGCTCCGGTAGCACAGCCCGTGGTGCCGAGACTGCCGAGAACATAGGCGTTAATGAAATCAGCAGGCATCGAATTCATGCCCAGCGGCAACTGTTTCGCGGTAACACGTGCACCTTTAAGCCGAGCCTGCATCATTCCGCCAAAACCTGATTCATCCATTTGGCTGAGCACGCTACCCGCGTACACCGCAATTTCATCTGGTTTAACGGCTGCTCTAACTTCGCTCCAGGGGATGCCGAGGGAGTGAAGCGCATCGCTCATGCCGACGATTGTCATCTGTAGGCCGCGAGGATGGAAGCGGGATTTATACAGCTCTGAGGGTTCAAATCCTGTGGGTAGCTGCCCCGCCGCTTTGACGGCTATGTCTCGGGTGGAGTCGACTTTAACATCCACATTATCGCCAAGAGTGACCTTGACGTGGCTTTCGCTGTGATTCTCTACAGTCCAGCTTTGAGGCACGACGGCGGGCATCTGTCGTCGCGATAACACAAAGTACGTACTGCCACCGTCTGGCGCCACGGTAACTGCTTGCTGCCAAGGCGCAGCATCTACATCAAAATGGCTTTTTTCAATGCGTCTAATCAGGGTGGTATCGAGTATTTGTTGGCAATAACGAGTCTCGATCTGCTCTAGATCGATTGGCTCGCCGCTGCTGTCGACAAAACCATTGTTGTCGCAGCTAAGGATCTTCGTCATAACCCCGAGGCCGGCAAGTGTTTCGCGTCTCGATTGCTCGTCGATGCTCTCGATGACCATGCGTCGAAACCCGTGGTGAAAGGAGCTTCGGCCCGCGGCGTTGTATCCGCCAAAACCGGTAATGATGGGTAAGCGAGTCATGATGATTTCCTTCCTGAATAACGAGATAAAGCAGAAAGGTAAGTTTAGGGGGAGGCATTTTTACTGGTTACTGGTATAGTGGACAGAATTCTTGGTATTCCAGCCATGGGCGCGCCTCGCCTTACCCTGTTGTCACCTGAAGCGCCCAACAAGTTCGTTGTAGTCATCCGATAAATTGCACTCTCGAGAAGTTAAACTCTATGAAAAAACGCCTAGGCGCTACCTTCCTCGTTGTTGAAGAGATGCTGGCCACCAGTATCACTCTGCCAATTGAAATGATGAACGCGGCCGAGAGCGCGGCCCGAGGGAAAAGCCGCCAAGCCCAGCGGTTAAACATTGCCTCGGCGGGAACGGCTTTGGAACCTGTCGCCACCCGCTCGGGATTCAATCTCACGCCAGATTTAACCATCGACGACATCGGCGCCACCGACATGGTGATTATCCCTTCATTGTGGCGAAACCCCCGCCCTATCATTCGCCGCAATCCCGAAATCATTGAGTGGTTAAAAAAACTTAATGAGAGAGGCACCATTTTGATAGCGGTGGGGACTGGATGTTGTTTTTTAGCGGAGGCTGGATTGCTCAACGGTAAGGCAGCGACAACCCACTGGCACTATTTCGATCAGTTTCAGCGTGACTACCCTGAAGTGGATTTGAAACGACAGTACTTTATTACTCAGTCGGGAAATATTTATTGTGCCGCCAGTGTGAACGCTGTCGCCGATTTAACCGTACACTTTATTCATCGTACTTACGGAAAAGAAATTGCCAGTCATGTTCAGCGAAACTTCTCTCATGAGATACGTCGCGCCTACGAATCGACCAGTTATTATGACGATAAGCATCGCTATCATCCGGACGAGGATATCGTGCAGGCGCAAATATGGTTGCAAGATAATTGCCAAAGAGAAATTCTACTAAAAGATGTCGCCGAAAAATTCGACATGAGTGTAAGAACGTTTAATCGCCGTTTTAAAAACGCAACCGGAAAAACGCCACTGCAATACCTTCAAGAAATTCGGATTGATATGGCCAAAGATCTTCTGCAAACCAGTAATCTTTCTGTGAGTGAAGTAGCCTATAAAGTTGGCTATCAAGATATGGGACACTTTTCGAGCTTGTTCAAAAAACTGCTGTCGACAACCCCGAGCGACTATCGCGCAACGGTGCGTGCAAAACTGTTTACGGCTGAGTCTTAGCGGTGGGTTTAATCAATAGAATCACATCTGCGGATACAACCTTTAGCTCAGCTTGTAGTAGCTTGGCAATCCACCGAAATGTTTTTTCGTGAAAAAACACGATGTGCGTCGGATCGTTTTTGTAATGCCAGCGGTAGAAATTCTCTAGATCGTTAACCCTTTTTGTCATAATTCCCAACACCCCGCCGGGCTTAAGTAAGCTCCAAAGTTTTTCAAAAACTTGCAGTGGTGCAGCTAGATGCTCCACCACTTCGGTGGCGCAAATAAAATCGTAATGTCGCTCAAGAGCTGCTGGAGTGTTGGCGTAATACTTGTCGAATACACTCATCGAGAATCCGCGCTCTTCTAGCATTCTGGCCAGTGCAGGTCCCGGACCACAACCAAAGTCTAATCCCTGCGAGGCGGGCTCAACCCGCTCGAGCAGTGGTTCCATCATTCGCGTCAAGAACTTCCGATAACCTTCGTCACTTACATCGTTCTCATGCTTGTCGTACTCGGCCTTTTCATCGTTCGCAGAAAGATGATGCTGGCTAGGCACGTGAATGGCGCCACACTCTTCGCACAGGAGATAAGATCGACGCTTATCGGCGTAAAATTCGACCGTGTAAGAGGCGCAGATAGGGCACAATTTCTCAGTAACAATTTTGTTCATGGCTTTATCGATATTTCCCGGGAGCTATAGCGCTGTCGATAAACAGACGTAGAAAGTGTAGGCTCGCGAGCGAACAAAAAACGGCCTCAGTGTGAGGCCGTTTTCTCTGCGCGATGTTATTGGAATGTCTAGGCGACACGCTCAGGATTTGCTTGATTGTTCAGCGGGGTCGCCTCGAGCGGCGCGGCTCTTCCAGTTTGAATGGCTATATTTCGCGGTTTCATCGCTTCGGGGATTTCTCTCACCAATTGCACGTCCAGCATTCCGTTTTCCAAATTTGCCGAATGCACTTTTACATGGTCGGCGAGCTGGAAGCGACGCTCAAAATTACGGGCGGCAATGCCTTGGTGTAAAAATTTTCGGTCGTTTGTTTCGGCGGTTTTACTACCGGTGATGGTCAGCGTATTTTGTTCGCTTTCAATGTTTAGCTCATCTGGAGAAAAGCCGGCGATAGCCATAGTAATACGGTATTCATTTTCGTCGATCAATTCGATGTTGTAAGGAGGATAACCCCCCTGCTGCTGATCACTGCGACTCAGATTGTCTAAGATAGATGCCATGCGATCGAAGCCGATGGCGGTGCGGTACAGAGGTGAAAAGTCAGTGTTTCTCATAGTCATACCCTTAATGTTAAGCAATATGTGTTGGTGCGGCTTATCTTTATGATCAAGCCGTTCGGTGATCTGCTAGCGTAGTTTGATCGCTCGCGGAATCACTTTGTTGTAATCTGGCACTAGCATTACGCCTAGCGTCAGACTTTCTTCGCCCCTCTTTTGAGCTGGCGTACTACTGATATTGTGACATTCAAAGGCGATTCAACCCCATGCAAAGAATATTTTTGAAACAAAGTCTAGGAGTGAAAAGAGAAAGAGGTTTAGGCGGGATTATTAGAAAACAAAAAAGGCGCCAATGATTTCTCATGGCGCCTTTTGCGGGTGCGGATAAAAAGCTCTGACTAAATGTTCTCCAGCAGTGCCTTTTTGTACATTACTAAGCGAGGACGTGAAGGACGCTTGGCATCGAAGATAAAAACATATTCCTCGCCATCGTCTGCAGCAGGAATGGTTCGGCGGAATTTGTGTTTTCCGATTTGAAAAATCTGACGCCCGTTGGTGACCTTGGTTTCGACTCGATATTGATTCTGACCCAGAAACGAGAAAGGCTGAGAATCAATTTTGTTTCCGCCAAGCGCCAAACGCTTGAATGTTGGGCGACCTGGATTGCCATCGGCCAAGAGGTTTTCGAGGCGAGCGACCTCTTTTTGTGCGTAAGCTAATGCCTCTTTATCAAGCTCGGACAGCTCTTTTTTCTCGGCGACTGGGGCGGGCTTCTCCGCCTCGATTTTGGCTGCTTGGGCGGCCTGAGCTTCACGCTCAGCATCGATAGCCGCGAGGCGTTCCGCAACAGCGTCAGCCTGGAGCTTCTGCGCTTCCATTCTGGCCTGTGCATCGCGTTTGGCTCGCTCGGCGGCAGCCAAGAGGTCGGCGGCTTTAGCATCAGCTTGGCGTTTTGCTTTGCTCAGCTGTTCTTCTTGTTGAGCAATGCGGGTCTCGTCCGCCGCTAGCTGAGAGCTAATACGGGTTTTTTCCTCCATGAGCTCGGCCAGCTTGGTCTGTGTGCGCTCTTCTCTCTTGGTGCGGGTACGCACGCCGCGCTCGGCCATCTTAAGGGCGTGATCTGCCAATTTAAGTGCGCGCTCGTTATCTTGTGAAGCTTCGCCGATCAGGTTGATCTTCGCGTTAGCCTGAGCCTGCTGAGCGTCAGCTAGGTCTTTCTGTGCCGTCGATAAATCTGTCTGGGCCTGCTCAAGCTTGTTTTGGTAGCCGAACACCTGATTTTCGATTTGCTCGAGATCGGAGGTACGGTTTTCAAAGGCCTGATGGTAGCGGTCCAAGGTATCCTGGGCTTGCGACACGGCGTCTGCGAGAGCCACGGGGGCAGCGGTTACTAACAACGCTGATAAGACTAGGTTTCTTATTTTCATGTTCTTTACATCTTGTATCAGTGGCTTGTGATAGGTGGGGGATGACCCAGTGGTCATTGCCACTAGAGCGCTTAATGGCCCTCCCACGCCTATAATATGCGGGTTTCCGAGCGAGCAACTGTACTCATCTCGCTAGGGGATTTCAAGTTGACAGGCTATTTGTGGCGGAAAAACGAGCGATTCGGTCCTAGAATACTTAAAGCATCTGTTGAATCTTTAATATAGGAATTTAGTTGGATGCTGAGCCGCGTTCGCGGCCTGATATGGAGCGATCTATAGGAGCGATATCTTGAAGCGTTACAAATCTGTCCTTTGTGCCCTAGATCTAACCGACAACAGCAGGTTAATAATTGACGTCGCCCGAAGCTTTCAGCCTTCCGTCATCAGGCTGTTACACGTCTGTGAGCACCCGATTACAGGCTTTGGCGAGTCTACCGGTCAAAACCTCAGAGTGACGGAGACGCAGATTCGGCAGCAGGTCTTCCCAAGGTTAAATGAATTGGCGCAGGCACATGAGATCGACCGAGAGAACACGGAAATTCTATTTGGAAGCCCAGCGGAGGTTATTCACACTGCCGCTAAAAATCATCACTCGGACTTAATAATCATCGGCAGTCAGTGCAGGGCCGGGCTAAAGCGACTACTGGGATCGATCACCAGCGACATAATTCATGGGGCGCCCTGCGATATTCTCACCGTACGGATCTAGCCCCTACCCCGCAGCTGGCTCATCAGTCGGCGTAGGCTTAGCGAGATCCGCTTGCTAAATGAAAAATAATTTTAGAAAAGCACTTGAATTTTAGAATCAGAGAGGCAATATAAAGTACATAGGTGGCCACCTTCATATAGTTTACAACGAAGACTTTCCCAAGAGGTAAAGGAGCTACTTAGTATGCAAATTCAGAACAACGTCGTCTATCGTGATATGGATGCATCTCAAGCGCTGAACAGCACCATCGCAAAGAAACTTCAAAAACTAAGCCGAATTTCAGACAGAATCAGCAGCAGTCGCATCGTTCTCGATTCGCCACACCAGCACAAAGGCAAAGGCAAGCTTTTTAGAGCTCAGATTGAGCTCGGCCTGAAAGGCGACTCCATCACCCTTCATCAAGACAATTCTTCCATCCACGTAGCCGTAAGGGATGTATTCAAAGCCGCAGAGCGAAAATTAAAGCAGGTCTCCGACAAGCAAGGTTATGGCAAGCACCGCAAGGCAGAGCTTGACGCCACCAACCCGACTGGAGAAACTGCAGCTAAAGATGACTTTGATGAGTACGAAGAAGAACTCCATTAGCGGGCAGGCAGCAAGCGAAAAGAGCGATGTTAATCGGTGGCTCATCCGGTCAATCAACCCAAAGCAAGGTCCCAGCGCCTTGCTTTTTTTATGCCCACCAAAACTCCCCTAGCCTGGGTCTCAAAGAAATGTATACACTGCCTAATAAATTCTGTTGGTGGCGACATTTGAACAATGGCAACTCTAGACGACTGCAGTGATTACCATCGAATTTTTCTGGGTGACATTCCTTTGCTGGATGTCAGGGCTCCCATTGAGTTCAAGCGTGGTGCGTTTCCTTCGGCGGTAAATCTCCCACTGCTAGACGATGATCAGCGTCGGGCTGTTGGTACCGAATATAAAGCGAAGGGTCAGGACGCTGCCATTGAGATGGGCTGGAAGATCGCCACTCCTTCTGTGGTAAAGCAACGACTCGATGCTTGGCAAACTCATATCAAAAGCAATCCACAGGGTTATCTCTATTGTTTTCGGGGTGGATTGCGATCGAAGCTATCCCAACAGATACTTACCAGCAATGGCGTTGACTATCCAATTGTCAGTGGTGGCTACAAAACTATGCGCCGCTACCTCATTGACAATTTGGAATCAGTGTCAAAAACAATGCCCTTAGTGGTGTTGGGTGGGCGCACGGGGTCCGGAAAGACGGATCTGCTTGGGTCACTGTCGAGCCATCTTGATTTAGAGGGAAGAGCCAATCATAGAGGCTCCGCGTTTGGCGATTTGCTCAACCCGCAACCCACGCAAATTGATTTTGAAAATGCGGTATCGATTGACCTGCTCAAATTGACTCAACAGCAGCCGAGAGAAGTTGTATTGGAAGATGAAGGAAAATTGATTGGGCGACTCCATTTGCCGCTCAACCTAAGAAATGCGATGCGCGCAAGTCCGTTAGTTGTTCTTGACGCGCCACTTGGTGAGCGTATTTCTCGAATAGTCGATGACTACATCCTATCTAACTACGCTCAACGCTTAACCCAAACGGAGCCAAATCTTGCGCTGGCTGAAATGGCCAATGCAATCCAATCGAATCTCCTTAAAATACGAAAACGCTTAGGAGGCGCACTCCATCATAAGGTTTCCTCGAGTTTTAACTTTGCCATAAGGGAGTTCGCCCGCACGAACAGTGCCGACTTCTTTCGCCCGGGTATACAGTTACTACTGACGGAATACTACGATCCAATGTATCTCTATCAGCTGTCACAGCGACAAGCGCAATTGCTGTTTCGCGGAGATGCTCGAGAGGTGACTGAATGGCTCCAGCAGCGACAGACGCACTAGTGTGCCAATCGAGCCCCAAGGCGAAAACCGGGTAATGAATATTAGAGCTGAATACAAAAAGGAAGTGGTGCTGATCGGTGGCGGACACACTCATGCGCTGCTACTAAATATGTGGGCAAAAATGCCTATCGAAGGCCTGCGGATCACACTTGTTTCGCCATCGGTGTCGGCGCCCTACTCCGGCATGCTCCCCGGCCTCATTGCAGGCCACTTTTCTTTTGAGCAAGCCCACATCGATCTCCCTCGCCTTTGTCAGTTGGCCGGTGCCCGCTTTGTACAGGCGTCGGTGACGAGGGTAGATTCAGTAGCACAGCGAATACAGCTGAGCGATCGCCCGGCGCTTAGCTATGATGTCGCCTCTATTAACACCGGTCTTACTCCGGATGTTCGCGTATTAGGAGTGGATCAATATACGACGCCCATTAAACCAATTTCAGGTCTCTACGAGCGTTGGTTGGCGCTCTCTTCGCACCTTAAGGCACAAGCCAAAAAGGGATTGCCCATCCGCATTGCGGTTGTTGGAGGTGGCGCTGCCGCGGTGGAGCTTATCCAAGCTGTCGCAGCTCGAATTGCTCGAGAGCCCGGCTTGGTTGGCGCTGCGAAATTCGTGCTACTGCAAGGAAAAAGCGGACTGCCTGAGAATTACCCTCGCTCGATCCAGCACGCTATCGCACAACAATTTAAATCCCTTAATATTGAGATTATCGAAAACTTTTTGGTTTCAGAGATTGAGCGAAGCGATACAGAAAGTTACCGCTTGACCAGCGCAACCGGTGACACACAAACCGCGAGCGAAATTTTCTGGTGCACCCATGGGCGCGGTGCAGACTGGATTAAGGGCTCGAATCTTCCTGTCGACGAACAGGGGTTTATCCAAACCAATCCAGAGCTTAACGTAGCGAACACTAAAACCCTTTTTGCCTGCGGTGACTGCGCCACGATTATCGGACAGGAGCGGCCCAAGGCTGGAGTTTATGCGGTACGTCAAGCGCCCACGCTCCATGAGAATATTGTGTCATCTCTTGAGGGAAAGCGCTTGCGAGCGCATAGGTCGCAAAAAAGTTTTCTCAGTATTATCACTGGCGGCAATCAATGGGCGGTAGCGAGCAAAGGTCGAATTGCTTTCGGCGCTCCATTACCTTCATGGGTTTGGCGCTGGAAGCGATCCATTGACGAGAGTTTTATGAGGCAGTTTCTGCCAGACAAAAACACCGATCATTTTGCGCCCATGCAGCGCCCATTTAACGCCAAAAGCGAGCCTCATAAAATCGCTATGAGATGCGGTGGCTGCGGCGCCAAAATATCGAATACCATTCTGCGAGCCGTTCTAAAGGATGTTAATACCCTTGCCGATAGCTCCATTGTTATAGGTCTTGGGACCAGCGATGATTGTGCTGTTATTTCGCCTCCCCGTGGCAAACTGCTCAGCCAAAGTGTCGACATTCTAAAAAATCTCGTCTCAGACCCATACCTTCAGGGGCAAGTTTCGGCAGAGCACGCGTTAAGCGACTTGTTTGCAATGGGGGCTCGACCACACAGTGCGCAGGCTATTGTCAATTTGCCGATTGCTGCAGAGCGATTGATTGAAAACGATTTGCGTCAGTTGATGGCTGGCGCAACTGAGGTGCTCAATCGACATAACTGCATGCTTGTTGGTGGTCATACCAGCGAGGCGAGCGAACTGAGCATTGGCTTTAGCGTTAATGGGTTTTGTGATCCGGAAGAGCTTTTTAGAAAGTCGTCAGTGAGGTCAGGCGATTGCTTAGTACTGACAAAGCCCTTAGGGATTGGGATGCTGTTTGCGGCGCACAACCTGGCGGCGGCAAAAGGCGTTTGGATCGAGACTGCGATCGACGCTATGCTGTTGAGCAATGCCGGTGCCGCCAGGATTGCAGAGAAGTTTGATGTGGGCGCAATGACCGACGTAACCGGTTTTGGTCTGCTAGGGCATTTGCTAGAGATGTTAGCCGAGTCGAATTTTTGTGCGCAACTTTACCTAGATCAACTGCCGATTCTCGAGGGCGCCCAGAGCGTTTGTGATGAGGGCTATGTCAGTAGCCTACATGGGGAGAATCAAAAACAGATGCTCCATCTTGCCCCAGAGCATCTAGACCACGTTAGAACGCCATTTTTGTTTGATCCGCAAACATCTGGCGGATTGCTGATGGCGGTGGCGCAACAAGATGTTGAGCATCTACACCGGGAGCTAATCGCGAGCGGCTATGGCGGCGCGAGAGTTATCGGCCGAATAGAAGATTCTCGTTCCGGAGAGCGCTATCGCGTTTATTCGAATGACTCAACTGACCGCGGCGCTCCCTAGAATAGATCGATATCCTTTTGCTTTGTTGTGGTACTGAGGCTGCCGTTACTCAATAGCTCGAGGTAACTCGCCACTTGATTGCGTCCGTGGCGCTTGGCGTAGTATAGCGCTTGGTCTGCGCGGCCAAAAACATCAGTCGAAACGCTGTCGGTATAGATGGGTGCAAACCCAACACTAATGGTAACCTGCCCTACCTGAGGAAAACGATAATCCGCAATGCGGCTAACGAAGCGTGAAAATGCAATATCAGCTCCGCTTTCGTCGGTGGGCTCCAGCAGAACCACAAACTCCTCGCCACCAAAGCGAAAAAGAAGATCTGCTCGACGAAAAAAGCCCTGCATTTGTTGCGACAGTAGTAGCAATATTTCATCACCGTAAATATGGCCGTACTCATCATTGATCGTCTTAAAGTGATCGATATCAATAATGCCCAGCCAAGAGTGATTTTGGCGTTGCTGATGTCTTTGTTGGCTTTCTTTCTCAGTGAAGCTCGACTTTGCTTGCTGAGATTGTTGCGCAACTAGGTGCTGAAACTTGCCGTCAAAGGTTCGCCTGTTGAGCAGGCCTGTGAGTTTGTCGCTTTCGCTCTCACGGAGAATATTCAAGTAGTTTTGATAGATGTTCAGTAGCGCCTCGACAAGATCGAAAGCGACAATCGAGTCTGCAGGGTAATGGAGAAGGATCGCCCCAGAAGCCTTGGCCCCCTCAACAATTGGAATGCACGAAATGCAGACGCCTGCTTCCTCGTCGACTTGTGCCTTGGCATCCGTCAAAGCGCGAGTGATTAGCCTGTGGTAGTGATCTACCTCTACGCCAAATCTCCAGCCGGACTCTGGATCTTGCCTAAATATCTTTACGTCGAGCTCAATAAGGGCCTCTAGTGGTGTGCCAGCAGAGAATGGGCGTTGTATGAGTGTGACTTTGGTGCTCGGTGTGTGTGTCGCTAGGGCTGCAATTAGCCCTTTCTCCATTGCTCGACGATCGGGGTGTCGAGTGAGATCGACAATGGATTTCAGCAGCTGAAGCTGCGTGCTAGCTGGCACAGTATCGGGATGGCTGCTCATGAATATCCAAATTGCTACCTAAGATTACACGACCAAAAGCGCCTAATAGGGGTAATTGCTATTTAGAGAGATAGCCCTTAGCGCTGCAGGTGTATAGTAAGGCTTGAGCAGCAACTAAGAAACAAAAAAGGCCCCCTTAATTAAGGGAGCCTTTGAAGATGGGGTGGACGATGGGACTTGAATTCATATGGGCGGGTTTCTGGAGGTTGCCAGCCTCGTAAGTCATTGATTTTATTAGACTGGGTATCCCTCGTTGCCCCCTGTATTTCCTCAAAATGTGGCAAAAGTGTGGCAAGTTTGAAGCTGCCACATTTTTTTCTTGTCCCATCGTCCGACCATCAGGGACAAATCCGCTCACGAAACCACCCCTTCAAACCATGCTGGACAATATTGCGAAAGAGACTTCCGGGCAATTTCCTCAAACTTCCAGAAATAGCAATATCGTCCATCTGGGTTCAAATATTTCTCCTTCAACCCACGGTCGATACTAAATCAATTAGCGCTGCGATCGGCGCCTATGGTCTCGGCTGCCCCGAGCACCTTCAGTGTTTCGACGTCCACCGGCGTCACGCTCAAATCAAAAGGAATGCGTGGCTCAAACCATCCCGTGAGTCTCTCGGTCGAGACTCGGTTGTCGAGCCATATCTCACGCTCCCCAGGCTGAAGCATTAGAGGAATCGATTTTTTATGAATATGAGTAAATCTATCGTGCGGCGGCAGAGTGACGATCGAGCAGGAGAAGGCGTTCAGGTGGTTCCAGTACTTGGCGACTCCTGCCAAAGCCAAAACACCGCCACTGGCGTCAGTGATGTTGTGCGGGACTTTGTTCGCCCATTCGTGAAAGCCGGTGGCAGGAAGAATAACTCGAAACGATCGCGGACTGATCTTGTGGATTTTCCCATCTATAAGATTGTCTGCGCGCGAATTGAAACTCGCCCAGCGCTGATCTGGTTTAAGCCTGCCCTCGTCCTCGTTCATTGCCAGCCACCAGGTAGCGTCAGCTGCGCGACGCTCTCCGGATCGCCCCTGATAAAGAATCGGCACCGAGTCAGTCGGTCGAATATTCAGCCGCGGCGTGTAGTCGAGATCGATACCGAGATTGTCGAGCAGGACACCCACCGCGGGGTTATCAATGAGGTTGTACCTTCCGCACATAATTCTATCCCTGAGCTAGAAGGTCAGTATATCACTGAGCACGAATGGCGAGATCAGTGGGCGTGGGCTGCGCTGCCTTCGCCCTACGTAACCAACAAGTTAGCCCGCTAACTCAATTCCAGAGTAATCCTATCCTTTATAGCTCACCGAATGAACAATAAATAAAGAAGCGGCCTCCAAAGGGCAATTGTGCAACGAACCAAGGGTTTATCATATACATCTTTTAATGTGTCGAGTGCACTACACGCCATAGAGCTCCAGAGATGTCTTGTGGCGAGCGAGCACTTTGATTTCTAGATTTAGTTCTTTATACAATACAATAATGCAACATTTTTGGGTCTAGTTTCATTTACATCTCCTCTACCCTGAACAAGACCTTTACTTGTATACATTTCCCCTATGCTCCCATGAGCCCCAGCCGCTTCAGCCGCTTTAGCTTTTTCACCGAATGGTTCAGCTCCAATTTCCATATTTGCGTCATGAGTATGTAATTTAAAAGCATCCTCCTGGTGAGATCCATGAGCACGAACTCCTTCCGGATCGATTGTAGTTGACCCTGTTGGATCAATCCCGCGTATAAATCGCCCATATGCCTCTTTATAAAGGCTCCATCCTGATGGACATTTATCCATAGGGTTCAGCGCAAAAGCTAGCACACTATTTTTGGGCGTATGATAGTAATCTTCGACGACCTCTGGGATGGATATTGAGAAAGAAGGGCCGGTTGTATATATGCTGATCGCACCCTCTTCATATTTTAGCTTTTTGATTTCATTTCCGGAAGCAACGCTTGCGTCATTTCTATGACAACCAATGTGTATGTTCGCATTGTTAATGGGAACGTTATCATATTTGTGGATGGTTCTATTATTATCATTAGAAACTAAGGGAGAAGCTAAGGGAGAAACGATGTCCTTTGTCGTAGAATTGTTCTTATACAATTCACAGGTATATGCTGTATGCTCAATACCAGTTAAATACAATGTGCCGTTTTGAGTTGAGTCTATTGTAAAAGTTAATTTTGTCGAATTCTCTGAGCGATGACTAAGTTTAATCTGAACCATTTTTCTTGCTGCTTCTTGACATTGATTCCAAGCTTCTAAAGCTGGCCCGCTGTACTTTGATGCCTTTGCGTATAGCTCACTACTACTTGATTCAAGTCGCTGATTGGTCTCACAAAAGGAATCGAGCATTGCGCTCGCTCGAGCTCTATTGTAGCCACCACTGCCGCTACCAAAGCCGAATAAACTAGCTGTGGCTTTTGACAGACTACTATCGCTCATTGACGAAGAAGAGGTTCGACAATACTGGTGATAATTATACCCGTCGGCCGTATCAAGACTATATTTTGTCTTCACGTCCTGCATCCCGTGGCGAATTAGGGCGTTACAATGTTCAAATTGACTCTCATAAGCAGTAGCTATACCTGAATTAAGAGCCAAAAAGAAGAATAGTGTTCGTTTCATTGTATAAATCCCTTTTTTTGGGGGGGGGCGCTCGGTCCCAGCTGTGACCTTCAATCGAGGCATTTTACCCTGGAACGAAAAATGAATAGCTTAGTGTTCTAGTAATCCGTAGGGATAAGTATTTTCCCTTCATCATCAGAAATATAGGGGTTACGTCGTCGCTGAATCTTGAATATCTCTTTGTTTCTTCGAAGCTCTTCTTCACTCACCGGATCTTTTTCGGCCCATTTGAGTAACATTTTTCGATCTCTGCCCAAAGGAAGCCCATAGGCTAATTCCATATAAAGCAACGACCTTGCGATTTCGCCCCTAGCACTTTCAGTGGGTTCGAAAAGCCCACCACTCTTGGTCCCTAGTCGTTCAGCGTCTTCACAGATGTCCTCATAGATTCTATGAGATTCGTCCTTTATATTTGCATACGCTAGGTTATTGCGAGCTGCATTTATCTTGTGAATTGACGGCCAAAGATTGTGAAGATCTGCTGCGGCATGCTGATAGAGATCGACTGGGCACGCATGCCGATTCTTGCACCCATAATGAGCCGCCATCCAGCTGGTAGGCATGACATGCTCAACGCTTAGTTTTTTGGTTTTGTGATCACCATTACCATCGAACTCCAGATCACAGTACAAAGTGACTCCACCATTTTTATAGAGCTTTTTCCAGAAGTACTTGTCGCGAGCTTCATCATAGGTCTGAATTACATCTTGACCAGAAGCATATAAGGGAATGAAAAGTAGCAGACTTATGAGGATTCTCATTTCACGACTCCATGTGATTGGGATACTAGCAACTTCCTTGTTCTGGTAACTTAGACCGTGCTGTTCATTAAATCAACAGCTACAACGAAACCGGCGACATCGATTAGAAGCCCATTATCACTTGAGTACTCGCCTCGAGGCATTACACTGCCAATCTGGTTTGGGAGTAGAGAATTAGCGCGAAGCACTGCTGACAGGAATATCGCCAGGCGATGGAAAGAAATGATCTTTGTTCGGGAATTCTTTAAGAAGTTTACACTTGTAACCTAGAAACCTAGGTTTTCGGCAAAGGAAGCCAGCTCTGCGGCCGGTTACTTCCAAAACTATCTGTGTAGCCCCTCTATACTACTCGTCGTTCGCAGCTACACACTGATCAAACCCCAGCTGAACTCCAACCAAGAAAGCCTGGTAAGGCGTAATGTTATCGAAAACATAATGATCTTCATGAAGCCTCTTACCGTCGACTGTCATGCCGCTTACAAAAGTACATAGCGTGTCCATATCCACCTCTAACTTGTTCACTTAACTCCTCCTTTCTGCCCTTGTGAACTGGTTCGCATATTAAAGCGACATTCTTATTCCCTTGCCATCTATGCGTGTATCGCTGATGCTGCATAATCGGCTGCCTAAGTAGCACCTACGCTCCATTGTGCTAGAATTTGCCCCATTGGCGTGCAACTCACTCTTCTGGCGGATCATCAATGGAAACTCCCGGCGATAGATTGCGTCGGGCAAGGACTCTCAAAAAGCTCTCTCAAGCTGAATTGGCCAATTTGGTAGGCTGCGCAAGATCAACATATCGAAGACTGGAGGCCAATGAAGCCTCTGATCCAAGCTTTTCGCTAGTTGTTGAAACATGTAAAGTATTGGGGCTGTCGTTAGACTACTACGCCCACGGAAAGGGGTTACCTCCCGATCTAAGCGACAGGTTCAAGGAAGCTATAGATCAGGTGCTTCAAGAAATTTAAGGATGAATTCAATGCTTATATTGTTAGTCCCAATTGGAAAGCCAGTTTATATCGGTGAAGACATATTGGTCACCGTGGAATCTGTCAGGAAGACTCAGGTTAAGTTGGGGGTTGAAGCCCCCAAAGAAGTGGTCATAAAGAGGGAAGCGAAAAAGCCGTCATTGCGCCCTTTCGTGCAGAGCTCCAATTAAGGGTTCGCACGAGTAGTACTACACAAGCTATGTTCAGTCCTTCATCCGAAGAGGTCAAATTACATCGAATCAATATATTTAAACGACTCTTTATCAGATGCGATTGAAAGTCTTAGTTCGATAGCGTTCCGGTAATCTCGAGCTAGCTTTTGTATCATGATTTGGCGTCCTTCTAGCTCGGTAGTATAGGTCTGATTTTCACCCTCCTTTACTTCTTTAGTCTCATCTATTTTTATGCTTAGCTCTTTATCGGAGGATACTGCCGCTTCAACCAGAGCGTCTCCAACGACTTTGAACTCATCAATACCGGCTTCAAGAAGCGATGTGTCATCGACATTTAAGACGAGCGTTAAGCACTGAACTGAATTTTCGTCTCCGTCGATATGGTAAGTCAGTTTGTTGCAAAAGATACTATCACCTAATTTCAGCTGTTCAGAGCTAGCTGTCCATCGACCATGAAATGAATGATCATAGTATGTTGTCATTAGTCCGTGACCACTCAAATATCGTCTTGCCTCATAATGTGACCAACCTTGACTGTAGCTAACAGGTATATTTTTTTTATCTCTTCGCAGTAAAAACTGAATTCGCTCTATAGAATTATCAACATCAAGCTTTGACGATGCATCCTGAAGCCTAAGGTAGCGCTCCCACCTTTTCAGGTGTGAAAGGTGAAAATTGAACGCGAACAGAGATTTTTTCCTAGCGTAACTTTCTAGCTCATTATCTTTTAAAATAAAGTGAAGTCGTCGAAAAGAGCGTTCATATTCTGAGTAGAGCATCACCAAGAATAGATACGGAAAAATAAATAGAGTCAATACGAGCGGCACAAAGAAATCATAGGCAGTCCCCTCGCTAAAGAACTCCCCAGGCTTCGTCAGAATAAGGTGGCCTACATAAGCAATTATACAAAGTCCGATACCCACTATAAATTTATCAAGAATGTGAGCGACAAGCTGATGCTCTTCATTCTTTTTGGCAATCGCGGACATTAAGAAAAGAGCTGTCACAATGGGCACAGAAACCAGCTCAAACCAGAAACTAAAACTGTAGAAAGCCACAACAAATTCTAACAAGGTTGTCGCCTTGACTAAATCTGCTGCCGTATCCTTGAAATATTTACCGCCCTTGCCTGAGTCAGTCACCTGAAATAGCGAATATATACCTACAACAACAAACCAAAGCGCAACATTTTTGTACTGACCTGAATTCCAAAGCTCTATTTCGATGAGCAGACAAGAAAGTAGAGTAACCCAAATCCCTAGTCCCAAAATTGGAATTACAATATAGATGCTGCAGAAGGACCTGATCACGAGCGCTATATGTGGCCTCAGATTTTTGGAATACAAGACATAACCAACGAAAGCAATCAGCCACACACCTATTGCAAGCTCACGATCACTAAACACACCCATAACCACATCAATCCATGACAACCAAGCTTCCAATCATACCATCGAAGCGGTTGAACAATGAAATTCAGCCAGCGTGCGGAGACTTTTCGGCAGAGAGCTGGCCTCCAATAAACTCAGGTGCGCGATATTTACCAGGCGCCCAAGACTTCGAATAAACATCTCGCCGCTATCAAGATCAATCTCAACGCCAGTAACCTCTAAAGGTTTGACGCAAACTCCCGCCGTGCTATCATTTTCAGACATCATAATTATGCTTCCAATCGTATTTATGATCGTCGTTAGGGAGTGTTCCCGCACTTCCTAACGACACCCTTAATGGTGCTTATTCAATCTTAC
Source organism: Cellvibrionaceae bacterium (assembly GCA_050633365.1). Lineage (GTDB taxonomy): Bacteria > Pseudomonadota > Gammaproteobacteria > Pseudomonadales > Cellvibrionaceae > Pseudomaricurvus. The sequence goes on along the minus strand of JBOEGJ010000058.1, from coordinate 16,451 downwards.
CTTCTCTTTTTGCCAGAGCATCAGCTAAATAATCGGCAAGTCGTTTCGCCATATGCTTCTGCGTATATCGAGGCCCCCTACTTTTGATTTCATCCCGCGCCAATACAAGCAAATGAATTAGCTCTGATGCAGACCACTCAAGAGATGGAAATAGTAAGCGGATAGCACCCCTTATGCTGCTCGACACCCTACAAATAATACTGTCAGTGATACCAGGCTCGCAAAGGTGAGCAAGGTACTCTTTCACCACAATGGAGCGGCGCTGCTTCCCAGTGAGCCCAACAAGCTGATCTTGGTACTTATCAATCAGTAATCGACGAGCAACAATAGGAATTGACCGGTAGATTTCATTGGTAGCCTTTTCGATCTTGTCGCCAAGTACATCCTCAATACTCAGGTGGCCATTTACTTCATGTAGATAAACTTCTCGAGCGGCCTTTGGACTAGGCAGGTTTTTCAGAACCAAAAACACCTGATGCGTTGTTGAATCATAAAAGCCCCTAACCTCACTACCCGCCTGCTCTATTTGAGATTCAAATCTAGGGGGTAACTGCGACATCGACTTAACCAAGGTCACAGGAACTCCCATCGCAGACTCCATTTGCTCCAGCTTCTTGATAATTCGCTTCTCGGTGCGCTTTCTACGATCTGCTGAATTAATAACTTTCATTGCGACTTTCCTTATCCACTGTATGCCTGAACATATTCGACGAGAATTAAAACTGTGGGATCGAATTGCCTTCGGAGTACAGTTTCTGAAGTTGCACCAACCCCTTGCCGGTAACCAGTGCTGTAATAGAGCTTTGCAGGCCTTGGTCTGGGTGATTCCAGTTCCTCACCTTTACATCTAACAGTCCAGCCTCAATCTTCGACTGATATGGCTCGTTGAGACGAGTCACCCATGCTTTTTTACGAAGAAAAGCGAAGAGCCTTTTCTGGCCGGTGCCGATAACTTTTGCGGCCTCTGCAACACTAACCGCATCCTCTGCCACAGCCACCTTGTCGTGAAACTCTGCTTTTGGCTCTAGAACCTTAATCACTGCATCCTTTTTACGAAGCTCTTCACCTGCCGATATGAGCATGGTGGCTAGATCTTGTGCTGGCTCTTGCTTCACCGCCTTGAGCCGCCCTGCTTTGTAGTCGAGAAAGGTTTGATTTACTTTGAGCTGAAAAGAAGGACTAATCCATCCGGCGTAGCTAATGGCCAGTAATTCATGAGCAAAAGTCCCTCCGTAGCGCCCTGACTTGGACTCTACAGCACTAAACTGAAGATCTTCGGAGTTAGAAATTACCCCAATCAACTCCTTGGTTCCCTCCAGCTTCAACCAATCGCCTGGCTGTTTGCTGTTTCGATGAATATCAGGACTGATAGAAAGATGAGCTTTATGTAGGGTGTTCAGACTGAACCGACCTTCTGCGTCCGTTGTGATCTCGATTCCAGCGATAACCGGAGAATCTTTAGTCATACTCATTTTTTACCCTCCTCTATCTCACGGCCTTTTTGCATAATTCGAACCGCGATGTAATTCATTGATCGATCTTCTTTTTCGGCTTGCTGCCTCACCCACTCCTTAAGCTCTTTAGGTACTCGAACATTGAACTGTTCCTCATTCTTTTTCATTTCTTCCTCCAATACATATGTATGCGATATGTATACATATTGTTGTGCTATGTATTGATTGTCAAGTATGAATTACATATTATTTTGATATGACTAAACCTCGCCCATACAAGAACCCTCAAGTTAATCTACGAATCCCTCAATCCTTAAAGGATCAAGTTGAGGCGGCTGCAGACAAGTCCGGCCGCAGCATGAATGCGGAGATTTGCCACAGGCTAGAGGAGAGCTTTGCGGGCCATGAAGTGGGAGAGCCTGGTGCCGAATACAAAGCGCCACATCTATTCTCTATTCGAAGCAAAGAAAAAAGTGAATTGGAGGAGCTGCTAGAGGAGCAAAGTGACTCTATTGTCAAAAAGCTTGCCAAATTGCTCAAGTAGCAATGTATTGGCGGAAATAAAGTTTCAGCAAGGCAGCTGAAGCCCCCTGCCCACCTAAATACGGGCACTTTAAAAGGAACTTACATGCTCACCCTCGAAATGCTGCGCAGTATCTCCTTCTGCCCCCGTAAGTACTTTACTGGCAACTTGGTAATACAATGGAACTGATAGAGCTGATACTTGCCTCTTTGGCAGGCGCTTTAGCGCTTTACCTGACGGCGTACACCAAGACTAAAGGCAAGAACAAGGCCCTGAAAGAGGATCTAGCGCGTCTTGAGACAGAAAAACAAAGCGTGATTGCCAAATATCAGGCTGAAACTGAAGAGCTAAAAAAGACGCACGCGCTAGATATTGAAAAAAGAAAACACCAGTACAGCGCCAAAAAAGAACAATTTGTCCATTTTTTCTCGAAACTGGATTCTTATAACGATAGCGCTCGGGAAACCACAGAACAGAAATTCCCGGTCATTTTTAATGAATTCATGAAGGCCTATGTCAGTGGGACCGAAGAGGATCAGGCGAGAGCCAACGAAAAGTTTTCCATCGATATGAACGAGCTATTTACAGATCTATACCGAGAGTTGGTCCGTGTTAGAAATGAAACCAATACTATTCGGATGATCGCCAGCGCCGACATGGACGCACTCCTAGACAATCTCGATAGCGATGTTGAGCGCGCAACTGAAGACGCAAAAAACACACTAGGTATTATGGCCACCTCTGAATTTTGGGCCGACCAAACCATAATTAAACCGCTACAAAAGAAATCCGAAGATTCGGCGAATGCCCTACTGCAAACCAAGTCTTCACTTATCAGCCAAATGAAAAAAGAACTCGAAGAAATCTGAAATTGCACTATAGCTAGTCCCATGCCGGCTCCCACGACAAAGGAATTGATCAAGTGAAAGGGATAATGCACGTAAATAAAGGGCGTCTGGAAATTACTACTAGCATTCCCGATGAGGCCTCTGACTCAGACATTAAAAACCTAAAGCTATTTATCAAGGACTTTACAGAGCTTTTTAATCAACTGGATGACATGTTGAGCCTCCCTGGGCTATTCAAAAAAAAGGCGGTCTTAGCCAAACGCTTACAAAAAGTAGTAACACTCTGGGAGCAAGGCTCAGAAGATTCCATAGTAGAGTACTGCTCTCTCGCCATGTTTGCGAGAGATCTAAGAGAGCTCGCAGATTATGAGCCTCAAAGGTTCAAGGAAATCAGACAGAAGCTACGATCTCAGAAGCGAAGCTCATCGTGGCAAGGATTGAAGTTTGAGGTTCACCTAGCGGCAGCTCTCATTCGTACAATTCAAGCCGGAGTAACTATTCGGGAGAGTCCGGACTTTCAAATTAATATCGCGGATGACTGTGCGTATATTGAGGCGACCAGCGTACATTTGAATGGAAAAACGAGAGCCAACAGTCATTTCTACAAGGTAGACTCAAAAATAACTGAAAAGTTAAAAAAGAGCTACGCAAACAAGAGTACTGCTCTAGCGATAGATATAACCAATATCATGTACCATGAAGACTTGCGCGGCGAAGGCCTAGAAACCGAGCTAGAAGCCTTTATAGGTGAGCTAGGCGTGAGAGGCGACATCGACTTTGGTGCGATAATCCTGGTCACCTTCTACAGCGACTTCGAAAGAGGCTCACACCACATGGGCCACAAGGTCGTTCCCTTGCCTGAGTGCAATCCGGCACTGGCTGAGGCGCTATCCATTGCATTTCCTGTATCGCCCGAACCCCATATAGTGTTTGATCCTGTGCTACCTGAAATTAGCTGAGACCGAAAAGATATAGACCTACTGAACACCCATACATACTCCCCTGCCCTCGCCATTTAGGGTGAGTGAAGGAATAATAGTCCAAGAGACAAGGAATAAAGATGCAGATTCGATTTTTAATAGTAACTATTACCGGGCTTCTCATGCTTGTTGGCTGCGCCACGACGAAAATGAAGACTTATGTAGATCCTGATTACGCAGGAAAGCAGTACTCTAAAATACTGGTTAATGCTCCCAACGCAAACTTCGAGTTCAAAGAGATTCTTTTAGACAGTTTTTGTAAAGGCCTTAAGGACAGAGGAGTTGAATGTGTCGTACAGGATGATCTATTCCCGCCGACCAGAACATACTCAAACCAGGCAGCCAAGGATAGGATCGCTGAGCTGGGAATTGATGGTTGGCTTACTGTCAACCTTGGTGCGGGTGGTTCGAGTAGCCGATACATGGGAAGCCATGTCTTTGGCTCAGCCACCACAACTGGCAACACAATAAGCGGCAGCTCAAATTCAATCGCAATGCACTCATTTAGTCGCCAGCAAGGCTACTCCATCGAAATGTACGACACTAAAAGCGAGAGGAAAGCGTTCGTAATGAGCGCGAGTACATCCGCTTCTGGTTTGGCCAATATTACAAACTCCGTCTTCGCCAAAAGCCTTGCTAAGAAAATAATCGACGAAATGTCTGCCTCAAAGCTTATTGATAACTGAAAGCGCCATCTAAACCAAAAGGCAAAACAATGAATCTAACCGCCCGATTTTAGACTCTTCATTCTCATCTGAGCCAACCTATTTACAGGTGAACAGAAGGCTATAAATACAGCTCCTAAACCAGCTACGATAGGCTGTATATTGGGCGTCGAAACCATGAAGCTCAATATACAGCCTGGCGACACTATTCATGACTCAGCAGCCCATGAGCGATGATGAAAAGCGCGAGCTTCAGGAAATGTTAGACAGAGTTTACCGAGTTGCTGGAATGCCAAAACCTGATACTATTGACGATACGAACAAGCCCGCTAAAAGCGAGTAAGTGGAAATTGACTTGAGTCTTAAGAAAGCCGAAAAAGCGACGCTATCCGTACCCGTAGAAAATGGCGAGAACGGAACTACCTTCTCTCAGGGCACCCTGACAGAGCAGGAGACGGCTGCCCTCAAGAGATACAAGTCATGGATGCCAGAAGGCACCACAGACGAAGAAGCTCTTCTGCATGCCCAAGGTGATGAAGTGCCTGAAGGGGCCCTTCCCTGGTGGAAAGAGCTGATTGTTCAGGTTATCTTTTTTTGCATTGCGATGATTTATATCTTTATACCGGTTCTTCTAATTGTAGGGCTCGAGCTTCGAGGATATTCTGCAGGAGTTCTAGTGGCCTTTTGGGTGGCAGCGCTACTAATGTGGAACCGTAAGGTCACGGGAGTTTGGCTCTGGAAGCAGTAGACTACTCATAGTAGTCCGCCGCCGACTCACCCGCCCCCGTTAATGCTGGACCTGCGGAACCAACAAATCCTGGCCGTATCTTCACCACCGGCTCAAACGGCCGTATAGCGTCCTTAGCTTTTCCAGTTCTCCTAAAGCTCATGGCAACCTTACCGCTGGTTGTGAGTGCAAACATTGCAGGCTCGCCAGAAATTGCTAGCGCTGCTGACACGCGATCGACCAATCTAGGCACAGCTCCTGCTGCCAGCTTCTGGGCTGTACCCGAGGGATTCTCTCGACTACGCACAAGATCAGGCTGAGTGCGCTTAACATGCGCTGCAAAGCGTTTGAGCAAGCCCAACTCCTCTTTTGAAAAAACTTCTTTTACAAGCGATGCATTTTTTTCAAGAGCGGTTTCGATCGCAGTGCTGGTTTTTGAACCGCTTACGAAATGCTCACCGTTTACCTTATTGGTTTTTATGAGTCGGTGAATGGCGTGCCTACGAACTGCCTGCCAACCATCTGAATCTCCACCCATTATCTCTTTGAACTTGACAGCCATGCGAGCACCGCCGGTATTTGAGAAATTAGAGGCTCCAAATATGGCATTAACCGTTTCCTCAGCGGTAGGGTTTGCCTCGACAACACGCTCTATAAAGGCGCCCTCCCGATTGGGAATTGATCGCCCGCTCTTAGTTTTTAGGGGGTTTTGACGAAACATCTTCGCGTACTCACTGAAGACCTCACGCGCACTTTTGAGGTTTTGGAGCGCTGCGTCATCCCCACTGAACAAACCCTTGATAACTGCCTCATCCATAAAACCGTCGAAAGAGCGCTTCATCGCGAGCACCTGTGACTTGTCGGCCTGATTCTCAGCTGAGTCCACGGCGGTGTTGATTCTCCGCCGCAATAAGTCAATCTGTTTGACGTGCATAGGCTTGATCTTTGCGCCGGCAGATCTGAATTTGGATAGCACTACCTGCGACTTTTTGAGTTGATCTAGAATACCCGCCGTAGCTTTGAGCCCTCGATCTTTGTCTATACCGATGACAGCCTTCCGCGTTGCATTGAACAGCTTGTCGATTGATGCGGATTCTAAGCTAGCATCGCCGATCTCTGAGTATGCCTGTGTAACGATATTTGATGACACTGACTCAGCATCTCGAATAGACTCTTTAATGATCTCGCCTTCAACGCCATCGGGTGCATCTCCCACCATCTTGCTAACTAGATTCTCTTTTGCTTCGTTGATCGCAGGAATCTGCTGCCCCGACTCAAACTCCCTCATGACTCGCTGAGACTTGTCGCCGAGCATTCCACTTCGCATGCTGTCTTCCAAGCTCAGAGACGAATCTTCCAAGCTACGCTGAGCCTTAGTTAGTGGGATACCGAACTCCTGCTCACCTGCTACAGCCAGAACTTCATTTGGCGTTAACTTTTCGTCGGTACTCGCCAAAACGGCCTTGATGACATCGTCGTCAATCTCGTCGGCTCCTATGCCTAACTTTTTCCCAGCCTCGACGAGCAGCTCTTTGATTTCACCAAAAGTTTGAGATTGTGCGGCCTTCTGTCTAATCCACGGCAATATAGGTGACAGCGCTTGCCCCAAGGCTTGAGCGGCGCTACCGCCAACGCCTGCAACCGCTGTGTCTTTAGCACTGAAATCGCCACCTTGCGCTACTTGATTGGCCTCTACCGCCGCAGCTTGGGTAGTCGCCGCCGCAGTTCCTTGCTTCAGTACTGACCGGACAGTGCCTTGTTTTCCTAGATTTGCGAGCTGTGCTCCAGGGGTAAACAAAGTTGCGGCACCTCCTAACTGGACTGCATCAACCTTAGAAAAACCTGGCTTATTCAGCATCGCCAGTCGCCCGCCAACATTGATAATTATGTTGCCGGCCTCGTCCTCAGCGAGGGAAACAGGCTCGTCTGTATTGGCTTCAAGCATCTTTACCGTTTCTACAGGGTCAAACGTCGTCAGCATGGCCGCACCCAAAGCACCTCGCTTCACTAGAGACTGACTCTTTGCAGATTCTCCCAACAAATATTCGATACCGACATCACTGCCCAGCTCCGGTAATTCTTCGGTTGCCCTTGTCTCCCGCGCGGCCCCGGAAAGGAAGTCCTTTGTTTTGTTCCACAAACCCTCCTCTGACTGTTGAGGATAGTCGGTCGGCGCAGCGCCCTCATCGATTGCTTTCGCTGTCTCACTGGCACTCGCTCCAGACAGTGCCTTAGACTGGCTCTGCTTGTATGAAAGCTGTTTTAGTTCGCCTGTCAACTTCTTTAGTTCAAGCTCTTGAGCTTGCTTAGGAGTGAGCTCAGCTTCACGCGCTCGCTGCTTGAGAGCCTGCTTTTCGGCAACAATTTCCCTCCACGGCTTTTGCGTTTCGGCTTGCTGATCGACTGTCGACTCTAGTGAAGATTCAGCGATAGGAGTCGTGGGCGATGTCACCACCACCCCCGTTGAAGCCTCCTGCCGCTCTCCGTTTTTAGCAGCTAGTCGTTGCGCAACAACTTCTCTCCAATCTTCAGACATTACAAGTAACCCTCACTTTCCAGCACTGCGACAATTTGGTCGCTACTCTTACCTTGCGCCTCTAGCTCCGCGCCTCTACTATCCACATCATCATCTCCGCCGCTCAGGTACATCTGATCAAGGCGCTCTCCATATTGCTTGGTACCAGGATGAATACCTTCTCTGAGTAGCTTGCTTCGAATTCGAATAGTTCGCTTTAGTTCGTCGGAATAGGTTTCGAAAGCGGCCTCAAACTCCACGGGTGACAGGTCTTCTGAGATCATTGCCTTCTTAAGGTCCTCAAGCTCTGCAACTGCTGCTGCAGCTCCCGTGATTAGCTTTCGGTACGCATTAAATTCGTAGTTGACGCTCTGCGAGAACTTTCGATGCTGAGTCAGCATATCGCGCTCATCTGAACTTAAGTCAATATCTGCCTTAGATTTTAAAGCAGATAGCCAGCGGTCCTTTTTACCTGAGTAGGTGAGGAACTTTGGATTGTAGTTCTCTCGTATTGTTTGCAATCTGGCTAGTGATTCGCCGCCACTGATTACCCTCTTTTGGCTTTCATTCTCAGCGGGCGTACCTAACGCACTTCCTTCGCCTCCGATCTGCACGGTTCCATCCTTCGAAATAGTGATACCAGCTTTCAAAGATGTCTTCTTAGCTATCATCGAATCGTACAACGCCCGATTTTCATGTCCTTCGGGCAGTTTATCTCGAGCTGCTATGAGTTTACCAAGCTCTGTATCCGGCTTTTTGGCTTTTGGCTCTAGCCCGTAATAGCGAATCAAAGTCTGCCTGCCACGCGCCGATTGCATCAGGTCGCTCATCTGAATGGAGCTCTGAATCTTGCGGATCATGTTCTCTACGGGAATCTGCTTAACAAGGTCGTTTTCATCGGACGTTCTGTTTACTGTCATTGGCTGAATGCCGTTCTCAGTATCAAGGTCAACAACGACCGTGCCCGGCTCTCTGCCAGGGTACAGTCGATGAACGCCATTAACCTTGGATTTACTCTGGCCCTTTAATTCGGGCAGCAGGTAGTTGAGTGCCTTTGAAACATCAGGGCTTCTCATGCTCAGCTCACCCTTTATGACGCGCCTAGCTACGTCCGCTGACTGCTTGAATTCAGGAGAAGACAAATACTGCGCACTGACTATTGGGTGCTGATTAAGAAGATCGCGGTCTTCGTCGGTAAGTTGGTCGCCCATGCCTTCGATGGCTGCAGCCTGTCGAGCCATTAACAAGCCATAGCGATCGTTTTGTTTCTGCTCGTGCTCAGTCATCTTCATATTGAAAATGTCGTCTTCGCGCTTCTCACGGCGCATAGACGAGGCAATCCCAACTTGATGGGACTGCTTCTTCATATCAAAAAGCTCATCATTGCGATCATCGGCCCGAGCTTGTCGCTCGCGCTGAATCTTCCGATCCTCCATGCGCTCGCCCATCTCAAAGCCCCTCATGAGGCCTGTCACTAATCCAGTCATAAGCTCACCTACATTCCACCAAGTGCGTAGCCCGCAACAGCGCCAATTGCCGTTCCAATGCCCGGCATAATCATTGTCCCTATCATCGCCCCAGAAGCAGTAGCACTCATTTGCGTTTGCTTAGCTTGAGCCTTGAGTTGATCATTTGTCTGCTCCCGCTGTGACTCCATTTTTACAATGTCAGCCTTCCCTCGCATGCCTTCGTCTCGCATTCTCTGCGAGTACTCCATCAATCCGTATGCCATTTCTTTCTCTCCGCCGCTTACTCTTGAAGTCTACTGCCACTTAAACCAGAGGCCATGTCGCCCGCCATAACTTTCCGCTGTAGATCTTGAACGTGTGCTCTTGACTGATTCAAGCCAGAGACAAGCGCTGCGGTTTTGGAGAGGTTATGACGACGTTTTCTGGTCGTCGCCTCTCGGGCGGTGTCACTAATTCCATACTTGCTAACATCGATCAATTCAGAGCGAACCACGTTGTCATAGCCTGCTGAAATTCCGGCGTGTACTTTTTTCTGGGCGTCATCGACAGTGCTTGAGTTCATTGCAAAATCGACTGCTTTGTCCTCCCAGGGATAAAAGTCTTCCTGATAGCCTCGCCATTCTTTTTTGGTCAGCTCAGAGAACTGAGTATCTGCCACTCCCATAATTCAGCCCTCTTTATGCGTATGCTTGACCAGGCTCAAGCCCGGAGTAACCGTAGCCAGAATCGCCTTGCCTACCTGCGACCATTGAGCTATCAGAAATACCACCAGATGACTTGAACCATCCATTATTTGAGCCGTAACTCGCTACACCACCGGCAATGGTGCCGACAGCTTCGCGCTTCGCAGCTGACTCGTTAGCAGCGTTTATGGCATCGTTACGAGACTTTGCAGCAGCAGAATCTGCCAGACCTGTAAATCCAAGCTGGGCTTTTGTTGACTGTCCCTGCCCCAAGGCAACAACATTCATCATGCCGATGGCCGAGTCTTCGGTTGTAGCAACCTGACTGCGACCGACGTTTTCACCGGTTGCCTCCGCCTCTTTGGTTGCCATCTCGGATTGACCGCTTTTGAAGCGACCGCTATTTGGATTAATGCCAGTTTTAATATCTTGTTTTGCCACTTGATCTCGGACATCGGAGAACGCGGTTTTAGTTTGTTGGGTGGCAACTCCAGAGGCGTAATTATTCGAGGCCTCAGTATCAATTGCATCAACGTCCGACATAAATTTCTGTTGCATGGGACGATATATTTCTTCGCCTCGCTCCCACTTCTCATTTGCGACTTTAGCTAACGTTTTTTCCTGTTCAGTCTCCTCAACTTCATCTGGCCCTTTATGAAAGACACGATTTAGCTTGAAAGGCTGAAACTTGGTAAAACAAACGTCTTCTTCGCAAAATCCGTCATTAAAGAATTTTGCACTCATAGGCCTTGCTCCCAGGTGGTTAGAGTTTTCTCCCACCCCAACTTGGGCGCGCATCTATCAAAACCTACACGGGCGGTTTCGAATCGAAGCTTGCTGGCGCCTACAGCTTTTGCCAGCTCTTGTATTTCCGGCTGGTATTTTTCTAGTGCGTTTCCTTCTTTGCTCCAAGCTGCCCGAACAATGACAGTCAGATGATCACCAAAAGCTCGAGGATGAAGCACGACAAACGATTCACCCTCGGTAAAAAGCGTCGCTTCGCCCCGAGAAATCCACTGCTCAACAACCTTCGAATATCCGGGGACGCCCGCGAAGACACCGATTTCTTCTATGATCGGTAGTGCGTGCAAAGCGTCGTCAAGATCAGTTTTGGAGAGCATTGGAGTGCCGTTTTGAGTGATGACACCAATGTAGGAACTATGAGTTGGTATGGGAAGGGGTTGACTAGACCGATACCGGGATGAAGCCGTTGTCGTACTTCCTTTCCCAGTCTGCAAGCTGTCGCTTGGTGTAGCTACTGCTAAGTTTGAACGCCATGTACTCAGCATCAACCACGATACCTCGCTGAAACTGGCGACTATCCAATTCATTAATTAGATCGAGCATAGACTGAGCATTAAGAGGTGTTTCGTCGTTATTGAGCTGGCGCCAATTAACAACCCCTCCTGCCAGTAACCCTCTTTGGGCTTTCCGCATCTTGCGTTCGTCGAAATCGGAGAACTGATAAACTAGCCCGGAAGTGGTTGATACGGGTAACTCCAGTATTCGCTCCATTGCAATTTTTAAATGCCCGCTACTCGCAGGGACATTCAGAGGATCAAACGACAGGTCAAGTGGCATATATTTCAATCCTCTTTTCTAGGTGTTCGACCCCGCTGAAAACGAACACATGAACACCAGGCTCCGGTGTTGCGTAATGGATTTCATCGTCGTCTAAAGGCCATTCAATGCCGCTCGGGCCTACGACATTAATCCCTGTATATTCTGGCACCCGTATCACAGCCTTGGTCGCTCCGTCGGCAGGTATTTCCGAAGAATAAAAAATATCAATTTCTTTTTTCGTTGCGGCTTCGTCAGTGTCAAAATCAAAATAGCTAGTACTCGCGTCATAGATTCCTTCGCAAAAGAACCACCCTTCTGGTGTATTATCTATTGCCTGCTGCTCATCGCCGCCCAGTACTTTTCCAAACTTCCCGAACACATCATAAGTTGTGAAGAATTTCATTTTTTTGTTTCCAAGACTCTCATATAGGCGTACCTCCAATAGATCGAACAACTTGCCGTATCGCCCGACGCCTTAACCATTCTGGCCCGAATTAAAAATGGCCTAGAACCAGCCCCAGGCGTAGCCCCTGCCGCAAATGATTTTGCAGTAAAGTGGGAATATCTATCTCCTGCATCGAACCCAGAATAACCATTGTCGGTATCGCCACCCTGAAAAGCCGGCATCGTCGCACGCCGAACTACCGAGCCGTTAATCAGCAGCTGAATTTCAAGCCGATAATTCATCTTGTCGGCGTATGGCTCTGTAACTAAGGGGAATAGATCAATATCCACCTCAAATTCTACTGGTGCTCCAGTTACCGTTACATTGTAAGAATCGAGAGTTTTCCAGCCTGTCGTACTGGTTCTGCCGTAACTATGGGAGTACTCTGCCGAATCATAGCTGGTTGCCTTAAAAGTCACCGCCTGTTCTTGGAGGTGTAAGGTTTTAACGATATTGGCAGCATCCGCCTTGATGCTTGTTGCTTCGACATCGCCACGAACATAGGCGTTGGCGGAATAAATATCGCCACGAAAATACCCCGAATGACATTCAAAGCTTCCGTTTTTATTAATCTTCCAGCCCACGGCATTGGCGATAAAATTATCCGACTGAATAAACGAGCCAATATAGGCGTTGGTAATGCTACCGGTGCCAAGCTTTCCGAGGACAAAGCTTGATGTCATTCCGGTAAGTTTTGTCGCAGACAGATCATCGATCTGAGCACTCGTCACAGTGAGATTATGAATTGAGGCGGAGTCCATTAGGACCTTGCCGTCGTGAACTGCAAACGATAACGATAGATTTCCGGATGAGCGAATGGCGAAAGTGTCTACGTCAAATATTTCATCGGCATCAAGCTGGCCGGAACTGATTTTCCCCTCAAGGAGCTTTAGCACATCAGAAGGGTCGTCACTGACCTGCCCTGAAGTTCCAGAAGACGCATTTACGTCGCCCTCATGGTCAGTCTGAGAGACGTGCTTCACCCAATAGTAATAGGTGATGCGGTTGCCGTCGCCGTCGTAACGCTGAACATTGAGGTCGCCGTAGATGAAGCCGGTGGTTTGATGCACCTGAACAGCGTTCGAGACATTATCCTCTGTGGCACGAAGAACGATTGAATGACTGTGCCACTGGTACTGCTCGTCGGGATTATCGAATTCAACGTGTATGTGGGAAAGCCCAGGCGACACCACAAGATTTTCGGGCGGCGGCGGATTAACCGTTTCCGGCGGACTGTCACTACCGCTTCCAGCAGCGCCGCTCTGTGGGACAGTAGGCTTTAACACCACATTACGTTGGTTACGAGCAACCACCTTTGCGAGTTCTAGGCCTACAAGTTCACGCTTGGTGAGTTTTTTGTCGAGCGGATCTCCTCGATCGCCCTCACCCACCTCAAGTAGCTCTTTAACTTTTTGAAGGTAGTTTCTGAGTATGGGATCGACGCTGTGAGGAACGTCTGGCAGACCAGTCTTCATACCAGCTCACTCATGCTTGTAGCTAGCTGAATATTACTAACGGGATTCGAGCCGGAGACTGCAATTTGCATCGTTCGAGCCCAGGGCTTAGCCGGCAACCGAAACGGCCTGTTAGATGTAATCTCGAGCGTTGATAGCGTAGCGCCGTCAACCATAAACTCCAGCGTTACTGGATAGTAATCAGCGTCGACTTTGCCGCAACAAACAGCCTCCCCGCCTGGCACCACCCATAATTTGGATTGCCAATCGAAAGTGCTGTAAGCACCAGCCTCCCACTTTTTAAGCTCGGTGCCCTGCTTGATAACTAAGTCACCGCTCTCGTCATCGACGTAGGCGCAATCGCAATGCTCGTCGTAAAAGCGAAACCCCTCTTCCGGCTTATAGGAAAAAGCTCCCGACTCCGTACCGTTATCATAAAAACCAAGATAGCGATCCTCATACCGATAGGCATGAATCGATTCAGGCTTTACTCTTTGACGCCACTGTTCTGGAAGAATGATTGATTCAGTTACAACACTTGCTTGAGTGCCTCCGGCAGCTACTAGGCCATCTGCTGACGCATAAACAACATACGGTCCCATATCAACAACAGAGCGCTTTGAGCTTCCCGCTTGAACGACGTCAAGCTTCGTTTGGCTCATTGCCTGGGGATGGCTGCCAACAATCAAATACGGAGAGCCAGTTGTAACCACAATGATTCCGCTGGCGGATACCGCGGCACCAATAACGTCATAGTCGAGCGCCAATTGGTAACCGGTAGGCCAGGCATGCGGGATATACGGCTCGCTAAATCCAATGGTGTTGCCCCAGAATCCCATTAGCACGCCATTGGGTAAGGCAATAAGCCCCTTCATATCAGGGTGGGGGGCACTCCAATCAGTACTCGGTAGAATTCTAAGCAAGCCATCCGAGTCAACTTCATCTAAATAGGTCGTCGCGGATATGGGGATTTCCGCAACCATGAAGTATTCGCCCGTTAGCTCAACTCGATAAATTCTTGTGTGCGTTATGTTGTAGTTGCCAGTTGGTGGAGTGAATCCAGACAATGAGACAGAGGCACTATCCCACCGGACAACAATATTCGATGAGTCGCTAGGCGGCCCCTCTTCGCCCTTGTCAGTTACAAATGTCGTAACGTAAGAGGTTGAAATTTCTTGCCCGCCTTCTGGGATTTCTCCTGTAGAGCCGGCAGCGGTAATTGTGGATGGCACTGGTAACCCCAGGTCATAGGAAGCACTTGGGTATGGTCCAACTCCGGCGGTCGCAATCGTCGCATGCGTGTACTTTGGGACGCCATCACCTGTAAAGTAAGTTCGCAATTCAGTATCGTTTGCAATGGGGCCGCGCACTACATCGGCATCACCATCGAACGAGAACCAAAAACCAGCGCCCGAATTTCCGTCCTTATTGAAGTGGTAAATACTCTCTGTATCGGTAGGCACCGCCTGAGAAATCGCTAGCGGCGTGCGAACCGGAGCAAGCTGGCCACGACGCAGCTCTACGTTATTCGCTTTGGTTGCGTAATTATCCTTTAACAGCTTTGGGTCGACGCGAGGCATTTCTCCGCCGAAGTTATAGATATTGATGAGCGCCATCTGGATTCCACAAGGAATGTTTCGTAGCACCACATGTAGGAATATTTGAGGCTAACTTCAACCATTGACACGTACCTAAGCGTTAACCGGAGAAAGTGCCTAGCAACTTCCGCTTGCCGACAACCCAATCCCAGCCGCGCACACCAAGATAGAATGCTTTGCGTAGACGCTTCCCCATGCCCTGCATCTTCATGGCTCTATAGAATTCGCCCGCACAGTACTTCCTTGCATGAACGCTCAAGCTGAGCAAATAATCATGCAGTATAGCCGCCGGCGCCCAAGGCCCCATAGGCGAGAATGCCCAACGCATAAACCATGGAATACTAGCGCCATCGGATTTGAAACCCTTATTAATGCGGTGACCGAGTATACTGATGTCACGCTCTAATTCGAACACCGGCCGTGGATACCAATAAAAGCTGATGATCCAAAATGTGATCAGCCTTGCTTCAGGGTAATGCCATATTAGCGGTAGTGTTTTAATCATGGGTTTAAACTCCAAAGCTGAAACCAGTCGTCAGGGTTAAAGTCGAAAGGGGTCGGGTAAACCGTGTCCGCACAGCGCACGTTCAAACAAGCCATAGCGTGTGATCGCCCGTCTTTTAGTTTGCCAGTCCAAATGCGGACGCCCTCAATATGATTAAAACTCGCTGCGTAGTTCGAGCAATCACCCCGCCAATTCTTCTCGGCACTCAATGGCTCGCGTTGCTTTAGATCCGCTGGGTTTTCCTCGTACGTCATCTTTGCGCGTAGCTCCATGGCTTCACGCTCGAATGTCGAGACGCAACCCGCTATGGCAAATGCCCAGCAGAGTGCGCAAAGTAGAATCAAGCGGGTTTGGTTTATAAGCGGCTGATCCATTTCGGGCTTAGTCCGTTTCAGGTGATGGATTGAGGATTGTTTCAACGATCCCCATCACGCCATCCACATCGTTTTGCAGAGCTAATGCGTAACCGCGTTCACGCAGAGTTTCCGTATCGTCGAGCAACTTGCGCCACTGCTTGCCTTTTTCGATAACTGTATCGCGAGCCATAAGCGGTGACATTTCAAAGCGATCAGCGACCGCTTGAATCATCTGCGGCGCATCACCGGTGCCATCCCACGCTTTTGCTTGCTCTTCTTTTAAGTGATAGGCATCCGACTGAAACGGCAAATCGCTGGCGGCGGCGAGACGAACTTTTTTAACCACATTATCGATCTGAGTATTTAGATAATTTACTTCACTCACTCGTTGATCCTCTATTTCTTCGGCGGTTGGTGGGCGCGTGTATTTGTCCGTCGCCAGTAGAGCTTCGTAATCGGCTCTTGTAGCGATCGGTGTTAACCGTGGGTCATTTGCTGCGATGTTTGTGTGCTTGCGCTGTGGCTCGCGGAAGACTTGATATAAGCCATCGACAGAGGTGCGCCCCATGTCTTTGCGAATGCCGTCTTCTTCGGCTTGCTCTGATATGAGCATTTCGTATGCGTATGCGGTCACTACACTTCCCCCCACATTTCTGAATCTGGATT
>JBOEGJ010000057.1:0-32434 GCA_050633365.1 Cellvibrionaceae bacterium | reverse complement strand
CTCGTATCCCGTATCCCGTATCCCGTATCTAAAATTATCTCGGCTGCATCCGAATCGCACCATCACAGCGAATCGTCTCGCCGTTCAAGTAATCGTTTTCGACAATACTCTGTGCTAACTTCGCAATTTCATCGGGCTTACCTAGACGCGGTGGATAGGGAACATTAGCGCCCAGTGCAGTTACCGTTTCTTCGGGTAGGGAGTCGACCATTGGGGTGTGCACCAAACCTGGGGCGATGGTGTTGACACGAATACCGTAGGCAGCCAAGTCCCGGGCGATGGGTAGGGTCATGCCGACGATACCACCTTTCGAAGCGCTGTAGGCGGCTTGTCCCATTTGGCCTTCGAAGGCGGCAACAGATGCCGTGTTGATGATGACACCGCGACCGCCTTCGTCATTGATTGGCTCTTGGGTCGACATAACTTCAGCCACTAAACGCAATACATTGAAGCTGCCCACAAGGTTAATTGAAATGACCTTGTTGAAAATATCGAGAGGAAAGGCGCCTTTGCGACCAATGGTCTTGGCGGCATCGGCAACGCCAGCGTAGTTAGAACAAATATGAATTGCACCAAAGGCTGCTACGGTGGCTTCGATACCGGCTTTAACTGAACTCTCGTCGGTCACGTTAACGTTTTGATAAATAACCTGATCGCCCAGCTCGGCGACAAGCGCTTCACCGCGCTCGGTATTCATATCAAAAATCGAAACCTTGGCGCCACCGGCCACAAAACGACGAACCGTCGCTTCGCCCAAACCTGAGGCGCCGCCGGTGATAACCGCAACTTTATTTTGTAATTCCATAACTAAATCTCTTTGTTTTTGTAAATCTAGATACGAGATGACGAGATGCGAGGGCAGTTGCTCGCATCCGTCTTTTCTTTTCCTAGCCACTAGTGGCTAGTGGCTATTTATGCCCTTTAGGCTAGCCACGAGAACTCGTCATCTCGCATCTCGCATCTCGTAATCTCGCATCTCGTAATCTCGCATCTAAAAATTTGATTTAACAAATTTCCTGTAACAATTCCCGCGCGATAATAACCCGCTGAATCTCACTGGTGCCTTCGTAGATAGCGGTAATTCGCACATCTCGCGCGTAGCGCTCAAGTGGGCACTCTTGAGTGTAGCCGACGCCGCCCATCAATTGCAGTGCGGTGTAACAGGCTTTATTGGCCGATTCGGTGGCGAAAAGCTTTGCCATGGATGCCTGTTTAGAAAACGGCAAACCTTTTTGCTTTTGATCGGCCGCGCTCATCAACAATAGGCGTGCGGCTTCGAGCTCAGTGTAGGTATCGGCCATCATCCACTGAGGGCCTTGCATGCTTGAAATCGACTTGCCAAATTGCTCGCGCTCGGTGGTGTATTGACGTGCGTAGTCCATGGCAGCCAAACCAATACCCAGCGCCATAGAACCCACTCCGATACGCCCACCGGCGAGTTCCGCCACGGCGATTCGAAAACCATCGTTTAGCTTCCCCATCAGCGCCGAGGCAGGAATACGGCAATCTTCAAAGATTACACAGTTAGTGCTCGAGGCTTTTTGCCCCATTTTTTCTTCGGCTTTGCCAATGGTGATGCCTGGGGTGTTGGCCTCGACCAGAAAACAGCTGATTCCCTTGCCTTTGCGCGCATCGGGGTCGGTCACCGCCCAGACCACAAAGACACCGGCGTATTCGGCGCTGGAAATCCACATTTTGGTGCCATTGAGAATCCAATCATCACCGTCTTTCACCGCTTTGGTTTTCATACCGGCGGGATCCGAGCCTGCGCCAGCTTCGGACAAGCAAAAGCTGCCAGCCGGGTATTCGCCGGAGCATAGCTTAGGCAGATAGCGCTGCTTTTGCTCTTCGTTGGCAACCACTTGAATCACTTCTGCCACCATATTGGTGACCGACATAGTGACAGCAGTAGCGGCGCAACCGCGGCCAATTTCGGTCATGGCAAGGCTGAAAGATACCACGCCCGCTTCACTGCCGCCGTATTCAGCGGAGACGTTCAGCCCCATAAACCCTAGCTCAGCGAGCTTCTTGAGGTTGTCTAACAAAATGGACTGATCGCCGTCTTTATCCAGCTTCGCCGCCACAGGGGTAAGCTCGGACTCTGAAAACTTGCGGGCCATATCTTGAATCAGGCTCTGTTCTTCGGTGAGGGATAAATCCATGGAAATCTCCAAAAGTTGGTCGCGCGGAATCTAATGCCGTTATGTTACGCCTGAGTAGCTCAGCTGCACAGGGCTTCAGCCCCCACAGGAACTCACATTTTTTTACACCCTAAAGGCCTACTTGGTTAGAAATAGCTAGAAATACGGAAATAAATCACTAAAATCATCAGCATGGCCACTATTTCCTGTCACCACGCTCGAGCTGCCCTCAAATCACCCGCTTGCCGCGATATCGATACCGATGCCCTGCTGGTGAAGGCCGGCATCAACCCCAAGCTCATCGCCTTACCCATGGGGCGTATTAGCGATCAACAGATGACTCATTTGGTACAGGCTATCTGGCAGGCGCTGGATGACGAATTCATGGGCTTTACCCCCCACCCCTGTGAACGTGGTGCCTTTGCTTATATGGTTCATGCGGTGAGGCGCTGCGAGACTCTACGTGAAGCCTTGACCATGGGTATCCAGTTTTATCAACTGCTCAGTAAAGACATAAATACCGCGCTCATCGAGCGAGATGACATGGCACAGATTCAAGTGACCTTTGCCGATCAGTCACTTGACCCCGATTATTTTTATTTGGAGTTTTGGTTGATTATCTGGCATCGCCTAGCCAGTTGGCTGTGCGGTATTAAGATTCCTCTGCGCTCAACGCATTTAGTACATACGGTAACCATAGACGACCAACACCGAGCCGAATTGGCGGTAATGTTTCCCGGCCAACTTGCCCTTGCGCAACCCAGCAATTGCCTCACCTTTTCTCGGCAACTTCTGAATCAACCGCTGATTAGATCCAAGACTGAGGTCGACATATTTTTGAAACATTCCCCCGCTCAGTTGCTGACGATTCCCGGAGATGATCAGAGCTTTCAAAACAAGATAAGCCGACAGCTGCGAGCGAATCGGGACTTGCCGCTCAAATTTCCGGACATCAACACCTTGGCAAGTGGATATCACATGTCGGTGCAAACATTGCACCGCAGGCTGAAACAAGAAGGCACCAGTTACCAGCGTATTAAAGATAATCTTCGCCGCGATCTCGCGCTTAACAAGCTGGTGCAAGAGCGCCTAGCGGTTCATGAAGTCGCCGAAATCGTGGGGTTTTCTGAGGCTCGTTCATTTACTCGCGCCTTTAAGAGCTGGACAGGGCTTTCGCCCAGAGAGTACTGCAAGTTTCTCAAGTAAACACATCTCCCACTAATTATTCACCGACATAAGACAATCACGGTACACACTATGACAAGTTCGAGCGCTGAACCCAGTATCAAGCGGCCAAACCAAAAAACTGAAGAGGCCCCCTCTGGGATCGATATCTACGAGCGCCGTGAACGCGTTTTTTTGGTGCTTGCAGGAATATTCTTGAGCTCAATGACGCTGCTCAATGTGATTGGCATTACTCGGTTTATTCAGCTCGGGCCATTGGCCCTTGCCGTGGGCGTGCTGCCCTACCCGCTGACATTTCTATGCACCGACTTAGTCTGTGAGCTCTACGGCAAACGACGAGCTAATTTTTTGGTGACTGTTGGGCTGGCGCTGAATCTTTTTATTCTTGCCTGCATGACCCTAGCCAATATCGCCCCCTCGGTTGATCCCTCGGCAATGCCCCCTTGGCAAACCCTTGCTTTGGCCTCACCGGTGGGGCTACCAGACGGATCAAGCGTAGAGGGCAATGTTGAACTGTTTGATTTTATTTACGCGCTGACCTCGGGCGCCGTGTTTGCATCGATGATGGCGTATATGGCGGCGCAATATTGCGATGTTCAACTGTTTCATTTTTTCAAAAAGCTCACCAACGGCAAACATCTCTGGCTGCGAAACAATGCCAGCACCTTGATAAGCCAAGGCGTCGATTCCTTTATGGTTATCAGCGTAACTTTCGGGGCAGTATGGCTTGCAGGGGGCCTGACCACGCAACAAATGCTAGTATTCATGGGCAGCAACTACGCGTTTAAAATGACCTGTGCGATACTCGATACAGGGCCATTCTATTTCTTCACCCACAAGCTTCGGCGCTACTTACAGTTACCCGCCGAGCAATAGCCGACGGGTAATGAGAAATCTAAGAGATTAAGCAATGATAAAAGGATTTTTAGTCACTGCAATCATCACCTTTATCAGCGTTCAGCAGGCCATCGCCAATGGCGCGACAAACTTAAGCCCCAACGCTTCTGCAGGTTTAAGTGGTCGAGGTTCCGAAGCCATCAACATTGGAGTTTACGATACTCGGCCAATCGCGTGGAAAGCCTCTAGCGGTAAAATAGAGGGTGTCGCGCCCTACTTGGCTAGACGGCTAATTCAAGGCTGGCGCGCCGATACAAAGCTTCAGTTTAAACTGGAATCAACCGAGAGGATGATTCAAGAGCTATTGCGCGGGCAAGCTGACATCATCTACACCATCGCCGATCCGCGATTAGAAGCCGAAGCCATTAAACTAAAGTTCATCACCCGCGTACCCCTCACACTCTGGAGCCTAGCCGATCATCCAATCCGCGAGTTGGGTGATATAAAAGGCGCCAATATTGCAACTTTACCGATGTACACCGAGCTGCCTTATTTAAGAGATGCTCGCATTACCCAACTGCCGGTCTCAAAGGACTTTCTTCGATTATTACAAGGACGACGAGTCGAAGGCATTACCGCGTTTCAACCCATTCTGGAATTACTGGCAAGCGATGAGGCTATATCGAGCCAACAGTACCACCAACTGCATATTGCAGACTTCGATATCTTCCTATGGCTTAGTCGTAAATCTTGGCTGGCGAAACATGAGCAGGCCCTGAGACGCGTGGCGAACCGAGAAAACTCACCGGAAATTCTCGCGGAGTATTTACAGAGAGTCACGTCATCAAAGAGCTCGGTATGCGACGCTAGCGCTCAACCTGTCCTAAGTTCGCGTGTAACACGGTGCCATTAATCACTGCATTGGTCGCGCAAAAATAGAGCGTCTCAGCAATCTCTGAAGGTTGAATGAGGCGATTTTGAGTACACAGTGTGGCTATGTCTTTCAACACCTCGTCCGAACCACCCACATGATGACGCAGCATTTCGGTATCGGTAAAACCGGGGCAAATACAGGCGGTATGTACGCCTTTTCCTGCCAAGTCTTGGCAGGTCGATCGCATCAAACCAATCACTGCGTGTTTCGAGGTAACGTAAGAGACGCATCCCGCCACGGCTTTTTCACTTAAGGTCGAGCCAACGTATAAAATAGAGGATCCCAAATTTAGATAGGGGGCGATCAGGGTATTGAGCAGCGCTGGCGCCACCACATTCACATTCAGCGAGTCTCGCATAGTGGCCGCGTCGACATTAATGGCGGTATCACTGGCGTGCATACCCGCGTTGTGTATCAGCGTCAACTGTTCGGCATCTTGCAGTAAGAGTAACAATTGATCAGCGACAGAGATTTGCCAATCGTCGCGAGTGAAATCTGCGGCGATATCGACACAGCCTGAAATGTCACTGGGACGACGGGACAAGTTGATGACTCGGTAGCCTTGGCCGACAAACTTTTCGACACAGGCTTTTCCAATGCCGGCGCGACCGCCAGTGATTATCGCCACTTTATTCACTTCATTCCCCTTTCTACAATGCGTGTTACTTCGAGTGTAAACGGTAGAACTTACATACCGTTAGCAAACTCAGATCCGTCCGGTAGCGCCGCTCGAATGGCGGAAAAGTTCTCGCCGTAAATCGCTAATAACGACAGTGCGTAATCGAGTCGTGAACTCAAGTACTGTTGCGATTGCTCATTGTTTTGCGACGAGTCTTTGTTAAAAACCGATTCTACATGACGCACGATCAAATGCTCGGGAAGATAACAAATTCGGCTATTTTTATAGCTGCTACTGCGCAACTCTGCGATGGGGTAAGCGCCGCCATCACCGGATGATACCGACACCAGAAGTGCTGGTTTATGCGCTAATTGACCACCGGAAAAATGCAAAAAGAAGTTCTTGAGGGCCGCCGGAGCCATGCCGTGCCACTCGGGCGCAATCACCACTAAGGCATCACTGGCACTGAGTGTAGCGCTCAGCTGATCAAGGTAGAGCTTGTCGTCATCGCTGGGATTGAAATCTAAAAAGGGCAGCGCTCGTTCCCCCAGATCGATGATGTCGCAGTGATGCTCAGAGCGCAGGCGGGTCTGCATCTCGGCCGCCAGTTTGGCGCTTTGAGATTGTGGTCGCTGGCTGCCAGCGATGATAACGATGTTCATAAATCCCCTCAGTGACGGCGATAACCTGTGCCGTGAACAGGATCCAAATTGGCTTCAAGCGGCGCTTTACCTAACCATTGGATAAGATGAATTATTTCAGTATTATCGTCAAAAGACGAAGCATACTGCCATTAAATGTAATTTATAGGAATAAATCGTGAAATTTGACCCAGCTGAACGAAAAATCCTGACCTTACTGCAAAGTGATGGCCGCATGCCCAACAATCAACTGGCCGAGCGTGTGGGCCTGTCGGACTCGCCCTGCTTTCGCCGGGTTAAGCAACTCGAACAAGCTGGCGTGATCACCGGCTATGTGGCTCTCACCAATCAGCGACTGCTGGGGCTCGACATCACCGCATTTGTGCAGGTCACTATGAAAGATCACACCAACTACGACGAAGCCGCTTTTGGTCAATGCGTGAGCGACGAGCCACACATCATCGAGTGCCACGCCATGTCGGGCAGCTACGACTACCTAATGAAAGTGGTGGCCAAGAATATGGATCACTTTTCCGACATCGCCATGGAGCGTATTTTAAAGTACCCCGGGGTGAAATCCATCGAGTCGAGTTTTAATCTTAAGGCTATGAAAAACAGCCACGCCTTACCGGCGGGCGATTAATTCAGCAGCGCTTTAAAGCATAGTCGATCAAACAGGCTTGCTCTTCATCTCCGGATTCAGCTAAGGATTGCAAACGCCCTCGCAAATCCATAGCAATGGCGTCAGTGCCTTTAACGCCTTGCGCCAACTCCAGTAGCTCATAACCCAACAGCCACTCGCTTGAGGTCAACTGTTTGTAGGTTTGAACCCAAGCCTCAATCTGGGCGGTATCGGCTACGCCCTGCTCTCGATGGTGTCGAACCTGTTGATAGAGTTCGAACAAATTCAAAGTAGTTTGATCGTATTCGATAGCAAGGGTGGAGCTTTTCGATGGCGCCTGATACAAAGGATAGGCATCTTGATCGGCGGAGCCTCCATAGACTGATGGAATCGAGTCGCCCACAGCCATATCAAAAATACCCCAGTCGGGATCGAACAGAATGTCGCCGGCGGCGTCTGTCACTGTGCATTGCTCAAAAGTTAGCAGTAAATTTTTCTGTTGTTGACGATGAATTTTAGTGAGCATACCGGACACAGTAATCCCCGACAAAAACTCCAAACGCACTGAGCGATTCACCTCGATATCGTGGGCCTTGAGTTCGTCCACGGTATAACTCGACAAACAGCGCTCCATGGATTGTAAGCGGCCAACCGGGCTGCCAAAACCGGCGGCGTGAAAATCCGGACCATGCCCCTTCAGTTGTCGACCCTTATAAGCTAATTGGGTTGGGCCTACGGTGTTAATGTAAGTCACGTTGCCCACAGAGTCGGTGATAACACGACTAAAACAGCCACTGATTTCAACTCCCGCATTGGTGACTGCGGTATTCACGGTTTCGGCATCGATGGCTTTTGTGAGCGATTCAGCGCCGCCCCGATTCACACACATCTGACGACCAAACTCTTCCAGCACCTGACTTAAGTGGCGGCAACTTTTGGTGACAAACAATTGTGGTTGCTGGGTAGTAATGTCGTAAGATTCGGAAATTGCATCCACCGTTAACGGTCGTTTAACCACCGCGTTGTCATTCAGACAGTGCTGGCTCTCGCCCAGAGACGACAAGAGTCCGGCGCCAAATATGCGATAGTCGTCGACGCTGCCCACCAAGCCGTATTCCACCGTCCACCAGTGTAAGCGCGATAACAAGGAAGCTTCCGAGGGATTGCTGTTTGCCTCTATTGCCGCTTGTAATTGAGCCTCGGCCTTGTCGATTTCATCCGCTGTCGAGTTTGGTGACTCTTTGATAATCGATAACCAGCGAATAGCCTCATACACCGCCATGTCGTCTTTACTGGCTACGGCATGCATGCCTAACTCGCCAAAGCGCTGTAAAAACTCGGCGTAATCTACGTCGACAATGAAGGGGGCGTGTCCCGCTGATTCGTGAACAATATCCGGTGCCGGTGTATAGAGCATGTGTTCGATGGTTCGCATGTCGACGGCAATGACCAATACGCAGTGAGCCTGAAACTCCATAAAAATCGCCGGGGGCACAAAACCATCGACAACCACGGCGCGCCACCCCATATCACTAAGGCGGGCGTTCATCTCTTCAATACGCGGGATGCAATCCAATTGAATGCCGGTGCGCTCCAACCCCTCGAGATAAGTCGCGTGCGCGCTGTGGGTAAGATTATCGCGCAATTGATGCAGTAAGAATCGCCACACCGCTTGATCCCGTGCGGTGTACCGTTGGTAATCTTGCAGCGCGCAGAAGGGGCGCAAGTGAGACGGCAGGCTATTGATAATATCTTGTTGGCTATACATCACAGACTCTTATTGGTTTGTTATTGTTTATCTTGGTGTAACCAACAAGCTTATGTCATTTATTGCGGTTTATTTCCCCTATCTCACTGATGAATTGCCACTCATTAGATGAATTTATTCTTAAAGCGTAGATTAGGAGATTTATTTATTCATTGTAGATAAGGCGTGATCAACACTTGAAAAAACACCCCCCACGATGGATGATCCCACCTTTATCGACTCGACTTTAAGCGATCGTTGTTGTGGACAACTTCATCTTCAGTACCGACCTGCAAGCCATGGACATTGATGTCATCCACGGTTTTCTTAGCCAATCCTATTGGGCAAAAGGTATTCCCCGAGACACACAAATCCGTGCACTGGAGCATTCTCTCTGTGTTGGAGTTCTGAGCAAGGACGCCGAGCAAATTGCCTTCGCGCGACTGGTGACCGATCGTGCAACCTTTGCCTACCTTGCCGACGTCTTTGTCATTGACGCTTACCGAGGACGTGGCATTGGCCAGTGGATGATGAAAGAAACGCTCGCCCTGCCAGAACTGCAAGGACTGAGGCGCATCATGCTGGCAACCAAAGACGCGCATGGGCTTTACCGCCAGTTTGGATTTACGCCGTTAAACGATCCGGATCTGATGATGGAGATTTGGACACCGGATGTGTACCAAACCTCCTAGCGTTTCCTGAATATAGTTTCAGCAGTGTCAATTATCGACTCTCTAGGCCACAACACCCTCTAGAATTTCTCGAGTTTCGGTCAAGGTGATCTCTCTGTGCTCGCCCAACTTCACCATGCCGTGAGCTTTTAACTGATCAATCAACGTATCAATGACCTGTTCGCGATCGCTATTTTGGCCGTCGAGCTGAGTGGCAACATTCAATTGATGATAAAACTGCTCAATGGCATCGATGGTTTTTTCTGCCAAGGTGTCGGACTCGGCCAAGGCAAAAACGTTGCGCCCCATCTGCTCCAACTTGTCACGCTTGCGATCCAGTTGATGCCGCAGCAATGTGGGCTGCACCATCGCCAAAGAACGGGCGTGATCAGCGCCGTGCAAGGCAGTGATTTCATGGCCAATCATATGCGTGGCCCAATCTTGCGGAACCCCGGCGCCAATAAGACCATTGAGGGCCTGGTTCGCCGTCCACATGAGGTTTTCACGCCAGCTGTCGTTATCGCGATTATCGTATTGATCCGCCAGTGTTTTTAAATTTCGCAGCAGAGTTTCCGCGTATCCGTCTTGCACCATAGCGCCAGCGGGATAGGTCAAATACTGCTCGCAGACGTGCACCCAGGCATCCACTAAGCCATTAATCAGTTGTCGCTCTGGCAGAGTTTTCATCACGTCAGGGTCCATCACAGCAAACACCGGACGCACCGCTGGCGAGGCAAAGGACAACTTATCTTGAGTGGCTTTTTTGGTAATCACCGCGCCAGAATTGGATTCGGAGCCGGTGGCAGGAAGAGTCAACACGACTCCCAACGGCAGCGCCTTTTTGGCTCGGTACTGGCCCGTCATGATATCCCAACCGTCGCCGTCGTAGAGCGCGGCGGCTGCCACGTACTTGGCACCATCGATAACTGAACCGCCACCGGCGGCCAAAATATAATCGACCTTTTCGGCTTTCGCCAAGGCCACAGCTTTGTCCAAGGTTTCAACGGTGGGATTGGGCTCTACCCCGGCAAACTCCACCAAATTGCTGTCAGCCAAAGTGGCGATCACTTGATCGTAGACCCCGTTACTCTTAATGGAGCCGCCGCCGTAGATCAGTAGAACTTTTTTATCCGCAGGGATCTCTTTGCCAATGGCTTGAATTTGAGTTTTGCCAAAATGGATTTTGGTGGCGTTTGAATAACTGAACTTCATGGGATGTCTCCTACTGAATAATATCGATTTGCTCTCGGTGAGATTGGTCCCAACACTTGGACGCCTCCACCATGAACACATAATAATCCCTAGAAATAATGTTAAAACATCAATAAGTGGACTTTTCTTGCCTATTCCTCTATTTTTTGACATCCACAGTAGAAACCTATTGATTTTCCCATGACTCAATTAGCCACATTACTGCAGAGCTACGCCGATCTAAAATCGCTGAATCAACTCGGCGGAAGTTGTCGAACCGCCATCAAAGGCGTTCGTTTCTTTCGAGCCGCCGAGGGCAACGGCCGCGAACCCTTGCTCTATCAATCAGGTATTTTAATGGTGGGACAAGGTAACAAAGAGATCCATCTGGGCGATCAGTGCGTGCGTTACGGCGCCGGTGATTATTTGGTGGTGGGCGTGCCTCTACCTCTGGAATGTGAAGCTTTTTCTGATGAAGGTAAACCCATCTTAGGCCTGTCACTGAATGTGTCCTCTGAAACGCTGCATCGCCTAGTCAACCAGGTGGTTGAACATGGCGTTGATCGACGGCAAAAAGCCTCCACCGCCCTCGGCCTAACCTCAGAAACCATGGATCAGACGTTAAACGATGCCTTTGTGCGTTTGGTTCAAGCGCTGCACGAGGATCGCGACGCGGCGGTGCTAGGCGAAAATATTGTAGAAGAAATTGTCTACCGCGTGTTAACGGGTAGCAATGGCCATGTGCTGTTCAACTTAGCCAGCCACGATGGACAATACGCTCGAATCGCAAAAACACTGACATATTTACATCGCGAATTTGCCACCAACATCACCGTGGAGTCTCTCGCGCAGCAAGCCAACATGAGTGTGTCCGGGTTTCATCGAGCCTTTCGAGAGGTGACCGCAGAATCGCCACTGCAATACCTCAAGAAAGTCAGGCTGACAAAAGCAAAAGATTTGATCGTGGCCGAAGGGCGACGAGTGAACGAAGTAGCCGAACGGGTAGGCTACTCAAGTACGTCGCAATTTAGCCGAGAATTTAAGCGGCACTTCAACGTTAACCCAAAAGCCTGCGCTTAATTCGAACCTCGCATCTCGAACCTCGTATCTCTTACCTAGCCCTTTAGAGCATCTATTTTGCCAACAATTCCTTAAGAAAAATTCCCGTCTGCGAGCGCTTACGCTTACAAATCGTCTCGGGAATTCCTTGGGCAACCACCTTACCGCCGCCTTTGCCGCCCTCAGGCCCCATATCAATCACCCAATCGGCCTCGGCGATCACATCCAGATTATGCTCGATGACAACAACCGAGTTACCCGCGTCGACCAGACGATGCAAAACCCGTAACAACTTATCCACATCGGCCATATGCAAACCTACCGTAGGCTCATCGAGCACGTACAGGTTGTGCTGAATTCCCCCCTTGGCCAAAGCTGCGGGGCCTGTCTTCGCTTTCGCCAGTTCCGCCACCAGCTTGATTCGCTGAGCCTCACCGCCACTGAGAGTCGGGCTTTGTTGACCTAAAGTGAGATACCCCAAACCAACATCTTGCAGCAACTGCAGAGCGTGACGCACCGACGGTATGGCGTCGAAATAATCGGTTGCCTCTTCGACGTTCATCGCCAGCACATCGCCGATGTGCTTGTCTTTGTAACGTACCGTTAGAGTCTCATCGTTAAAACGCCAGCCGTGGCAGACTTCACATTCGACGCGCACGTCGGGCAAGAAGTTCATTTCAATTTTTCGCATGCCGTTGCCACCGCAGGCGGCGCATCGACCATCACCCGCGTTGAACGAAAAGCGCGTCGGTTTATAGCCGCGCAATCGAGCGTCAACCGTATCGGCAAAGAGTTTTCGAATGGTGTCCCAAATACCGATATAAGTCGCGGGACAGGAGCGCGGGGTTTTTCCGATGGGTGTTTGATCCACTTCTAGAATACGCTGAATCGATTGCCAACCTTCTAGGCCATCGCAGCCCTGCCATTTTGGTTTTTTCTTCTTTCCGTTGATCGCGCGTTTCAAATTTCCGTGTAGCACCGATCGAATCAAGGTGCTTTTACCACTGCCACTAACGCCGGAGACGCACACCAGCTTTCTCAGCGGAAGATCCACACTGACATTGCAGAGGTTGTTTTGATTGGCCGACAATATACTCAGTTTCTCGCTCGGCCAATGGGCTCGCATCTCGACATCACGCAGCTCTTGCATGGGATGGCGTAAAGGATTTGCAATAAACTGCCCGGTGAGTGATTGCTTGTTTTTGGTCAGTTGCGACAAGCTGCCACTGACGACCACTTCGCCCCCGTTGATACCGGCGTGGGGGCCCATGTCGACAATATAATCCGCTTCGCGGATGGTGTCTTCGTCGTGTTCAACCACCACCACCGTGTTGCCCTGCTGCTGCAACTCACGCAGGGTTTCAATCAAGCGCCGGTTGTCGCGAGTATGCAAACCAATGGTGGGTTCATCGAGAATGTAACACACCCCCTGTAAATTTGATCCCAGTTGCGAAGCCAGTCGAATTCGCTGAGCTTCGCCACCACTCAAGGTTGGCGCGGCTCGATCGAGGGTCAAATAATTGAGCCCTACTTTTTGCAAGAAGCTCAAGCGGCCGTTCAATTCTTGCAGTAGATCGCGGGCTATCTCCAGCTCGGTATTTTTTAACTTGAGTTTGTCGAACCAGAGGGCAGCATCATCAACTGACAGCGCCGAAAGATCAGCGATGGACTGATTTCGAAATCTAACCGCGCGCGCCGTTTCGTTCAAACGATGACCATTACAGCCGCCGCAAACATGTTCGATCACATCCCCATCTTCGTTAGCCTCGGCTTTCCAGGTGGATTCTTCACCGGTTTGCTCTTCATCAAAGCCGCTCAACACCACGCCGGTGCCAAAGCAGTCACCGCACCAACCGTGCTTGGAGTTGTAAGAAAACAGACGCGGATCAAGCTCATCAAACCCCTGGCCACAGCAAGGACAGGCGCGCTCCACAGAAAACAAGGTGTCGCGCGCTTTCTTGCTTTTAGCGCTGTGATTTTCGACCACGACTACGCCATTACCCAACTCTAACGCCTGCAACAATAATTGATTGAGTTCACGCTCTTTTGACGCCGCGACCTTCAATCGCCCCACCGGTAATTCAATGTTGTGCTCTTTGTAGCGATCGATAACAGGCCAAGGATCGGTGGGTAAATAGTCGCCATCAACTCGCAGCTGATCAAAACCTTTACCGGCCGACCAACTGGCCAGTTCTTTATAGATCCCTTTACGAGCGACCACCATAGGCGCAAGTAGCGTCACTTCTTTACCGCGATAGTCTTTTTGCAAACGCGCCAAGATAGCCTCGGGGGTTTGCGGTGTGATCGCCTCGTCGCAATCTGGGCAGTATTGCGTGCCCAGTTTCACGTACATCAAACGCAAGAAATGATAGATCTCGGTGAGAGTTGCCACCGTACTCTTGCGACCACCGCGGCTGGTGCGCTGCTCGATGGCCACCGAAGGCGGAATGCCACGAATGGCGTCGACATCGGGCCGCGACGAGGGCTGTACAAATTGACGGGCGTAGGCATTCAACGATTCGAGATAACGGCGCTGACCCTCGCCAAAAATAATGTCGAAGGCCACGGTGCTTTTACCACTGCCACTGACCCCAGAAATCACCGTAAACTTATCGCGAGGAATGGTGATATCGACAGATTTTAGGTTGTGTTCGCGGGCGTTATGAATCTGAATGCTTCGCTCAGACGATGTCAGCTTTTTGCGTTTATAGCTGGCGGATGCTTCGGCGATATTACCAAAGGTCGCTCGGTAGTCGCGCAAGGCCTCAGCGGTGTGAGAATCGATAGCCTGACAAAAGTGGTCTGGCGTTCCTGAGGCCAGTAACTGACCTCCTCCATTGCCACCCTCCGGCCCGATATCGATGAGCCAATCGGCGGCATTGATCACATCGAGGTTGTGTTCAATCACCAGCAGAGAATCGCCCGCGGCCAACAGTTGCTGAAACGCCATCATTAGGGTCGCGATATCGTCAAAGTGCAATCCCGTTGTGGGCTCATCAAATAAAAATAATGTGCCCTTTTTATCGCCTTCGGTTTTCACCGATCTTTTCTTTTTCGTCTTGCTGGCGTTGGCGGCAAGGTGGCCCGCCAGTTTAAGGCGCTGCGCTTCTCCACCACTCAGTGTGGGTACCGCCTGCCCCAACTGGACATAGCTCAAGCCCACATCGGCCAAAGGCTGCAAACTACGAAGCACATCGTCGTGATCGGCAAAAAACGCAAGTGCCTCGGAGACCGTCATTTCGAGCACATCAGAAATCGATTTAACTTGATGACTCAGATCACCGGCGCCGGTCAATTTAATTTCGAGAATTTCATCTCTGTAACGCTTGCCATCACAATCGGCGCAGCGCAAATATACATCGCTTAAAAACTGCATCTCGACATGCTCGAAACCATTGCCCGAACAGGTGGGGCAACGGCCTTTACCCGAGTTAAAACTGAAAATACCCGGCGTATAACTGCGCTCTTTGGCGGTGGGGTGTGCGACATAGAGCTTGCGTATTGCATCAAAGGCGCCGACGTAAGTGGCCGGAATCGAGCGAGTGGTTTTACCAATCGCACTTTGATCAACCATCACCACGTTGTCGATATGATCTAAACCCAACAATTGATCGTGTGCACCGACGGCATCCACCGGATTACCCGCTTGTTTACACAGTCCGTTGTAGAGCACATCGCGCATTAAGGTGGATTTACCCGAACCGCTCACACCGGTGATACAGACCAGACGGTTAAGCGGGATATCGACAGCCACGCCTTTTAGATTGTGTTCACGGGCGCCACGAATGCTCAGGCAGGCCTCGCTCTCGGCATCAAAAGTAGACGCACCCAATCGCGCTGTTGACGAGGCGGTGGTGACAGTTTTCTCGCCACGTAAGTAAGCCGCTGTCAGCGATTTTTTGTCTTTGAGTAATTGTTTGGGGGTTCCGTAAAAACAAATGTCGCCGCCGTGTTTTCCCGGCCCCGAACCAATATCAAGAATACGATCGGCCGCTAACATGACCTGTGGATCATGTTCGACCACCAACAGGGTATTGCCCGCATCTCGCAACCGATGCAGTACTTTGACCATGCGCTGCATATCACGCGGATGCAGACCAATACTCGGCTCATCCAATACAAACAGGGTATTGACCAGTGAGGTACCCAAGGCGGTGGTGAGATTAATACGTTGAACCTCACCGCCACTGAGCGTACGTGATTGGCGATCTAAGGTGAGATAACCCAAACCGACTTCGAGTAAATAACTCAAGCGTGAGCGAATTTCACCGAGTAATAATTCGGCGGCTTCATCAAACTGCGACGGCAAGGTCAGATCATTGAAAAAGCGCGCGCACTGGTCCAGTGGTAGCTGTAAAACATCGTGGATAGTCAGCCCCGGTAACTGATCAAAGGTCGAGTTAGGCAAGGTATTGCCGACCGGTATAAACGCTGCTAACTCACCCAAGGCCTGCTTGGATTCAGCGCGCTCACCCAAACGCCACCAAAGCGCCTCGGTTTTTAGACGAGCACCATCGCAGGTGGTACAAGGTGTGTACGAGCGATATTTAGACAACAA
Organism: Cellvibrionaceae bacterium; assembly: GCA_050633365.1. Lineage (GTDB taxonomy): Bacteria > Pseudomonadota > Gammaproteobacteria > Pseudomonadales > Cellvibrionaceae > Pseudomaricurvus. Next base: position 16,229 of record JBOEGJ010000057.1, on the reverse strand, counting down.
TACCCGAATGTGCATTTTGTAAGATTTGCTTTCGAGCCAATCAAAGAAGCCGCGTACCCCATACCAACGCTTGCCTTTAGAGCCCTCGGTTTTAGGCTCGCCTTCGAGCACCCAATGCTGATGTTTTTTACTGAGTTTATTCCAGGGTTTATCCATGGGCACGCCGACTTTTTTAGCGTAGCGCTCCATGTCTTTTTGGCACATGGCATTACTGGGGGTTTGCCAGGGTTTTATCGCTCCTTGTTTGAGGGTTTTGCGACCATCGGGAATCACCAAATCAAAATCGACACCGATAATACGGCCAAAGCCGCGACAATCCTCGCAGGCGCCGATGGGAGAATTAAACGAGAATAGACTCGGCGACGGCTCGCCAAAGCTCAAATCACATTCGGCGCAGTGATGATGAACCGAAAAGCGCCAGGGCTTGCCAACGCTTTTGTCGGCACCCATGGGATAGACTTTGACGCGACCGTTGCCATGATGCAGTGCCGATTCCAGCGACTCGGTCAAGCGCTCGCGATTGTTGTCGGTGAGCTTGAGACGATCTTGAACCACCTCGACCTTGTCTTTATCGCGATGATGAACCCGAGTGTAGCCCTGCTGATCGAGCAGTTTTAGGACTTCGTCATCGGTGAAGTTATGCGGGACTTTGATCGGAAGACAGATCATTAAGCGCTGATCCGCAGGCGCCTCGGCGTAGAGGGTTTCGACGATCGATTGAGCCGAATCGCAGGCCACCTCTCGACCACAACCGTGGCAATAGAGGTGCGACAAACGCGCAAAGAGCATTTTTAGGTAGTCGTTGAGCTCGGTCATGGTACCAACCGTGGAGCGCGAGGTGCGCACCGGATTGGTCTGATCAATGGCAATGGCCGGCGGAATCCCCTGGATTAAATCTACTGCCGGTTTGTCCATCCGATCGAGAAACTGCCGAGCGTATGCCGAAAATGTCTCGACGTAGCGGCGCTGACCCTCGGCATAAATCGTATCAAAAGCTAGGGTGGACTTACCCGAACCACTCACTCCCGTGACCACGATCAATTCATTGGTGGGTATATCTAAATCGAGATTTTTGAGATTGTTTTGGCGAGCGCCTTTAACGACGATGGACTCAGTGCTCATGTATGGCTCCTGCTGCGTATCGATAAAGTACGAGTTAATCCATCAAGCTGGAGTCGACTTTTGACACTGTATAAATAAACAGACCAGAGAATAGCAAAAGCACGTAGCAGCGAACAGCCCTAATCAATAAAGAGCCACGCCCTCGCATCTCGCATCCCGCATCCCGCATCTCACTCACGCTGTAGAAGCCAACATTGTTCAATTTTTTAGAACACTCTGAACATGAAACGGGGCTTATTGAAACACGTGGCACTACTTACAATAACCGCATGTCTGAAGCCACCGGAAACATACACTGAGGAGCGATACCATGGGACACTTACAAAATGGCAAATGGTTAGATCAATGGTACGACACTGACGCCAGCAAAGGCGCCTTTCGCCGACAAGACAGCCGTTTTCGCAACTGGTTAACTACCAAGGGTGAAGCCGGCCCCACGGGAATCGCCGGATTTAAGGCGGAGAAGGGACGCTATCACTTGTATGTATCACTGGCCTGCCCTTGGGCTCATCGCACGTTGATTTTTAGAGAGCTAAAACAGTTACAAGACTATATTGACGTCACCGTAGTGGATCCCATCATGCTCGAGAACGGCTGGGAGATGAACGACCCACTTTACGGTTTCAACTTTCTCTATCAGCTCTACTTAAAAGCCGATCCCAGCTATGAAGGCCGAGTCACAGTTCCGGTATTGTGGGACAAAAAAAAGCAAACCATTGTTAGTAATGAATCGTCAGAGATTATTCGCATGTTCAATACCGCGTTTAATGAACTGACTGGAAATAGCCAAGACTACTACCCAGAATCGCTGCGTGAAACCATCAATGGGGTTAACGAGCGCGTCTACCACACCATCAACAATGGCGTTTACTTAGCGGGATTCGCTACCACTCAAGCGGCCTATGAAAGCGCCTTTGGCAAACTCTTTGAATCGCTCGACTGGGTAGAATCACGACTCGAAAAACAACCCTACCTTGCAGGGAATTCCATTACCGAAGCAGACTGGCGATTATTCACCACTCTAATACGATTCGACGCGGTGTATTTTGGTCACTTCAAAACCAACCGCCAAATGATTGCAGACTACCCCGCCATCAGCGGCTATCTGCGCGAACTCTATCAAATTGAAGGCATTGCCGACACGGTTGATTTCAATCACATTAAAACCCACTACTACGCCAGTCACTTGATGATCAACCCGACCGGTGTAGTGCCGGTGGGGCCACAACAAGACTTCTCTGCTGCCCATAACCGGGAGCATCTCAAAGCACTCTAATGACTGACCTTTAAGCCCGAATCACTGACCGCCACCTATTAATTTCAACACTGGAGAAGACCGTGAGAAAGTTGCAAAAAGTCATCAAAGCCCGCCCAGCGCGAGACGGAGATGGTGTTCATATCCATCGCTTAGCGGGCCCACAAGTGCATAAGATCTTGGACCCCTTCTTGATGATTGACGAAATTAATTCGGACCAAGCCGCGGATTATGTCGGTGGCTTCCCTCAGCACCCACACCGCGGCTTTGAAACCATTACCTACATGAAAACTGGGCGTATGCACCATCGCGATCACATGAACAATGAAGGCGTTATTGCCGCGGGCGATGTGCAATGGATGACCGCCGGAGCCGGAGTGCTTCACTCAGAAATGCCAGAACAGGATCAAGGCCTGTTACACGGTTTTCAGATTTGGCTAAATCTACCGGCAAACGAAAAAATGAAACCGGCGGCCTATCAAGAAATCACCAGCGACAAGATCGTCGAAAAAAATCTGTCCAGCGGAGGGTTGGTTCGAATCATTGCCGGTGAAGTGGAAATTGATCAAAAAATCCAGCAAGGGCCTCTGCCGGATCGTTCCACTAAACCCGTATTCTTGGATATTCAACTGGGCGCCAATGAATCGGTTGAACTGGCATTCAACACAGAAAACCCGGCACTGGTGTATGTGTACCAAGGAGCGACCGACAAGATTAACACTCGTGAGTTAGGGGTCTATCACGCTGGCGAGACACTGGTATTGCAAGGGGAATCTGAGGTCACTAAGTTGCTGGTGCTCAGTGGCACGCCTATAAACGAGCCAATTGCACAATACGGTCCCTTTGTGATGAATACACGCACAGAGCTTCAACAAGCGGTCGAGGATTTTAACAATCCTGTTTTTTTGAGAACTCTTGCAGCCAATTCTCGCAGACCACTCTAGTAGACTACTCTGGTAAAAAGCTCTCACAAAAGCCCCTAGGGAATCCCTGAAAAATAGGGTTGGTTGTCATTGCCAGCCCTAGCGCCAAAAGTCGGGGCTATTAAGCCAAGCAATCGAGCTTGGCGATAATCCTTGTTTTATAACGCTAAACCATGGATTGTCGCTTTGCTAGACTCCTCGCAAGGACATTTTGCAGAGACTCCTTAGCTGAAAACTCGTGATATCGGGATATCACACAACAGGCACTTATTCCGATCCGCAGATCGCAACACATCAACTCGAAGACGGTCTCTATGCCGATTGACCTCAGCGCCATCAAGGTCAACCGAAAGCTTGATGGCTTAAGAGACCGCTGCCTTAGTTTGCGACGGGTAACTCAGTACTTGTAATAGGCGACCTGATTGGTGGTTGCTAAGAGCGTGCCGTCCTGACTCCAAATCTCACCGGTATGATCGAAATAGCTATTGGCAAATTTACCCGCACGGGCATGGGCTAGCACCCAAGGGGATTCGATACTGTTGAGTGTTTCTGCGTCCACATGAAAATAAGTCGTCAATGAGACAGTACCCACGGGCGCCACCGTCCGCTCCCGTACAAACAAGCGAGGAAAAAACACATCACTCAATGCTGCCAGAGAGGCAAAGTCCAGCTTTCTCGCAGGTTTATCACTGACCCACTGCAAACTCTCTGACGAATGCTCATCAGCCGAGGCCTGCTCCGCAAATGGGTTACCTTTAACGAAACGCATATCGTACTGACTCGGCCAAGGCGGCAACAAATCCGTTGGCATGGATTGGATACCATCGGCCGCGGGCACCTCGGGAAAAACCAAATCGGTTTCGCTCCAGGAGTCTACCCTTAGCGCAAAAATCATCAGCGCGGTTAAGGCCATTTCATCGCCAGAAAACACTTCAATCATCCAATGCTGATTGGATCGGTTGGTTTTAACCAATCGTGGATTGATGGTGATGTCATCACTCTTAATAGGCCCCAAGTAATTTACCGTCATGGATACGGGGCTACCGATCACTTCGGGGTGAGTCAACACCGAATTGAGCAAGGTGGCGGCGGTAACGCCACCAAAGGGGCCAACCATATTCTGGTAGGCAGGGCTAATAGTATTTTTTCGGCTGTTAGGTTCACCGGTAAGGGCAATGGCTTGATCAAATAGGTGCTGGCTCATAATAAATCTTCGATAGGGTTACAACTGTGAGAGCGCACTTTAAAGTCAATCTCTCGAGGGGAAAAGCATTTGTGATGTGGATGACAAGATCCGCACAGTTATTGTCGATACCGGGGCAACAAAGCCCGTCGTTAGACAATTCCAAAACTTGGCAAGCCCATAATCGCTCCACAGGCTCGCCGAGAACTTGCGAAGAGATCCTTTGTCAACCTAAGCTTACATCTGGTTTCTCTTCTAGCGTTTTATCGGGCGTTTATCTGGGAAACCTGTGAAAAACAGGGTTACTTGTCATTGCGAGCGCCAGCGCCAAAAGTAGGGGCTATTAAGCCAAGCAATCCAGTTTGGCAGTAAACCGTGTTTTATAGTGCAAAACCATGGATTGCCACGTCGCCACACTCCGCAATGATGTTTCTTTTAGAGACGCCCTAGTTTTTCAGTGCGCGCTCGATAAAGAACAAACGGTCCTGCCCAAAATACAATTCATCATTAAAGAAGGTTGCTGGACAGCCAAACACACCGCGCTCAACGGCCTTCTCGGTATTCTTTTTCAACACGTCTTTGATGTCGGCGTCTTCGATTAAACGAAAGAGCTCGTTGGCATCAATTCCGGCATCGGTAAGAACCTGAGTCACCACCGCAGGGTCACCCATGTTAACCGGTTTGTGCCACATGGCATCAAAGACCGCATCCAGATACCGATCAAAAACCCCCATAGACTGCGCGGCAATGGCACCACGCATTAAGTAGAGCGTATTAATGGGAAAATGCGGGTTAAACGTCATGGGCACTTGATAGAGTTCGGCGTAACGCTGCAAGTCATGGTTCATCCATGCGCCCTTCAATGGCACCATTACCGGTGACTGATTGCTGGTTGCCTTAAAGATTCCCCCCAGCAACACCGGTGTTAAGGTCACTTCGACCTGGTAGTTTTTGGCTATCCACTTTAATCGATGATAAGCCAAGTAGGTGGTTGGGCTGCCAAAGTCAAAACACAGCTCGATGGATTCGCTCATAATAATTCCTATTAATTTTTTATTTGTTGAAGGTGGTAAACAAGCTCAAAAATAGTCACTGATTAAAAATTCTGGCTTCGGCAATTACCAAGTTTCAACCCAGGGGCGAAGGTCTTGCTCGAAGGTCCAACCGTCGCGTTTCTGTTCTCGCATCTGCCAATACACTTCGGCAATTGAATCTGGGTTGACAATATCGTCAGGTTCTCGATCTTGTTTAAACGGCAAGACATTTTCTTGGATCCACTGGGTATCCACTGCCGAATCGATAATAAGATGACCCACATGAATATTCTTTGGTCCTAGCTCTCGCGCCATACTTTGCGCCCAAGCACGAAGGCCGTGTTTGGCAGAGGCAAATGCACCAAAGCCGGCAGAGCCTTTAACGCTAGCGGTGGCGCCGGTGAACAAAATCGTACCGCGCTCTCGGGGTATCATATGACGTGCCGCTTCACGTCCAGTGAGAAAGCCGCCGTAGCACGCCATTTCCCAGATTTTTCGAAACTTGCGTTCCGTAGTATCCAAGACGCTCATGGGAACGTTGGCACCGACGTTGAAAATAACCGTGTCCAGTTCACCCAGCTCTCGTTCGATGCGCTCAAATAACTCGACAATGGCCTCCTCGCTACGCGCATCACAGGACCAGCCGTAGGCGTTGTGACCTTCGGCCGTCAAGTCATCGACAACCGACTTCAATTTTTCTCCATTGCGTCGCACGCCGATGGTGGTTAAGCCTTCACGGGCGAACTTTTTAACAATGGCGCTGCCGATGGCATCACCAGCACCGACCACTAAGGCGACTTTATTTTTCTCTGTCATAGCGCTCTCTCTTTAGGAGTTAAGATTCGAGGAGTTAAGATTCGATTACAATCACTCAGGAAAACCTGAAAAGCTCTTTGCACAAGCCCCCGACGCTAACCAAGGCGCCTGTTCTTCGGTAAATATATTGGCCTGAGGCTGTAACGCTGGAAGCTGATTCAAACACCCTGCAGGAATAATGAGTGAAGTTCTTGTTTTATTGAGAAAGGGAAGCGCCGAACCACATTGCTGACAAAATGACTTGGAAAATTCACGTCGAGGATGTTCATACATGGTCACTTTATCTTCACCACGTAACCATTCAATATTTGTCGGTTCGGTAGATAGATTCGATGCAAAGGCGCTACCGGTTAATTGCTGGCACTGCTTACAATGACACTGATAAAACATCTTAAAGTCATCTTTCACAGTAAAACTCACGTCGCCACACAAACATTCGCCGCTAAGTAACTGAGCCATACGTCTCCTTTTGAGCTGTCCGCCATCAATTCATCTTTAGTTATTTGGCACTTGAGCCTGGACTCTGTGAGCCTGCCCGGCTGAAAAATTCGCTATCAATACCGATAGATTCACCCCGCGCAATTTTCTTGGTGATTCCCGGCCCCAACGCCGGTTCAACGTCTTGGGCATGAATGGCTTCATCGCATTCACTGCAGGCCAAGTAAGGTTGCGTTATCTGGCCACAAGATTTGTGATAGTGCTCAAGAGGAATCCCGTCGCTATCGACCTCCCATTTGTTGCCAAACTGCACAATAGTCATCAGCACAGGATAGAGATCGAGGCCTTTTTCAGTGAGGCGGTATTCAAAGCGTTGCCGCGCCGGGTCATAACATTGCTTGTAGAGCACGTCATTTTCGACCAAACGGTTGAGACGATCACTGAGGCGGTGCTTGCTGAGACCGAGAGACTTGTGCAACGAGGAGAAGCGCCGATTGCCAAGAAAAAGGTCGCGAATGATCAGAAACGTCCAACGATCACCCACAATCGCTAAGGTTCTGGCCATCGAGCAAACCTGAGTATTGATGTCGTCCCAACGCATAGAGCCAAACCGCCTTGATAGTCATGAGAGACAACAGACTAGCCCTTTGGGTTCTATTTTGGAACCCTAAAAATGAAAGCCGGTTGCTGTTCAATTTCTTGTTTGTTCGACAAATACCTTCTGTGGGCGCCACCTCTACTCAAAGGTATAGCGATAAACATCTGATATTGTTGGTATTTTTTGGAAAATATCGGGAGTCTTTCAGCGGAACGTCTTGGTTTGGACGGCAATCGACGGCCTCACCTTTGTCCTATGGATTGGCGTAATTGGCTATGGCACGGCACGGTATCGGCGACCATGCACAGCGTTGGGGTCATGCCCCTTGAGCTGCGAAAAAAAAGGCCACAACCATCAGTTGCAGCCCCTCTTCCATCTTGTCGAACGCCGAATGGATAATAGTCTTGAATCTAAGCCATGGGACTCATCAAGCAACGCCTTTGTCATGCCCTTCCCAATAGGGTTTACGCAACTCTGTTTTGAGAATTTTTCCGGCGCCCGACAAAGGCAGAGCTTCGAGGGTTGAGATCGATTGCGGGCATTTATAACCAGCTATGTGAGCTCGGCAAAAATCCCGTAGCGCTTCAACCGTGAGCGAGAAATTCTCACTCGCCGGAACGATAACCACGTGCACGGCTTCGCCCCACTGCTCGGAAGGAATACCGATTACCGCACACTGAGAAACTTGAGGGTGCTGGCTGACGACACTCTCGACCTCGGCCGAATAGATGTTCTCGCCGCCGGAAATGATCATATCCTTAACGCGATCCACCACAAACACAAAACCGTTTTCATCCATGTAACCGCCGTCGCCGGTGTGCATCCATCCGTCGACAATGGCCTGGGCGGTCTGCTCCGGCTTACCCCAATAACCTTGCATCACGTTAGGGCCACGCACGGTGATTTCGCCCACTTGACCGCGAGGACATTCCTGCCGATTTTCATCCACAATACGAACGTCTTGTAACACACCGGAACGACCTGCACTGCGAATCAAACCCGACTCACGGGCCTCAGCGGTATGGTTTTCGGGAGGGTTTACCGTCGCCAAGGGGGCCAGCTCGGTCATGCCGTAGGCTTGATAGAGTTTCACCAATGGCAAAGACTCAATCATACGATCAAGGGTGGCGCTAGGCATAGGTGAGGCGCCGTAGATCATACGTTGCCAAGATGAGAAATTAGCGGCATCAAAGTTCGGGCTATCCAATAACATCTGCACCATGGTGGGAACCAAGAGTGCGTCGGTGACATGTTGATCCCGGACGGTAGCCTGCACCGTGTCAGGATCAAATGCACGCACAACCACTTGAGTACCGCCTCTCAAAAAAGTCATCAACACTGTCGCCATGTCGGCAATGTGAAACATGGGCGCGGCATGCATATAACGTGGCGCATCAGGTGTTTCTGCGGCCAATGCCAAGGAGATCGCAGACGTCATGAAATTGCTGTGACTGAGCATTACCCCTTTTGGAAAACCCGTGGTTCCCCCGGTGTAAAAAATGCCTGCGAGATCATCCCCGCCGCGACAGGCATCTTCGATGGGTTGCGCTTGTTTTAATAGGGTTTCGTAATTGTGTGCACCCTCAGGGGTATCACCGTCGTCGGCGTAGATTATATGCTCGAGAAATTCGGCTTGGGCTTTGATCTCTGGCAGCAGTGGCGCGAAGGCTTTGTCGATCATCAATATGCGTGTACCAGAGTCTTTTAGCGAGTAGACGGTCTCTGCCGCGCTCCAGCGAGTGTTAACCGGATTCACCACACCATTGGCCCAGGGCACGGCCATTAAGTATTCGATATAGCGACTTGAGTTCAATGACATTAGGGCGACCCGCTCGCCATCCTTTACACCCAAGTTTCTGAGGGCTCCCGCCATTCGAGCGACACGCTGATGGAGTTCAGCGTAAGTCCAAGATTGGCCTTCGAAACTAATCGCCTCTCGACTTGCGTTCTGTTGCACATTGCGATGCAACAATTGGGTTAAGTTCATCATCTCTCAGCTCGCTCTTTAGTCTGGTTATTGTGTTGTCGATAACTGCGACAGAAAATTTTTGAGTTTGTTTCTATACAACCTTATTCGATAAACCTGATTCGATAGAGTTTGCTTCGATAAAGTTTGATTCAATGTTAGGCGACTTGTTTTAGTCTATCCCAAGCCCTCTCTTTGCCGCTTAGTGAAACCGCTCAAGGCTGTTAGTAAAACCGCTCAAGACGCCGGTAAAAGATCGCCAATTTTCGAGAGACAATGAAAAACTCACAAAAAAAATGACTGGCACACAAAAAACGACAGCGCAATCAATTCATCACCCGATGACGTTAACTGAAGCACAGATGAGTCACTGGCAAAAAAATCTCCATCGGCACTCTGAATTCCAATATCCACACCAGCACTGTTTGGTACCTACGCTCTCGGTTGGTCCATCACCCACTTTTAAGCGGTAAATTGTCCAAGGGTAACTCTGAGGTTTGTTTCATGGTTTCCATCACAAAACTCGAGCTCACATCAAACAGCTTGGCCTTGATCAATCGCTTATAAAACTGATCGTAACCGGGCATATCCTTAACCACCGCTTTGATTAAGTAATCCAAATCGCCACTCATTCGGTAAACCTCTAACACCTCGGGCAGTTCATTGATAACCTCGCGGAAATTGTTCGACCACTGTTCGGTGTGCTCATTGGTGCGGATGGAGACGTAAACCGTAAGCGGTAAGTTCACCGCGTCTTGATTGAGCAGAGTGACTTTTTGTCTCACCACGCCCTGCTCGTCAAATTTTTGCAAACGACGCCAACATGCAGATTTTGACATTCCCACCCGCTCAGCAAGCTCGGCAACGGAAAGGCTGGCGTCGCTCTGCAGCAACGCCAACAGCGCTCGATCCTGCTTGTCCCAAGCCACAGTCATACCCACCTCTTTATGTCGGAAATAGACTTAAGTATGGACTATTTTTCCTAAAAATTTCAAATATCGAATAGACGTACCTGAATATCGAGATCAGGCGGTACGAAGCTTACAAGAAAGGAGTTCCACCCAGTAAAGGCCTGAGCATCAAACAATAGCGCGAGGGATGAAAATCGAAAGCCGGAGAGGCCCGAAAAGAAGGGAGCTTGTGAACCCAGCTCCCAGAAACCGTGACCCAACGCCGTGACATCAGCGCCAAAAGCCCGGATCACAATCGCGATAGCCCAGGCTTTGGTAGGTCGCATCCACCAAAGATTGGCCGCGATCGGTCAACAAAATACCATCCCCCATTTGATTCATGGTGTAACCAAAGGCGAGCTTGGCGTCGGGATCGGCAAAGCCGGCACTGCCACCGGCTCCCACATGGCCAAATGCACGATCACCAATAATAAAACCCTCAGTGTTTCCCGGTTTGTAATCGCGGTTATCCATGGACTTCATAAAGCCCAGCGCAAACCGGGTTGGCCTCAGGAGAGTGTCGTCTAGCCCCGTCGCCATCGATACCTGACTCATGCGATCAATGGCGGTAGAGCTGAGTAAAGAGGCACTCCCCTTTTCGCTCGAGATGACGCCTGCGTTCGCCAACGGCTGAAACATCTTCGACAGTGATCGAGCGTTGGACACCCCACCGGCACCGCCAATTTCAGCCCGATGAGCCGCCACCGCATTGGCGTTATGCCCACCATTATTAAACAGCGCCAGGTGGGATGTGGATTTGGGATCGTTCATTACCGCCTGAACAAAGTCCGAAATGGGCGGTTCAAGATTGGGCGCCGCAGCGATCATTGGAGCAACTCGAGAGTCGATGCTTTCGGGTAAACCAATCCAAAATTCGAGATCTAGTGGTGCGGCGATTTCGTCAGCAAAAAATTGGCCGAGAGATTTACCCGAAACTCGACGAACCAATTCGCCCACCGTCCAGCCAAAACTAATCATGTGATAACCGTTGCGAGTGCCCGGCTGCCAAAACGGTTCCTCTTTTTCGAGCCGCTCGATCATGTAGTCCCAATCGTTGTAGCCACCCTCTTTCACCGGCTCGCGAAAAGCCGGAACACCCGCCGAGTGATTCAACATCATAGCCACTGTGACGCTTTCTTTACCCGCCTGCCCGAACTCAGGCCAATAGCGACTCACGGGAGCGTTTAGATCGAGAAGACCGCGATCAACCAATAGGTGAGCACAAAGCGCTGTGGCGGCTTTGGTACAAGAAAATACGATCGACACGGTATCTTCTTGCCATGGTCGCTGGCTTTCTTCTTCTGCAAAACCTCCCCACAAATCAACGACCTTTTGGTCATCGACACGGACACAGACGCTGGCCCCCACTTCGCCGCGCTCGGAATAATTGCGCAGGAACTGCTCGGCAACTGATTCGAACTTTTCATCGCAAACGCCCTGAATGAGTTTTCCATTCAGGCTTTCTTCAATCTTAATCATATGAATTATCGCTATCGTCGTTAAAAACCAATTAAAACCGAGTTAAACTCCAACAAAGACCTTAGCCCCTGCTGCTCCCTAGGGTAATTGCACCGCTAGGCAATGCCCTTCCCTGTTTCGACATTTTCTGGCGATAGCTGAGTAAACTGCTGCTGAAGCTTTTGCATCCCCCCCACCCAACGGTCGTAATCATTGGCCTTGTTCTGAAAGTACTTTTTCACGTTAGGGTGAGGCTACACGAGAAACTCTTCAGCATCAATGGTGTTCACCACACATTCCGCAACATCCGCCGCGGGTAACATACCGTCGATACCCGCAACGCTGCCATCGGTACCCGCAGTCATGTTTGACTCTACCGCCTGAGGGCATAGCGCCGACACTTTAATCCCTTGGTGACCATGAGACACGGCGATCCATTCGGCGAAGGATAAAGCCGCGTGCTTGCTCATGGAATAGCTCAGAGAGCCCAACTGCGTCAGCATACCCGCCGCCGACGCGGTGATGAGGAAATAGCCTTCTCCGCGCTCGATCATTTTTGGTAAAGCGGCGCGAGCGGCATAGATGTGCGACTGCACATTAATGTCCCATACCTTTTGAAAGTCCTCATTGGAGGTATCGGCACCGCCCATACGGAAAATTCCGGCGTTACCACAATAGAGATCAATACGACCAAAGGCCGCTTCAGTTTCGCGAATCAAACGACTAACATCCGCCTCACTGCCCATATCAGCGACAAAAGCAGTGCAATCATTGAGCTCGTCTGCCAGCGCTCTCAAGCCCTTCTCGTCCACATCAACCATGACAATTTTTTCAGGCTTTTCTGCGTGAAAGCGTCGCACCATGGCTTTACCAATACCGCTGGCTGCTCCCGTGACGATGATAACTTTACCCTTTAATTGCATATCCCCTACTCCCAACCCTTGAATAAATGACGATTAGCCTTGCACAGTTTCGGTAAAAACTGAACATTAACTGGTGAATGGTTCGAGATTATCCAAACTTATATCGCCAGTGAGTTTTCTCTCTGAAACTTCACACTAACTTTAACTTCCCACCAGACAAACGGTGTATTCCGGCCATAGTAGGGAGCTTAGCTCGAGTTAATACGCAACCATTAGAGCTCGCATTGCTAATTGCCACCGGCAATGCCAAGATAATCATCAAACTTCTTTTGCTCCACGCTCGCGCTGTCTTTTGGCTCGCTAGCCAATACCAAGCCGGACCACAAACAAACAGCGACAAATCTGCGTTCTTTGTTTACGTATCAACAATCGTAACCAACATTCAGGAAACAAGAACGCCATGCTCCCTTCGGGCTTAACCGATCAAACACTCAAAAAAGCCAAAGGCACCCTATTGGCTTCGGTCGCCGCCATAGGTTTCGCCCAGACTGTTTTGTTTGCCATTCTTGCGCCCTTGGGGCGAGAAGCTGGGCTAGTGGAAATGCAAATCGGCGCAATTATCTCTGCCTCGTCATTAACCTTGTTTCTAATCAGCCCGATCTGGGGGAGAACCAGCGATGTCTGGGGGCGACGAAAAGTTTTACTCACCGGATTATTTGGCTATTCCATTGGCACCGCATTTTTTGCCGCAGCCTTTCAGGCCGCTCTACTTGGGCTGTTGATTCCTATCGCAGCTTTTGCGGCGTTAATCGTGACACGAATCGCCAACGCCACCGTCATGGCAGCAGTCATGCCCGCATCCAATGCTTATATGGCAGATATCACCGACGTTACCACTCGCACCAAGGGCATGAGCGCGCTGGGCGCCGCTAGCAACATAGGCTCGATGCTTGGCCCCGCCATTGGCGGTTTGTTGGCCTCGATCACACTGCTAACGCCGCTGTACTTTTCCGTTGTGCTAACCCTGATCGCCGCCTTTTTTGCACTCTACACCTTGCCGGACTTACCTCGCCAGAGCAGTGACGAAAAACCGAAAAAATTGCGCTACACCGACGCCAGAATTTTGCCCTACGTAATCGCGGGGCTGTTTATTTTTATGGGTTTTGCGATCGTCCAGCAAACCATCGCCTTTCGTTTTCAAGATATTCTATCTCTGAGTGCGGCTGAAACAGCCAGAGTTGTCGGGATCAGCATGATGATTGCGGCAGCCGCATCTTTGTTTGTTCAAATGGCGGTTATTCCGAGACTCAAAGTTGCGCCCTTTGTATTATTGAAGATCTCAATGCCTCTGATGATTGCAGCATTCGCCGCCATGGCACTGAGCGAAACTCGCCTGTTGTTGACCGCAGCAATGTTTGTTCAAGGATTAGGAATGGGACTGGCAGGACCAGGGTTTATGGCCGGCGCCTCGCTGGCGGTGTCGTCAAAAGAGCAAGGCGCGGTTGCCGGTGTCGCCGCTTCCTGCCCCCCCTTAGGATTTAGCATCGGGCCCTTGCTTGGGACTTTTTTGTACTCTCTCGATCCTACCTATCCCTATTGGTTTTCTTGTGGGATCTACATTTTACTCACGTTTTTTGTTTTTCTCGTCAAACACCAGCCAGACAAACAAGGCTGATGTAGTGGCGACATAACATCAGCGCCGAATACTCGGAAACACACTTTGTGATTTGACATTACCAAAGGCGAAGCTCGACTCAATCGATGCTATGCCCGGTATCTTTGTCAGCTGGTCTCGAATAAAAGCCTCGTAGGATTTTAGGTCCTCACTCACCACCCGCATCAAGTAATCGCGACTACCGGCGATTAAATAGCACTCCATCACATGATCCAACGCGTTCACGCCTCGCTCAAATTCTCGAATGCTGTCTTCATTTTGCACACTCAGGCGCACGCTGATAAACACGTTCATGGGCAAGCCATACTGCTCTTGATCCACCTGGGCGTTATAGCCCGACAGAACGCCAGATTGCTCGAGCTTTTTCACCCGTCGTAAACACGGTGACGGAGACAGATTGATACGTTCTGCCAATTCCTGATTGGTCAAACGAGCATTGAGCTGTAACTCTCTAACAATCTTTCGATCCAAATTGTCCACAATAGGCACCATAGTTAGCATTATCTGCCAATACGATACGTTTCCCAGCAACAAAAAACCAGATAATTGCGGTGCTTTCCCAGCATAATTTTCATCAATAGAGCGTAACTCGCGCTCGCCTATAGCCTGCACAGGCTGGGAATCTCAACCGAACAACAGGATCAGGCCATGAACAGAACTAAAGCGCGTGTAAAAACTCTTTCCCCAGAAACACAAATGATGCACTTTGGTTACGATCCAAAACTCTCGGAAGGGGCGGTAAAGTGCCCTCAGTTTCAGACCTCGACCTTTGTCTTCAATAGCGCGCAGGAAGGGAAAGATTTTTTCAATTATGCCTCTGGACGAGTGGCCCTGCCCGACGACGCGCCAGCGCCAGGTTTGATTTATACGCGCTTTAATAATCCCGTTCTGGAAATACTCGAGGGACGCATTGGCCTATGGGACGAGGCAGAGGACTGCATGGTGACCGGCAGTGGGATGGCAGCTATATCCACCACACTATTGGCGCTATCGCGGCCTGGCGATGTGGTGGTTTACTCGGAACCCGTCTATGGCGGCACCTCCACCTTGATTAACGACATACTCTCACAACAGGGCATCCAAGCCGTTGGGTTTTGCAGCAGCAAAGGCACCCAAGCCGTCGCTAAGGCCTTAGAAGAAGCCTGCGCCTTAGGCCCGATTTCGGCGCTGTTTGTGGAAACGCCAGACAACCCCAACAACACACTGATCGACATTAGCGCCTGCCGCGAACTTTTGGAGCAACTCAATAACCGTGATCTAGAGCGCCCCGCATTGATTGTCGACAACACCATGTTTGGCCCGATCTTTCAAAAGCCTTTGCAACATGGCGCAGATCTCTGCCTCTATTCGCTAACAAAATACATCGGCGGCCACTCTGATGTGGTCGGCGGAGCTTGTTCAGGCTCACGACATTTGATCGGAAAAATACGCGGTTTTCGCAATATCATTGGCACTAATATGGACCCTCACAGTGCTTGGTTGATCATGCGATCACTGGAAACACTAAAGATTAGAATGGAAGCCGAGGCGCAAGGGGCCGCGCAAGTGGTGGAATATTTGAGCCAGCACCCGAAAGTCACCCATATTAACTATCCGAAACTTTTAGACAAAAGTGATCCCCAGTTTGAGATCTATGAAAAGCAATGTTTAGGTTGTGGTTCGACCTTTTCCTTCACCGTAGACGGCGATGAGTCGGCGACCTTTCGAGTATTAGACGCTATGAAAATTGCCATTCTCGCGGTCAGCTTAGGTGGAACAGAGACGTTGATCCAACACCCTGCATCAATGACCCACTCAAGCATTCCCGAGCATCACCGAGAGGAAATTGGTATTACCGACAACTTGATTCGTATCTCGATAGGCCTAGAAGATCCAGCGGATATCATTGACGATTTAGATCAGGCGCTTGATCAGTTGTAGTTTTATTGAGATGACGAGATGACGAGAT
>JBOEGJ010000056.1:0-1232 GCA_050633365.1 Cellvibrionaceae bacterium | reverse complement strand
TGAATCGCCCCGAGTTATTTAGACACTCGAATGCTTCAAAAAATAGTCTTGCTCATAATTGATAGGCGACAAATCATTGTTATTACCATGACGCCTAGTCGAGTTATAGAATAGCTCAATGTAATTAAATATATCACGCCTACCGTCTTCGCGAGTACGATATATTTTTCGGCGTATTCGCTCTCGCTTTAACAGCCCAAAGAAGCTTTCTGCACAAGCATTATCATGGCAGTTACCTTTACGACTCATGCTAGCCTTTAAATTGTTAGCTTCTAACATGCTGCGCCAATCATAGCTGGTGTACTGGCATCCCTGATCAGAATGCACCAGGACTTCAGCTTTAGGCTTACGTCGCCAACAGGCCATAGTAATAGCATCAAGTATTAAGTCAGTATTAATGCGTTCGCTCATCGACCAGCCAACAACTTGCCGTGAAAATAAATCAATGACAACGCCAAGAAATAGCCAGCCTTCGTAGGTACGTATATAAGTAATATCGGTTACCCAGACTTTATTCGGTGCGCTGACCTCAAACTCGCGCGCAAGTAAATTGGGTGCAATCGTTGATACATCGCCACTACTGTAATGTGCTTTGCGTTTATAGCCGCGCTGAGACTGTATTCCAGTGCTTCGCATGATGCGATAAATACGATTTTTACCACATTGCTCACCCGTAGCGAGCATATCCTTATAGATCTTGCGATAACCATAAACACAGCCACTTTCTAGCCAAAATTGTTTGATGAATCCAAGTAGGTATTCATCATCCTTTTCTCGCCGACTCTTGGGTTCACCAAGCCAAGCATAGTAGCCGCTAGGGTGAACGTTTAAGGCGCTGCACATAACGCGAGTAGGGAATTGGTTAGCTCGAGATTTTATGAACGTGTATCTTTCTTTGACTCGCTTGCAAAGAACACGGCGGCCTCCTTTAGAATGTCGCGCTCCTGTGTAACGCGTTTTAGCTCGGCCTTGAGCTTTCTAATTTCAGCGTCGCTAGATTGCTTGGCCTGATATTCTTCAGCATTAACACCGTAACGGTCTTTCCAGCTGTACAGGCTTTTGGTGGTGACACCTAATCGCTTGGCAACATCGGCTATCGAATAGCCATTTTCAGTGACTTGCTTTACAGCTTCGATCTTGAATTCTTCGGTGTATCTTTCCCCAGCCATATTGGCCTCCTCTTTAAGTACATTATAACTTTAAAGAGTGTCTAGTGAACTTGGGGCGATTCA
>JBOEGJ010000055.1:0-5933 GCA_050633365.1 Cellvibrionaceae bacterium | reverse complement strand
GTTTTATCGGGGGAAGATCACGGTTTTAAGCGTTATGTGATCATGAGGCATATTGCTGGTGTGTTATGCTCGCTTTCCGTTACCGAGGGTGGCTCGAGCGTTTTCTCTGATCATTAAGTGGCCTTACTGATTCTCTCATACGCTCTTGGCTGTGTTAGTATTCTCCGTTTTACACAATAGTGTGAGGGCAGATTGAGCGATACCAGTGTAAATATTAAAGGCGATATGCTGATGGTGTCAGTGGCACTATTTGCCGCTTTCGGCTGGCTGTTCTCTCAGCAAGCGCTGCTGTCTTTTTCCCCTTTCTGGTTTTTGGCGCTGCGGTTTTTGAGCGCGGGAATAATCGTTTCCATTATTGGTTACAAGGCTCTCAGTACTCTATCGTTGAAGCAATGGTGGATAGCGCTTCGGCTGGGATTCTTGATGGCGGTGGCCCTATTGTTGTGGGTGACCGGACTCAGCCATAGTAAACATCTTGGTGAAAGCGCGTTTATTGCCAGTTTAGCAGTGATCTATGTTCCCATTATGGGGCGCTTTATCTACGGTACTAAAATTACTCGCAGCTTGTTGGTTCCGCTGGTTCTCGCCATTGTGGGCTTGATCGTATTAATGCTGAAAAATGGCTTTAGTCTAGAAACGTCACAGATTTACTTGTTGGTGGCGGCGGTCATTTTTGCCTCTCACTTTGTGGTGACGGCTAACGTGGTTCGCAGCATGCCGGCCATTGTCATCACCGCCACTCAAATGACCTGTGTGGGTTTGGTGGCGCTAGTGATGGCTTTAGTAACCGAGCCGATGTTGAATCTATCAGTGGGAATAGTGGCCTGGCAGTGGATGGTGTGGAGTATTTTTGTTGCCTCTCTGATGCGCTTTGCCATTCAGACTTACGCCATGAAACTCACCAGTGCGAATAACGCCGGCATGGTGTTGGTGTTGGAGCCGGTGTTTACCGTGTTGATCGCCTCTTGGTATTTGAACGAATCGCTTGCCTTAAATCAATGGATTGGCTGTGGTCTGATCTTCAGTGCAATTGTGGTTTATCAGTATTTACGCCATCGTGAAACTCGTATCTTGGCGCTGACCAATACCCGATAATCAGGCGCTGCCAGTCTATTCCCAATCGAGATTGGTTAGGCGTGAAGTGAGGGCTTTGAGCCCCTTGCCTTTGTGTGACACTTTCCAGGCAATAAAATTGTCTCCCGATGTATTCTGCCGTAAATCCAGTTCTTTTAGGGTTTTGTTTTTGATCAGCGGAGCCACGCGTTTGCTTGGGAGATGACCGATGCCAATTCCAGCGATGATGGCCGACAGTTTCTGTTGAGTGTTTTCTACATAAAAGCGTTTTTGTCCATCCACCAGCCCCGCGGTTCGAGCGACGTTGGTGTTGGAGTGATGTGCGGTTGTGTCGTGAGTGATGACTCTGCGAATATCTGGAAGCGCTTTTATCAATTGATCATAATTGTTGGCGAGTTTCGATAATGGGTGAACGCTACCAATCACAGGAATCATATCGGTTTTTCCGAGTTTAACGGCGCGAAATCCCTTTTGCGCTGGAACCGGCCCTGGGGCACCAATGACCAGATCAACTCGATCGTGCTCTAGGGCGTCCCAACCGCCGCCGAGTACGCACTCTGATAGATCCAGCTCCATCGACGGATGTTCTTCTAAAAATATCTGAATTTGCTCAAATACCATGGGGTAGTCGGCGATAGATTCCAGCGCAATTCGAAGTGAGGGTTCCCATCCTGTTGCCACTTCCCGTGCTTTGTCGGCCATTAAACGGGTGGCGTTGATAATATGTCGACCATCGTCGAGTAGCACTCGCCCAGCCGGTGTTAACACCGAGCGACGGCCTTGGCGCTGAAACAGGGTAATGTCGAGTTGTTCTTCTAAGCGTTGAATCAAATAGGACAGGGCCGAGGTGGCTTTGCCCAGCTCTTGAGCGGCTTTGGCAAAGCTGCCGCGTCGATCGATAGCGTCGAGCATTTCGAGGGCTTCTAGGGTGATGGGATTTCGGCTCATGGTCGGCTTTCACAACTGTTCAGTTAATTAGAACATTCTAGTCAAGGATGGGGGGTTATTGCCACCGTTTAGATCTTTAAAATAGGCGTCATTGTTTGAACTTATTTGATTTAAACCTGTGACCTTGAGGATTACCCATGACTACACTAAGAATTGATAGCAGCGCTCGTTTAGAAGATTCCAATACCCGCCAGATAACTCAGTACATTGTTGACCGCTTGGACGCGAAAGTGATCGAACGCGATTTGGTAAAAGATCCTTTGCCGTTAATCAGTGGAGAGGATTTGATGGGGGTTCACGGCTCATCGACAGAACCCCGAGAAAGCTTGAGAGATCACCTGGCTTTATCCGATACTCTAATCGCCGAATTGAAATCGGTGGATAGCATTGTCTTCGGTGTGCCTATGTATAACTTCACCATTCCCAGTGTACTCAAACAATGGGTCGATTACGTTTGTCGCGCGGGGCAAACCTTTCGCTACACCTCGGAAGGGCCGCAAGGTTTGAGTGGCGTCAAGCGCGCCTATATCGTCACCGCAACGGGCGGCACACCGGTGGCTGGAGCGATGGATTTCGCCAGCGGTTACTTAGCGCTGATCTGCCAGGTGATGGGTATTGAGGAGATTCACCAAATTGACGCCAGCGGTTCAAAGGGCGATCCCGAGTCGATAATTGCCTCTGCTAAGGTTCAAGTTCAGCAGCTGCTTCCCGCGTAGTTTTAGCCAGTGGCGATGCAAGGAATTTTGTTAATGGGGGGCAATTAACTTCCGCTCGTTCTGAATGCCAAAAGACGCTAGATGAGGATTTTACAAAGCTTGACAACTACCTATCGATTCTGGAGGTTGAACATGGCTTAGAGGTGGGTATTACCAAAATTCTAAGTGTCGCCGAATCTGCAATTGGCACACTCAATCAATCTCAGTTTGCTCAGGCTTCGAAGCGTTTGGTGGGGTTAACTTGGGGGGCTGAAGATATGTCAACCGATATTGGGGCAAGCACAAATCGCGATGACAGCGGCGCTCACTTTTTGGTGCATCAAATGAATCGAGCGAAATGCTTGGTTGTTGCTGCGGCAGGCTGCATGCAATCAATTGATGGTATCTGTTCGGATTATAAAAACTCCGAGGCTTTGGTGTTGGAATGTCAACAAAGTCGCAAAGAGGGGTTTACCGGAAAGGTTGCCATACATCCTTCTCAGGTCGAGGTGATCAACGCGTGTTTTACCCCGACTCAAGACGAGGTGAATTACGCTCGCCGAGTAGTTGAGGCTTTTGGCTGCGCCGATGGAGGTACCGTTGGGCTTGATGGTCGTATGCTAGATTACCCACACTTGAAGCAAGCACAAAAATTACTTGAGCGTGTACTTGAAGATAATTAGCACAGGATTGGATTCTTGAGCTTGTGTTTCATTTGGGTGCGCGCGCTCGAACTTTTAATCTCGGTGAGCATTTTTGGTGCGCGAATCAATAGTGGAGAGCGCTAAGTGCGAAAGGGATTAATCTTAGATTTGATGGATCGGTTGATTTTTATTCATCTTGGTTGATTTGTTCTCATTGATGTAAAAATTTTGTAAACGGCATGTTATGTGCAGTCAGAATGTGGTCGAGGTCGTCATCTACCCATTTTGATGTGTCGATCAACGGTGCACCCTAGCAGAGGTAATTCGCTTGAATTTTACAAAGTCTATGATCGATCTAGTTCGTGAAATACGTCGCAAGGCGCCCAGTGAAGAAAAGCCCAGCATTAAATTGGCAAATCCCGATTTGTTTACAGACCTAGTACCTTGGTATCACTCGACAAAAGACGCGGTGGTCAAAGCATTGATTAAAGAGCTTTTTAATCATGCCGGTGGTCATTGGTTGGGGTTGTTGGAGAAAGATACCATGACAAGAAATACTGAAACTGAGGCTGAAGGTGTGCAATACGTAACAAAAGTTTATCGTGGCCAAACTCAGTTGGTGGAAATTAGAAATCAGGATGCTACAACGTCGAAAGCGTCTCAGAAGGTGTATCGAGGTCAGGTGGTACGCTGATAGCCGAGCCAGCGATAGACGAGTTGGATTACGGTGTTGATTGTGTCTTCATGTAATTTGAAAGCTCAACATTAGCTTGTTGAAAACAATCCATAAATGCCGGGTAATTCCCAACGCATTGCTCAAGGTCTCCGTTGCGGGCTGAATTCTCGAGCTCCTTTGCCGCCTTTGCAAAATTATCAAGGCTTAGATTTAATGCCACTCCCTTACTTGCATGGGCTGTGGTTAGGATGGCGGTGATGTCTCCGTCGTTGGTGGCTCGCTCAATCTCTTCCATTCTGGCCGGCATATCCTTCAGAAAAAGTTCGATTAGATAGATTAAACGACTTTCTTTTTGACCGACCCTTCTAAATGCGCTGTCTTTATTCCAGATCTGTAAATTAGAACCTTCAGTTTTGTTGATGATTTCCTGTGTGGGCTTTGCGGGAGCCGTTTCTGAGGTTGATACCGCTTTCGGTTTTATCCATTTTACTAGTATCGTTGACAATTCATCGGGATTAATGGGTTTGGTAAGGTAGTCGCTCATTCCAGCGTCTAAGCACTTTTCACGATCGCCTTTCATGGCGTTTGCGGTCATGGCTACGATGGGAATAACCGCGTAACGCGAGCCTGCATCTAGATCTCGAATCGCGCGGCTGGCAGCATAACCGTCCATTTCTGGCATTTGGCAGTCCATCAGTATGAGAGTGTAGGGCGATTCTTTCGGTGCGGATTTTAATGCCGTTAACGCTTCTAGGCCGTTGGATGCAATATCTGTGGTCAGTCCTAAATCTTCGAGCATGAGCGAGGCCACTTCTTGATTGATGGCATTGTCCTCAACCAGTAGCAGGCGCTGCTGATCGCCCCAGTCGAACGTTCGAATATTTTTAATGTCTGGATCAGTGCTGGCGAGGCTGCGAATATAATGTGTCGTAACCAACGGTGATGCCTGTTCGAGGCAATCGCCGTTATCTAGAACAATGGTGAGAGCGTCGTGCAAATCCGACATGGTGACAGGTTTTGTGAAGTAGGCCTTAAATCCCAAAGCAGAAAACCGCTTGGCATCATTTCGCATCGCTTGTGAGGTCATCATGATTAGACCTGTATTCGGGGTGATTTGATGCAATTTTTCTCCGAGCTCGGCACCGTCCATCCGCGGCATCTGCATGTCCAGTATGGCGACGTCGAATGGTATTGTATTGCTTTGTTTGACTAAGTCTAAGGCCTGTTCACCACCCCCGCACTCGATCACTTGCGCGCCCCAGGCTTGCAGCTGAACTCGGAGGATTTCGCGGTTGGTTTCGTTGTCATCAACAATTAAGATTCGTTTGTGATTGAGGCTTGTTTGAGGGATTCCTCTAGTACGAGCTTCACAGGCTGCCAGTGTCAGTGTGAACCTGAATTCACTGCCCTGATCAGGCTTGCTACTAGCCTCTATGTCTCCATTCATCATAGTGCACAGCCGTTTACAGATGGCGAGACCTAAGCCTGTTCCACCGTATTGGCGAGTCGTCGATGCGTCGGCTTGTGTGAATGAGTCGAAAAGACTGTCAATTTTTTTCGGGTCAATTCCTATGCCCGTGTCTTTTACTGAGGCGGCGATGTTATACATCTCGCCTTGCTTTTGAGCACCACAACTGATGATGATTTCACCGCTGTGTGTGAATTTTAGAGCGTTGCCGATAAGGTTGATGAATATTTGCCGAATTCGACCTGGATCTCCTATCATCCAGCAGTGCTCGATTTGAGACAGGTTGAGAATGAGCTCGATGGATTTCTCTTCAGCTTTGATGGCCATGCTTTCGACGGCATTCTCGATGCAAGATCGCAAGTCGAACTCCACCTCTTCGAGGTCCAATTTTCCCGCTTCGACTTTTGAGAAGTCCAGAATATCGTTGA
>JBOEGJ010000054.1:0-54301 GCA_050633365.1 Cellvibrionaceae bacterium | reverse complement strand
TTACGCATACGAAATGCTCATCGCAGAGCAAACCGAAGAAGATGGCATTCGCGCAGACATGGGGCGCAAATCTGTCGATGGCTTGTATCAAGCTTTCCGCGAGCCACAGCGCAAGCACACAAACATAGAGGCAAATGACCCACGGTTAACGCCAATCGCTACAAGAACCGATTATGAGGCTCTGCTGGCGACGGACAAATACACGCGCCCACCAACGGCCCAAGAAATAGAGGATCAACGAGTGAGTGAGGTAAATTATCTAAATACTCAGATCGATAACGCGGTTAAAAAAGTTCGTCTCGCCGCTGCTAGCGATTTGCCGTTCCAGTCTGACGCCTATCACCTGAAAGAAGAGCAGGCCAAAGCGTGGGATGGTACAGGCGAAGCGCCACAAATGATTCAAGCGGTCGCTGATCGCTTTGAAATGTCACCGCTTATGGCTCGCGATACAGTCATCGAAAAAGGCAAGCAGTGGCGCAAGTTGCTAGATGATACGGAAACTCTGCGTGAACGCGGTTACGCATTAGCTCTGCAAAACGATGTGGATGGTGTGATGGGGATCGTGAAAGAGATCCTCAATCCATCGCCTGAAACGGACTAACCCCGAAATGGATCAGCCGCTTATAAACCAAACCCGCTTGATTCTACTTTGCGCACTTTGCTGGGCATTTGCCATAGCGGGTTGCGTCTCCACATTTGAGCGTGAAGCCATCGAGCTACGCGCAAAGATGACGTACGAGGAAAACCCTGCGGATTTAAAGCAACGCGAGCCTTTGAGTGCCGAGAAGAATTGGCGGGGTGATTGCTCGAACTACGCAGCGAGTTTTAATCATATCGAGGGCGTCCGCATTTGGACTGGCAAACTAAAAGACGGGCGATCACACGAAATGGCTTGTTTGAACGTGCGCTGTGCCGACACTGTTTACCCGACCCCTTTCGATTTTAACCCTGACGACTGGTTTCAGTTGTGGAGCTTAAAGCCATGATCAAAGAATTACCCCTGAAGTGGCACTACCCAGAAGCACGACTAATTACATTCTGGTTTTTCAGCTTTTACTGGTACCCAAGGCCTGTATTCGAGTTAGAGAGTGACATCAGCATTCTCGGTCACCGAATCGGTAAGGGTTTCAAATCCGATGGCGCTAGTATTCCATGGTTTATGCGTTGGGCATTCTCGCCTATGGGGCCTTGGGCGCCGGCGGCTATACTGCACGATTATTTGCTGACCCTGAGTGTTCATGCAAGGAAGTACTGTGCGAGCGAATTCTATAGAGCAATGAAGATGCAGGGAATGAGCAAGCGCCTACGGAAGACTTTTTATCTCGGTGTGCGTGCCTGGGATTGGGTTATTACAAAAAAGCCTTCAACGCGTTAAATAGTACGAGAATTACCCGGGTAGTAAAATAAGCGGAAAGCTTATATCCGGTACTTATCCCTATGACTATTACCCTCGACCTCGATCCCTTGAAAATTGGCGATACGCTGATACAGCCTTGGCAATTTTTACAGGAAACCGATGACTCGCCGATCCCTCAGGCTGGGAACACCTACATCTTCACCCTGAAACTGGACCCCTCAGCGTCTGATAATAACGCAGATGTCGAGATCCAGTGGACGGTACCTGCTAGCACGGAAGCGACGGACGGAGTTTTGGTTGCGCGGGTCGAAAGTACCGAGACCCTGAAGTTACTCTCCGCTTCATACCAGTACGAACTCAAGCAGGTTTTGCCAGGAGAAGGCCAAGATACCTTACTCACTCTATTCGATGGAAAGCTGAGGATGAAATATTAATGGGTATTACTCGTCCTACGATAGTCGCTAAGTTTAAGGACAGCGTCGTCGCAACTGCTGCGGAAAAACGCGGAGTTAGCGTGAGCCTCGGCTCTGACCTTGCATTGGTAGCATCTTTATCTGGAGGCGTCACAGCAGCGGCGGCGATCGCAAATTCGGCACGAGATATAGCCACGGAGAAAGCAGCAGAGGCGACTACCGCCGTCGCGGCTACTCTAGGGAGTGTCACTCAATTCGATGAAACATATGCGGGGTTCCTCTCTAGGATTTCGATTTTTGATACGGATCTTGCGGACTTCGATGCGTCGTTTGCGATATTCGAAAATGAAAAGGGCTCGGTGTCGACAAGCAAAGAGGCGTTCGACATTGCGTATTCGGATTTTCTATCTCAAAAAAACGCTTTCGATACCGATTATATGGACTTTACCGACAATTACTCGGGGTTCAGTACAGGGTACGGTAATTACATCACAACTCTCGCCGCGTTTAGCGCCTCGTACGACTCCTTTGTTATAGAGAAGGACGACTTCGATGCAAAGTTTTCGACGATAAGTAGTCTCCACTCAGATGTCGTAGAAAAAGCCGCCGAGGTCGCTTCAGACGTTGTGGCTAGTTCCAATTCATCCCAGGTCGCACAAGACGCGGCTTTATTCGCGGGTATGTCCGCTACAGAAGCGGAAGGGTATAAGAATGCTGCGCAAAGTGCGGCGGGCTCGGTCACCAACGGCCTTTACCATGTCGGGGAATGGGACGCCTCAACGGGTATTGCCCCACCGACACCTACCCACGGTTGCCCGAGTTACAAAATTAGTGCAGCAGGGGTGGTCGAGGGAGTAGATTATGGGGTAGGGGACACCATCAATTGGGACACCGTCGGCTGGTATAAAATCGATAATACCGAGAGCGTAACTTCAATCGATGGTATGCAGGGGGTTGTCGACTTATCAGGGAGATACGTACCCTTAGCCTCTGTTAAAACGCCAGTACCTCTGAATGCGATATTTACCGATACGACGTACTCGGTCGGAGACGGCGGACTCTCTGAGTACAACTTTACGGCGACATTAAAGAACAAATACGACAACGCACATAGTTGGGGGGATCATGCGCTTGCGGGTTACGCGGTTTCCGGGGACTTATTAACAGCGGTACCTTTAGGCGCGAAATTCACAGACACTATTTACTCCCATCCACAAAGCGATGTTTCGGACCCTATATTGTCTGGAGCCAGAGTCCTCGCTTCGCTAGAAACGAACTCCGCGGGGCATGTCACCGCAATGACGAGTAGGGACTTAACTCCAAGCGATATTGGTGCCCTAGCGAGAGACGGAGGGACTTTAACTAGTGTCAGAGAGTCGGTAAACGTAGAAAACGCATCAGGGGTTGTCAATTTGAGTGCGGGTAATGTCCACAGTATGACATTAAACACCTCAAGAACTATCTCCTTTTCTGGGCTGCCCGCCGCCGGAGTCAGTCTTAGTGCGACACTCATTATCGCCGGTGGAGATGCCCACGCCGTCACTTGGCCCGCAAGTATCAAGTGGGGTGGCGGAAGCGCGCCAACGCTAACCGCAAAAGACGTTATTGTTCTCCACACCATCGACGGTGGCGTAGTTTGGTTTGGGCATTACGCTGGGAGTGTTGCCTAATGCTATCGGACCGACTGCTATTGGCAGGGGCAAAGCCAGAGCCTGAATTCATAGGGAGCTCAGTGACGGCGGGAGATTACTCCCCCGATATCGCGGCAATACCTGGAGTGCAGGCGGGAGACCTACTTGTGTTTGTTGGCGGAAACGAAAACTCAAGTTCTTCATATGGCATAACGGGTTTTACTGATGTTGAGCGTGTGCAGAATGCGGCTACCGCATTGATGCAATATAAAATTGCAACTAACAGCGAGCCTACCTTATACGCCGTTGCGGATGGCCAACTTGGAAGTCGAGGTACTCTTGTCGCATTTAGAAATGCGGGACAGTACGCCAATTCGATTGGAGTAATGGCGGGTGGATTGCAGACGGTCACCCACTCAGGTACAGGCCTAATATTGGTGGGTATATGCTCTGATTATAATGGCCGACAAGCCGTCACCCTTGATACGGAAAACGAGATCCTAAATTACTCCGCTCTTTATGAAGGGAGTATCGGCTGGACAATATCCAAAGACACTATCACGGTATCGCCGTCGAATGAGAACTTTTCGAACAAGCGAGTCGGCGTGATTGCTGCGGTTTTTGGCGAAGCACCTTCCTCAGTGTTTCAAGAATACTCCATGACATTTTATGCCAACGCGAATGGTTCGGGGCGGGGAAGCGCTACCACTCTTGCACGAAATCACCCGTATGTTGTGAATTACCCCTCGTTTGACTTTACGGGATACCTCATAGACGACAAGACGGAGGCGTCCCCTGCAACCTATAACGGCTATAAGATCCATTACGCAGGGGGCTACGCGAACACTGTCCAGTTCATCATTGAAGGTAACCACCCTCGTACTGGATTTATCGAAAGTATTGCGTTACTCGGGAATGGGAATGAGAGCCGTATATTCGTGGGAACGGCAACCCATTACTACGACGCGGCCAGCAATACGACATGCTGGTACGCCGACACATCATACAACGCAAACCAAATTGCACTGACCGCTGGCTCGGTTGGTCATTTACGCATATATGAGAATTGATTCATGAAAACGTTTTACGTCAATCAAATAGATTTTTCTGAGAGATTAGGCTTATCCGCACTTCGCGCAAAGTTTCCAAATATCAGTATTCCTAGTAATCCACCAAGTGATTTTCTGGGTACTCTTGGATTTGCAAGATTAATACCGTCCGACCCCCCCATTGGTGATGTAGTCACTGAAGTTAATCCCGAGATTGTAGATGGAGAAGCTCATCAAAAGTGGCAGTCCCGCGATTTCACCCCGGAAGAACTTGAGGTAGAAATGCTGAAGTATAGGGCGGAAATTAATCGATGGCGTGACTATCAGGAGGAGGCGGGTATTGAATACCTAGGGCATCAATTCGAGACTCGGCAAAAGGATCGTGAGCGCCTACTTTTAACCATGACCCCGTTCCTTGCGGGGGTGCCGATTCCTGATGGTTTTTATTGGACGAGCGCCGATGACATCGATGTCCCGATGCCTACGCTAGAGGTCTTGGCGGGATTGTCGGGCGCAATGGTACTTAGGGGAAATGAAATCCACCAACGGCAGCGTGCGGCAAAGGACTTAGTAGCGAAAAGTAAAAATTCTGGAGACATAGTAGAGGCGCTAGCGTTACTTTTGGACGAATAAAATAGGATACCAACATGATTTAGTGATTCATCTAAAAAACTAATCTAAAATAGCAGCATTGCTTATATTTTGATTGGTGCGTCATGGGTTCAGAGCTTAGGGATGCGGTAACTCCTTCTTCAGTAGGGAAGAGTGTTGTCGATAAGGAAGTACAATTAGCAAAACAGCAGTTTGCTATGTTCCGGCGCGCATTCGACGGTGGCCATAAAGAATGGCTTGAGTCGTCGGACCGCTGTGATCGTTTCTATCGCGGAGAGCAATGGGACGAAGGGACATTGGCCACATTGGAGGCTGAAGGCCGCCCGGCACTCACCATCAATATGGTGCTTTCTACGATAAACGTCGTACTTGGTGAGCAAGTAGCTCGCCGGATGGATATCCAGTACAAGCCTCGCAAAGACGGCACACAAGAATCCGCGATGGCGTTAACCAAATTAGCTATGACTATCGCGGACATCAACCAGTTCGCGTGGTTAGAGTCATCTGTTTTTGCCGATGGTTTAATTCAGGACCGCGGCTATTTCGATGTACGTATGAATTGGGATGACCCTACTGAGGGAGACGTCGAGATCACGCACCTCGACCCCGGAGATGTAATCCCTGACCCAGACGCTAAGTCCTACGATCCAAATGATTGGAAAGAGGTCTACTCGACACGCTGGCTTTCGCTCGATGATATCAGTGCAGATTACGGCAAAGAGTTCAGCGAGAAGCTGGAAACTGCCGCAACACTGGGCGACACACTTGGTCACGAATCTGTCCGCTTTAAAGACACGACCTTCGGCGACACATCAAACGAAAGTTACTATGACTTTTCTGGCGACAAAAAAGAACTGCGTTCTGTTCGTATTATCGAACGGCAGTACTATAAAAACGTTCGCGTCTATTCATTAGTAGATCCTGCTTCGGGCAAAAGGCGAGAACTTCCGTTAGGGACTACCAAATCAGAAGCGAAATATCTCGCGGATAGCAATAACGTACTGCTATTTCCGCAGACAAAACGCAAAGTCCGTTGGACAGTAACCGCAGATACCTTTGTCCTACACGACGGATGGAGCCCTTACGATACATTTACGATCGTTCCGTATTTCCCATATTTTCGCCGGGGAAAACCCTTCGGGATGGTACGAAACCTACTCAGTCCGCAAGAACAATTCAATAAATTGGCTAGTCAAGAATTACATATTGTAAATGGCACCGCGAACTCTGGTTGGGTAGTCGAAGAGGGGGCGCTCCACGGGATGACCCCGGACGACTTGGCGGACGAGGGCAGTAAGTCCGGAATCGTGATTACTGCGAATCCGGGGCGGAAGGATGGCATCGAGAAGATCAAACCGAACACCATCCCGACAGGGTTGGATCGGATATCTCTGAAAGCTCAGAATAGTATTAAGGAAATTTCTGGGGTCTCCGACGCACTATTAGGGTTCGAATCCGCAGAGGTATCGGGCGTAGCTCTCGAGTCGAAAGAAAAACGCGGGCAGGTCCAAATACAAGTGCCGCTCGACAATCTGTCGAGGACCCGTTTTATCGTGGCACGGAAATTAAAAGAGTTGATGCAGAAGTTCTATACCGAAGAAAGGATCATCCAATTCACAAACGATTTGGAACCTGGGCAGCCCCGTGAGCAAATGGTAATTAACGAGGTAAGCGAAGACGGACAGGTAGCAAACGACATTACGTTCGGCGATTACGACATCGTGATTTCTACAATGCCAGCTAGAGACAGTATGGATGAAATCCAATTTGCTGAGGCGCTTAGTTTACGAAATGCCGGAGTCCAGATTCCAGATTATCGTGTAATCCAGTACTCGAACCTCCAGCATAAAGATCAGATATCGGACGAAGTCCGTCAACTTACTGGTTTTGGCGATGTGCCTCCTGAAGTACAAGAACAGCAACAACGCGCAGCGGAGGCTGAGTTAGCAGACCTTGAAGCCGAAGTAGAGAAGAAACGTGCGCATGTGAAAGAGTTACTCACCAAAGCAGATTTGAATTCGGCGAAGGCGCAAGAGGCCGCTGGCACCGATGAAAGACATCAGCGCACGCTAGAACAGAAGCATGCCGCTGAAGAAGAAGGCTTCAAGGTACGTAGAGACCTAGGCACTTTAACCGCGCTCAATAAGTTAGACGCAACTAGCTTACAGGCGAAATTATCCAACGATAGGACCCCGAAAGATGACCATACCTCAGAATAATGTAGAAGAAACCGTTTCCCCCTATATCGGCGGTGACGTCGACGACGATATGGATTTCGACCTGACGGCTCGAGGGGACTATATCGAATCTGCGCCTGAGCCAGAAGCTGATCCTGAGCCAGAAGCTGATCCTGAGCCAGAAGCTGATCCTGAGCCAGAAGCTGATCCTGAACCAGAAGCTGAGCCTGAACCAGAAGCTGAGCCTGAACCAGAAGCTGAGCCTGAACCAGAAGCTGAGCCTGAGCCTGAGCCTGAACCAGAAGTTGATCCTGAGCCAGAACCCGAGCCTCAGAAGAAAGATAATCACCTAATCCGTTCGCGCTTAGACGCTAAGAATCGGAAAATTGCGGCTTTACAACGGCAGCTCGAAGAGGCGCAGAAGTCTCAGTCTAATAATGACGCGCCACGTGTCGAGACAGCAGACTCCGATGCAGTACATACCGCGTTAGAAGAGAAGTCACGCCAAGTTTTCGAGTTGACTATCGACGGGAAGACTGAAGAGGCAGCGAAACTACAGCGTGAAATTAATAGCGAGATCCACCGGCTTGCAAAAGAAGAGGCGAAAGCTGAAGCGAAGGCCGAGATGGAAGGGGAGTACGCCCGCCAAAATGACGAAGAAAAATTTGCAGCGGTAGTCTCGACGTTGGAGGAAACATACTCGTTCTTAGATGCCACGTCAGCGGATTACGACGCGGAGTTGGCGACGGATATCGTGGCAATGCGCGATGCCTACATTCACCGCGGGTATACGCCGGCCGATGCCTTACAAGAAGCGGCTGAAAAAATGTTGAAGGTCGAAAAGCCGGAGCTATTTTCTGAACCAGAACCCGATACCCCTGAACCTCCCGCTCCGCCAGCAAATAAGCCGGAACCGCGTCGCCCCAATGTAGAAAAGAACGTAAAAAATGCAGCGGCTCAACCCCCTCGAAGTAACGGGGAAAGTACACGCCAGGTAAAAGACGCACCGGTTAATATTATGGATCTGTCGGAAGAGGATTTTGACAATCTGACTGAAAAACAAATCGCAAAGTTACGGGGGGATAGTGTCGGTTAACAACGTCGACGTTATCCATTTAGCCGCCCTAGGAAACTAGCGCGGCTTTTTTTGTACGTAAAAAGCACGTTTTGTTTAATCAAAATATAAGCGTTGCTAATATTTGGTTTGTCGGATTAGGGCTACGTTAACGCCCTCGTACCTCTCACGTTAGTAGGGGAACTCTTCGGACCCTCCACGTAAGTGAGGCGGATGCAGCCACCGTTACGGTCGCAACTACAACAACTCACTAACGACGTGGAGAAGCCTAATGGCTCTTACTAATTTTGCTGCGTTGACCACTGAAGAGAAAACAGTTTGGTCCCGCGATTTCTGGAAAATGGCTCGAAACATGAGCTTCGTGAACAAGTTTGCGGGTAAAGGCGCGAACTCAATGGTGCAGCGCGTGACCGACCTCACTAAAAGTGAGAAGGGCGCACGAGCGGTATTAACCCTTATCGCAGATATGGAAGGCGATGGTGTAGTCGGGGACTACAAGTTGGAAGATAACGAAGAAGCCATCAAGGCGTACGACACCGTTATCAACATCGACCAACTACGTAACGCTAACCGTTTGGCCGGTCGAATGGCTGATCAAAAATCGGTGGTTACCTTCCGAGAAAATTCTCGAGACCAGTTGGCCTATTGGGCGGCTGATCGTTTGGACCAAATGGCCTTCTTGAGTTTGGCTGGTGTCCCATACACGAAGAAAAACAACGGCGCGGACCGAGCGGTTCTAGCCACAGGTCAGAACTTGGGTGACTTGGAGTTCGCCGCTGATGTTACGGCGCCGTCTTCAGCACGCCACTTGCGTTGGAATTCCGCCGGTAAATCTCTCGAAGTAGGTGATACCACCTCGGTTACCGCTTCGGATTCACTGAGTTACGCGGCACTGGTTGAGCTGAAAGCTTACGCCAAGGAACAGTATGTTCGCGGTATTAAGTCGGCTGGCGGTGAAGAGGTATACCATGTTTTCGTAACACCGAAAGCGATGGCTAAGCTCAAGCTCGACCCGGACTTCTTGCAGAACGTACGTAACGCTGGTGTCCGCGGATCTTCTAACAGCCTGTTCGCCGGTACGAATTCGGTCATGGTCGACGGCCTGATGATCCATGAGTATCGCCACGTATTCAACACCTCTGGCTTAGCTGGTGGCTCGAAGTGGGGTGCTGGTAACGTCGACGGTTGCCGAGTGAGCTTATGCGGTGCCCAGGCGCTCGGTATGGCTGACATCGGTATTTCCGAGTGGAAAGAAGAAGATTTCGATTACGGTAACCAACATGGTATCTCCATCGCTAAGATCTTCGGCTTCTTGAAGCCGCAATTCCACAGCAACATTACGGGCGACAAACAAGACTTCGGGGTGATCAACCTAGACGTCGCTATGTAAGCCAACGAAGCCGGGGTCTCCCCGGCTTTTTTCTTTCCACCAATATAAGAGCTAAAAATGCAATATATCTCCCCTACCGATTTAAAAGTTTCCTCAGAAGATGGTATTTACGCCGTTTTTTTTACTGCGAACACTCCTCGCGATATCCCTGAGACGTTAGTTGTTGCAGCCGTTACTTCTGGCGCGCGCCCCTACGTCGAAGGCACTACAGCGTCGGAGGTAGAGGCTGTATTAGACGAAACAGCGGTTAACGCAGTTGCCGAAGCTATGCGTGAAATCATGGGACTAGATGACCCAGAATTACTATCGGCTTCGCAGATTCCTCGCGCGGCTGAAATCAATAAACGATTGGACTTCAAAAGTACGTCGGAGCAACGTGACGCTGCTTGGGCAATGGTAGAAGGCTAATGGCAGTATCCGCCGACGATGTGCTAGCGAGTGCTAGGCGACTACTGCAGGACGAGTCCAGCGTAGTCCAACGTTATTCCTCTGGCGAAATGTTAGCCGCCCTGAATGAGGGACAGCGAGCTATTGTCCTGATGCGTCATAGCGCAAATACGAAGGTGGTGGCTTTCAAATTGAGTGGCGGAGCGAGGCAGTCCTTGCCTGAAGATGGGGTCGCTTTCTTCCGTTTACTACGTAATTTAGGTGCTGATGGCGCCACTCCAGGTCGAGCGATCACGGGAACCACCGTCGAGTATCTCGACCTGGCAGACCCCGATTGGTACGTCGCTGCGGACGCTACTCGAGTCTGGCAGTTCGCCGCTGATGACCGAGATGACCTCGCTTTTTACGTATGGCCGCCGAAAAAAGACGACTATGTCGAGTTAATGTATGGCGCTGTCCCTGAAGAAGTAACTTCGGAGGACGATATTACGCTACCTGATATGTGGGCAGCAGCTTTGGCCGACTACATAGTCTATCGGATGCTCGCAGCGGATACGGACAACGTAGCTAATAAGGAAAGATCCGAAAATGCCTATCAGCATTTTGTCGCTCAGGTTTCAGGTAAAGTCCATGCAGAAGCGACGGAACCCGCAGGAGTTATGTGATGAGTGAATTCTCTTATGAGGATCTCGTTCCCTATATCCATAGTGAAGTACCTCGAGCCCCGATCCCTGTAATCTTACGTAGTATAAAGACCGTGGTTAACGATTTTTGCCGCCGATCTTTGGCGTATAGATACACTGAAGAGGGGCTCACGGTTATCGCAGGCATCGAATCGTACGAGTTGGATACTCCTGATAACTTACGGGTCGCACAGCTTACCTCAGCAAGTTATGACGGCGTACCTCTGAACTTTACGTCGCAAAGACTATCTCCGAAGAGGGCCGATCGCCCGGGCACTCCGACTAGTATTAGGTTTAATGGGAACGAGGTAATCCTTAGTCCTACCCCCAGTAAAACAACCCCTCTCGTACTCACTGTATCGGCGGCATTACACCCGCAGATGGATGCGACAAGTATCGATGAGGATTTCATGGAAGAAAACTACCAATACATCGTGCCGGGTGTAATAGGTAAGCTCTTAACGATGCCTAAAAAAGAGTGGAGTGATCCTATCATCGCGCAAGGGTATCTCGATGATTTCGAGGCGGGTATCGTTGACGCGAACTCCAGAAGCCGAGACGAACATACGGGGAAAATCAGGACTACCGGATATGGCGGACTTTAGGTTTTTATTATTGGAGCCCGACGAGGCTCGTCGACAATATCACGAGCACTTACGTCCCCGCCTAGAAAAAGTACGCAGTAAGACCAACGCTCCTTGGTTTGTTGAAGATGTATATACGTCATTGGTCGAGGGGCGAGGGAACGCTGGACTGTTCGTTAGCGGGGAGACCGTAGTCGGAATAGCTGTCGTTGAAAAAATCACTGAACCGCACACCAACAAGCAAGGGGTCTTCATTTGGGCTGCTGAAGCGGACTCGGTATCCGGCATATTGCCGTACATGACTGAGACTTGGCAGAAACTAGCCTCTGTGTGGGAGTGCTCCTATGCAGAATTCGAATCTAACCGCGAAGGCTGGTTTAAAAAACCGAGGGGCGGCTGGGAGCCAGTACGCACCGTTTGGCAAAAACGGTTCGATTAATCCCGAGTCGGCCAGGCTTCGGCTTCTATCGAGTAGCGTAATTCCCCATACACATTTGTCTTGGATACATAGAGCGTTTTTTCGTAGTGTTGATAGCCACCAGTGGACGTAACACAGGAGTTACAACGGAAGAGTGGAATCCGTTCTCCCCATGAAGGGATAGGTATTTCCTTAATTTCAATGCACTCGCCGTCTGAGGCACAGTCCATAAATCGGATGGTGGCGACCACGTACGCAGGACAAGATGAGGTGTTTTTTAACCGAACCCCCATCGTATATTCTTCGGAATAGGGTACTGGGGTCAGACGGGCTTGTTCAACCGTAGCGTTATAGCGGCAATCATCCGCAGTAGAATTAGTAGAAAGGAATAACGCGAATAATCCCAATATTTTATACATTTTTGCTTTCCTGCATTATGTTATGGATGCAGTAAGTATACCTATGTAGGGATAAACGAAAAGTGGTCATTTGGTAAAAACGGTTGGATTAAGTTAATATTCCGAGAAAA
This sequence comes from Cellvibrionaceae bacterium, assembly GCA_050633365.1. GTDB lineage: Bacteria > Pseudomonadota > Gammaproteobacteria > Pseudomonadales > Cellvibrionaceae > Pseudomaricurvus. The sequence continues at coordinate 41,996 of JBOEGJ010000054.1, read as the reverse complement.
TTACAGGGATTTAATATGAAACGTTTGTTGCCACTTCTTTTTCTAGCGGGATGTGTATCTACCCCCCAAGGGCCTTCACTTCGTGAACAGGCAGATGGTGCATTTACTGAAGTATTCAATAGGTGTAAAGAACAGTATACGACTTATGTACGACGAGCTGATTGCGTTCAGCCCACCCGCGAGGCCGCGTTGTACGCCTACGGATGGAATCGATCTCAAGTCGACAGGCGCGTAGTGTTGATGCGAGTAGTCAGTGCGAAACTGGACAAAGGGGAAATGACACCTGATGAGGCGAAGCTTATTTATATGGACGACTACGACAAAGTCCAAAATCAAATCGATGCTGAACAAGCGCAGCGAGATGCTGCAGCGCACGCCTATCTAAATCAAGCCATCGGTAACATCCTTGGTGGTTCTAGAAACTAGTTTTCACCATTACTCGTTAAGCTGATTGAGAAATTAGTAAAGCTTATAATTCGATCCATCACATACGATGGTGGACCGAATGGGTTCTTCAAAAACGCCTAAACAAGAAGTTTCAGAACAAGAGAAGCTTCAATCCCAGCAAGCCGCAAAGCAGTGGAACGAGAGGATTGATGATGGGTACATCCAACTCGAACAAGACGCTATTGCAGATGCTCAGTTAGACCATTCTGGTCAAATTTCAGGTCAAGCCTCTGGGGATGTAGCCGTCGCCGAAGCCGAAGGGCTACGATCCCAGATCCGCGCTGGAGGCCCTAATTCACGCGGACTTTCTTCAATTGGGGACGCGGTGAATACTGCTGTTACAACAGCGGACGTAGACTCAAAATCCTCAGCACAAACTCTTAAAGACACGAAAATGGTCGGTATATCGAAGCTCGGAACTGACGTTGCGTTAGGGGCCAGTGGCGCCTTAAAAACCTCTGCCGGCCTTGGAGCATCGCGTGCTTTAACCGAGGTCAATAACAAGATTCTCGTCAATAACAGTAAAACCGCTGCAATGATGACTGCTGCTGAAGGGCTGGGTACTGGCTATATGATGAAAGCCCAAGGGTACAGCATCGGTAAGAATGGGCTGACGGTTCCGGGGAAGACACAAGGGCTACGAGACGAGGGGCCTACGAGTTCGGGGCAAAAAAATGGGGGTAGGAGTGAGTAAGAATCTATGAGCATTCAACGAATTGGTATCAGCGACTCGCCTGACAAAAATCTAGCGAACGTTGCGGACCAAAAGCAGCAGTACTACGACTCAGTGTTTCGTCCGCTCAACCGTCAGTTGATTGGAGATGTTAACTCGACCGCATTGGTTGATACCGCCAAAGACAACGCGGATCGCCGTTTTACAGATACCGTTGCAAGAAATAAACGTCAGCGGTCTCGTTTAGGCGTCGTAGATACGGCCCTCGACCAGAAACGTAACGACTATGCTACGAGTCTTAGTCAAGGTGTTAATTTCGATACGCAAGTGAACGACGCTCGAGTTGAACAGTACGAGCGGAATGTTGGTCTGCGTAACGAAATGGTTAACGTAGGTCGCGGAATTTCAGATCAAGCTACAGATGGATTATCTACGGCAGCAGCTTTGCAAACGCAGCGTGAGAATAATAACGCCAATATCAAAGCCCAGAATAAGGCTGCACAGAACCAAACCAATGGCCAAATCGCCGGAATGGCGATGATGGCGATGATGATGATGTAACTGGAGATTCGCCCCGTGACTAACTATACACAGCTCAATGCAGGCCTTCGCCGCGGCACTGACTTCATTCGAAGTGCTGGCGCTTTTGTCCAAAACGAACGTCGACTCGATATTGCGCAAGAACGTCAGGATCTGTTAACTGAAAAGTTCGCCGAAGATAAGCGACTACAGCGCAATAAGGAAATGGGGAACCGTTTCCTCGGTATCGTTAACGAAGCAAATACTCAGGGTACAAATGTCGATGACTTTTTGTCTGAGAACGAATACGCGCGCGATGATCTAGTAAATTCCTTAGCAGCCAGTAATTCGCATTTACGTAAGCTGGCGCAAGGACGTTCGTTACGGTCGAGACGCGGAGATGACGGTAGGTTCTATGTGGAGGCGCAGGAAGGAGAGGGGCAGTGGGGGGCGGCTGTCGGAGAAGACGGTAAAGCCTTCAGTTTTTCCCCTGATGAGTTAACTTATACCGCCCGGCTAGATAGCTTTTCAGCCGGCCGTGCAGAGCTAATACGGATCGACCATGAAACTCAACAACGCGTGCAGTCAGGCGAGCTAAGTGAGGATGAGGGGGAAGCAGTACGGTTAGAGCTGAGTAAGCTGAATACTGAGATGATGACGAAAGCCCGGGACGCTGGTATTCCCCCCGAGGAAATTATTGAAAGGCAGGCGCAAGGAGCGGCGGCGGAAGGCGAGAGTGAGGACCCTGCACCTACAGATGACAACTCAGTAGTCTTAGACGATGCGGGCAACCCGATGGATATAGGTTCGATCGGCTGGCGCGGTAGTCTGCTGAAGCGTCCATACACGATTACTGCTAAAGATATCGAAAACCAAAGAGCTAAAAATAGTGAGTCGGAGGACGCAGAGGGTGACGGCCTATACGAAGGCTATCTCGATCGTTATACCGCCTCAGGGGTGCAGATAAATGAGGGGGACTCGACTGCGGAGAAAGTGGGGAAATCCTTCTCTAACGAAATGCGAGGGCAGTATAACTCCGTTGCCGCACCAGTGCTTGCGACAGCCGCAACTGGGGTTGATAAAGGGCTGGGGTACCTAGGCGATTTAGCGAGCGGTGCAGGCGAGGCCTTGAACGGGGTATTGGGTATCGACACCGCTAATTCAGAGCCCTCTTCGACAGCTAGTCAGTCCGCACCGCAGTCACGCTCGGCCAAAATGTACACCGCACCGGTGCCCGAGGGTTCCCTGAAACCTACACAAGTTCGCGCGAAGACCAACCAATCGGTACGTAAGATCGAACAGTATATGCGGCAACCGACCGATACCGGCTCACGCGTCGCGGCGGCGAATTACGCAAACGCGATGTTCGCTAACGGCGTCAATCCCAGCCCAGTAATCCTAGCGAACCTCGAAGCCGGCGATAATATGCGGGGCGATGGCCTTAAGGCCCTAGAAATGGAATTAGGGTGGGCGAAGCTTTTGCAGAAAGGGTCACAAGAAAAACGAGATCAAGTTAAGGCGCGCCGGAATACGAACGACGGTCATATCAAAAACTTAGGGAAGGCGGTTGCGGATCTAAATCCTAATGTTGAATCTGGTGATGCTGCTTGGGCGGTGGAACATTCGTTAGCCATGGTGTCTCCTCTGGCTCATCGGTATTACGGACAAAAAGGTGGGCCGCGCGAATGGGATGAACCCGCGTTACTCGCAGTCGGTGAATCCATCCGGAAGGCAATGGTGCTTCACGGTAAGGAAGCCGGCGGTTTCATGGGTATGTTCAAGACCCGTATTGACGCACGCGGCAAAGCCCATAAGTCGGTTATCCCTCCTGAGATTAGGGGAATGATCCAGCTTGATGGCCTACGTACGTCTGACCCTGACGAGTATAGTCGTATGCTTTCGCAACATGGTGGCGAAAAAGGCGCATCCCTGGCCCTTGGCAGTAAGAATTACAATAACGCTGGGGACTTCGAATAATGACAGGAGTCACAAACAACGGTAAGTGGCTCGTAAAAGATGGTGATACGGTACAAAGTATTGAAACGGGAGAAACTTTCCGTATCGCTGATATCGACGCCCCCGAAACCGCCAAGGATTTTCTAAATAAAAGCGGGCAGATGGGGGGCGAAGAAGCCTCTACAGCGCTGCTCGACTTCGCAAATTCATCTGGCTTTTCTATCCAATCTGACGGTGAAAAAGATAAGTATGGACGTACGCTAGGGCGAGCGGTTTCCGCCGAGCGCGATTACCAAGCTGAAAGCATCCGTTCTGGTAGTTCTCAACGCGCCTTCGACGATGACGATACTTACCTTCATTCGCAGGTACAAGGTGCGCAAGAAGCCTACGCTTCGAAGGGATACTCCCCGGAGAAAGCGAAAGCAGCGCTCAATGCTGTACGGCAATCTGCCGCAGAAAAAAGTCCGTACCGGAACTATAACAACGCCTTCCAAGATGCTGTTGCCCGCGGTGGCAACAATATGCAAGCGATGGCGTATGGTTTTTCAGCGGCGCTTGGCGAAAGTACTGGTTTTGACGCACTCCAAAATTGGGGAGAGGATGGGATAGTCGCAAACCTCAAAGAAGCCGCTATCCACCCTGCACGTATCCAGGCGTGGGACGATGTTGGTTCCCTAGAGGAGTTCGGTACCTTCTTCGTAGAAGCGATCGGCGAGCAGCTTCCGCAGTTGGGCGTAGACGCCGCCTTGTTCGCGGCCACCGGTGGCACTGCTACTGCGGCACGCGCCGGTTTTGCTAAAGCGCTAAAGCGTAAGATGGGTGACGAGGTTTTCAGTAAGTGGGGAAAACGTGGTGCCATAGCTTCTATTTACGGACAGTCCTCCGGCGAGACAGCAACGGAGCTCTATAGTCAGGGGGTGGAAGATTACGGCGCTACGGCGCTTGTTACTGGTGCCCCTAAAACTGCTCTTGAATATATGCCTTTGGCGAGAATGCTGAAGGAGGTTAAAGCGGTCTCAGGACTTACCGGCTCTCAGTTAGGACAGGTTGCTAGCCGCTTGGCGACACAGGCCGGCATCGAAGGGTCTACTGAGGGCATGCAGACCATCCTCGACTTCATGGCTACTTCGCATCACCTCGGTAAGGATGTATTCGACGAAGAAAACCTTGCAGAGCTTCGGACCGCGGTTGCAAAAGGTGCTTTGGTTGGCGGGAGTTTTACCGCGCCTGGTGCGTTGCCTCCGTTATATCGAGCCGCCCGTGCTAGATACCTACAAAGTCGGGAAGGCGAAACGTCCGTCGATAATAGTGATCTCGACCAAGATATTAATGACTTCCATAGAGAGGTTAGTGGTGAGGGGGGAACGGAGGATATATCTCCAGAGAACTTCGCGACAAAAGATGCTCCATCGACAGAGTCGCAACAAGTCATAGATGCGCAGGCAGCCGCAGTTAGCGACCCCACTTCGACGAAGGACAGTATACAAATTACCGACGGTTCGCCTCCGCCTAGTGAAGGTGTTTTACCTGAGGATATTATTCAAGTCGATGCGGAGAATGGTCCAGTCTTTACGACTAACCCCGAAACTGCAGCCATCATTGAGGCAACGGGTGGTGACCAAAAATCGGTAGGCCAGGCACTGTACGGAGCGGAAGACGGTAAGGCTGGCACCGACGGGACAACCATCGTAGCGCGTAACGCTCAAGGCGTCCCTGTCTCTGAATTCCTTACAAGCGAAACCAGAGTCGAAGAAGATATTGCGAAGGCTGAGGGCCATGCGCCAGAGGGTGGCAGTGTTGAGGTTGCTACCGTAGAATCGGTGTTAAAGGAGCGCGAACAAAGGAAAAAGGATGAACTTAGATTTAAAGCAGATCGCGAGAGAGCGCAGCCGCTTGCAGAAAGGGGGGAAGTGGCAGCATCGAGCGAGCTGGGTGGACGTTCGAGTACAAGCACAGATGGACGTGTATCTGGAGTACGTGATGTTCGCAGCAATGCAACACTTGATAAGCGCTCCGGTGGTCAAAGTGCTACCAGCCCAGAAGAACTCGGGCGTCAGCGCTTATTGGGTGGAAGGGGAAGAGGAGGAAGAGTGGGACCTATCTCCACTGGATCGGCTGCCACGAACAGTCATCGATCTGGACGAGATGATGTGGGACGAGATGTCTCAGGAAGAGCTAACGCAGACAATCACACCGTAAAAGGGTTTGGAGAAACAACGGGAGAGGCCGATGACAATGGAATTCACGCAAGAAGAGGCTCTGAAAATACTGCAGATGGAGCGAATGCACACGGACGACTTAACGGACTTGGAGATGAAACTTCAACAAATTCGCAGCCAACCCATCCAACAGTCCAATTCGCAGAGCTCACAGGAGATGAGCGTAGAAGAGTTCTTGACCGAATTAGACGAGCTTCTCGGAGAGACGCCCCCTTAAACGATGTCGCTTTTTTGGCGGACATAAAGGATGCGTTGGCTGCAGGGGCAGAAGGTACGGAGGCAATTGAGCATGCTCTCGAAAAAGAACTTGGTCATATACATAAAGAGCTCGGACAGGAAGGATTTGGCAATATCGGGAAAGACACAGATTTTGCTTTCCCGACTGATGGAGGATCGACTAATTCAAGGGTTAACAGTAGCGAGGGAGAAAATACTCGGCTTATAGCTCCGAAATTTTTGATGAACGGTGGGTTAGAATCCCCAGGAAACAATGAGCTGGGGTCCACGCAAAACGGCGAGTTGGAATCGCTCGTAGACGATGAGTTAGAGCGTGCCGAAAAAGATGTTGCGAGTATCCGTAGAAATAATCACGGCGAACAGCAGTCCACATTTACACAACGCTCTTTCGAGCTGTTGTATCCCACAATTAAGTTCACCAAATTCGCCTACCGTTCCTATAAAAATCGAATGGGGCAGAGGACAAAAGTTTACGGTTTTAAGGTCGAACGGAAAACCTACCCACAACGCAATACAGCGCAGAAGGAAGCGAAGGATCTTCAGGAGCAATATCCAAATGATCGCTTTGAAGTTGTAGAAAGCTCTGACGGATATAGATTAGAGCGAGTGCGGCTGCCGGCGCCTTTACGGCCAGAGATAGATGATGCTTCACAACATTATTCGAGGCTTATAGGTAAGGCGCTAATCAATGGGCTGACTGCACAGCGGAACAACGATACGTCCAGTACTGCACTACTCATTTCTCCGAAAGGCGGAAAAAGAGTCCATATCCATCTCCCTACGATTACAGAAATCGGTATGAGGACGAATGGTTACTCATCACATAAGAATAACTCAACTTTCTTGGACGGCTTCAGTACTGGAGTTGGTGTACTTGCCGAGAAGGGGTGGAGTGGGCTAGATAGTCTTGATAAGAGCATTAAGTTCGGGGATATCGCGCCCACTCAACAAAAACTGTCGGCAGAAAGATTAGCCCATAGAAAGACATCCAATAGCGGCAGTCGCAGCGATGCCGAATGGTATCAAGCACTTATTCTCGATACATTTAGTGATTCAACAGCTGAGATCCAGACATTTTTAGAGGATTTCGGTATGACGGATACTGAAATCGGTTTTCTACTTGGAGACTTAGCAGGGGAAGCGTTTGCAGAGGAGGTAGATCAGCAGGCAAATGATATAACACCTCCTTTTGGAGATTATGATAGCGGTCCTCGGCGGCTGGAAGATTTCGGCGATAGTGGGGAAAAACTTCTCCAAGACCCTCTGCATCCACAGGAACCACTCAGGGATGAGTCGGGGAAAAAAGTACCCGGCAAAAAGATGACATCTCGAGAACTCGATAGGTTAGCTGATGAGGATTATGCGCAGCGGGGGAGAAAGGCGCTAACCCGCCAAGCCGTATCTGATCGTGGAGCGAATACCGAACAGCTCACTCAAAATGAGTTTAACGAACTAAATACCCCAACCGTACGTTCGGCCTTCGTTGGAGGGAGTGCGTCATCTACACCTCTTTCACCGATTGAGGTATCCGATACTATCTCTGAGTTTAAGCAGAGCCTTGCGGGCAACCTTGACATTGATATTGTCCCAGTCGAGGATATGAGTCTGATTACCACAGACCCAGAGAGACTGGCTAAGTATGAGCAAACTAAAGGATACATTGCAGATCGCGGAGTCGGACACCCCGACGGTCGATATGCAGTCGTTATCAACACCCGCAACCATGCCTCAGCCAGCGAAGTCACAGAAACCCTCCGGCACGAAGTTTTGGGACACTATGGTCTGGCCAAGTTTTGGACGCCAGAAGAAAGACGAGCCATCCTTCAAAGAATTGTGCGAGCAAAGCGGTCATCTCTCAAAGAAGAGTGGGCCTACGTCGAAAGAAACTACCCCGAATCCTCAACCGAGGTCCAAGCTGAGGAAGTTTTTGCCCTGGTAGCGGAGAAGCCCGCCGAACATACGGTGTGGCGCTCATTGAAGGCCTTGTTCAATCGCGTATTAAAGAGGGCCGGCTTCATTAGTGAGGCTACCACGCGTGAGGAACTCGAATCTCTACACGAGACCATCGCACAAGGGTTCAGGGACGGGATAACCGGTAACGCTAGTCCGGAAATTACTCAAGACACATTCAGAAAACACGCCTTAGCTAAAGCTCTTACTCCTCGCCGTGCTGCGCAGTACAGCGGTAGAGTGTACGAGGGGATGAAGAAACTCGGTACTCCGTTCTATACGGGCCTGTATCAGTTGTCCGACATCTCCCAAAAAACTTCCGCACAGTTCCGACGTTATTGGGCGTTCAGGGATCAGTCTAAAGCGCTTTGGGAGGGTGAATTCCAAAACCGAGTCGGCCTCAATGAAGAAGCGACGAACGCCGCATGGAAAGAGCTTGTCGAATTAGGTGAGACCGACGATATCTCAGCGGCTGGTGAGAACGCGCAGAAGCTGCATCAGTTTTTGGATCGATTCCATCGATTGTTCCAGAAGAAGTACATGCCGACGCTGGGTCGCATCAAAAACTACGTCCCGCAACTACTAGATATCCGTGAGCTCGACCAACGAAAACAAGAGTTCGTCGAGATATTAACATCACATCAGCTTTTCGATTCACATACGAATATTAGTGTTGCTGCGGCCGAGGCGATCCATAGGCGTCTGGTAGACAATAATGGCTCTTATGACCATACCTTAGAGGATATGGAGGGTACCGTAGGTCCTGGGCACGACCATCGCCATAAACGAGTGCTACGTAGCCCTGAAATGATAGCTGCTTTGGAAGAGGCGGGTTTCATGTACTCGGATAAACGAGAAGCTATCGATCACTATTTAACAACTGGGATCAATCGGGCGTCGTACGAGCGAGTCTTCGGCGGTTATGCCCCAATCACTGGATGGTCCCGAAACACTTCTAAGGTGCAGGAATTAGAGATGCTCCGCGACCGCTTACTCCGTGAAGGACGTACCGACCTGATCGAAGCTTACGGCGCCGACCACCGGAAGTTAATGCGGACTGCGATCGAGCAGGGTTACGCCCAGGAAGGTGAAGTCGAGGGCACACTGGCTTGGTATAGCCCCACTCAGAAGATAACGGAAGTACGTAAAACACTGGGTGCTGACGAACGCCACCGTTTCGATGAAATCATCAACGGCTTCATGGGGCGGTTCGGTTCGAGAATGAGTCCTGAAGTCCGGCGTTGGCAATCTGGCGTGATGGCTTACGAGTCACTACTTACTCTTTCGTTTTCCACGCTATCTTCCTTCCCTGATTTTGCAGGTCCGATACTCCGCGTCATGCAGGATAAAGGGGTTAAGGACGCCTTCGGAGCTCTTCGGCAAGCGGTCCGAGGTATGGGTAACGGCGAGTACAAACAACTCAAAGAGCAGGCCCGTGATATGGGGCTACTCAACCATCGTCAGGCACAAGAAGCACTTAAGCAGATGTGGGGGCATGAGCACAATAGTCCTTTTGCCCAGAAGATCATGTCAGGACTGTTCAAATACAACGGACAAGAATGGCTCACGAATCACACTCGAGTGTTCAGCGCGGGAGTCGCAACCAGATACTTTACTAAGCTCGCAGATAGCGAAGACGTCACCTTGGGTGATTATGGGTTAGATCCAGACACCGTAAAACAGTGGAACGCAGATGGACAGCCAGCACTTACCGCTCAGCTAATAGAAGAGGGCGGCGAACGTGCAGACCGTGCCGCAGCAATACATGAAGCGACTCATAAGTTCGTTGACGAATCTGTCATTCGTCCGAATGCAGGGCAGAAACCTGTTTGGGCCAACGATCCAAGGTTCGCACTTCTGTGGCATTTGAAATCCTTCTTTTACGCCTATTGGTCCGTCTTACTGCAGCCGACTTACACGAGCATGTTGCAGCAGGTCCAAAAAGGTAATGTAGCTGAGGGTGCAGGGCAGATGGCAATGATGGCTGCGATGATGTTGCCCTTGGCCGCTGCGGGGTGGGAAATCCGAGAGGCGCTCCAGTACAGTATCTGGGGCGAAGAACCTCCTACCGACAGTATGGAGCCAGATGAATATTTAGCAGAGTTGATCGGTAGAGCAGGAATGACTGGTCCGTTCGAGCTGGCTTTCGACGCGTTAGGGCAAGACTCTGCAGACGAGGGGGTTCTACGGTTGTCAGGGCCGACATTAGACCACCTTGTGACTCTACTTTCTGCAGACTGGGACAAGAAGTTGTACCGTTCGACACCGATCCTCGGACAGCTATACGGTGCCCAATCAGCCCTGTCCAACTAAGCTGATTGCGATCTCTCGGTTGGATAAAATAGAGGCTCAATAATTAACTTAGTGGGCTCTATTGTGTCAGGTGACGATCAAATAGTAATAGCGAAATTAGATAGGTTGTCGGCCGAAGTCCAAGAGGTACGGGGACTGACGATAGAGGTAGCTATTACGAATGAACGGTTGGCACATATTATTGAAAACCAAGAGGCGCATCGCCAAGATCTTGAAGAAGTCAGACGCGATGTTTATGGCCCTCAAGGATTAATGACACGAGTAGCCGTAAACGGGGCGAAGGTCATCGGCTTAGTTTCCTTGGTCAGTGCCGTCTTAACAGTGTTGTTTAATTTCGGTCTACGATTACTCGCTGCGGGGTAGGTATGTTCGATTTCTTTAAAAAAGCTCCAATAAAAACACTCGATGACTTTACCGATAAAGACAACGGCTTACTAACTCAAGTCGGCGGTTGGATCGGAGGTCTCCAATATACGAACCAAGAACAGGCCGAGGATTATAAAGCACTCGTAAAGGGGGTGACAGATTATGCTGTGGCCACGTTGTCTGAGAATACGGAGCGCTCCCGGACTCGCCGAGACATCGCGGTGTTATGGATCAAGGCGCAACTTGGTTTAGTACTAATGGCGGCTCTTGCCGCCCCTTGGAGTGATACGTTGTTTGCTCGTTATTGGAAGATGGCGAGTAGCGAGGTCATGGGTTACGGGACTGCCGGCGTAATGTTATTTTTCTTCGGTTCGTACGGTATCGGCACCCACATTATCGGACGTCTATCTGATAAGTCGAATAAGAAATAGCTTTCACTTAAAATATAGGCATTGCTTCTTTTTGTGGCGGTGCTTATGTTCATCCCTAAATATTTTTCTATCGAAGAACTAGCCCCAGAACACGTATTCCGTGACCGTGGCCAAAAGGCGTGGGAGCTACTCGATCATAGGCTCCTCTGGTCGTTAGATCAGCTTCGGAAACTGTACGGCCCGATAACAATTAACAATTGGCACCGAGGAGGGAGTAGAGAGTGGTCTGGACTTCGCACCGAACTATCACCTTATGGTTCTCAATACTCACAGCACCGCTTTGGGCGCGCTGCCGATTGTCTTTTCCATGAGGTTAGTGTCGAGGGGGTCCGGAACAATATTCTTCGGTACCCACATGACTACCCCGAAATAAACTCAGTAGAGCTAGGTACTTCATGGCTCCACTTCGATGTACGTAATTGCACTCGGATGAAAACCTATACGCCATGACTCTCCTTTCGTTTGAAAACTTCTCAGGTATTGCCCCTAAGATCCGTCCAAAAAAGCTGGGTGAGGCTCTTGCGGTTACCGCGCAGAATGTCCGGTTTGACAGTGGATCGTTAGCACCGTGGCGGGGTATTTCTTTTGAAGAAAATGCGGTCGCGGGCGCCCAGTCGTTATACCGGTATGACGGCGGGTGGCTGACTTCGAGTGCGGTCCGAAACTTCGTCAACACGCTACTCGCTAATGATACGAGACAGCGACTTTTTTATACGGACGAGCAGTACCCGAAAATGCGCAGTGGGGCCGATGAGTATAAATTGGGCCTACCCCGTCCATCGTCTCCAGTCGCTACGATCCAAGACGCAGGAGATAAAACGAACATCACCGACGTACGTAATCAGCGTTACGTTGTAACCCTTGTTGATGCCTGGAGGAATGAAGGCCCTAGCTCTGCCGCGACTATAAGCGTTGAGGTCGGTAAGGACGGTATCGTCAGGGTAGACCTCTCATCTTGTACCGTTACGGGGAACTATAATCTAGGTGCCGGGGCATTGTTCCGCATCTACCGTACGAATAATTCAAGTACGGGCGGAAATTTCCAATATGTAGCAGAGGTCGCGTACGGCACCGGCTACTATGACGACGCTGTTGCCCCGGGGGATTTACAAGAGCTTTTACGTACACAGGAATGGGTGGCCGCGCCGGACGATGATACTTCCCTTTACCCTGATGGGCCACTCAAAGGTCTTGTAGAATTACCAGGCGGTACACTTGTTGGTTACACCGGTAACACTGTTTTCTTTTCAGAACCCTTTGTTCCGCACGCTTGGCCTTATTACTATCCGTTTGAACAAAAAGTACGGGGGCTGGCTGTTATACAAGGTGGGGTTTTCGTTGCGACCGAGAGTTCTCCATACCTACTCACGGGTTCTTCGCCAGATGCGATGTTACCAGTACCTGTGGAATCAGGGGAGGCATGCGCCAGTGATCGGAGTGTTGTCGATATGGGGGATTATGCCTTGTATGTGTCCCCCAATGGCCTCGTCATGGCGCAAGGCGGTTCTGCTGAGCTAATCACAGGTGAATATTTCGATTTAGATACGTGGAGCGCTTTTCAACCGGCTACTGTTCGTGGGTTCAGGTACGGAGATAAGTATCTCGGCTTTTATGGAGACATCACGGACGGGACCGGTTTTATTTACGACCCGAACGGCGGTACCGCGGCATTCACAACTTTTACTGGGCTCGAGGTTAGCGGCGGGTATCGCGACCCCATGACGGATACGTTGTACTTAGTTTATTTCGAGGCGGGCGTGGCTAAGGTAGGGGCTTTTGATCGAGGTTCTCCGCTCGAATTATTGTGGAAGAGCAAAGAGATTCTAGTACCTGATCCAATTAATCTCAGCAACATCCGTATTCTCGCGAAGGATTATCCTGTAACTGTAGAGCTAATAGCTGATGGCATAAGTAAAGGGGAGTGGGCGTTCCCAGACGGAGGAGTTCATAGATTACCTGCAGGGTACATCGCAAGCACTTGGCAAGTAGGGATCAAAAGCACCGGCGTAGTCGATGGGGTATTCCTCTCCAATAGCGCGGAGGAGTTGCCATGAGTGGTGTTACAAATGTACCTGCGGTAACCGATCCCCATCTACGCTTATTTTTACAGCAGGTGAAAAATGTCCTTGATCAAGGGCGACTAGGAAGCGGCAATACTATTAAGGACGAGTTGGTGTCATCGGGACTAGGTTCTGTGGGTGCCGATGGTAGTTTCACTTTCGACTCCGAGGCCTTGGGTACGGTAGAGGCGACCAACCCTATGGCGGATCTATCTATACCGGGGGCGCCTTCTACCTTCGAGATTACAGGTACGGTGAATTACGCGGTCCTGTCGTGGGCGGGTACTGACCAGAACATCGTTTCCTTAACCCAGATCTATATGGCCGAGACCGATGACTTTTCTGCCGCGAAGTTTGTGGGGAGTGCGACCGGCGAGGTGTTCGGTCACAAGCTTCCGGAACAAAACAAAGACTATTACTTTTGGATTCGTTTCATATCCTACGCAGGGACACCATCTGCATTGAGCAGCCTGTCCGGTACACTAGGGCGTACGGATGCGGCTACTGCTGATGACCTTACCGTTAACACTGTTACCGCTGCAAAGGCCCTGATAGGTGAAGGGGAAGTTGGGAATCTACTAATCGGAGACACGATCCAGAGCGAAAATTACGTTCCGGGCGTGTCCGGGTGGGCCATAAAAAAGTAGCGTCCATTTTATTCGGGGGGAAGTATTTCCAGTCCGAATTTAATGATGCTTTTTTTGCTGGCGACGTTTCCAATTTAGGTGGGACATTTGCTGGAGTTCTGACCGCGCAGGCAGTGAATGCTGTTAAGACAATGAACCTTGCCGGGAATGCGGTGGCCGTTTCTCAGACCGCTAAGGTGTCACGCTACCCGAGCTCTGGGGCTTTACCTGAAGATACCACCCGGACATTACTTTCTTTCAGTATTAATGTACCTAGTACTCATATCGCCATCGTCCAATATGAAGGGACTTTGGAGAACTCCGACAATGATGATTCGCAGTACAACTTCACCTATGATCGTAAAATCTTCCATAACGGGGCAGAGGTAGGCGCTGTTGTCGGGCGACCGTTGGGTGGAGTTTGGGTTGCTCCAAAACGAGAGACTTATAGGTTTGCTCGGGTGTTAACTCCTGGGATCAACTCTTTCGCCATTACTCATTGGACATCCCCAGGGGCGACGACCCCATACGGGTATTACAAAGATCTCATCTTGTCAGTCTTGTACTTTAAGAAATAATTATGGCGTATATAGAGTTAGGGGATACTTTATTTCGTGGGCATTTAGTCGGCGCCAAAGGGTCGGCAAAATTCAAATTAACTGCGGGTACTATTAACGCCGTCGAGTCTGCGAATATCGCAGGCGCGGCGGTGAGCTTTAATTTATTTTCTCAAGGAACTGTTAGCGCTTCTGCCGGCGGGGTGTTTGCATCTATTGTCTTTACTGTAGTACCCGGTGACGTCGTCGAGGTGTCGGTCTATTCGAATCGTTTAAGTTATTACTCTATCGACGGTGTAGCGAAATCGAGGGAAGGCCAAGAAGAGAATTTGCGGTATTTTCCGGTGGTGGGGATGCATACGTTGAGTAACGGTTCTCATACGCTGGCGTTAGTTGCGTCCACAGCAGGGAGTGCTACTTATGACATATCAATCCGGTATCTCAAGGAAACAGGCGTATGAGTCTCGCTCCGGGCACTGCGGAATTTAACGACGCTACGGCGATTCTCCGAGGCGATATGGTACTAGGGCAGGGCACCTTCTCTGGAGAGTTTTCGTCGCAGAATATTGCTGCGGTGAATACACTAAATATTAGAGATGGTGCTGCGTCTTCGTTCTATGCTTTTTCGAGTGCAGGGGCCACGGACGTTACTTTCACTGTTCCAGCTCAGGCGATTAACACTGTCTCGGTCCTTCATATTCCGTTATTAGTGTTTGGTACCCCCGACTACGCTGAAGACAATACTAACTTCTACACTTACCGTCGGACCCTTCCTACCTCGCGCATTAGGTTCTATAGGCAAGGTAGTTTGGTATTAGATTTTTCCCCAACGAAGTTCGGAGATGCCTGGCAGAACTCTTTCATTTTTAAAGTGTCGCCGCAAGGTGTCGGATTTAGATATACGGACTTTGCTGGGGCAGCTACGCCAGTGACTTATCGGATTTTATGCACGAAGACCGACGGCACCGCCACGGTGCGTTCGACGGAGGCCGGCGGTGCGCTATACGACTGGGATTTATCGGGGACCTGCGAAGTGAATGGCCCCATTGTGACGGAGTTCAGGAAAAAATGATTCACGGTATCAAATACAACACTGCGAGTGGTGAAATCGTAATGGCAATTACCGTCCCTACTATGGCGGATCTACTACTACAGTGGGTTGTAGGGTATGAGGTTCTGGATTTACCGGAGCCGTTAGAAAATACCGCTGACTGGTATGTTGTCGAGGGTGAGATTATGCCTAGACCGGATATGGGGATCGTAGGAGTCCAGACGAGTTTAGAGGTTAACGAACTGATGGAATGCACCAATATCCCCGAAGGGGTGCAGCTACGTTACCCGGGAGGTGAGGCCGTCGTGGCCGGCGGAGGATTTTCTTGGGGGGCAGCGGAAAAGGGGAGCTATCGGTTTGAGTTAACCAAGTTCCCATATAAGGAGGAGGTGTTCGATGTTGTCATTAGGGATATTTGATCCGTTAGATAGAGAGGTGGACGACGGCGGGCAGCTACTCTGGGAAACTTGGATTCGCCTGGCGGGATTACCTTTTGTCACTTCTGACGGGCATGTTTTTAAGTTCGCCGAGGAGGATGAGCGAAATATGCGAGGGGCGTTAGCGAGCCTACGTATTGATGGTGGGACTGAGGTGTGGAGGCCTTCCGGAGTGGAGGTCGATTACGTTAAATTGTCGGCGTATCTCGAGGAGCTGGAGCTGCTTCGGTCGAGGCGAGGTAGGGTGCTTAATCGACAGTATCTCGAGATCAAGGGCAAGGCGGATTATACATTTAGAGATATCGCTAATTGGGAAAGTGAGCACCCCACCCCGGACCCCGTTTAGCAGCAATATGATCCAGCACAAAGGATCGGGGTCCGCAGTAATGGGGAGTGGAGAACTCCGTAAGTGGTTGATCTATAAGGGTACTACGAATATCGATTTGTCTCGATTATGCCCCTGTTACACTTATGCTAGGCCCGCATAAGCTTTTGTTTTAAAAGAAAAAAGTGGCGCTGTCAGTCTCGAACTGCAACTCCGTGTACTCCGGTTCGATTCCGGATCGCGCCTCCAATTTCCCCTTAGTAAACTTTACTTAGTTTATTTCTTTCGATGGCCTTCAGCGGCTGTGGCTTTCCCTGTTTTACTCTATTAGCTTCAAGCCTAAAGGGCGCAAGGGGCTTCCGCGTATTTGCTATTCAGCGGATTTCGCGCAAAAAAAAAGGGGCCTAAAAGGCCCCAAAAGAACAGACGAGAGAGCAGATACTTAAGATGCCTTTTTGGTTTGAATCCACGCTTTAATGTTGGCTTCTAACACAGGTAGCGGCACCGCACCTTTGATCAGTAGTTGGTCATTAAACTCACGCAAGTCGAATTGGCTTCCGAGAGTCTCTTTAGCCATTGCTCGCAGTTCGAAGATACGGATTTGACCGAGTTTGTAAGAGGTCGCTTGCCCTGGCCACACAGAGTAGCGCTCTACCTCGCGGGTGACAGCTGCGACGCTTTCACCGGTGTTGTTGTGCATCCATTCGATAGCTTGCTCACGATTCCACTTTTTGTAGTGAAGCCCTGTGTCTACTACCAGGCGGCCGGCACGGAACAGTTCAGACTGCAAGCGACCCAGATCGCCGTAGGGGTCATCCTTGTAGAGGCCAAGTTCTTTCGCAAGACTTTCGGCGTAGAGCGCCCAGCCTTCACCGTATTGGCTGAACCAGAGCATGTTGCGCAGCATCGGCATGTCGCTGATTTCTTGCGCGATGGTCACCTGTAAGTGATGACCGGGACTGGCTTCATGATAGGTGAGAGTGGGTAAGGTGAAAGAAGGCCAATCGGCCGTATCTTTCAGATTGATCCAATAGATACCTGGGCGAGAGCCGTCGAGCGACGGACCTGTGTAGTAACCTCCAGGCGCACTGTCTTGTTCGTACTCGGCGATACGGCGAACTTCTACTGGAGCTTTGGGTAGGGTTACAAGAATCTCTGGCAGTAAAGCTTCAATTTCAATCATCTGCTTGTTGAGGTCATCGAGCAGGGTTTGGCGACCGGAGTCCGTGTTTGGGTAGATGAACTTCTTATCTTCCGAAACCGCGATATAGCGCTCCATGATAGAGCCTTCGGTATGACCTTGAGATTTGAGTATCGCGTCCATTTCTTGATGAATTCGAGCCACTTCTTTAAGTCCTAGCTGGTGGACTTGTTCGGCGGTTTTGCCCGCAGCACCGTAGTTTTGCAGCGCTAGCTCATAAAGGCGTTCACCGTGGCCAATGGCCCAGATACCAGGTTCGGTCTGAGCCTTGCCCAATACGTTTTCTAACGCACTTTTAAGGCTTGCGTAGCCGGGGTACACCTGAGATTCGATGGCGTTTATCACACGCTCTTGGAGTTGTGCGCGGGTGTCTGCGTCTACATCTTTGGCCGCCTCAAAACGCTTGGCAAAGCTCACGCTGAGCGGGTGCTCGTTAGCAGGAACATTAGTCATGCCGTTGATGACATTGATGGCACCTTCAATGGCGAATTTGGGCGGTGTGAGCCCCTTTTCGGCCTCGAGCTCGACAATACTGGCCGTGCCGCCTAGGGCTTCGCGCATGGCATTGAGTCGGCTGATATAGTCTTCAGCATCTTCGGCGTTTTCCAGTGGGTGTTCAGTTTGAAGGCTGCGGGCTATTTCGATGTGAGGGCCCGACAGCTGGGTTACGCTATAAGGACTGAAAATGCCTAGTGGCGAATAGGTACCATAGAGATAAGGCTTAAACTCACCGGCCATGGCCAGAGTGGTAGTCAACACATCGTAAGTGGTTGCTGCGGTGCCTTCTAGCTGGTCGCGATCAAACTCTGTGAGTTGCTTGCTCAAGTCCGTGTTGTATTGCTTCGCTCGTTCCACTGAGGCAACGGAGTGGTCGGCTAAAATATTGCCGAATTTTTTACCCACATATTCTTCTGAGACACCCAGACTTGTGGCAAACAGCGGTTGTTCTTGCAAGATAATCTTGGCCTGCTGCTCGGTGAAATCCAAAAACGCCTGAGAGGCTGTGGGCGCTTTAGAGGTTTGAACCTCGGCGCAACCAGCGGCCAATAGCAGGGCGCTACAGGCGCTCAGTAAAGATCGTTTGAACATGGGTTGTCCTTAATTTAGCGAAAAAATACCAGGGTTGGTCAAAGCGCGCTTCTTCAGTCGCGATGCCAGTATAGATAAGTAACGAACATTTCTAGGGAACCCTCAATAGCTTGAGGTGAAGACTGGGCTCCAGGCGCAAGCTTTGGCTCGAAAAGATCGCTAACACCTTGATTTTGCAGTTGCTTTGGCGCAAAAGCTGGGTTAGGATTCGTCCCGCTTTGAGGCCATCGACAAAGATACCCGATTGCCGAAAAAACGAACAAAATCATTATGATTTGTTCCGTAGAGTGCCAATCTCTACGCTAAAAAGCGCTTCCTGTTAGCCCGGGTGGTGGAATTGGTAGACACAGGAGACTTAAAATCTCCCGACCTCGCGGTCGTGCCGGTTCAAGTCCGGCCCCGGGCACCATCTAAAACCCCTACAAATATAGTCTTTTTCGTCGACTCCTCTAAAAAACCAACTTAATTTTTCTTCTTGTTTTTCGTTATTGTGTCCACATTGTGTCCACGCAGATAGTCTTGCCTGTGTTTTTCCAATCTTTTTAACGTGCTGTGCTCTTTTGCACTTTCCAAATGTTTCGGTGCCAAGTGGGCGTATTTCATCGTCATTTCAATTGATTCATGGCCCAATATTTTGTTGAGTTGGAGCAGGTCGCCGCCATCCATCATAAAGTCACTGGCATAGGTGTGTCGTAGTACGTGAGTTGCTGTGCCCTTGGGTAGCTTGATGCCTGCCCGATCAACGGCAAAGTTAAACGCCTGCCATGCCGACTCAAACAGCGGGCCGGATCTGGAACGGCCCTTAAAAATTTCACGCTCTAATGATTCTTCTATGGGGATTGATCGAGAAAGCCCATTTTTGGTTTCTTGGAAGTGAATCTTGCCGTTGTGAACGTCTTCTCCATTCAGATATTGAGCCTCACCCCAACGACACCCCACTGAAAGGCATATATTGGCAATCGTTAACACATCGGGGTTTTTGCTTCTGCCGAGTTCGAACAAAAGGCGGTTTGATTGGTCAAGCTGCAAAAAGAACGGGTGGCGTTTCTGTAACGTTAGCTTGGCTACATTTTCTAAGGGATTAGCGGTTTTCCATTCCCCAATTTTTTGCAGCTTTTTGAATGCCGTTTTTAAATACGTTAGTTCGTGATTTAAATGGTTTTTGGTGACTTTTGGTGTGCCGTCGTCTCTGACTTCTGATAAACGGAATTCTCGATATTCAAGAAAGGTTCGGGCTTCAAAGGTGCGGGCTAGGGGATCGCCCATTGATCGAGCTGTGGCTCTAATCTGCTGCAAACGCTTCTTTCCACTAGCTAGATCATGGCCAAAGAGCTTGTACCAATCTTCGCCAATGTCTGATAACCGGCGATGGTCTTTGGTGGGGGGCGTGTATTCACCGGTCAGCGCTTTGGCTTTCTCGGAGACTTCGAAGGCTTCGGCTTCGCGTTTGGTTTTAAAGGTTTTTCGAATTCGTTTACCGCCACGACCTTCGGGTCTGATGTCGGCTTGCCAACCTGTTTTTACTTTCTTGACCGCCACAATGCCTCCCTGCCTTATGACCTATTTAACGGCTTCGCTAATTTCACCCGAGTAATTTTTAGGTAACTGTCCGGCTTCAATCTTAGAACCAATCAATCGACATAAGGCATTCTGGCTTTCCTTCAAACCCTCTAGATCAATTGGCCCTTCGTACATCATCCATTGCGACAATTCAGGAAATGAGAAACCCACTTTTTCGTATTCATCCTCGGCCACACGGATCTTTCCTTGCTCTAGGTTTTTCAAACGAACAAGGTCGATCTGATATTCCCGTGCAAATTCTTCTCTAGTTAATCCTGTCAGTTCACGAATTGCCTGTAGGCGCTTACCTGCTTTGAGTTTCATATCTATTCCTTTGTCCTCTCGCTCACTCTTATGGCCAGTATTTGACGATAGCGGCACGAATAATACAACCCAAAGCATAGATTCAGCAACTCGTAGAGTCAAATATTACTCTTTGAGGCGTATTTAGTGTGATATTTGAACATTAAGGGTTTAATAATAACGCCTTGAGGGTCAAAATAATATTGACACACGCCTCAAGGGGTGATTATTATCCCCTTGCACGTAATTGACGGCACTACCACGGAGAAACACACATGCATGAAAAATCGATATTACCTGTAGCGATAGCCTCTCCAGTTATGACACGAGAGGCATTTGCTGAATCTTCAGGTTTACGAATTGGCCAGGTAAAAGGTCAGATAGAAAGAAACAACATCCCCATGTACAAAGTCGGTCGCCTAAATTTGGTCAATATTGCTCTTTTAGCTTTTAAGGGGCAGGTCGAAACCGTCAATTGTCCAGTTGTATCCCCTAGTCTCTTTTCCGGTATCAGCGGTCTAACCGAGGGACAAATAGACACTCAAATAGATTTAGGGAATATCCCAAGTCTACGAGTTGGCCGTCTCAAAGTCGTTGACGTTAAGAAGTTGTATCAAAACTGCCTCAATGAATCTGCGGCAAGTGGTATGCAGCATGATTGATATGGATGACGAAATTCTCGCCGCGTTGAAAGGCGATATGGATTTGAACTTAAAGGTCAAAGGTAGCGGATCTAAGAAAGTTCTCCGCGGGCAATGTCCAGATTGTAAGCGGCAATCCCTATGGATTAAGGCCAACAAGCCTTGGTACCTAAACTGTGATCACGAGGGGAGCTGCGGGTTCAATGAAACGGTAAGGCAGCGCTACCCCGACCTATGGGAAAACTTGGGCGATAGGTTTCCTGCAACAGAAACAGACCCGAAAGCTACTGCAAAAGCATATATGAAGATTCAACGAGGCTTTGAAAATCCTCGTGTCTCCGAGTGGTATGAACAAGGCGTTAAAAAGCTACCAAATGGCCAAGCCGCAGATACGGTTAGATTTTATCCGTGGGGGCCAAGTGGCATGTACTGGGAGAGAATCATTGATAAATCCCATGTTCGTATCGCAGGTCGGAAAGCCAATTTCCACAAGCAATCGGAAGGCCAAACATACAGTAGTAAACACTGGGCACCGCCGCCACAAGAAATAGAACCAAAGGACACCGTCTATATCGTCGAAGGAATCTTTCATTCGATAGCGATGTATCTAGCGGGCTATAAATCAGCAGCGGCATTTACTTGCGGAAATCTTACTCGGGAATTAATAAACGAGCACAAAGGCAAAAAGATAACTTGGCGGCTCGCCTATGACGATGAACCTGGCGCACATAAACATATCAAAGAGTATGTAAAGGAAATACGGGCCATGGGGGAAAAGGTCGACGTCATTTTGACCGGAAGTAAGAGCAAAGATTGGGATGACGTGTATCGTGCTGGAGGGTTAGATGATAGCTACATAACGCAGTGCCTATGGCGAGGGAGAATGTTCTTAGCTCCTACTGCCAAACGTCGTGCGTACGCTATGTACGGTCAATCACGGTTTTACAAAACCGTTTTTGAGTTCGAAAGAAACCTGTATTCAGCAAAATTCTCACAAGAAGAATTCAATAAGGGGAATGACAGTGACTTCGTTTGGGGTGAATCGTGGGACGAGTTTAATCGAGCTTGTACTGTCGACTGTATCAGTAATTGCATACCAAATTTCACCTATGTTCAGCAAGATAAACTGACAGAAGAAAGGCTCTACTTTTTTACGATAAACAAAGCCAACGATAAAAGGGTGTTTCGTGGCGCGTTTTCTCCAAATGCACTGACAGATCCTAGAGCCTTTAACCTTGCACTTATGTCGAATACCCCAGGTGCTACTTTTGACGGCGGTGCGGGTGAGCTAAAAATCCTCCGTCAGCGCTGGCTAAATCGCATCGTTCCTGAAGTTCAAACGATTCCATATCTAGGCTTCGATTCGAATACAGGGGCTTACATATTTCGAGACTTCGGATATTACAAGGGAAAGGAACTTAAGGTTAACGAATTTGACTACCTCTCAATTGATGATGTGGGAATGAAAACGACTTTACGAGATATCGCCTTAGTTCACAGTACAAAATTTGATGACTCCTGGCTTCCTGACTTTATAAAAGTTTTTGAAAAAAATGGTATTGCGTCACTAGCCTATTTCACCGCGAGTTTGTTCGCTAGGCAGATTAAACAAAAACACCAAGCTTTTACTTTCTTGGAACTGACTGGTGATGCTGGCGCGGGTAAATCTACATTACTTAGGTTTCTATGGCGCCTATTGGGTAGAGAAAACTTCGAAGGAATCGACCTCCAAAGCACTTCGGCAGCGTCCTATGGTCGGCACTTGGGGAAAGTGTCAAACATGCCGGTGGTACTGATTGAGTCCGACAGGCAAGACAATAAAGACGCGGGGGGAAGACCAAGCAAGTCTGTCGATTGGGATATCTTCAAAAAAGTATATGACCTAGACGGAGTTATTGATTCGCGAGGAGTTAAAACCAACGACAACACCACGAATGACAGGATCTTCTTAGGCACACTAGTATTTAGTCAAAATGATACTGTCAAAGCATCTGAGGCAATGCTGTCTCGAATTGTTCATCTTCACGCGTCAGTTGCTCAGGTCAAACGAGAAAATCGAAGTATCGCAGATAAGTTGAAACAAACGCCTACAGAAAGTCTTGCTGGATATTTGCATCAAGCGCTAACACATGAGGATGAGTTTATTGAGCGCTTTTTTTCCTCCTTTGATCGCCATCGATCTGAATTAACGAATAACAGCACAATAATTCATGATCGTATTGTTGATTGCCACGCTCAAGTGATGGCCTCAGTCGAAGCGCTTCAGGTTTTACTGCCTTCTATCCCCAAGGACATTCTTGATAGCACTTTTAGGTATCTCAAAGTACGCGGAGAAGATAGGCAGCGACGCCTAAGTTCTGATCATCCGTCAGTAGAACAGTTTTGGGATACCTATCATTTTCTGAACGACCAGATTATTCATGTAGATGATGAAAACGGCGCGAGAGATATAGAAACTCAGCGGCTAAATCACGCGAAGACTCACGGAACAATTGCGATAAACCTAAACGAATACGTGGAGCTTTGCCGAAAGCGAGGACAGGAGATGACAGCAATATCAATGTTAAAAGAGCTGCTTCCACGAAGTCAGCGGTACAAGTTTATCGAGAACAAAAAAGTAAGGTCTCGTATTACTGGAGGCTTAGTTCGGTGCTGGGTGTTCAGTACGGGCTAAGCGGCTCATTCGTACCGTTTCGCCGTGTGGCACCAGCTAGAAAAGAAGCCTTTTATGCGGGGGCGGGGAGGGTGAATAAACTGGGTACTTTGGGAACAAGATAACTAAATTTTTATTATTTTCTTATAAAACAATAGGTTAAGTAAAGGCCTTCACAACTGAGGCTGGGAACATTAGCGGGAACAAGCTGGGAACATTTGGGAACAACTATTTGTATACATGTTCCCAGTTTGTTCCCGCAGTGGTAACAAATTGAATCCGTCCCGATCCCTTGTGTGGCAAGGGTTTCGGGAAAGTCGGGAGAAAGTTTGTTCCCAGTTGTTCCCAGTGATGTTCCCAGTAATGACTGTACGTGAAGCCTCATATTCAAAGGGATGCGGAGTAAGTGAGAGTTCATGTTCCCGATGTACCCAGTTTTTATTGTTACTACTCCCCTATTGAGTGGGGGGCGAAGAGAGGAAGCCGAATAAGAGAGATTAAAAGAATTATGTTTTTCCACAGCCTTTTACGAAAACAACTAAATATCGAGGAGTTTTACCCGTGAATACTGAAAACGAAGTAAAGCCAATACCGTTCAATGAAGTGACTGATCAACAGATCTTTGAAGCCTTTGAAAGTAACGAGGCGGTGTCCTCAATAATGACTTGGCAAGAAGTGTTGGCCAGTAAGCCCATGTACATCGCTCTCAAGCGCCAAGCCAGTAATGCACCACTGATGGAGGCAAAGCGTGCCCGAGTTGCGCAGTCACCCGCCGGTAAAACTCAACACATCGCAGTAGTCGAAGGGCCGGTGCAGTTAACGCGATCCGAGGTTCGAAACCTTCGCGCCACTTTGGCGCTATGCCGTAACACTTTGCAGTCATCTGCGCCGAGTTCTTTTTCGGTGTCCGAGTCGATGGCCGCGATTTATCACACCAAAAAATCTATCGACAAAAAGCTGATTCAAGCACAGGCCAAAAGGGAGGCCCACTAATGGAAGTTAACCCGCAAAAAATCATGTTACTCGCCGCCGCGATTCAAAATGAAACCGATGGTGTTTCAACCGTGCGAGTACCGGTTGGGGAGTTTGTCGGTACAGACGGGCAACTAGGCCAATTTCAATTGGTCGCCACCACCGACTTTATGGAACAGCTCGACGCTTGCGAGCAACACCAGTGCATCACTCAATAGGAGCCGCCAACATGAAACACCTAGTCTTGATCGCCGCTGTTTTATTGTCTGTCGTTAGCGTTGCGCTACCGGTGGCGCAGTGGGCCAGCATCCCAACCGATACTGCCATTCAGTGGTTAGCCGGTTTAACCGCCTTCGCTTTAACACTTTGTAAACTGGCGTTTTTCCCGCTGGCGTGGCAACACCTAGTTAATCGTCACTTTTTACCCGCCGCCGTGCTGTCGGTGTTTGCGGTTTTTCTGCTGGCTATTAGTGTCGACGCAACCCGCGATCTATTCGAAACCCAAACCGGCCAACGCCAAACCCAAACCGTAACCCAAACCGACGATTACCAGCAGTTAAAAACCGAGGTTGCACAACTTAACCAGCAGATCGAATCACTAACCCAAGCCATCGCCGCCGATGTTGATTACAGCTTCCGCGATAGAGCCTACACCCAAGCCGAAAAGCTAGAATCTCTCAAGAAACAACGCGACAAAAAGCGCCAAGCCCTGTCGAGCGCTGCAACTGCTAACAGCAGCGCCGCACACGCTAATTTCGGCTTGTCCCTAGGGCAAAGCGCCGACAACAACGGCAACGCCTTAGCGGCCCTCTCAGACGGCCCTTTAATAACCGCCTTTTCCATTCATGTGGGCTGTGTTGTCGCCGTGCTGGCCTGTGGCGTTTGGGCGCCGCAAACCCCGCCGGTAACGGTTAAGCCGCCAGTCAAAAACCCAGCACCGGCCGCTGGTAAAACAGCTCCCAAAATGGCGCCCGCTAAGAACCAACAGCCGCCGCAAAACGCCACGCTTGATGAAGAGCAAAACCTTTTGGCGCAACGAATTGTGCGTGGTGAGTTTTCAGATACGCCAAGCGTCAAAAAAATCATTCAAGGCAAAGAAATTACCGGTGGTCATGCTCGGGTGAAGCCGATCTTCGAATGGTTGTTGCAAAACAATCACATCAAAAAAGAAGGCCGAGGCTTTCAGCTTGTTCAAAGCGTTATCGTTTAAAGGGAGTTATCACAATGAAATTAGTACTCGAAATGAGCCCAACAAAAACCATCGTCAATATCGACCCGATTCACTCGCAAGTTGATCGACGATTCAATCCGCTGGTGTCGGTTGCGGTGTTTCATGTAGGCGAAGAGATGGGCGATACAAAACCAAAAATTATCAACGCTTATTCAGGGCATCTCTCAACGCTCGACGCTGGTTTGTTGGCCGAATCCATTTTCACGGCAAGTTTTATGGCTTCAAGAGTCGAAGCCGGTGAAAGCCTAGAAGCAGTTTTTAACACCATGCAAGCGACTCGAAAAGAGAAGCTTAAACGAATCATTGCCGATCATGGCAAGCAGTATCAAATTCACTGACAGGACGTTGAACCATGAACCGATTCATTTCAAGACAAACAGAAGCCGCAAACTTTACCGTTTCAAGTAAAGAGCAAGAGCGTCAACAAATTGCACGGCAGGTTGCGGAGTTCGAGCAGCGCCAAAAGAAACAGAGAAAGGGGGGCAAAAAGTGAAAGTATTCCCATGTATCGACGAGGCGTTGGAGTACGCACAAATCGTCGCTAATCGATTTCACCCGAGTGGTACACGCCGTGCGGCGTTCTTGGTGCAATACGGCGATATGGTATCTGTGCAAACGAATCGACCAACCACACCGCGTCGAGTGATGTTGAAAGTAAAGCCAACGCCGTTCCCACAATCAAAGCCCTCGCGATTGCGGGGGGTTAATTACCAAACGAAACAAAAAAACTACCGTGCGTACTTGGTGGCCAACGGAAAACAAATACACATTGGTTTATTCGAGGATTATTTCGAGGCGGTATGCGCGAAGTTGTCTACTGAAAATAGACTGAGAAGGAGAAGTGATCATCAATAATTCAAAGGGTTTTAACGTGGAACTAATACTTGGACTGATCCTGGCAATTATTCCTAGATATGTAACGGATCGAGTGGCGTTGGCGATCGATGAAAGTGGAACGCTTCAGGTCTATTGCCTTGAGGGGCAGGAACTTGAAGGTGACGAAATGTTTATTGAATGCTACGGAACCATAAAAACTTTTACATGGTTAGGAGTCACTAAGGGCGGTCTAGTGACCTTAGATAGTGACTATAACCCTCAATAACCTACTTTTTGCGAGTTACATTGCGGCTCGGACTCAAGCTAAAAATCCAAGTTGGAGAGGTGTATCTATAAACAACAAAATCAATGCGGGCCATAAACCCGCATTGATTGTTTTCTATTATTGAAATAAAGCTCTAATCAAACGCTGCCACTTTTCTGGTAGGTTCTCATATAGCCACTTTGAGATCTGAAGCGCTAATAAAAGTGCTTTTAGATATTCCCAGTGAGACATTATTCTCTCCCATGTTGGCAGAGGTCATTCCGTGAGATAGCTACTGGCGGTTTACACTTTGAATGCCAGGCGCTACTCTTTGGTTGCTAAACCTTAAACGACTTCTGAATAGTTGTTGTTTAACTTGAGAGGGGGAGTTAGTTGCTCCCTCTCTCAAGACCCAAGGCCAAATGCTTGGCCCTGAGCGTATGAAACCACAATAAACAATGATTGCCTACCATAAGGTGCCGCCACTGTATAGTTTTATATACCGAAATAAGCCGTTTTTTGTTAATAATTGTTAAGTTGGGCGCCGGTCTGCCTATTTCTGTATATCAAACAAGAATTCAATCTCGTCATAAATCCGCTTTCTGTATTCGTAGTTAAGCCCTTTAAACTTTACCCAAGCCTCGATATTGAGTTCGCCGCTGTCGATCATGGTGTCTAAGTCTTCGGCGGCGTACCCATAAAGCCAATTCAGATCGAACCCCAAGACTCGACAAATTTTGCTCGCTTGGCTTATTTTGGGGTCGAGTTTGCCCCGCTCGATGTCGGATATCGTCGAGTTGGATAGACCGGCTTTGATGGCCAGTTGTGTTTGGTTCATTCCCTGAGATGTTCTTGCCTGCTTAATCCGCTGCCCGACTTCGACTGGGGTTAACACGTTGTGGTTGTCACATAAATCAACATTGAGAAATTATGGGTGTAAAAAAGTGCTAATTCCAGTTATAGCCGAATAAATAGCGTGCGCGATCCGGTACCCCGTAAATCAAGGCCTGTTTTTAGAACATTTTGTCGTTATTCTTGATGTGCTGTTATTCGACAGAGTTCACATTATGGATAGGCAAGGATTTGCCAGAAGGGGAGGTGGTTAAAAATCAAAAAGGTCTCTGACCGGACATTCTAGCGCGCTGGCCAGCTTTTCGAGCAGGTCGAAACGTGGGCCGTGTATGCCCCGTTCTATGTGGCTAATGGTCTCGATACTGCAATCGCACAGGTCTGCCAGGCTTTCTTGGCTTAGCCCTTGCTGTGTGCGTAGTGCCTTGACATTAAGGCCAAATTTTAATTTTAACGATTGCATGATGAATTCGGTGGGCAATGAGCTGCCAAATTACCGGATTACTCGCGCTTATAACACGTAGTTTAACTACGCCTAGAAAACAGACAAAAAGGGAATAAGGAATGACCGCACAAAGGAATCAACAACTTAATCTAGCGCTACGCGACAACTTGCATCGGGCACGGTTCAGGTTGGCCAGTGTTCAGGCGATCTTGCAAAACCCAGGTGAAGCCATCAACGACGACGCTAGAGTCGCCGCCGATCTTGATCTAGACGATGTGAGTGAAGTCATTGGCGCGGTACTGCAATCGATTAAGTAACGCGGATGAAAGACAGTCAACGGAATGCAGGTAAACAACAGGGCAAAAAAAGCCCCACAAAGATGGGGCACTAAGCCGAGAGGAGGAAATCGAAAAGGGTTAAAGAGCGGCGAGTAAATCTTGTTGTTCGTGTTTGGGCATGTTTTTTAATAGGTCTAGCACCAATCGTTTTGATGAGTTGGCCGACGGCGAGATAATGTGACTAAATGCCAGCGTTGACTTGAATGTCGCGCCACACATTGGGTCTTTGCATGAGCAATATAGATCGACCACTTTGGGGTCTTGTTCTTTTCGACTCGATACGATGGCTACACCGTGGCACTCGGGGCAATTTACGCGCACGTCTTGGTTCTCCCAATCATCAACTGGGGGTAATTCTAACATGGTTACACCTCAAGGGGTAAATACTACACTTTGTCAAACGGTTTATGCGGCTAACGCTTCGGGCTGTGCAAAGCTGATTTGATATTCGCGCGGTAAAAACTCGTTCAACTGCAAAAACTTCTGCTGTACTGGCACCACTTCATTTTCGTAATTGTTGCGGGTGATTTTATCCAGGTCGCCAAAGCCGCCGGTATTCTCGGGCATCACACCGGCCAAGGCGCCGTTGGTTCGCCACATCGCCAGAATATCGCTTCGGCTAATACTCTTTACACGCTCGAACTCATCTTTAGTGGCAATGTCGCCCACGGGGATAATCTTCACGCTGTCGGGTTTTCCGCCTGGTATGTTTAAAAACATACTGCGAAAGTTACCCACACCTTTACTGTTTTTGATTTGTTCCTTTAGGGCTTTTTCGTCGTCTTCTTCCAAGTCGGCATCGGCGGTGTAAAAAATGTAACCCATGTGCGCGCCGTTGTTGTAATACTTACGTCGAAACAGGGTTGAATCTTCGTTCAGTAACACCGATTGAATGCCGCCCAGGTATTGCGGCTGGCCGTAGATTTGCTGGCTAGGGTCGTACTCCTTTATCTGGATCACTTCGCCCACTTTAAATTCGAGCGGGTCTTTCCCTTTGATCAACATGCAATACTGATCGGCGGTTTTCATGCGTCGCATATTTAACGCTGGCAAATGTACTAGGTACCGAAGTTGGCCGACTCTATTGAATATCTTCTGAAAATAGCAGTGACCAAACACGTCTAGATCAAAACCGGCCTTGCCCAAATCTTCACGGCGTAACACGTCGCTGTGATTAAAATACTTGCACAGCATGTTGCGCTTAAAATAGGGGATGGTGCCGTGATGGCCGTTGGCCTTTAGCAGTTTTTCTAAGCCTGGTTGGCTAACCGGTGGTTCCCAATAGTTACCGTGAGGGTTTAGAAACAGCCCCAAGTTTTCCATGAGGCTGTTGGTTAATACGGTTTCGGGTTCGCCAAAGTTAAACGCCATCGCACCCGAGCCCGAGCTTTTACGTGCCTGTGGGGTACTGTTAAAGCTACGGCGCCCCTTGTTCAATTCACCTTTTCGCATTCGTTTACCCTTTCTACATGCCCACCGACGCTTTGCGTTTGCGGCCGGTTAATGGTTCGTGTGATAACGCGTGCATGATCGACCAAGCCACATCGGCGTGGCCGGTTTCGCTGGTGCGGTCTGCCGCGTAGGTGATTTGGTCGCTGCCGGTAGTCGTTTGATGCACTTGCAAAAACGCCTGGGCAATGTCTTTGTGTTCGGCGTCCCACTCGATACGGCGGGCCTCGACCACGTCGATTGCCTTTAGTACCAAACGAGTTTTGGTATCTAAGGTGTAATGAATCGGTGTCACCCGTCGATAAAAGGTTTTCACCTCGTCAATCACGCCTAAGCCTGGGCCGGTGCAATCAACGCCAATAAATTGCACGTTGTATTTCTCGGTTAATCGTTTGATCGTGCTGGCCTGATATTTAAACGTCCCTTTAAGATCAATCTTTTCAAGAACTTTAAACTTGCCACCGTCTTCTAGTGGTGGGGCAATGACCACCACCGTCGATCGATCACCAACCCGTGCGGGGTCGTAACCGATCCATACAGGGTGTTCACCGTATGGGCGTTTTTTGCGTAGCTGGAAGTCAACCCACACCACGTTAGTGTCAACGGCTGCGCTTAATAGATCGTCGAGATTGAATACGCTGGCGCCAGCTTCCATAAAGGCGCACATAAACAGGTTGTTAAACTCGGATTCACTGTATTCCTCGATTAGCTCGTCAATGTCGAACAGGTCACAGCCAAGCCTGGCGGCGTCTTTCACGGTGACGATATCGCGCCATATTTTGTCGGGGCCAACCTTGCCGCCCTGAATCGCGTCGTGGCTTAAATCAAATTCAACTTTATTGGTGCGTTTCTCGTTGTACTTTTCACCGGCCCACATTGGGAAAGCCCCGTGACTCTTTACGCTTGGGGTTGAAAAGTAAGTCTTACGCCATTTTTTGTGAGCAGCCATGCCGCTGGCCAACTTATTCAGTTTGGCGAAATCGGGAATCCAAAAAACCTCGTCAACGTATAGATGGCCATGGTATCCCTGAGCGGTTCGGCCGTTGGTCGATACAAATCTTAGAGTTGCCCAAGGTTTGCCGTCTTTAGTGAGTTCGATGGCTTCTGCGCCCTTGAGCTTAATGTCGAAATATTCAAGCGCGAACTTGTAAATGTAAGCCTTAAAAATCATGGCTTGGTTTTTACTGGCTGATAAAAATATTTGATCATCGCCCGAGATGATGGCGTTTTCGAAAGCTTCCCAGGCGAAATAATAGGTTGCACCGATTTGGCGAGACTTCAAAATAAAACGTGTGCGTTGATCCAAGTTATCAAACCAGTTTTGCTGGTACTGATAAAACAACTCTTTGCGAATCGTCTCTAATTGTTTGGCGCTAATCTCGCCAATGTCGTTTTTACCTTTTGCGCCTTTCTTTTGGTTGTGAGAGCCGCCCCCATTGCCACCGCTAACGGCCGCTGCTTTTTCTTTTGCGGCGCGGGCTTTCTTTAAATCTACACCCGCGAGTTTGTCGAGTAAGTTAGTAAGCTGGTTTATCTCTTTATAGTCTTGATCGGTTTTGTCTTCTTTCTCGACAAGAACAATCAACTTGCGCGCGGTCGCTTCTTCAACGGTTTCGTGGCGTAGCTGCGCATCCCAATCGCCTTTCTCGGCCCACTGGTACACCACTCTTGCGTTATTCAAATTTAGTTGCGAAGCGATATCGCGCACGGGAACTCGGCGCAAGTACATAAACTTTGCCGCGTCTTTAACTTCTTGCGGGTAGACCCGTTGTTTGGTTTCTGCTTCTTTCATGCTTCGCAGTTTACGGGGTTTCTCTCGCCTTTTTGTGTGCGTTTATTTCGGGAATTTCCTACCGCAACACGATAGGAAATTACAGGCATGGTGGTTGTTGCTGGTGAACGGCCGACTGCCTAAAGTGGCAATCATCGAACGGCAAGCACCAAAAAAATGTTGCAGTTAACCGAATTGGACTTTTAAGCATGGCGCGAAATTTAAAAACAAGTTGGGTGATTATCGCTACCAGCGGAACCACAGTTGATGGCCGAGAAATCGATAGAGTGTGGCTTGAGGAAATGGCCGAGCACTACAACCCAAAAGTCTATACCGCCAAGCTTTGGCAAGATCATTACCGCTTCATGGAAAACGGCGGCAGTGTTCTAGCGCTAAAAGTCGAGCCAGCAACCGACCCCGCGTTTGAGGGTGAAATTCATTTGATGGCGATTCTTGCGCCTAATGATTGGTTGATTGAGGCAAACCGACAGGGACAGTTCGTTCATACCTCGATTGAAGTTAGCGAAAACTTCATGGGTAAAGGGATTTATTACCTTGAGGGGTTGGGCGTTACAGATACTCCCGCCAGCGCGGGAACCACAGAGTTGCGTTTTAACCAGCGTCGACAACACCCCGAAAACCGAATTTTTTCAGGCAATGAAATTAACACTTGCGCGGCGCTTGAGTACAAGCCTGGTGTTTTTTCTGGCCTTTTTGGATTAAGAAACCAACCCGACTCGGAAGAAGACACCATGACTAAAGAACAGATCGAAGCTCTAACTGCTGATCTAAAAGGCCACGTTGATACTCAGTTTTCAGCACTTAAAGCAGAGTTGAAACCGGCGGATGAAGACGAGGCTACGCCTGATGATGCTGTGACTGCCGAGCAGTTTAGCGCGTTGAACACTGAAAACGAAAAGCTACGCACTGAAATGGATGATTTGAAAACCCAGTTTGCAGCGCTCAAAGATAGTCCCGACGGTAAGGACACTAAAACGACCGACAGCGCTGGCGATGGTGGCGAGCGTCGCTGCCTTTAGGTAACGCTGTAGAAAATTCCAAAACCCAATAATTTAATACACTTTATCGGAAGGCGAAAACATGCAACCGAAGACGAAATTACTATTTGCTGCCATGACTGTGGCTATGGCTACCACTTACGGCGTTGAGTCCGTTACTGAACAATTCAATGTGACCCCAACTGTTGCCCAAGAACTGCAAGACGCTATTGTCGAAAGCGAAGAGTTTTTGGGAATGGTTAACCTAGTTCCGGTTGACGAACTTAAAGGACAAAAGGTTCTTGGTTCGGTTAGCGGTCTGGTAGCAAAGCGCACCGACACCGATGCCGGTGATCGACAGCCATCTAATCTGGTGAGCCTAGGCGCGAAAGACTACGAACTCCACTTTACCGAATTCGATGCCTATCTACCGTATTCCACCGTAGATGCTTGGGCAAAGTTCAAGAACTTTGAAGAACGCTACGCCATGTGGATGCGTCGCGCGATTGCCTTGTCTCGCATCAAGACGGGTTGGCACGGTACCAGTGTTGCCGCTGTCACCAACCCCGCTACAAACACGATGGGCGAAGACGTCAATATTGGCTGGCTTCAGCTCTTGCGTGAATACGCCTCGGGCAAGCAGTGGTTTACCGAAGGTACGAAACAAGCCGGAAAAATTCGCATTGGTGCCGGTGGTGATTTCTCGAATCTTGATGCGGCGGTTCACGCGGCGAAGATGATGGTTAATCCATTGCTACGTGGCGCGGGTGATTTAGTGGCCATCGTCGGTGAAGATTTAGTCGCCGAAGAAAAACAAGCACTTTACGAAGCTCTGGGCCAAAAGCCGACTGAAAAAGAGCGTATCGAAACCGAGGTGATCAGTAAGGTTTACGCGGGCTGTAAGCTTGTGACCGATGTGCCTTT
The DNA here is from genome assembly GCA_050633365.1 of Cellvibrionaceae bacterium. Taxonomy (GTDB): domain Bacteria; phylum Pseudomonadota; class Gammaproteobacteria; order Pseudomonadales; family Cellvibrionaceae; genus Pseudomaricurvus. The sequence continues at coordinate 8,324 of JBOEGJ010000054.1, read as the reverse complement.
CTTCCCTGGTCGCGGTTTGTTGGTAACGAGCCTCGATAATTTGAGCATTTATTATCAGACCGATAGCTGGCGCCGTGCGGTTAAAGACAAGCCCGAGCGCTCACGCGTCGAAGAGTACAACAGCGTCAACGATGGCTATGTAATCGAAGACGAAGAAAAAGCCGCAGGCTTTGAACCGGCTAACGTCCAATTGCCCGACGGATTAGGCGGCTGGGCATAACCAATAACGTGGCACTTTCCCAGGTGTAACCGCCTGGGCCTTTTTGCCACGGTTGTGGGTTTCTCAAAACGGCGATGAGATGCGCCGTTTTCAAAAATCGATAACGTTTATTTTAAAACGAGATTTCACCATGCCACTGATTACCAAACAGCACCAACAACGATGCGTTGCTAAACAAACCGCACTCGATGAGGGCAAGAGCGAGGCGCAAGCGCAAAGCGTTGCATTCGTGAAAACCAAAGCCACCGAGCACGACCGCCAAGTGTTGCTGTCGGCACTCGATCAAGACTTGGATCGACTGGGCGCACTCGAATCGGTTGCCGAAAAAATCAAACTCAAGCGCGATGAGCTTTTGCCTAAGTACTTGCCGCACGTTGATGCCTATCTCGAAAGCGGGGCCTCGTACCCTAACGCCATGTTAGTGCGTTGCGCGATCTGGTGTCTTGATGTTGAAGATTTAGATAACACCATTCGCTTGGTGGATGAGTGCATTAAACAACATCAAGATTCACCGGCCAACTTTTCACGTGACTTGTCTGGCTTCTTTATCGAACAGGTCGCCGCCTGGGCCGATGGCCAGTTACAAAAAGGCGACAGTGGTAGCCCTTACATTGATCAAGTTTGCCTGCGTGTGAGTGATGGCGCGTGGCCAACCACAAACATCATTGGCAAGGGTAAAGCCTTCAAGGTGGCGGGGCAGTTGGCCGAGAAAAACGGCGACAAAAAGGAAGCCCTAGAGTACTACCGCCAAGCACAAGAGGCCAACGACAAGGCGGGCTGTAAAGGCCGCATAAAAGAATTAGCAAAAACGCTAGGCGATAACGCCCAGTAAACCGACTCCCGACCCAAGCGAGCCAGGCGGGGCACTGTTTGCCCTTTGGCTAGGCAGTTAACCGCCTTGGTCTCGCTTTCTAATTAAAACGGATACGGCGCAATGAGTTTTAGCGGCAGACCACAAGAGTTTCACGACCAAAGCGTCGACAACAATGGGTTTTTCCCCGCGTTGTCGTTGGGTGAATTTCAAAAGCTGCATCGCGTACCGAGCAACATTGCCGCCGAGACCGTCGAGCACCAATTAACCGTGGCTGTGGGCGCGGTAAATCTTGGGCTTGCCAATGAACAAACGCAATGGATCGATGCGGGCCACGCCAATTTGGTGGCCGTAGATAGCGCCGACAATGGCGCACGAACCTCATTTTATAAGGCGGCGGTGTACTACCGAGCCAAAGCCTTTTTGTTGGCCGACTTTCAAACCTTTAGCCGCCGTGACATTGCTGAAAATATCGCCAAAGAACACGACGACACCAAGAGCCTATTGCTGGCCGAAAGCCGACGCGCCTTAAAGCGCCTGCGCGGCCTCACAACCACCATTGGCGTGGAGTTGCTGTAATGGCCCTAGAAAAGCTCTCACAGCTTCACCAGGCACTTGATAACGCCAACTTGGTGGCCTCTGAACAGCTCGATAGCTGGGCCGAAGATGGAAAGATGGTTTTGGCGGCCAGTGATCGCCGCAACGGCTTGGTGGTTTGCCGCTTTCGATACCAGGGGATTTACACACTCGAAGGCTACACCAAAACCCCCGATTTATTGATGGCGGTGGTGTGTACGTTTTTGATCGAGTTCGACGAAGAGCGCGACCAACAAAAACTTAGCGCCCCCGATATCGACATCGAAATGGTTGATGACGATACCGCGAATATTTCGATCAATGTCGACTTTGAAGAAAAGGTCGAACTGGTCAAAGACGATAACGGCCCGATCCTCTTTAAAGGGATTCGTTACAGCACCGGCTCGATTGCTCACAACGATGTGACCGACGTGGGCGTCGATCACTTAACCGGCCGCGATACCGACAAGCGTTACCAGGATAGTTAGCCCAGTGTCGGTGATGATGCGGGCCGATGTTCAGAGCTTTTTGACCGTTAAACAAAAATTGCAGTTGTTAAAGCTGCCAGCGGCCAAACGAAAGCGCCTTAACGGCCAAATGGCGCGAAAGGTTCGTGTACAGAGCCGCAAGCGATTGCGAGAACAACGCGGGCTAGATGGCCAGCCCTGGGAAAAACGCAAAGGCCGAAGCCGCCGCAAAATGTTGCGCGGTTATAGCAAGCTGTTAAGAGCGAGAGGCACAGCGGCGGCGGGGATTGTTGATATTAAAACCGGAGCCGCCAGCAGTGGCGCACGGGCGCACCAAGACGGTATCGCCTCGACCATGACGGCCAGCAAAATGGCCAAGATACACGGCGAGCCCGACTACAGCGCACCGGCCACACGCACCCAGGCTAAATCGTTAAAGGCCGAAGGTTACAAGCGGCCAAGGGCTAAGGGTAAAGGCAAATCGAAAGCCACCATTAAGTGGATTGTTGAGAACCTAACCGTGGGCCAAGCGGGGCAAATTTTGCGCAGTATGCGCGATGCCCCCGACAAACAAAGCTGGATCATTCAGCTACCGGCCCGAAGTTTTCTTGGGGCCACTGAAAAAGAAATCGAAGGCATGGTGCAAACCGTGTTTAACCAAACAGTAAACGCAAAACCACGAGGCTAAACCATGGCACAGGGCAAGGTTACGGTTAACAACCAAAATTTGGGGCAGGGCACTTTTAACGAAGTCGAGCGCGTTGCACTTTTCATCGGCCTTGGTGGCACTGGCACCGGCACTGTATTAGCCATCGACACACAAACCGATCTTGATGTGGTGTTGGGTTCTGCCGACAGCGAAATCAAAACCAACGTGGCCGCCGCCAAAGCCAACGGCGGTGAAAACTGGTTGTGCTACGCGCTACCCTGCGCCGCCGATTACGATTTAGTCGCCGAAGTGGTGATCGCAATGGACAGCGTTAGCCCCGAATTTGTGGTGGTGTGTACACCGGCTACCGAAAGCCAAGATTTAAACGATGATTACCTGTTGGCCGAACAACTGCGCACCCAGTTTGCCCGCCGTGTGATTGTGTTGCGCGCAACCCCTGGCATCGATCCAGGCACCCAAACTTGGGCGCAGTACCAAGTCGCACAAATTGCGATTGTTGATGGCGTTAAAGCCGACCGCGTGGGCGCAGTGCCGCAACTGCACGGTAACGATTTGGGCGTGCTGGTGGGCCGCTTGTGCAATCGGTCATTCTCCATTGCCGACAGCCCCATGCGCGTCAAAAGCGACACGGTGTTGGGTCTGGGGGCTGTGCCTGTTGATAGCGAGGGAGTGAGCCTGCCAAGCGCCATACTCACCGCGCTGGATGCCAACCGCTTATCGTGCAAACAAGAATACATCGATTTTGACGGTACTTATTGGGGCGACTGCAACTTGCTCGATGCCGAAGGCGGCGACTACCAAGTAGTCGAAAATTTGCGCGTAGTCGACAAGGCTGCCCGAGCGGTTCGTATCCTAGCGATTCGCCGTGTGGCTGATCGCAGCTTTAACGACTCACCCGAAAGCACCGCCAGCACAAAAACCTACTTTTCAAGACCGCTTAGAGAGATGAGCCATTCAACGACGTTTGCTGGCTCGCACTTCCCAGGGGATATTCGCCCACCCGAAGCTGATGCCGTCGCCATCGTGTGGAAGGGGCTAACCGTGGTCGATGTGTACATCAAAGTACAGCCGTGGAACTCGCCAAAAACCATCACCGCCAACTTGGTGCTGGATTTAAGCACGGGCACGGCGGCTTAACCGCAGCCGGTTTGGCAAACTTTTAAATTCATTCAGTGGAGCAACCAACATGGCTGCAAAATTATCAGGCTTTGACGTGATCACCCGTGTCGGGGATCTGCAAGCGCAGTTCGACGAAGTATCTATCTCTATCGAAGACAACAGCAAGGCGAGTAAAAGCCGAGGCCGCCCCAACGGCCATACCCGTGGCAGTGTTGCCGCCACCGGCGAATTGACCTGCGACAGTGCCAACTTCGAAGTGTTGTTGGATGCCGCAAAAGCCGCCGGTAGTTGGCAAGAAATGCCCACCTTCGACGTGAACTTTGTGGGGGCCGTGGCGGGCCAAGAGCTGAACATCGAAGCCTTTGAGTGCTTGATAAAAATATCGGATCTGTTGAGCGCCGATGCCAACGGCGACGAAATGCTAACGCACAAGCTGCCCTTTGAAGTGACTGGCAAAGATTTTGTGCGCATTAACGGTGTGCCCTACGCGCCGGAAAAAGATAAAGACTACTTGTTGTAAATAACATGGTCGACGAATTCGATAGAGCGGCCGAGCTTGAGCAACTGCAACGCGACATCGCCTTGCGCAATCAAGCCCGAAAAAGCGCCAACAAGCCCGCCAGCCTAAAACACTGTGTAGATTGTTGGTACGAAATCGAAACCGAACGACAAGCCCTTGGCGGCGCAGTACGTTGCGCCGAATGCCAGGGCTACTACTTACAAGAGCAACACCTGAAAGGGTTTTAACCGTGACTGTATCCACTGCCAAGCGCCCAACCATCGAGCAGATAAAGCAAGCCTATCAAGCGGCGGGTTATCGCTTTTTTGACGAGGGCGACTACAACCTAAATTTGGTGGGTATTCGCAGTGCGGAAAGCCGCTCGAACGAGTTTAACGATTGGTTTGGCGTTGCGTTTTACACCCAAGGGCAACCGCATCTGTTTTGGTTCTCGGCCACTACCGATCCTGGCACCTACTGGCGAGAAGAGCCCGCGCACATCGATGGCACCGCCATTGTGAAACCAGGGCAATACCCTGGGCTTTGGAAGCTGGGGCAACACCAGGGCAAATACGACGCCTTAGTACAAGCGGCCCCCGTGACCGTATACCGCGACAACAACCGCGACCAAGCGCTTGATATAAGCGGCGAAGCCCAACAGGGCCACTACGGCATTAATTGCCACCGTGCGCGCGCCTATGGGGTTAGCAAGCGGGTAGATCGATGGTCGGCCGGTTGCCAAGTGCTTGCCAGCGCTGTCGACTTTGCCTTGTTGATGAATCTGTGCCGCCAAGCCCGTAACCGTTACGGGAATGGTTTTACTTACACCCTGTTTGATGAGGCGCAACTATGGAACCTATGACAGCCATTGCCATTGCCAAAGGCTTGGCCAGCGTTACCGGCTTTGATTCTTGGATCTCGGAAAAGTTGGGCGACAAGTTAGGCGATAAAACCGCCCAAAAAATTATTGATGTAGCAAAGATTGCCACCGGCGCTACTACGCCAGAACAGGCACTTGAAAGAGCCAAGGCCGATCAACAAATGGCGCAAGCCATACGAAAAAAACTTGTTGATAACGAACACGAACTGGCGCTGGCCGCACTCAATGACATCGACAGCGCCCGCACGATGTACAGCGGTAACAACACCATGGCCGATGAGATCGCCAGGCGGGTAATCACCCAAAACCATTGGGCGGTTGCCATCTTGTTGGCGTGTAACGGTTTGGTGATTGAGTTTGTCGACGATAAAACCGTCGCCTTGGCATTGGGCAACCTAATTGGCACCAGTGTTGCGGCACTGTGGCAAGAGCGACAGCAAGTGATTGGCTTCTTCTTTGGCTCAAGCATGGGCAGTAAGTTAAAAGATATGTTCGCCAAGGGGGCGCGCTGATGGATGGTCTATCGCCGGTGGTGTTAACCGTGTTGGTGTCCATTGCTAATGGCGCTATTGCGCTGTTGATAGCGGTGATTTGTAGCTTGTATGTGCGCTTAGAGAGATTAAAAGAAACACATTACAACTTTCAAATAGAGGTGGCCGAAAACTACGCCACCAAAAACGATTTTACCAATGGGCTTGAACGAATCGAAAACAAGCTCGATAAACTTTTCGACGATATCCACAGAGGATAATAACAATGAGTAACGCCACACAACTTTTAGATGCCGAAGTCAACGGCACCAACTTTGTTTTTGGGATGACACGAAGCGCTTACAACAAGTGCATTAACGCGATGGGGCCAACCAACAAAACCGTACCCTTTCACAACTTGTTGGTGTCTACCATTCAAGCCGATCAAAAAGACGAGCTGGTCAAACTGTTGGATGAAAACCCAGGCGCAGAGCTTTCAATCGGTGCGTTAGTGATCGATCAGTACACCCCTGATTTGGACATTATTGTAAAAAAGCGCACGACCTAGCCGCCGGTATAGAGCGCAGCCAGTACGCACAACTCGAAGCCCTGGTAGCGCACTTTTTACCAGGGCAAGAGGTGAACGAAGACACCATGGCGCAGGCCATCTTCTTGGACAAACGCCACTGGGCAAACCAAGAAATAGTCACAGCCAACGCCATTGCAAAAGCTCTTAAAGGCAAATGATTGAAGAGGCCAGTTATGAATCGCGGAACATTGGGCAACAAAAACGTAACCGGTGAGCAAAGCGAATCACCGAGCAAACACGCCACCTACCACACCATTGCCTGTGAAGGCGTGGGCACGGTTACAGTTACCGCGCGCCCCTTTGGGCTGGATACCGCACAAGCGGTTGATAACGGCGAGATTGATTTGTCAGCCCCCACACCTGTCACCATTGCGGGGCACCTGTTCGAAATTGTGCTAACCCCTGCAAGCGGCGGTGATGTTTATTCTTACTCGGTTACAAGCAGCGATTGATTATGCGAGCGCGTCAGCTAAAAGCGAACGGCCTACAAGCGATTCCTTTTAAAAGAGGGATGACACCCAACGCCTTGACGGCGGCAATTCGTGAATACGCCCTGCGCCTAAACGGCACCGATCAGTCAGTGACGCCTGTTGTGTTTGAGCCTAAGAGTGGGGTCTGGGGCTTTAGTGGTGAGTGTCGAAGGACTACTGCCTCAAGCTACGATGTCATAGCGTCGGGTGATACGTGGAGGCTAGAGGTAAATCAAGATTCCCATAACCAGCCTAATAAGGTAAGGCTTGTGTATGAGTCTGCAGACGTGCCTGAAGAAAACCGCTATCTAATATTCTCTGATAGCGGTGTAGTGCCTGTGGATGTATTAACCAAATTCTATTTTGCTGTTAATCAGGCGACAGGGACTGCCTATCTTAATGTTGCAGGGGTAGGGAGCACTATACCCTTGAGTCACGCGATAAAAGGCCCAATTAACCTAACAGCAATCGGTGAAGATAAATCGGGAATAGCAGGGTCTAATCACTTTCAAGGCTCCGTCCACGTCGAAAAGATGTGGGATGAAACTGGATTGCAGGGCGGGGTTTTCACGCAGGGTAATGGTACTGATTTGTATGTGCAGACTAGTCCTTTTACCTTCAATAGGGTCAGCTTTGATTTTAAAACCGACAGCATCAGTGGAAATCAAACGATACTTGGCGCGTCCCCAGATAACAATAATTTTATACGAATATCAGCCATCTCGACAGCCGCAATAATGTCGTTAAGATTTAACGGGGTTCAAAAAGGAGTGGCTATTCCTCAAGTAGTTATTGGGCAGGCTTACGTCATAGTTGTTGATTTGATTGGTACAGTTGCTTCGGTATATGTTGACGGCGAGTTTGTCGGTAGCGCCTCCGATGTTAGTTGGACAAATCCTCAGTTTGATACGTTTTTTGCTTTAGGTTCTCTGACTCAGTTCAATGCGGGCATCGTTGCAAATTTAATTATAAATAATGGAGATTACCACTACACCCTAAAAGACAATGACATCATCGATAACGGAGATGGAACAGCAATAGCGGTGCAATCAGGTAGTGTGGATCGGTTTGGGCCTGAGTTGTATACGCAGTCCGTTATCGAAAACCCGTCAAGCGCTAATCCAGCGTGGACGTATTTAGGAGATGGGCGTTGGCAGTTAGTGGGTGATGGCTCACTACAGCAGCTTCAATTTATCTCAACCGATAGTCAGCCAGATCACGGTTTCTTGAGTTTTACCGTCGAGAGTATTAGTGGCGGGACGATCCGGGCAACGGCAACGGCCGACTCTCCTAGCTTTAGTTCTGCGGGCGACCACACCCTTAACTTTAACAAGGACAGAGATGGGGCTCAGCAGTTTAAGCGCTCTTCGGGAAGTGTAACGTGCATTATTAGCAATATAAGCTTCCGCGAAACAACAGACGGAATAATCCAAAACTTCGACGTAGAAAACAATCTAGTCAAACTCCCACATATCGATAGCCACTACGACTTTTCACAAAAAGGCAAAGGCGAATACGGCGAGATTATTCCCAACAAAATTGGGAGTGATGGG
>JBOEGJ010000053.1:307-54485 GCA_050633365.1 Cellvibrionaceae bacterium | reverse complement strand
CTTTAAAGTGACCACGCTTGGCGCAGTTAACCGACATGGTCAACTCCATGCGAAACACCTCTTCGAGCGAAAGCTTGCTACCGCGATGGAGCTGCTGCCAAACCAATGACGGAGTAATCGGACAGCCGCCGGCCAATGTAGCGGCGGCTTTGCTGCACCATTTGTCGTCACCGTCGTAAGCGGTAATTTTTTCAATCGCTTGAGACAAGTCACCATCGCACACCGCGTTAATCCAATCGATGTGCGCCTCGACATTACCGGCGGGCTTTTGCGGCGCCACCAAAGCGCTAAAGTGCTGCATGACACCGGCGACACCTTGTTCGCATTTCACTTCGGTCAATGCGGTCATCACTTCTTGTTTCAAATCTTGAGTGATAAAGAAGTCGGCCAAACCAATGTACTCAGCATCGGCGGCATTAATATTGGCGCCTGTCAGCCCCAAAAAAAGTCCGGTTTTTCCCGGAGTGCGATTCAAGAACCAAGTACCGCCCACATCAGGGTAAAGGCCGATGGTAATTTCCGGCATGGCCATACGTGTGGTTTCGGTCACCACGCGATGAGAGGCGCCGCTGAGTAAACCCAAGCCGCCGCCCATCACAAATCCCGTGCCCCACACCACAAAGGGTTTGCCAAAGGTGTGAATCAAATAATCTAAACGATATTCGAGGGCGAAGAACTCTTCACAAGAATTATTGGGCAGAGCCTCACCGTAGGCGGCAGAGCCCGCGTGTAAAGCGACCACATCGCCACCGGCGCAAAACGCTTTATCCCCTGCACTGTGTAAAAACACGGCAAGTATGCTGTCGTCTTTTTGCCATTTTTGAAGTTGAGGGTAGAGCGCCTCAACCATTGGCAAAGACAGGGAATTCAGAGACTTTTCTGAATTGAGCATGGCAACGCCGAGTTTCTTTCCACCTGCGGCGGCGCGTTCTTCAAAAGTCACTAGTTCGGTCATGAAATTTCCTTAACATCAGCGACACAGAAAACCGTGTCGGTTACCTCAATGAAGTGAACTCTACTTATTCGTTGACGGATCTATCGCATCGAACGGTGAAAGTAGATCAACAATAGCGCTTGGATTAGGCGTTTTTCCACTCGGGCTTACGTTTTTCTAAAAATGCGCCCACACCTTCTTTCTGATCTTGGGTATCCCACAATTTCACAAACATTTCACGCTCTTTAGCATAGGCGGAAGTCATGTCACCGCTGCGAGCTTCTTGAATCAACTCTTTACAGAAACGCACAGAGGTCGGCGACTGACCTTCAACTTTGGCCGCTAGCTCCAGAGCTTTATCAAGCACGGTACCGGTAGCAACCACCTCGGAAACCAAGCCAATCTTTTCAGCCTTGTCGGACTTAAGGCGCTCACCTAATAAGATCATACGCTTGGCCCATTGCTCGCCAACTAACCAAGCCAACTGCTGTGAACCTAAACCGCAAGGCAATAGGCCGACCGCGGCTTCAGGTAGAGCCATTTGCGCCTGCTCTTCACAGATGCGGATATCGCAAGACAAAGCAACCTCTAAACCACCGCCCATGGCATAACCCGTAATTGCCGCAATAGACACGCCTTGATAATTCGACAGAGCTTCAAAGGCTTCGCCAAAGGCTAGAGAAAACTCAAAAGACTTACCTTTATCATTGTGGTTGAACTGATTGAGATCAGCGCCGGCACTAAAAAATTTTTCGCTACTGCTAGTTAAAATCAGCGCGTAGTTTTCGGAGTCGGCATTCAACTCATTGACAACACTTTCCAGGTAGCGAAGGCTTTCTGGAGTCCAAGTATTGGCCGGTAAGTTATTGAACGTGATGATGGCGGTATGACCGCGTTTTTCGACTTTCAGTAAATCGCTCATAATTTTTTATTCCGTGTATTGCCAAGACAAGCAAAACTCTTGTCTTTGTGATTGGCTGTTGTCGTTAGAGATCGAATGCTGTTGGAGCAATGTCCCAGCTAAACGTGTTAGTTCAACTGGGCGCACTGTTTAGCGAATCGCTTCGGGTGCTCCATCTTCCAAAATACGTCGCGCAGTTAACATGCGCATGATTTCGTTGGTGCCCTCCAATATTTGATGGACTCGCGCATCGCGCATAAAGCGCTCGATGGGATACTCTTTGATATAACCGTAACCACCGTGTAATTGAATTGCGTTATTGCACACCTCAAAACCAATATCGGTGGCAAAGCGTTTAGCCATGGCACAGTAAGTGGTCTTGTCGCTGTGGCCTTCATCAAGCTTTGCCGCCGCCAAACGAATCATTTGTCTGGCCGCTACCAATTCAGTCACCATGTCGGCCAACTTAAATTGCAGCGCTTGAAAATTGGCAATGGCTTGACCAAATTGCTTGCGCTCGCGCATGTATTCTTGAGTGTGATTGATACAGGCTTGCGCGGCGCCAATAGAACAGGTGGCAATATTGATGCGACCGCCGTCCAGCCCTTTCATGGCGATTTTGAATCCTTCGCCTTCTTTGCCCAACAAGTTGGCCGCCGGGATACGAACATCTTCAAATGAAATGGCGCGAGTCGGCTGTGAATTCCAACCCATTTTGTCTTCATTCTTTCCGTAAGAGATTCCCTCTAGGTCGGCGGGAACGGCAAAGGCGCTGATACCGCGCGGACCATCTTCTGGACTGCCCGTTCGGGCCATCAGTACCAACACATCGGTACTGCCAGCACCGCTGATGAACATTTTACTGCCATTAATGACGTAGTCATCGCCGTCTTTTTTGGCGCTGGTGCGCAGCGAGCCGGCATCACTGCCCGCCCCAGGTTCAGTCAAACAATAAGACGCTAGTTTTTGCCCCATGGCCAAATCACCACACCACTGCGCTTTAACAGTCTCGGTTCCCCAAGAGGCCATCATCCAAGAAGCCATGTTGTGGATGGAGATAAACGCCGCGGTAGAGGTACAGCCAGCGGCCAGCTCTTCCAAAATGATGACCGTATCGAGCCGTGACAAGCCCATGCCCCCCACCTCTTCTGGGCAGTACATGCCGCAAAAACCTAACTCACCGGCTTTGGCGATGACGTCTTTAGGGAAAATCTTCTTCTCATCCCATTCAGCGGCGTGAGGCGCCATCTCACCTTCGGCGAAAGCTCGAGCAGCTTCCTGAAAGGCTTGTTGTTCTTCGTTTAAATTAAAATCCATAGCCACGTCTCTATCATGCATTAAGGCCGAACACAGGCCAGATCTAACCGTTAATATTAGGCTGGATAATTTTGCGTTTCGAGCCTCAGGCAGAAAAAAACCAAAATGCCTGAGAAAAACACCCTATCCAACACCGACATATAAGCCTCAGCTACACGGGGCTCCAATGCCTGCGACAACAAACAGGCATCGACTCTGCAAGACGAAACCCCATGTGTTAATACCACCAGTTTAAACGAGTCAGTAAACCACAAGCAGACAATAGCTGTGGATTGACGATATTGCCTTTATAATGGACGATCTTGCGCTTTATTGAAGTAACACTAAGCTTAATTCTGGCACCATAAAACCATATAAATCAGATACTTAATATGCAACTAACGTCGAATTGGCCACTGCCGACTAAAGGGATTCGCTTTCTAACGCCGCAATTTCTTTGTGATCAATTGGCCAAAAACCCACTCACCAGCGGTCTCTACCCCGTTGCCATGGGTTATTACCCGAAGGCAGAAGATCACCAAATGGTGAGAGAGAAACATCAAAACAACCTGCTGATCTATTGCACCGCCGGCCGCGGTACCCTGATGCTAGACGGCAAAGCACATCGAATTCGTCCTGGCGATCTGATTATGCTGCCCAAAGGCGTCAATCACAGCTACAGCTCGCACAGTAACTATCCTTGGTCGATCTATTGGATTCACTTTGATGGCACGCTCGGTGATGATTTCTGTCGCCACATCGACATGACCGGTCCGATCCAATCGGTGAGCCTGCAACCGCGACTCATCTCCGATTTCGAAGAGCTTTTCAGCTTGCGCCATTCGGGCTACAACTTGGCGTCTTTTATTCACGGTTGCCACGAATTACAGCAAATTCTGAGCTACCTGGCACTTCTGGTACGGCAGCAGCGCTCAAAAAGCGGTAAACAGATCGACCTAGACGCCGCACGGGCCTTCATGAATGAGCATCTGCATGGGCAACTCAACCTTGAATCTCTGGCCAACCATAGCAAGTTGTCGAAGTATCACTTTTCAAAGCGCTTCAAAGCACTTACCGGCCATTCGCCGATTCAGTACTTCATCAACTTAAAAATGCAACACGCCTGCTATTTACTAGACGCCAGCGTACAATCGATTAAGCAAGTGGCCGCGGCTTTGGGCTACGATGACGCTTACTACTTTTCTCGATTGTTTAAAAAAGTAATAGGGCTTTCGCCAGATCAGTACCGAAAAAGTAAACATCGTTAATCATAGTTACCAGTAAAAGCCCAAGGAAACTGCCATGCTTAAAGATTCTCGATAATCCGCTTTCACTCGAACATCAGAGTCTTTCGAAATAGCGTACCGGGCTTCAAGCACAGTAGATATCAATTTCTTATCGCTTTCCGGTGACCACCTAAGGCTCGTATCGATCAATGCATCAAAGCGCTCGTTAAAACGATAAGAGGCAGTGGCTCGAACACTACCGAAAATTGATTCAGTATCGACACTACGACCGTGATACCCTCCGCCCGCCAAAAAGGTTACCAGCCCTTTTTCGTGACCGAACCTATAAGTCTTGCCTCTTTCGGCATACCCTAGAAACGCCGAACATTTATCGCAACTATTATCCAGTGACTTAACCCCAGCATACAGCGACCAGGCGGAATTTACATCGCCAGGAAGACCCGTCTCTTGCCCACCAAAATTTTCGATAGATACGAGCGATAACTCCTCCAAACGCAGACTGTCATGTGAAAGATTGAGGGATAGATCTAGCATAGATAAAGCACCATTTTTTCCGTGCCCGGGTCCAAAATCTAAACGATCATAGTAAGCTGGCCGCAGTCTAATTTGCCGTTCAGCCCTACCATCGAATGTCGTCACCACTCCCAACGAAGTATAGGATGGTTTATGCCCGCGATGAGGTTCTCTGTCAGACGTTACCGAGAAATGTGGAATTCCTTCAGGCAAAGACAATCTAACCTGAAGAACGTCTTGATAAGCCGGTTGCTTATGCAACTCCGCCGCAGAATATAAAAAACGGTAATACTCGATTAAAACATCAAGCAATCTGATTTTATTTGCTATGGCCAAACGCTGAAAATCTTTATTGTCTGCGATACGCTTTGATTCGATCAGCGCCTGTACGAGACTCTGTTCACCCTCTGACAATTGAATAAACTTCTGATACAACACGCTTTGTCTGGAGGGAATATAATGAATTGCCTTCACGGCATTTTTATTACTACTCTCGATATCGGATAACCGCTGTAGAATAGATTGTGGTGCATCCCAAGGCCGCTCGGGGCGATTCACACTTTCATCCAAAACGAGATCCAGTAGCTCTGCCATTCGATAAGCACAATTACGATTTAAAAAATAGTAATCGTGTGTGACACCTATCATTTCCCACAAATGGCCAACCAGCAAATTGTTCTGGAACTCCGACAAGTTAAGCTCATATTCCCACATATCTCTCTGCTCGGCATCAAGATAATTGTGCATGTAATAGTAGAATTCTTTTGCAGAAAAAGTTGATCCGTAGCCTCCGAGCAAACCTTTGATAATGTACAGAAGCATATTTTCATTATCTGGAATTCTCGCCCCGTAATTAATGGCTCGATCCTGTATTGCCTCCTTAACATTTTTGGTATTAAGCTTTAACAACATATGCCCGTAATATGACGCCGGATTCCCTAGATAACCGGTGGCAAAGATTAGGCTGAGCGAATCCAGTTTTCCGTCATCACTAAATTCACTAAATCCGGGACATGCGGCGACTGGTATTTCAAGAGATGAGAAATCGAGTTTAGATCGCAACCAAAAATAACGACCTCGATACTGACACTGGGGATGATTATCACCAACGCTGGCGCGATCTTGAAACTTGTTTAGAGTCGCAGCCAGCTCACTTAGAGGTGTTCTGTTGCTGTGCGCATCAAGATAAAAGCCTTGATCCACAATGTCAGACTGCTTGTCATAACCAAAGCCAATCAACAAATGCCAAACGGGGTCATCGGAGAGTTTAATAAGAGTTGATTCTGGCAGCCCCATAGACGCAAACGCGCGCCCACAAGCAACAGAACAAAAAACGACCAGTAACACTGAAAAAGAGAATTTCATTCAATCCACAAAAAAGGGCCTATAACGGCCCTTTTACATAACTATGTCTAATTGCCTAAGCTTGTTAGCTTAAGAAGTAATTTCCATAACGCTGTTATAGAAGTTTTCCGCACGCTGAACGCTATCCTGTGAAGAATAGGCTGCATCTGAAATCAAAGCCGCAAGACTGGCACGAACCTCAGTAACAACGTCTGCTTTAGCGCTGTCAGAAACACTGAGAATATCCATCAGTGAATTCAAGTGCTCACCTTCGCCTACGGACGATTCAGCCACTAAATCCTCATAGCTTTCAAAGATAAATGCTGCGGCCTCTACCTCTTTGCCATTACAGGTCTCAGGACTTGCAGTTGCTGATGTAACTGCCGTAGTGCCCACATCCCAAATAACATTAGAAATTGCAGCTGCAACATTGTTCTCAAAAATTGCTGCGCCAATACCACAATCTGAAAAAGGATTGGGACCAGAACCAGCTTTACCTTCTGCCATGACGGATGCGCTAGCCATTGATGCCGCTACAGCACACGATAGAATAATTTTTTTCAAAGTAACTCTCCTAATTTATCTGATGCTCTCGCATCTTCCATGCAAAATCGCCACAAGATCATAACCAAAATCTACATATTGACGCAAGAAACCAAACAAGGCCAGAACAAAAATCAGCCAAGGAGAACAAAATACACACGCACAAAAAGTTGTTATACTTCCTCGATTCCATATCAACTAACTCAATAACAAGACAATGACCTCATCACTACTAGCGCCCACCTTTAGGACAAGCATACTTGCGTTTACGCTAGTGCTTTTAACCTCTTGCTCTCTGATCTCTAACTTCGAAGAGGTTTCACACGAGAATGCCAATGAAGAGATAGAAGATCCACAGAGACATATTCACAATAAAATTCAAACATTAAGTGATTCAGCACTTCGTAGAAAACTCGAAAAATGTGGTATATCCCGCCCCGCCTCCAGTCCGCTTGCCATAGGCCATCGGGGCGCACCACTCAAATACGCTGAGCACACGCGAGAATCTTACATCGCTGCGGCCGCACAAGGCGCGGGTACACTCGAGTGCGATGTGTCCTTCACCAACGACGGCGAGCTGGTGTGCCGTCACGCACAATGTGACTTACACACCACCACCAATATTATCGATACCCCACTGAATCAAAAATGCACCGTGCCTTGGAATGAGCAATTCCCCAATCCAGGGGCGGTCAAATGCTGCACCAGCGATATCAGTTTGACCGAATTTAAGTCACTAACTGGGAAGATGGATCACCACAACCCTGAAGCCCAAAACCGTCAGAGCTATATGGACGGATCGACAGACTGGCGCAAAGACATAATCAAAGCCACCGGTACCTTGTTAAGCCACAAAGAGAGCATTGAGCTGTTTGATCAGCTCGAGGTTCAGTTCATGCCTGAATTGAAAGCCCCGGATAGGCACGCGCGCGTGCAGGTCGAAGACGTTTTTGGATCGACTCAGGCTTATGCCCAGAAATTTATAGATGACTACAAAGCCGCCGGCATTCGATCGACTCGCGTGTGGCCGCAATCGTTCGAGCCCGAATCGGTACTCTACTGGTTAACCGCAGAACCCGAATTTGGCCGACAAGCGGTAATGCTCGACGGCCGCTCGCTCAAACAATTGAACCCTCAGGCGCCTACCAGTTTTTCGCCTTCCATGGAGGAGATTAGAGCAATGGGCATTAAGACCATTGCCTCGCCACTGTGGATGCTCATCAACGTCAATGATCAAGGTGAGCTTGAAGCCTCGGCCTATGCTCAGTTTGCCAAGGCCGCCGACTTGAATATTGTTGCTTGGACGGTGGAGCGAAGTGACATGTCCCAGGGTTCAAAAAATAGCTCAGGACACCTTAATTGGTACTATCAATTCGACCACCACCCCAACCATCAGGCCATTAAAACCGAGGGTGACGTGTTTAAAGTTATCGATGTATTGGCGAAAGAGGTAGGGGTACTGGGGATATTCTCGGATTGGCCGGAAACCGTTAGCTATTATGCCAACTGCCTAGTGGCTAGTGGCTAGTGGCTAGTGGCTAGTGAAGAGTGAAGAGTGAAGAGTGAAGAGTGAAGAGTGAAGAGTGAATAAAGATTAGCGACAGAGTACGCCAACCGTATGAAAGAATTTTGATAAGCTAAGAAGTGATTTTCTTTCGAGGACGATGAAAAATCACAATCAAAATAGCCGGCAACAACACCAGATCGAAAACTAATGCCGCCACCAGACCGGTGCTGGCAAGCGCCCCGAAATGCCCCATAGGCACAAATGCGCTAGCCAACAACAGCAAAAATTGCGCACATAAAATAATGGTGGTGGTCATCACTGCCCGTCCCGCCTGTTGATAGGTTCGCACCAACGCCAAGACTGCCGAGTGTCCTTGATTCAAGCGGTGAATAAAACCGTGGTAGACATGAATGGTATCATCCACGGCGATTCCCACCGCCACGCTGGCAATCATCGCGGTGGCTAAATCCAGATGAATCCCCACGACTCCCATCACGATAAAAATAGATAATACCGGAGACAGATTTGGGATCATGCACAGAGCTGCGTCTTTGATAGAGCGCCAGGACAACAGCATCAATATAAAAATAAGCGCCAAAGCCCCACTCAGGCTTTTCACCTGTCCCTCGATCAACAGATCCTCTTGATCGGCAAACATTCTCGCCGCCCCAGTCACCTTCCACTCCAATCCATTGGGATTCGGTAATTGGCTGAGCGCCTGACGAATATCGTCCATTAACTGACTGATGTCGTTGGCACCGTGAACATTGGCGTTGATCGTCACCCTCGCCACCTGATACGACTCATCAATAAAGTCGTAGAGATCTTC
Source organism: Cellvibrionaceae bacterium (assembly GCA_050633365.1). Classification (GTDB taxonomy): domain Bacteria; phylum Pseudomonadota; class Gammaproteobacteria; order Pseudomonadales; family Cellvibrionaceae; genus Pseudomaricurvus. Next base: position 45,371 of record JBOEGJ010000053.1, on the reverse strand, counting down.
GCCATCGTAAATAAAAAGGTATTGAGTTATGAGTGTCGAATCCTCAGGAATCGCACGATAATTCGGATCTTCGCCATGAAATCCCCAGTGCATCTCTTCCACGAAGTCAGCGATGGATAAGGTTTTATCCACAAACGGATGCTCGCTTAGCGCTTGCTGAAAGGCTTTCACCTGTTTGAGGTTTTCAGATTGAATCAGGCCCGACTCAAGTTCACTGGTAAACACCACTTCCAAGGGCATGGTGCCGACGAGCTTTTTTTCAATCAAATCGTTGGACGTTCTAAGAGGATGATCGTCGGGGAAAAATTCTAACAAATTAGTTTCGACCCCCACTCGCATCAACGAAGGTATGCTCGCCCCCAACAGAACCAGCGTTATACCAATCACCCACAGGGGCTTTCGAATTCCCACTCGATACATCACCGCGACGAAGTGATCCATATATTGCAGACCAAATTTTCGATCTGGCCAGGGCTGATGATCAAAGTGGGCGTAAATTGGCGGCAAGATATGGATAACAATCAAATAAATCAGCAGTACACCAACCGCGGCGGTCATACCAAACATGCTGATCGGAGGAATGGGGCTCAATCCCAAAGACGCCAGCCCCACCGAGGTAGTTAAGGTACTGAACAATGCCGGCTTTTTAATTTCATTGAGCGCCATTTGCACTCGCGGTTTTCCCACCAACCCTCGCCGAGAGGCGTAATAGAGCGCATTGTAAAAATGCACCAGAACGGCAATGGTTAGGGCCGACAACAAGGGCGGTAGAATACCGGCGATGGTATTGAAAGGTTGATCAAAAAGCACATAAAAGACGATGGTTGAGTTCACCACAGCACCGATCACTACACCCGTGGTCACCACGGCAATCACTCGCCTAAATAGAATCCAAGTAAGAATTAATCCAATCACTACGGTAATGGGAATGAAGATCATGTTATCGCGCAGCACCATACGCATCTGTGCAACGTCAATGGAAATCTCTCCGCTCAAAGCCGCCAGATAGCCATCCAGTTGATGCGCCTTGGTCGTGGCCAATATTTCTTCTTCGAGCGCGAGATTAAGAATACTGTTGTCCAAGGATTCAGGAATCACAATCAATGCAATGGCAGAGCCGTCGGCCGCCACTAGCGTATTGCGGGCAAAGCGATCCGATAGCGCCGATTCTTTCCTCTCCGAAGGGTGGGATTCTTCGAGGTAATCTACATCCAACAATGGGCTCACGGTAAAGCCTTCGTCGGAGCCGCTGATGTGGTCTTGGCGAGTGATCGCTATGACGTCGGAGACCTGCTCAAGATCTTCCAAACTGCTGGCCAGATCTTCGTAAGCCAACAAAAAACCATCGGAGAAAAGTGCGACGCCTTCAAACAGCAAAATCACCACTTCATCATCGGGAAACATTTGCCGCACTTCATCGTTGAGAATCATCGACGGTGAATCGGGCGGCAGAAAAGTCGCCGGTGCATTGTTCACATTAAGCTTGGGCAATAAGGTGTTAGGCAGAAGAGTGAGTAAGGCCAGACAAAAGAAACACAGATACAATTTCCAAGGCAGATGCTTAACTTTGTTTTTAAGCGTTTTATCTTCTTTCGTGACCAGCTTTATTTCGATGACGTAGTCGTCACCTAAACGCTGACGCCAGCCGTAGACATCCGCCTCAACGACGGCTCCGTTATGAGCTTTAAAAGACACCTTAATCGAAGGCGGGTGAAGATCGCCCTTATCCGTGCGCGCTGCGTGTTTTAGAAAATAGCGAAATTCGTCTTTATCGAGGCCGACACTCATATCCAATAAGTTGGGGGTTTCTACCTCACTATCACTGGAAAAACCTAAGGCCTGTAGGAATCGATCATTGGCCAGCAGCAAGATTCCATCTTGTAATACCGCGTAGGGCATATTTTGATGGTTTAGCCAGTGAAGGTATTCTTGTTCGGTATCGATGATTCAGCCTCGCTACAGATTTATCACAGAACTCTTACGCCAATGACTTACGATGAATTGATCGCGATTAATAATTTGCTCGCCAGCCCACCGTTGCCAGCGAATTATCTTGGTAGAAACCGCCGGCAGTACCCTTATCACCATCAAAGTAGTGAAATTCCACATAGGCTTCGTGACTGTCCCAGCCGATGTAGGCTAATTCGGGGTTGAGATAGACATCATCTTGATCGAGGCCGACATTAAATCGAATTTTTGATCGCCAGTTATTGTCGGCAAACGGGGTTTCAAAGCTGCCATTCACTGACCATTGATTTTCACGTTCGAGCAATGCCGGCGCGCCCAACAGTTGATTTCCGGTTAACTGAAGATTCAGGCGAGCATCGCCATCACCAGGAAAAATTTCTAACGCCAAGCCCCAGCTAAAGCTCTCAACCGTGTCATAGGCGCCCAACTTTGTCGTCACCGGCGTATCACTCAACCATGCAAATTCGGCTTTAACCGTGCCACCGAGGCCTTCAAAACTAAAGTCGGCTCCAACAATATGGGTTCTGGGATAACGAGAATCGATAGTATTGGTGAGAGGATTGTAAGCAAAGTAGGGAACCGTTTGGCGACCCTTTTGTAGTGTAAACGCGTAGTCAAAGGTCTCGCCCAAACCGCTGTAGCGAAGACCAAAGCCGCCTTCGGAGTCGGGAGCATCATCCACCAGAGGCGTGGCTCGCACCAATGCCTCGACGGCAGCATCGGTTTCCAAACCCAACACTTCCCCAGTGGCTTTGTTGACCGGAAACCAACTGCTTAAAGTATCTGGCAATTCGGCTTCTCGGAACTTTGGATAGATCACCAGATCGAGCTGACTATCATCAAAAAAGTGCTGATAGCGCAGTGCCGGAGATGCCAATCGACGCTGCTCCAAATCGTCGAGCACAAAGCGGCGAAGATCTTGACTGCTCAGGCGATCCGTCGGCGGGAACTCATCAATGCGCCCCCAAATAATTTGTTGTGTGCCCAGAGTGAATGTCTGTGATCGTCCACTATAACGCAAGTAGGTCTCACCGTAATCCAACTGTGAATGCTGCCAATCGCGATCGCCACTGCGTTGCCCCCATCCGCGATAAGTGTCGGCGCGAGCTTCGAGACGAATACTCCACTGCTTGGAAAAACTGCGCTCCAAACTGACATCGAATTGAGCGTAGGCCTGATCTCGATCTTTGGCTCGATCGCTGGTGAAATGCCCCCACTCCAACTGAACTTGATCGATCGAAAGACGCCAAGCGGAAGCCGGTTTCGCAAAGGTGGTCGATTGTGACTCGTACATTTCTACCGAGCCTAAGCCCTCGTCACCGGAAGAACGCTCTTCTACCTCATCCTCAAATGTCAGCTCATCAGCGGAGAGATAAGCTTCTGATTCGTCATCACCAATAATCAACTCATCGGATTCTGTTTCTTCGATGATCAGCTCGGAGCTCTCGTTATAGACACTCGAGGCATCATCGATAATCAAGACATCATCAGCCGTTAAACTCTGACTAAAAGCAACAACGCCCAACACCGCAATCATGACCAGCGGCGAGGTTCGATCGATCCTACGGGACCGTGAATCGGTGAATCTAGTGGAAGTCATGTTCATACGGCCGTCCTTAGCCTGAGTTCATTTTGACGCGGGAGCACGTTGTGGCTCCGCGGGACGATAGGAAATTTCTTGCGCGTCATCCTCTAGACCGCGCTGAGTAAAAAGCGATTCCGGAATTGATTGATTGTAGCGAACCTGCAGGGTAATCAACTGTGTCGAAGTTCCCTTTTTGAGGTTATCCATAACGCTCTCAAAGATCGTCCAATAGCCCTGATGCTTTTTGATACGCTTGGCCTTAAGTCGTTTTATGGGTTTTTCTTTCTTCTTGTAGAATTCGGTCCATAGCGGTAATAGTATCTTCGGGTGTATACAGCTCAGACGTTTGGTATAGATGGAATTACTTTTTTTGACGGGCGTGCTTTCGAGCAAAAGACAGCTTACCTTGCCAGCCTTGCCCTCTCCTTTAAGCTGGTGGTGATCCATATTCACTTCGCGATCACGCAGGTCTTCGTAAAAGAAGTCGGAGCCAACAAAGCGACCGCCTTTACGCTTGGAAGAAATACGGCGGACCCGATCCAGTGATGGTAAATACAACCATTGATCGTTATTGTCGCCCAAATAATCTTTTGAAAGTAAACCGGTACCGTCGACGTCTTTTGGCTGCACGAAGCGCATCAGCGTCAGCCGCTCGGAATTGCCTTTATCCAAACCGTAACTAAATAAAATTCTTCGCTTTTTCACCTTGCCATCTTTGTTTAACAGCATCTCGACTTTGGCGCTAGAATCCTCAGGAGACTTTCGATCGTAAACAGCCTGGGCAAGAGCCTCACCATTATCAAATGATGCAGTTTGTGAGGGCACTGACATAAAAAGGAATAAACAGGGCAACGGGAATATTAATATTTTTTTTAATAGAAAAAATGAATATTTCATTAGTAATTTTCGCCGCAGAATATTGCTATTAGTCTAGTGGTTATTCTTGCTCATTCAATGAATCTGGCAGCATTAATACCATCACTTCATATAGTTCCACTCGGAATCAACGCCTGCCATCCCATTGACCAAAGCCGTACTTTTGCAACAACAAACCACTGTAAAGATATGAGTAAGGATCACACTTACCGCGTATAAGATCAGGGAAAGCAGACTCTGCAACAACTCATTTCGGTGAACAAGACCAATGCTACACAATATTAAACCCCGTCTTACGAACAACATTCTCATCGAAGTTCAAGTAGTTCAATATAGCACCTTGTATCTGCCAACTTCACTCTCAGTTCGACTATACTAATCCGATACATTTAGGAAAATGACACAATGCATCACCGCTGGCCAACATTAACCCTGCTAGCTTTAGGGTTAATGATGAATGCTGCCCATCTACCAGCCTCTCAACTCATCGAGGTTATCGGTCTTGAATACCCTCCCTTCTCTTCTCTCACCATGAAAGATGGAGGCATCAATAACCGTTTACTGAGGGCTTATTTTTCCGGTCGATCTGACGTGGATATTGTTAACGTCTATTACCCTCCCGCAAGAGCACAATCAATCATAGCCAATGAGCAATGGTGCGCCTCATTTTATCCTCCCAGTCAAGGAAGAGTTGGCGATGTCAAATTCATCAAATTACGGGACGAACCGGTGGACATGGGTATATTCCGCCTAAAACATAAGGATGAATTCAGATGGGAATCGCTCAGTGAGTTCAAGGGTTCATCAATGGCGATTCTTCGATTTGTACTGGAAGGGCCTTACTTCAAACGATTCACCGATGCCGGAATTAATATTGTTGAGGTAGGTTCGCTGCAACAGAGCTATAAGCTCGTCCTCTCGGGGAGAGTCGATTATGCAGTAGGCGATATGGACTCAATGCACTACGCGCTCGACAATATTATTACCGAAAAGGAGCTACAATTTTCAGACACGCTCCTTAGATCTGTGGATGTTGGAGTTTTTGTTCATCCCAACTGCCATGAAGTTTTCTTTGAAACAACAAAACACTAGAGCCCAGAACCTCCCTATTCTAATTAAAGCGTCAAAGTAGTCCCGTCTCACTAGGCCAGCAACCGCAACCTTAATTCCTTCGAATCAAAACCGATAGTCTCTCGCCCCCTCTCTACCTCGTAGATTAAATCTCGAATAGCCTGATTCACCGGACAATTGACACCCAGTTTTTTCCCCTCGTCAACTACGGCGCCATTGAGAAAATCGATTTCACTTTTTCGTCCGCTGGACAAGTCAGACCACATAGAAGACCGAGCATTGGGATCGATTGCCAACATTTTTGCAGCAATGCGTACAAACAGCCAATTGGGCAGCCGCATGATGCTCGGAATCCACGCGGGCGGCAGCGGTGTCAGTTTAGGAAGATCGACGCCCCGGCGTTTAGCAACCTCAAGATACTCGTCCATTGCCGCCGCCAAGATTCGGCGAAAATCGCGCTGCTCCAGCTGTGTCTTAAGAGGAATATCAGACAGAGCATTAAGCGGGTTATTCAAATTGAGCTGAAGCTTTGCCCACACCAATCCTTCCAGATTCTCGTAGAGCCCCAAAGATAACCCCTCGAACCTGAAGGAGTCATTGAGAGCCTCGGTCTCTGGCAACAGTGGCAAGTCGATACCGCCCAGAGTGCCTCGATGAAGATGATCGGATGCCAACTCGGCGACATTGGCCGCCATCACCCCTCGTATCACTTTATGATCGGGGAATTGGCGCTGCAGATAAGTTTCGGCGCCCAGACCATTTTGCAAACTGATGATTACGCTATTGAGGCCAATCACCGCGCGAATGTCATCCACCGCCGCTTCGAGTGCCGTGCATTTAATGGTGAGCCATAAAATGGCTGGCGCCTCGTTAACGTCAGCGCTATTAACGTCGACAAACTTAAGATCTTCGACGCGGCGATCATTGCCAAGGTAGTCGGTCACGCGAAGTCCGTTGCGCAACTTTTCTTGAGTTTTTGGACGGACAACCCAACCGACGTCGCGCCCACTGATCATTAACGAGGCGCCTAAGTAACCGCCAATGAGACCTGCACCAAATACCAAGTGTTCCATAAGACTCTCTATAAATTCTCAAACCAACCCAGACGACTCATCGCCGGCAGTGATTAAAACTCAATTGACGATTAACGCCGCCGCTAAACAACCGCGATCACCCCAAGCTGCCGTGATGCTCGAATGCAACCGCAAGCCTACCACTAGACCATAAGCAGAGCGGAAAAACTGACATCTCGGTGACAATCGCGAACGGATTACTGATAGCGAGCTCGGTATTGCTTAGTCAGCCGAATGAGGCGAATCCGATCACCAATCATCGTCCACAGAGGTGAGGAATTTGGCTTGGGAGATTTTCCCTTACCCATTCGTTGCAGCTGACGCCTAACGATAGCCATGGTCGCCAGTGCAGCCAAGGTTTTATCTGACCAGGTCACTTCCGGTATTTGCGCCACGGCGTTGGCTTGCTTGCGCCAAGTATTGGGCAGTTGTGGTGCAAACGCCAAAGCCGTTCCCATGCCCACCATATCGACGCCTTCATCGATCACACTCTGAGCAATCGCCAAGCGCTTGATTCCGCCGGTGGTCATGACGGGAATCGAGCAAGACTGAGCAATATCTTTGGCAAAGGTTAAAAAGTAGGCTTCGCGGGCAAGACTGCGACCGTCCGCGGTACGGCCCTGCATCGCCGGGCTTTCATAGCTCCCACCAGACAACTCCACCAGATCAACACCCAATTTTTCGAGTTCCGCCACCACCGCTTTGGCATCTTCCGCCTCGAAGCCGCCGCGCTGAAAGTCGGCGGAGTTCAACTTGACCGAGACTGCCGCGTCGACCGGCAGTGCCTCGCGCACGCCACGGACGATATCCATCAGCAGTTTTGCCCGCCCCTGAATATCACCGCCCCACTGATCGTGACGCTTGTTGGTCAAAGGCGACAAAAATTGAGACAACAGATAACCGTGCGCAGCGTGAATTTGAACACCGTCAAAGCCTGCCTCCACGGCGCGCTTAGCGGTGATGACAAAGCGCTCGACGACATCGCCAATCTCTGTATCAGTCATCGGGCGAGGCGTGGGGAACAGATGGGAGTGCTTGCCCAAATCCAAAGGCACGTCCGATGGCGATAACGCTTTGCCGCCCATGGAAGCATACACCTGACGACCGGGGTGATTGATCTGCATCCACACCTTAGCCCCTCCCCGCTGTGCACTCTTGGCCCATTGCTGAAAAGGGGCCAAATCGGTATCGGCCTCCAAAGCTACACCGCCGGGACCCGTCATCGCACGGCAATCCACCATGACATTGCCGGTCAACAACATGCCACAACCACCCTCGGCCCACTGCTCGTATAAACGAAACAGCGAGGGACCGGGTAGATGACCGGGATCAGCCATATTTTCTTCCATCGCCGCTTTGGCAATTCGGTTGGGTAATTCGGTTCCGTTGGGCAGCGCCAAGGGACTAAAAACAGACAGAGATTGATCTGAGACAGACATAACAAGCTTCCTAGAGGTGAATTCATGAGTGGTATGAACCTATGGCAAAAGAGTTTAAGCTTAAAGCCTACTTTAAGGTCAATCACAAATTGAATCATCGAGGTCATCATGCGCATTGGAGAACTGGCCAAACGCTCGGGTATCGCCGCTCACACCATTCGTTTTTATGAGAGTAAGGGACTGCTACCCGCAGCAGATAGAAGCAGCAATGGCTATCGGCGCTACAACCAACAAACACTGGAACGGTTGATGCTAGTGCAATTGTGCCAACGTCTGGGGTTTAGCTTGACGGAAATCGAACAGCTGATGGCACAAGATGGAAGCTGGGATAAGGCGCAGATTATCGACAATCTAGACGCCCGGTTGGCTGAAATTCGGCAGCTGCAACAAGGGCTCGAAAAACAGCGCCTCGAGATAGTGAACATAATGTCGCAGCTACAAGATCGTTGGCAGCAAGGGGATTGTGTCAGCGGCATCGAAATCCAATGTTTGAGTCAACATATGTCGGAGCCCGCTGAAGCGCCCCAGCCATTGATAAAAGCCATTTCATGAATCGATGACTGCCGATAAATCGCAAGCGACGCTATCGGCAGATCGAAACCTGAACTAGAAGAGAGAGCGCCAGAAAACTCTCCCGCCCCCGGCAGATTACAAAACCACCTGGTCTCTCCCGGTGACTTTGGCATGATACAAGGCGGTATCGGCGGCGCTGAGCAACGCAGAACTGGTTCGGTACTGATTGTCGCGATGGGTCGCAATCCCTTGACTGACACTCACTCGCGCCGAAGGCGGCAAACCGTGCTCGACAAAACGCAAGCGATTCACCGCCGTGCGGATCTTTTCGGCCACCGCTTGAGCCATGTCGGCGGTGCAGCCGGGCAGGATAACGGCAAATTCCTCGCCGCCGTAACGTGCCGCTAAACAGCGCTTAGACGGCAGTTCTGACTCGATCACTTCGGCAATTTTACTGAGGCAATAATCACCTTGCAGGTGTCCGTGCTCATCGTTGAAGCGCTTGAAATAATCCACATCCAGCATCACCAGCGATAGAGACATATTGGCGCGATTACAATCTCGCCAATTGCGCATCAACACCTCGTCGAAGGCGCGGCGATTGGCGAGTCCGGTCAAGGAGTCCGTTCTCGCCAGACGTCTTAGTTCTTGATATTCAGCCTTGTGAACGGTTAAGTCGTGTAACACCACCATCACTTTTGGGCTTTCTCCCGGAATGCCCGAGAGAGACAAATCCACTTCGACGTAACTCCCATCTTGACGACTCACCAACGCCTCTTGAGGGCCGTGATGAGGCGGGTTGTTTGGCGCCTCTCGCCAGTCTCGAAATAGCGCTCTAAATTCCTCTCGCTGGGAGCGAGCCAAGAAATTCCACCATTGTCGGCCGATAATGTCGGCCGCACTCACCCCCAACAAATGCGCCGCGACCGGATTCACCAATTCGATATTACCCTCCAAATCCATGGTGAGAATCGCCTCGGAAACATGATTGAGTACCACTCGTAAAACGTCAGAATGACTGGCATCCCAAGTCCCCGAAGTGATGCCTTCGAGTGCCGCGCGCTTGCGCTCCTGCTCGGTATTTTTCACCCCGTCCGATAGCTCACGATGGTCAGTAATGAGCCGAATATGAGTTTTACTAACGGCACTTTGGCCTGCTTGGTCGTTGTCGAACTGATCAATCATTGTCGTTTTCCCCTAAGTGTTATTGCGTATCTGCGACGCTTGGCAATCACTGTAGAGAAACCCTTAAAAAGAAACCTTCCGCTAACCTTCTGATTTTAACTCATTGATATTAAAGAGTTTTTTAGAAATAAAAGAAGGGTGTTCTAGAGCCTAGTACAACCTCAAACAGATCAATTCACTAGGACAAACCGAGAGTAAGCACTTACTTTAAAGGCGTCATGGGCGAGGAAATAGAGCGCGGGGAGCGAGAGATACAGGAAGAAACTTGAACGGTTCGAAGCGGCGAGCTGCCTTGCGCAACTCGCCCTTACCTCTTAGCGAGGAATATTACTGTACTGCGGATCGGGGCTCACAACTGGCTTTTGGTTAGCCGGATTGATCACTACAAACTTGATGCAAATGGTCTCGGTGTTGCGATCACTATCGGTGATATGCAACTGAGTTTTATCCTCGGAAAATGTAAACGTGATATTGCCATTGGGATCATCGGTGACAACCGGATCGGCAAAGGTGACGTTGGGGGAATCGATCAAGGTGTAGGTGACCGTTTCAGGCTGCTCGACCGAGATATTACCCGATACGACATTGCCGTCTTGAGTCAATACAAAGTCACCCGTGGTTGGTGTTGGAAAGGTCACCTTTAGATCATATGAAAGGTTGGTATCAGTCACAAAAAAGTCCTTATTGTTATGGTGGCAATATTTGAATTGCCTTGTTAGAGAATAGCCACGTGGTCGTATAACGACCCATGACTCTAAAGATCAACGCCCTAAGACTGGCGTCTTTTATAGTCGGTATAATTCCTATGCGTTCAAACTGACAACACCAGATCACGTGAATCGGGCCTAGTTCGAATGTCATCCGTGATAATTGACTGCTGAAGATACTAATGCAAAGCGACCATTGAGGTCACGCCCCAAACCAGAAGAATCGAGCTCGATTAAAAAGAGACTGGCGGGATGCCTAGCTGAGCCAAGCGTTGATTGAGTGAATGATTGGCCTGCAAACGCTCGAGACAATCGAGGGCTTTGGCGTGTGGCACTAGGTATTCCGGCGAGGATGACCGCTCACTCAGGGATGTCGTCACCTCCAGTGCACGACGACAGTATGCTTGACTCGGCTCTGTAGTCCCTTGCTGATGACTCAACGCCGCCGCGGATAACAATCGATTTGCCTGCAGTAATCGCAGGCTGCTGTCGCCGCCAGATTCAGCGCTGCCAAGATGCTGATCAACGACATCTTGCAAAGATGCACTGCGGGACCACAAACCCAGCGCTTGAGTCGTCTCATTGAGCTCAAGCAGTAAACTCAGTAGCGCTTGATTGGCGGAATCCTCGGTGGAATCCAGCATCTGCAAGACAAACGCCTCACTGCGATCGAGCTGATGTTTGCTGGCCGGCAGCGCCGCGATGGCGGGATTGGTATTGGCCTCAATCAAGAGCTGTAACAGCCGAACTCGATGCGCCGTAATCTGCCACTGCGTATTCTCGGGATCCGATTGCACCAAGCTGCGCAAGATCTGCTCACTCTTAGCGATCTTGCCCTGAGCCGTCTCATAGTGTTGCTGGTACTTGAGCAGCAATGCCTGACGATAAAAAGACAGCGCCTGTTCGAAATCGGCCTGTGCATTTTGATGATTAAACGAGGACAAGCGATCAAATGTCGACTGCTCTAAATCCAAATACTCGATAGACGCCTGAGCGTCTCCCATGCTCAGGGCCGTACTGGCGAGCCAGGAATAAGTACTGGCCAGATCAGACAAGGCCAAAACGTTGTCTGGCAGAGCCTCGAGAGCGCGGCGCTTCAAGATTAGGGATTTCAGAAAATAGTCCTGTGCAGTGGTAAAGTCATTGCGGCGATGAGCCAGAGATCCCAGCGTGTTGTTAGCGTAAGACAACTCTTGAATCGCGGTGAGATTATCGGGCTGCAATCGGTACATGCTCTGGCTGTAATGCAAATACTGTTTTACGTAAAACTCTGCCCGCTGGTAGTCAGATTGACCAAACGGAATGGTACTCAACCAAAACGCATTGGCCCCTAGTTGAGTCAACAAGTCGAAATTATCGGGGTGCTCTTGCAGCAATTTTTTAAACATGGTTTGCGCCAATCCCAGCGCTTCTTGAGCCTCTTCTTTTTTACTGCGTGACAGAGCCACTTCGCCGATGGCTTCCATCGTCTGAGCGTGCTGCAAGCGAGCCGTGAAATTAAGCCCGGCGTTGTTGCTGTCACTGCCAACAAAATACTCAAGTGCCTTGTTGCTAATGCCGTCTAACAGATCCATTCGCCCCACGGTGCGTAACTTTTGAGCAAATTCACCCACCATGAAACCCAATAGACTTTCGGCCTCGATACGTTTTTGCTGCGCCAGCTCTTGTGAGCGCTTACCCTGCTGAGCCATAAACAGCGAGATGAGTGTCAGCCCCACTAAGGCCACGGCGATTGCTGAACGCGCCCATTGTTTGTGCCTTGCTCGCTTGGCCGACTGACTGATAAAGGAGCGCTCTAAAGCCGGCAACTCGAACAGCGGGTTGGACGCCAAAGACTGCGCCTCCAACAGCGGCTTCCCAGCACTGAGCAAGTAAGAGCTGCTGCTGGACTCTTCTTTCCAGCGCAGTGCCAGTTGCGTCAATCGGGTTTTCGTTTTTAGGCTGTCGCGATGCTGTTCGATCCAGTCGAGCGCTCGCGGCCAATGACGTAACAGCGCTTCGTGAGCCACACTGAACGACGGATCACCATTCATGATGTGAGAGACAAATAACCGCTGATCTACCAGCGCCTGCACCAATGAGTGCTCTTGCTCACTAACGAGTTCTGACCAGCGCGCCGTGCGGCTGGTAATCGAGGTTTCATCAATACCGAGATTAATCAGCAAGGACAAAATCCTCGGCAGTGACGATTGCGCTTGCTCGCTCAACTCCGCCATCATGGCTTCGGCTTTCTGACTGAGGGCGCCCTCCAGCCCACCCATGCTTTGATAGCTGTCGATAGTCAGCTGTTGATCTCTGCGCTGCAGATAGAGCTCTTGTAGGGTGTATTGCAACATAGGCAGGACATCATCACTGGCACTGGCCTGTGTACAAATCAACTCATCCAAGCCACTGCCGCTCACGGGATCGGTCTCCCAAGTGAGTCCCGCGGCCTGCGCTGGCAAACGGATCATATCCATGATTTCGGCGCGTGATGGCGGCGCCAAATCGAAATGAGCGCCGCTGGCCTTACCCGCCATCAAGCCCCTATGACTTGCCAGCTGTGGATAAAAGTCATTTCGACAGGCGGACAGCACCAAAATCGATCCACTCTCGCTGAAGGCAGTGATGACATTAATGAATTGATCTTGGGTTTGAGCGTCCACCCGCTCATCGGCCAACAGCACTTCCAGCCGGTCGACAAACAACACCAACAAAGGCGTTTGATCTTCAGCCGATAGCGCCTCTATGACCTCGCCGCAGCGACTCAACAAATCTGCGATACCGTCGTTAGATTGCAGCTGCTGGGCAATCTGCTCTGCGCTCATTTGATCGAAAACGGGAAGATCGTCCACATCCCAATCCAGCAGAGCGCTGGCGACTTCGAGCCAAAAGTGCTCACTCGATACATCGGCTAAATCAATGGCACTCTGAGTGACTTGGCGAACCCCTTGATAGCCACCGGGTTGCGCCAGTGCCGGCATCAAGCCCGCCTGAATCAGCGAAGACTTACCCGAGCCACTGCGCCCTAGCACCAAACAAAACGCCCGGCCAAATTCTACTTGTGCCACTACTCGCTCGAGCAGCGTTTCTATCTGCCCTGCCCGACCGTAAAAAACTTCGGCCTGATCTGGACCAAAGGCCGACAAGCCCGCAAAGGGCGAGCCCTGCTGCCAATGACCCGCAGGAGATTTTTCTGCCGCCAAGTAGCGTACCGATGCCACCGTGCGATAACCGCGCTTGCGAATCGTTTCAATATAAGAGGGGTTACTGGCGGCGTCGCCCAAAGCTCGACGCAGCTGATTGATCGCTTTGTGGACCGGGTTGTCGCCCATGGGCGCATTGCCCCAGCATTGCTCGAGCAATGCATCGGCGCTGATGACCTCACCCGGCTCTCGACACAAACGCACCAATACGTCCATGGCCTTAGGCTCGAGCACTTTATTACTCGCGTCGTTAATCAAGGAATTATCAGTGGGATTGACTTGCCAGTCACCAAAAATGAAGGCGTCGTTGGACATTGGACATCGGCCTAGGTGTTGATACGGTTGGGCTGGCCAGTAGACGACCAGTGAAAACTGACCTTATCATTCACGATTTTTAAAACGCTGGCAAATCTATCTCTAGGTGAACACAAGCACTCCGCAACAAAACCACACGCGGGTTTGCCGAGGAGCACAGCAAGAAGAGATTTCAGTTTAAACCTAAGACAAAGATCTACTTTAGACCGAGATAAGTGCCTATCTCAAACAGATCCGGTTTCCCTTCGTTGTGGCCGAAGTAGCAGACATCCTCGGCCTCTCCGTCTTCATAAAACCCCACCACAAAATCAATTTTGTCGGCCTTGCACAAACTGAACAAAAAGTTCAGTGGTTGCTGTAACCACTTCTTCTTAGTCACACTCAGCTGAACACCTACTCGCCACTGCTGGGCGTCTTCATCGCCGCGATCATCGATCAATTCGCCTTTGATGGTGTCGTCGGCCAAGGCTTGAGTGATGGCCTCAACCACAGGCTCGGTAACATCGGCCAACTCATCGGCGATCACCAACATATAAATGTCCATAGAACCTACACCTCATCACAAAAAACACAGCCCTTTATCCAGCGGGCTATTCTAGCGGATTTAACCCGCAATAGCTGCTCGGCTTACGCACAATTTCAATGCGGATTGATCGCTATTTATACGCTCTTTTGAAAGCCTGCAATTGTGCTTGCGTAAGCGCCGGGAAATAGCTATAACTCCGAGCCCTCAATGATTTAGCGGTAGTAGGTACTTCACTTTAATGAGTACAGATTTACGTACGGCGGATGAAGTCTCTTCCCGCACCCCCTCGTTTCGCCTAAAAGGCGGACTGTTTCCCATGACGTTATTAGAAGTCACCAACACCGACCTCAATCAACTGCGCCAGGATCTCATCGAAAAAGTGGCCCAAGCGCCGGCCTTTTTCCAGCAAGCTCCGGCCGTCATCAGCCTAGCGCCAGCAACCGAACACTCAGTCGCGCTCAAAGCCGTGACTCAACTGTGTTTGGAGTTTGGTTTAATCGTGGTTGCCCTGCGTGGCGGTAGCGAGCAATTACAACAACAGGCCGGAGAATTGAATCTCGCCTTGATGCCCGCCAGCCGAGAAAGACCTGCCAGCAGCGCCTTACCGTCGAACCAAGACGCGAGTACCGAGGCCGCGGCCAATGAGAGCCACCAAAGTAACGCGACAGCTGATGTTGATGTTGATGTTGATGTTGATGTTGATCAAGCTCAAGACCGCGATAATTCACAGCGCGCGGAAGAACAACTGGAGTTGAGCTTACTTGGCAAAAAAGACGACGACTCCGACGAGATCAAGGCAGATGTCGCCCCCACCTCGGGACACACACATGAAAACCCGAGCCACGACAACGCTTGTAAAATCATCTCAACTCCAGTTCGTTCAGGACAACAAATATACGCCGCTGGCGGCGACCTGATCGTGTTGGCGCCAGTATCGGCCGGCGCTGAACTCTTAGCCGACGGTAACATTCACGTGTACGGAGCACTTCGCGGACGAGCCCTGGCCGGAGTAAAAGGTAATACCAAAGCTCGCGTTTTTTGCCAAAGCCAAGAAGCCGAACTAATTTCGATCGCAGGCTGTTTTATGGTCGACGAAGATCTGCGCTCGGATCACTGGAAACAAGCGGTGCAAGTCACTCTCAGCGAAGACAGACTAACGATTCAGTCGTTGATTTAGTCGGGCTTTCAACCTCAGCATCTGCGCTAGGTTGAACTTAACCGGTGAAGCGACAACCCTATAATCATCAGCGCTAATAGCGCTTACACAGACAGAAAAAACAGGACTATTCTCTTGGCCAAAATAATTGTTGTAACCTCAGGAAAAGGCGGCGTAGGTAAAACCACCTCAAGTGCCGCCATCAGTAGCGGTTTGGCTTTACGCGGCCACAAAACCGCGGTCATCGATTTTGACATTGGTTTGCGCAATCTCGATCTCATCATGAACTGCGAGCGGCGCGTGGTTTACGACTTTGTCAACGTTATCAATGGAGAAGCCACACTCAAGCAAGCATTGATCAAAGACAAACGCTGCGACAACCTGTACATCTTGCCCGCCTCACAAACTCGCGATAAAGACGCCTTAACCGTTGAAGGTGTCGAAACAGTTTTACAAGAGCTTGATAAAGACGGTTTCGAATTTATCATTTGTGACTCACCCGCAGGTATCGAGCACGGCGCATTTATGGCTCTGTATTTTGCCGATGCGGCCATTGTGGTTTCCAACCCAGAGGTGTCGTCGGTGCGGGACTCGGATCGAATCCTCGGAATTTTGCAAAGCAAATCCCGCCGTGCCGAACAAGGCGAGCGCGTAGAAGAGCACTTGCTGCTGACCCGCTACAATCCCGAGCGAGTTGAAAAAGGTGAAATGCTGGGCGTCGAAGATGTTGAAGAAATCTTGGCCACACGCCTACTCGGCGTTGTACCAGAATCAGAGTCTGTACTGAAAGCGTCGAACCAAGGTGTGCCGGTAATCCACGACGTCGACAGTAATGCCGGACAAGCCTATAGCGATGCCGTAGCACGCTTATTGGGCGAAGAGGTCGAACATCGATTTTTGTCCGTCGAAAACAAGAGTTTGTTCCAGCGACTGTTTCGGAGAAGCGCATGAGCATCTTTGACTACTTTAAAAGCCAAAAGAAAAATACCGCATCGATCGCAAAAGAGCGTTTACAAGTCATCGTCGCCCATGAACGCAGCAAACGTAATCAACCCGATTATTTGCCGGAACTTCAACGAGAGATTTTGGAAGTCATTCGAAAATACGTGCATATCGATCAAGATCAAGTGGATGTTCAACTCGACAATAACGGCGACTGCTCAATACTCGAATTGAACGTCACGCTTCCGGACTAAACGAGGGAGCGAAAGAAAAGAAAGTGTAATCGAATAAAGATGGGGCTTATCTGAGCCCTATCTTCGCTCGCCCTCTTTTTATATTTTTTCTATTGTCCGCCACCCGTGTTTTCGTCCATTTTTTTATCCTCGAGATAGCGGCAAGATAGCCAATTCATGCAACACGAATTGAAGCCCAAAAATCAGTGCTCTCGATTGCGCCACTGACGAGCAGAACACCCCAAACTTTTCTTGAAGGCATGTGAAAAAGCGCTGACATCGCTGTAGCCCAGCATCTCCGACAGTACCGTTATGTCCAAATCACTGGATTCCAAATACCAACACGCCGTCGACATACGAACATCGTTGAGCAAGGTTTTGTAATCTAAACCTTTAGCTTTCAATTTTCGCTGTAACGTTCGACGATTCATCTTTAGGTGTTCCGACACATGATCAATCGAGTGCTGTTGAGACGCCATCGTCTGAATCAAGACAGTTCTAACCTGATACTCGATATCCAACGGGTTAGCTTCCAGAAGACTCGCCAACTCAACTTCGATTTGAGATTGATCATTTCTTTTGCTGTCGTTGTTGGAAACATTCAACTGACGATTATCAAAAATCATCCGATTGCATTCTTGACTGAAGCGAATATCCATCGGGAAGTAACTTTTATAAACGTGTAAATCCGAAATTGGCTTGTGCGAGAATTCGAGCCTCACGCCAATGGACTGACGACCGATAAGATCTTGCAACAATCGAATCAAAACACCAAACGACAACTCTTGATGTTGGCACGCATGACTAATCTGGTGAAATTTCTCGTGACGAGTAATGTAAGTGTAGTCGTCTTCGCGTCGATAATCCCAATACTCTCCCTGCGAATGCAATGAAAAGTAACGCTGAATCATTAGCGAAAGATTCTCTAAACTTCCGCCATTACTCACCAAAGCTCCCATATCGCCCAACACGGACCAATCTTGATATTGAGCCAGGCGCAAACCAAAATCACTGCACCCGAGGGTGTCGGCGGCTAGGTCTAACACTCGGATAAAAGACTCCACCGGAATCATTTGATCATCGTTTTGTAAATCATTCAGTGACAGACCGACACTCGTCAACAGCTGTTGGGCATCTCCATTCAGCGCTTTAACGGCCAGCTCAAAGCCCATCAAGGATCCACTTCTGATTAAGAATTTTTCGCTCATACCCGATCTTCTAGTGCCGACTCAATGTCAGAATACTGATTTATTTGTCACCAAATCGCAAGTTCCCGCAAAAAATCATCGATATTCTTCCCTACATTGTCTCTCTAGCCAATTCGATAAGGTCAAGTTATGTCTCAGTTCGACACTATTATAAAAAACGGACGATACTTCGATGGGCTCGCGACTGCGTCGTCCCTCAAAAATATTGGAATCAAAAACGGACGAATCAAAAGCGTCTCGGCAGCCCCGTTGGACGAAACCCATTGCGAACACATAATCGACGCCAAAGACCAGTGGGTGACACCTGGCTTTATCGATACTCACACTCACTATGACGCCGAGCTAATTGTCAGCCCGAGTTTGTCCGAGTCAGTTCGACACGGGGTTACCACAGTTCTAGTGGGCAGCTGCTCCCTCAGTATGATTTGCAGTGAGGCGGAAGATGCCTCCGATATTTTCACCCGTGTAGAAACCGTGCCCCGTGAAAAAGTTCTGCCAATTCTCGAACAAAAGAAAACGTGGAGCAGTCCAAAACAATGGGTGGAGTTCGTGGAAAAGCAACCTCTCGGCCCTAACCTAATCAGCTTCTTAGGTCACAGCGATATGCGTGTCGCAGCCATGGGATTGAGTCGATCTACGAACAATGACATAGCACCCACCGAAGCCGAAATGCAGAAAATGGAAGCGCTTCTGGAAGAGTCGTTACAAGAGGGTTTTTTGGGGCTATCAACCATGTGCCTAACGTGGGACAAAATCGACGGCGATCGAGAGTGGTCGAAGAGCTTACCGAGCACCTATGCGCGCTGGAAAGAAGTCTCGCGGCTGAACGACCTTGTACGAAAATACGATCGTGTACATCAGGGCGCCCCTAACGCAGCGAAAATCATGCAAATCACCCAATATATGCGCGAATGCATGGGGCTGTTTAAAAAGCGCCTCAAGACTACCCTCATTAGCCGCATGGACCTTAAAGGTAGCGTCTACCTAAGTAAGATCACCAACCTCGCCGCCATAGTAACCAACTTTCTCAACGGTGACTTTCGCTGGCAAGTACTTCCCACCCCTTTCACTGTCTATGCCGATGGTATTGATGTTGTATTCTTTGAAGAATTTGGCGCAGGGGAGCTGGCGCTTGACCTAAAAGACAAAGTAGAGCGAGATGAATTATTAAAAGACGAAAACTATCGCCGAGACTTTAGAAAGTTCTACGGTGAAAAGCTCAGCCCGCGAGTCTGGCAACGAGACTTCGGCGATGCCATCATTCTAGAATGTCCAGACAACTCCATTGTCGGGAAAAACTTTGCCGAGGTTGCCAAACAGAGAAACATCCACGTTGTCGACTTATTTCTAGATCTGGTGGTGGAATATGGCACTCGGCTGCGTTGGTATACCACCGTTGCCAACCATCGCAAAGACGTTCTTCTGAATATGGTTAAGGACAAAAAATCGCTCATCACTTTTAGTGACGCCGGCGCCCATATTCGCAACATGGCTTTTTACAATTTGCCGCTTCGAATGTTAAAGCTCATCAAAGACAATCAATCCGCGAAGAAACCGGCAATGACCATCGAGCAAGCGATTTGGAGGATGACGGGCGATCAAGCCGATTGGTTCAATGTTGACGCAGGAAAGATCAGAGAAGGCGACCGGGCCGACATTGTCGTCATCGATCCGAATGGCTTCGAGCAAGACTTAGAGGCTGTAAGCTGGGGAGAGATGGAGAATTTCTCCCTTAAACGCTTGGTTAATCGCAATCCAGGCTTGGTAAAACATGTACTCATCAACGGAAAAACAGCAGTCGATAACGAAGCTATTACCCCCGAGCTAGGCAAAGAAACTGGCTTCGGAAGTTTTCTACGAGCTCGCTCTTAATCTATGAATCGACACCACCGAGTGCACCGCAGCGACTCTTTATGTCTGCTGGGCCTTGATCCATTGTTTTGGTGAAAGGTCCAACTGCTTCTTAAAGGCTCGCGCCAAAGACGAGGCACTATCATAACCCACTTGATCAGCCACCAGACTCACGGGTTTGTTTTTCAACAACAGCTCTTTTGCCAACTCTAAGCGCAACTGCGTGAGATACTCCATCGGTGATTGCCCTACCGAGTCCTTAAATAACCCTGCAAACTTCGAGCGCGACATTGCGGCAAAAGTCGCCATACTCTCTACCGTCCAAACCGATTGTGGCTGACTCTTTAATTGCTTCATTAATTCTGACAGCTGAGGGTGAGTTGCAGCCGCGAAGGCACCGGCGTCAACCATTCCGCCTTCAATAACATAGCGAAGCACTTGAACCACAAAGACATCACACAAACGATCAATGACGATCTTTTTTCCTAGCTGATCGCTAAACGCTTCTTGAAATATGTGATCGACCGTTGCGCTGATGGAAGGATTTGTTTCGACATCCAAACAAATAAATTTTGGTAGATTGTCCACCAATACCGATTTTTGGTGAGAATCAAACTGTACATTGGCGCAGACCAATTCTGCGTCATGTGAGTCTTTTATCTGAATACGATGATCACCGCCACTGGGCAGAAATAAAACCGATGCCTTTTGCAGATGAACTTCGTGCCCCTGATCGGTCAACATCGTCATTGAGCCCGCTCTCATCAGGTGTAAATGCCCGTTATTGTCGCTTTGTTCAAAGGCCTGAAGACCACAGAGACTGCCGCTAAAAAACACTTCGGCATTGAAATCAAGCTCTTGCAATACTGCACTTAATGAGTCCATATCAACTCCATTTGGACGATTGGTATTGTTTTATGGATGTCCTGCCGCCTTTAAAGTTCTCAAATCCCTAATCTATGCATCGAAGCCAAGGCACACACATTGCCCACTTCATTTAACACCAATCAACTTTGCCATAGAAAAGGAAAGAGAAAATGAACATCAAACAATCTTTAAAAATCGTTGCCGCTGCCGGAACCTTATTGTTTAGCAGCCTTAGCTTCTCCGCCGCCACCAACATCGGTGAAAACGATCTCGCCATCGCCGGCTACGACCCAGTAGCTTACTTCACCAAAAGCAAAGCCGTCGAAGGTTCAGCGAAATACACTGCCACTCATGAAGGTGCCATCTACCGCTTTTCGAGCAAGAAAAATCGCGATCTGTTCAATGCCAACGCCGATAAGTACGCACCACAATTTGGTGGCTACTGCGCAATGGGTGTCTCCCTCAACAAGAAACTGGACATTGATCCAACTGCCTTCCATATCGACGATGGCAAACTTTATCTTAACCTAAACAAAGATGTCCAGAAGAAGTGGTTGACCGACGTTGACGGCTATGTTGTCTCCGCTACTCGAATTTGGACTGGTATTGAAGATCTTTCTGTAGCAGATGCAAATGCAGAAGACTAATCAGACGATTAACAACGCTGATAGCTCGGCGGCCTCATCTTCAGCACTGAAACTACTTTGGTTTAGTGCCCAGTGGTGCGGCCCCTGCAAGCAAATGGCGCCTTCCTATAAAGCGATTCAAGAGCGTTATGGGGAAATGATCAACATCGAGAAGATTGATGTCGATGAAATGCCGGTGCTGGCAGAGAACTATCAAATTCGTGGAGTACCTTCATTGCTTCTTGAAAATGCTAGTGGGGTGGTCGACCGTCAAGTCGGCGCTCTACCGCTGAAGGAACTTAGTCACTGGCTTGAGAGAAGCATCAAAGCTCATACCGTCACCTAAGGAGACGAAGAAATGAATCAGAAACAACGTATTGCAAGCGCGGCCCTCGTGGTGGCATTAGGCGCAATCTCTACCTCTCCGGTTCACGCTGGAGGAAAGGAAAAATGTTACGGAATCGCTGCCGCTGGACAGAACGATTGCGGAAATCTGGCAGGCACTCACTCCTGTGCGGGCCAGTCAAAAGTCGACAATGACCCTGGCGAGTGGAAACTTGTCGCCAAAGGAACTTGTATCGACATTGGCGGCCTTCTAAAGAAAGAAGCCAAAAAGCGTTATGCCGAACAGCAACAGTCCTGATCACTTTATAAGGAGGAGAACCGACAATGAGTAAACAATTTATTACACCAAATTGTCGTGGCGCGAAAGAGTCTAGCTATATCGGCGTAGGACTGCGCCATCAACACTTTCAAGACGCCCTCAAAGGTTCTTCCTCCATTGAATTCGTCGAAGTTCATGCAGAGAACTTCTTTGCCGACGGCGGTATTGCGTCGGCTTTTTTAGATCAATTTTCAAGCCAGTACGACATCAGCTTACACTCCACCTCGATGGGCTTGGGATCGGCAATAGGAGTCAATAAAAACTACCTAGATCGACTCAGTCGACTCATCCAGAAAGTCGATCCGGTCTTGATTTCGGATCACGCGAGCTTCGCTTGGAGCCAACAAAATAGTCGCAATATTCATGCGGGGGATCTGTTACCACTGGAGTTCTCGCCCGCGAGCCTAGCGGTTTTGATTGAAAATACCGATCGCGCCCAGCAAATACTCGGACGCCAACTATTGATTGAAAACGTGTCGTCCTACATCAACCTAGATCATTCGAATTTACAAGAAACCGAGTTTCTGGTAACCGCGGTAGAACGCTCAAACAGCAAGCTATTGGTGGACTTGAACAACCTCCTGGTTAATGCGCGCAACGCGGGCAGTGCGGATGCCTTAGCCAGCGCGAGACAATGGCTAGAGGCCATCCCTCCAAGTTTGGTGGGTGAAATCCATCTAGCCGGCTACTCGACCAACGGTGACTTCAATCTCATTATCGATGATCACAGCCAAGCGGTTTCCGACGACTGCTGGACACTGTATCGCTTCGCTTTGGAGCGATTTGGCCCGACTCCCACACTGATTGAGTGGGACAACGAATTACCCAGCTGGCAACGCCTAGTTGCAGAGGCCGATAAAGCCAGAGAGATTAGCTCACAGGTTATCGCCCTTGCGGGAGAAAAAAATCATGTTGCCTGATCGAGATCAGTTGGCGCTGCGGCAACAGGCGTTGATCAATAAGATTCGACGCTTTCATTCCGCCACGAACAACGCAGAACTAGACTCCGATAACAAACCCGCTGCCTCTGTAGAACTCCTGCAAGGACAAACGGAAGGTTTGCGCATCTATCAAAACAACCTCAAGGCTAGCGCGTATAGAGCCTTAAGCATTACTTACCCGGTATTGGGCCAATTGGTCGGCGATCGAACCCTGCGCCTACTCGCACAGCAGCTAATTCAAGAGAAACCTTTAAGCAGCGGTGACTGGGGTGATTGGGGCGAAGAGCTGGCGACACTGATCGCGGCTTCTAACATGGTGGACGACTACCCCTTCTTAGCCGACGTTGCGATATTGGAGTGGAACCTTCATTGCGTGAACCGCAGTAAAAACAACCATTTTGACAGAGCGTCGCTGGCATTACTCGAACAATACCCACTCGATAGCGTACACATAAAGCTGTCGCACAGTACTCGACGAGTAAGCAGCCGCTACCCCATAGACACTCTCTGGAAACTGCATCAAACACAGGACAACGATCAACAACAAACGCTAACAGAACAACTGCAACAAGAGTTTTCTCAACCCGCTAGTCAATTCGAATTTTTGATCACCACCAAAGACTATCGTCCACACATTGATCGACTGTCGACTCAGGATGCCCTATGGCTTTCTTCCGTGCTTTCAGGCTCAAGTCTGGACACGCTATTGACAGAATTTCCGATCTTTAACTTTTCCGACTGGCTCAAGAGTGCCATCGAAAATGACTACTTAACTGGCTTTTTTACCCGTCAAAATTCCCTATAGGAGAATCATTATGTCAACGCTAATAAATCATTTCTATCAACACTACAACACGGCTAGTAGGCTACTGGGACAACTGCACTCTTTGGTATCAATCAGTGCTAGGCTTTACATTGCTCAAGTCTTTTTCCTCGCTGGTCTAACCAAAATCAAAGACTGGGATACCACCCTATTTTTGTTTGAGGAAGAATACCAGGTGCCGCTTCTCCCTTATGAGCTAGCGGCTTATCTAGGCACCATCGGCGAACTGCTGTTTCCGGTTTTGCTGGCTATTGGATTGACTACGCGTTTTTCTGCGGCAGCCCTATCAATAGTCAACATTGTCGCAGTCATCAGTCTGGAAGAAATTGCACCGGCGGCTTTCTACCTGCACATTGTCTGGGGAATTCTGCTTGCTCAAAGCATCGTCTACGGACCTGGCATCCTTTCTATTGATCGCTGGTTAAAATCAAAGTGGTCTTCTGTATAGCCTCAAAATTAGAAAGAGGTAGATTGCCTACCGTCTCGGGTGATCTACCTCCTCGATAAAAACCATCCACCACCTCAAAAACAACATGTTAACCGCGAGTATGAGCTGAAAATAAAAGAGGTGAAGAAGGGACACTTTTCTATTAAACGAGCAGTGTCCGCTATAGAAGAGGCAGCATCGATTAAGATCGGAAAACTAAATTCCCACCCTATGTTCGGTATATGACAAGTTCTAGTCAGCTTTGCTGTGAGCAATATTTAGCTCAACTTCGGAAACAAAATTCAGACATTTTTCTGCGTGACTTGTGACCAAAAAGTGACTTGCAGAGAATATGACATCCATCTTTGCATTGGCCAAGTGAGTCAGCAGACACTCTGAGATTGAACGAACAATCGAGCTTGACTGATCGCCACACACCAACTGAGTTGGTACAGAAAATTCTTCGTAAACCTCGATGGGATAAACGGTCTTCTGACATAAGTCCCAATGGCGAGCGTTATAGTCGGTCAGCGGGTCCATGGCCTCTTTAATAAACTCGGGCATCTTTTCAAACTGACCCTCTCCACCCCAAAAGTTGATAACCCGGCGACAAGCGTAAGTTTCTCCTTCGGCAATGGCGGTGCGGTAATCATCACAAAACTGATCAACCGCTTTGGCATCTTCATCACGGCCGGACATTTCGAGAATACCGGTCAATACCGGTTCGAACAGTGTCATCGCGCGCAGAGGTACTCGACCACTTAAGGCCACGGCAACAGCCACCACACCGCCAAAAGAGTGGGCCACCAAATGGATGGGGCCAAGATCAAGATGATTGAGCACCTGCTCGACTATGTCGACCTCGGTATCCACAGAGGGATCAGAAAAATCTTCGGGAGCCGGCGCTCCACCGTGGCCTGGCTGCTTAATACAGATACAGCGATAGCGGTCGGAGAGATTGTTAACCATATACTTCCAGGTGGAAGTATTGGCGAAGGAGCCGTGAATAAAAACAATAGGCTCTCCAGAACCTTGCTCGACGTAATAATCGGTAATCGCCACGATATTTACCCAGGTCAAAAAATGTGGCGGCATTGTAAATTAATTAGCCTGAGTGAGCGAGTCCGGCCTAGTCGTCCCATATTGATGTTTTTGCTCTTTGTTCATACCACTGCTCTGACTTTTATTTTTGTTCTTACTCTTACCCAAAGCTCCATCCACCAGCACTAACTCACCGAACAGGAGATTTTGCCATCAGTATTACTGGAGTTTGTTCTGATACATGAGCTTGTCAGCCTGATCGATCAATTGATCCAGAGATTGTGAGGTTACCGGAGTAAAACCCATACTCACCGAAACCTCTGGCAAGCCTTCATTGGCCAACTGTTGAGAAAAGTGCCAATTAATACGTTGCTTGACGCTGTCAAAATCTGCTTGATGTTCGGATACGGCAATCAACGCAACAAACTCATCACCTCCGATTCGACAAAGTACGTCGCTCTCTCGAACACACCCCCTCAACGACGATGACAAGGCTTTCAGCACGCCATCGCCTACGCCGTGCCCGTGGTGATCATTGATCATCTTAAAGTCGTCAATATCAATGTAAATCAACCCCAATTTAATCGACATGCGTTTCGCCAATAATAGCCGCTGACTAGCGACTACATTGAAGCCTCGTCGATTGTAGAGCAGGGTTAATTCATCGGTGATCGCCAACTCTTTTAGATTACTATAGGCCTCAATCAACTCCAGATCGGCCTCCAAAATATCCCTAAGCTGAACGATGAGTTTTAAGTAAGTATCTTGATAATCCGTTTGGCGGTAATCCATCACGCAAAAAGTGCCATAGATAGTGCCATTGGGCCAGTGCACGGGGACACCTAGATAGGAGCTAAACCCATCGTCATGCACTTCAGGGTTAGAATCCCAATAGGGATCTGCCTGGGCGTGACCGACATACAAAAGCTCTCCGGTTTCGACAATTTTTCGGCAAAAAATATTGGCTGACGGCTCGATAACAAGCCCGGCGGCATAGGGATTGGAGGACTGCTGACTTGCTACCGTCACCTGATAACCTAGATGAGTGTGTTGAACCAAAAACGCTGCGCGGGCGGCAAAGAACTCGGCGAGTAAATTGACCGTCTTTTGCCATTTTTCAACAGAGATCAAAGCTTCACGGTTATCCAACAACCACTGTTCTTGATCGAGCATCGCTATCTCCTATGCTTCACTGCTATTCATAGCATTGACCAAAGTCATTATGAACACTGTTGATAATAAAGTCTTATGTTTACTCCTTATATAAAATTAAAAAATGAAGTTTCGTTTGAATTAGTCATCACAGCCCATGGTATTCCTCCAAAAACATAACCCATACCAACTAATTCACAATACCAGTAGAAACCATGAGACAACAAAATTCTTTACGAAATCGACCTTACAGCGAAATCCTGCCCCCCTTTCTGCACCACGGCACAACGACTTTCTTCGATAGCCACCCCGCAGTTAATACGCAAAAATTAAGATCAACCGTAAAGTGACTAGTCTGACGCCACCTGCGCCTGTTGAACCCAACGACTGAGTGACGATGGCTCCTTAATCCTCACATCGCCATAGCTCATTGTCACCCATCCCCTTTCTTTCCAATCTTTGAGGACTCGATAGATACTTTGTCGCGTAACCCCCAAGCTTGCAGCGATTTCGTCCTGAGAGAGTTTGATTCGATATTTTTCTCTGACTCGATGCATTCTTAACAGTGTTTTTGCCATACGTACTGAGACCGATAAAAAGGCTGTCTCTTCAATCGCCTTTCCCGCACGACGTAAACGAAGACACAAAATTCTAACGAAGTACTGGTACAAATCGGGCTGGGATAGCAGAAGATCCAATAGATCTTTCCGCAACAAGCTGACTACTTTAACCTCACCAACAGCCACAGCAGTTTGCCCTCTTGGTGCACCATCGATTGCAGAGTTTTCACCAAACCACTGCCCAGGACTGACCAGCTCGTAGAGAAAGAATTTGCCTGTCGGGGCTTCGCCGATGAGCTTAACAGCACCATCGATAACACCATAAAGCGCGGTAGGATCATCGCCTATTTTATAAATAGCGGATTCATTTTTAATAGATTGAACTCGACACAAGCTCTCGAGTTTCTTTTTTGCACTCTCGGGAAAGTCTTGAAACAACCCACTGCTAGAGAGTTGATCGCGAACAGATATCAAAGATAGCACCTCCGTTTTTTTGACCGCCCAATGAAATGTAACATTTTTAACATTCATTCTCGTGGATCACCTTACTATGACCGTCACTCAAGTCAAAACACAATCGAGAATAATGATGACCACAAAGATTCCAAGAGACAAGTTGAATGACTACAGTATCGAGATGGCAAAAGCTCGAAGAGATTTTGTTTCCGAGAAAACCAACGTCAACTTCGAACACCTCAATCACTTCCATTTTGATCCCGCAGTCACCGCAGGGAACATCGAGAATTTCATCGGGGTTGCCCAGGTACCCGTAGGTCTCGCCGGCCCACTTTTGATCGATGGTGAACACGCACAAGGTGAATTTTATATTCCAATGGCCACCGCAGAAGGTACGCTGGTGGCGAGTTATAACCGCGGCATGCGGCTGCTTCGAGAAGCCGGCGGCGTTAAGGTTTCAGTTGTTGATGACGCTATGCAACGAGCACCGGTATTTTCTTTTGAGGATGCGCGTCAAGCCCGTGAATTTGGAGAGTGGATCGAAAATAATTTTGAAGCGATTAAAGACTGTGCTGAATCAACCACACGCTCAGGAAAGCTGCGCAACATCGAGCAGTATTCGGCCGCGAGAATGCGTTATCTGCGTTTTAATTTCACCACAGGTGATGCGGCGGGCCAAAACATGGTGGGCAAAGCAACCTACGTGGCCTGTGAGTGGATAAAAGCAAACTACCCCGGCAACATTGAAAAATACATGTTATCTGGCGCAATGGATACCGACAAAAAACACTCGCAACTGAACACCCTACACAGTCGAGGAAAGCGAGTGATCGCCGAGGCAACCATACCGGCTGCATTGTTAGAATCCATAATGGGCGTTTCACCTGAAGTCCTTTACAAGGCCAGAGCGGTTACTCAAGTGGGCAACTTTCTTTCTGGATCTGTAAACACCGGTGCTCACTCAGCCAACGGCATTACCGCACTGTTTATCGCGACAGGCCAAGATGTTGCCAATGTTGCGGAGTCGTCAGCGGCAATTACTTTCGCGGATATCGATGACAATGGTGATTACTACCTTGCCATTACCATACCGTCACTTATTGTCGCTAGCTATGGCGGTGGCACGGGTCTGCCCACCCAGAGCGAGTGTTTGAAAATGTTAGGCTGCGAGGGCAACGGTAAAGTTCGTAAACTGGCAGAAATAATTGGCGGCGTTGTGCTGGCGGGAGAACTCTCTCTGAGTAGCGCGGTACTGGCAGGCGACTGGGTTACTAGCCATGACGCACTGGGAAGAAATCGATAAAGCCCGACTGACACATTAGCGGTCTAGCGTTAACAACTTACGCCATAAAAAAAGGCCCACCCCCTAACTCAAATGAGTAGCGCACGGGAGCGGGCCTTTCTCGTCTTGCTCTGTTTCACTATTGCTTCATTGTTACCGAAGAAATAGAGAGTTTTACTTCAATTTGGAGATGACATCGCCAAACAAAACTTCATCGGCAGGAATCACTTTTGGAGTCGCCAATGGCTTCGAAATCCAAGTCACATTAATCAAGTGTTTCCAGTTGATATTCTCATTGGTGGAGTTTCCACCCCAAGTACCGCAACCCAAGGAAAAAGTCTGACGCATACCATTCCACAAGTTGCCTGAGTTAGAAGGTGCTTGCGGTTGGTTAACCATGACGCGTGAAGTCTTGGTGGCTTCAGCCAACTTAATGATGTTCTCATCGTTGTTAGAGTAGATACCGCAGGAGTGCCCCATACCTTGATAGGCTTGAATCTCGTTGGTTAACGCGATGGCTTCGTCAATATCTTTGACTTTATAGAACGCCATAATCACCGACAATTTTTCACCAGAATAAGGATGCTCTGGGCCAGTACCGGTTTCAGGCATGATGATAAAAGTGCGATCATCAGGAATTTCTACGCCCGCCATTTCACACAAAACCTGCGGTTTCAATACTACCGCCTTGGTATTCAGAGCGCCGTTTTCCCAAAGTACATCGGCGATTTTTTTGTAGTCATCGGCATTGGCCAAGTAACCACCTTGGGCGATTAAATTTTCGAGCAATTGGTCGTAAATAGACTCCACCGCAATCACCGAGTTATCCGACG
The DNA here is from genome assembly GCA_050633365.1 of Cellvibrionaceae bacterium. Classification (GTDB taxonomy): domain Bacteria; phylum Pseudomonadota; class Gammaproteobacteria; order Pseudomonadales; family Cellvibrionaceae; genus Pseudomaricurvus. The sequence goes on along the minus strand of JBOEGJ010000053.1, from coordinate 15,866 downwards.
AACAAGAGGCCGCCAAATCCAGCGTTTTAGAAATACGAATTTTTTCAGCGGCTTCTGCTAGGTCTGCACTTTCATCAACAGTAATTACCGCATTACCCGCACCTACACCCAGCGCAGGAGTACCCGAAGAGTAAGCCGAAGAAACCATTGCGGGGCCGCCAGTGGCCAAAATCAAGTCGCACTGCTTCATCAATTCGTTGGTTTTTTCTAACGATGGGATATCGATACCTTGAACCAAGTCAGCGGGAGCGCCGATTTTCTCAAGGGCTGCACGCATGTTATCGATAATCATTTTGTTGGTCAGTTTTGCACGTGGGTGCGGCGCCACAATAATGGCGTTGCGACCTTTAACGGCGTTAATGCCCTTAATGACTGGAGTGGCCTCTGGGTTGGTCGAAGGTGACAAGGCACCGATAACGCCCACAGGTTTTGCGATTTTGATGATATTGCGCTCGGTATCTTCTTCGATAATACCGACAGATTTATCGTCGACGATATCCATCAGAGCCGCGCGAGTCTTGGTGAAGATCTTGGCGAATTTACCGTTGTAGTCCCCCAGCTGAGTCTCGTCCAAGGTATGCTGAGCGATATTTTCGGCAACGCCCGGTTGGCAGCAAGACCATACCATCGCTTTAATCAGCTCATCGACTTGCGCTTGGGTATAATTCTCAATTTGAGCTTGAGCAACGCGGGCGCGCTCAATCATCGCGGCGATTTCACGAGCGTCGTCGGTATCGGCAATCTGCTTATCTAAAGCCATGGTAACCTCTGTTTTATCAAATAATATGTCAAGAATGAGTGGGCGCTCGGCGAATCGAATTCCCCCCTGGGCCAAAGCCTTTAGATCGTCTTGCCGACGACTCCGGCCATAACAGCCTTAGTGGCTGGTTAATCTCAATAACGGTCGGTACTTTGAATAACTTAGCCGCTAATCATAGCAGTAATTTGCCATTCTCCAATTCACTATATTGCGTAGCAGATGGATTATATTGCGCTATTGAGCAATGGCAAAGCGCTAAAATTCGTGACATGGCGTCGATTCAACTGGATTTTGTCGCCTTTTCGACAAACAAATCGGATCATTTCAGGTAATCTCAATGAATCGCAACGCTTAATTTGTACACCTCTATTCGCAACCCTAAAGAATAATTAATAATCGTCATGGAGCGCACAATGAGATTCCCACCAAGACTAACCGCCAGCAACCCGAACCGACGCCCTTCGAGTCTCACCTTAATGAGCGCGGCCGCCCTTTTAAGCCTGAGCTCAACGCTCAGCCTGGCAGCAATGGAACCCAATCAGCTAACTCAAGAGATGGCACAAACCCCACCCCCCAAGAGCTCCCAAGTCACCTTTAAGAATTACCGAGACTACCCCTACAACAAGTGGGCATTTCGAAATATCAACGCCCCTTTTGCCACCCTGAGCATCCCTAGAGAAGGCCAGATCGCAGCCCTCAAGGAAGCCCCTATGCCCGAGCTGGGTCAAATTGAATTGATCGATGGGTTTGGCAAAAGCAATACCGTTGAGAAGATTTTGGAAACCAATGACACAGACGCCTTTGTGGTACTGCAAGACAACCAAGTATTATTTGAACGCTACTACGGCGGAATGAATCGACACCATCAACATATTTGGTTTTCAGCCACCAAATCACTGGTAAGCACCGCGATGGGCATCTTGGTGGATCAGGGGAAAATCGATCTCGACGCCTCGCCGGCCGATTACATTGAAGAGCTCAAAGGCAGCGGCTTTGAGAGAACCACCGTACAGAATGTTCTCAACCACTCGAGCGCGATCGATTTTAAAGAAAACTACACCGACATTAACTCTGATTTTTTAAAATACTACGCGCCGGCGTTAAACATGGGTTATGTGCCCGGTGGTCGCGAGGCGCAACCGGAGACTTCCGACATTTACGGTGTTCACAATTTTCTCGGGCGTTTTATCAAAAACGATTCGGCCTTACAGCCAGGGGAACAATTTGACTACAACTCGGCTAACGCCGATGTCGCCGGTTGGTTGATCGCGCGAATTTCTGGCCTGCCGTTGCATGAGTTTCTACAAAAGCATATTTGGAGCAAGCTCGGCACGGAGCATGACGCGCTGATTGCAGCCGATCGCGCGTTTCGAGCGGTTGCAACGGGCGGCATGAGCACGAGCACTCGCGACGCAGCTCTCTTTGGTCAAATGATCTTAAATCGAGGAAAGGCGGGGAACCAGCAAGTCATACCTGCCGAATGGGTCGATGCCAGCTTGAACCTCTCAGAAAAAGATCTTCAGAAAATGAAAGCCAACAAAAAATACCAAGACAACAGTTGGTCCGCCTATAAGAATATGTGGTGGATTATCGATACTTCACAGGGCGAGTATGCCGCGGTCGGAGTTCACGGTCAGGTAATCTATATCAACCGTTCGGCCAATTTGGTTATCGCTTACTTCTCAAGCCAAGCTACCGCATCGGCGTCTCGCAACCCGCAGTTTCAATCGAAGCTGTTTGCCGCGCAGGCTATCGCCATGCAGTTAATCAAAGATCAAAAGGAACGATAGTCTGTCAATAGAAAAAATCGTCGAAGAACGATTGACGAATAAGACCGCGACGTCAACCAAAGCTGACTTGCTGGGCCTGCATTGGCTCGCTCAGCAAGAAGCCTTGCACCTCATCACAACCAATGCTCTGAATAAACTCCAACTGCAGCGGGTTTTCGACACCTTCTGCAATGACCTTCAAGTTCAGGCTTTTTGCCAAGGCGACAATCGCCTGCACAATCCGTTGATCCTCGTGTGCGGGGAGCCCCTCAATAAAGCTGCGATCAACTTTTAAGTTATCCACCGGAAAACGCTTTAGGTGATTGAGCGACGAGTAACCGGTGCCAAAGTCATCGATAGAAATACTCACCCCCATACGCTTCATTTCTTCAAGCACCTCGCAAGTGAATTGATAATCTTGCATCAAAGCACTTTCGGTGAGCTCTATTTCAATGGCCCCCGGGGGAATATCCAAGTGCGAAAATATATCTCTTAACGTTTGTACAATAAAACCATCGGTAAATTGTTTCGCGGAGACGTTGATAGCGATACGAGGCACAGGTTCACCGGCCTTTTTCCAATCAACCCATTGCTGACAGGCCTGTCTCAGCACCCAATTGCCCAAAGGTTTTATCAAACCAGACTCTTCCGCAATTGCAATAAACTCCCCAGGTAAAATCACCCCTTTGTCGGGATGAATCCAACGAACTAAGGCTTCAACGGCGGTTGGCTTGCCCGTTTCTGCCGACAGGATGGGTTGGTAGTACAACTCAAACTGCATGGTATTTACCGCCTGATGCAGAGAGTTCTCCATATCCAGACGCTCTTTTGCTTTGGCGTTCATGGCCGAGGTGTAAAACTGATAATTGTCCTTTCCCGCCGACTTGGCGTGATACATAGCGGTGTCGGCATTTTGCAATAGGGTTTTTGGCTCGACCCCATCGGTCGGATAAAAAGCCAGACCAATACTTGCACCGGTGAAGACTTCACGGTTTCGAATCATGAAAGGCTCCGCCAGCGTATGGCGAATTTTTTCTGCCACATGAGCGGCGGTGGTCACCGCTTGGGTTCGATCTTTCAAGTCGCCCAAGATGACGGTAAATTCATCACCGCCCATGCGAGCAACGGTATCCTCGTTGCGCACACAATCGCGTAGGCGTTGCCCCACTTGATGCAGCAAGGCATCACCCAGCGCGTGCCCCAATGAATCATTAATCGCCTTAAAGCGATCCAAATCGAGAAACAACAAAGCGACCTGACCGCTGTTGCGCTTGGCGCGATTGATTGACTGCATGAGACGATCAGTGAAGAGGCTTCGATTGGGCAAACTGGTGAGAGGGTCAAAATAGGCGAGTCGATGAATTCTGTTTTCGGTGTTCTTTTTCTCAGTAATATCAGAAAAATAGCGGATGGTATTAATCACACGCCCATTGGCATCGCGCAACACGGTGATTGCCACCCAAGCCGGAAAGTCTGTTCCGTCTTTGCGCCGATGCTGCATTTCACCTTCCCAGAGATCCTTTCGCGTTAGGCTATCTTCGACCGATTTAAAAAATGAAGACGAGTAGCGACTGGTATCCACCAACTCGGGCTCGGCACCTACTACCTCTTCCATGGAGTAGCCGGTTAAGCGGGTAAAGGCCTGATTCGCCTGAACGGTCCTACCATGAGAATCGGTAATATAGATCGCCGTCAAACTGCTCTCGAAGACCTTGGCCGCCAGTGCCATCGCCTCTAAGTTTTGCTTTCGGGTACTAACGTCTCGGCAGATACAAATAGCGCCTTCCAATGCGCCCTGGGCGTCAACCGATGCGATGCACTGAACACTCAGTGACACTCGAAAACCGTCCCGGTGATTGATCACCAGAGTCTCAGGCTCGCACTCGTAACCGCGATCGAACTGAGACTGCATCAACGACAACTGCTTTTTGGCAAAGTTCTGGACCACCAAAAAGCGTTGATCATCGCTATAAGTCATGGCGTGATTGTACAAGCGAATAAAGACTTGATCACTGTAACCTATGACATTCTCGACCGAGGGACTTACGTAGTACAAACCACCGTCGAGGCCCACACCCAACACCATGTCACTGAGTCGATCTGCCACCTGCTCAAGCAGCTCACCAGCGCCGCTATGCTCTAACCCCGAATGGGGTGGCTGGTCGAGGGAGGAATCGGAGGATTGCGGCGCCTTTTGGACTGACCTGTCCTCAGCGGCATCGGAATGATCTAGGTGGCTAGTGGACGACTTTGACTGTGGTTGATCGGACACCCTGCCCCCTTTGAACAATAGATACTGGTCACTGCGGCACTCGCCGACGAACAAACAACAACTTAGATCCACGGCAATGCATCATAGAAGGCAGCCATTTGGACTCCCTAAGTATAGGCAGAGAAATACAACTCAGTGGCGCATGACTCCTCTTTATAGAAAACTCATCTATTACCGACCCCAGTAAACCCAAAAACATCTATATAAAGGGCCAGAACCTGCCATTTTGGGTCGACAAGCGGCAATGACGATTGACTAGCGCGCAGCTTTTACCGACACTTGCGGCCACGAATTCTCCCATTCCTATTCTTAATTGAGGCTTGTGCCCCTATGGCTCAATACGTTTATTCCATGAACCGGGTGAGCAAAATTGTTCCCCCGAAGCGTGAAATCCTAAAAGACATCTCACTTTCGTTTTTCCCCGGTGCAAAAATTGGCGTTTTGGGCCTGAACGGCTCGGGTAAATCGACGCTGCTGCGCATTATGGCGGGCCTCGATACCGACATTAACGGCGAAGCGCGCCCCATGCCCGGCATCAAGGTGGGCTACTTGTCTCAAGAGCCTCAATTAGATCCGGAAAAAGATGTGCGCGGCAACGTCGAAGATGGCGTGCGTGAAGCGCTGGATGCTCTGGCAGGCCTCGATCAGGTGTACGCAGAATACGCCGAGCCCGATGCCGATTTCGATGCGCTAGCCAAGAAACAAGGCCAATTTGAAGACGTGATTCAAGCTTGGGATGCCCACAACCTCGACCACAAACTCGAGGCCGCGGCAGACTCTTTACGCCTGCCACCTTGGGACGCCGATGTCACCAAACTCTCCGGTGGTGAGCGCCGTCGCGTGGCACTGTGTCGACTGCTACTCTCTCGCCCAGACATGCTATTACTCGATGAGCCAACCAACCACCTGGATGCCGAATCGGTCTATTGGCTGGAGCGCTTTTTGGTTGATTTCCCCGGCACTGTGGTGGCCATCACTCACGATCGCTACTTTCTCGACAACGCTGCCGGCTGGATTTTGGAATTGGATCGCGGTCGCGGTATTCCCTACGAAGGCAACTACTCCAGCTGGCTTGAGCAAAAGGAAGCTCGACTGGAGCAAGAGCAACGCTCTGAAGCCTCGCACCAAAAAGCCATCAAAGCCGAACTGGAATGGGTTCGTCAAAACCCCAAGGGCCGCCAAGCGAAAAACAAAGCCCGTCTATCTCGCTTTGAAGAGATGCAGTCTCAAGAGTTTCAAACTCGCAACGAGACCAACGAAATTTATATTCCTCCGGGCGAGCGCTTGGGCGATAAAGTTATCAACTTCCACAATGTCACCAAGAGCTATGGCGATCGTATCCTAATCGAAGATCTGAGCTTTTCGATTCCCAAAGGCGCTATCGTCGGTATTGTCGGCGCCAACGGCGCCGGTAAATCGACGCTATTTAGAATGATCGCCGGGGCAGAACAACCCGATAGCGGTGAAGTCGAACTGGGCGAAACTGTGAACGTCGCCTTTGTCGAGCAAAGCCGCGAAAACCTCGACGACAACAAAACCGTGTGGGAAGAAATCTCTGACGGCCAAGACATTCTCAAAATTGGCGGCTATGAAGTCAGCTCTCGCTCTTACGTTGGTCGATTCAACTTCAAAGGCTCTGATCAGCAAAAGCGCGTTGGCGATCTGTCCGGTGGTGAGCGCGGCCGCTTGCACTTGGCCCACACCTTAAAACAAGGCGCTAACGTTCTCTTACTCGATGAACCGTCAAACGACTTGGACGTAGAAACCTTGCGAGCACTGGAAGAAGCGCTGAACAACTTCCCCGGTTGCGCCATGGTCATCTCGCACGATCGCTGGTTCTTAGATCGTGTCGCCACGCACATCTTGGCCTACGAAGACGACGGCGGCATTGAGTTCTTTGAAGGCAACTACACCGAATACCACGAGGACTTGGTGGCACGCAAAGGCGCTGACGCCCAACCTCATCGCATGCAGTACAAGAAGCTCAAGACCTAACGGCTGCGGGCTGCCCAAAATGCGATCGGAGGCCTTACTTTTCAACAAAGTGAGGCCTTTTTTATTTGCTCCACCCCAAAAAACCTCTTATTTGAGAGCCTAGAATCCCGTATCTCGTATCCCGTATCTCGTATCCCGTATCTCGTATCTCGCATCTCGTATCGCCCCCCTTCTCTTGATCTACCTCAACTACACGTTCACCACTCTAATCCATACTGTCATTACTGGGATTACCCAATTTCTTTCAGACCACAATGGATTCAAACCATGAACAACATTGAAGCTCGTAAGACACTATTGCGCCGCCAAACAGAATTATCTCATCGTCTGGTCGCCGTTGAGACGGATCTGAAAAAGGCGCACAGCAACGATTGGAGCGAGCAAGCGCAAGAGCGAGAAAATGACGAAGTACTAGAAGCCATTGCCAGCCAAACGGCCAATGAACTGTTACAGATTAAACGCGTGCTTCACAAACTGGGCGATCACAGCTCTTACGGTGTCTGTCATCGCTGCGGGCAGGCCATTGGCAAACAACGCCTAAAAGTCATTCCCGAAACGGATCTCTGTGTCAGCTGCGCCAATGCCACTCACTGACTGCACATCAAACCAGCAAGACTCGGCCTGCACAGTTCAGCGCTAGACGTTCTAAAGCTGCAGATAGTGCAGGGTCGGGCTGATGATTGGTGTACCAAAACTCGGCGAAAGAGCGCCGTGGTTGATCCGGCACTAAACCGCTGGGAACACTCGAAACCGGCAAAGTGACATCGGCTAGTTGAGCAGTTTCCGACCCTCTCAATAAAGAGTCCACCCGCCGAGCAATCGCCACGCCCGAATCCAACCAAAGGCACGGCTGCCCCCAAGTTGTCGCCAGCTCATCAACCAAGAATGGAAAATGAGTACACCCCAGGACAAAGGCAGAAACCGGCTCTAGCCCCTGAGCATTCGACTGCCGACCGCTTTGTGCGAGCTGAGCTTTGACCCGCCCCATAAGAGACTCAATTGTTTCCAGTGAAACCTCTCGGCCCCGACATTTGTCTTCTGCCAAAACCACCAATTCCGGGCAGGCCACTTTAATCAATCGGCGCGAGCCTCCAAATTTCCGCCACAAATGATCCACATAGTCGCGCTGAATCGTCGCCTCGGTTGCCAATAAAACCACGCTGCCGACGGTTGTATTATCGGCAGCGGCTTTCAATGCCGGCACCACACCCACAAAAGGTAGATCGAAAGTTTTTCTCAATAACTCGAGCGCTAAAGTGCTCGCGGTATTGCAAGCTACCACCAGCATTTTGGGGCGCTGTTGGCGAATGACTCGCCCTATGATCGACAGTATTCTCTCCGAAAGCTGTAAGTCAGCTTTATCACCGTATGGACACCAGGCATCATCCATGACGTAGCTGAAGCGCTCGTTTGGCAAGGCTTCTCTGAGATGAGAGAGCACACTCAAGCCGCCGACACCGGAATCAAAAACAACTATCGGTTGAACGCTGTTCTGAGAGCTCATAAATTAAAATGAAATTGAGAAGAAGAAATGATGGAAGGGTGGTTTGAACTTGAAATGATATACGGCCCTCGCACTTTTGAATTCAAATCTTTAAGCCCGAGTTTTTGGGCTCAAGTCTTGAAGTTCAAATTGCAGAACCTAGAAAAATACAGACCGCCGACAAACCCACGAAGATTCGCGGCGGCCATATCGATGCGGCGATTAGGCTATTCGATGTAAGGCGCAAATCTTGTTGCCGGAAGGATCGCGCAAATACGCCAAATACAACTTACCAATGGCACCCTCGCGCACACCCGGAGGCTCTTCGCAGGTTTCACCACCATGAGCCAAACCGGCTGCATGCCAAGCGTCGGCGATGTCGGTAGTTTTGGCAGAAAAACCAATAGTACCGCCATTACCATGGGTGGCAGCCTTGCCATCAATTGGCTTGCTTAAGGCAAAAATACCGCTGTCGGTAAAATAGAAGCAGCGACCTTTTTCGTCGATAACACCCGGTGCATGTCCCATTGCCCCCAGCACGGCGTCGTAAAAACGCTTGGACTCTTCGATATCATTTGCACCAACCATGACGTGACTAAACATAAGCACTCTCCTTTAATTTTGCGATAAACACGAGCGCCATTGTAAGCACAATTAGTGCGCGTGAGATACACGCCGTTTCCGCCAAATAAAGTCAATTTTCCACAGTTTTTGCGGCTCTCGATACTGCTGCCACAGCGATCTAAATGTTGTGCCCAATTCAGAGTGTCGATCGGCGGGAGCGATTTCCGATAACGGCAGCAATACAAACGCGTTTTTAGTGATTTCGTCTCGCGGAATCACCACTCCATCTATGGTGCCTTGCTCATCGGCGTAGGTGAGAATATCAATATCTAAAGTACGGCCGCTAAATTTTGGGCCTGTGCGTTTGCGGCCGTGTTTGTCTTCAATGGCCTTTAATATTTTCGACAACTCACCCACGCTTAACTCAGTATCAATACCCACCACCAAGTTAAGAAAGTTATCGCCGTCAAATCCGACAGCTTCGCTCTCGTAGACCGATGAAATCATAAGGTCTCCGAAGCAATCAGTCAGCTCGTCCAATGATGCTGAGATGTATGTGTGGGGCGAGATATTACTGCCCAGACTTAAATACACTCGAGCCATGTTAAGGGCGTTCTCCTCGCTCAATAATCAAACCCACGTCGCGCGATTGACGCAAGGCACCGGGCTTGCTCAAACGTAACTTCACCCACTTTACGTCGAATTCACTGCGCACAATGTCGCACACTTGTTCGGCCATGGTTTCGACCAAAAGAAATTCACTGCCCTCGATAAAGGCGATTAAACGCTTTGCCACCGATTTATAATTAAGCGCAAAAGCAATGTCATCGGTTTGAGCTGCTTTTCGAATATCCGCAGACATTTCTAAATCCAAGCTCACGGTTTGGCGCACCTCCCGCTCCCACTCGTAGATACCAATTATGGTATCGATGCGTAGATCTCTGATGTAAACGATGTCCATGTTGTACTCTCTCGATAGAAGATTTGATCGCAGTCTTTTACCTTGCTCTCATGTAACCTTGCCGATGTGTTCTTGGCCTTTCGCTATTCACTTAAGGGCGGCAGAGTATCCAGCGGCCAGCGCGGTTGCACCGTCAAACTCAAATCCGCATTTTGCCCTGCCATCAACCGCTGGCAACCGGCGTAGGCGATCATTGCACCGTTGTCGGTACAGAATTCGTGCCGCGCGTAAAAAACCTTTGCGCCAATTTTGGTCAGCGCTTTTTCAAGCTGCTCACGCAAACGGGTATTGGCCGACACACCACCGGCAATCACCAAGGTTTTGAAACCGGTTTGCTGCAGCGCACGGCGACATTTAATCGTCAAAGTATCGACCACCGCCTCTTGGAAAGCACAGGCAATATCGGCACAGGTTTGATCGTCGGGCAAACCGTTGTCTAGCGCGTGCTCGGCAACCGTATTGAGGGTAAACGTCTTCAGGCCACTGAAACTGAAATCCAGCCCGGGTCGATCAACCATCGGGCGCGGAAATTTGAATCGATCAATTTGACCACTCTCGGCGAGCTTGGCCACTTGCGGCCCACCGGGATAATCCAAATCGAGCATCTTGGAGGCTTTATCAAAAGCTTCACCGGCAGCGTCGTCCAAAGATTCACCCAACAAGGCGTATTCACCAATAGCATCGACCTGCACCAACTGCGTATGACCACCGGAAACCAGCAGTGCCACAAAGGGAAATTCAGGTGGCGACGGCTCTAACATCGGCGCCAACAGATGGCCCTCCATGTGATGCACTCCTATGGCGGGAATCTTCCAGCCATAGGCTAAAGAGCGACCGATACAGGCGCCCACCATCAACGCGCCCACTAATCCTGGTCCCGAAGTGTAGGCAACGGCATCGATATCGCTTTTCTCTAGACCTGTTTCGGCGAGAACCTCATTAATAAGAGGCAGGGTTTTACGCACATGGTCGCGCGAGGCGAGCTCGGGCACCACGCCACCGTATTCATTATGCACCGCAATCTGGCTATACAGTCGATGCCCCAATAAGCCCGCTTCGCTGTCGTAGAGCGCAATGCCGGTTTCATCGCAGGATGTCTCGATACCTAGTACTTTCACACTTAAGCCCACTATTTAGTTCAGGTCTGGCCACTTAGGTCACGTCTTGCCACCAGATGCCGAAAGACGCACCCGAGAGCCGATCTCGATCAAAATACATTCAGCTCCGGTCAAGAATGGCCGTCGCGGGCGCTGAGGCGTGCATAATAATCACTGTCCTACCCCAGAGCCAGTCAAAACACACATTTCCCGCAATTCCTTTGCAGATTCGTATTGCAGTCTAAATCCTAAGTGTATAGAATTTGCGCCCCTTGGATTATGAGAAACACCGTTCAACGGGACAACTTTTGAACAGCGTGATTCTCACGGTGAATTGACAAACAAACAGGTAAACAGATGCCTTCAGTAAAACTTAAAGAAAACGAGCCATTCGATATTGCTCTGCGTCGCTTCAAGCGTTCATGTGAAAAAGCCGGTGTTTTGGCCGAAGTTCGTCGTCGCGAATTTTATGAGAAACCAACTACCGTTCGTAAGCGCGCTGCTGCAGCCGCTGTTAAGCGTCATGCCAAAAAGGTATCGCGCGAATCCCGCAAGTTCCAGCGCCTTTACTAAGCGCTGATCTAAGCTTTATATCCTAAAGCCTCTTGCAATTCACCTTGCACCGCGGACTGTGTCTGCGGTGCAGCCGTTTGGGCACCCTAAAACCTCAGCCCAACGCCATAAGGAGATCCGTCAATGTCTTTGAAAGACACCATTAAAGATGCCATGAAAGCAGCCATGCGCGCTAAAGAGAAAGAGCGCCTAGGCACCATTCGCATGATCCAAGCCGAGATCAAACGCATCGAAGTTGACGAACGCATAGAGGTAGATGACGAACGCCTACTGGTTGTACTGGATAAAATGTGCAAACAGCGACGCGATTCGATCACACAATTTGACGATGCTGGCCGCACTGAACTGGCCGACATCGAGCGCGCTGAAATGAGCGTTATTCAAGAGTTCTTGCCTGCCGCACTGACCGACGACGAGCTCGATGCCATCGTCACTCAGGCCGTCGCCGACAGCGGCGCGGAAAGCGCTCGCGACATGGGTAAAGTCATGGCTCTAGTGAAACCGCAAGTGCAAGGCCGTGCCGACATGGGCGCCATCAGCAAGCTGGTTAAAGCCAAATTAGGCTAACTCTTTCCTAGCGACTATTTATACCCTTCAGGGTAGGAACAAGAAACTAGGATAGACTACCGGCCACCCTTTAGAATCTGTAGACTTTCTCCATGGCCGGCCTAATCCCCCAATCTTTTATTGACGACCTTCTGGATCGTATCGACATCGTCGATGTGGTGGATCCTCGCGTCAAATTGAAAAAGACCGGAAAGAACTACAGCGCTTGCTGCCCCTTTCACGACGAAAAGACCCCCTCGTTCACCGTCAGCCCCGATAAGCAGTTCTATTACTGCTTTGGCTGCGGAGCCAGCGGCTCAGCATTGAGCTTTATCTTAGAGCACGATCGCCTCAATTTTCCCGACGCAGTAGAAGAGCTGGCCAAAATGGCCGGTGTCGAAGTGCCCCGAGAGGCAAAAAACGACTCCCCCAAACACAAAGAGCGCAAAAGCCTTTACCAACTGCTCGAGAAGACCGACCAACACTTTCGCCAGCAATTGCGCCAAAGCCCTGCCAAGCAACACGCCGTGAATTACCTGCAACTGCGGGGGTTGAGCGGCGAAATCGCCCGAGACTTTGGCATTGGCTACGCCCCACCAGGGTGGGACAACCTGCTCAAGGCGCTGGGGGCAGACAGCGAAAGCAAGCACCTACTCAACGAGGGCGGCATGCTCATTGAGCGTCCAGAAGATGGCCGCTGCTACGACCGCTTTCGCAACCGCATCATGTTCCCCATTCGCGATGTACGCGGCCGCGTTATTGGTTTTGGCGGACGCGTACTGGGCGACGACAAACCCAAATACCTCAACTCGCCAGAAACCCCCGTCTTCCATAAAGGCCGTGAACTCTACGGGCTTTATGAAGCTCGCCAGGCCTACCGACAACTACCTCGTTTACTGGTGGTCGAGGGGTATATGGATGTTGTGGCACTGGCCCAATTTGGCATCCGCTACGGAGTTGCCACCTTGGGCACCGCCTGCGGTGAAGATCATCTCAACCTGGCCTTCAAGTACACTCAAGAAGTGGTATTTTGCTTCGACGGCGATGAAGCCGGCCGCAAGGCCGCCCGCCGCGCACTCGAAAACAGCCTTGGCGCCATGCTCGATGGGCGCCAGGTAAAATTCTTGTTCCTGCCCGACGGAGAAGATCCCGACACCCTCGTTCGACAAGTGGGCACCGACAAATTCACTCGCATGATCGAAATGGCTGTGCCACTGGAAGATTTCTTGTTCGATAGTGTTGCTGACGGCATCGATATTCAATCCATGGAAGGCCGCGCCAGACTCAGCAAACGCGCCGCCCCCCTACTGCACAAGCTACCTGCAGGTGTCTTTCGCGAGCTTATGTTTGCCAATTTGGCTCAGCGCACCGGACTACCCATCGACACCCTAATGGAGCTGGTGGCCGCACCGGCGCAAGAGCGACACACCAGCGAATACAAAGACAGACCCGCCGCGCCGGCAAGCACTACTAGCAACCCAGACCAAGCCAAGACCGACAAACAACCCAGCACTAGCAACCTAAACACCAGGCAGCAAAAAGCCCAAGAGACTAGTGAGCACTCACACTCAAGCGAAATGGCCGCCCCCAATTACGATTATGGCGAACTGCCTGATACGCCCTTTGAGCCCTCATACGAGCAACAATACCAACCGGCAACGCCGAGCTTTGAAGGCCAGAAGGCTCCGCCACCCAGCTATCGTGGCCCCATAAAACTGCCCCCCAGCAAGTTGCTCTGCGCAATGATTCTGCAGCATCCGGAGCTGGTCCCCAGCACGCCTCCCGCACCGCACATCGAAGCCAGCGAAGACGCCGATTTAAAGCGCTTTGTTGAGCTACTGAGCTTTCTCAAGCAGCGACCCAACTACAATTTGCCAAGAATTTTGGGCCATTGGCGCGGCACTCAAGGTGAAGCGGCCACCAGCGAATTGGCGCAACTGGCGACCATCGAGTTACTCAATGACGCTCGCCAACGCGGTAACTACAACGCCCAACAAGAATACGTCGAGGCGGTACAACGCCTCGAGAATCAACTGGGACAACAGCAAAAAACCCAGCATATCGAAAAAATCAGCGCCAAACGCTTCGATGAATTAAGCGACGCGGAAAAACAACAAATCCGCGAACATCACGCTCAGCAACTTGGCAAATAACGGCCAGTTGGCGATTTTTCCACCAGCTTTTCTGGAAATATCCCCGTTATGAGTAAACGATGAGACACAATCGCGTAAAAATCTCGCTTAAACGGTTGAATTCCTAGAACGAACCGCAATATATGGGCTATAATTTCCCGTTTTCCGCCGCCTTAATAATCAGCAAGTTACAGGGTCTCGAATGTCTGAACACGCTCAGCAGCAACAGTCTCGCATCAAAGAATTGATCGCCCGCGGTAAGGAGCAAGGCTACCTTACTTACGCAGAGGTGAACGATCATCTTCCCGAGGACATTTCCGATCCGGATCAGGTCGAAGACATCATTCAGATGATCAACGACATGGGCATCAAGGTTTTTGAAACCGCCCCTGATGCCGATGCCCTGATGATGGGTGACAGCGACTCCTCCGCCGATGAAATTGCCGCTGCCGAAGCTGCCGCCGCACTGGCCGCGGTAGAAACTGAAGCCGGTCGAACCACCGATCCCGTGCGCATGTACATGCGCGAAATGGGCACCGTCGAGCTGCTGACCCGCGAAGGCGAAATCGCCATTGCCAAGCGCATCGAAGAAGGTACCCGCGAGCTGATGCTGGCCATGTCTTACTGGCCGGGAACGGTTGAGCGCTTGGTCGAAGAATACAGCTTGATCGAAAAAGAAGAGCGCCGCATGCCGGACGTTATCGCCGGTTGGTTAGACCCCGCCGACAACGTTCCCTCGGCCCTTGATGCCGCCAAAGCTCGTGAAGCCGCAGCTGCCGCTACCGCCAACGGTGAAACCACCGATGACGATGAAGACGACAATCCTGGTGGCGTAGACCCAGAAGAAGCCAAAGAGCGCTTTGGCAAACTGGCCAAGTCTGCCATCGCAGCGGTAAAAGCCATCGAAAAACATGGTCGCGACAGCAAACAAGCGCAAAAGGCGCTGGAAACTCAAGGCGAGACCTTCAAGTTCTTCAAGCTGCCACCGCGCCAGTTCGATCCTTTGTACAACCGCGTTCGCGGCTCTCTGGATCGCGTGCGCCTCGAAGAGCGTCGCATCATGGCCCTGTGTGTTCGCAAAGCCAAAATGCCGCGCAAGACCTTCATCAAAGAATTCCCGGGCAACGAGATCAATGAAGAGTGGATTCCCACCATCATTGCCAAAAAACGCGATTACTCCGATGCGATTAAAGTCGTTTGCGACGATATCTTGCGCTCACAGCGCAAGCTCAAGCAACTCGAAGAAGAAGCGGGCCTTGATCTAGCGTCAATCAAAGAGATCAATCGTCGCATGTCGATTGGTGAAGCTCGCGCCCGTCGCGCCAAGAAAGAGATGGTCGAAGCTAACCTGCGTTTGGTTATCTCCATCGCCAAGAAATACACCAACCGCGGCCTACAATTCTTGGA
>JBOEGJ010000053.1:0-260 GCA_050633365.1 Cellvibrionaceae bacterium | reverse complement strand
TGGTGGATTCGTCAGGCCATTACCCGCTCGATTGCCGATCAGGCTCGTACCATTCGTATTCCGGTGCACATGATTGAGACCATCAACAAACTCAATCGTGTATCACGCCAGATGCTTCAAGAAATGGGCCGAGAGCCTACGCCTGAAGAGCTGGGCGAGCGCATGGACATGCCAGAAGATAAGGTTCGCAAGGTACTGAAAATTGCCAAAGAACCTATCTCAATGGAGACCCCCATCGGTGATGACGAAGATTCACATCT
>JBOEGJ010000052.1:0-492 GCA_050633365.1 Cellvibrionaceae bacterium | reverse complement strand
GCGTTAGGTGAGTAAGGCAGTATGGCTTGCAAAGGAAATTGGGTATGTTTCAGCTGCCGGACCGGCACTCGCCGCAATACTTGGCGGCGGGTGACATATGATCGACCAGAAACAATTGGCATGAAGGGAAACGTGAAGTGCCAGAATTGTGGTGAATTAGTTTACTTTATAGGGCCAAGCATTAAGGTTCCGCCGAAGAGAAAAATTAAAGCTTGGAAAGATCTTCATAAATCTATCTTTAGTATTCGGCAGGAATATCAAATTCAGCTCGCTAAGCAATCCGTAAGGGTTAGGCATCGCTTAGAAAAAGAGATGGCTAATCTGAAGGCAAAGCCTGAGAACAAAGAAAGAGCAAGGTTAATAAAAGAATATTCTAATGAGCTTCGAGAAAACACCTAACAAGCGGCTGTTGTCGCCCCTTCGGGGCTGGGACTGCCTTTCCGCTGCTTCGCAGCTCCAAGCCAGCCCCAAAGCCGGGCGTTAAAGCGCCTT
>JBOEGJ010000051.1:0-49694 GCA_050633365.1 Cellvibrionaceae bacterium | reverse complement strand
GATCGTATTGTGATGATGACCAACGGCCCCGCCGCCACGGTTGGCGAAATTCTTGATATTAATCTCGAGCGACCTCGCGATCGCTTGTCTCTCGCGGAAGATCCCGAGTACACCCGGTTGCGTTCAGAGGTATTAAAGTTCCTCTATGAAAAGCAGAGAAAGGTAGAACCCATTAGCCGTAAATCAAAATCTACGTCTGGTGATAAAAACACTCAGGCTGCTTAATCGATTACTAATTTCAAAAAAATTATTTTAAGACCTAGGAGAAGACCATGAAAAACTTAACTAAGAGTGCTCTATCTGTTGCGATCGCCCTAACGACTCTGTCGTTGCCGTCATTGGGTAACGAAGAAACCATCAGCGAAGCGCTAAAAGAAGGCGATGTGACTCTGAGCTTCCGTTTGCGAGGCGAGCAGGTTGACGTTGATGGCGCTGATAAAGTGGATCTTACGTCATTAAAAACACGTTTAACCTATAAGTCGGCTGGCTATAAAGGTTTCAGTGGTTTAATCGAAATGGATGATGTCACTCACGTTAGTGATTTCGAAGGCGGCGTGGCAGATCCCGAAGGTACCGAAGTTAACCAGGCCTATATTGCTTACGCTTTTGGCGGTGCCTTAGAGGGCACTACGGTTAAGTATGGGCGTCAGCGTATTTTGCTCGATAATCAACGCTTTGTCGGTGGTGTTGGCTTTCGTCAAAACGAACAAACCTATGACGGATTGACCATTGTTAACAAGAGCTTGCCGGATACCACGTTATTCTTTGCTCATATCGACAATGTGAATCGTATCTTTGGAGAAGATAGCCCCATTGGTGATCACGAAAATGATACCTATTTGTTCAATGCAAAATACGCTGGACTCGAGGCGGGAACGCTTACCGGTTACGCCTATTTGATCGACAATGAAGATGCCGCGGCTTATTCCACTGATACCTATGGATTGCGTTTCGCCGGTAAAACAGGCAGTTTTGGTTACGCTCTGGAATACGCAACTCAATCCGATGCGGCGAATAACCCGAGCAATTACGATGCCGATTATGTGCTGGCCGAAGGTTCTTTCAAAGTTGGTGATGTCACTTTAAAGGGCGGTTATGAATTGCTTGGCGCCGACGGAGCTGATGGTCAGTTTATTACACCTCTAGCGACCCTGCATAAGTTCCAAGGTTGGAACGATAAGTTTCTCGGTGGTGGTACCGGTAACATTGCTGGTGGTATCGAGGATGTATACTTTTCCGCATCGACTAAGTTGGCGGGTGTGAAACTGTCAGTGGTTTATCATCAGCTAGAATCCGATGACTCTAAGGTCTCTGGAATGGATGATCTGGGCAGTGAAATTGGATTTGTTGTCGCTAAGAAACTTGGCCCGGTTGGTCTGAGTCTAAAATACTCGGACTACTCTGCTGATGATTTTGGTGCTGATACCGACAAGCTGTGGTTGACCGCAAGCGCTAAGTTCTAATCGTTAGTGCTATGAACGTGATCCACTCGAGTGCGTAGTTTTGACTAAGTGCTTGAGTGAATCACGGTCGCGACGGCGGGGCGATGCAATGACGATCGCCCTGCCCGTTGTTCTCTAAGGGGAGTCGTGATCACAATATTCAATGCCTAAACTGCCACTAGCCACCACTCAAAAAATCCGCCGTTGCTCGTCAAGCTCTAGTAGGTAATCCATCTTCTCAGGTAATACCTCGAGATTGTGCTCGGTGATTCTCTGATAGTGTTGGATGAATCTCAAAACTTCCGATTCCGACATCAGTCCCTCGCCCTTACCACCGGTTTTGTCTTTTAGCTTGTTCTCTTGCTCCAGTCGCCAGCGGTAAACGCTGTCAAAGGAAGGGGCTTTCAGCATCAAGTTGACATCAAAACGTTCAAATAACTCGCGGTAATCCAGCTGTAATTGCGCGTTTACGTAGTGTCTCCAATTGCCTTCGTGATCGTCTTGTTGCTCCAGTTCATTCACCGGTTCGATCAGCGCGGTCATGGATTGCGCTTGAGCGCCAACACACCACCCCTCAAGGATGATGATATCCACAGGCGCATCGACCTGTGTCCAGTCACTCTCCGGCGCTCGATCGTCGATGGCTTTATCAAATCGAGGTATTATCACCGCGGGCTGCTGGTCTTTTAGGGGTTCGCTGAGCGCTTGCAGGGTCTTTTGAGCTAGGGCAATGTCGTGAGTCCCCGGTACACCGCGGGTCATGAGTAGCGGGTGGATATCGCTGGCCAGTGCTTGGCGCTGGGCTCGAGTCAGGTAGAAATCGTCTATGGAAACAGCCACCGCTTTCAATTGGTGTAGTTCGCGCAGCTGCATGACTAGGGCGTCGGCCATGGTAGTTTTACCGGAACCTTGGCTGCCATTTATCGCTAGCCACAAGCTCCGTTCATTGTGGTGCTTTTGGCGCTGGGCAAGGTCTCTGGCGATAGGGGCAATCTGCTGATCCAGCGTTTGACGATAGTCGTCGGGAAGCCGATGTTGCTCGAGAAACTCTGCAACACAGCTCTCATAATTCGGAGGTGAAATCTCACTCATGAACCGTCTTCCCCTTATCAAAAGTATTAGGCTAATTATAAGGAGGGGAATGGCGCTTGGCTCGTCTTAATGGGGATAAATGCGGTAAAAGATCGAATTTTACGAAGTTAGAGCATCGAGCCTAGAGGGCGGAGATATCCAGTGATCCATTGAGTCGCTCAGGCGCCAGAGATCGGTCGTCATTGGGTAGAGCTTTTGATAGTCTGGGCCTTTGGTCGAGAGCTTCATGAGATAGGCTGGGCTGATCCGCTTCGTTAGCTTAGGTTTACGCTGCCTTTGTGTCGATGATGGAGCCAACCTAGTTCTGGCTCCCGCGCTAGTTTTAGTGTTAGACCGCAATCATTGTTATTCATAATAAAGAATATTGGGGAATCCCTTGAGTGATACCGAAAGTCAATCCATGAGTGCGCCTCGTGCGTCAGATCCACAATCAACAGAGTTTGTATTGGGTAAACACCCAGAAATCCCCTTGTTCGTTGCCAGTATCCCGCTGCTGTTACTAGTCGCTTTGCTGAGTTTGAATGTCTTCATTTTTGGTGATGACGCGGTGAGCGGCTCCAACCAAGTGATCTTGATGTTCAGTGCCGCCATTACCACGGCCATCGCATCCCTTTATGGCGTCAACTGGAAAGAGATCGAAGCGGGCATAACCCAAAGCCTCAAAATAGCCATTCCGGCCATGTTGATCTTATTGATGGTGGGCGCCTTGTCGGGTACTTGGTTGTTGTCGGGCATTATTCCGACGATGATTTACTACGGTTTACACGTGATGGATGCCAGTTGGTTCTTGGCGTCGTCGGTGATTATTAGTGCCGTGGTCGCGGTCTTTACCGGCAGTTCTTGGACGACGTCAGCAACGATCGGCATTGCCTTAATGGGCATCGGGCAGGTGTTGGGAATTTCACCGGGTTTGGTGGCCGGTGCGGTTATTTCTGGTGCCTACTTTGGCGATAAACTGTCGCCACTGTCGGACACCACCAACTTAGCGGCCGCCACCACCGGAACCGAGTTGTTTACCCACATACGCTATATGATGGTGACCACGGTGCCTTCGGTCACTATTGCGCTGATTATTTTCACTGTTCTAGGGTTTAGTGCCGCCGATAACGACTCCTTAGGTGCCGATGCCATTGCGCAAACTCTCGACAATAGCCTCAATATTACCCCTTGGTTGCTGTTGGTGCCGCTGGCGGTGTTGATTATGATCGTGCGTAAAGTACCCGCTTTGCCGGCCATTTTTGTGGGGGTAGTTCTAGGGGCGCTGTTTGCGTTGATCTTTCAACCCGATCAAGTTTCCCGCATCGGGGGCGATGGGGAGTTCGCGTTGTACAAAGGCATTATGACCGCAAGCTTTGGCGATATCGCAATTGTCACCGGTGATGCCATGCTCGACGATTTGCTCACCGCGGGCGGCATCTCAGGCATGTTGGGGACCATCTGGTTGATTATTTCGGCGATGATGTTTGGTGGTGCAATGGAAGCCTCGGGCTTTTTACAGCGCATCACCATGGCGTTGATGAAAAAAGCCAAATCAGTGACGGGGTTGATTGGTACCACCGCGGGGACCTGTATGTTCAGTAACGCCACCACGTCTGATCAGTATTTGGCGATTGTGGTGCCAGGGCGAATGTTCGCCGATACTTATGAAGAGCGTGGTTTAGCGCCACAAAACTTGAGTCGCACACTCGAAGATACCGGCACCGTGACCTCTGTATTGGTACCTTGGAATACCTGTGGTGCTTACCACGCGTCGGTTTTAGGCGTTGCGACTATGAGTTACGCACCTTTTGCTTTTTTCTGTTTGATTAGCCCGCTGATGACAATGTTGGTGGCGGCGACTCAATATAAAATGGCAAAAATTCAATCGTAGAATTATCAAAAAGTGATGGGGCGAAACCACAGGGTTTTGGCTCATCAGAACGACTGGATCAATGGCCGCAGAGGTGATGATTACTGGCGACAGCCTGGCTAGCGTTGTGATCGAATTTAACTGCCTTGTATGCGCTTTACTTCCAATCTCAGTCGAAAAATTCTTCCGACTCCGTTTTGGCTAGCTGGGTGTTCATTCTTCAGAAATAGCGATAATGGCATAACGTAACGCCTGTTGACTGATGTTGTTGCGAACGCGCTAAAACGATCGTTAATAGGATCGACACGCTGATGGAGGGCTCGACCCTCTCATTGATTATCCGTTGTAGTAGATTCGAAACAATGGCTGTTTATTTCCGCTGTGAGAGTTTCTCTTATGATGGTGTTGTTGGTTATCGTGTTACTCTCTCCTGCGGCTCATAGCCATTGAATCAACCGGATAGCATGGAGATCTCGTTTGAGTGATCGACTTAAATACGTATTAGGCGTACAGATTTTTTATGTGGTACTGTGCGTTGTTTGGAATCTAGTGGGCGACTATCAAAGACAGCTAGGATTGCCGTCAATTGGGCCGACGGCCTCGGTGATGATGGCGATGGTGATGGCATGTTTATGTATTGCGCAATTCTTTAGCGCCAAACATCAATGGAAGATGACTTATCTGAGCCTCTCGATATTGTTCGCAGTAGGCGCGATGTCAGCGATTTATGGAGCCTTTACCAAAGAGCTTTCTCTGTGGCCTTCAGCGTTCTGGCGTTGGGCGGGAGTCGTGGTCAATCTCATTGGGGTTCTGTCGATGAGTTTGGTGGCCGTCTATTGGGCTCGCATCTGGTCTCCCGCAACATCAGACTAAGTTACGTCTTTCCTGAGTTTTTGTCGCAGTCAGCACGCTACGGTGAAACATGTCAAAAATCTAAAGTAGACAAACCATATTGTTGCTATATACTTCACCAATCAAGTACTTGTGGGGTTTTTATCATGGCTAACGAAACGGAATATTCGGCAATCATCAAGGCGCTTTGGGTTAACAGCGCTATCTTCTCGAAGCAGTTGGATAATAGTCTCGGGGCAATTCACGGAATTGGACTGACGGAATATATGGTGCTTCTAAATTTGAGTCAGGCCCCAAATAAAGAGCTTAGACGAATCGATATCGCCGAAGCCTTGGCGAGAACCGCCTCGGGAATAACTCGAATGTTGATGCCGATGGAAAAAATTGGTCTGGTGGCCAAGGCATCCAGTGCGCGAGATGCCCGAGTGAGTTTGGTGAAGCTAACAGCGGCAGGTGAGCGGTTATTTGTCGACGCTACTATCACCTTAGAAGAAAAGTCCAAAAAGCTGCTCAAAAATCTAGACGGTAAAAATGCCACGCATCTTCTGTCCTTACTCGACGCTCTTTGAGTGCTTAAGTGCGTGATTTCTCGTAGTTCCCCTGTCGGTATATCTGTATCATCAAATGCCTACCCACAGGGGAGGTTTTCCCTTAGTCGTTAGCCCAATCTACTATATTGATGACGGCTATATTGATGACGGCTAGATTGATGACGACTAGCTCTCTACACATTTTCATTTTTTAGGATGCAAACTATGCCAAAGGCCAGTGATATTAAAAAGAACGCGGCAATCGAATACAACGGCAATGCCTATATTGTTAAAGATATCGAGCGTTCGGTACCACAAGGGCGAGCCGGTGGCAGTCTCTATCGTATGAGAATGTACGATGTGGTCAGTGGCCACAAGGTAGATGAGACCTTTAAAGATTCCGATATGTTGAATCTTGCTGATCTAACTCGTAAAGACGCGACCTTCTCATACGTTGATGGCGAAGAATATGTGTTTATGGATACCATTGATTACACGCCTTACAACCTGAACAAAGACTCTATAGCCGATCAAGTTCTGTTCATTAATGAAGACACTCAGGGGATTCAGGTGATCATGCTTGATGACGCTCCAGTCGCCTTGGATTTACCGACCAGTGTCGAGTTAGAAGTTATAGAAACAGACCCATCGATCAAAGGCGGATCGGCAACCTCAAGAACCAAGCCCGCTCAACTATCAACCGGCTTGACCGTACAGGTGCCCGAGCATATTTCCAGCGGCGACAAAATCAAGATTAACGTTGAAGAGCGCAAATTCATGGGGCGTGCCGACAGCAAGTAGTTGGGAACTGACGTGCATGGATGAGCAATCTTCTCAATCGATGAGCCGGTCTTGCTCATGGCTGATGATGTTTATTGAGTTCCTTTAAATGATCTGACAAACAGGATGCTGGCGATGAAATTCTCTGTGTATGTTATGGGATTGATTTTTTTGGGTGGTTTGGCGAGAGCGTCCGTTGACGAATCACCATTGCTCAATTCGTCGTCGCAAGTGCTAGAAACTCAATCGTCGTCTTTACAGACGCTAATCGATAAACGTTGGAATCACGGTGCGGTGGATTGCTCCAACAGCGATGAGCCGGCCATCGAAGTATTTCGATACGATGACCACAGTTTTATTTTTCGGCAGAGTAAGTGCTCGAGTTTCGAGGCGCCGTTTATCTATCTATTGGTCGGTGAGAGCGAAGCTCTTGTGATTGATACTGGGGCTAGTGACAGCGCTGAAGTTTTTCCGATTTACCGCACGATAAAACGGTTGTTGGATGAATCCTCCGCTGGTGGTGCTAACAAAAAAATCACTGTGATACATTCTCATAGTCATCGCGATCATCGCGCCGGTGATCAGCAGTTCGAGAGCGATCCCAAAGTCACCGTCATTGCGCCCAATACTAAGGCAATAAAACGTTTCTTTGATTTCGAGAATCGTGAAAATGGCGAAATGATATTCGACTTAGGTGATCGCTCTGTGACCGTATTTGCGGTGCCAGGCCATCACCAAGATTCTATCGCGATTTACGATTCGACTACCCGTTGGTTGCTCACCGGGGATACATTTTACCCCGGCTATATATACATCAAGGATTGGCAGGCCTACCGTGAGAGTATTTCTCGGATTTTCGACTTTACCCAGCGCCAGCCAGTATCAGCGATATTGGGAACTCATATTGAAATGACTCGCGAACCTGGTGAGTATTATCCCATTGGGTCCTTGTACCAACCCAATGAGGCTAGCTTGGTGTTAACGGTTCAGGATCTTCAACAGTTACAGCAGTCGTTGGAAACGCAGAAGAAACCGGCGCCATTGGTTTTCGACAAGTTTGTCGTGGCCCCGTTGAGTGGTTTACAAAAAGTAGTGGGTGGTATTTTGGGCTGGTTTGTTGACTGACACGTTAGAATCTCTAGGTTCTAGGTGGTTCATCTATAGTTGCTGATAGCGCTGCTTAAGTGCTTGGTGTTGGCTTTTGACGGTATTGAGCAGTTGCTGAAACTCTGGGTCTTGTCGCAATGAATCTAGGTGAGTTTCTCGCGTAAATAGCGGGTAGTTGTAGTAGCCATTAGTGACGGCTTTGTTGAGCATTCGCATGGCAGAGGTTTTGTCGTCCAAGAGTGCGTATATGGTTGCCCAATAGAAAGTCGCTTCGCTGTCGTTCACTTGCGCGGCCTCGAGCTTTTGAGCCGCCGCTAATCCTGTTTCAATATCCTGAGTGATATATGCTCTAAAACCCTGTGAGTCATATTCCCAAAAACTGTCGGGTTCCATTTCAATGACTCGATCAAGATACTTTAGCGCCAACTCATGCTGCCCTTGATGTAGGTGGATTGAGGCTTTCCAGCCCAGAGAATAGGGCGTGTCTGAACCGATTTCTAATGCCTCCATGGCCTTACCGTACTGCTCGATTGAGAGATACGAAATACTTAGGGTATGAGACCAGCGCGGCTTGGGGTCCAGCTCAATCGCCGTTTTTATGTGTTCGATAGATTCTTCGATCAATCCAGCGTATCGATAACTGTAGCCCAGCGAAAAGTGCGCTTGGGCATCGTTTTTATTGAGTTTAACGAGGTTTCGAGAGAGCTCGATCGCCTTGCTGGTTTGACCTGTTTCCGCATAGATTTTGACCAGTGAGCTTAGCGCCTGATGAGACTCTGGGGTGAGCGCCAGAGCTTGATGAAAATAATCGATGGCTTGTTCTGTGTGTGAGTGATCGTCGAAATCAAACACCGACAAAAAGTGTGTTCGTTGGCCGAGAGCGACGAGAATCGGAGTGTAGTTTGGATCAAGTTGACGGGCTTGATTGAGCATCTCTCGAGCCAAGGTAGCACCTTGGTTGGTTATTGGTGCGGCGATAGCACGAAGATAAAGTTCATAAGCTAAAGCGTTAGAAGGCCGTTGAGAGTCAGCGGTGTAGCGAGCTTTGCTTTCTTTTGGCTCGGCGAGTTGATTGGAGGGTTGATTGGAAAGTCGATTGGAAAGTTGAGTGGAAAGCTGAGCGGCGACTTTATCGGTGACGACCGCTTGCAGGGTAAAGATCTTATCGGGACTGGTGGTGATCGTTTCTCGCCACAGCAGTTGATGGCTCCGAACATCGATAAGCTCGATGTTGAGGCTTAAGATTCCTTGGTGAATTCGATAGGTGCCATTCAAAAGATAATCGATCGACAATGACTTAGCGAGAGTATCGAGTGCGGGTGACAACTTGTTATATTGTCGAATGGAGCCCGAGCCTCGTACCGTCAAGCCTCTAACACGAGAGAGTTCGCCAATGATTTGATCCGCCATGGCAAACCCTAAATAATCAGTTTTGGCGTTTGGCTGCAAGCTGTGAAATGGCAGCACTGCAATTCGATTCAGCGAGCCTTGAGTTGAGTGTTTTACTGCTGGATCTTGAGTTTTTGGCAAGACAATAGCGATGAGCGTAATGAGCAAGACCACAATGACAGCTTGATAGAGTCGAGTTTGTAATCGACTCGCAGGCCGTATTCCAGTATCTGATCGCTCGATGGTATTAGCGCCAACACTTAGCGTGGAAGTATCAACCGATTCTAAGCCAGACTCCTCCGCACTCATTTGATGCGGGGTGGCTTCCTCAATAATCTCTACATTCGCGATACACTGGTAGCCTCGACCGCGAAGAGTTTTGATGATCGACTGGTGCTCGGCACTATCTCCGAGCGCTTTTCTTGCACTTTTGATGTGATTGCTAAGGGTCGTGTCAGACACCTCTCGGCCGGTCCAAAGCTTGTCGAAAAGCTCTTCCCGCGAAATTACACGCTGACGATGTTCGATCAAATAAACCACTAAATCAAAAACTTTTGGTTCTATGGCGACAGGCTGATCCGCGACTTTCAGCGAGAATTGCCGAGTATCGATTTCTGACTGATTAATTCTATAGCGCATCGACATTCCCTGTTTTACTTTGCTTCGGCGTCTAAATGCCTGATTTCCCCATCGACAGGGGTAAGGTTATGGTTTTGTGATTGAATCGTTATCCATTCTTCAGGTTGGGGGCTGAGCTTTAGAGCACACTGGTGTTCCATTGTCATCTGGCTAGGCAAGAAATATCTCTTAGCTTATATTTTAAGGAGCCGTGTTATGCCATTAGAAACGTCTGAATTTGAAACGATCTTACGCTCGTTACCCACTCCGCTTGAGGTCTTATTAGATCCAATCTCTCTCAGCCTTTTGCTGATGGTTGTGGCTATGTTGTGTCTGCAATCGCTGCTGCCTGGGCGCAAGCTACCCGCCATAAAGGGCTGGTGGGTTCGCGGCACCGCGGTGTTTATTGTGTATTTTTATTTGTCGACTTATCTTCCAATGATGTGGGATCGCTACCTAATTGAATTCCAGCTGTTTAACCTAGCGCAACACAATCCGTATGTTAGCACATTGATTGCTGTGTTCGTGTTCGAGCTATTGATCTACATTTGGCATCGCACCATGCACAGCACACCATTATTGTGGCGCACTTTTCATCAGATGCACCACAGTGCAGAGAGGGTCGATACCTTGGGCGCCTTCTACTTCAGTCCTCTTGACGCCGCTGGTTTTGCTATGATCGGAAGCTTAACGCTGAGCTTGGTGGTGGGATTGCCCCCTGAGGCAGTGACATCATTCTTATTCGTGACCTTCTTTCTCGCCATGTTTCAGCATACCAACGTCAAAACTCCTCAGTGGCTCGGTTACTTTATTCAGCGGCCAGAGAGCCATAGTGTGCATCATCAGCTCGGTGTGCATGGCTACAATTATTCCGACTTGCCTGTTTTTGATCTGCTGTTCGGTACCTTTAAAAATCCGAGAGACTTTGCCAGAGAAACGGGTTTCTACGACGGCGCCTCAGCTCGTGTTGGCGATATGCTATTGTTTCGAGATATTAGCGATGAGCCCTCAACGTCTGCAGTGGGACTTGTTAAAGAGGATTCAAATAACGCAGCTTAGGCGATGCGTCAAGGGTTTTGTCTTGCGGCTTTCTGTAGGGGGTGTTAAAAGTTCTTGATACTAACCACCGTCTAAAACAATGGGATCGGTAAGGGTTGCGCAGATCTTGTGGCACTCTGCTCGAATCTGAGTTTGGGGCTGCACCTGAGTCTCGGGAACCGTGTCAATGATATGAGCGTGGAGTTTCAACGCCAGTGCCACTAAACCTATAACGAGCAAAGCTGCATGAAGATTGCCAAAGAGGGTGATGGATTTCTTGGGTGTAGTTTTTGTTTCTGAGGCAGGCACTTTATGCAGAGCAGACGTCGCTGCGGCAAAGAGTAGCACTCCTGATAATGAGGCGGCCAAGAAGCAGCCGAGTATGAAAAGTAAGCCGTCAACTTCGCTTGCGCTCTTTACGGGGACAAAGTTCGACATGGTATAGACAAAAGCGGCGGCAGAAAGCGTGAGAGTATATTTGTTAAAATCGATTAGCGCCTTTAAATCCATTGGGAAGTCCTCCGTTCTAGCAGTATGGGCATATAGCCATGATTTTGGTTTTGGTCTCGGCTGATATGACGCTGTCGTCTATGCTGGCGATCACTCGTCCGAGAATGACCATGGCCATACGAATATCTTGCTGATTCACTTTTTTCGGATCGGCGGACTTGATGTTCGACACTCTAGCCTTGTGCGCCGCAATCAGCCCTTCGAGGTATTGGTCTTTGAGAAAGCTCTCTTCCGAAGTGTTGAGGCTGGTCATTTCCGAGACGGCGAGAACCATTAGCGGGCGCAAGGCATTTTTCGCCAAGGATAGATCTTTGTCGGATAATAGTGTTTCCAGCAATTGCTGTTCATTTTTAATATCATCCATGATTGTCGGCTTCCATTGATGGCGCAGATTGATGGCACCGATTGATGGCACCGATTGATAGCGTCGATTGATAGTGTCAATCGCTACTTCGGGTGGCTCTGTGTGCGGCTCTGTATGTGGCAGCGGCCGGTTAACGTGGGCCGTATCTATGGTGTGTTCTTCTCTTTGCTCGAGGTGGACATTTTGAATGATAGAGCCCGCTTTGTGAATGCGACTGCAAATTCACGTGCCACTTAATCGATGTGACACCTAATCAACGTGCCGTTTAATCAACATGGCACTCTTATTCACTCTCGCCTTGATAGACAAGATACGGTGAATTTTTGATGCTATCGCGCTAGGAGCTGCTTACGTAGATTTTGCGGCATCTTTTCAATTGCGTAGCGTAAGGTCGAGCGTTGCATGCGATGGCAATTTGCTTCAAGGTAGTGAACGACAGCCTCATTATGGTGCTGCGATGTAACCTTCAACAACCAGCCAATGCTCTTTTGCACATAATCATTGGGATCACTCAGCAATTTGTCGCAATTGCGAAACACCAGATCTGGGTTTAATTGAAACACCTCTTTGCCGATTTTCCGATGAATGAACTTTACCCACACCACGTTGCTGGCTCGTCGGCACCAACTGCTGGATGAGTGCGCCCAATGCTGGGTGCTTTCAATTAAATGGGGACGGCCAAGAAAGAAACTGTAAATGGTCTTTATGCATAGGTCGTCCACTTGCGACCAATTATGGGTGTAGTGCTCAAGCCAATACTCAAATCTCTGTAGCAAGTCATCACTGTAGTGTCGTTTGACAAATTTATTCAATAAGCCAAAGGCGAGCAAGGTTTCTTCATTGTAGTGTGCTGTTTTTAACAGTTGTTCGACCAGATCTAGAGTGTCGTTGGCATCCAGTTCTGGGTGTTGTTTTTGAAAGTCTTTGATGATGGTTTTTATATCCGCAGCCGTCGTTCCCATACAATTCACCGTATGAGTGAAGTAGCGTTGAGCGGAAGTGGCTTTGGCTGGCGTACTGAGTTCACTGAGGTCGTGTTTCAAGCGAAGGATGTGATCTTCCGTCTTGGTCATTGGATGGGTGCCGTCTTCCGGTGATCGTGTGAGTGGTTATCTTTGTGTTGTTCGAGAATACTACCGTGTTTTCTGCCGTTTCTCATTAGGCGGGAATTGAGGGGCACTGCAAAATCCTTGGGTAATTATGACTCTCTGTGAAGATTACGAAAGCAGCGGTTTAGAGTGCTGATAACACTACTTACTGGTCACCAAACAACAGCCCTTCCTTGGGCTGTGTAGCTTAATGACACGCCCCGTCATCGCGAGGAGCCGTTAGGTGACGCGGCGATCTCCGCGTTTAGAATCCTATAGATCAACGGATTAACGGATAGAGATTGCCGCGCTGCGCTCGCAATGACTGACTTTCAG
Source organism: Cellvibrionaceae bacterium (assembly GCA_050633365.1). GTDB lineage: Bacteria > Pseudomonadota > Gammaproteobacteria > Pseudomonadales > Cellvibrionaceae > Pseudomaricurvus. The sequence goes on along the minus strand of JBOEGJ010000051.1, from coordinate 36,699 downwards.
AGTGTCTCAGTAGTCTGAACAGCCCTTCCTTGGGCTGTGTTCATTGAAGCCAGGTTACCGAGCTCGCTAGTGAGACGAGTCTCTAGTGGCTCGCGTGAGGTTTAGTACTCTAATCACGAGACTTAAACTTAATCGCACTTTTCATGGCACTTTTGTAGAACTTACCAAGGTTTTTATCACTTTGTCGTCTCTCGGCCAGTGATTCATTGTTGCGAGCCTGTTCAGACAAAAGCTTGTGGTAGTTATCCAGCAAGCGTTGCTCTAACAGGTCACGACGGATGGCGTTGACAACAGCACAACCCGGTTCCGATTGATGTTGGCAGTCGTGAAAACGACAATCTTTCGCCAGCTGTTCGATTTCAGAGAAAACCGTTTTAATACCGGCTTCGCTATCGACAATTTGCAGCTCCCTCATTCCCGGGGTATCCAGTAACAGGCCACCGCCTTGCAGTAGATGCAGACTGCGCGAGGTGGTGGTATGCCGACCCTTACTATCTGCTTCGCGTATACCGCTAGTGACTTGTAGATCCTGTCCCAGTAGTGAGTTGGCCAGTGTGGATTTACCCACACCAGAAGAGCCCAGTAAGGCAACGGTCTGCCCTGTTCCAATCCACTGGCTGATCCCATCCAAGCTCAATGGATCGGTGGCATTAACCGCCTCAATCGGCAGCTGAGGGTGGTTGTGTGAAAGCTCCGCTACCCGTTCGTTGTAATCCTCACAGAGATCGATCTTGGTTAAGATCAACACACAGTGAATCTCGGCTTCTGCGGCAATGGCAAGATAGCGCTCGATACGGTTGAGATTAAAATCGTCGTTACAAGAGGTCACCACAAATAAGGTGTCGATGTTTGCGGCAATCAGTTGCAGTGACGACTCTCTTCCCGCCGAGCGTCGCTTGATCAGCGATTGTCGCTCCAGTGTTGATACAGGACGAAGCTGTAAATCCAGCATGACCCAATCACCCACTGTGGGTTGTTGATCGGGTTCTTGCTGTCGCCAATAATGGGAGGAAAGTTGCAGGGTTTGTGGCTGCTGTTCACTGTTGAACCCTACACACTCAATGAGGTTGCGGTGGACGGCAGTCACGCGAAAGGGCAGCTGTGACGAGAGAGCTTCAAGGCTCAATTGTGATTGAAAAAAGTGGTTCCAACCCAGTTCGGGTAGGTTTTGGATGCGCATGGCTATTATCCCAAATCAATAGAAGATGTGCGGCAAGTACCCTATGAGGGTTGCCGAAATCGTTGGGATTCCTGTGAATCCCGGCTACAGGCCGGGCAGCAAGACAGTCGCTAGCGGAAGGTTTCGTCTCTAAGACGGATCGTTAGGCAGCGTTTAGCTTGGCTGGTTGGCCTGTGAAAAACGGATAACAATCATGAATACGCCTCCATCGATGAGCTGTTGGTTTAGCTCTCTCTATATAGAACGGGGTTTGAGCTCAAGGGTTGAACTCCCTATTGGTGGGCAAGTATAGCACTGGTGCTGAGGCTCGGGAACTGCCAAGCGCCCGACTCCGAATCTGCGTGCGTAAAGCAGGAAGAGGGTGGGTAAGCTTTACTCTATTGATCCGCACGGCAAAGGCCATAGGCAAAATCATCAACGTATCGCCCATTCACGCTGGTATTCTGCCGCAAGCATCCCTCGCGCAGAAACCCGGAGCGTTCCAGTGATTTATAGGATGGGATGTTCTCTGTTGAGCAGTAAGCGACAAGTTTATTCATCTGTAGCTCGTCGAAAGCGAATTGTTTTAGCAGGGTTATTGCTTCGGTAATGTACCCTTTACCGTGAGCATCCTGTTTTAATAGGTAGCCGATTTCCGCAATCTTAGCCTCCTGATTGATGATTCTCAGCCCCATGTTCCCCAGCTTTTCTTGGTTCTCCGTCTGTGTGATCGACATGCTCAACCATTGATCGCTATCAGAGCTCCATGGTTGCGATTTTACTTGAAAAGCGGCCTCAGCCTGGTGCAGAGTCATAGGTTCATACACATGCTTCATCAGTTCGGCGCTCATCGACATATCGATAAACAGCGCTCGATCAGATTCATCGAAGGGCGCGAGAGCAATGCGTTCACCACAGATTTCCATCTAATCTCCATTGATTATTCTTGAGTGTTGCGTATAGATTTCGACGTGAGAGCCATGAAGCTTATCACGGCAGGTTCCTTATATTCGTTTGTTAGGCTTTCCAAGTGTTCTTCATTTTCGGGTTTTTCTCTCTCTCCTCTCTGGGAAGGGCGATCAATATCTCTTGGAGTGACACTCTATTATTTTAGGGAGGTAATGATTTTCATACATAGAAAGTAGATTCATACTTCTTCACGTCAGCAGTTATTTGACAAGCGTTTATTGCGAAGTTAACATCCGTTAACATGAGTGATACCAAAGACATAATTCTAGCTTGCGCACGAGATCAATACCTATCAGATGGGTACAAAGGCCTCTCCATGCGCAAGATTGCTGACAAGGCCGGTATTAGCGCCACAGCGATCTATCGACACTTCAGTAATAAGGAAGAGTTGTTTCACCGTTTGGTGAAAAAGGGTTTTGGTACCTACACCTATTATCTGACTCCGGCGCTTGAAGAAGAAACGGCAGAGCTACGATTTAGGAAAACCATGGAGTATGCGCTGGATTTTATTCTAGAGCAGCCCAAGTATTTCGAACTGATCTTTGTTAAATCCGAAACCAAAGACGAGCTGGCCAACTTCGATGATCTTCGGGTCGATTCGAAAATCTCCTTCGACTTCTACACCGATCGCATCAACGAGTGCATTGAGGAAGGCTATCTAAAAGACGATAACGCTAGCGAAGTCTCAGTTCTACTGCTGGCCTCCTACACCGGCTTCTTCGCCCTCTATACCTCAGGCCTATTACCGAGAAGCAAAAAAGAAATACGCGCGCTCTATTGGCGAACTGTTGAGCGCATCATGGTGGGCGTTATTGCTTAGTGGTGCGCCTTTTTGAGATGGCTAGGTTAACGAATGTTAACTTCGTGTGGGTAGGTTGTCGCCACACACAGTGCCGACATGTATACAGAAATTTAAAATGGCCATAAGCCGAAAAGATAAACTGAATCACAAAAGGAGAGAATCATGCCATTCATTACCTACTCAACCGTTGCTGGTGCACTATCAAACAATAAGAAAGCCGAATTATCCGAGGCCCTGACCAATGCCGTGACTAATACCTTAGGCGAGGGTTTTAAGCGCAATATCTGGGTAACTATCAATGAACTGCCCGAAGGCAACTTCTACATCGGTGGCAATCCTTTGCTGGCCGATGTGGTCCGAGGGAAAATCGAACAACAATAAACACCGTCAAAAATTGAAAGGAGTAACACCAATGTTAGAAGCAATATTAGTACTGAACGCTCTGTGGTTTGCCATGGGATTCAACGTGTTTTCGATCCGTCACAAGATATTTGCCAAGCTCGTAGTGCCCAGAGAGCAGCGCGATACTCCGGTATTCGAAGTGCTAGCGGCCTCTGGGCGTTTTTTGGGTGGGTTTAATTTGGCGTTCTGTGTACTGAATCTCCTGTTGATCTTCAATCTAGAGGCGTTTGATAAAGGTATTCAATGGGCCATTATTCTGTTTGCTACGGCTGTTGCTCACGGAACCCAGTTCGCGTTTAATGTGCCTATTGCGTTGCAGAATCGACAGGGTGGTGGTGTATGGCCGGTGTTAAAAGGGACTATGTTGTTTATCTTTGTGACGGATTTTTTGATGATGGTTTTGAACGTGGTTTTCGCCGCGGTATATTTTCTCTAAATCTCCCGCTGCATTGCTGAAGGTATAGGAAGCATGTTCTATCCGAAGAGGTGGTCAAATTATTGCTTCCTTTCTCTCCGCTCCATCTTCCACCCAATATAGGGAAACTGCACCCAAAAAGAAAAATAGAAAAAAGTTAAATACCAATAAGGAACAACAAAGCCAATCCCCAAATCCTTATAAACCGCCAATAGCAGATAGTCATAGATAAACAGTGGAACCGTCAAATAGAACGCTAGCCAACATGAATTGGCCATATGCCGACCATCGTTCCAGTATTTCTGTAAGGTGTACCGCGTGACAGGAAAGTACAATGCTGTCACAACAGGGACAATAACTAACTTTGCCCAGAGTGGCCATTGCTGATAGTACTCAGGCAAGCCGAGTAGATAGAAGCTAAGCCAAGTTAAAAAGCTATAGATTAGTAATTTTAAGTGCTTGGTTTTCGTCATAATAAGAGCTTTGTAGTTGGTCTTAGATTGTGGTTGAGTTTCGTCAGGGTGTCGGATTGTTCGTCAGTATTCATAGATCAATAGATCTGAGCCATTACATCTGAGCGATAACCAATCTCCATCAATACAAGGTGGTTTTTGCTCGCTCTTCGATACGATCTTCCACTTCTTTAACCTCTGTTTCGGATTTCTCCGGATCTATTTGATTCATGATGATCCTGCCCAAGCTGGGCATGATGTTACGGTCTACTTTTGCGTCAGACTCCCACAATTTGGAGCGAGAAATCGCCTTCGCGCAATGAAAATACACCTCGCGGATTGATATAACGATCACCGACTTCGGTAGCTTGCCTTGATATTCAAAGCGCTCTAGTAGTTCGCTATTGACTACGATCCTAGCAGTGCCATTAATTCGCAGGCATTCTTTAAAACCGGGGATCAATACCAATAGCCCAACACTAGGATTGCTAATGATATTGCTTAGGCTGTCCAGTCGATTGTTGCCCGGTCTATCGGGCAGCGCGATCGTGCACTCATCGAGTAATTGAATAAAACCGGGATGATCGCCTCGCGGGGAGCAATCCATCTGGCCTTGGGCATCTGACGTGGCCAATATCGAAAACGCAGACAGTTCCAGAAATTCGATACTGAATTTATCTAACTTGTCTCTCTGTTTCTTGACCGCCAATTCCATTGGCAAGTCATATAGGGAGCGGAGTTGTTCTAGCGAACCTATCTCTTCAAATTTCATAGTAAATCCATAATCAATCTGCAGTAGCGATGCAGTAAATTTGTAGCCGTCGCGTTTCGATAGAGGCCTTAGTGTACCTGCAAACTAACACGCTTAGAGGCAAGTGAGATCAAAAGCAGTTTTCGATAAAAGAATGGTAGAGCGACGAGTATTCACGCTGATTCCATTGAGTTCAAGAAAAACACTCCAAGAGCGGCTTTGCAAGCAGGTTGACTATAACAAGCGCTTAGACGGTTTCGGTGCAGCGGCGTCCTTCTCTGATGCAGTTCCTATCGCCCGTGTCTTTCTTAAGTTCACCACATTACCGGCAAGCATCAAAAGACCGCCGATTAATAGCGAGAGCTCGAACGCTTCCGAATAGAGCAGTACCCCCACTAGTGCAATGAGTGGCAGCCTGAGAAAGTCGAGGGTGACCACAATCCCAGCTTCTGCATGCCGCATGGCGTTAGTCATGCAGTAATGCGCGGTGAGTGCAGTTAACCCGATGATCAATAGCCACATCCATTGCAGGCCGGTTGGCCAAACCCAATTGGATAGAGAAAGCAGCAGGCCGATGGGCAATTGAATCAGACACATGTAAAACAATATGGAGACAGCCGATTCGGACGTGCTCAAGGATTTGGTCGCGGTATGAGAAAACCCGTAGCAGATCGCAGACGCCAAAACGATGAGTGAGGCTTTGTTGATAGCGGCGATGCCTGGCTGCAGGATAACCACCACGCCTAAGCTACCCAGTATGACCGCGATTATCTTTCGTGCCGTTATTCTTTCGCCTAGGGCAATGGCGGCGATGATGAGTGTCCAAATGGGTACCGTGAATTCAAGCGCAAACACTTCTGCGAGAGGCAATAATCCAATACCCAAAAACCAACCGTACTGGCCGGCAAAGTGAAAAACGTTTCTCAGGGTGTGATGGCCAAGTCTAGCGGTTCGAACATCGGTGAATTTGTTGGACGCCAAGAGAATGATAGAAACACCCATGAGGCCTATGGCACTGCGAAAAAATAAGGTTTGGTGCGTGGCAATTTCTCCGCTCAATTCGCGAGCGCACACGGCCATTAGGCTAAAAGAGAGTAGTGTTCCGATCATCCAAGCTAGAGCGCGCATGGAGTGAAGATTTCCTTGTATCTCATCGCTGGTGATGGGTTGTCTGTGCGCTGCGGGTCTATTGAGGACGCACTTGGATGACTTGCTGTTAGCCACTTCAGGCGCAGTTCTTAAGTGGAGTCACCAAGCCTAAAAAAGCAAAAGCAGTGGCAATGCAAAAAGGCGCAGCCCCTAGGCTTTAATAATCACGAGAGATACTACTGCCTGCTTGTCAAAAATCAATGATTCGTGTGTTTTCCAAATATTTGGCCGATGCCGCTTCTTAGCTATGGAATTTTACGCATCAAGACCAATTATCGAGTTGTAATCTTGTTTTTCGATTTTAAAAGAGTTCTAGGGCTTTGGAGTCAGGCTGGTGTCTTGTTCGTAAGCCCTAAACCGCCGCATGCTTACTGAGTCGATTTCTCTCAAGCTAGTATGAGGAGCGACGATTCGCTAGCAGTAATCTATTGATCCAGTTGATGCTCTCTGTAATGTGTCGGCGAACAGTTTTCCCTTGTCCGAAACGCCCGTCGAAAGTTAGCAGTATCTTGATAGCCTAACGTCAAGGCGATGGCATCAACACTCAGTTCACTTTCTCGCAAATATTGTTTGGCCCAATTGTGGGTGATCACGGCTTTAATTTCACGGAAGTTGGAGCCTTCTTCTTGCAGGCGTCGGTTTAAGGTACGATCCGATAAATGCAGTTGATTGGCAATCCGGTGAAGAGTGGGTAACGGTGGTTCGTGAGCTTGTAGTAAGGCGTAAACGTGTTGTGTATAGGATTGTTGTTTGGACTCTTGGGCAGTGAGTTTTCGAATGAGATTGGCGAGAAATCGTTGGCTTTCTTGCCAGGCGGCACGATCGTAAAACGGCGAGGCGATATCCAGTACTCGACGCGGTACTTGAATGGCTCCTTGATTGTGTCCGTAGGTGATTGGGCTGTGCAATAGGGCCGCGAACTCGGCGCCGTAGTCGGGTTCATCGTAAGGAATGAAGTAGTGGGCATCTTCTACGCTTGTGCCCAGGATGGTTTCTATATAGTTCTGAAAGATCATACAGGCAGTTTCGATATGGAAGCGTTGTGTGTTGCCGACGTCCTCAGAGAAGTCCAGATCGATACTCAGTCCGTGCAAATTTGATCGCACACTGATGCCCATGTAAGACACGTGCACGCGGCTGTAGCTGTCGAGCAGTTGCAATCCTTGACGCAGGCTAGGCGCAATGGCCGCCGACATACCGGCGCTGCCGAGAACTAGTATATTGCTGCGTTGGCCCAACAGTAGCCCCACGTGATGGCTGGGGCTTTCTGCGTCGGCATTGTTCAGCAGCTGCAGAAAGTCTTCCATCGGAATGTTATCGCCCGCTTCCAATTGTTGGCGGCTCAGATGAGTACTCTCAAATAGCTGTGCTTCGGTGATGCCTTTTTGGGTATAAATTTGGTAGACCAGCAGGGCGTAAGAGGGGCCGATAGTGCTCATGGTTAATTCGCCAATGCTGTTGATATTGGCGGATTATGACACTGTCTTGGCGACTAATACACTCTGAGATTGGGCAGGATTCGTTCAGTCTTATCCCACACATAAGGATAAGACGCGGAGAGAGTGATGAGTGTGACCAATTTGGATCATCAAGCCCTAAAGGCAGCAACTCAACATATGGGCGGGTTTTCCTGGCCAACAGTGATTCTGGGGTTCGTTTGTTTGCTGGGTTACATAGCGACTCCCTATGCGGTGGTAACCAACATCCTGCCCCTGTGGGGTGGCGCCGTGTTTGTTGCTTGGATTACCTATGCGTCTTATACCGTAATGCACGATGCGGTACACGGCGCCATTGTTGGTCGCCACCGTTCGCTGTTGTGGCTGCAAAAGCTGCTGGGTTTTGGCATGGGGTTTGTTCTGGGGTTTTCATTTGTCGGCCACCGCTTTGAGCATCTTGCCCATCACCGCCACACCAATGAGAGTGAGCGAGATCCTGATTTTCATCTGGGTGAAATGAGCCGGTCGCCAGTTGCTGCGGTCCGTTCGGCTTGGCGTTTGTTAGCTGGGCAGTTCAGTTTTTATATTCGTCATCAATGGCCGCGAGCAGCAATGAAAGACAAAGCCATTCTTGTCACCGAGGCGTTCGTGGCATGGGGAGCACGCGTTGCCTTTGTTGCACAAGGTTATTGGTGGGAAGGTTTTTGCTTGTTTGTGATTGCTGCGCTGGCAGGATTGGTCGCGCTCATCTATTTGTTTGCCTATATTGTTCACCGCCCGCACACAGAGGTTGGCCGCTATGTGGACACCTCGACCATTGAGTTGGCCGGCCCTGCCAATCGAGTTATGACGTGGTGTTGGTTATTTCAAAATTATCACTCGATTCATCATCTGTTTCCCAAAGTACCGTTCTATAAGTACAAGGTGTTGTTTGACGAGATTGAACCCATTATGAGAGCGCAAGGTTCGCCGGTTTACCAACTGACCTTGAAAGGACTGACGGGCACCACGGTCGACGATAATCGCAGTAAACGATACGGCTGATATAGGTTGACCGGCGACATAACTAGATACCAATCTTTTTCTTGCGCGAGTCATTCTTATTTTAGTACTTGGTGGTTTTTGAGTCTTGTCGATATACCCACCTTAAGCATAGATGTAAGGCCAATGGGGGAAAACTGATTAGAGAAACCCAGAGGTATTGATTGATCAAGCTATTTATAGACACAGGAAGTGTTTTAAGGCTTAGCGCAATGGGGACAGCCATAATAATCGCTAGGAGGGTGACACCAGTTTTAACTAAAAGATCCTTGCCTGATAGATTGGCGCTCCATGCCGTCGGTGCCAAGCAGGTAAACGCAACAAACCAACCTGCGCCAAACGGTAGCGAAAAATTCTCTGTCCAAAAAGAGTTAGGGACAGTTTTCGCGAACAGAAAAATATCTGGTATGGTTAAGATCGCAAAGAAAAGCAGTAGTCCACTTGCTGAGTTGATTAGACGTTGTCGGTTCATAGGAAACTCTTTGAGTGGCTGAGTTTGATTGAATTGTTTCAATGGATTTCCACTCAACCATCCTGCCCAAGCATGCCGCCATTGGCTAGCCATTCAAGTGATATTTAGTGTTAAGAATAATAGAAAATATCGATACAGCTCTCCTTTCTAGTTGCCTGATTATGATCAGGGGAAACACCCACTATCTTTCTCAATCGATCACCTTTTGATTATATTAGGGTTGCTCAGGGGTATCCTTTTGTTCCTCCCAGCGCTCAGAAAATTGATAAATTGGCGTAAACAATTCCACGAACTCGTCGCCTAACTCTGATAGGCAATAGCCACGCTCGGGTGATTTTTCCAGCAGTCTTGCTTGGTGGAGTTCTTTAACTCGTTTGTTAATCATGGTGGGTGAAATATCGCCGCAGCGCGCTTGCAGCTCTCGAAAGGTGGACGGGCTTTGTCGCAATTCCCACAGGATTCTCAGTACCCATTTTTTACTGAGTAGATCAATCAGCTGCATGATTGGGCGGTTGCTGCTATTAGGCATCGTGTGGGCTCTTAGTGATTTAGGGATGGGAGGGCGGCCATGCTATTGAAGGCAGTATTCAAACTCAGGCGATTATAATGCTTGCGCTACATAAATTGTAGCGATAACATCTTTCGTGCTACAGAATATGTAGCGGTTTCGGTTTGAGTGCTACATATTTTGTAGCGATTTGTGTGGGTTCTGCAGGGCGGATGGCCGCCTGAGATTCATCGCGTTCATCTGTCGAATCCCATGTAACGATGGTTCTCTATTCGAGGAATTGTTTATGTCTAGTCGTATTAATCCAGTTAGCGCCCCCTATTCTGAGGCGGTACAGGCCAGTTTCAAAGTGGTGATGCCAGAGGGAATGCCGCCGTTGAGCATCTTTCGCACCATGGCCAATAACCCCAGAGTACTGTCGCGAATGGTGCAGGGTGGGTTGCTAGATCGTGGCAGTATTACCGTGGCTGAGCGCGAGCTGGTGATATTGCGCAGCTGCGCGCTGTGTGGGGCTGAATATGAGTGGGGCGTTCACGCTGCAGCCTTCTCCGCACAGGCTGGTTTCAGTGACGAACAAATAGCGGCAACTTGTGCAGTCAACGAAACGCCACTGGAGGACCACTCGTTGTGGTCCAGCAATCAACGTTTGCTGTTGGCCATGGTAGACGAGTTACACAGCACTCAAACACTGAGTGATGCCTTGTGGGGCCGATTATCGCAGAAGTATTCCAGCGAGCAACTGGTGGAACTGGTGATGTTGGCTGGCTTGTATCACGCGGTCAGCTTTGTAGTGAACGCTTTTCAGATAGAGCGAGAGGTGTTCGCGCCGAGCTTCCCTGTGTAAAAAAGAGCGTGGCGGCTGTGATGTGACGGTATTGTTGTGGCAGAGGCCGGTGGCCTAAAAATGGGGGTGGTCGTTCTGACGTGCTTTGTGTCAGTTTTAGTGCTAAATGTGCTATTTTTGATGGTCGGCGGGAAGGTGCATGCTAGACTCGGGCCATTCGTATTTGCGGTGCTTAGAGTGGGTCCGCTGTGGCGATTTGGCATTAGAGGCTTGGCGGCTGCGCTCGCCGTCTAATCATTTTTTATTCGTTGGTTACTCCCAAAATTCCATGTAAAAAGGAACGTTTTCATGAAAACACGTCTTACCGAACTCTTTAATATCGAATATCCCATCATGCAGGGTGGTATGCACTTTGTGGGCTTTGCTGAGCTGGCCGCTGCGGTTTCTAACGCCGGTGGTTTAGGTACAATTACGGGATTAACTCAGCGTTCGGCGGGGGATTTAGCTAGCGAGATCGCCAAGGCCAACGATCTCACCGACAAGCCATTCGCTGTGAACTTAACTTTTTTGCCAACCGTGAATGCCCCCGACTATCCTGGTTACATCGATGCCATCATCAAAGGCGGAGTGAAGATTGTTGAAACCGCAGGCCGTAGCCCTCAACAATATATGCCGCAATTGAAAGATGCGGGAATTAAAGTGATTCACAAATGCACCTCAGTTCGTCACGCCTTGAAAGCACAATCCATTGGTTGTGATGCGGTGTCTGTGGATGGCTTTGAGTGCGGTGGTCACCCGGGTGAAGACGATATCCCGAACATGATTCTGTTGCCCCGTGCCGCCGATGAGTTGGAGATTCCGTTTGCTGCTTCTGGTGGTATGGCCGATGCGCGTTCTTTGGTTGCGGCTATGGCAATGGGTGCCGATGGCATGAACATGGGCACTCGTTTTATCGCCACCAAAGAAGCCCCTGTGCACGAGAATGTGAAGCAAGCGATTGTTGCAGCCACAGAGCTGGACACCCGTTTGGTTATGCGCCCGCTGCGCAATACTGAGCGTGTGTTAAACAACCCTGCAGTTGAACGTATTCTTGAGAAAGAGGCGGCACTGGGTAAAGACTTGAAGTTCGAAGACATTATTGACGAAGTGGCTGGGGTTTATCCGAAGGTAATGATGGATGGCGATATGGATATCGGTGCTTGGTCCTGCGGGATGGTGGCCGGTTTGATCAACGATATTCCCACCTGTCAGGAATTGATCGATAGCATTGTTAAAGATGCAAAAGACCTGGTGCATCAGCGTTTGAGTGGTTTGGTGTAAAACACCCGCACAATCCATTGCAGATGACGAGGCTCGGCGTGAAAACGCCGGGCCTTTTTTGTGGGCGCTGGTTCGCTGTTTGAGGTTTCCGTTTACCCATTTCCCAAAACCCGCTACGGTGAGTTCTTTTGGGTGTGAAGGAAAACGTTATGTACACGGATGAAGATCTTAGCCACGGTGTCGAGCAAGGGATATTCAGTGAAAGCTCGGTGCAGGGTTTTCGAGCCTTAATGGCAAATTTGAAAAATACCGATTCGGTGGACGAAGAGAACTTTCGACTGATTGGCGGCTTCAATGACATTTTTATTGTCATTGCCTGTTCGCTGTTGTTGTTCTCGTTGCGCTGGGTGATTGATCTGTTCAGCAGTTCATTGGCGATGTTGGTATTTGCCACTGCGGCTTGGGGGTTGGCTGAGCATTTTGTCATCAAGCGCAAGATGGCGCTGCCAGCCATTGCGCTGTTGCTGTATTTCGTGGGGGGAGTGTTTGGTTTGGTGTTGTCTGTGTCGATGCCAGTCTTGGGTGATGAAGCTCGGTTTGCACCGGTATTGGCCTCTGCGGTAACAGCCGTTGCTGCCTATGTGCATTGGCGTCGATTTCAGGTGCCGATTACGGTGGCCGCTGCTTGTGTGGCTGGCCTCGGTTTGGCGATTTCCACTTTGTTATCGATCGTGCCCGATGCGGTCAATTTTATGATGGGCATTATGTTTGTGGGCGGTGCATCGGTGTTTGCCGTTGCGATGAAGTGGGACTCCTCCGATTTACAGCGCACCACACGACGATCGGATGTGGCATTTTGGCTGCATTTATTATCGGCGCCATTGATGATCCATCCGGTGTTTTCCAGCTTGGGTATTCTCGAGGGCAGCGATAGCTTGGTCAATATGTTGGTAGTGGTGGCGCTGTACTTGGTGATGACGACTTTGTCACTGGCGGTGGATCGCCGAGCATTTATGGTGTCGTCGCTGGTGTATGTGATCTACGCGGTGTCCAGCTTAGTTGAGAAGTTTGGTGGGGTTGGTTATAGCTTTGCCGTTACTGGGGTAGTCATGGGTGGAGCATTGTTATTGCTATCGGCCTATTGGCATAGCACTCGCCAAGCAATAGTGTCGCGTTTGCCGGCAGTGATTCAAACGAAGTTGCCTTAGAATAATTAGATGACGAGATGACGAGAAGACGAATTTATCTCGTATCTCGCAATCTCGTATCTCCCAAGCCCTAACTTGGCTTGTATTGTTTTTGCAAACGACTATAGGCGTTGTCGTATTCGGTGGCGATACGAGCGACCATGGCTGATGTCGATTCAATTTTCTTCACCGCGCCAATACCTTGGCCACAGCCCCAGATATCTTTCCAGGCTTTGCTTTCAGTGTTGCCGCCGGAGCCAAAGTTCATTTTGGAGGGATCACTTTCAGGCAGGTTGTCTGGATCCATCCCGGCATTAACAATGGATGGTTTCAGGTAGTTGCCGTGTACGCCGGTGAACAAATTGCTGTAAACAATGTCTTCTGCAGAGTAGTCGACAATCGCTTGTTTGTAGTCTGATTCTGCACGAGCTTCTTCGGTGGAGATGAAGGCAGAACCGATGTAGCCCAGATCCGCGCCCATGGCTTGAGCGGCCAAGATGGAGTCGCCAGTAGCGATGGCGCCAGACAGCAACAGCGGGCCGTCGAACCACTCGCGGATTTCCTGGATCAATACCAGCGGTGACAAGGTGCCAGCGTGTCCGCCTGCACCAGCCGCAACGGCGATAAGGCCATCAGCGCCTTTGTCGATGGCTTTTTTGGCAAATTTATTGTCGATGACATCATGCAATACGATGCCGCCATAGGAATGAATCGCTTCGTTTAATTCGACGCGTGCACCCAAAGAGGTAATGATGATGGGCACTTCATACTTCACACACAGAGCCAGATCCTCTTCCAGGCGGTTGTTGGAGCGGTGCACAATCTGATTGACTGCGAAAGGCGCCGCAGGATTGTCTGGGTTGGCTTCGTTGTAAGCCTTCAGCTCTTCGGTAATCTGAATTAACCATTTCTCAAACTCGCCTTCACCACGAGCATTCAGTGATGGGAAGGAGCCCACAACACCCGCTTTACATTGGGCAATCACCAGCTCTGGACCAGAGATGATAAACAGCGGAGCCGCTACGGCAGGAACAGAAAGACGACCTTTTAAGATTTCGGGAAGTGCCACGAGAATACCTCTGGTTGGATAGTTGATGGAGCTATTGTCTGTCTTCACGGGCAAAACCGGAATGACCGTGGAGAACAGATAAATTGATACTTTACAACAGTATACGTAACGGGCAGGCTAATGGATCAATCGGCAGTAGGGCGACAAAAGAGGGCTGAATGCGCTATTCCAAGGTAAATAAGATCTCCATCAGTATAGACTTTGTGCGGGGTTCCATCAGTAAAGTGCCGCTGAGCCCCGAAGAGATTGATACCTTATTGTACTCCTGTCGAATTCCCCGTGCCCTGTTGAAGCAGCCTCATGCACGGGTTTCACTGTTGCAATACTCGCGTTTTGTCACAGCGCTGATGCGCGCTTCGGATGATGAGTTGTTAGGCCAGGCCTATCAGCCTTTGCCGATGGGAAGCCTATCGATACTGGCGCATTGGTTAGTGGCGGCAAAAACCATGGGGCAGGTAGTGCATCGGTTGGAGCGTTTTTATCAGATTATGGGTAAAGGCATGAACATTACCCTCGAGCAGGATGAGGATTCTTTTTCTCTCGTCATTGGCAATGATTATCACCCCAAGGAGGCCGATGTTTTCATCAATGAGTTCAGCTTCTTTTCGATTCACCGTATTCTTTGCTGGTTACTGAAAGATATCTTTCCTATTCAGCATTTGTACTTTCCTTTTTCGGCGCCGCCCTACGCCAAAGACTATCGGTTGATGTTTTATGGAGCGCCGGTGACTTTTGACAGTGATCGCGGTCGCATTGTTTTTCCACTGCAGTTACTCGATAAACCGGTGCTGCAGAATCAAGAAAGTCTGCAGCATTTATTGGCCGATCCGATTGGCAACTTTTTAGTGTTGAATTTTTACGGCGAGAGCTGGTCGTCAAGAGTTGGCAGTATGATTCAGGACAAGCTGCAAGCCTTGCCAACACTGCCAGAGCTGGCGGCGGAAATGAATTTGCCCCCTTACACTTTGCAGCGGCGTTTGGCAGAAGAGGGTGTGACCTATCTGTCAATCAAGAATCAGGTAAAACGCGACGCCGCCATTGAGCGCTTGGTGCACACAGATTTGTCCATCGAAGAAATCAGCAGTCAGTTGGGCTTTTCAGAAACTAGCCCCTTTACTCGCACCTTTAAAGACTGGACGGGCGTGCCACCCAGCGCCTATCGAAAACGGCGCTAGCGGGTGTTGCAAGTTTGCTATTTCCCCGTCATCGCGAGGAGCCCAAGGGCGACGCGGCGATCTTCTGAATCGGTTACTTTTTGGATTAAGGAGTAACTTGATAGAGATTGCCGCGCAGCGTTCGCAATGATCTTCTGTTTGTCTTTGTCCGCAGTTTAAAGAGTCTCTAGATTGCGCTGCTTGTTTGTCGAAGTCTCTGTCGGCAATTTGAGCAATGTCCGCTTCTATTTTGGCGACTTAACTTGCTAACTGGTCTGAAGCGCTTCCAATCGCCAGACTTCCATTGCTGCGTCGACTCGACCTTTGAGGCCATCATTGACATTGCTCTGCTGCAATCGAGTCATCTGATAAGAGGCTTGGTAATGTTGAGTCAGTTCTTGCTGGCTCAGCGAAAACGGTGGGCCGGCGTAGAGTGCTTGATCGTATTGGTAGGTGACCAGTAGTTGTGTAGCGGCTTTGGTGATGTCGATGATGTGAGCGGCGTAGCGTTTACGCATATCCAACGGCAGTGCCACCAGTGCTCCGCGATCATAGACGGCATCAACGTTACCCAATTGTTCTCGGGTAAGCTCGAACACATCACCTACCCAGATATCAATTTTGTCGGCGTGATAATGAGTGAGCCAACCATGAGAGGTGATGGTTGGCGTCAGCCCCAGTTCGACAAACAATTCTTCAATGGCCAGTACGCTGAGCTCGATGCCCACTACCTGATAACCGCGACTGAGCAGCCAAGCAATATCCAGTGTCTTTCCACACAAGGGTACAAATAGCCGAGGGTTAGACGGGAGCTTCAGTTCATTAATATTGTCCACCAATGCTGGATTGGCTTGGCTTTCGTGGAATCCGATTTCACCCTGTTGCCAGCGTTGATGCCAGAAGTCAGCTTTCATAAGAGTTACTCCATAGTTGGATGTGGGAGGGGAAGGCTCAACAGCTGGTATAAGTGACGAGTAAACAGCGGCTCGCCCCTTGAGTCGATGAATGATGTGCTCTTGCATAAGACCTCAAGTCGACTTTAGGTCAAGAGTTTGAGGTCAAAAACTTGAAAATCTAATTTTGATCATATTAGGGAGCCCCTGAAAAACAGGGTTACTTGTCGTTGCGAGCCTTAGCGCCAAACGTAGGCGCTATTAAGCCAAGCAATCCAGTTTGGCTGTAGGCCTTTTTTATAGTGCTCAATCATGGATTGCCAGGTCGCTAAGCTCCTTGCAATGACGCTTTTCAGAGATTCCCTAGTTAGAGCAGCTAAGTGTCGATAGATGAGAGTTCAACGTGACAAGGCGATTAAGTATGGATATTGGTGACGTGTCTCGCGCGACGGGCCTGCCCGCATCTACCTTGCGTTACTACGAAGGCAGAGGATTAATTCAATCCAATGGACGCAACGGATTGCGACGGCTGTTCCCCGCAAAGGTGTTGGAAACGCTGGGGTTAATTTCGCTGGGGCGCAGTGTTGGATTTTCGCTGGATGAAATCGGTAGGATGTTCACCCCGCAAGGGCCGGATATTGATCGAGAACTGTTGCTCGCCAAGGCCGACGAATTAGAGGCACACATTAAAGAGTTGACGGCCATGCGCAATGGCTTGCGTCACGCAGCGGCCTGCGAAGCGCCCAATCACTTTGAATGCCCAACATTTTTAAGATTGTTAAAGTTGGCGGGAAAAGGTCGATTCAAAATGGCTAGATCACTGCCGAGAAAATAGTTCAGCGAGAGCCGGAGGCTAAGTCTGTGGTGACCGAAAAGGCTGAATTCGGCGGCGTTGTCTGAACGCTACGAATTAGGTTTCACATTTCTTTTTGCCTTAAGCCATCACTTTACGGGCTTCTTAGGTTTTTCTTACTGGGCCGCGTGCGCAGCTAAGCTTTAGTCTTCTTCCTCAGCTTCTCTGAGGCGTTCTTGTTTTTCTCGCTCTTCTTGAATAACCGCTTTGATTTCTTCCAGTACGCCATCTACATCGGCCGCTTCACCGCTGTCAGTGAATAGGCCTGTAAGTTCGGTTTCGGGTTTCAGTTCACCCTCTTCATAAAGCGACCATATTTCTTCGGCGTAGCGGGTGTGGCCTAATTGCGGTGCAAACTCCGAATAGTAGCGAGTGATGTTATCCACATCGCGAGTGAGCATGGCTTGAGCGTTGTTGTTCGCCGCAGCATCTACTGCCTGTGGCAGATCGATAATCACTGGGCCGTAAGGGTCGAGCAATACGTTAAATTCCGACAGATCACCGTGAATCAAGCCGGCACACAGCATCAATTGAATGTAGTGCATCATTACTGCGTGATCTTCTAACGCTTGCTCTTCATCCAGTAGAACGTCGTCGAGGCGCGGCGCTACATCGCCCTCGTCGTCGCACACCAACTCCATCAATAATACGCCTTCGACACAGCCAAAAGTCTCGGGTACGCGCACGCCTGCGGTAGCCAGTTTTGACAGGGCATCGACTTCGGCGTTTTGCCAAATCTCTTCTTGCTGTTTGCGACCGTAATTGGAGCGTTTCTCCATGGCCCGGGCTCGGCGACCACTGCGTACCTTGCGACCTTCTCGATAGCTGGAGGCCTTTTTGAAGTTTCGCTTGGTGGCTTCTTTGTAGACCTTCGCACAGCGCCGAGTCTCGCCACAGCGGACAATAAAGATATCGGCTTCTTTACCACTCATAAGGCGGCAAATGACCTCGTCGATCAGGCCGTCATCGACCAGTGGCTGCAGGCGTTTGGGTGTTTTCATGAAGATAATGGTGGCTGTAGGGAACGAAACGCTATTCTAACAGTTTTAGTGTGTAGCGTATTGTTCGTCTTTTTTGCTGGAGTTGGGCCTGTGGTGGAGCGAAACAGTGACGAAAATGATCGGCTGATCGCGGACTTCAATGACTTTGTTGGAGTCCGGCAGGGGGGGGGGGCAAAGGCAGCTGCCGAGTATGGGTGGCAAGCTGCCAAATCGTTTAAGTATCGCTCAAAGGCGGCGGTATCCTGTGTGATACCGACCAAGTGATGGTTATGGCTGTGTATTCAACAGCTTCTGCCCGGGGTATCGGCCTTCAACTCTTTCCGAGTCTTTAACGATCCATCGCCCCCCAACGAACACCTGTTCAATTCCCGTGGGCTTCTCGTAGGGTTTTCCGTAGATGGCGTTGGCGCTAATCGTGTCGGGATTAAACAGGACGAGATCAGCATCGGCTCCCACCTGAATTCGGCCCTTTTTCTTAAATAGGGGCGAGGCTTGCTCCATCCACTTGGCTTGTAAGTAGCTGGTCTTTTTGATGGCCTCAGGCAGGGTGAGTATTTTCTTCTCGCGCACATAAACCCCTAATAAGCGTGAAAAAGTACCGGCGATGTTCGGATTGCTGAGCATATCCAAATCCAACGCGGGTAGCGCGTCGGTAGAGATCATCATGTCTGGCCACAGCAGGGCTGACTCCATCCAGGGCTCTTTTAGGTAGTGATGATTGACCATGCCATGGGGTTGCTCCCTTTGGTATTTCTCCCAGGTTTCTTTGGTCAGCCATTCCCCTGTGGCGACCCATTGAACATCCTCGTAGCTGATGTCGAAGATTGTTTTCCAGTCTCGTCGACGAAACACATCAGCAGAAATGCCAGTGCCACCGGCGGCGTAAGACAGCATCTCTGTGGTGACATTTGCGCCTTCAGCATTAGCTTGATCGATCATGGCTAGCCATTGCTCAATCTTGCCCATGGCATTGTGAGTGATGTGGCACACAAACAGAGGCGCCCCCGTCGTTTTTGCCAGCTCGAGCACCTCGATCAAACCCGCCGGATCGCCGGTATTACCTCGTCGAACATGAACGTAAATAGGCGTTTCTCGCTCGGCAGAAACCTCGAATAGCATTTTTAGTTCATTGTCAGAAATGGCCGCCGTCATATAGTCGAGCAATACTCCAATTCCCAAGCCGCCGTCGTCGAGTCCTTGATTGATTAATACCCGCATCTGTTCAGTCTGCTCATTGCTGGCAACTTTTGTCCAGGCTGCACCGCCCATTACCGCAGGCTTGTGCCCTGTGAATATATAAGGTTGATCCACAGCCTCCATGACCTTAATTCGGACCGCAAAGTGTCCAACCGATGAGCCGTAGTTTATTTGTGCTCCGCCCTGATAGTGCTCGCCGTAAGAATCGATAGGAAATGCGCCCGCTTCTAAATCAAGCTGCGTGGTAATTCCGTCCAGTACATTCATATGCTGCCCAAGCAATGTGGGTGAGTGGCTGTGAACGTCGATGAAGCCTGGCGCCACCACCAATCCCTTGGCATCCACCACTTGCCTTCCCTGTAACTGATTTTTTGATACCTCGATGATTGAGCCCTTGTTGATACCAATGTTTCGTATATCGTCGAGCTGTGTTTCCGGGTCGATCACGCGACCATTGGCAATAACGAGATCATAAGTCTGAGCCTGCAAAATTGCAGAAAACACGGTTAAAACAAGAATCAGTATTAATCGCATGCTGTTTCCTTATCATGTGCTGTAGATGCAAAAAAAGGCGCTAGAGTTTCCTCGAGCGCCATAAGTCAATTCCGAGAGAGAATAGATCAGAACTGATAAGTCGCGTTCACACCGTAGGTGCGCGGTAGCGCTGGTGTATGGATAGCGCCAAACGGAGCAATGAAGTAGTTGTGTACATAGTATTCCTCATCAAACACGTTGTTAGCCCAGGCTGCAACTTCCCATTTCTCATCTTCAGTTGTATAGGCTAAGCGCAAGTTTGTCACTCGGTAGGAGGGAATCGCTGCCGACTCGATATTCTGAACGTCTTGGTAAGCTTTATCTTTAGCGATGTACTCGGCTCGAGCATTTATCATCGCACCACTCGACAAGGGTTTTTCGTAAGTGGCAGAAAAGCTGTACGCATTTTCGGGGGCGTTTCTAAGACTCTTTCCTTCAAATGGCTGCAAAGATCCGTCCAGCTCTTTGTACTCGGTATCCAAATAGGCGTAGGAGGCGTTCAATCTAACCGTTTCACTAACGGCAAAAGTAGCTTCCAATTCAACACCGCGACTTAAAGCCTTGCCCGCATTTTTGGTTTGTAGGGGGGGAATCGGACTGCCATTTGGGAAGGCTTGCAATACTTGAAGGTCTTCGTAGTCGGTATTAAAGATCGCACCGTTCACGCGCAGTCGATTGTCGAGCAGCATGGATTTAAAGCCGAGTTCTATGTTCAGCGCGGTTTCCTCATCGAAGGGCGTTTCAGCGCCTGCTCCTGTGGATGCCGTGCCATCGAAACCACCGCTCTTGAAGCCCGAGGCAAGACTCAAATAGACCATGGTGTCGTCGTTGACGTGATAGTTAGCAACAACTTTATAGGTCGGCGCAGTCCAGGTTTCTTTGCTGTCGATGTCGTAATCTTCCAATACATACAATCCGGCACCGCTAATGCCGCGGTTGGAAAAGTCCTTTTCTTCCCGAGTAAATCGCAGACCAAAGGTCAGATCCAAATCATCGGTAATCGCATAAGTCCCTTGACCAAATACAGCCACGCTGGTGGTGGTGTTTTTCTGATGGCTTACGTCATCCGGCAGAACGGCTACGAAACCTAGAGGATTGATGCCCGCACCGGTAAAAAATCCGCCAAGATCAATCGCTGTTGCGAAGTGTCCGCCCTCGGTGCGCGATACCTTTTCTTGGTTGTAGTACAAACCTGTTTGCCATTGAAAGTTCTCGGTGTCGCCGGCGAGACGAAATTCCTGGCTGAACATCTTAGAGCTTTCTTCGGCGAAATTATTGGTATCCAACACAGGAAATGCCGTCAATCCAACACCAAAACTGATGTTTTCGAACTCTGCTCGGCTTTTCCGGTATGCCGTTAGCGATGTGAAAGTTCCCCAATCATTATCCCAGTCCACCTGTAGCGACAGACCTTTGCTGTCCATGTTGGTCAAACCTGCGTCTTCCATATAATTTTCATGAAAGCCCGCCTTTGGGAGTGCAGGGTTTTGTAAGAAAACGCCCAGTAAGCCTTGATCTGCTGCGGGTATTGCAGCGCCACCGCTGCGCTCGTCGGTCGCGTAATCTGCGGTCAGTAATACCTCTACGCTGTCACTGGGCACTAACAAAAATTGCGAGCGCACCGATTCACTATCAATATCACCGGTTGCGATATTTGAGTCGATTACACTGTCGACATAGGCATCTTGCTGTTTCTTGTTGAAGCTTATTTTTCCGTTGACGGTTTCGGAAAGAGGACCGGTCACCATGCCTCGATAGGTGCGCTGGCCAATGTTACCGACGCCGACCTCGAGTGCGCCCTCAAAACTATCAGAGGGTCTTTTGGTGGTTACATTGATTGCACCGGCAATGGCATTCTTACCCCACAGTGTTCCTTGAGGACCGCGCAAAACTTCGATGGATTCTAGGTCGAAAAGTTCGGTACCTGTGCCGGCACTGCGATTGATGTAGACGCCATCAACAAACATGGCAACTGACTGCTCGCCACCACCGGCGCCGTCACCGTTACTGCCGATACCGCGAATGTAGAGTTGAGGTTGTGTTGGGTTAAAGTTCCCCATGCTAAAGCCTGGCGTGCGAACGGCGATGCCATTCATGTTGCTTATGCCGGCCTCTTTAATCATGTCTGCCGACATGGCGGTCACAGCGATGGGGACATCTTGCATATCTTGTGCGCGCTTTTGCGCGGTTACAACGATCTCTTCTAACTCCACTGCCTGTACACCTGAAGCAGACAGAATAAGTGCGATCGCGGCGGACAATTTCTTTTGTGTATTCATAGGACTCTCGATCTCGTTTTTTCATTTTTATAGTGTGTTTATATGTTGGAGGCAGTGGCCAAGCTCTGTTTCAATGTTTGCATGAGTTCGGGCTTGATCGAAGCGATTCTCCGAGCGTCATTTTATGACCTTCACCTCAATTTGGATTATGAGTTGACGACACATTGATTTCGAATGTACGCCATCACACTCGGTATGCCGTTTTGATAAAAAAACAAAAAAACTCCTATGATAGCCCGCTATACCGGGCCTATACTGATAACCGACGTAGACAGCGATCAGGCCAGATTTTGAATTATCACCATACCAGTTCAATTTCAAAGGAGTGGACTATTGCCGCCATGTGGATATCTAATCTCTTAGATACCGCCCGTGGATTAGGCCTTGATGCCTCAACCTTACTGCGTGATAGCGAAATCAGTGAAGCGCAACTGCGCGATAGAAATGCACATTTGCCGCTACAAATTTGGGTTCAGTTAGCGGAAGACGTCCAGCGTCTTAGCGGAGAGAAGAACATTGGTATTCACTACCTAGAAAGTACTGCGGCGGTGGCGGCAGGGCTTCTGGGTATGGCGGCTATTACCGCGCCGACCATGTATCACTCTTGGAGTACGGTCATTCGTTATCGACACATCATCATGAATACCGGGAATACACATTTTGTTGAAACCAACGATTCCATCGTCATGCGATGGTACCCCCTGAGTCGCACCATCACAGATTCAAAGTATTTGGTCGATGCTGTCGTGGGAGGATGGATCGTCAATTCTCGCAGGCTCACTGGCGTAGAGATTTGTCCGGTTAATGTCTCATTGACGCATTCAGAGATTGAGGATACCGAACGTTTTCGATCGGTCTATGGGGACAAAGTAAAAATCAAACAACAGTACAACAGTATTGAGTTTAAGAAGGAAGATTGGAACTTACCGGTTCGTTATGCGGATAAAAAACTACATCACTTACTTTGTGATCAAGCTGAAAAAGACGCCAGTATATTTCGATCTAAGCTGACTTTGGCAGAGATGGTCGAACACCACATTAAGCAACAGTTACCTTTAGGTGGAGCCTCGGTCCAATCTGTCGCCACCTTGACTCATCTTTCGCCAAGAACGCTGCAAAGACAGCTGTCTAAAGAGGGTACAGGTTTTAAAGAGCTGTTGGATAATGTTCGACACGAATTAGCTTTGGATTACTTGCAGGATAAGAGCTTGTCGTCGTTGGATATCGCGTTAAAGTTGGGTTATAACCAGACGAGCTCATTTTGTTCGGCGTTTAAAGTTTGGACCGGTGTGTCTCCCTCCGAGTATCTTTAAACCGTTGAAAGAATAATTGTGAGCGCAGCAGCATGGATGTGAGTTTATGGGCTGGGTTAATGTCGATGGAGTCGAAGTGATCGGCCTCAGCGCTTCTGATTAATACTATTCTAATGACCCGAAAAGGCTTGTGCGATCATCGCCGCGATACACACCGATCGTGGCGATGATGGTGATTCGGGCGTTAACGAAGTTGAGGGGCGGGAAGTACTCTGCCTTCGTGCAGCGTTCCCCAAACCTTAATGTCCTTGATGTTCATTGGATCGATGGTGAGTGGGTTTTCCGCCAAAACAGTTAAGTTGGCGAGTTTTCCGATTTCAATAGAGCCAAGCGTCTTCTCCATTTGCATTGAATATGCGGCGTCTAAGGTAACCGCTTTGAGCGCTTGCTCTGGGGTAAGTCGTTGCGAAGCGCCGACCAAGTTGCCTTCTAGCGAAATTCGATTCACCGCACTCCAGATTAAAAACAGAGGCTTTCCCGGTGCCATTGGCATGTCTGAGTGAAGCGAGAGCGACACGCCTGCATCTACCACATCCGCCAATCGAACCATCTCTTGCGCTCGCGAGGGCCCAATACCCGCTTTACTGTAGGTGTCAGTGAGTGCGACAGCGTAATAGGGATTGGCGCTAACAATGACTCCCAGCCCGGCAATTCGTTGAACTTGCTCTTTGGTCGAGAAACCGAAGTGAACAATCACGGTTCGATGATCTTTACGAGGGTTTCGTTTCATGTTTTCTTCAATGATATCCAGTACAACCTCTAGGCCTTCATCGCCATTTTGATGTACATGAATTTGATAATCTGCGTCCCAATAGATAGAAAAGGCCTTGGCTAGTTTCTCGGGTTCCATAATCCATTCGCCATGATGACCGTCGAGGTATCCGTCTTTCATTTTCATCAATTGGTTGAAGATCGCACCGTCGGCGAAGAGTTTCACTTGCTTGGGAATGAACCGGCTCATACCTTGGCCCCAATCGAGCAATCTCTCGGTTTCGCCAATCATATCGCCATCAAGATACTCGTAGGCCATGGTTTTACCGTCGGCAATGTAATCCATGTGAAATGGTGTTTCTTCACCGGCGAATACATGATTTTGCATCGACATCAGCCCCTTGTTGACCAGCCCGCCGGGCTCAACCACAAGAGTGCTTCCGGCCGCATGCCAATAGTTCTTGATCATTTCCAGTGCTGGAACAAAACGGTTTGGTTTGGCGAGTTCTTTAAAGACCGCCGGTATTGTTTGCATGGCGCCTTGCTCCCAGAAGTGACCGCGTTCAAAGCTCGATTGAGCGAATGCGCTGGGATTGAACTGATTTACCCATTCTTGAGTGAAATTAAAGTAGGCGAGGGCCTTGGTGTTAAAGATAAGTTCGTGACCTGAGCGCTGCCAAATCATGATGGGAATGTCGGCACTGATCTCATCGAGAATGTCGCGGCTAAGTTCACCGTGCCAAAGGTGGTGATAGCCCCAAGAGAAAAATAGCTCGTCGTTATTGCCGTGTTGAGCGATCAACGCCGCCAGCTTCGTACGATATTGTGCTTGATTGGACGCCCGTGGAAAGTGCTTGCCGCCAATATTCCAGTCCTCGATGGCGAGGATTTGGCTCGACATGGTCAGTGCCGCCAGCCATGGGTGATCGTGCTGATTAATGAGGCCGGGAATTAGTACTTGGTCGCGAAAACGGTTATCGATTTGGTAATCTCTATCGGCCAATGCCTGTTCAATTTCTGCTAGCTTGCCGACGGCGATGATACGATCGTTTTCAATGGCTACAGCCTCTGCGGTCGGCTGTTGCGTGTTCATGGTGACAATTTCTTTGGCGGTATAGATGACGGGACTTGCGCGCTGGCTTTGATGCGACTCAGAGTTGTTATCGGCCTGACAGCCAATTAGCATCGAACCCAAAAATATCAGCGCACTGATCAATTTGAGGGTTAACTTGAGGGTTAACCAATTATTAGTGGGTGAACTCATGGGCTTCTCCGCTCGGATTCTTGGCAATGAAAACCATGAATTAGAACACTGATGAAGCTTGGAAATCACGCCAAGGTCGTTTCGATATTGCGACAGCTAACAGAGTGCTAGGTTGTGTCTCAAAAGCTGAATGCGATCATGGCGTTTACTCTTTGACAGGCTTTTTCTGCAGCTTTCGCTGCAGTGTTCGTCGATGCATGCCCAGCGCTCGGGCTGTGGCAGAGACGTTACCCTCGTGATCGGCCAACACTTTTTGGATGTGTTCCCACTCTAAGCGATTGATCGATGGCGGTGTATTTTGAATGTCCGCCTCACTATCGCCCTCGGTTTTTTCAAAGGCCTGTTCGATGTCGTTGGCATCAGCCGGTTTGCAGAGGTATTGATTGGCCCCGAGTTTTATCGCTTCGACCGCTGTATTGATGCTGGAGTAACCGGTCAACATCACGATGTTGAGATCGGGGTGAATCGATAGTAATTCACGGATCAGAGGGAGGCCTGATTCATCGGCGATTTTTAGATCGAGTATGCAGCGATCAATGGTGTGCTCTTGGCAGTGTCGCAAGGCCTGTTGACGATCATTGGCTTCATGTACTTGGTAGCCGCGACGCTTGAAGGCTCTTGCTAGCACTTGCGTGAGCACTTGATCGTCGTCGACGATGAGTAGTGACAGAGGCTCACCCATGCTGTGCTCCTATCGGCAGCGCGTCGTCGAGAGGAATAATCAGTGTTGTTAAAGTCCCCCCAGAGGGGTGTCGCTCAAGGCTCACTGTGCCCTTGTAGCGAGAAATTGCCGCTTGGGTGAGAAAGAGCCCTAGGCCTCGCCCGACGCCTTTGTCGGTGACAAACGCCTTGCCTAAATTCTGAGCCACTTCTGGGTCGACTCCGGGGCCGCGATCATGAATGGTGAAATGCAAATTATGATAATCCCATCGAATATCCACTTGAATATCGATGGGATTTGCGTCGGCGGCGTTATTCAATAGATTGCTCATCGACTGCCCAATCGTGGGTTGCCAACGAACTTCTAGCTCCGGCGATTGTTCGTCAATGTTGATTTCGGAGATTACCTCAGGGCGTAGCAGCAACCAATTATCCACGGCTTTTTTGCAGTGCTTGCGAATCGTCAGTAGTGGCAAAACACCGTCTTTGAGTTCGCTGGCTTGTTGATTCAGTTGTTGCAAGGTGTCGGTGCAGTGTGAAACTTGATGGGTGAGCAGCGTTAAGTCGTCCACCAGTTCTTGCGGTTGAAAATAATCTGCTTGCATCTCGGACAAGAGCGTCTTGATGGTGGTTAAGGGGGTTGCTAAATCGTGCGCTGTACCTGCTGCCAAGGTGGCAACCGCCATCAGTTGTTCATCGCGCAGTTGGTCTTCACGCAGTTCGGAAATGTGTTGATCCTGTTGTCGCAGGGAACTGGCCATGCGCGTAACAAAAAAGGTAATCAGTAGCGCGCTGACAAAAAAATTAATCCACATGCCGATGGTGTGAGTGCTGATGGCAGCACTATCGACGCTACCGTGATTGTGGTGAGGCGCTATTTCTGGCAAGGGAACCTTGAAAAAAAACAGCGCGGTGTAAAGCGTGAGTGAGATGACGACCAACGGCCAGGTCATTCGCCAAGACAGGGTGGCGGCGGCGATACACAGGGGCACCAAATAATAGGACACAAATGGATTGTCGGCGCCGCCGGAAAAAAAAAGCAGTAGGGTTAACCCCAAAATATCAATGAGCAACTGACTAAAACAAACCCGCTGAGAGGCGTTGTTGGTGAGCTTAAGTTGAACCAACATAACCACATTGATGATCGTTAACGCCGAAACAATCCACAGCATATTGCGATAGGGCAGCATGAGTTGTTGCTGCCAGTAACACACCGCCAAGGTTATGCAGGTGGCCAGTAGAAACAGGCCGCGAATGATCAATAGCCGGCGAAGGTTATTCTGAGGCGCTGCGGTGGCGAGAGAGAATCTAGTCATGGGCTCGATCATAGGTCAGTTTTGAGCGTTAGACTATCACGGCTGCCATCTTGAGATAATCTAGTGGGGGCGAATCCATACCGAGACTGCAGAGCTTGTCAGCCGTCTCGGTGTGGATTCTTGAGAGCATTGTCGGAATACTAATGAATCCCGTTAGAACTGGTAGGTTACACCCACTCGTGCACTGCGGCCGGTACCGTATAAGCGTTCACCGGTAGCGATGTCTTCGTTACCCATGACACGGTTGTATCCTGCTAAATGTTCCTGATAGCGCTTGTCTGTAAGGTTGTCGAGTCCGGCTCGTAGTTGTAAAGCATCGCTGACTTGATAGTTTGCCGACAGGTGCAATAAGCCATAACCGCTGGTGCTGGCTTCGCTGTTGTATTGCGAGACTTTATCTTGCTCAGCGAATAACTCGCTGGTTAGGGCAGCTTGCCACTGATCCGTTTGGTAGTTGATGCTAAGACGATGATTGAGCGGTGCGATACGGTACAGGTCGTCGCTGACATCGGTTCGCTTGCCGCGCACATAGCTCAGGTTTCCCGCCAGTGACCAGTTTTGATCAATCGCAATGCGGTAACCAATTTCGGCGCCGTAGATTTTGGCATCAACGTTGTTGTACTGCAGTGGTGGGTTACCACCGCTCATCATGTTGGCAAACATGGCGACGGCATTGTCGGCCATCATCACGCCAGAGCTTTGATAGGGTGTGCCTTGAATATAATCTTTGATGTCCTTGTAGTAAGTCTGCAGTGACAGCGAGAATTGCTCGGTTTGATAATCCACGCCCAGATTCACTTCGTTGGCGGTTTCGCTATCGAGATTAAGGTTGCCAATGTAAGTGTGACCATCCGCCAGACCGCCGGTGGATTGCATAGGCAGCCACAGGTAGCGCTCTTGGTACGACGGCGCGCGCTGTTTGGACGAGAGGCTGGCGTTTAGAGTCATTTCATCACTGAGTTGATAGCCCAGTTTGAGCACCAGATCGTGGTTGTTGTAGGTTTCAGAACGATCGCCATTGTTGAAGTTATTGGCGAGAACACCGGCCATGTTTGTCATCATGGTCATGTTCATCATGCCATTGCTACCCATGCCCAAAAATGCACTGACTTGGTCCGAGTCCATTTCTACGCGATTAGTTCTTGCGCCAATCTCCCAAGTCAGTTGTTCATTGCGTTGGCGGTACTGGGCAAATAGGCCGCTAATTTCACGACTGGCGTTGTTAAAATTCTGAATACTGAACATGGCCATCGCCGGATTAGTGACTTCTGCGCTGTGGTTACTGTCAGAGTAGTCTGCACCTAAGGTCCACTCGCCGTTATCGGTGGGCAGTGCGATTTGCAGCTTGTGGGCAATTTGATCGCCGTCGGCCAGCGTTTCGCGTGGTCCCATCATGGGTTGAGGGCGCAGGGTAAAATTGTCCATGCTGTGAAACACATCAGAATAGCTCGATTCCCAGCGCACTGTGGCATCGCCAAGTTTGGTCGAGAAATTAAAACTGGCAATATCACTGTCGATGGCGGTGATGTCCATGGCCAGTGCTGGGGTGCCCGAACGGCCGGTATTGTTTTTACCCACTTTCACGTTTAGCTGTGTGTCGCCCTCTTTGTAACCATAAAATAGATCGTGGCGGCGGCGCTCGTATTCGCTGGCGTTGATGTCTCCGTCGGCGAATTCACTGTCGTCAGCGTTGTCGTAGCTGCTGCTGAAACCCAGTTTGTGGTGACGGTTGGCCCCGATAACTTGTAGGCTCGAACTGCTGCCTTGGTTGTGTTGAGTCCAATCACTGTGCAATCGGCTTTGCAATTCTAACTCGTCAGAGTTGGCAAACTCGCCTTGATAACTGGTAGCACTGATGTGACCACCAAAAGATTCTTGCGCACTGCTGACCGATGCCGCGCCGCGATTAACCTCTAATGTGTTGAGTAATGCTGCCGGAATGTATGACAGGGGGGCATCCATAGCGTTAGGGCCGCCGCTGACAATACTGGCAGAATCAATACTTACGTTAATCCGATCGCCAAACAGTCCTCGGTATTGTGCGATACCGGTCAGCCCGCCGTTGCGATTGACCGCTGCGCCAGGAACAACCTTTAACGCTTCAGCGGTGTCAGCGCCGTGTAGATTTTCCGAAGAGATGGTGTGATTCACTGAAAGCGGCCAATGATTTTCTTCGACCAAGACCTCAGGCATGTGTTCGCCGCTGGCTTGATTGGCCAGAGCAATGCTGGCGGCCAGTAAGCAAATTGGAACACAGCGATCAGCGCGCAGGGACATTTTTGGGTGAATCGACATCAAGGCTCTCCATAGAATACGTTATGGGCGTATTTTAGAGTTTTGACGAGGCCTTGAGGATGCGACACGTTGTCGCACCTAAAGGTATAGGATCGCTGGAGAACAGGTCATATAGAGGCTTTTAGGGCGTTTTAGGGCTATTGGGCTCCAATAGGGACTGCCAATAGTGACGTCACTATTGCTCGATTAATCTTTGCTTTGGTTTATTTTTTGATCAAGACACAGGTTCCATCTGCAACGATCAGTGTTATGCCGCCTAACATCGGGTGATCGCCTTCGTAAAAATCCGTAGCTCCAGCGTCAATATGATTTGTGATTGCAAGGGTGCTTAGTAAGTGCATTCCTTTTTCGTACGTTACTTGCTTCAAAATTCTAGCTCCGTAGATTTGCGTTTCATTTAAAAAGACAGGCAATCGGGTGGCCCTTTTTTAGAAGTAACAAAAGTACTATTGATTCGTCAAATGAAAAGGCAGGGTCACCCATAAACGCCGGCAGCGAGAGGGACAGTGGGCACAAAGGGATAGAGATGGGAGTTAGTTCCCTCCAGCTCTCATCTTTTCCCAATATGACTCTGCGAGTCCCCTAAGCTCCGTACTAACTGCAAAATCACGTAGTCTGTAAACCTTGCTCTTGTGGCAATATGAGGCCCAGCCCCGTGATACAGGTTTCTCTGGGCCTTCCGAGTTCCTTTGAAAGCCGCTCTTTATTTTGGTTTTTACGGAACCACTACGTTTGTATTTTTTGTTGAGCGAGCCACCAATGGTTTTCTCCAAAGAAGCCAAGTGGAAGTCACTGGCGAGCGAATCGGGAACGACTAAAGTTCCGTGTAGGTGTAGACGGTTTTTGGCGTTATTAGTTTGCTCTGGCGTGAAAAAAAATAGGATAGGAAAGTCAACGTATCCATGTGCTTTCAGAAAGGATTGAAATTGCTTTCTGATCACCGAGCGAGGGTACTCTAAGCTTTCTTTGGTGAGTATTGCTTTCGTTGCGCTCTCAGTTAGGTTTATCGTCAGCGCGACGGTAGTTCCTTCGCCTGAGAAGAAGCAGCAATCGTGAAATGCTTGTATCTTCTGCGAGCTAGAAGCATCTCTCCATTGAAGAAGCTGTTTTCCATAATCTGTATATACGAGAACGCCGTCATTTGATTTGACTGCAAGCCTTAAGGTTACTGGGCTTAGGCTCTTTTTGGATCTTGTGTTTTTTCGGGTTTTTGCTGAAGTGTTATCGTTTGTATTGGGCGCGACATTCGAGAGTGTTTTAGGTGCCATTGGCGTGCTACAATCTATTGGTGAGTTAAATGAATAAAACCCCGTAGCGACTGCAATCGCTTTGATCGGGGTTTTATTTTGCCTGAATCTTAGTGGCTGCGACGATTAAATTTGTTCGCGTGTAGGATCATTGTCGCTAGTTTTTCGACTGAAAGTTGATCAAGCGCCTCACTTGGGCAATCAGGGCAAGCATTAGAAGCCAGCTCACGAATCTGTTGTTCGTCAGCCGTCGCTAAATTCCGTGCAGCCCTAGAGTTTAGGCCTCCTCGTAGGCGGTCTAAGACGCGATGTGCAATTGCGTCATCTCGATTTTTCAATAGACGTTCAGAGCTCAACGTGTAGCTAACGCCTTGGATGATTGCAGTCCGCTCCGTCTCTGGACGCAAGGTGTCGAGATTTAGGACTCCGGAGTTGGTGAGTTGTGTCATGGTAAATCTCCAAGTATAAGGTTTTGGGGGTGAGAATTATTCTCATTTGCTGGTTTCTGAAAATTGGCTAAAAATTCTGTGACCATTGGGGTCAACTGCCAGCCTAAGGTTCTAAGGGTATGACAGCTCGCTTCTGGCTCATTCATGGCTCACCTCGAATTTGTCCGTTCCCGCAGGTGCTAATCCCATAGCCACATCTTCTTGTTCTTGCTGCTCGCGAATCTTTCGAACATCTTCTTCGGTCATCTCACGAACGACAATTTCCGGCAACTCTTCGTCTTGGTCGCCTTCAGATTGAGGGGCGATCTTCACCGCGCTCCGTAGACCATCAGCATTGAGCTTCACCACATTTGAGAGCGAATTAAGTGCTCTCGCTCGAATAAGTGCCGCGTGTGGGTCTTTGTTTAGAACGTCCAAGGTTGCCAGCGCTTCCACTTGAATTCGATCTGTCAGAACGAGCGAAGCACGAACTGTTGTAGCAGTTAGAAGCCGCAAATTTTCGTCATTTGCACTACTGGCAATTACACGTTTTCGGGCCTCTGCCAGTGCCTCAGAGCAAAGCGAACCTTTGATTGTTTTGTGTCTGGAAATGACTCTCTTTACTGTTGAAATACTCAGGCCGGTTTCGTTGCTTATGTCGATCAAGGCACAGCCTAGCCCGCGCATCAGAACAATTTGTTGATCGCGTTGGGTCTTGGTCTCGGCAGTTTTACTCACGTTTCTATGGCTTCCTGAGCGGCCGCTAGACCGGCTTCAAAGCCGCGTTGGTACTCATCAGCTAGCGCGAACTTAACGCGGAAACGTTCGATTGTTGCCGCTTCTTCTGGGGTTGCTTGGTTTGGTTGTTGAGCGTTCTCGTTCAGTCCCGATTGGATACGTTGAAAGCCGTGTGGTTTATTTTTCAAGGTCATTTTCCTCATCTGTAATGCCGTTAAGTTCAAGTGTGTACGAGCGGAGGGCCTCATAGCGAATGAGCCCAAACGGGAGATTTCCATCCGCTGCATAAAGTTTGATCCCTAGCTCTCGTCGTTTGGAAGCTGGGGTCTTTTTGAGATAGTCATAAACTGCTGCATTGAGCAGTTCATTTGTGTCGATCTTTTGATCGTCTGCTAAGACTTGAACGGCTTCGCTAAGAGATTGATTCAGCCAAACTTCTTGTGGGGCTGATCCATGAACTAAGGCTGTTTGTTTTAGGTGTGAGCGCTTTAGGCGTTGTCGACGTGTTATCTCGGCTCTGCTAAGACTATCTGGGTTTCGGCCTTTGGGTCGGCCTCGTCCGCGAGGAGGGTTGGTCATTCATTGGGCTCCGATATTAGAGCCTGAATAATATCATGTTTTAATTAAAGTATACAGTTACCAATAAATCACTAGTGATCTAACTGTTTGTTTTTAAAGAATAAAATCACTAGTGATTTCAGATTTATTTGGATTGGGCCCGCTTTACTGTAGCGGTGCTGATCCCAAGTTTCGCGGCAGTTTGTGAAATAGACAGCCCCTCTTTTCGAAGCTTTTTGACTAGTCCATGATCTACGCAGGGCTTGCGTCCCATATGGACGCCTTCTGATTTGGCTCGCGCTCGACCGGCATTAGCACGTTCCAAAGTTTTCCGGCGCTCCATCTCAGCGACCTTACTCAGAATCGTCACCAATAGCTCGCCTGCATCGGTCGCAAGATCTACACCCATTCGGCTAATGATGATGTTCACGCCCTTGGCTTTTAGTGAAGCGATGTTCTGCTGTACGTCGATAGAGTCTCTACCTAACCGGTCAAGGTCTACAGTGACCAGCGTGTCGCCCTCTCGAATGTAGGCCAATAGCTCTGCAAAGCCTTCCCTGTTTTCACCTTTCACGGTCCCTGATACGGCCTCATCGTAGAACTCACGGTCAATCTTGTAGGTTTGGCTGAGTTCGTGACGTTGGGTCTCAATGGTCTGGTCCTTGGTCGACACGCGGAGGTAAGAGATTGTGGCCATGATGCTGCTCCGTTGCTTGGCTCATAAGATGGCTCATATTATGGGGGTTGGCTCATAATAAGTAAACCCCATATATGAGCCATCTTATGGGGGCGCTAACGGTATGGCTCAGAAGTATTACCTTTTGAGCCATTTGGCGTTGGGCAAGAAGAACGGCTCAGCTTTACTGTGTAAAAATAAACTGAAGGCATACGAAAATTATTCGTGGGCGATTAACTGAAAGGATTACAAGCTTTTGTTAATTCAATGCGATAAGGGGGGGATTAGGCTCTGGCCAAATAGCTGCAGTAAAGTAGCTATTAACCCAAAGTGGACATTAGCTGGGGGGTCAGATGTCAGGTTAGGCGGAAAACTACGGGCTGATCATTTGAGAAATGCTATAACCTATTGATTTATTTGGCGGTAAATATATGATTCAAGAGAAAAGGATTTATATCAAGACGCAGGGCTTTGGCGTCTATCTCCTGTGTTTACCTTCCCCTGCTATATGTATCTCATTGGTTTTATCAGATGTTCTGGTTTTTGATATGGAAGGTCAGTTAGATAAATATCCTAAGTGATATAAAGCCTTATTCTTTTGAAACTGTTAACTTCTTGGTGCTTCGAATGAGTTTTAGTATTGAATCATATTTGGCAAAATTGACAGCCTCTTTGCTTATTTGGCTTGTGGGTTTCCTTATCAAGGTGTTACGAGACAAATTTACGGAAAAAGAAGTAATGCCAGACGTCTATGACAACACCAAGGTTTTAGGCGACCGTAATCCCAAAAGGCGAATATATAGTCCTTTACCAAACAAGGTTTGGAAGGAGCATTTGAATCCTACAAGACACTATATTTGGTGGTATGTTGCCGGTGCAGTTTTCATCATTAGCACAAGCGCATACTTTGTTTAGGTTAACAAGAGTAGGCAGCCTAGGCAGCCTAGTCAGCGCAAAAATCGCGCTGACTGGACTCGCTATCGGCGTTATGTGCCTTCATCGCGAAAACTAGTATTCGAAATAGAAGGAAGTAATATGGCCAGCGTTATCGCTGAATATCAAAGGTTTTTGGAGGTGTTAGCTGCAAGACCTGTAGATGAAGATATTCGTCGAATGGCAAATCTAATATTTTCAAATCTTCCAGACTTAGCACAGGTGGGCTCTGCTCGTAGGGCTCGATCATCACGATTAGCCCCGATTGCAATAGACCAACTTGCAGAAACCTCCCCAGAGTTGCCTGAATTTAATAATATCAATGCTGATGGCCAGAATGTTGGTCGTCTGCATCAATTAAGTGTGGGTCCATTTAGAGGGTTTACAAGTCAGGAAGTATTTGACTTAAGTAATCCAATAACTCTTGTCTATGGTGCCAACGGTACAGGGAAGAGTAGTTTTTGTGAGGCTCTAGAAACGACGTTGCTAGGTTCTATAAGTGAGGCTCAAGTAAAAAGGATTGATCATAACACCTATTGTAGAAATGCAAGGCTAGGACGATATATTCAACCTGTTATATCAACAGTAAATGAAAATAACCCCCCAGTTAACATAGAGCCAAATGAAGAGAAGTATAGGTTCTGTTTTATAGAAAAAAATAGGCTGGATGATTTTGCTCGAATTGCTTCAAGAACGCCAAGCGATCAAAGACAATTAATTGCTACACTTTTTGGTATTGACCAATTTTCAGACTTCGTAAGAGGATTTAACCCTTCACTCGATGAAAATTTAAATCTCACTGGTCAGCGAGCACAAGAACTTGCAATAAGGCGAAATGCATTAGCGAGCGCAGAAAAAGTTATTCAGAATTTCCCGCAGCGTCTTTCACAAATTAGTATAGATGAAGGCCAAATTGCAGAAAGAATTCAGCCTAGTAGCAACTATGAAGACGTTAAGCTGTGGTTAGTTGGAAATCAGGGTCAGCAAGGTCGCCTCCCATATGTACAATCTCTGCTTGATGCTCCTTCGCCAACTGTTTACGGCCTAACTGCAGAACAACTAACATCAGCGTTTAATCAAGTATTCGCTATATATCGTACATTGCAGGGCATAAACACTGAATTAACTCGTCGTGCAGGTGAGGTGTCATATAAGCAACTATATGAATCAGTGCTCCAGCTATCTTCTTTAAACCCGAACCTCTGCCCAGCATGTGGCACTAATCTCCAGTCCGTAGTTAAAAATCCATACGAGGCCGCAGCCAGTGGGCTTGAACAACTTGGTGAACTAGCTGGTTTGCAAGAACAAGCAAAAGAACAAAGTGACGCATTGAGTGAGTCGATGCGAAATTTACATCAATTGATGACCAATACAATTAGTGCGGCAGCTGTAGTTTTCCCTCAAATTCTCCAAGAAAAAGCGCTACCAATTTTGCCTCCGACATCAACTGGTCAATGGCTGAAAGCATGGGTTAATGACAATAATAAGTCTTGGAATGCACTGCTAAATCTATGTGCAGACATTGAAAGATCAGATGCTGAAGCTCGCGAAGCTCTAGCTCAGCGCCAACAGTTAGCTGAAGAAAGAGCTATACTTGATGGATATCGTATCGAGATAGAGCGGGCAAAATTAATACGACAAACTGCAGAAAGTGAAATTACAGTAGCAAGAACAACAGTTGCCGATTTTGATGAGGCTAATCGAGAGCTAATTGAATCAGTAGCTTCTGAAGCACAAGTAGTCGAGTTTCATAATAGAGTTAAAAGGTCGTATGATGGCTTTTTACAAGAGATCCAATCTTATCTACGTGACCTACCATCTCAGTTGCTTCAAGGTTTGGGGCAAAGAGCTCGCGACCTATACAATTCATTCAATCGTGATGACTTACCAGTAGATTTATTACAAAGCCTTAGCCTGCCAATTGCTGAAAATGGAAAAATTGAACTTGAATTTCAGGGGCAATTGGGAGTCCGTTATGATGCATTAACACTTCTCAGTGAAGGGCACATTAAGTGTTTGGGTTTAGCAATATTACTCGCAAAGAATATTGAAGAAGGTTGCCCTATTGTTATTTTTGATGACGTAGTTAATGCAATTGATGATGATCATAGAAATGGGATCTGGAGAACATTCTTCGAGGACGGATTATTGGATGGGAAGCAGGTGATCTTAACATCTCACGCTGAGGAATTTCTTCATAGAATCCAGCAAGAGCTAGGTGCTGCACGAGCATGTGATGTAGTCCTGTATAAATTTTTGCCGCATCAAGGGGAACATCATTTACGTGTTGACACCAATCCTCCCTCAAAGAATTATGTTCTTAGAGCCCAGCAGGCATTTGCTAATGATGATAAACGAGAAACTCTCTATTACTCTCGGGCAGCTTTAGAAAGCCTAACGGACCGGTTGTGGACTTGGATGGGCAAGCGTGGAGATGGGCGTATTGAACTTAAGCTTAGTGGGCCACGATCACCGTGGGAGTTGAATAATAAGTGCAATAAAATTCGTTCTTCTTTAAGAAGAAATCAGATTCAGTCTAATGCTATTGTTTCCTCTATTAAAGCGCTAGATGCATTGTTAGGAGTAGCTGGAGGCGCAATAGAATGGGGGTATCTAAATGGTGGAACTCATGATTCTCAGCGAGATGGCGAGTTCGATCGCACCGCAGTTGAAACTATTGTCCGCGCTGTAGGTTCTTTAGATCAAGCGTTAACGGATCTTCAAAATGGGCGATAAACTTGTAGCACATAACAAATCAAAGCATTCGGACGCTGAACATCCCCCGCTTTAACG
>JBOEGJ010000050.1:0-25797 GCA_050633365.1 Cellvibrionaceae bacterium | reverse complement strand
CACGCCGGTGGTGTTGTAATCGCGCCCACCAAACTGACCGACTTTGCGCCTCTCTATTGCGACGAAACCGGCAGTGGCTTGGTGACGCAATACGACAAAGGTGACGTAGAGGACGCCGGTCTTGTTAAGTTCGATTTCTTGGGATTGCGGACCTTAACGATCATCGATTGGGCAAAAAAGATGATCGATCTCAAGCGTGCCCGCACTGGCGAAGAGCCGCTGGTTATTGAGGCCATTCCTCTCGATGATCCCAAAACCTTTAGATTGTTAAAGGCGGCCGAAACCACGGCGGTTTTCCAGCTTGAGTCGCGAGGCATGAAAGATCTTATCAAGCGACTTCAGCCCGATAACATCGAAGACATGATTGCACTGGTGGCACTGTTTCGACCAGGCCCTCTCGATTCGGGCATGGTTGATGACTTCGTTAACCGTAAACACGGCCGCGCTGAAGTGGCCTATCCCGACGCCAAGTATCAACACGAAAAGTTAGAGCCAATTCTAAAGCCCACTTATGGCGTTATTGTTTACCAAGAACAGGTGATGCAGATTGCGCAGGAGCTGGCGGGTTACTCGCTGGGCGGCGCCGATATGTTGCGTCGAGCCATGGGTAAAAAGAAGCCCGAAGAAATGGCCAAGCAGCGTTCAACCTTCGAGGACGGAGCAAAAGGCGAGGGTGTTAATCCCGACTTGGCGATGAAAATTTTCGACTTGGTTGAAAAATTCGCCGGTTACGGTTTTAACAAATCTCACTCGGCGGCTTACGCCATTGTCTCCTACCAAACCGCTTGGTTGAAAGCGCATTACCCTGCTGAGTTTATGGCGGCGACCATCTCGTCGGATATGGATAAAACCGATAAGGTTGTTACCTTTATCGAAGAGTGTCGCGAGATGGGCCTCAATCTGATGCCGCCCGACGTAAACCAAGGTGAGTTCCACTTTAACGTCGATCTTGAAGGCAATGTGATTTATGGCTTGGGGGCGATTAAAGGGTTGGGCGAAGGCCCCATCGAAAATATTATTGAAGCGAGAAAAGACGGGCCCTTCACGGACTTGTTTGATTTTTGTGCGCGAATCGATCCGAGAAAAGTCAACAAACGAGCCCTAGAGGCGATGATTCGCTCAGGGGCCTTTGATGGAATCGGTCCGAAAATTGATCGCGATTACGATCGAGCCTTAATGTTTGCCGCTATGCCTGAAGCGTCAAAAGCGGCCGAGCAAAGTGCGGCCAATGCCAATGCCGGCATGGTTGATTTGTTTGGCGATGTGGTGCCTAGTGGCGATAGCGATGGCGACGTTTACGAAGAGTTTCGCAAGGTACGCAGCTGGAGTATTAAAGAGCGATTGAACGGTGAGAAGGATACCTTGGGGCTCTACCTTACCGGTCATCCTATCGAAGAGTATCGCCATGAACTCAAGTACTTAATCTCGTCACGAATTTCGGATTTAAAACCCGACAAGGGCAACCAAAACGTCGCCGGACTGGTGGTGGGCTTGCGAGTCATGAAGACTAAACGCGGCGATACCATGGCTTTTGTGACTCTGGATGATCGCTCCGGCCGTATTGAGTGCGCAGTTTTTGCCGACACCTACAACGAATATCGCGATAAGTTGGTGAAAGATGGAATGATTGTGATCGAAGGGCAGGTGAACTTCGATGACTATAGCGGCGGTTTAAAAATGCGCGCTGACAAGGTGCGTAGCTTAGCCGATGCTCGGATTGATCTGGCGCGCGGTTTGATTATTAATGTGCAATCAGAGCGCTTGGCTGCAAACTTTCCGAAACAACTGGCGGATATGCTAACGCCGTATCGTGAGGGGCGCTGTCGGGTAAAGCTCAACTATCAGCGCAGCGACGCCAAGGGCCGATTATTGTTTGGCCAGAGTTGGCGTATACGCCCGCAGGATGAGCTGCTCGAAGATTTACGAGAAATATGCGGTCGAGATAACGTGTCGTTGGAGTACTAAGCGAAGACCCAGGGGGCGAAATTCCGGCATTGTGATGGCTTCCAAAGTTTCGGCTTTGAGTGGGGAAATCAGCCACATTGCTCGGCAATCGTGCCAAAAGTGGTCGACTCGTATAGCGCTTTCGCGTATGGTTACTGGCTTTAAAATAGGGGTGTTTAACGCGCAGCCGATTAGGCAAAGGCGCGAATGATACATCTCTCAACCCTTTTGATCTCTGGACTTAACGGTAGTTATGAATCCCAATTACCTCGATTTTGAACAACCTATTGCCGATCTTGAAGCGAAGATTGAAGAGCTGCAATTGGTTGGCAGTGACAACGATCTGAACATCGCTGAAGAAATTGCGAAGCTGCGCGACAAGAGCGTAAAGCTCACTGAGAGCATTTATTCAGACCTTAGCCCTTGGCAGGTGGTCAAAGTTGCGCGTCATCCACAGCGTCCCTACTCGATGGACTACATCAAGCGTATGTTCACTGATTGGGACGAGCTGCACGGCGACCGTCACTTTGGTGATGATAAGGCTATCGTCGGCGGCGTTGCCCGTTTGGACGGCAAGCCGGTGATGGTGATTGGTGAAGAAAAAGGGCGCAGCGTACCGGAAAAGGTCGAGCGTAACTTTGGTATGCCAAAACCCGAAGGTTACCGTAAAGCCCTGCGCTTGATGGAAATGGCTGAGCGTTTCAAGATGCCAGTGCTGACGCTTATCGACACTCCAGGGGCCTATCCTGGGATCGATTCCGAAGAGCGCGGTATCTCGGAGGCCATTGCCCAGAACCTGGCGGTTATGTCTCGCTTGAAAACGCCGATTATCTGCACTGTGATTGGCGAAGGGTCGTCCGGTGGTGCTTTGGCTATTGGTGTCGGTGACCACTTGAATATGTTGCAGTACTCGACCTATTTTGTGATTTCCCCAGAAGGTTGTGCCAACATCATTTGGAAAACTGTTGAAAAGGCACCTTTAGCGGCTGAGGCCATGGGGGTGACTTCGGACAACCTAGAGCGTTTGGGTATTGTCGATGAAACCATTGCAGAGCCTTTGGGTGGAGCTCACCGTGATATCGATGCCATGGCTGATAAGCTGAAAGTGCGTTTGATTGATCAGGTAGATCGCCTATCAGCAGAGCCTATCGAACAAGTCTTAGAACGACGTTACCAGCGTTTGATGAGTTACGGTAACTCATAAGAGCGTTGTTAAATATTGAATAAGAAACGCAGCATCATGGCTGCGTTTTTTTTTGCTCAAAATTTCTATCGCCTCTATCGCCTTTATAGCTAATAGGCGCTATTTTTTCATGGCTGCGTAGCTGAGAATACTCATGTCGACGGCCGAGACTTCGCAGGTCACTTCCTTGGTTTCCATGGGAGAGTTGGCGCGACTGGCGGTCTGAGTTTCGATAAAGATCTGATAAGTCTGTGAATCTTCATTGTAGCGACTAGCCACGGAATCAAAAGAATAGCTAAATCGTTTTGATGTGTTGGATTCGTTGACCTTGTCTTCGCAAACGTACCAGGCTTGCGACATTGAGTGTCTCTGCGCCTTGGGTGGCTCAGGTGGCGGGGGCGGCGGGGCCTCTGCGACTTCGGCTTCTTCAATGGTTTCTTCGGTGTCGCTACCGTCGTCAAAATAGCCGGTCGCAAATAGGGTGCCGATGATGGAAACATTGCTTAATAAAAGTGCGCCTACAGTGACAAAAACGATTTCTTTGGGTTGCATCAATACCGAACTCGATCGAAAAACAGCCTTGTAAGTCTAGCCTGAATATCTGCTTCTGCTGGCAAATTTTGCGTTTTTTCTAACACTCCCGAATTTACAGTGAAACTGTTATAACGTGCCTTTTACGCGGATAGTAAGCGATCGTATTTGTGGCTCAAAATATCGTAGAACTGCTCCCTAAGCTGCAGAATCTCCTGTTTGATTTGAACGATATCTTGCTCGCTGATGTCTTGTCTGCCAACGTAAACCTGCTTGCGAAACTGCGCGATCTTGGCGCCGTAGAGTCGCAGGGTTTTCTCCAGTGCTTTTTCACCCAGCATCAACAGCTTTGACTCGGCATCGGCCATTTTTCGAAATTGTTCCACCAGCTCGCGGTTGACCTTTGTGAGCTCATCTTTGCGGGCTTGAGGCCAGCGGTTGCCAAAGCGGGTGGATTCGATGACTAGTGACGAATATTTGGCGAAGGTATGATTCACATTACCCACATCCTTTGAGATATCTTCCAGCATATCGATACGACGTTCGGAGCGCCCCTGATTGATCGGGGCTCGCTGTCGGGTGATCCATAGGCAGGCCCCCGCAATTAGAGCGCCAAGGCCCACTTTGATCGAGGTGTCGATGATTGACCAGAATTCGGGATTTTCCATAGTGCTCGTCTCGGTTCATTGCCCTTGTCAGCGGTCTGAGCCGATACTCCTCTTATCGGAGGGTTCAGGCCAGACTGCTTATCGCCAAATTTGTGGCGTTTATCATGTTGATCTATTGTTCTGCAAAGAATACGCCAAGAAACCCAATAATGGGCTTCAAGGAGCGGCATTGATTGTGCGAAGGCGCGTTTGGAAGGGCGGGCTTGGGGCTAACGTCTAAGAGGATCGAGCAGTTTTTCGAGGCCGTTGACTTTAATGGTGTGTAGCAGCGCCATTTGCTGCCCTAGTTTGCCATTTGGAAAACCCTTATCGGCGAACCATAGAACGTAAGGCTCCGGCAGGTCTACCAACAGTTGGCCCTGATATTTACCAAAGGGCATCGGGGTGCGGGCAAGGCTGACCAATAAGTCGCTATCGAAGGGCAGCAGTGGCTCTGATTGCGAGTTAAGCCCTTGTTCTGAATGGGGATTGGACATTATCCACCCGCCAGTTTGACGGTATGGCCTTGCTTCTCCAGTACCGTTTTGAGTTTTTCACGATCGTCAGTTTGAATTTCGATGACGCCATCTTTGACCGCGCCGCCGACGCCGCATTGCTGCTTTAACGTCTTGGCGATTTTTTTCAGTTCGTCGCTGGGTGCGCTGATCCCTGTCACCAGGGTAACCCCTTTACCTTTGCGGCCTTTGGTTTCTCGTTTGAGTCGCACGATACCGTCGCCTTGGGGCAGTGCTTGTTCTTTCTCGGACTCTTTGATGCGACCCTGATCGGTGGAATAGACGAGCTTTGAGTGTTTACTCATGGTGTCGCTCCTAAGCTTTATCGAGTTTCTGGGTCATGATGCCGGCGACGATGACTGCAACGCCCAATCCAAAAAGGTGTTTGGCATCGATGAAGTCTACTTCCCAAAGATGGAAAAGAGGGGCGAGAATGACGGCCAGAAAAATTCCCATGGATACTGTGGTGTCGGCCTTTTCAGGAAATACCGCGGTCTTCTCACAGTGTGGGCAAGGAAAAGGCTTTCGCTTTAAGAAAGTCTGTAGCTGTCCGTGACGTCTCAGTAAGGCTTTGTCGATGGGCTGCTGGCAGTGAGGGCAGCGGAGAGGTTTTAACAGTATGGCCACGTTGGCTCCCATGATGATTCAGCAGCGGCGATACAAGTTGATCATCTGCTGTTGAATCGTAATTGGTTTGCGACTGAACTACGTCCAAAGAAAGGCCGTAGTTTATCTCAGCACGCGGGGAGCCACCAAGGTGAAAATTCAAAAAAGTCGTTTAGGGCATGCGCTCAATATGGGGTAATTGCCAGTCGCCATCTAAGAAACTCTGTTGTGGCCAGTACATGCGCAGCACGATATTGAATGAGCCCTCGGGAACGGGCAGCCAATTACTTTTGGCGCTATCGGGAGATGTGTTTTGCAATTGCAGTTGCAGCGAACCGTCGGCATTCCAATTGAGCTGGTTGTTGCTGCCAATGCGGTAGCGGTTGATCGGGTTTTCAACCATGTAGCCTTCGTCGTCATAGATGGTTAATGACCAAAAGGCGCCCACTGGAGGCAGTTGATCTCGATCCCACTCGATGCGGTATTTGTATTGTCCGGAGAGGGTTTGATAGCTGCTGTCATGACGCGTATTCGGGTAGCTGGCCTCTTCAGGAGGCAAGGCGCCCAAACCGTAGAGGGCGACAAATGCGCGAGACTTATAATCTTGTCCATAGCGACCAATACCTTCGCGAATGACAAACCAGTTGTTTTCGTTGGGTTGCCTTTGAGTGGCGATTTCGCTGAGTTTCTCTCGAGCTTTGTCGATAGCGAAATTCATCAGCCAGTTTTGAAGACGGTTAGGTTCAAATGGCTGGCCTGCGACTATGCCGAGATCGTTCAAGTTGTCGATGGCGAGTTGATCATCATCCGAGGCGTATTGTTTTTCCAGTAACTCTGAAAACTGTAGAAAAAATGGTTGAGATCTGAGCTGATTGACTCGTTCTGGTGGTGATAGCGCGTCAGTATTTTGTGCTGCGGTGGCGCTTTCTGGGCTATTGTCTCTCCATTGCTTCTTGTTTGAATCTTCGAGTCCGGCGAGTCGAAATTGATCTTGCAGTTGGTAAACCGGTTGGGGATCGCTGAGGTCTTTCACTTCGATTCGCCCAATCATCCACACCATATTGGTGGGTGAGTCGATTCTTTGAAGGTGTTTCGGTAGTTCGCCTTTCCAGTCTGGGCCGACCAGTGCAAATTGTTGTGCGCGGTTGCCCGTGGTTCGAGTACCTATGTTGGAAAAAACGTTTGTCCAAGCATCCATGAAAGGCAGTACGTAATAGTTATCGCCCATCTCAGGGGTCGAAATAATTTGTGGCTCTTCGCTTAAGTCGAACCAGGCAATAGAGTAGAGCGTATCGTTGTTGGGTCTAACTACCGCGCGAAATTCGTGAGTAGGAAGGTCACGTAAATGACTTAAGTGATTGGCGTGAGAAGCTCCGGGTTTGAGTTCTGCCATGCTGTTTCGGGTTGCGTCCATTAGTACCAATGGGTAAGCGAATAAATACGCGTCCGCGGTTTTCTTGATGATATTGACGCTGTAAAACCCTAAGGATGCGACGAGCATGACAGCGGCAAGCAAAGATAGCTTTTTCATAGGAGCACTCTATTGACGTTACTTTTCTAGAGGTTCTTTTTCTAGACGTTATTTTTCGACAATCATAGAGGCTAGAGTTTTTGATGCACGTCAGAAGGCGACAGTGCTCAGTTTGCGTGACTCTAAATCGGTTGCAGCAGAAACATATTGCTGATGTGGTTAATCAGCTCTCGGCCAATTGTCTCTTCGCAGGGGTCGTCTCCGGTCACCGAATGGTAGATCTGATGCAGAGAGAAGTGAGTGTTGATGACTCCGGTCAATGAAAAGGCAAAGACATTAAAGGGGATGTCGCGGAGTATTCCTTCGCGTGAGGCGAGCTCATGCATAGGCTTGAGGCGAAGCATTGCCGGTATAAGGTGGTGTTCAATTAACCAGCCTAAACGCTGACTGTTTTGGCCAGCTTCATGATAGAGCAGCATCGCCAAATCAGGCGAGTTGACGCAATGCAAAGCGTAGCCATGGAGACTGTCGACGAATGCCTGTCGAAGCTGGTCGCGATCCATGTTTTGGTCGGGTTTCGCTATTACAGGCATTTGTGCCTTTAGAAAAATCTGTTCAACCGCCTCTTGCCACAGCGCTTCTTTCGAATCGAAGTGATAAGAAATCAGTCCCTGGCCCACTCCTGCTTTTTTTGCAATGTCGCGCGTTGAGGCGCCGTTGAAGCCAAGCTCGGAAAAGCAAGAAATCGCGGCCTCTACTATCTTGGCTCTTGTTTCTGCTTTCCGCTGTTCTCTTAGTCCCAGAGGGGGTAATTGGTCTGATGTCATAGATTGGTCTGGAGGTTTCTGGCTACTTGAGGGGTGGTCGATGGAGGTAGTATACCGAAATCAATTTAATTGGTCGCTTGACTTTTAATTGGTCGAATGACATTTTGTTGTTCAGTTGAACAGTGAAATGTCTGAGGTGGTCAGTTTTAGTCATATTTGGCCGGGCGCTGGCGTTCATGGGCTTGC
Source organism: Cellvibrionaceae bacterium (assembly GCA_050633365.1). Taxonomy (GTDB): domain Bacteria; phylum Pseudomonadota; class Gammaproteobacteria; order Pseudomonadales; family Cellvibrionaceae; genus Pseudomaricurvus. The sequence continues at coordinate 17,887 of JBOEGJ010000050.1, read as the reverse complement.
AGTGGTTATGAATCTTGATAGGGGGAAGAAAGAGAATGGGTATAAAACGGAGTCAAAGTGTTGTTATCACTGGAGCGGCATCGGGTATGGGGCGTGAGCTTGCTCTGCAGTATGCGGACCGAGGCAGCCGTTTAGCCTTAGCAGATTTGAATGCAGAGGATTTGAACGAGGTTAAGACTGAGGCTCTGGCCCGTGGTGCACTCGAGGTGATCTGTGAGTCTGTGGATGTAGCCAGTGAAAAGCAGATCAACGATTTTTCTCAAGCGGTAATCGCAGCATTTCCAGATATAGATATTGTCATTAACAATGCGGGTATTACTCGAATGGGGACCTTTGCGGGTTCTTCTCAACAAGCCTTTGAGCAGATTATGAATGTGAACTTCTGGGGAGTGGTGTTTGGATCCCGAGCGTTTCTACCCGCATTGAAAAAATCTCGAGGAAGTTTGACCAATATTTCGAGCTTGTTTGGCTTGATCGGTGTGCCGGGGCAAAGTGCGTATTGTGCGAGCAAATTTGCCGTGCGGGGGTTCACCGAGTCGTTAAGACAAGAGGTTGCGGAATTTGATGTTCACGTGGCCTGTGTGCATCCGGGAGGAATCCGAACCAATATTGCCCGTAATGCGGTGTTCGACGAAGAAAGCGAAAGCCGTGATGAGACCATTGATGAAATTGAAAAAAATGCACTCATTATGCCTGCGTCAAAGGCGGCGGAGATTATTCGCGGCGGGATCTCTGCGCGAAGAGATCGAATTCTTATTGGTCGCGATGCTAAGACACTGGACTATATCGTTCGCTTGTTCCCGGTGAGGTATCAGGGTTTTCTTGCAAGGTTTCTACCCAATAAAGACTAACCATGGGTTAGTTTACTAATAAAGGATCGCGTTATGTCTCACCGTTTGATGCACTCTCCTAGTTGGCGTTCACGTTTGTTTAGTTTCGTTTTAAAGAAAAAATTCAAACCTATGATGAAACCGGATCACTTAGATCTACCGCGTCTTCGGCGTCAGCTAGAGGCGCAAGCAAAGAACAAAAAAATTCTAAAGGGAGTATCCATAAACTCTGTCAGCGAAGGGCGGGTCAAAGGGGAATGGCAAATTCCGGTTGGAGCACCTAGTACTAGTTGTATCTTGTATTGCCACGGTGGCGGCTATTCATTTGGTTCGCCAGCGACCCATCGACAGATGACATCCGCTTTAGCAAAGGAAAGTGGCTTGAGAGTATTTTCGCTCGATTATCGTCTCAGTCCCGAGCACCCCTTTCCTGCTCCTGTTGACGACGCGATGGCTTGCTATCAATGGCTGCGTGAACAAGGCATCGACTCCGAAAAGATAATTGTCGCTGGTGATTCGGCCGGTGGTGGTTTGTGTTTGGCGTTGATGCTCCTGCTCAAACAGCAAGGGGAAGCTCTGCCTCGCGCAGCTATGTTGCTCTCTCCCTGGACTGATTTGGCGGCAACGGGCGATTCTGTGGTCGACAACGAGGCTAGTTGCGCCATGTTCTATTCTGCGTCCATTCCCGCCGGTGCCAGTATTTATACGAACGGCGCCGATTGTAAAAATCCCTTGGTTTCCCCGCTTTACGGTGATCTCCATGGACTCCCTCCGATTTGGGTTTGTGTCAGCGATAACGAAGTTCTACGGGATGATTCGATTCGACTTTCCGAGAAAATCGAGTCAAATGGCGGTTCAGTTGAATTGCTGCAATGGGTCGGACAGCCTCATGTTTGGCCGACCTTTTATCCCTTACTGCCAGAAGCAAAGCTGAGTGTTCGACAGATGGCCAGCTTTGCTCAACGGCAATTGGAATGAAGAGCTTCGATTATTTTTGTGAAAGCGAATTTAGATTTTTAAGTTAGAGGTAAGTATGAACGATTCGAGCGTTAGCAACGTAGGCGTGGCCATTATTGGTACTGGATTTTCGGGAATGGGAATGGCCATTCGACTGCAGCAATCAGGACGAAGTGATTTTGCAATTTTTGAAAAAGCATCTGATGTGGGTGGTTGTTGGCGTGATAATACCTATCCTGGTTGTTGTTGCGACATACCTTCGCACCTATATTCATTTTCGTTCGAGCAACGGGCGGACTGGTCACGCAAGTACCCCTCTCAAAATGAAATTCATCAATACCTCAGAAGCTGTGCGGATAAGTATGATCTTCTACCCAAAATTCAATTTGATAGCGATGTGGTAGAGATTCGATATTTAGATCAAGACAAATTGTGGCAGTTAACCATGGCTTCCGGAGATAGAGTTCTGGCGAAATTTGTGATCGCTGGAAAAGGCCCTCTGCATATTCCGAGTCTTCCTGCCATTGATGGTTTGGAGTCATTCGAGGGGAAGGTATTTCATTCAAGTCAGTGGGATCACTCCTACGATCTCAATGGAAAGCGTGTCGCTGTGGTTGGGACTGGGGCTAGCGCGATTCAGTTCATTCCTCAGATTGCATCGAAAGTAGAACAACTTCATGTGCTGCAGAGATCTCCTGGGTGGATGTTACCTCGTCCGGATCGTGCGATTAGTGCATTAGAGAAGTGGCTCTATAGGAAAGTACCGAGCCTGTTAAATCTCTATCGCAAGTACCAATTCTGGGTTCATGAAATGAGAGTGATCGCTTTTCGTGAAGGCACTCATCTGCATCGGAAAACGGTAAAAATGGCCGAGAATTATATGCGTTCTCAAGTATCGGATCCCAAAGTGCAAGAGAAGCTCTTGCCGAGCTTTTCATTGGGGTGTAAGCGGATGCTGATTTCCAATGATTATTATCAGACCTTTAATCGTGACAATGTCGAGTTAATCGCTTCCGGAATAGAGAAAGTGGAGGGCAATAAGGTCATCGCTTCCGATGGCAGTTGTCGAGAGGTGGATGCGATTATCTTCGGTACCGGATTCGAAGCCGCGGACCCAATTACTCCTCAATCGCTGTACGGTCCCCAAGACGCCGATCTGTTTGATCGCTGGGATGAGGAGGGCGCCCAGGCCTACAAAGGTGTTTCGGTTGCAGGCCTTCCGAATTTCTTTTTCTTGGTTGGGCCTAATAGTGGTTTGGGTCACAACTCAATGATTTTGATGATCGAGGCACAGATTCAATATATTTTGGATTGCTTTGATCACATGGACTCACATCAGCTCGATCAGTGGGAGGTTCAGCGTTCTGCGCAAGACAGTTACAATCAGGAGATTCAAGGTGGCGTCGATGAGTCAATTTGGTCCAGTGGATGCCGCAGTTGGTATATCAATAAGAAGGGTCGTAATACTACTGTGTGGCCAGGCTTTGTTTATCAATATCAAAAGGAAATGAAAAGACTCGAGGCAGCTGCTTACGCGGAAGCCGTTGAAAGTTAAGCTCAGATGAGCTGCCGTTATTCTCTGACCTCTCGATGATTCGACTAGCGCTCATCTCTGTCAACGCATAGGTTGCAGTTTGAGCGCTGGCTCTGGTTAAATGTCGGTTCAATATCGGCAGGGATCACCATGAGCCAGAGTTCGCTCCAGAAAAAGCTTCATACCATTATCTTCGGTACCGATACCCCCGCAGGTAAGTTGTTCGATATCGCGTTGATTTACATGATTTTCTTCAGTGTATTGGCGATGATTCTCGAATCGGTCGAATCCATTCATCAATCTTTTGGATCGTGGTTGTTGGGGGCTGAGTGGTTTTTTACGGGTGTGTTTACACTCGAATATCTTGTGCGTATCTACTGTTCTCCTAAACCCTGGCGTTACGTTCGCAGCTTTTATGGGCTGGTGGATTTACTGGCAATCTTACCGTCTTATCTCGGCCTGTTTATTAACGATGCTAATTATCTGCTGATGGTTCGGCTGCTGCGGGTGTTGAGGGTTTTCCGCGTTTTGAAGTTGGTGCGTTACTTGTCAGAGGCCAATATCTTGGTGCGTGCAATGTTGATGTCGCGCCGTAAGATTTTTGTTTTTTTCTCGTCGGTGTTGGTGTTATCGACAATCTTTGGTTCTTTGATGTTTGTTGTCGAAGGGCCGGAGCACGGTTTTACCAGTATTCCCAAGAGTATTTACTGGACGATCGTCACCATTACCACAGTGGGATATGGTGACATCACCCCGCAGACCAATCTGGGGCAGTTGATTGCAGCAGGGGCTATGCTCACCGGTTATTCCATCATCGCCGTTCCCACAGGTATTTTGACCGCGGAATTGGCCACTGAAATGCAACGCGATCGCAGCCAGCGCCGCTGCGATAAGTGTCGCAGTGCAGGGCACGAAAATGATGCGCTGTATTGCAAGCTCTGTGGGCATACTCTGTCGGACTAGATTGTTCGCCGCAAAGTTGTCATAGCGCGATGGGAATAATTAGCGCTGGCGTCGATTCGATATCTAGCTCGTCCTCAATCTCAAATGCCGCGGCTGCAGCGTATTCTGTTGACGGGGGTCGCACGGGTCGGTCTGTTAGCGTGTCTTGCTGCGATGGCGAGTTTGTATTGCTGCGCAATAGATGAATCTTTCCATCAAAATCCTCCGCAAGCGCAGTACAAGATTCCACCCAATCGCCGGTATTGTAGTAATCGATATCGTCGATGCGTTTTGCCGCTGCGACATGAATATGGCCGCATATCACGCCATCATAACCTTGTTTTCGCGCCGCCCGTGTGGCGCTCTGTTCGTAGGTATCAATGTAGCGTTGAGCTTGGGGTATGTGCTGCTTTAGAAAACCTGCCAGCGACCAATATCCGTAGCCATAGCGCGAGCGGAAATGATTGAGAATACGATTGATAAACATGAGTAGGTCGTTGCCCTTGTCGCCCAGTACTTTCAAAAACTGTGGGCAGCGAATGTGATGATCAAACTGGTCTCCATGGATCACCAGTAGACGACGACCATCGGCAGTGGTGTGCACAACTCTGTTGTATACATGAATGTTGTCAAAGCGGTTGTTGGCGAAGCGGCGCAGAAATTCGTCGTGATTACCAGTAATGTAGTCAATCTGAACGCCGTTCTTAGACAGCGTTAGCAGCCGGCGAATAACTCGTGTGAATGATTGCTTCCAAAAAATGCCCGATTTCATTTTCCAGCCGTCGATAATGTCGCCAACCAAAACGATTTTTTCTGCTCGGTGGTGTTTCAAGAAATCGTTCAGCTGATCGGCTTTACAGTCTTTGGTTCCGAGGTGCACATCAGAGATCCACAGAGTTCGATAGCGCTGCATAGAGTGGTGGCCTTCGTGGTCGAATTTTGGGCAGTGTGAACATTGGATGTGACGTCTAGATGACCGTTAATTGACCAACTCATGACATTCTCGTCTGACCTTATCGATGAAGTTTTGTGTCTTCGCTTCTAACGGTGCTCGCCGCCTTGCGGTATCATAGGCGGCTGTTTACGAAGCGCGGCTCTACTTGGAGTGTGTCGTTTATTGAGATTTCAATGCGGTAGTAGATTTTATGGCGGCAATACAAGGTGATGTCAGTCCTGGTTTTGAGGCGGTAGCGCTAGCGTTCCAGCAACTATTGTCCGACTTTGGCGAGCAGGGCGCCGGTGTCTGTTTGGTGCATCATGGCGAAGTGGTTGTGGATTTGTGGGCCGGTACCCGCGATAAGGCAGAGAACTTACCTTGGCAAGCCGATACTCGGTCAAATATCTTTTCTGCCAGCAAAGCATTGGTGGCAATCGCAGTGTTGCAATTGGTCGATCGCAACCTGCTTCACTTGGATCAAACCATTGCCTCGGTATGGCCTGAATTTGGTGGCCAAGGCAAGTCCAAAATCACCGTTCGCGATCTTCTCTGTCATCGATCTGGAGTGAATGCGTTTCACGCGAAAATCGAAGATGACGCCATCTATGATTGGCAGCGCATTACTTCTGCCATTGCCAGTGAAGAACCTTGGTGGGAGCCGGGCTCGGAGCAAGGCTATAGCCCTATGCTGTATGGCTGGATCTTGGGTGAGGTGGTTTGCAGAGTGAGTCAGTGCTCGAGCTTTGACGACTATGTTCAGCAATTTATTGCCAAGCCTCTTGAGCTAACCTGCCAGTTTGGGCTGTCACTGGATCAGCTTGATACGGTGGCCGATGTGGTTCCCATGAAGCGTATTCAGGCCAGCAGTGGCGGCAGCCTCGTCGAGGTTATCCGGGCTAATCCTCGAGGTGTGACAAATCGAGCGTTTTCTAACCCAAGTTCATTGATGATTGGCACCAATAAGCCGGCTTGGCGCCAAGCGCAGATCCCCGCCGCCAATGGTCAGGCAAGTGCGCGGGATTTAGCGCAGTTCTACGCTAGCTTGAGTGACCTTAGTGATACGCGATTGCTGTCAGCGGAGCATCGACAATGGCTGTGGAATGAGCAGAGTTCGGGACAAGATAAGGTGCTACACAACCCACTGAGCTTTTCTTTGGGTTTTATGCGTCTGTTGCCAAGCACGATTCAATCAGAGTGTTATTTTTGTCATCCTGGCGCCGGCGGTTCTTTGGGCTATGGCGATGCCAAAGAGGGGTTTGGTTTTGGTTTCGTAAGTCGCGTCATGGGGCAAGCAATATTAATGGATGAGCGCGCCGATCATTTGCTTCAGTCCGTCTATCAGTGTGTGCGAGGAGCATAAAAATGAGCGAAGTATTAGAGCAGACCGTCGAGCTTTTACAGCAACGGGTCGACGAGCTAGAGGCGCGAGTGGCCTTTCAAGAAGACAGTCTTCAAGCGCTGGATGATGTTTTGTCAAGACAAGACGCACTCTTGGCAAAGCAGCAAATGCAGCTGCAATTATTGGCCGAGAAGTTTAAAGCCATTGAGCAAAAAGGCGATCAACCTTACACCTCAATGGCCGATGAGCGCCCGCCTCATTACTAACCATAAGGTATATAAATTGGGCCTTTATTACTTTATACGATAGGGCTATCTCAGGCGAAAAAACCTCGGTAATTGCAGGAGCGATTTCCTGCCACAATTGAAATTGTTGACTATACTGACAAGGTATTTGCACTGGTAGCCACAGTACTTGGGCGTCAGGGATTGCAATTCTCTCGTGGTATGGAGTCTGCCCTCAAACATGTCTGATCGTAATCGTCGCTCCGAATGGACGACGCCCTCTATCGCTAACCCTGCTGGCGTAGAATCCAGCCGTTCGGTAACACCGTTACCGCAAACTCTTTTTTCTCTCAATGCACCAGCCTGGTGCTGGCATGTTTACGACAGCCATCTAGAGGTCAACCATTATTTTGTAGAGCAGTTTGGTTGCCGCGCGACTACCCTCACGGATTTATTGGATCTACTGACGCGAGACAGTCGCGAGCAGTTGTTAATGTTGGTCGGCCGATCCCTTCGTCGTAAAAAACCTTTTTCGATGCAATTGATGTTTGAGAGGTCAGAGAAACCGTTGAGCCTGTGGTGTTCTCCTTTAGAGGGTGAGAGTGGTCAGTCGCTTGTCATTGGTTCAATGTTAGATGTTGATCAAGACGTCGATAAGTTTCACGAAAATACAGAATTACAACAATTGCTCGACTCTATGCGTTCGGCCATTTGGTACATGGATCGCTGGGGGTTGGTCCAACACGGTAACGAGCAAGCTGGCCAGTGGCTGTCGTTAGATCGTGCATTTGGTAAGAACTTTATGGAGGTCGCGCCGGGGTGGGATGATGTTGCTGAGCGCCACCGTGAAATCATGCAGGTGATTCGCTCAGGTTGCGCTGTGCTCGACAGCCTTGAATCTCGCAATGATCAGGGGCGGCGCTATTGGTATCGAGTTGACAAAATACCCACGGCAGATGCGCAGGGTGTGGTGACTGGAGTTTTACTGGTGATCAAAGATGTCACCGACGAAGTGGCTAAAGAAAACGCTCTCAAAGAAAGTGAGGCGCGTTATCGCGCCTTTATTGCCAACAGCTCTGAAGCCATGTATCGCTTTGATGTGGTTCCTCCCATCGATGTTCACCTGAATAGTCGTGAGCAGTTAGAGCAACTGAATGTACGTGCTTGTGTGGCGGAATGTAATCACGTGGCGGCGAAACTTCTGGGTGGGCATTCACCCGACTCGGTCTTGGGATTGCCTTTGTCTCAGTGTGGCGCCGTTGATTTTCAGGCTGGCGCCGATGACTTTATTCAGTCCGGTTATCGCATTCAGGATTACGAGGTTAAGTTAGTCAAAGAGAGCGGCGAAAGGCTGTACTACCAGATTTCTGCGATGGGGATTGTGGAAGATGGTTACTTGCAGAGGTTTTGGGGTACGACTCGAGATGTGACGGAGAAAAAGCGTTATCTTGAACGGCTGGAATACCAAGCCACACATGACTCACTAACGCTTTTACCAAATCGCAACAAATTGTATTCCGAATTAGAGCAGCTCTTGTTACAGCGTAAACCCGATCAGAAAATGGCGTTGATGTTGTTGGATCTCGATCGATTTAAAGAGATTAATGATACCCTAGGCCATCAAGCGGGCGATAAGTTACTCAAGCAAATTGGTCCGCGTTTAGAAATGGAGTTGGCAGAGTTTCCCTCCTTGGTTGCCCGGTTAGGGGGAGACGAATTTGCCATTTTGTTATCACGAATTCGAAATAATCAGCAGGCGGTTGTTGTCGGTCATAGGGTGCTGGACGCCATTCGCGCACCTTTTGAGATTGAAGGACTACACACAGAGATTAGCGTCAGTGTGGGAATAACCATTTGCCCGGACCAAGCCGATGATGTCAGTACCTTAATGCGTTACGCCGATGTGGCAATGTATCACGCCAAATCTGAACGCAAGGGCGTTTCCGTTTATCAAATTGAGTACGATCCTCATACTCCTAAGCGTTTGGCGTTGATGAGTGATCTAGGTCGGGCCATACGAGAAGACCAGCTAGAGCTCTATTTTCAGCCAAAAATTAACATCGACAATCGCGAGGTCTATGGCTTTGAGGCTTTGCTGAGATGGCATCATCCAGAGATGGGGTTCATTCCTCCCAATGAGTTTATTCCGCTGGTAGAAATGACGGAGCTGATTCACCCAATGACCCTGTGGGTACTTGAAAATACTATCGCTCAAGCTAAACGCTGGCAGCTTCAGGGCTATCAGTTTTCCGTTGCGGCGAATTTATCGGCGCAAAATCTACTGGGCGATTTTTTGGTTGAGCGGCTCGACAACTTGCTTAAAAAATATGAACTGCCGGCGCAGTTGTTGGAGTTAGAAATTACCGAAAGTACCATCATGGTTGATCCGGATCGGGCGTTAAAAGTACTTAATGGTATCGCAGCGCTGGGCGTAACCTTGGCGATTGATGACTTTGGCACTGGCTACTCTTCATTGGCCTATCTCAAAAAATTGCCGGTGCGAACGCTGAAGATTGATGGCTCTTTCGTGACAGCAATGCTAGAGGATGAGCAGGATGAGATTATTGTTCATTCGACGATTAATCTCGCTCACAATTTGGGGTTGAAAGTTGTAGCTGAAGGTGTCGAGGATGATGAGGTTCTACAGCGTTTAAAAGAGCATCAGTGTGATCAAGCGCAGGGCTATTTTATTGAGCGCCCCCAGCCGGCGGATAAAGTCGACGCTTGGCTTGCAGACAGCTCATGGACAAGCGCGCTTCATTCATCTTGATGCTCAACTATTGCCTTATTGAGCTTGAGCTTAAAGCTTGGTGTTTCTTTGCATGGCAGCCACTTGTCGTAATTTTTCTTCCAGTAACGCTGTTTTGTGATAACTGCCCCTTGAGAGCTTGAGCGCGTTTTTCAGCTGTATTTGAGCTTTATCATAGATGCCATTGAGGATGAAGTATTCTGCTCGCGCTTCATGAACCCCCAATATGTTTCCCGCCAGACCGTGCACCTCAGCCAGCAGATACCAGACGTAATCGTCTTTTGCTTTTCGGCGAACGTGACGGCCCAAGACTTCTTCGCTCAGCGCGTAATTTCCCGCTTTCATTAGCAATTCGGCGTAACGTACGTTGTATGCGTGATGAGTGGGATGATTTTCAAGCTCGCTTTCGAGCAGTCGCAGTGCTTTGTCGATATTGTCGTTAGCTTCGATATCGGCGGCGGCAATAACATAGGCGGGTTTTTGGGGCGACTTTTCGCTCAGAGGTTTGATAGCGTCTCTGGCTCGGTGGATTTGTCCGCTCTCGGTGAGTGCGAGTACCAAGCCATAGCGACTGGCTTCCGGCGACGCGCTGTCGCGTTCGAGTTCGCTGGCAAAGCGTTTAACACCGTCTTGAGGGGTGTTTTCGTGTTTGAGCAAAATACGCGCCCGCATCAGGTGATAGTCGAGGCTTTCGGGATGCTGCTGTCGAGGGAATTTACCCGCGCGATTTAGGGAGTCGGCAATACGGTTTTCGGTTACCGGGTGAGTCAGGAGAAACTCGGGGGGGCGACGGCTGTAGCGAGTGGCCTTTAACATGCGCTCGAACATTTCGGGGACGGCGTAGGGGTCTTCACCGGCGGCCACCATGGTTTGCATGCCTATGCGGTCGGCCTCTTGTTCATTCTGTCGGCTGAAGCGTAATTTTGAATCGAGCGCTGCGGCCTGAGTGGCGGTGAGGGCGGCAAGACCTGCGTCGCCACCTGCAGTGGCTGCCAAGACTAAGCTGGCGAGCATGGCCGCCATCGTCGGCAGGCTGGCTTTTTGGGCTTTTTCGACGCCACGAGCAAAGTGACGTTGGCTCAAGTGCGCCAGTTCGTGGGACAGTACCGAGGCGAACTGGGCTTCAGATTCGGCGTACAGAAACAATCCGGTATGCACACCAACGACGCCGCCGGGCACGGCAAAGGCATTCATGCTGGGATTCTTTACCACGATCAGCTCAAGTTGGCGGCTTTTAAGCTGGCTGCTTTTGGCGAGCCTGTTCAATAGTTGTTCAGTGTAGCTGTGGATCAATGGATCTGACGACGTCGGTACTCGACTGCGGTACAATCGCAGCCAAGTTTGACCTAGCTCGTATTCTTGTTTGTAAGAAACTACCGCAGAGCTTGCGTCGCCGAGCTCAGGCAGATTAAAGTCCGCCACGGCGTGAGTTGCCGACAGGGTCAGCAATAGGCTTAAAGTGAGAAGCTTTATAGCGCGGCCCATCGTTTGAAGTGGGCTAGAGAATAGGGCGAATCGCCGATGTTTGAGCGGTTTTTGCACGTTATTACTACCTTGGAATATAGGCTTAACTCTAGCGCAGATAAATGCTGCCCACCAGAGCGGGTTTGAGTTGAGCCGCGACGCCGCTGAATGATGACGATTTGACCCAGCCATTGAGCAAGGGTTCGACTTGAAAGCGTTAAGCTGTGTAAAACACGATTTTTGAAAAGCAATAGGGCAGAGGGGATGGTTCAATATGCACGAAGTTGACGCAAGGGGATTGGCTTGTCCATTACCGCTATTGAAAGCCAAACAAGCGCTTAATCAGCTTAACGGTGGCGAGCAGCTGCAAGTTCTAGCGACCGATGAAGGTTCCGTTCGTGATTTTAAAACCTTTGCCGAGCTAAGTGGCAATTTATTGATCGAGAGTACGCAGGTGGATGGATGTTATCGCTACGTATTGCAGAAAAAATAACCGAGTGTCCCGTGAATACTGGTGTGCAGGTACCAGCTAAAGGAGTGTGTGAGTGCTAAATATTTTACGTGGATGGGTCGATCGCTATTTTGGTGATGAAGAGTCCGTACTTCTCGCCGTGATTCTGGTGCTTGGCTTAGTTGTGGTGGTGACCATGGGAGCCGTGCTCGCGCCAGCCATTGCCGGTCTTATCATCGCCTTTTTGTTGCAGGGTCTGGTCAATCGACTTAAGAGCTGGGGCCTACCGCATTGGTTCTCTGTGAGTGTTACTACCTTTATTTTGGTGACCTTACTGGCGCTGTCGTTTTTCTATTTGATGCCGGTGGTCTGGCAACAGATGATTCGGCTGGTAGGCGAGGTGCCGGGAATGCTGACAGAGGGGCAGAGAATTCTATCTTTACTGCCGGAGCAGTACCCGCAGCTTATTACCGAAGCGCAAATTCATGAAATTGTAGATTCCGCGGGCCGAGAACTCGGGGCCATCGGGCAAAATGTGTTGAGCTTTTCGGTGTCCAGTTTGCCGTTGGTGGCCGGAGTGTTGGTGTATTTGATTCTGGTTCCAATTTTGGTGTTCTTCTTTCTTAAAGATAGCGAAAAAATTCGTATTTGGATGACGTCGTTTCTGCCATCCGAGCGGCCAATGATGAGTCAGATTTGGCATGAAATGAACGATCAGGTCGCCAATTACGTGCGCGGTAAGGCCATCGAGATCATTGTGGTGGGAACCGTGTCTTATGTAGCTTTTGCGACACTGGGATTGAACTACGCGCTCTTGCTGGGTTTGGCGGTCGGCTTTTCAGTGGTCATTCCATACATTGGCGCTGCGGTGGTGACCTTGCCGGTGCTGATGATCGGTTTTTTCCAATGGGGCATTGGCAATGAGTTTTATTGGCTTTTTGTTGTCTATAGCATTATTCAGGCTCTCGATGGCAATGTATTAGTGCCGCTGCTATTCTCTGAGGCCGTTAATCTACACCCTATTGCTATTATTCTGGCAGTTCTGGTCTTTGGCGGGGTTTGGGGCTTCTGGGGAGTATTTTTTGCAATTCCCTTGGCAACCCTGATTAAAGCCATTGTCAACGCGTGGTCTCCTGCTCACCCAGTAGTCGCTCACAGTGAGTGATGGCGTGGTAGGTTTATGGCACGTGTGCGGAGTCTAAGATTGTTGCGTTTAAACAGTAGTAGGAAGGAATTTTGATCAAATCCAGCAGGGCCTGTATTAAGAATTTGTCATTTTACCTTGCGTCTGGGGTGGCGGCGGTGATGCTGTCGATGTCGGCAGTAAGCGTTGCGCAAGAAGCTGAGGCGACTTCAATCTCTGCGGCCCTGTTGGCTCCGATCGTGAGCGAGAACGATGATCGCCAGTATCGGTATTTGGTGCTCGACAATAATCTGAGGGTATTACTGGTCTCTGATGACAAAGCCGATAAAGCCGCGGCCTCAATGGATGTGAACGTGGGCAGCGGTGATGATCCAAAAGATCGAGCTGGGTTAGCACATTTTCTAGAGCATATGCTATTTTTGGGGACCGAAAAATTTCCCGAGCCGGGCGAATACCAGAGCTTTATTAGCGCTCACGGTGGTAGTCACAACGCTTATACCAGTAGTGAGCATACCAACTATTTCTTTGATGTTGACGCCCAGTACTTAGAGGCAACCCTCGATCGTTTTTCACAGTTTTTTGTGGCGCCCCTATTTACCGCGAAATATGTCGATCGCGAACGCAACGCCGTTCATTCAGAATACAAAGCAAAGATCAAAAACTCCTATCGACGTGAATTAGATGTTTACCGTCAGATTGTGAGCGCGCGCCATCCTATGTCGAAATTTAGCGTTGGCAGTCTAGAGACGTTGGCTGATAGACCGGGTGATCTGGTTCGTGACGATTTACTGGATTTTTATCGGGACTATTATTCAGCCGATAATATGACGCTGGTGCTTCTGGGTAGAGAGTCTCTGGATCAGCTGCAAGCGATGGTCGAAGCTCGCTTTGCGTCGGTTGAGTCCCGCGAAACGAAAAAACTCATTTCCAATTATGATCTATTTCGCCCTAATTTTTTGCCCGCGCGGGTGAGTATCAAACCGGTTAAAGACGAACGCCGATTATCGATGGTGTTTCCGATCCCCTCGGCGGACAAATACTACAAAGAAAAGCCTTTGTCTTACTTAGGGAGTATTTTGGGGCATGAGGGCAAAGGCAGCTTACTGTCGCTGCTTAAAGAGCTGGGCTGGGCTGAAGGGCTGAGCGCCGGTTCCGGTTTGGGTGGGCGTAATCAGGGGACTTTTAATATCTCCATACAGCTCACCCCGGAAGGTTTCGAGAATCAACCGAAAGTGGTTGCGACGGTTTTCCGTATGATTCAAAACATACGCGATAGCGGTATCGAGCAATGGCGATTTGACGAGCAGAAAAGTTTGTCAGAGATGGCTTTTCGCTTTTCTGAAAAAGGTGAGCCGATCAATGTTGTGAGCCGGCTCTCCAATCAAATGCATCGCTACCCGGTCGAAGACATCATCCGTGGCGGCTACGCCTTTGATGAATTTAATGCGCGCTTGGTTCGTCGTTATTTGAAGTATCTCGCCCCGGATAATTTGCTCTGGGTTGTGACCTCGCCCGAGGTTGAAACCAATTTGCAATCGCGATTGTATTCGACCCCCTATGATATCCAGCGTTTAAGGTATGAGGTTGCCTCTGTCGCGAAGGTTCATCTCGATAAACTTCAGTTGCCAGAGCGAAACAACTTTATTCCTAACAGGCTGCAAGTAAAGCAGCCGCCAGCAATGGAGGCCGTGTCGGCCTTGCCGCAGCTGATTCGAAAAAGCGAAGGGGTTGAAGTTTGGTTTAAACAAGATAATCACTTTAATGTACCTCGCGCAACGATCAATATCCGCGCCTACTCTCCCGCGGTGGGGCAATCGGTTAAGACTGCGGCCATGGCGCATTTGTATGCGGCCTTAGTGAATGATCGCTTAAACGAATTCGCTTACCCAGCGGCCTTGGCAGGGCTGAACTTTAACGTCAGTGCAAACAGCCGTGGTATGGATGTATCGGTCTCTGGGTATAACGACCGGCAAGGGTTGTTGCTTAATCGAATGCTGTCGACGCTGGATAAGGGGCGATTTGAAAAAGATCGGTTCGAATCTATTCAGCAGGAACTCATTCGTCGCTGGCGTAATCAAGTGAGCCTCACCCCTTATAAGCAGTTGTTCAGAAAGTTGCCGGTACTCTTGTATTCGCCTCTGTGGGATGAGCTAGAAATGGCTCAAGCGCTGGAATCGGTGACAGCTGTGGATTTGAGGCGTTTCGGCGAGTCCCTGTGGCAGGGAAGCCGAGTGCAGGCGTTGTTGCATGGCAACCTTTATCGACAAGAGGCTCTTAAGTTAGCAACACTGATTACGTACAAATTGCATGAACCAAACGAAGGGGAGCTCAGCTTGCCTGAGGCGAGTGTGCTCAAGTTAGGCGGCGAAGTTCACCATTACCATTTGCCCGTAGATCATCGAGACGTCGCGGCGATTTTCTATCAGCAGGCTCAAGGTGATTCGGTCGAAGATCGGGCTCATATGATGATGGTGAGGCAGTTGTTGCGCGCCCCCTTCTTTCATCAGTTGCGAACTGAAAAACAGCTTGGCTATATTGTCTTTGGCAGTGGAATGGGGCTGAAAGACGTTGCCGGGAATGTGTTTGTGGTGCAGTCACCGTCTGCATCTTTGGCCGAAGTGACGGCTGAGATGGAGCGCTTTCTGGGAGCTACAGTTGCCGATGTCGAGGGGTTTGAACAGCAGCGGCTGGCGTTACTGTCTGGATTGCGTGAGTCGCCAAAAAACTTACAAGAGCAATCGAGCCGCTATTGGTCTGAATTGTTAGCGCTGAATACCGATTTTGATCGACGCAAAAACCTAATCGCTGCGGTAGAGGCGCTGAGTACAGAATCGGTGATCGACTATGCTCGTTCAGCTCTTGGTGCTAGTCGTGGTCTATGGCTTACCGCGGGCGGGAAGAATACCCTCGAAGGTATGTCGGAGCTGCCCGCGCCTAGTATGGATGTAAATTCGTTAAAGCATGATGCCCCTAGTTATCAGTTTCCTTAGTTACGGCTTCTCGAGCCTCTGATTTTGGGGCTCAATCTTCTGGTCTCCTTCTTTTCATTGTCCATGTCTTGGGCCATTAACTCCGCAAGGCGATTTCTGGTGAATCGCTGATGTCGCCGAGCGATGGCTGTGATTACTCGACCGAAGGCAATTTCCCAAGTTTTGGCCATTCCTTTTCGCCTTTATCTTTTAATTGTCCCGGTACTCTCGATCTTGTTTGGGCTCGAAGGAGTCTGTTTGTCGGTTAAATCACTCTTTCAGTTTGTTTGTGTAGTTATTCTACAGTTGATGAGCGGGCTTCTTGCCAAAAATACTTGGATTTTGGTTGTTTCCGATAATTTCTGTGGGTTTCTTGTTGTTTTTGATGGGTGGTTATGTAAAATTACTACAAGAATGTAATTGACTGCTTTTATAACCAATCGCTAAAACGCTGCCTATACTCTAGGGGCGCTTCTTATGCGGTTGGTTTTGGTTATTTTGACAGGATTGAGTATATGGGTACTGAGGAAAATCGAGTTCAAGAGGATGTGGATTCCCTAGAGACTCGCGAGTGGCTGGATGCGATGCACTCTGTGATTCGTTATGGGGGTAAAGATCGAGCGGCCTTCTTACTTAAGCAGCTATCCGCTAGAGCCACTGATGCGGGCGTTCAGTTGCCCGCCGCCATCACAACCCCTTACCGCAACACGATCCCGGTTACCGCAGAAAAGCGGATGCCGGGTGATTTGTTTATGGAACGTCGAATTCGTTCCCTGATTCGTTGGAACGCCTTGGCGATGGTCATGCGTGCTAACGATAATGATGAAGGTCTGGGCGGGCATATTTCTTCCTTTGCCTCATCGGCAACCCTCTACGATATTGGTTTTAACTACTTCTTTCGCGGTAATGACGGCGAGCAAGCGGGGGACTTAATCTATTTTCAGGGACATACCTCACCAGGAATGTACGCGCGCTCGTATCTAGAGGGGCGTTTCAATGAAGATCAGTTGGATAACTTTCGCCGTGAAGTCGATGGCGATGGTTTGTCTTCCTATCCTCATCCGTGGCTCATGCCGGAGTATTGGCAGTTTCCCACCGTCTCAATGGGCTTGGGGCCAATTCAAGCGATTTATCAGGCGCACTTCATGCGCTATATGTCGGCGCGCAATTTGTCTCCGCGCGGCGATCGTAAAGTGTGGGCGTTTCTCGGCGATGGTGAGTGCGATGAACCAGAGAGCTTGGGGGCGATTTCGCTGGCGGGCCGTGAGCAGCTCGAAAACCTCATCTTTGTGGTTAACTGTAATTTGCAGCGTTTGGACGGGCCTGTTCGCGGTAACGGCAAAATTATGCAGGAACTCGAGGGTGTATTTCGAGGCGCTGGCTGGAATGTTATTAAAGTGGTGTGGGGCCGTCACTGGGATGCGCTGCTAGAAAAAGATACCACCGGCTTGCTGCAAAAGCGCATGGATGAAGTCTGTGATGGCGAGTTGCAGAACTACAAGGCAAATGGCGGCGCTTATACCCGCGAGCATTTCTTCGGCAAATATCCCGAGCTGTTAGAGCTGGTTAAAGATTTAAGCGATGAAGATATCATGTACCTCAATCGCGGCGGTCACGATCCATTCAAAGTCTATGCGGCCTACGCGCAAGCGGTTGAGCACAAAGGTCAGCCCACCGTCATCTTGGCGCAAACGGTTAAAGGTTATGGGATGGGTGAATCGGCCGAGGCGCAGAATGAAACTCACTCGGTTAAGAAGCTAGATCTTGTCAGTTTGAAGCGTTTCCGTGACCGTTTCGGAATTCCGATTTCCGACGATGAATTAAAGAATGTTCCCTATTATCGGCCGGCGCCCGACAGTCCAGAAATGGTTTACATGCGCAAGCGACGCGAAGAGCTCAATGGATATTTACCGGCGCGAAAGGCGCAGTTTCCTGCGCTCAAAACACCTTCGCTCGATGCGTTTAAGGCGCAGTTGAAAGGCAGTGGTGAGCGTGAGATTTCTACCACTATGGCGTTTGTGCGTCAGTTGTCTACCTTAGCGAAAGACAAAAATATTGGCGAGCGCGTGGTTCCTATCGTGCCCGATGAGGCGCGTACCTTCGGCATGGAAGGGATGTTCCGGCAGTTGGGTATTTACTCTTCCGAGGGGCAGCAATACACGCCTCACGACCATGATCAGATTATGTTCTATAAAGAGAGCAAAACCGGTCAAATCATGGAGGAGGGAATCAACGAAGCGGGCGCGATGTCCGGTTGGATTGCGGCGGCAACGGCCTACAGTAACAGCGGCGTGCCGATGATTCCGTTCTACATCTATTACTCGATGTTTGGTTTTCAGCGCATTGG
>JBOEGJ010000049.1:0-20983 GCA_050633365.1 Cellvibrionaceae bacterium | reverse complement strand
CGTGATCATGATCGTGATGATGGGTATAAACCGCGATACCCGATTGTGTGGTTTGCCCAAACAGTTCGAGATAAGCCGGATCTTCAGTCACTGATTCCGGGTGGCCATGACAACATACGTGTTGGTTCAAACAAATGACGGTATCGGTTGCTGCCATCACCAAATGTAAGTCGTGGGAGACCATGAGAACACCACAGCCGCGTTGATCCCGAATGTCGGCGATCAATCGATAGAGTGCAGATTGGCCCGCAACATCTACGCCTTGAACGGGTTCATCCAATACCAAGAGATCGGGGTTGCGCAAAAGCGCTCGTGCCAATAACACCCGCTGGGTTTCTCCCCCTGATAGAGATTGCATGGGACTGTTGAGCAGCTGAGGTATACCGGTAAGTTTTAGGCTTTCTTCAATGGCGAGCTTGTCTTTTGAGGCAAGACGTAAAAACCGTTGAACGGTGAGCGGAAGGCTCGCCTCTATGTGTATTTTTTGTGGCATATAGCCAATACGAAGGTTTTTTTGTCGTGTCAGTTCACCAGACGAAGGTTTCTGCAACCCTAAGACGATGCGAACCAGCGAGGTTTTCCCCGCTCCGTTGGGGCCAATCAAAGTGACAATCTCACCTTTTTTCAGTGTCAGTGATACGTCACTCAAAATTGTTCGATCGCCAAACTGTAAACCCAGTTGAGTCCCTGAGATTAATGGGGGAGCGGCGTCGTTCATGATTGAGAGCTCTGACATTGTTGGCAACTGCCCATTAACTCAATGGATTGGGCATTAATGGTGAAGCCAAAATCCGCGGCCGTTTGATTGATGCTTTTTTGCAACGGTGAGGCTGAGAACTCAATGGCAACGCCACAACTCTCACAGATTAGAAAATTGTTGGCGTGTTCCGCGTCAGGGTGAGTGCAGCCAACAAACGCGTTGAGCATATTGATCCGATGAATCAGGCCTTGCTCAAGTAGAAATTCCAGCGCGCGATATACTGTGGGCGGTGCCACCTTGCGGGTGGATTGTTGCGCCAGCATCTCCATCAATGCATAGGCTCCCAGGGGTTGGTGGCTGTTCCAAACCAGTCGAAACACCTGCTCGCGCAGCGGTGTTAGTCGAGCTCCATTTTTAGCGCAAACCTCTTTGGCGGTGTCCATGGCAGTCGAAATACAGTGGTCATGGTTATGTTGCTGGGAGGCGATGGACGTGGGAATAGTCATGGTTATCTAGGTGTTTTACGAAGTTATGTTATTATATAACACATTTGTCCTGCCGAGAATGCCACGTCTGATGCTCCGTTTTGTGATTCATAGCCTGCTATTGTTGTGGGCCACTGCGCCTGTGAGTGCCGCACCACTCAAGGTTGTTACCAGTATTTACCCCTTGCAGCTCATTGCTCAAGCTGTGCTGGGTCCTGAAGCTGAGGTTAGGACCTTGCTGGCGGCCGGGCAATCGCCTCATAACTTTGCTTTGAAAGTGTCTGATCGTCGCCAATTGGCCGGCGCGGACTTGATACTGTGGGTTGGCCCAAAATTAGAGCCTTACCTAGTGGATATCACATCGACTAGCTCATCGCTGGCCATGAGCGATGAAACGATGATCGATGCTCACCCAAACCATCGTTCCCATAACCATGATAGTGATTCACATTTGTGGTTGTCGTCTCGAGAAGTAGAAGGTTTTGTGCGTCGGTTGGCCCAGTTGGTTGTTGATCGTGAGCTGCTGACATCTTCTAATGTGACTCAAAATACCGAAGGGTTTGTTGCTGAGTTAACCTCCTTGCGGTCATTGTATGTGCAAAAGAGGACGCCGAAACCTTACGCCGTTGCTCACAGAGCCTACGATCACTTTTTAGAGTCCATTCCTTTTCCTGAACCAATTACTTTGTCGGCTTCACCAGAAATGAGTCCTGGAGCGCGCACCCTATGGCGAGCAGGTAAATCTTTAGCCAAGGGCAGTTGCTTGATCGTGGACGGGGGAAGTTCTCAGCGATGGTTACAAGCCTTTGCTCAACGCAATCAGCTAACCATCAAAAAGGTAGACTTAATGGGCAATAGAAGCGATGTAAGTACTTACAACGAGTTAATTCGAGGTCTAGCTGAGGTGTTTGAGAGTTGCAGTGGAGAGACGGGAGGGGAAGAAAAAACCCCTGCACTGGTCAATAAATAGGGAGGAGAGAGTCAGTGCAGGGAAGAGCGATGATAAACCGTTAAAACTTACTGCTGAACCGATGCTTCAAGCATCAAATTAAAGCGTTGTTCCATCTTAGAAGCCAATTTAGCGTTAGCATCTTCGAGTGTTTTTTCCATCTTCTGAGCGTTCTGCTCAGCAGTGATAATTTCTTTTGTTGCCCAGCTAGAGCTGGCGCCAGTTTCCGCAACGAGTACTGCGACGTTGGAGTAGCTGGAACCAACCTTGTTAGCCATTGCGCCTTGGGCAAAAACAGCTAGAGCAAGTAGAAAACCAAGTTTTTTCATGAGGCGGTCCTCTTTGTTAAGTGGTTGATTCCGAACAACAGGGCTTGGAACCTGTTGTTCAGTTGTTTTGTTACCTTGTGTTACGCATGGTAACGGAACCCGAAAGGTAACGCTAGTTCTTTTTTGGCTAAAAAGGTTAAATTTCCACCTTCTCTGTGTGGTTGATACCCAGTTTTAAAGAGGTAACACCATATATAGTGGTTGGTAACATGTGGGTAACACTATATTGGAATTGGGTAGAAGTGTTAAAAAGTGTTACTTTCTCTGGGGTGGGCAAATATTTTTCCCTGCTGTCGTATTAATCATCTTTTCGGCAGATACTTTGACGAAAAACCGATTTGTTCTTAAACCTTGGCTGTTAGAGAATAGCGCTCCTGTTTAAAGCTCGAGCAGTAGCTTCGAGCCATACTGTTACCCAATCGATGGAACACACCTATGTCGAACACTCCCCTAGTTTTGGTGGATGGATCTTCTTATCTGTATCGCGCTTTTCACGCATTACCGCCACTGACCAACTCTAAAGGCCAAGCCACAGGAGCTGTGAAAGGCGTCATCAATATGTTGAGGCGCATGGACAAGGATTATCCGGGTTCGGTGGTTGTGGTGATCTTCGATGCAAAAGGTAAAACCTTTCGTGACGACATCTACCCTGAGTACAAAGCCCACCGCCCGCCTATGCCAGATGACTTGCGCACCCAGATCGAGCCGATTCACAACATCATCCGAGCGATGGGATTCCCCATGTTGATTATTGATGGGGTCGAGGCCGACGATGTTATTGGCACTTTGGCTCGGCAAGCGACCGAGCAGGGCGTTGACGTGATTGTGTCCACCGGCGATAAAGACATGGCGCAGTTGGTGACCGAACACGTAACTTTAGTGAACACCATGACCAATACCGTGATGGATCAACCGGGGGTTGTGGATAAGTTTGGCATTCCCGCCGAGCTGATCATCGATTACTTAGCGTTAATGGGTGACAAGGTGGACAACATTCCCGGTGTCCCCGGGGTGGGAGAAAAAACGGCTCTAGGTCTGTTGCAAAACCTCGGCAGTCTCGATGATATCTACGAGAATCTCGAGGCTGTGCGGGAGCTGGGTTTTCGCGGTGCGAAAAAAATGCCGGAAAAGCTGGCAGAGCATAAGGCGTCGGCGTACTTGTCTTACGAACTTGCCACCATCAAAACCGATGTGTCGCTAGAACAAGGGCCAAAAGACTTTGCCATGTCGGCCGAAGATAAAGAGGCGCTTCTTGAGCTCTTTAAAGACATGGAGTTTAAAACCTGGATTAAAGCCTTGGAAGAGGGCGGCAGTGAGTCTTCATCAGCGGCTAAGCCATCCAGTGAGAAGGGCGACGACGACAAATCCGCTACGGCGATTCCTCAAGTTACTGAGACCCACTACACCACCGTGCTGAGTGAAGACGATTTGAATCTTTGGCTCGATAAAATTCAGTCGGCGCCACTGTTTGCTTTTGATACTGAAACCACCAGCCTCGACTACATGGAAGCCCGTGTTGTAGGGGTATCCGTAGCCGTTACCGCGGGCGAAGCGGCCTATATCCCCTTTGGTCACGATTACCTTGATGCTCCGCAACAGCTTGCGCAAGAGCTGGTGTTCGAGAAGTTAAAGCCGATTCTGGAGAACCCCGATATTAAAAAGGTGGGACAAAACCTCAAATACGACAAGAGTGTATTGGCCAATCACGACATAGATTTACAGGGTATTGCCTTCGATACCATGCTTGAATCCTACGTGCTCAATTCCGCCGGGAGCCGCCACGATATGGATACTCTGGCCGAGCGCCATCTCGAACATCAAACCATCCACTTTGAAGACATCGCCGGTAAGGGCGCGAAGCAACTGACCTTCAATCAAGTTGAATTGGACAAGGCTGGTCCCTACGCGGCAGAAGACGCCGATATCACCCTGCGCCTGCATCAAACCCTTTGGCCCCAGTTAGAAGCGGAAGCCAGTTTGACAGAGGTGTTTGAGCGTATCGAATTACCTTTGTTGAATGTGTTGTCGACCATTGAGCGCAATGGCGCTCTGATCGACTGCAAATTGCTGGGTGAGCAAAGTGTCGAGATTACTCAGCGATTGGACGAATTGCAGAAGCAGGCATTCGAATTAGCCGGGGAAGAGTTTAATTTGGGGTCGACCAAACAGCTGGGTCATATCCTATTCGAAAAACTGGGTTTACCGGTGATCAAAAAGACGCCAAAAGGCGCGCCTTCCACGGCTGAAGAAGTGCTGCAGGAGTTGGCGTTAGACTATCCACTTCCTAAGCTTTTGATCGAATATCGCGGATTATCGAAGCTAAAATCCACCTATACCGATAAGTTACCAAAAATGGTTAAGCCGGCTACTGGCCGAGTACACACCTCTTATCATCAGGCTGTCACCGCCACGGGGCGCTTGTCGTCTTCCGATCCCAACTTGCAGAATATCCCTATTCGCACCGAAGAAGGGCGCCGTATTCGAAAAGCCTTCATTGCCCCCGAGGGCTACAAGGTTGTTGCCGCAGATTACTCGCAAATCGAGCTGCGCATCATGGCGCACTTATCGGGCGATGAAGGCTTGCAGCATGCCTTCTCTGAGGGGCTGGATGTTCACAAGGCGACGGCGGCCGAGGTGTTTAGCGTCGATCTTGAGGCGGTGACCGTCGAGCAGCGTCGCAGTGCCAAGGCGATCAACTTTGGACTCATTTACGGCATGTCGGCCTTTGGATTGGCGAAACAGCTAAACGTCGGCCGCTACGAAGCGCAGCAGTACATCGATTTGTATTTCGAACGCTACCCTGGCGTACAGCGCTATATGGACGAAACTCGGGTGGAAGCCGCTGAACAAGGTTATGTCGAAACGCTAAATGGCCGTCGTCTGTATTTGCCCGAGATTAATTCGCGTAACGGCATGCGCCGTCAAGCGGCTGAGCGAACGGCTATCAACGCCCCTATGCAGGGAACGGCGGCCGATATCATCAAGTTGGCGATGCTCGATGTGGAATCTTGGCTTGAGCAAGAAAAGCTCGACGCTCGTATCATCATGCAGGTGCACGATGAACTCGTGCTTGAAGTGGCCGAAGCGCAATTAGAGCAAGTTACTGAAGGGTTGAAAGCGCGAATGGAGGCGGCTATGAGCTTAGACGTACCGCTATTAGTGGAGGCCGGTATTGGCGATAACTGGGACGAAGCCCATTAATAACTGCTCTGAAGCCCTTTAAAATCAAGGGTTCTTAAAAATAATCACAAAATCATCACTTTTTTTGAATTATTTTGGAACTCTTTCGGAAATGGCCAGTCTCAGTAATCAAGATATTTCATGGTGTCTTGCTCTCCTTACTTCAGCGGCTCATTTGATCCGCAGCTTTAGAATCTAAAAAGCGCCCTGACAAATTGTCAGGGCTTTTTTTTGTCTATCAGAAAGTCATGCCGAGGTATCTTTACCCATCTTGTTAGGAACCTTCAGAGATTCTCGCTTTCAAAGCTCTAGGATGGCAGCGCTGGCACCTTGGCGCTGTGAACCCCGCCGGTGATTTCCCCAAGGTCATCGGTTGATTTAGCCCAGAGGTTTCCCCAAGGCCTCTGGGCTCTTTTCATTTAAGGCAGACAAAAAAACCGCTCATAGAGCGGCTTTAAAGTGGGTTGTTGTTTCGGCCTCTAGAATCTTAGTTTACCGGTCATACCCCAAGACATGGGCTCACGAATATAAGCGTGATATGAGCCGCTTTGCAGCGGGGTATCAAAAACGATGTTGTAAATTTCTTCATCGCCAACATTTTTACCCCATAGATCCACCTGCCAGCTGTCGTCGGTGGCTGCGACACTAAAGTTCAGGTTGAAAATCCAATAATCGTCCTGTTCGGTGATGGGATCGTTGTCTTGGCCGGTAAAGTATTCGGATGAATAGGAATAGGTCGTCGAGGCGATAAAATTCAGATCATCATTGATGGGTAAGGTGTAAGAAACTAAGCCAGCCAAGGTCGTATCGGAGGTAAATAGTACAGGTTTACCGGATAAGTCTTGTACGCTGGTGCCTTGCCAGGCGGTCGGAGATGCATTTTCAAATTCACCGTATTCAATATTTTGAAAGGTGACTCCGCCACTGAACAACCAGCGCTCATTAGGTGCGTACATATAGTCAAATTCAACGCCTTTGCCCTCTACCGTCGCCGCATTGCGAACGGTGAAGTTCAAACCGTCAAAAGAGTTTTGTTGATAGTCTTCCAGCTCTTGGTAGAAAACCGCGCCATTGAGTGTGAGGGTGTTATCCAATAGCCGCGACTTAAAGCCGATCTCAAAGGAGTCCACGGTTTCGGGATCGAAATGTGTGCCATCTGGATCGGGAGTCGGTGCACCTGGCGCCTGTCCGGGGGCACTGCGATCCATGTTAATACCACCGGCTTTATAGCCTTGCGCAATACGTCCGTAAACACTGAACTCTTCGCTGACTTGATAGTTCAAGCTGATGGTGCCGGGATGTTGTCATCTTCGTAGTCGGTGGAAAAGTCATCATAAGGGGAGCCGGTTTGAAATGCGGCTAAGGCTCCCACAAGGGCGGACGGGACATTGCCAAAGGCGTAGTCGCCTTCCCAATGAAAATCGGCACTTTTCTCTTCGTCAGAATATCGCAGGCCCAGTGTCAAACTGAGTTGTTCATCGATATTCCAAGTTGCTTGCCCAAACACCGCAATACTTTCAGCTTCATAGTCAGTATTTGAATAGGTGTAGTCATCTTCGCTCCACCAGGTCCCTGCAAGTGCCGGAACTGCGGCGTTGATGGCAGCATTGGCGTCAGAGAAGGGGGTATCTACAAATGGGTTGCCGCCCAACAAGGCCGCGGCTAATACGTTGGCGTAAGGGATGGAGTCTTCTCCAAACTGAAGCCCGGTGGTGTAGTCATTGGTTTGCTTGAAGTAGAAAAAGCCAGCGGTCCAGTCGACGGTTTTTGCGCCAGTAGATGCCCAGCGTATCTCTAGCGAGGTTTCGTCAATATCCTGGATGTTCTCTCGATCAAACAACTCCAAATTGGTAAAATCCGCATCGAGGAAGTTGTAGTTGTCGTGCTTCCTGTAAGCACCGATAACGGTCAATGCGGTCTCGCCAAAGTCCCAGTTTAACTCACCAGAAATACCGTAATCTTCAACGCTTTCTTCGGCGGTATTGGGCGAGGTTGCAACCTCATAATCGAATGGATTGGCGTAGCTGCCAGAGAATGTTTGGTAGGTTGTGGGTGAGCCTGAAGGCAGGGTGGTTCCGCCTGCAATGGCGATAGCTCCTTGAGCCGGACCATAAAATAGCGGTGCTGCGTTACAGCAAACCTCATCGGTTTCTGTGTAATCGACGATGATCCTCAAGGAAGCGTCTTCGTTGATATCCCATAGCAGTTGGCCGCGCAGGGTATAGCGATCACGATCGTTGTAATCTTCGCTACTGACCACATCGTCTAGCGTGCCATCTCGCTCTTGGTAGGTTACGGCAAAGTTACCGGCCAGATTGTCGCTTAGGCCGCCAGTCACTAGGGCTTTGGTTTGAATATAGCCGTCGGATCCCGCCGAGATCGAAACCTCTCCGCCAAACTCGTGGTCAGGTTTGGCGGTGCGAACACTGATCACCCCCGCTGAGGTGTTGCGACCAAAAAGCGTACCCTGCGGTCCTTTAAGAACCTCGATACCATTAACACCCACGTAATCTGATAGCGCTGAGGCGGGACGTCCGCGATATACACCGTCAATAAAGACACCCACCGATTGTTCCAAACCGGCATTTTGCCCCGCGGTACCAATACCTCGAATGGAAAATATCGACTCCATTCCGCCGGATGATCCGTTGACCGTTAATGAAGGCGCCAATTGCTGTAAATCATTGATATTGCGGACTTGCGCGGCCTCCATCAAGTCAGAGCCATAGGAAGAGACTGAAACCGGAACTTCCATAATCGACTGTTCACGCTTTTGCGCGTAAACCGTGATTTCTTCCAGCTCAAAGCTTTCGTCTTGTGCATAGAGCTGCGAGCTAGACAGTGAGGTTGCGGTGAGTGCAATGGCGAGTGAGAGCCGAGATGGGACGAGAGTTAAACCTTGCATGAAGACTTCCTCCGCGCGGGACGCGATATTTTTTGTTGTTATGAAATCGAGTACAGCAACTTTGTGTTCTACTAATTACTAGTTCAGCTATTTCGATCTGACAACCCAGAGGCATGTTTTTTAGGGAACAGGCTTTAATCCGCGGAGTCGATCCTCGAAGGAAGCGTGCAGTGGGAATGGTTGAAGGGTAAATGAAGGGGAACGATCAATTTCAGTTCCGCCTCTGCGGTTTTAGCGGTCATGCAAAACCTTACAGAACGACCTATGAGTCTTGGAATATCAATACAGCAGGAACAAAAAGGCCGCTCTAAGAGCGGCCTTCAAGGGGAACACGATTGTTAATTTAGAATCTTAACTTACCAGTAACACCCCAAGTCATAGGCTCACGAAGGGTGGCGTGATAGGTTCCAGATTGCAGAGGTGTATCGAAGACAATGTTATAAACCTCTTCATCCCCGACATTCTTCCCCCATAGATCCACCTGCCAATCACCGTTTTCAGGTGCCAAAGAGAGGCTTAAATTAACGATCCAATGGTCGTCTTGCTGGGTAATTGGGTCGTTATCTTGGCCGGTAAAGTACTCAGAGCTATAAGTGTAAGTAGTAGCTGCGGTGAGTTCTAAGCCATCTGCTACTGGCATGGTGTATGAAATTAGACCTGAGAGAGTAGTATCTGAAGTAAACAACACCGGCTCGCCCGACAAGTCTTGAGTATCACCGGTTTGCCATTTGGTGGGAGACGCATCTGTGAATTTACCGTAATCCACCTCCTGTAAAGTAATACCACCGCTGAATAGCCAGCGTTCATTAGGGGCATACATATAGTCGAGTTCAAAACCTTTGCCCTCAACGGTGGCGGCGTTGCGAACGGTGAAGTTCAGGCCGTCGAAGGAGTTTTGCTGGTAGTCCTCGAGCTCTTGATAATAGATAGCGCCGTTTAAGGTTAAGGTATTATCCAAGAGGCGTGACTTGAAACCAATCTCGAATGAGTCGACGTTTTCTGGATCAAACAGTGGCGCGTTGGGGTTGGTCGCAGGCTCGCCCGGGGCCTGTCCGCCGGCACTGCGGTCCATATTCAAGCCACCTGACTTATAGCCTTGCGCGTAGCGGGCGTAGGTGCTGAACTCTTCGGACCACTGGTAGTTGATACTCAGGGCGCCAGAAATGTTGTCGTCATCGTATTTGGAGCTGAAGGCATCAAACGGAGCACCGGTTTGAAGGCCTTGCAATGCACTAGCAATGCCGCCAGCAAAGAGGGCATTGGGGACGCCACCCACCGTGCCGTCGGTCGTGCCATCAGCGGCATCTGCACCTGCCGCGATAGGCACTGCAGCGGCGTTAAGCTCTGCTAGGCTAACAGTGCCAAAGGGGTGATTTCCCTCCCAGCTATAATCAGCGGTTTTTTCTTCATCAGAATAACGCAGGCCAAAAGTGAGGCTGAGATCGTCGCTGATGTTCCAGGTCGCTTGACCGAAAAAAGCCACACTTTCAGCTTCGTAATCGATTAGTGTGTTCGAGGTGTCACCTGGACCATATAGGCCATCAGTGGGGGCAATTACTCCCTGTGCTCGAAGTACATTCTGGAAATTTCCAAACAATCCTTGTGTGGCGGCTTCTACGTACGGAAATGCCAACGGGCCGAATTCAAGACCAGATTGATAATCGTTTTCTTGGTTGAAATAAAAGAATCCCAGAGTCCAGTCGAGGGTGTTTGCTCCTGTGGATGCCCAGCGGACTTCGAGAGAGGTTTCATCGATATCTTGTACATTGTAGCGATTGAAAATTTCTAGATTGGTGAAGTCGGCGTCTAAGTCATTGACGTTGTCGTGCTTACGATATGAGCCAATCACAGTCAGAGCGGTTGAGTCTAGGTCCCAGTTTAACTCCCCGGAGATACCTTTATCCTCAACGGCTTCGCGAGAGGTGTCTTGGCTGGTGGCGACCTTGTAATCGAACGGATCAGCGTAGCTGCCGGAAAAAGTTTGATAGGTTGTGGCTGCCCCCGAGTCGAGGGTTGTGCCTCCAAGTGCGGTAATAATGCCTTGTGTTGGACCGTAAAAAACCGGCGCGGCATTACAGCAAACTTCATCCACATCAGTGTAATCGGCAATGATTCTTAAGGAGACATCTTCATTAATATCCCAAAGTAATTGCCCGCGAATGGTGTAACGATCACGGTCGTTGTAGTCTTCGCTGGAGACGGTGTCATCCAAAATTCCGTCTTTTTCTTGATAGCTGAACGCTAGGCTACCCGCTAAGTTGTCTGATAAGCCGCCATTAATCAGGCCCCGAGTTTGAATGTAACCCTGAGAACCGGCTGAGATTTCTACCTCACCTCCAAATTCATCGGTAGGCGCTTGGGTACGTACGCTAATAACACCGGCGGAGGTATTGCGCCCAAATAAAGTGCCTTGCGGTCCTTTGAGTACTTCAATCCCAGCGATATCTACATAGTCTGACAGTGCTGAACCAGGGCGACCTCTATAGACGCCATCGATGAAAACCCCGACGGATTGTTCAAGCCCTGCGTTCTGTCCCGCAGTACCAATTCCTCGAATGGCAAAGATGGATTCCATGCCACCGGTTGAGCTATTGACGGTCAACGACGGGGCGAGCTGCTGTAAGTCGTTGATATCTCTGACCTGCGCGGTCTCGAGTAATTCGGCGCCGTAAGATGAAACGGCTACCGGTACTTCCATGATCGACTGTTCACGCTTTTGCGCGTAAACCGTAATTTCTTCGAGTTCAAAGGTGTCATCTTGGGCTTGTAGTGGGGATGCGGACAGTGACGTAACCGCCACGGCAATCGCTAGTGATAGGCGTGATGGATTGAAAGCTATGCCTTTCATGGTTAGTACTCCCTTTGCGCTGTGCGCTGTTGTTATTAACTTGAGTTCAGTGTTGTTATTTTTGTACTGATACAACGAGTCGAAAACCACAAGGGTGCAAATATCGCACGACTTTTTCGAGTGTTAGCGATTGGATGAAGAGCAATAGAGGGTTGTGTCGGTTGCCTCTGCGGTGATTGCAAGAGGGTAATCCGAGCTGGCAAGAAGGGTCTCGTCTCTATGATTTGAGCGTTACGTCCTTCTACCCCTAGGGCTTTTTCAGTCGTCGCTTTTTATTGTTGTGAGGGCAGAGTAGAGGAAAAGGGCGCGAGAAGACAAGCATTTTGTAATAAGGCTCTCGCTATTTATTGACAGGGATAATTAAAAAAGCCGGATCTGAGAACAGATCCGGCAAAGCTACGAGCCTAAATGAAACGAGTGAGAGAGCTGTTTAGAAGTTCATACGACCGGTAACGCCCCAAGTCATGGGTTCGCTCATGAATGCGCTGAAAGAGCCGGTTTGGAGAACGGTATCAAAGCCAATGTTGATGACTTCTTCGTCGGTCAAGTTCTTACCCCAAAGCTCAACTGCCCAAGACTCATCAGATGCTTCTAGCGTGACATTGGCATTGAAAATCCAATAATCATCATTTTCGGTGAAGGCATCGTTGTCCTGACCCGTGGTGTAGTCAGAGCGATAGCGATAGCTTGTTCCGAGCTTTAAGATCAAATCTTCGTTAATGTCATGCAGATAAGTAACGCTACCAGCCAAGGTGACATCAGAGACGAAGTTTGGCGTCTCTCCGGTCAGGTCCTGTGGTGGCACTAGCCCTAATGCACGTGCGGGAAGGCCAGCGGCTTCTTGTTGCGAAATAGTGCTAGAGCCAGTTTCGAAATCTGAGTATTCGATATCCTGCAGCACTAAACCGCCAGACAGTATCCAGTTTTCAGTTGGAGTCCATGTATAGTCAATTTCTAGGCCTTTTCCTTCAATTTCACCGGCGTTACCAAGAGTAAAGCTAGCGCCATCAAATGAGTTGGTCTGGAAGTCCTCAACTGTTTGGTAGAACACTGTGGCATTCAGTTGCAGGGTACGATCCAACAGATAAGATTTGATACCTACTTCAAAGGACTCAGTTTCCTCTGCATCAAAGCCATTGTTATCGAGATTCGCAACAGGGTTACCCGGAGTCTGTCCGACGGTACCGTTGAGATTTAAACCACCAGCCTTGTAGCCCTGAGAATAACGACCATAGACAGACAGTTCTTCCGATATTTCATAGTTCAAGCTAGTTGCGACGGAGAAGTTGTCATCATCATACTTATCTGTAGTCGCACCAACTGGAAGAAGGAGCTGTAATGGACGCATTGCATAGAATAAAGCGGGGTTTTCGCAAGTAGCCGTCAAACCGGGAGTTCCACCAGCTGCCGCGCATAGATCAGTCTGAGAAAAGGGGTCGTTACTGGTGACACTGTAATCAGCTTTTTTCTCTTCCTCTGAGTATCTGGCGCCAAAAGTCCAGCTTAAAGTATCGCTAATGTGCCAAGTTGCTTGACCAAAAATGGCAACGCTTTCAGCTTCGTAGTGAATGTTTTCTTGACTGCTAGTGCCTTCTATTCCAGTGGCTGGAACCCAGGTTGAGGAGTCAGCAGGATTTGTGAAATCGACCAGACTGGTCGCCAAAACATCCCCAACAGAGCCTGGCACTCCTGCCGCTGTGAGTCCCGCTAGTCTTGCTATTGCAACTTGGCCAAGATAGTTGGATGCATCAGCACCCCATTCGAAACCACCGTTACTATCGATTTCTTGATCGAAGTAAAATAAACCTGCAGTCCAATCGAGATTGTCCGCTGAGTACGAGAGGCGAAGTTCAACAGAGTTTTCTTCAATATCTTGTCCGCGTCCACCGCGCAAAATATCGGCACTTTGCTGATCAACATCTCCGTACGGTGATGTTTCGAAAAAGCGGTGTGCAACGATACCGGTCAGGCTCAAGGAGTCACTGAGCTCAGTTTCCAATTCGGCTGAAATACCACCGTCGATGAAACTGTCATCTGGGCTGTAGCCAGGTGTGTAGTTAACTTTGTTGTCGCCCGGATCGGTATATATACCGGAAAACACGGCTTCGTTACCGTAGGTGCCGGGAGTGCCGCTCTGCATTGGAGCGCCTATGCCAAAGTTTGGATGGACAGCCCCTTGGGCTCCGATCAAAGCAAGGCCGCTAGAGGCATAAAAAATGGGCGCCGCTACACAGCAGGTTTCGTCAGTTTCTGTGTAATCAGCAGAAATGCGCAGTGAAGTTTCATCGCTAATATCCCACAAAAGTTGTCCTCGCACGGTGGTGCGATCGCGATTATGAAACTCTTCACCAGTAACGCTATCTTCCATCCAGCCATCTCTTTCCTGCCATGTGGCAGACAAGCGATAGGCGAGCTTATCGTCGATTAATGGTCCGGTTGCTGAGGCCTTAATCTGTTGGTAACCCAAATCACCTGCGCTAATAGCAACACTACCGCCTGATTCATACGATGGTTTCTTTGAGCGCACACTGATAACACCGGCAGAAGTGTTGCGGCCAAATAGAGTGCCCTGAGGGCCTCGCAAAACTTCGACTGACTCAATATCAACAAAGTCACTCAATGCTGAACCTGGGCGACCTCGATAAACACCATCGATGAATACACCAACAGATTGTTCTAGCCCTGAGTTTTGACCGGCAGTACCAATACCGCGAATAGTCAGAATAGATTGAGTGGCACCTGAAGAACTGTTGAACACCAAGCTTGGAGCGACTTGTTGCAAGTCACTTAAGTCGCGCACCTGGGCTTGATCGAGTAAATCGCTGTCATATGACGCAACAGAAACAGGCACTTCCAAAATCGACTGGGCACGCTTTTGCGCGTAAACCGTGATTTCTTCGAGCTCGGTAACGGATTGTGCAACGGAAAAAGATGTGTGTGCGGCGGCGGCCAAGCCAATGGCGAGGGCCAGTTTGGTAGGTTGGTAGCGCATATCAACGTCCTCTCTCTATGTCGGTGATGCAACCCGTGATCAGGCTGCTATCTATGTTTATTGTTATGAGTATGCCGAGTGCTGAAATTATCAGTAAAGAGACAACGAGAAGCTGCTCTTAACAATCCAGACTCGTCGGTCAACCTAGTGGAGGAAGGTGTTAAAAATCAAGAGTAGGGGTTTACGATTATGTGTGTGTGAACTTACAAATCTGATGGGAGGGTATTAATTTGTTTGAAACTTGAGCAAAAGTGGCGCTAAAGGGGGGATTAAAGCAAATATGGAGGCGTATTAATCACTAGTGTGAATACTTAGATATGGAAAGAAATGATTATTCAATTTTGGAATAAGACAGAGAAGATGACAATTTTCCCAGCTTTTCCGACATGGTTAAACTTGGGAGGGGATAACCATGTCGAGGATTATTAGTCCGCTTCTGGGGGTGTTTGCTCGTCAGTTTTAATGTCTTCCGTGTCGTTGGCGTCTATATCCACTTCGGTGATTTCAAGCCATTGGTCCAACTGCTTTTTTAACAAATCGACACCGGTCTTTTTCAGAGAGGAAAATAGCTGAGCGCTGACCAGGTCATCCACTTGCGCCTCTTTAAGGTGTTTGCGCACCGCCAGTAAGGTCGACTGCGCCGGGCCTTTTTTCAGCTTGTCGGCCTTGGTGAGCAAAATATGCACCGGCATTTCGGCATCGATGGCCCAGTTGAGCATCATGGTGTCGAACTCTTGCATCGGGTGACGCACGTCCATCAACAAAATTAGTCCCTTTAGGCATTTTCGCTCGCGCAGGTATTCTTCTAAGTTGCGCTGCCACTCTTGTTTCATTTTTGCCGGAACTTTGGCGTAACCATAACCGGGCAAATCCACCAAACGCTGATTTGACGAGAGCTCAAAATAATTGATCAATTGAGTGCGGCCGGGGGTTTTACTGGTTCTCGCCAGTTTATGATTGCTGGTCAGGGTGTTGATTGAGCTGGATTTTCCAGCGTTGGAGCGACCGGCAAAAGCCACTTCAGCCCCAGTTTCTGGCGGGCACTGGCGAATGGACGGCGCGCTTTGAGTAAAGTAGGCTTCGGAATAATTGATACGGCTCAAGTGATAACCCTGCAAAAATAGTGAGATTTCAGGCGGTTAGTATATAATGGCGCGGTTTTTGTTCGCCAAAGGTCCGCCTGAGGCGGCGCACATTGTAGCTCGGACGCCGCGCCAAGGGGTAGCTAAGCTGCAAACATATTGCTCAACGACTATAAAATTGACGGATTAGCCAATGAAAAACATCTTCAAACAAGCATTGATGGCTGTAAGTTTGATCGCCGCAGCTCAGGGCGCTATCGCCGCTGGCGACGCTGCCGCGGGTGAGGGTAAGGTTGCAGTCTGTGCTGCGTGTCACGGTGCCGATGGCAACAGTCCCGCGCCGAATTTTCCTAAGTTGGCGGGTCTGGGTGAAAAATACCTCACCAAGCAGCTGCAAGACATCAAAGCCGGCAAGCGTAACATTGTTGAAATGACTGGATTGCTTGATGGGAAATCAGAACAAGACTTAGCTGACCTAGCTGCCTTCTACAACGATCAAACGTTGCAGCTTAGCGGCGCCAAAGAAATGAAAGTAAAAGTCAATGCAGGTATCGACGTCGACGCCCTCAAATTAGGCGCAAAAGTTTATCGCGCTGGTAATACAGAAACTGGCGTACCTAGCTGCATGGGCTGTCACTCTCCACGAGGGCTAGGTAACGAAGGCGCTGGCTTTCCT
The DNA here is from genome assembly GCA_050633365.1 of Cellvibrionaceae bacterium. Lineage (GTDB taxonomy): Bacteria > Pseudomonadota > Gammaproteobacteria > Pseudomonadales > Cellvibrionaceae > Pseudomaricurvus. The sequence goes on along the minus strand of JBOEGJ010000049.1, from coordinate 4,837 downwards.
CGTTTAGGCGGTCAATATGCGGAATATATTGCCAAGCAGCTACGCCACTTCCGTGCCGGTGAGCGCACCAATGACGGCGACTCAAAAATCATGCGTGGTGTGGCTGAACATATGACTGACGCTGAAATTGATGCCGTATCTAACTATGTGAGCGGATTAAACTAAACGTTCAGCACAGGTTCAGCTAATACTGCGTATAAAGGGCAACTACAGTTGCCCTTTTTTATTGCTTAGCGATTAATAGCGCTCGTGCGTGGACCAATAAGCCATTCATACAGTGCAGAAACGATAAGCGGTGTAACTTATAAGGATGAACGGGAAACGGTATACTTTACCTTAGGGGCTGTTTACCGATATATTTCGTCGCATCTTTGAACTTAGTAGATATAACAAGTCAAACTTATCTATTACAATAAACCAAGCTCACAGATATAGCTTGAACATACGATTAATGATAGGAGAATTACAATGCGAGCAATCCCCGCTTCTGGAATAGCACTACTTTGCGGCTTAGTGGCCTTATGTGTCATTGCCATATCGCCCACACAAGCTCAACCACTAGCAGCTTCAAAGTACGTTGAAGGGCAACACTACCAACTGATCAAAAACCCCGTTACACCTAAAAACCAAGATAAAATCGAAGTCACTGAAGTATTTTGGTATGGCTGCCCACACTGTAACCAATTCCGCCCTGTGTTTGAAAACTGGAAAAAACAGCAAGGTGATGATGTAGCAGTCAAGCATTCACCAGCAATCTGGAACAAACCTATGATTGTGCATGCGCATATTTTTTACACAGCAAAAGCATTTCGCCTAGATGAAAAAATGCATAAAGAAATATTCGATGCGATGCATATGGATAATAAAAAGTTAGTTAACCCTAAACAAATTGCTACCTTGTTTGAAAAGCATGGCATCAGCAAAGAACAGTTTGACAAAACATTCGACTCGTTCGGTGTAAAATCTCAGGTTCAACAAGCCAGTGCACGTGCACGTAACTATGGAATCACAGGCACTCCAGAAGTAATTGTGAATGGTAAATACCGCATTTCCGGTAGAATGGTTCAAGGCGGCCAAGCAGAAGTATTAAAAGTAGCTGACTTTCTCGTTAAAAAAGAGCGTGCTGCAAAAAAATCATAAGCATACACAGAGTCACCTCTCATACTATAGAGCGGCACTTGCCGCTCTATAACTACTCTCCCCCGACCCACCTCAACTATCTAAGCACCTGACCGCGCACCGCCTATTATCCGTCTATACTCAGTAGAGCAACATAACTCTGATCTATAACTGATGGTGGATACACTCTGTGGCACATAACGACGATCGCTGGCGTGACAAATACCGCGCCTCACTCAGCCAACAAGAACAGCTCGAAAAAACATTGGGGGCTCAACAAGCGCTACTGCACCGCACTGTAATTGCTCTCAGCACCACGGCAGAAGGGCGTGATAGCGAGGTAGATAAGCGTCTAGCCGCTATTCGGGCAAGCCTTAAAAGCAATGATGTAGGTGGCTTTGATCGAATGCTTAAATCGCTAGAGCGCGTTAATGAGGAAGCCGATAAACGAAAAGAAAAACAATGGAATGCCGTTAGTAAAAATTTAGGGGATATTGCCGGCCAACTACAAAAATCTAGCCCATCATCGGAGATTAAAGGAGCCGTAAAACAGTACAAGAAATGTATTCCCAAAGGTGAACTATTACCCGCCACACTAAAACGCTTGTTAGAAGAACTGTCTAAGCTTCAGGTGCAAGCTTTAGAAGAAAGGCCCGGAGGTAAAAGTGAAGGTTTAATGGGGCGCATTTTCGGTAAAGGCGGTAATAGTGACGATGACTCACAGGCCGATAACGTTGATACTCAAACTAATGCACAAACAGATAATGATTGGGAAATCGTCGATGAGAATGACACAGATATTATTATCCCTGAGCTTGTAGATGAGAACGATGCACCAATAACCAATACCATAGCGGGAGCTGAACCCCTACATCGACAACGCAATATCCCTGAAGCTGTCCACGAACGTCCTGTTCATGAACCCGCATTTTCCCGAATATCAAACCGAGTGACCATCATATTAACCGAGCTCCTTGATCATTTTCCTGTTGTACCTTGCGTAGAGCAAAAGGCACACAAAGCAAGAGAGCGAATCACTAAAGGGCTTAACTGGTATGAACTCGCACCTACACTTGAAGATATTCGCGACTTCGTTATTCAATCCTATATGGGTGCCGATGATAACTATCGCCTTTATCTCAAAAATGTTTACCAAGAACTCAGCCATATTACCGAAGCATTGGGCTTAGCCATAGAATCAGAGGAAAGGCAGCGAAACACCAGTGATGCGCTTCACCTTAGTGTAAGCAATGGTATGAGCAGTATTAACAAAACGCTAGCAGAACATCACGACATTGATCATTTAAAAACAGCAGTGCAAGCGCAGGTTCAATCAATACAAGGCGCCTTGAGCCAGTCAAAAGAAACACAAAAAGAAGAGGATGATTCATTATCATCGCAACTTAATGCACTGATTGAGCGCGTACAGCGCATGGAAAAACAAGATATTGATATACGCAAGCAACTAGAGCAAGAAAAAGCACGCGCTATTACTGACAGCCTTACAGGACTACCTAATCGAGAAGCCTATAGCGAACGTGTACACGATGAATTACTTCGCTGGCAACGTTATCAACACCCTCTTTGCCTAGCAGTACTCGATATTGATTTCTTCAAAAAAATTAATGATAACTATGGTCACCAAACTGGCGATAAAGTATTAAAAGCCGTATCTACATCCGTTGCTAATCGCCTACGTGAAGTTGATTTTATGGCCCGTTTTGGCGGTGAGGAATTTGTTATTTTATTGCCTGAAACATCAGCAGATAATGCGCTAACAATGCTTAACCGCACACGAGAGCGCCTAGCTAAAACACAGATGCGTAGCAAAGGGGCTGATGGGCAAGAAACTAAATTTACGGTTACCGTTTCTATAGGAATCGCAGAATTTAGCGACGGGGATACAGCAGAAAACGTTTTTGAACGGGCTGACAAAGCACTCTATGATGCAAAAGAAGGGGGACGCAACCAGTGTTTATTAGGCTAAATAAACAATAACAATGCTGCTGGTTATCCGGCAGCTTTTTCTGCTTTGACTCGTTCCAGCTCTTCACGCACCTTTTCCGCTTCAGCGGTAATCATTGAATAGCTTTTAATATCGCCATTACGCTGAAACTGCATACCTTTCTCTAATAGTTTTTGATATTCCGCCTGTAGCTTTTTCTCTGGATCTGCCTTTAAAAAACCAAACATCACACTTTCTCCATACTTCATCATCGAATAATAGGATATTATACGTATAATAAGCCTTAAACAGTTTCCACTTCCAACAACTATTTACCCCTTTAACAACCTGAGCTTATCGGATGCAGAACGGACTTTCTTCTTGTTTTAAAAACGTATCGCTTAGCACGCTACTTGCCTTAAGCTTGCTATTTTGCGCTTTGCCTAGCAAAGCGACTGTACTACTTGTGCTAGAAAAGCCATCGGGCACAGTAGAAAAAAGAATTAATGAAAGACTCAAAGATTCAGAGGCAGTTACTACAGCTATAGGTTTCTTAAATTCCACGTTCAAAACACCTAGAGACATCACATTGCGGTTTGGCCCTTATGAGCGTATTTGGTATGAAAATGATGAAATACAAATCCCTTATGGCTTTATTCACGATATTCGCAGACGCTATCAAAAAGCCTACTTAAAACACCCCAAAATAGAGATCGATCGATTTACCGCCCACGTGCTTTTACATGTTATTTTTCATGAGTTTGCACATGCACTTATCGAACAATATGATATGCCGGTTATAGGCAAGGAAGAAGATGCTGCAGACAACTTTGCTGATGTGGCATTAATTAACTTTTTTGATGAAGGGAAAAGTATCGTAACGGACGCAGCTGACCTATTTTATATTAATAGCATTGGTTTTAGCCGTCCTGAAAAGGAAGACTATTGGAGTGAACATAGCCTAGCAAAACAACGTTATTACGCCAGACTCTGTCATGTATTTGGCAGCAGCCCAAATACACAACTTGAATTAAAGAAACGTATAAAACTGAGTGATGAGCGAGCGCATCGCTGCGTTATTCAATACTATGAACTACAACGTAGTTGGATGCGTTTATTAGAACCAGCTCTGGTTAACCCTCCATCGAAGTCTTCAGAGGAACACACTCAACAGACAAACAATCATCAGCCTTTAGCCAATGCTGAGCAATGATGCTGGGTCGTGGCACCCGCATCCGGCTGAGGCATATCCCAACCTTGAAGATTCTTATTCACTAATTCCGCCAATACAGCAATGTGATTATCTGTAGCATTTAATGCGGGAATATATTCATAACGCTCACCACCCGCTTCCATAAAGTATTCACGATTTTCTTCGCCAATCTCTTCGATTGTTTCCAAACAATCAGATGAAAAACCAGGGCAAATAATTTGCACTGATTTAACACCCTGTTCCGGCAATGCTTTTAAGGTGTGATCGGTATAAGGCTTTAGCCATTCTTCACGACCAAAACGCGACTGGAAAGTGGTCATATAATGCTCAGCACTTAATCCCAAACGTTCCGCCAACAAACGAGTCGTCTTATGACATTCGCAATGATAGGGGTCACCGTTTATAAGATATCGCAAAGGCACGCCATGGTAAGACATAATCAACTTATCTGCTCGGCCATGAGACTCCCAGTGCGCCTCAACCGTTTTCGCCAAAGCCTCAATGTAAGGGGGAAAGTCATGATAATGAGAAATAAAACGTAAGTCAGGCAGCCAACGACG
>JBOEGJ010000048.1:0-12384 GCA_050633365.1 Cellvibrionaceae bacterium | reverse complement strand
GGGAAGCCTCCTTCAAGATAAGATTTCCCTGGACCTTTAAGGTCCCTAAAGAGCCGTTGAAGACTACGACGTTGATAGGCTGGGTGTGGAAGCGTTGTAAGGCGTTGAGCTAACCAGTACTAATTGCTCGTGAGGCTTGACCATATAACTGATGTAACTGAGTGTAGACATTCAGAATCGGACAGTTATGTATCTGCGGGAAACTGCAAAAGATAAAGAAATACGCACTTGTCATCAGTGCATGTATTAACAACAATACTATCTGCCAACCTATTTGGAATTTGTGCGGCTTACTTATGATAAGTAATAAGACCAACCACAACCCAAACCAGTTTGGCTGACGACCATAGAGCTTTTGAACCACCTGATCCCATACCGAACTCAGTAGTGAAAAGAAGTATCGCCGATGGTAGTGTGGGGTTTCCCCATGTGAGAGTAGGTCATCGTCAGCCTTTAATTACTAAAGCCCTGCAGCTAACGCTGCGGGGCTTTTTTATTTGTGGTTGACGCTGACCAACGGTCAGGCCCAGTGCACTCGCTTCGCTCGCGGGGCCAGCTTTCCTCAGCCTTTAAACATAAAACCCCTGATCAGCAATGGTCAGGGGTTTTTTTATGCCTATAGGATTTTGGGCTACGGGCTACGGGCTACGGGTTACGGGTTACGGGCAGGGAATGGTAGGCACAAAAAAAGGCGAGCTAGGCTCGCCTTTTTGCTGTCTCTGAGTACGTCGTTTTGCTTAGCGTACGTTTGAGAGTTTTAGGTTGGGTTTTTTAGCTTCGCGATAAATCAGCGCAACCTTGCCAATTTCTTGAACAATCTCAGAGTTTACTTTTTTGCTCATCTCGGCAATGACCTTCGCTCTGAGCTCCCGATCGGCGATTACCAGCTTCACTTTAATAAGCTCGTGATCGTCAAGTGCGCGGTTAAGTTCGTTTATGACCGTGTGGCTGAGTCCGTTTCCGGCAACGGTTACGACGGGTTTTAGACCGTGACCTAAGGTGCGGTATTGCTTTTTACGGTCGGCGCTTAAAGGCATAGAGTGTCTCGTATTCAAAAAAGGTGAAAGCCCGCGGTTGATCTCCGCAGTAAAGACCTATTGTAACTCAAGATGAAGCGATTCGTGGATGTTCACGATGAAAAATTGCTCAGGTACCGTTTGGTGTCCCGTGCATGAGGGGCTTACGCCCTCAGGCCTGCTCATTTTGCTGGCATCTAATTACCTATGTTTTCTTGTAACCTTCTGTATTGGCGGGCTTTTAGTGGCGAGGCTTGCTTATGGGGCGTGGGAGGTGAGTTCCGGCCTTGTAATTTTGAATGAAGGCCCCACTATTGAAAGGTGACTTATGGTGTTTTATGTCGATAATTTGATTGGTAGAGGCTCTTAAACGGGGAATTTACGATTATTTACCGCTAGATACAAAAGTCGTATCGCCCTCTAGTGGTTGAGAGGGCTATACTGAACGACATTTGCTGGACTTATTTCAAGGCAAGATGCGCGCTGCGACAGTAACTATTTGACGGCGCGAACGATTTTCCGAATTTTTGAGGGTACCTCTTTGAACGATATGGCGAAAAACCTGCTTCTCTGGCTTGTAATTGCGGTAGTGCTACTGGCGGTGTTCCAGAATTTTAGTCCGCAATCTAACAAAGAGACGTTAACTTATTCTCGATTTGTTGAGACGGTACGAGCTGACGAGGTTCAAGAGGTCACCATTACAGGCTATGTCATTAAGGGCGTACGTCGTGATGGGGAGCACTTCGAGGCCGTGCGTCCCGATGTGCAGGACCCTAAGCTGATGGACGATTTGTATAACCACAATGTCACCATCAAAGGGGAGCTTCCAGAAAAGGCGAGCCTATGGCAGCAGCTGCTTGTGGCTAGCTTTCCTATCCTAATCATTATTTTTGTCTTTATGTTCTTCATGCGCCAAATGCAGGGTGGGGCAGGCGGTAAAGGCGGTCCCATGAGCTTTGGTAAAAGTAAGGCTCGCCTATTGGGTGAAGATCAAATTAAAACCACATTTGCCGATGTTGCCGGTGTCGATGAGGCCAAGGAAGATGTTCAAGAGCTGGTTGAATTTCTCCGGGATCCCTCAAAGTTTCAGCGCCTTGGTGGTCAAATTCCTCGCGGTGTGTTGATGGCGGGCCCTCCGGGAACGGGTAAGACATTGTTGGCAAAAGCGATTGCTGGCGAAGCAAAGGTACCGTTTTTCTCTATTTCCGGTTCCGACTTTGTCGAAATGTTCGTCGGTGTTGGTGCTTCACGTGTTCGAGATATGTTTGATCAAGCTAAGAAGCAGGCACCCTGCATTATCTTTATTGACGAAATTGATGCCGTTGGTCGCCATCGTGGCGGCGGTCATGGCGGTGGCAATGATGAGCGTGAGCAAACCTTAAACCAACTTTTGGTTGAGATGGACGGTTTTGAGGGTAATGAAGGCATTATTGTCATTGCTGCCACCAACCGTCCAGATGTACTCGATAAAGCTCTGCTTCGCCCAGGACGTTTTGATCGACAAGTGGTTGTTGGCTTGCCCGATATTCGCGGTCGTGAACAAATTTTGAAAGTACACATGCGGAAAGTGCCGCTGGACGAGCAGGTGCAGGCGTCTATCATTGCGCGCGGTACGCCAGGTTTCTCTGGTGCCGATTTGGCGAACCTCGTCAACGAGGCGGCGCTTTTTGCTGCTCGCGCTAATAAGCGTGTTGTCACCATGGAAGAGTTTGAAAAAGCTCGAGACAAAATCATGATGGGCGCAGAGCGTAAATCCATGGTGATGTCAGAAGAAGACAAGTTGATGACTGCATACCATGAAGCGGGTCACGCGATCATTGGTTGCTTGATGCCTGAGCATGATCCTGTGCACAAAGTGACAATTATTCCTCGTGGCAGAGCCTTGGGTGTGACCCAATATCTTCCAACGGATGACAAGTACAGCTCTAGTCGCCGCTACTTGTTGGGTCGTATCTCATCGGCCTATGGTGGTCGTATTGCTGAAGAAATTGTCGGCGGAAGTGATGCGGTTTCGACGGGGGCTTCTAGCGACATTGAAAGCGCAACCGGTATCGCTCGTAATATGGTGATGAAATGGGGGCTTTCAGATAAGTTGGGTCCATTAAGTTACGGTGAAGACGAGGGGGCTTACCCAGGAGCTGGCGCCCCGAATTATTCCGGCGCTACATCCAAGATCATTGACGAAGAAGTTCGCCGTATCACTGATGAGTGTTATCAATTAGCTGAAAAACTGTTGGAAGAAAATCGCGATATTCTCGAATCAATGAAAGATGCCTTGATGGAGTATGAGACCATTGATTCAGAGCAGGTAGATGATTTGATGGCTCGTCGAAAAGTTCGCCCGCCGAGAGATTGGCATGATAATGATTTTAATGGTCATGCAAAAAGTGATGAATCTGAAAAAGATAGTGATGACGGTAAAGAAAACCCAATTGGCGGGCCGGCCAATAATCACTAAATAAATTGTGTTGTAAGGCCCAGCTTGCTGGGCCTTTTTTTTGTTTGTATGTTTTGGAAACCCTATGACTCAACTCCAGTGTGGAAAGCGTCAATTAGATCTTTCATCTCCAAAGGTGATGGGAATTTTGAATGCAACGCCGGATTCATTTTCGGATGGCGGGCGATTTGTTCGCTCCGGCCAGCTGGATTTGGACTCGGCGCTTTTTCAGGTCGAGGATATGATCTCAGCCGGAGTGGATTTGATTGATGTCGGTGGCGAATCGACTCGTCCGGGCGCAAAGGCGGTCAGTATCGAAGAGGAGCTGCAAAGAGTCATCCCTCTAATTGGCGCTATTTCGTCACGCTTTGATGTCATTGTTTCAGTTGATACCAGTACGCCCCGGGTAATGTCTGAAGCTGCGGCTTCCGGTGCAGGTCTTATTAATGACGTGCGCGCACTTCAGCGAGAAGGGGCTTTGAATGCCGCCGCCGCGACCGGGCTACCCGTGTGCCTGATGCACATGCAGGGCTCGCCAAAGACGATGCAAAACAAACCCAGCTACGAATCACTCATCGAAGAGGTGACGGCATTCTTCAATGATCGTGTGGCTCAGCTGGTAGAGGTTGGCATGGATCCGTCGCAGATATTGATTGATCCCGGTTTCGGTTTTGGAAAAACTACCGATCACAACTTGCAGTTGTTGAGACGGCTTTCAGAATTTGAACGCTTGGGTTTGCCTCTGTTAATTGGGGTGTCGAGAAAATCGATGTTCGGTGAAATTTTAGGGCGAGATGTAAATGAGCGACTCGCAGGCAGCTTGGCGGCAGCACTTATTGCGGCGCAAAGTGGCGCGCGTATTATTCGAGTCCACGATGTCAGAGAAACTGTTGATGTATTAAAGTTGTGGAATGCAGTAGCCTTAGCGCAATAGCAGTTACCACTAGTGAAAGATTTGAAGGGGTAGGAAGGGATTTAGATATGACGCGCAAATATTTTGGAACTGACGGCATTCGAGGAAAGGTGGGTGAGGGAGCAATCACTCCGGACTTTGTTCTTAAATTAGGTTGGGCGGCTGGCAAGGTGCTGGCAGATCGTTTCGAAGGTAATCGCAGAATCCTTATCGGGAAAGATACCCGTATTTCGGGTTACATGTTTGAGTCCGCACTTCAGGCGGGGCTTATCAATGCAGGTGTTGATGTTGGTTTGCTTGGTCCTATGCCAACACCGGCGATCGCGTATCTCACGCGAACATTTCAGGCCCAGGCGGGCATTGTTATTAGCGCCTCCCACAATCCCTACTACGACAACGGCATTAAGTTTTTCAGTGCTAGTGGTTCAAAGTTGCCCGATGATATTGAGCTGGCTATTGAGGCTCAAATGGATCAGCCCATGGAGACCGCCCAGCAATTGGGAAAGGCGATTCGAATCGAGGATGCTGCCGGTCGATATATCGAATTTTGTAAAGGTACCATGCCGTGGGGCTTCAACCTCCAGGGCATGAAGCTGGTGATCGATTGTGCGAATGGTGCAACCTATCATATCGCGCCGTCAGTCTTTAGGGAGTTAGGGGCAACCGTAGATGTTATTGCGGCAGAACCCGATGGCATCAATATTAACCAAGATTGTGGCTCCACCATGCCTAAGCGCCTTCAGGCGCGTGTGCTCGAGACCGGGGCAGATATGGGGATTGCTTTCGATGGTGATGGTGATCGTTTGGCGTTTGTCGATCATAAGGGCGAGCTTCTCGACGGCGATGAAATTCTCTACCTCATAGCGCTGCATAGGCATCGCTACGGTGACGGTTGTTCGGGTGTCGTGGGTACCTTGATGAGCAACTTTGGTTTTGAGTTAGCCTTGCAAAAGCTGGATATTCCCTTTGTTAGGGCAAAAGTTGGCGATCGCTACGTGTTGGAGCAAATGCATAAACACGGCTGGACCTTAGGTGGTGAAAACTCTGGTCATATTGTTTGTAGTGATGTGACGACTACCGGTGATGGTATTGTTGCTGCGCTACAGGTGCTGTTGGCGCTTTCGGTAGATGGGTCGGGGTTGCACGACTTGAAGCAGGGAATGAGAAAGCTGCCCCAGAATATGATTAACGTTCGAGTCGCTGGAAAGGTGGCGATAGAGGGTAATGATATTATCGATAAAGCGGTGAAGGCGGCTGAGTCTGAGCTGGACGGTAAGGGGCGAGTACTTTTACGTCCGTCAGGTACCGAGCCGGTGGTTCGCGTTATGGTCGAAGGGGAGGATCCGTCTCTAGTTTCACGATTGACCGAGGAGCTGGCCGAGGTCGTTGAGCAAGCATTAACCTAAGTAATCTCTGCCTCGGTGAGTCGAATATCCGGGGATCAAAAACTCTGCAGGATTCTCGGATAAACCGTTGTATCTGAAAGGCTTATCCGCTAATATTTGCGCCCGTTTTGCCGAGAGGCAACTCAGAGAAGGCGACACAGTCCATGCGACGATCATTAGTAGTAGCAAACTGGAAAATGAACGGCAGCTTGTCAGACAATCGACAGTTGTTGGAGGCGTTTTTAGGGCGCTGGCAAGGGGTACATCAGGTTGAAGTTGGCATTTGCCCCTCATCCGTGTACTTGTTGCAAGCATCAGAGCTATTGCTGTCGTCGAATGTTGAGCTGGGTGCGCAGGACGTGAGTCAGGCAGAGTCCGGTGCTTACACCGGCGAGAACTCAGCGGCGATGCTCGCAGACGTTGGTTGCCACTTTGCGATTGTTGGTCACTCTGAGCGACGCGAGTATCATGCAGAAACCGATGAGCTGGTTGCTCAAAAGTTTATTGCGGCGCAGGCAAAAGGGTTGACTCCAATACTGTGTATTGGTGAGACTTTGGCGCAAAGAGAGGCAGAAGAAACGCTTCTCGTGATTGGTGAACAGTTGAAAGCGGTTATTGATAAGGTCGGCCGAGAAGCCATAGCCAAAGCGGTAATCGCCTATGAGCCCGTTTGGGCAATTGGAACTGGTTTGACCGCATCACCACAGCAGGCGCAAGACGTTCACGCCTTTATTCGTGAGCAGTTGGGTGATGTAGGTTCGGCAGTGAGAATTTTGTACGGCGGCAGCGTCAAGGCTGCTAACGCGTCTGAGTTATTTTTGCAGGCAGATATAGATGGCGCGCTTGTGGGTGGCGCTTCTTTAAAGTGCGACGAATTTTATTCAATCTGCCAGTCGGCAGAATAAAGGTAAGATGATGGAAAAGATCATTTTAGTAGTTCATGTATTGACGGCCTTATCCCTGTCTCTTATACACATCTNNTCATGTATTGACGGCCTTATCCATTATTGGGCTGATTATGCTGCAGCAGGGTAAGGGCGCTGAAGCCGGAGCATCTTTTGGTGCCGGGGCTTCACAGACTGTTTTTGGCGGTCAAGGCAGCGGAAACTTCTTTACTCGCGCCACTGCAATTTTGGCGGCCGTGTTCTTTGCGACCAGCTTTGGTTTGGCGATTGTTGCAAAAAATCAGGCAGCAATCGGTGCTACTGCTGGTGTACCAATGGTCGATGATGCTGCGGATATTCCCGCGGCGGTAGAAATGAATTCAGATGTGCCTGCAGGTGATGTGCCTCAAGTACTTGAAGAAAATACTGCGGGAGATGTTCCGCAGTAATTAAAGGTTTAGCCCAGGTGGTGGAATTGGTAGACACGCTATCTTGAGGGGGTAGTGACTTCGGTCGTGCGGGTTCAAGTCCCGCTCTGGGCACCAATCTAAAAGGGTCTCGTTTTGCGAGACCCTTTTTTTATGTCTCGAAACTTATCTCGAGTTTCGTTTTGGCTCGATGGCGTATTTTGACAATTCGCTTGAGTGTCGCAAACATTCCTTTCCGCTTTGAGTCGGGCCATAGTGATCCTGTAGAGAATCTCAATTTACCCCGGAGAAAAATTATGGATTTACAAGGTAAGGTTGTTGCTATCACTGGTGGTGGTCGTGGAATCGGTCGATCAATTGCGCTGCGTTTGGCTGCGAGTGGTGCCAAGTTGGCGCTTTTAGATTTGGATGAAGCGGCAATGGCTGAAGCTACAGCGCTAGTCGCTGAAGCTGGCTCCGAGGCGCGTGGTTATAAGTGTAACGTTGCCGATGAGGCGACGGTAGAAGAGACCTTTGCGCAAATCGTCGCTGACTTTGGTGCTATTCACGGCTTGGTTAACAACGCGGGTATTTTACGAGATGCTACCTTGATCAAAGTTAAAGACGGCAAAGTCGTCAAAAAAATGAGCGGCGATAACTACAGTCTTGTGACTGATGTCCACATGAAGGGGGCGTTCTTGTGCGCCCGTGAAGCCGCTGTACATATGGTCGAGGGTGGTGTTGAAGAGGGCGTTATCGTAAACATGTCCTCGATCGCATATCACGGTAACTTTGGTCAGTCGAATTACTCTGCGGCTAAGGCAGGAATTGTTGCTCAGTCCAAGGTTTGGGCGAAAGAGTTGGGGCGTTACAATATTCGCTCGATGGCAATTGCTCCAGGTACTATCGAGACGGATCTGCTGCGGACCATGCCTCCAGAGGCGCTAGGTAAGTTGGCGGCCATGGTGCCCTTGAAGCGTATCGGTGATGTCGACAATATTGCGCAAACGGTTCAGCACATCTTTGAGAATAATTATTTGTCTGGCGATGTTATTGAAGTGAGTGGCGGCGTTAGTCTGTAATAGCGGCTGCGATATTCGCGTGAAAAGGGGCTTCGGCCCCTTTTTTGTGTCTGGGTTTTATTCTGCTTAGGCTTTGCTTGTGTTTGGGGGAGGCTTTCGCTATTTTAATTGTACGCAATTTAATTGGGGTTTTTCTATGTCCGAGCTATATGATTTGTCCGTGGGTGTTCTAGCAGGTGGGAGTCAGTCGTTTTCTGACTACAAGGGAAAGGTTGTTTTGGTGGTGAATACTGCCAGTAAGTGTGGTTTTACACCTCAATATAAGGGGTTGGAGGCGCTCTATCAAAAATACAAAGATCGGGGCTTGGTGGTGCTGGGTTTTCCTTGTAACCAGTTTGGCAAGCAAGAGCCAGGCGGTGCGCAGGAAATTGGCGAATTCTGTGAGCGCAATTTTGGAGTAAGCTTTCCTTTGTTTGCGAAAGTCGATGTGAACGGTGACAATGCGCACCCATTATTTACGCATCTAAAGCGCCAGGCGCCAGGCGTCTTGGGTACTAAGGCGATAAAGTGGAATTTTACTAAGTTCTTAGTGGCAAAAGATGGGCAGGTGGTAAAGCGCTTTGCCCCTAAGGATAAGCCTCACGACTTGGAGTCCTCTATTGAGGAGCTTTTGTAGTCGGGCGCTAGCTTATGCCTTGTCATTGATTTGAGATTGTCGCGGTCGTTTGGCGGCCCAGAAAGGAGTGAATGTTGAGCGATCAGGATATGATTCGTTTGGATGAGCAGCTGTGTTTTATGTTGTACGCGGGCTCGCGGGCGATGACTAAGGCCTACCAGCCAATGCTTAAAGAGCTGAAACTCACTTATCCGCAATACCTTGTCATGATGGTTTTGTGGGAGTGGGCCGAAAAGGTGCCGGAAGAGCCTACGGTTAAGGCTTTGGGGCGGCGCCTGCATTTGGATTCTGGAACCCTGACGCCGTTACTGAAGCGTTTGGAGGCCTCTGATTTAGTAACTCGCCGTCGCGATCATGAGGATGAGCGACGGGTTTTTGTGGCCGCTACAGAGCAGGGGAAGTCATTGGAGCTTCAGGCTTCGGCTTGGATTGCGGATGCGAAAAACAGCTTGGAGTCGGTTGGTTTGGATTTGCCGCGTCTGCGTCAAGACTTGCAGGTTTTAATGGGGTTGCTGTCTGGTGAGGAGAGTTAGCATGGAGGTGAAACAGATTCTCGAGTTGATGGCTGATGGCAATTTTCACTCCGGTAAGGTTCTTGGGGAGTTGCTCGGTGTAAGTCGTACCGCGGTCTGGAAGCACCTGCAAAAACTCAATGATTTTGGTATTGAGCTTGAGTCCGTTAAAGGTAAGGGGTATCGACTGCCTGGTGGGTTGGAATTGTTAGATGGGCCAGCAATGAGGGCGGCACTGAGTCCTGAGGCGAGTAGTTTTCTGGCAGATCTGGATTTGCTGCAGTCGACGGACTCCACCAATGTGCAGGCTATGGCCCGGGCTTCTAAGTCTGGTGCGCATGGTTATCTGTGTATGGCCGAGCATCAAACTCATGGCCGTGGCCGCCGGGGGCGTGCTTGGGTGAGCCCTTTTGGTCAGAGTTTGTATTTTTCTGTGGTGGTTGAGTTTTCAGGTGGCGCCGCCGCGTTAGAGGGGTTGAGTTTGGCCGTGGGCGTTGCCTTGGCTCGCGCTGTGCAAAAGCTCGGTGCCGATGGTGTGGGTTTAAAGTGGCCCAATGATGTTCTCTGTGGGGGGCGAAAGCTCGCCGGCATCTTGCTTGAAATGACCGGGGATCCGTCGGGCGCCTGTCAGGTCGTGGTGGGGGTCGGGCTTAATGTGTCTGTTTCTGAGGCGGCCGCGGCCGCGATTGATCAACCCTGTGTGGGGCTGTCAGAGTTGGTGCCCGGGGTTTCTCGAAATGACTTGGCCGCCGAGGTGCTCAATGAGCTGCTGCCTGTCTTGAGTCGTTTTCACGAGCAGGGCTTTTCGGTCTACCGAGAGCAGTGGTCAGCGCTCAATGTGCATGCCGGCAAGTTGGTGGTTTTGTCCACGGCCAGCGAGTCTATTGAGGGCGAGGTTGTTGGGGTTTCGGCAACGGGGGCGTTATTGCTGTCGGTCGATGGTGTAATTCGCGAGTTTAACGGTGGAGAGGTGACTCTGCGGCAGGTGGGTGTTTGATGTTGCTGCAACTGGATGTTGGCAATACTCGCTTAAAGTGGCGGTTTGTCGAGCGTGCAGGTGAGCCTTCTGTCCGCTCTGGTGTGTTGGTGCGTGCTGACTTTGGTTCAAATCAAGCGTTGTTTGAGGGGGTGTTGTCTCAGTTGGCTCTGGGTGAGCGGAAGGCTTTCGATGGGCGGAAGGCTCTCGATGAGGTTCAGGTTGCATCCGTGGCTGGGGCTGAATTTGATGGTGAGTTGGCCCGCTGGTTCAGTGCGACACTGGGTGTGAGGGCGGCATTTGCGGTCGTCAGCGAGAGCGCTTCGGGGGTGGTTGTTGGGTACGATGAGCCCGCCCTGCTGGGGGTTGATCGTTGGCTTGCGGTACTGGCGGCTTCCGCTATCTCTAATTACCAAAAAGTCTTGGTGGTTGATTGTGGTAGTGCGATCACCATCGACATTCTCGATTCTGGGGTACATCGCGGCGGGTATATTGTGCCGGGAATGAGGCTCATGGTTAATGCGTTATTCAAAGATACCTCTCAAGTGAAGGTTGCGCAGCTTCCTGCCGGGAGTGGGCCGGGTCGAAGCACATCTGAAGCGGTCAATAATGGCGTTTTATTAATGGCGGCGGCGTTTGTTGAGGGGGTTTGTCGTCGTTGTTGTTTTGGCGCCGAAGAGCAGTGGCTGTTGTTGTTGACCGGCGGCGATGCGCCGTTGGTATCTGCCGCACTCGATGTGGGGGTGGATCAGCAGTTAAGTGAAGAGTTGGTTTTGGATGGTTTGGCGCTGTCTGAATTAGTGTTTAAGCCATAGGTTTGATGGCGAGTGATATAAGGGAGTGGTATGCGCTCGATTTTCTTGAGTCTTGTAGTCGTAAATGTCGCCTTGTTTGCCTTTTATTGGTTTCAGCAGGGGGAGTCGGTTGAGGTGGCAGTAGTAGAGTCTGCGTCGTCTCATGGGGCTGAGTTGTTGGTATTGCTAGAAGAGCTGGAGTCTGAGGCCTTGGCGGAAATGTTCGCGGCTAAAGAGCGAATTCAGTTTTCGCCAGATGATGTGGTTTTTGGTGGCGAGGGTGATATAGGTGTTGAGGAGGTGGTTGCGCCATCTTTGGCTGAGCCCGTAGTGCCAGAACAGCCGATGTGTACTTATGTGGGGCCCTTTAAGGCGTTGTTGCCTGCGGAGTATTTTGTTGAGCATTTATCGGCTCTGGAGGTTTTGGCTGAGGTGCAGCGCGTCGAGGTGCCGGGAACGCCAAGTTTTTGGGTGCATCAACAGCCACAGTCTTCGAGGAAGGAAGCCTTGCGGCGGTTGCATGAGCTTCAGGCAAAGAATATTGATAGTTATGTTATACCCAAGGGTGATCTGGAAAATGGCATTTCCTTTGGCTTGTATAACAAATTAGAAAGTGCCGAGCGACGGTTGGAGAGGATTCAAGCAAAAGGCTATCAGGCGGAGATTCGTCGTGTTGATAGGACCTTTGAGGAAGTGTGGGTGTCGTTGGCGGTGGCTGAGGCGGAAAAAGTGGGTCAAGAATTGTGGTTTGAGCTTATGAACCGTGAAGATGGGCTAGAGAAGAGACAAAATTTCTGTCCAGATGTTGCGTCTGAGTAAAAGTTTCTCTATTATCGCGCCCTCACTTAAAGCGAGCCACATAATTGTGTCTCAATTCAGTGAATTAGAGCTGGCGTAGCTCAGTTGGTAGAGCAGCTGACTTGTAATCAGCCGGTCGGGGGTTCGACTCCTCTCGCCAGCTCCATTTTTAGTTACCTTATTGCTGTAACTGTGTGAATTTCCTAGAAATTACAGTTGACAGCAGTGAGGCAGAGGCGGAAAATAGCGCCTCTTTTTGGCAGGGGTTCCCGAGTGGCCAAAGGGATCAGACTGTAAATCTGACGCGAAAGCTTCGGTGGTTCGAATCCACCCCCCTGCACCATATTTACTGCTTGAGCTGATTGAGTTCGAGTGGCGCGCGCAAGGCTTAGTTCCGAACGGAGCTCAGCGGCAAGTTTGGCGGGTATGGTACAATGGTAGAACCTCAGCCTTCCAAGCTGATGATGCGGGTTCGATTCCCGCTACCCGCTCCAGGTTCTGCTATATGCAAGATAGGCTCTTGTAGCTCAGTTGGTAGAGCACACCCTTGGTAAGGGTGAGGTC
>JBOEGJ010000047.1:0-123351 GCA_050633365.1 Cellvibrionaceae bacterium | reverse complement strand
ATCAAAAATCCAAGGAATATCAGCTCCGGTCTTTTCTTCAATAACACGATCGCTGTCGGAAAAAGGGAGATTGAGAATACTGGCGAGAAGTTTACCGATGGTAGACTTGCCGGCCCCCATGGGGCCGACAAGAATCAAGCTTTGAGACATAGACTACTTAACCAGATCGTTTGAAAGGATCTTAGGTGTAATAAAGATCAATAATTCGCGTTTATTTTCGGACTGAACATCGCGTCTAAACATACGACCTACGTAGGGTAGATCTCCAAGGAAAGGCACCTTAGTCACGCCATTCACTTGATTTGTCTGGAAAATCCCTCCCAATACAACCGTTTGCCCGTTGGCCACTAACACCTGCGTCTGCAGTTCAGTAACGTCAATAGTTGGAATATCACTGTCGCCAACGATTTCACCCACCGAATCTTGATTCACTTTCAAATCCATGATGATTTGATCGTCTGGCGTAATTTGCGGCGTTACATCAAGCTTCAGTACCGCCTCTTTAAAAGAGGTGGTTGTTGCGCCGCTGGAAGATGCTTCCTGGAACGGAATCTCCGTGCCCGATTCGATGTGGGCTTTTTGTTTATCGCCAGTAATCACTTTAGGTTGAGACACGATTTCAGCATGACCAGAGTCCTGCAATGCCGAGATTTCCATAGTCAGAAAGACGTTGCTATCGATAAAGCTCATAGCCAAGCTTCCCGCAGGGTTGGCTACCCCCAAGTCAACTGCTAGATTATCTTGAATATCAGTGCCTACATCCTCGACACTCGTAATCGGCTCGCCCTCTTGGTATTCGCCATCTTCATTAACATCATCAAATTCAAAGGGCGGTGAAAAGAACTGCGCAGGAGTATTTGGGTTACTACTCAAAGACGTATGACTACCACCAAACGAAGTAGCTGAATCACCTCCATACTGAGTCCCAATCCCCCCCCACTTAACACCGAGCTCCTTACGAAAGTCTGAGTTGGCAATCACAATTCGAGCTTCGATCATGACTTGGCGAATAGGAATATCCACCTTGGCAATCAACTTTTTGAACTCGTCAATTTTTTCAGCGGTGTCGGTCAAGATAATGGAGTTTGTTCGCTCATCCACAATAGCCGATCCACGTTCGGACAGAATACTCGAAGTAGAACCACCTTCTCCGCCGCCCGAGCCGCCACCGTCATTCTCATTAAACAACTTGAACAGCTCTTTTGCACTGGCATAGCGAATACGAACGTACTCTGTCACCAGCGGTGCCAACTCTTGCAACTGACGCTTGGTCTCTAGCTCTTGTCTTTCACGCTCAGCGATTTCAGCCGCGGGCGCCACCATCAACACATTGCCGATTTGGCGTTTATCCAGCCCCTTAGTTTTCAGCACTAGATCCAATGCCTGATCCCAAGGCACATTGTCCAAACGCAAGGTAATACTGCCACCAACCGTATCGCTGGCTACCAGATTCAGCTCAGTAAAATCTGCAATTAACTGCAATACAGATCGAACTTCAATATTTTGGAAATTTAACGACAGCTTCTCGCCCACAAACGAGAATCGAGCCTTCTTCTCTTCTGCCTCGGCTTCCGTCAACGGCTTCACGCTAATAACGTAAGTATTATCAGCCTGATAAGCTAGGTAGTCGTATTCACCCGAAGCATCAATTGCTAATGTCGTTTTACGTCCGTCGTAGTCCGAGCTCACCGAAGTAACTGGAGTTGCAAAATCTGTTACATCTAAGTTCCGACGCAACGCATTCGGCAACTGAGCACCGATAAATTCGATATTTATGGTTGCGCTCTTTTGCTCTACATTGATATCAATTGAAGGGTCACTCAGATCAACAATAACCTTACCCTCACCCTCTTCTCCACGGCGAAAGTCTATACCGGTGATGGCCGATTGATGCTCATCGATTTCACTGGCCAGTTTTTTTGTTGCACTAGAAGACGCCGCCAGATAACTTTCATCCTGCTTACTACCTACCTCAACAATAAAGTAGCTACCTTCCGTTCGAGTTGAATAAGATGCTAGCTGCGATAAGTTTAGGATCATGCGAGTCCGGTCCTCTCCACTCAAAACCACGGCAGACTTGGCATTCTCAAATGACAGAGGAAACTTTCTTGCCTCCAACTGGTTTTCAACACCCGTAAAATCCAAAACAATTCGAGCGGGCTGCTCAATCGTATAACCTGTGGGCTCTTCTGGCTGAGAATCAAACTGCATCCTCACTTCGAATCGATTCCCTGGCAACTCCGAAAACCGAACATCATTCAGAACCTGTGCTTGCAGATTTGAAAAAAGGAATAAAGCTATAAACCCAAAGCAGGCGGTGATTTTTTGGACCGAAGGCCTCATCGGCATATTTAACATTTCACTAATCCTTTTCTACTATTTGCAACACTTGCGGACGTTCAACCCAACCACCAACACCATCAGGCACAATTTCAACCACATCGAGCTGTCGACCAGAAGAGGCCACTATCGAGCCATGGTTTTTACCCAAATAATTACCCTTGGTAACTCGGTGAATTCCGCCGGCGCCATCATCGATCAAAGCCCACAAAATACCATTACGCTCTAGCGTACCGACCATCGACAAGCTAGCGATATTAAACTCTTCCAAATACTCTCTTTCGCGATTTAGATCTGGCTCTACACCAGTGCGCTTACCCACGACCATTTGCTGCACATCATCTACTGGGGGATCAAATGGAGCTCTTAACGTCATCGCGCTGTAGGTAAAGCTTTGATAGGGAACAAATGGCGGCAGGGGATCGATCTGACCCGCAGGACGACGCTTGGTTTCTTCAATGTAATCTACCAAATCGCTATTTTCAGTATAACCGCCACAACCGCTGAGAAATAAACTCAGGCAACATCCAGCCGCTAGGAATAACTTGTTCTTCACGATCATTCCTCCTGACTCTTATAGCGATAGGTTTTTGCCAAAATCGTCATATCCAACAATCCGCCAGTTGCTTGTCTTTTTATCGAATAGTCATGCAGAGTCACAATTCGCGGCATACCCGCGACACCACTCACAAAGGCACCAAAATCGTGATAAGGGCCGCTCACATTGATTGAAATAGGCAATTCAATATAAAACTCTTTGGAGTTTTCTTTTTGCAGATCGATACTCTCAATAACCAAACCGCTGTCAGCGCCTCGCTCATCAATATCTTCCAACAGACCCGGCACCTCGGTATCACTTGGTAACTGAGCAACCAGCGCGCCAAATGAAGTTTCCATCTCCTTCATTTGTTCACGGTAGCCATCGAGGTTCGCCGCCTGAAAAGCTTTTGACTTAAATGAGGTCTTCAAGGATTCCTCTTTCGCAGTGACTTTTTCTAGACTTAGATTCAGATCTTTGACAAAGAAAAAGTAACCCGCGGCTACAATCACGCATGACAGTAACACAGCCAATACCACCTTTCCGGCGAAAGGCCATACCCCCATGCGCGTCCAATCGACATCATTAATATCGAAGTCGTTTAACTGATCCATCACATCTTGGATAGCCATGATTAACCAGCCTCCTTCTGTGAAGTTTCGTCTTTAGGTTTAGACGTTGTAAAACTCATAGTAAATTCACTGGCTTGCTCACCAAACTCAGGGGTAGCCTTCACCGAGCTCAAGTTAGGCGTCGCAAACCAATCGGACTCATCGACGTTTCTCATTAGTGCTGACACACGAACGTTGGACTCAGTAATACCGCGCAGATTGATCACGTTGCCATTGCGCTCAAGTGTTGTTAGATAGATTCCTTCGGGTATTGCTCGCACCAGCTCATCAAAGTACCTAACGATCACCGGTCGCTCGCCCTGCAACGCTTGAATAACCTTCATGCGATCCAGCAGTTCAGCGCGACGCTTTTTCAACTCGCGAATTTCTGTCACCTTTTGCTCTAAGGCCGCAATCTCTTTTTCGAGCATTTGGTTGCGCTTTTGCTGAGATTCGATCGCACCATTGACCGAGCTGTACCAAAGATAAGCCACCAATAGAGTCGCCAGGGCAACGAAGCCTAAAACCGACAGGAACTCTTGCTGTTTTTCACGGCGATATTCATCGCGCCAGGGCAGTAAATTAATCTTTGCCATTAGTCGAAACTCCTCATGGCCAAGCCCGCGGCAATCATCAATGCCGGTGCATCGTTCTTCAACGCCACTGCATTAACTCTAGGCGCGACGCTCATATTCGCAAATGGGTTGGCAACGCTAACTTCTGTGCCCAGCTTTTCTCCGATAAGCTCGCAGAGCCCCTCTAGTGACGCCACCCCTCCAGCGAGAATGATATGGTCGACATCATTGTATTGACTGGAGGAAAAAAAGAACTGCAGTGAACGCGTGACCTGTTGAACCACAGCATCTTTAAATGGCTCTAGGACTTCTTCATCGTAATCGTCCGGTAGACCGCCTTGTTTTTTCGCCAAACCAGCTTCTTCGACCGACAAACCATAGCGGCGCTGAATTTCTTCGGTCAGTTGTTTACCACCAAACAGCTGCTCTCGGGTATAAACGGTTTTGCTACCGACAAGGACACTCAAGGTCGTCATAGTGGCACCGATATCTAACACCGCCACCACTTGGTCATCTTGATCTTCGAGCTGCTCAACCACTAACTCGAAGGCTCGCTCCATGGTATAAGCTTCTACGTCAACGACCTTAGGCTTTAAATCAGCCGCCTCTAGGGCAGCCACTCTCAAGTCGACATTTTCACGTCGGCAAGCGGCCAACAAAACGTCGATTTGATCAGGATTCGATGAGGACTCGCCCTGTACTTCGAAGTCGATAGCGACTTCTTCGAGGGGGTAGGGAATATATTGATCGGCTTCCAGCGAAATTTGCGTCTCTAAAACGTCATCGCTCATGCCCGATGGCATTTCGATCAACTTGGTGATAACTGCTGAACCCGCAACCGCAACCGCACAGTCTTTTACCTTAGATTTTGACTGTTGCACTAAGCCTTTTAAGACATCCGCGACGGCTTCCACCTCGTTGATGTTCTTTTCGACCACAGCGTTAGGCGGCAATGCTTTTACCGCATAGCTTTCGACCCGATAGCGATCACCCTGACGACTCAACTCTAATAATTTTATTGAAGTCGAGCTGATATCAAGCCCCAAAACAGGCTTTGCCTTTCGCTCTAAGAAACCCAAAATTCCCATTTTTCTATCAATTTCCGTAACTTAGGTGCATTTCATGTTATAGCACTTTAACTTAAGCCTGCAACAAGGGAAGTCATATGTAAACCCTTAAAAACCCCTTATAATGCACAGCTCACATAACCCGGCGCTCTAAGCCTTTAATTCGCAAAGAAAAAATGACTAAACGACATATATACCTGGCTTGGACTTTTTGGCTATCACTCGCGAGCGCTAGCGGCATCATGGCTCTATTTGCCGGGATTACCTTATACCTTAGTCCCAAATTGCCGGAAGTAGAGACTCTTCGACAAGTTAAATTGCAGACCCCGCTTCGAGTTTACTCGGATGACGGCTTGTTAATCGGCGAATTCGGCGAAAAACGACGCAACCCCATAACCATAGAGCAAGTGCCGCAGGCCTTTATTGACGCGATCCTCGCGGCAGAGGACGACAGATTCTACTCCCATCCAGGAGTCGACATAAAAGGACTTTTGCGAGCCGCCTCACAATTATTGCAATCGGGTAAAATTCAAACCGGCGGAAGTACCATTACCATGCAGGTTGCCCGTAATTTTTTCCTGACTCGCGAGCAAGTATTCAGCCGAAAATTCAATGAAATTCTTCTCGCACTTCAAATCGAAGGCAAACTGACTAAAGACGAAATCCTTGAGCTGTACACCAACAAGATCTACCTCGGTAATCGCGCCTACGGCATTGAGGCAGCCGCCCGAGTCTATTATGGGAAATCCATTGAGGAACTGTCTCTCGCACAACTGGCCATGATTGCGGGACTTCCCAAAGCACCCTCGACCTTCAACCCCATCATTAACCCCAAGCGCGCGCTGATACGACGCAACTGGATTCTGGGGCGCATGCTGCATTTGGAGCGCATTAACGTCGAGCAACACAACGAGGCCGTCAAAGAGCCAGTCACAGCGGCTTACCACGGCTCCCGGCTGGACTTATACGCCCCTTATATAGCCGAAATGGCGCGCAAAGAAGCAGTCGATCAACTGGGGCCATCGGCCTACACCGATGGCTTTCGCATCTACACCACGGTCAATGCCAAGCTTCAGGATCGCGCCCAGCAAGCCGTCATTGACGGTCTCATCACCTATGACAAGCGACATGGCTATCGAGGCCCAGAGGCAACATTAGCCTTCGACAAAATCGACTCTATTAATGGTGGTGACAAAGGTGAAGAAGGAGTAATACGACCACTCGCCCCCCAAGAGCTGCCCCTTGAGCAGTGGCAAAGTGCGCTCAAGAACTATAAAACTATCGGCGGACTCATGGCTGCCGTAGTCACCCAAGTTAATCCCGACAGCATCGACCTGCTGGCAAGCGACGGAACACTGGCGAACATCCCCTGGGAGAATGGCCTCTCCAGCGCTAGAGCTTACATCACTGAAAACTCTCGCGGCCCCAGTCCCAATCGCGCCGCCGACATACTCTCAGTAGGGGACGTCATCCGCGTAATCCATAAAGAAAACGGCTGGCACCTCACGCAAACGCCGGCCGCTCAAGCCGCTCTAGTCGCACTCAACCCCAAAAATGGCGCAGTTAAAGCACTTGTAGGCGGCTTTGATTTCAACCAAAGCAACTTCAATCGAGCCACTCAGGCCGAGCGCCAGCCCGGTTCTAACTTTAAACCGTTCGTTTATACCGCTGCGCTAGAAAATGGCATGACCCCAGCCTCGATGATCAATGATGCCCCTATCGTGTTTGACGATGCCTCGCTTGAGGGCACCTGGCGACCAGAGAATTCGAGTGGCAAATTCTTCGGCCCCACCCGTCTTAGACAAGCCCTGTACAAATCACGCAACCTGGTTTCCATCCGCATACTGCGCAGCATGGGCCCAAATCAAGCGATCAAGGGTATGTCACGCTATGGACTTGACGAAGACAGCCTGCCACACGATCTGTCATTAGCGCTGGGCAGCTACGCCTTAACTCCATTACAAGTGGCAACCGGTTACACAGTGTTTGCCAATGGCGGCTTTAAAATTGAGCCCTACCTGATTGATAGAATTGAAAATGTCGACGGTGAGATCATCACCCAAACACTGCCCGCCACCGCCTGCAAAGCTTGTGAACTTGAGGAACGGGCCGCAGCCTTAGCCCTACCGCAAGCGGCGGACGCCTCTGCCACAGACTCCGATTTTGCAGCGCTTGAGTCAGCCATGGCTGCCGAACTGGCCGAACAGACCATACACAGCGCAAGCCCCGATTCGACTGCAGATGAAAACCTGGTTGAATTACCCGCGCCCGAAAGCGAAGAGCCGGAATTACCCAGAGCCCCTCGCGTCATGAGCGAACAAGTGGCTTACCTGATCGACGACATACTGCGCGATGTCATCCAAAAAGGAACCGGACGCAAAGCCAAAACCTTAGGGCGAAGTGATTTAGCCGGAAAAACAGGTACCACCAACGGCCCTAAAGATGCTTGGTTCTCGGGCTACAACGAACACATAGTCGCCACTACCTGGCTCGGCTTTGATCAAAACTACGCACTCGGACGACGCGAATACGGCGGCACGTCAGCGCTTCCTATCTGGATTGATTTTATGGAAACCGCTCTTGATGGAGTTCCAGAGCAACCGCGCACACTGCCCGACGGACTGACCTCAGTTCGCATCGATCCAACCACGGGTAAGCGCGCACGGGCAGATCAGGACAACGCCATCTTCGAAATTTTCCGTCAAGAGAATGTGCCCGACTTTGCCACGGACGAAGCGCCAATCTTGGACTCAAAATCCTCCACTCAAGCCGAAGAAACACTGCCCGAAGAGCTCTTCTAATCGCATGGGTCTGAACTGCCATGAGCTTTTCAGAGACATAAGCGTTTGTAGAACCCACAAAAAAAGCCCTGAATCACTTCAGGGCTTTTTAGTTTTCCGCATTTGACGCGAGCTAATCGCTACACACCAAACTCAACAACTTAACAATCAGCAGTGGTTTTGAGCGGATAATTTGATGGGTAAGGCAAACGCGCCACACCACTATCAACAGCGGCTTGAGCCACTGCCGCTGCAACCGCACCCAACAGACGCTCATCGGTAGGCTTAGGCAAGATGTACTGACGACCAAAAGTCAGCTCAACACCACCATAAGCTTTGACGACGTCTGCTGGCACTTCTTCTTTCGCCAAATCTTTAATAGCGTTTACTGCCGCCAACTTCATCTCGCTGTTGATGGCTGTCGAGCGCACGTCCAAAGTACCGCGGAACAAAAACGGGAAGCACAGGACGTTATTCACCTGATTGGGGAAATCAGAGCGACCTGTGGCCATGATCAAATCATCGCGTACCGTGTGCGCAAGCTCGGGGCTGATTTCTGGATCGGGATTTGAACAGGCAAATACCACTGGGTTTTCTGCCATCGCGCCCAACTGCTCTGCGGACATTAAGTTAGGACCTGACACGCCGAGGAAAGCGTCCGCGCCCTTGATCGCATCGTCCAGTGTGCGAGCGTCAGTTTGGTTCGCAAACTCTTCTTTATATTGATTCAAGTTGTCGCGACCGGCGTAAATCACCCCTTTACTGTCGAGCATGGTGATATTTTCACGCTTCGCTCCAGCAGTAATCATCAGAGAGCAACAGGCGTGTGCCGCAGCACCAGCACCCAAGCAAACGATTTTTGCGGTCTCTATGGCCTTGCCTTGAATTTCCAGAGCATTCAACAAACCTGCAACCGTCACAATGGCGGTACCGTGCTGATCATCGTGGAAAATAGGAACGCTACAGCGCTCGATCAACGCCTTCTCGACCTGGAAACACTCTGGCGCCTTAATATCTTCAAGATTGATACCGCCCCAAGTGTTGGCAATGCTGGCAACCGTCTCGATGAACGCCTCAGGGTTTTCAGATTCAACTTCGATATCCACTGAATCGATACCGGCAAAGCGCTTAAATAGAAGGCTCTTACCTTCCATGACAGGCTTACTGGCCAAGGGGCCTAAGTTACCGAGACCTAAAATCGCACTGCCGTCGGTAATTACCGCAACGGTGTTGCCTTTTGAGGTGTACTTAAATGCATTTTCAGGATCTTTTGCAATCTCGCGAACGGGCTCAGCCACGCCGGGACTGTAGGCCAAAGAGAGATCTTCTTGAGTTTCCGCGGGAGTGCTTATCTCCACCGAAAGCTTACCCGGCTTGGGAAACGCGTGGTAATCCAAAGCCGCCTTTTTCAATGTATCTGACATGTTCTCGTCCGTTCGCTCTAGGGCGTCTTTTTTTAGGGGGCGTGAAGGATACCGAACAGCCTCTGGTGACTCAAGTAGCACAGCATTCCATTTTATGCCCAAAGCTGCCAATACGCGGGCTAAAGCGATGATTCGCCGCGATCAATCACCTCTCTAACCATGACTCAGACGCACCTAACTTACTGAAAAAATTCGAATTTATTTTTCAGGCGTGACCGTCGAGTCACCCGATTGCAGTAGAGTACCGGATAGATACTTCAACGAAACAGCTACCGAGCGAACAGAAAAATAGTGGTATTTCTCAAATTTCAGGCACAAAAAAAGCGCTGCGAGTAATGCTCGAGCGCTTTTTGGAAACTCTGGTCGCTTGACCGCGGGGTTTTATTTCCCAGCGATACGGCTACCAAAACGTTTCTTAAATTTATCAACACGGCCACCAGTGCTGGCAGTCTTTTGCTTACCAGTGTAGAAAGGGTGGCAATTTGAACATACGTCCAAATGCATTTCGGTGGCCTTGGTAGAGCCAGTTTCGATAACGTTGCCGCAGCTACAAGTTGCAGTCATTACGCCGTATTTAGGATGGATATCAGCTTTCATGTTTAACGCCTTAGTTCGTTGTATGCCGCCACTCGATCTTGTGCCGAGCACCGCACACCGGTTAGTCTAGCGGGGTAAAAATAAGACGGCGCATACTACCAGAAACCGCCACAAGCGCAACTCTATTGCGCATTTTTTCAGCAAAACGCTCATAAACCTCATTCATAGGAAGAATCATCACCCCATGGCTGCGCCCGATATCTATGCCATCGCATTGCCCACGCCCCTGCGCCGCAGCTTTGATTATCTCGCCTACGACCCGCAAGACATGCTCAGCGTGCCCCCTGAAGCCGAAGCTCAACCGGGCATGCGAGTGCGCGTCTCATTTGGCCATCAGGTGCTCGTGGGGATTATCACCGAGATTAAGAATCACAGTGACTTCGATACCCAACAGCTCAAGGCCGTGCACAGCCTACTAGACCGCCAACCGCTATTGAGCGAGGAGCTGTTAGCGTTGTGCCAATGGGCCGCCAGCTATTATCACCACCCCGCCGGAGAAGTGCTGGCCGCCGCCATTCCCGTCGCCTTGCGCCAAGGTGATCCGGCCACACTGCTGCAAGAAAAAGCCTGGACGCTGACCAAAACGGGTCGAGAAATCGAGCTATCCTCACTCAAGCGTGCCCCCAAACAACAGGCGTTGCTGGATCAGTTGCGCCGCGACATGCAGGCCAGCCAGCAATCTAAGGTCTTGCATAAGGATTTATTGCTCAGCAATCCCAATCGCAGCGCCTTGAAAGCGCTAATCGACAAAGAATTGATCGAATCAACGGAAATCACTCCGGAGCCGGATCGCTCACTGCCGGTTTTGAAAGAAGCCCCCAAATCCTTGAACGAAGAGCAAGCACAAGCGTTAGAGCAAGTGAAATATGAGCAATACGCCTGTCACCTTCTCTACGGCACCACCGGCAGCGGTAAGACCGAGGTCTACCTTCAAGCCATTGAAAAAGTACTCAGCCAAGGGCGCCAGGCGCTGGTTTTGATTCCCGAGATTGGCCTCACCCCGCAAACCCTAAGCCGCTTTCAGTCTCGCTTCAATCGCCCTATGGCCGTCCTGCATTCAGGCCTCAACGACACCGAACGCAAACAAGCGTGGTTGCTCGCCAGTCTCGGCCATGCCGATATCGTCATCGGTACCCGCTCGGCCATTTTTACCCCGCTCAAGAAACCCGGCATTGTCATTATCGACGAAGAACACGATATGTCGTTCAAACAGCAAGAGGGATTTCGCTACTCGGCCCGTGACTTGGCTGCGTTGCGCTGCCAGAGACTCAAAATACCGCTAATGCTGGGCAGCGCAACACCCTCGCTCGAAAGCTATTACAACGCCCAACAGCAGCGCTATAAACTGCTGCCGCTGACTCAGCGAGCTGGAAATGCCAAGCCACCCACCATTGAGTTGATCGACTTAAAACGCCAGCCACTCAAAGACGGCTTGTCACAACCGCTGCTCGACACCATCGAGCAGCATCTGCTTGCCAGCGGCCAAGTGCTGGTATTTATCAACCGTCGCGGTTTTGCGCCAACCCTGTTATGCCATGACTGTGGCTGGCTGTCGCAGTGCCCTAATTGCGATTCGCGACTGACAGTGCATCAAAACCCCAGCCACCTTCACTGCCACCACTGCGATTATCAACGTTCGCTGATTAACCATTGCCCCACCTGTAACAGTCGCGAACTCAACTGTGTGGGCCAAGGCACCGAGCGCACCGAAACCCTGCTGCAAAACCAGTTTCCTGACTTCCCTGTGCTCCGAGTCGATCGCGATTCCACCCGCCGTAAAAACGCCATGCAAGACATTGTCGACGAAGTCCATCGCGGTGAACCCTGCCTATTGGTAGGAACGCAAATGCTGGCCAAGGGCCACCACTTTCCCAACGTCACACTGGTCGCCATTGTCGACGCCGACGGAGGGCTGTTCAGCACCGACTTTCGTGGTCCCGAGCGCATGGGCCAGCTGATGCTGCAGGTGGCAGGGCGAGCGGGACGAGAGGAACGCCCGGGCAAGGTTCTGATTCAAAGCCACCTCTGTGATCATCCCTTGCTGCAAACTTTGTTGCGCCAAGGTTACAGTGCCTTTGCCGAGTTAATTTTGCACGAGCGTGAAATCTCTCACTTGCCACCACATCGATTCATGGCACTGCTGCGCGCCGAAGCCAAACGCCCAGACGACGCACTGGCACTACTGCAGGCGGCGCGCAACGTCGCTCAATCGCTGCATCCCTCAGATCCCGATCTACAATACCTCGGGCCTCTACCCGCACCCATGGAAAAACGCAACGATCGCTTTCGCTACCAGCTGCAAATTCACGCCAGTGGCCGCGCCAAATTGCATCAGCTACTCGCTCCCTTAATTGCGCAACTTGAGCAAGAGCCACTCAGCCGCCGAGCCCGTTGGTCGATTGACGTGGACCCCCAAGACATGAGTTGATTTGCGGATACTCACGGCTTTAGTACAATCGCCTGCCATTGCACACATCAACCCCACGGCCGATATGACCCAAGATTTCGCAAAAAAGACCCGCCCTCCTGCCAAACGCAAGCCGCCAAGCAAAAAACGTTCGGCTCCCAAGGCAAAACCCAAATCTCAGGTGCCGGGATGGGTGTGGCTATTTACCGGTACTATCTTGGGCGCCTTTATTATGTTTTTGGCCTATCTGTCGGGCATTGCCCCCTCTCATCAGAAAACAGCGCCGGTCGAGCCCATTGCCAAACAAGCCCCAGAAAAGAGCGAGGTTCCAAAGCCGCGCTTCGACTTTTACCAACTTTTGAAAGAAACCGAGGTTGTGGTTAAAGAAGTGCCATCGCACACGGCCAAAGAAACCAAAGCCATTGAAGCCCAAGAGTTCATTTTACAGGTGGGGTCGTTCAAAAAATCCGCAGACGCCGATCGTTTGAGGGCCGAGCTGATTCTGATCAATCTAGAGGCCCAAGTCGAGACAGTCACTGTGCGCAATGGCGAAACTTGGCACCGAGTTTTGGTCGGCCCCTATCAATCGCGCTCGAAAGTGGCAAAAGCTCGAAGCACCCTAGTGTCTAACGACATTAATCCACTGCTGCTCAAGCGCAAACGCTCATAGCACCGCGGCGGCTCGACGCCGCCAGCGCTCTCATCCCACCGCAGGACTCACGTCTCAAGAGGCCGTGGTTGGTCCCATGCAGCCCTTGAAAAATAAACCACAGCCCCCACTTCATCCTCAATCATCCGATCACTTCCGACATTAAGGAATCCCTGTGGAACAATATCGAGGTACGACCATTCTGTCTGTGCGACGCAATGGCAAGGTTGTCATTGGCGGCGACGGGCAGGTCTCCATGGGCAACACCGTTATGAAAGGCAATGCGCGTAAAGTTCGCCGTCTCTATAACGATCAAGTCATCGCAGGCTTTGCCGGCGGCACTGCCGACGCCTTCACCCTATTCGAACGCTTCGAGGCCAAACTCGAAGCTCACAACGGCCAATTGGTTCGCGCTGCCGTGGAACTGGCCAAAGACTGGCGTACCGATCGCGCCCTGCGCCGCCTAGAGGCCTTACTCGCTGTCGCCGATAAAGATGCCTCACTGATCATCACCGGTAACGGTGACGTGATTCAGCCAGAGCAAGACATCATCGCCATCGGATCTGGCGGTCCCTTTGCGCAATCAGCCGCTCGAGCACTATTTGAAAACACCGAGATGGAAGCCCGCGATGTGGTAGAGAAAAGCCTCGGTATCGCTGGCGATATTTGTGTCTATACCAACCACAACCACACCATCGAAGAATTGAATTACGACGCGACCTAGTCGCCCCGTAAACATCACCGAGAATTGAAAGAAGAAAGCTTATGTCTGATATGACTCCTCGCGAAATAGTTCACGAACTCGACAAACACATTGTCGGCCAAAACGCCGCCAAGCGCGCGGTAGCTATTGCCCTGCGCAACCGCTGGCGCCGTATGCAGCTGGACGAAAACCTGCGCAACGAAATCACCCCCAAGAACATTCTGATGATTGGCCCAACTGGCGTCGGTAAAACCGAGATCGCCCGCCGTCTGGCAAGATTGGCCAACGCCCCATTCATCAAGGTCGAGGCCACCAAATTCACTGAAGTCGGTTATGTTGGCCGCGACGTAGAGTCCATCATTCGCGATCTGGTCGACGGCTCCATCAAACTTCACCGCGAACAGGAAATGAAGAAAGTCGAACACCGCGCAGAAGATGCCGCCGAAGATCGTATTTTGGATGCACTTCTTCCGCCTGCACGAGGCGATGACAGCGTCGCAGACAAAGATTCGTCGACCCGCCAACTGTTTCGAAAAAAACTGCGTGAAGGCGATCTCGATGAAAAAGAAATTGAAATAGACGTGGCCAGCTCACCGGTCGGCGTGGAGATTATGTCGCCGCCAGGCATGGAAGACATGACCAGCCAATTGCAGAATATGTTTTCGTCCATGTCGTCGAATAAAAGCAAGACCACCAAGCTCACAGTCAAGCAGGCGCTTAAGCAAATTCGCGCCGAAGAAGCTGCCAAACTGGTCAACGAAGAAGACATGAAAAGCAAAGCCATCGCCGCAGCCGAGCAAAATGGTATTGTTTTTATTGATGAAATTGACAAGGTCGCCAAACGCAACGAAGGCGCCGGTGCCGATGTGTCTCGCGAAGGCGTGCAGCGGGATCTGCTGCCATTAATTGAAGGCTGCACCGTGAGCACCAAACACGGCATGATCAAAACCGATCACATTTTGTTTATTGCCTCGGGGGCATTTCACTTGGCAAAACCGTCAGATTTGATCCCTGAATTGCAAGGTCGGCTTCCTATTCGGGTTGAACTTGAAGCGCTCTCCCCTGATGACTTCGAACGCATCTTGACCGAACCAGACGCATCCCTGACGGAGCAGCAAATAGCGCTTTTACAAACAGAAGGTTCAAATTTGAGTTTTACCGACGACGGCATTCGCCGTATCGCCGAGACCGCGTACGAAGTGAACGAGCGCACTGAAAATATTGGCGCCCGTCGCTTGCATACAATTATTGAGCGCCTACTTGAGGACATCTCTTTCGAGGCTGGTGACAGTAATAGTGACATCGTTATTAACGCCAGTTACGTCGATGAGCATTTGGGTGAATTGGCGCAAAATGAAGATCTCAGTCGCTTTATTTTGTAACTCTAGACACATTAACTCAGTGGCTCTCCATGCTGCGAACGCCTATCAAAGGCGTCGCAGTATCGCTAACCCATTGGCACGATGACAAACACATGAAAATACCGACAAAAATACAGCTGCATAAAAAAACTCGAATATTAGACATCGACTTTAATCGCGAGTGTTTTTCCCTGCCAGCGGAATTCTTGCGGGTTCACTCGCCATCGGCGGAAGTGCAAGGTCATGGCCCCGGTCAAGAAGTATTGCAGTACGGCAAAAAGTTTGTGGCGATCAACAAGATAGAAGCTGCGGGTAATTACGGTCTTCGACTCTATTTTGACGACGGTCACAACTCCGGCATTTTCACCTGGTCGCTACTCGAGCAACTCGGCCGTAACCAAGCACAACTGCAGGCACAATACCAAGAGAAGCTACACGCCAATAATCTCACCCGCGAGCCCAACGCCCAAGTGGTTAATATCTTACCCAACAGCAGCGCTTAATCGACACACCTACAGCCGTAGAGACTCACCCGGTTTCACACTCCTTTACCGGGATTAACACCCACTTACCGACGAAGCGACTATACTTCTGCGCCAAGTCAACACCACACATCATTCTGGTGTGTTATAACTACCCCATCATTACTTTCCTCACCAAAAGGATCACGGTATGCCTTCGCTTTTTGCATCCCTTCGCCCTGCGCGCCTATTCATTGCCATGATGCCATTAGTGCTCATCGCCTGTTCTGAAGAGGCTCCCCAGCAAAAAGCTCCACCACCAGCCGTCTCGGTAATCGAAGTGGGCACCCAACAGGTGGGGGAATACGGAGAGTTTGTCGCAAGAACAGAGGCATTTAAGACTGTCGACTTACGAGCGCGAGTCGAAGGCAGTATCACCAAACGCCTGTTCACCGAAGGCTTGAGTGTCGAGAAAGATCAATTACTGTTTGAGATCGATCGAGAGAACTACGAAGCTGCAGAGCAAGAGGCCGACGCCAATCTGAAAAGCGCGCAAGCGGAGAAGCTGCGTACCGAACGGGATTACCAGCGAGGTTTAGAATTGCGCCCCAACGGCTATATTAGCCAATCTGATCTCGATACTCTCGCCAGCAACTCGGCCAAGGCTAGAGCATCGGTAAAAGCGGCCGAAGCTGCCCTCAAAAATGCTCAGGCCAATCTCGGTTACACCCGCATATACGCGCCCTTTGCCGGAGAAATCGGCACGGTGCGATACAACGTGGGCAATCTGGTGGGTCCCAACAGCGAACCTTTGGCAACACTGCTTAAAGATGACCCCATTTACGCCAACATCCAAATCGATGAGAGTTCCTACATTACACATTTGCAGGAATTCTCTAACGAACACGGTGAAGTCAGCGTTCACAAAAAGCCCCCTGAAGATGCCGTCAGTATCACCCTAATCTTGCCCAACGGCACCACTCACGATCACCCAGGCACCATTAATTACGCCGGTATTGAAGTGAACGCCTCGACCGGTACGGTCAACTTGCGCGCGCAGTTCCCCAATCCTAGGGGCATAGTGAGACCCGGTCTTTACGGCACACTCATTTTAGAAAGCCAAGACAAGGTCACCCAACCGGTCATTCCTCAATACGCGGTGCAAGAAGGTCAACAAGGTAAGTTTGTACTGATCGTCGACGCCAATAACACGGTTAAATCTCGCAGTATTCAAGTCGGCCGTAGACTGGGGCCTTTGTGGGTGGTCACATCAGGGCTCAACGAAGGCGACAAGATTATCGTCGAAGGCCTGCAAAAAGTACGAGCAGGTGCCGCTGTAACCCCGGTTATTAAGTATCTCGAAAAAAGTACCGGCTCACTAAAAACCCAAGCTGAGAATGCTGAAGCTATTTCACCGGCTGAGACTTTTAGCCCGGCTGAAGCTCCTGACTCCGCTAAAGCGGCAGACACAACAACCGACGCTTAAGCAGACAGGAGGCCCATCATGTTCAGTCAGTTTTTTATATCACGACCGAAGTTTGCGTTTGTCATCGCTATTGTTATCTCTCTGGGTGGGCTCATCAGTCTCGGGGTGCTACCGGTCAACCTCTATCCAGAAATTGCACCACCTCAAGTAAAGATCAATGCGGTTTATCCTGGCGCCAGTGCTCAGGTGGTAGAAGAATCGGTTATCCGCCCCATCGAAGAGCAAGTTAACGGTGTCGAGGATATGCTCTACATCGAATCCACCGCCTCCAACGATGGCTCAGCGGAAATTACGATAACCTTCAAACAGGGAATTGACAGCGACATCGCTCAAGTCAACGTGCAAAACCGAGTCGCCATTGCCGAGCCGGGGCTGCCGCCTGAAGTCACCCGCCAAGGGGTAAGAGTCAGTAAACAATCGAGCAATATGCTCATGGGGATTAACCTCACCTCTACCGATCCGTCGCTCGATCGAGTCTTTCTTTCGAATTATGCGACCAATTACATTACCGAACCTCTAGCTCGACTCAATGGTGTCGGCGGTGTATCGGTGATGGGGGAGATGAGTTATTCCATGCGCATCTGGATGGACCCTAAGCGCATGTCTGCGCTGCAAGTCACCGTAGCCGATATTCAACAAACCCTGCAGGAGCAGAACCTGATTGTCGCCGCGGGTAAATTAGGCGCGGCGCCCACCAGTAAAGTGCAACAGTTTGAATACACCATTCAAACAAAAGGTCGTTTAATCGACGAAAAAGAATTTGGGCAAACCATCGTTCGAGCACAAGCCGACGGCTCATTTGTACGACTTCGCGACGTCACTCGAATTGAGATGGGATCGCAATCTTACGCGGCAGCGGCCAAGCTCAACAACCAAGACACCGCCTTCATCGTGATTTACCAGCTCTCAGACGCCAACGCCACTGAAGTGGGAAAACAAGTCTACGCCGAGATGGAGAAACTCGGACAGCGCATGCCGGATGGGGTTTCGTTTAACATCATCTACGACACCACCAAATTCATTAATCGCTCTATCGACGAGGTGATCACCACACTCTACCAAGCCGTTATTTTGGTTATCTTGGTGGTCTTCTTATTTTTGCAAAACTGGCGAGCCACGCTGATTCCCGCCATCGCCGTACCTGTGTCTCTGATCGGTACCTTTGCTTTTTTATTGGCCTTTGGTTTTACCATCAACACCATCACCCTGTTCGCATTGGTATTGGCCATTGGTATCGTGGTGGACGACGCCATTGTGGTGATCGAAAACGTCGAACGACTAATGACCGAAGAGGGCATGTCGTCGGTAGAAGCCACCAAAAAAGCCATGACCGAAGTCTCTGGACCAATCATCGCCACCACTCTGGTACTGCTGGCAGTGTTCGTCCCAGTGGCGTTTATGCCCGGAATTACTGGCGAGATTTACAATCAATTTGCCGTGACCATTTCGGTGGCCGTGGTTATCTCGTCGATCAATGCACTTACCCTCAGCCCAGCACTGTGCGCATCGCTATTACGCGCAGACAAAACTGAAAAAATCGCGCTCTTAGCGCCCATCGAAAAGAGCATCAACAAACTCACCCAAGGCTACAGCCAACAAGTCACCAAAATTTTAAAGCGTACCGGCCTAATGCTCGGAGTTACCGCGGCTATCATTGGTGCCACCAGTTTTCTCGCCACCAACACTCCCACCGGCTTCATTCCCGACGAAGATCAGGGGATTTTAATGATGGATGTGCAGCTGCCCGATGCGGCCTCCGTCAACCGAACCGAAGAGGTGATGGAAAAGATTACCGATATTATTTTGCAAGACCCAGGGGTTGACGATGTGGTTGCGGTGTCGGGATTCTCGATGCTGGCCGGTGCCGGCTCAAATCGCGGTCTGGGTATTGTGGTTCTCAAAGACTGGGATGAACGCGATACCGACGAACTGAATCTGCGTCAGATTTATCAGCGCTTACAGGGTAAACTATGGAGCCTTCCCGACGCCCAAGCGATGATTTTCCCCATGCCCCCGATTCCCGGGCTAGGCACTACTTCGGGATTTGATTTGCGCATTCAAGACTCCTTGAGCCGCTCCCCTGAAGCCCTCGCTCAGGTGACCAACGGGCTCATCTTTAGCGCTAACAGTGACCCCCGGCTCAATCGAGTATTCAGCACCTATCGCGCCAACGTGCCGCAGTACTTCTTAGAAATCGATCGCGACAAAGCCAAAGCCATCGGCGTGCCTCTCAACGAAGTCTTCTTGACCTTGCAGGCACAGCTAGGCTCGCTCTACATCAACGATTTCAACCGCTTTGGTCGCACCTATCAGGTAATACTGCAAGCCGAGGGCGATTACCGCGCCAAACCCTCAGACCTCGCCCATTTTTATGTGCGTAACAGCAATAGCGAAATGGTGCCGCTGGCGACTCTGGGGCAGCTCAAACCTATTTTGGGCGCCACCAGCCTAAACCACTTCAACCTCTTTCGCTCCACCACTGTCAGTGGTCAGGCGGCGCCAGGCTACAGCTCTGGGGATGCTATCGCAGCCATTGGCGAGCTGGCCGAGCAGCTGCCCGAAGGCTATCTGTTTGAATGGGCGGGACAATCGGCTCAAGAAATTGAAGCGGGAAACCTAGCACCCATGCTGTTCGCACTGGCGCTGGTCTTCGTCTACCTGTTCTTAGTCGCTCAATACGAAAGTTGGAGCTTGCCGCTCGCGGTTTTGGGATCTGTTCCGATGGCGTTGTTTGGCGCGTTTGCAGCGCTCAAGGCCGTTGGCATGGACAATAACCTCTACGCGCAAGTGGGGCTGATATTGCTCATTGGACTCTCCACCAAGACCGCCATTTTGATTGTTGAATTTGCCATGAGTGAGCGACGAGCAGGCAAAAGCATCAGCGAGGCCGCGCTTTCAGCCGCCAAATTGCGCTTTAGAGCCGTACTGATGACCGCCCTGTCATTTGTGTTGGGGGTTCTACCGCTAGTCTTCTCTACCGGGCCAGGGGCCGCCAGCCGTGTCTCCATTGGTTTTACCGTGTTAGGAGGAATGGTGGCAGCTACCATTTTGGCGACCCTGTTGGTACCGCTGTTCTATCAGAGCGTTCAAGGGTTGCGCGAGCGCTTTAATCCCGACAAGCGCTGATTCGGCTATGGCGTCAACGATGGTTCGCAACCGTTGACGCCATACTGGCCAAGCTCCCAGCCCCGAAGGTACAATACCCTCCTCAAAAATCGAAGTGATCCCGTCCATGAGCGATAAACAAACCACCCATTTTGGCTTTCAAGAAGTTCCCGTCGATGAAAAGGCCGATCGCGTCGCCGACGTCTTCCACTCAGTGGCCGGCCGATACGACCTGATGAATGACATTTTGTCCGGTGGTGTTCACCGCCTTTGGAAACGTTTTACGATCGAGCTTTCAGGTGTTCGCGCGGGTAACAAGGTACTGGACATTGCCGGAGGCACCGGCGACTTAAGCTACAAGTTTTCTCGGCTTGTGGGCCCAGAAGGACTGGTGGTGTTAGCCGATATCAACGAATCCATGTTGCGAGTCGGTCGCGATCGTCTGACCGATCGAGGCGTGAGCGGAAACCTAGTCGTGAGTCAGGCCGACGCTCAGTACTTGCCCTTCCCAGACAACACCTTCGACTGCATTACCATCGCATTTGGCCTGCGCAATGTCACCGATAAAGACTTGGCACTGCGCTCCATGTTGCGCGTGCTAAAGCCCGGCGGTCGACTGCTGGTGCTTGAGTTTTCTAAGCCGAAGAGTGAGTTACTCGGAAAGGTTTACGACACTTACTCGTTTAAACTGTTGCCCATTATTGGCAAAGTGGTTACCAACGACGCAGACAGCTATGCCTATTTGGCCGAATCCATCCGCATGCATCCCGATCAGAAAACGTTGAAGGCTATGATGCAAGACGCCGGGTTTGAAAATTGCGATTTTCATAATTTGACCGGTGGGATTGTCGCACTGCACAAAGGCATCAAGCCTTAGTAGGTCTGCAAAAAAAGAAGAACCAACACCCCAGCAGATTCTAGACGGATTACATTAGCCAAACTTAGTTGGCGCAGAGGATTTCGTATCATGATCGATCCCACCATAAGCGCGGCGGCGACAGCCAGCTTAGAAGCCACGATCAATAAAGCACTGCAATACGATCCGGCCACAAAGCAAAAACTTCACGCCTTAGCGGGTAAAAGTCTCGCCCTCGAAGTCACCGAATTCAAACTATTACTTTGCGTTTGCTTTGATGCCGACATGGTGCGACTGAGCAGCAATGGCGACGGCGCCACCACTCGCTTGGTTGGCTCGCTGCCAGGATTAATCAATCTGGCCGTTGGCGATCGAATCAACCTCGCCGACAGCGATGTTCAAGCTTGGGGTAATACCGCGCTCTTAGCCGATGTAAAAATTATCGCCAGTGATCTCGAACTCGATTGGGAAGAAGCCATCAATGATTGGCTCGGAGATGTACTCGGCCATCAAATCGCCGAGAAATTACGCCTTCAATTTGGCTGGCTGAAAAAGCGCGGCCAAACCGGCAAACGTTTGCTCAGTGAATTTATCACAGAAGAGCTGCGTGCAGTGCCCAGCGAACCTGAA
This sequence comes from Cellvibrionaceae bacterium, assembly GCA_050633365.1. Taxonomy (GTDB): domain Bacteria; phylum Pseudomonadota; class Gammaproteobacteria; order Pseudomonadales; family Cellvibrionaceae; genus Pseudomaricurvus. The sequence continues at coordinate 101,761 of JBOEGJ010000047.1, read as the reverse complement.
TTAACATTTTTTAGCGAGCAAATCGATCACCTGCGCTTAGCCACTGATCGAATCGGTGCTCGAGTTGATCGACTCAAACAAAAACTCGCCCCTCAAAAACCTCAAGCATAAGGATCACCTTCCACGTGGTTGCTCTGTTTAGATTCCTGCGCATTATTATCACCGCCATGCGCTATCGGCTCGACGAACTTTTACCGCACCATCGTCTACCTTGGGGCCTATCTCTATTGCTAAAACTGGGCGCCTTACTGCCTAAAAACACCCAGACCAGAGGCGAACGCTTACGGCATTTCTTTGAAGATCTCGGCCCAGTTTTTATTAAGTTCGGGCAACTGTTATCGACCCGCCCGGATTTAGTTCCTAGCGATATCGTCGAGGAGCTCGATCACCTACAAGACAATGTCGCACCTTTCGATGAGGCCCGCAGTCGCGAACTCATAGAAGTCGCACTGGGCGCACCAATCGACTCCATCTTTTCGCAATTTGAAAATACACCTTTGGCTTCGGCGTCAGTGGCTCAAGTGCACGCTGCCACACTCCAAGACGGAAAAGATGTGGTTGTCAAAGTTATTCGCCCAGGTATCGAACAGACTATCGAAAAAGACATCGCCTTGATGTTGGTTCTCGCGCGTCTGGTGCAGCGTTTTGCTCTCGACGGCCAGCGCTTGCGACCGGTTGAAGTGGTGGAAGAATACGAACACACCATATTCGACGAATTGAACTTACAGCGAGAGGCCGGTAACGCCTCACAACTACGACGCAACTTTGCCAACTCATCCCTATTGTATATTCCCGAAGTTTATTGGGATTTCACCCGCAGCAATGTGATGGTAATGGAACGTATCTACGGTGTTCCCGTCACCGATACGGATGCCCTAAGCCATCAAAACACCAACATGAAATTGCTAGCAGAGCGCGGTGTAGAAATATTTTTCACCCAGGTTTTTGATCACAACTTTTTCCACGCCGACATGCATCCGGGTAACATCTTTGTCAGCCACGACAACCCTCAGAGTCCCAAATACATCGCCGTCGACATGGCCATTGTTGGCTCACTCACTCAGGCAGATCAATACTATATGGCGCGTAACCTGCTTGCCATCTTCCGCCGCGATTACCGTCAGGTGGCCGAGCTACACGTGCAGAGTGGGTGGGTTCCCGAAGACACTCCGATCAATGACTTTGAAGCGGCCATTCGCACGGTCTGTGAACCTATTTTTGAGAAGCCACTGAAAGAGATTTCTTTTGGCCAGATTGTTATCACCCTCTTTCAAACCGCGCGGCGCTTTAATATGGAAGTGCAACCGCAGTTGGTTTTACTGCAAAAGACTCTACTCAACATTGAGGGATTGGGCCGCCAGTTATACCCAGATTTGGATTTGTGGCAAACCGCCCATCCATTTCTTGAGCGTTGGATAAAAGATCGTTTTCACCCACGGAACTTGTGGCAGCAAATCAAACGCTACGGCCCCGAGCTAATGGAACAAGCCCCGCAAATGCCCCACAAGATTGCCGGTGCACTCGACCAAATGCAGCAATTGGGGGAACTCGCCCCACAACTGCAACAAGCCGCGGAAATGATCAATCGGCAGAAAGCTCAAGCGGGACGAACCCGCAGACGTTTACTGATCATGGCGCTCGCCGCTTTAGGAGCCATCGCCACTGCGCTACCGAGCCTGGGCGTCAGCTTTAATGAAGTGCCCCCTTATAGCTGGGCACTGGCGGCCATTGCCGGCTGGGCCTGGCTCCGTCAGTAAAGAGTCGTTAACGATATTATCCAAAGCTTGGCCAATAGGTTAAAATCGAGCAACTTAGTCTAAACACACAGATACTCAGAGGTAATCGTGGCTGAACAAGCTTTTCTCGACGCCATTCGCTGGACCGAAGACGGCTTAATCCCCGCCATCGCCCAAGACGCCCAATCGGGACGAATTTTGATGATGGCGTGGATGAATCGCGAATCCCTGACGCTCACGGCGCAAGAAGGCCGAGCGGTCTACTGGTCGCGATCACGCCAAAAGCTCTGGCGCAAAGGTGAAAGCTCAGGCCATGTACAGCAAGTTAGCGAGATTCGCCTAGACTGCGATGAAGATGTGATTGTTTTACAGGTTGAACAACTCGGCGGTATGGCTTGTCATACCGGCAGAGAATCTTGCTTTTATCGCGTGTTAAACGACGGTGAATGGGTCAGCGTTGATCCAGTTATCAAAGACCCTAAAGAGATTTATTCATGAGCGACGTACTGACTCAACTGAGCCAAATTTTGGAAGAGCGTAAACAGTCCAACGATGGCGACAGCTCTTACGTGGCGAGCTTGCACATCAAGGGCCTCAACAAAATACTGGAAAAGGTCGGCGAAGAAGCCGTCGAAACTGTCTTGGCCGCAAAAGACGCTCAAACGAGTGGCGACAACAGCGATGTTATCTACGAAACCGCAGACCTTTGGTTTCACTCGCTGGTGATGTTGTCGCACTTAGGTGAAGATGCCAGCGCCGTACTGAACGAGCTGGCTCGACGCTTTGACATGTCGGGGCACGAAGAAAAAGCCTCACGCAACAAATAATCTATCGAACAAAATTCAGGAGAATCATCATGGGTATTGGCGGAATTGGTATCTGGCAATTATTAATTATTCTAGTGATCGTATTGATGCTGTTTGGCACTAAGCGCCTGCGCGGTTTAGGTGGTGACTTGGGTGGAGCCATTAAGGGCTTCAAAAAAGCCGTCAGCGAAGAACCCACCGAAAAAGTCGAAGACAAGTCAGCGGAAGATGCACAGACCGCAGAAAAAGTCATCGAAGGCGACGCCGAAAAAGTCGATAAGAAGTAAGCCCGGTGTTTGATATAGGTTTCTTTGAATTGTTGGTCATTGGTGTGGTCGGACTTCTCGTCATCGGGCCAGAACAACTGCCCGGCGCATTGCGCACCTTGGCTTTGTGGTGGGGCCGTTTTAAGCGTGGCTTGCAAACCACTCGCACTGAGCTTGAGCAACAAATTGGTGCCGATGACATTCGTCGACAACTGCACAACGAAGAAGTGATGCAGCGCCTTAATGCCACCAAAAAAGACATCGAACGCTCGGTGAACGAGAACATTGCCGACATCGAAAAAAATGCACTGCCAGACTCAGACGTCGCGACAACTCACGCAGACAAACAAACCTCCCCTTCAGAAAAGTCTTAACGCCTATGAGCGCTCCCAACGATCAAGAAATGTCGCTGGTTCAACACCTGGTTGAATTGCGCAACCGACTCATGCGAATCGTGCTTTTTGTCTTGGTTATTTTTTCTGGCCTATTCTACTTCGCCAATGAAATTTACACCTTTGTCTCCGAGCCTTTGCAGCGTTACCTGCCCGAAAACAGTACCATGATTGCCACTGAAGTGGCGTCGCCCTTTTTAACGCCCTTTAAGCTGACGTTTTTCTTAGCATTATTTATGGCCATGCCCTTCGTGCTGTTTCAAATTTGGTCATTTATTTCCCCTGCTCTTTATCAGCGCGAAAAGCGCTTGGCGATACCGCTACTGATTTCCAGCATTTTGCTGTTCTATGCCGGTATGGCGTTTGCGTACTTTGTCGTCTTTCCGATTATCTTTGGCTTTTTTACCAGTGTTGGCCCCACCGATGTCACCGTCATGACCGACATATCCAGCTACCTCGATTTTGTCTTGAAGCTGTTTTTTGCCTTCGGTATGGCCTTCGAAATTCCCATTGTCGCCATCATCTTGATTGTTGCCGGTGTCATTAGCCCCGATGGCTTGGCACAAAAACGCCCTTACATTATCGTTTTTTGTTTTGTCTTGGGCATGCTACTGACGCCACCAGATGTCATTTCCCAATCACTGCTAGCGATCCCCATGTGGTTACTGTTTGAAATCGGCTTGTTGTTCGGTCGATTATTGAGCCGCAAAAGCGATGAAGTTGTTACTGAAGACTGACGACTACCGAAAATTGGCCGTTAACAACGATCGATAGACGACCAGATTCTCGGCGACAATCAACACTGCGAGCGCTTGGTATCGTGACACCCCCTCGCCCGCAAAAACCACAGGGAACTTCATTCAACTTCCAACATCCAACCACAAGGGTCTACAATAACCAAAGACCTCGCCTTCTTCGGCTCAATGCCACTATCGGAGTACCACATGTCGCTGCTATCCCGCTTTCGCTTATCCGCTCTCTGTTTGGCCGCCAGCGTATTAACGAGCCTTCCTGTTATCGCTGATGAGGCGGTAGACGCACCCGAGGAGCCGACTGCCACCGAGAACGCCGAAGTAGCCCCCGCTGAAGCTGCCAAAGATAACGGCGTTTTGCCGCTGGACGACTTGAGAACCTTCACCAAAGTTTATGAACATATTCGCAAAGGTTACGTCGAGGAGATCGATGACAGTACTCTGCTTGAATACGCCATCAAGGGCATGCTGTCGGAGCTCGACCCGCATTCATCCTACTTAAACGCCAACTCCTTTGATGATTTACAAGTCAATACCACCGGAGAATTCGGAGGCTTGGGTATCGAAGTTGGTATGGAAAACGGGTTTGTCAAAGTGGTATCGCCCATCGATGACACCCCAGCGGCAAAAGCAGGAGTAGAGGCCGGAGACCTGATCATCAAGCTCGACGACAAACCGGTTAAGGGAATGGGTCTGAGCGACGCGGTGGATATGATGCGTGGCGCCAAGGGCAGTGACATCACCCTCACCATCGTGCGCGAGGGTGTCGACCAGCCGTTTGATCTGGTGCTCACCCGCGACACCATTAAGGTGCAGAGTGTGCGCTCACGTATCTTGGAAGAGGGTTACGGCTATATTCGAATTGCTCAATTTCAGGTGAGAACCGGCAAAGATACTCAAGAGGCCATCGAAAAACTTCACAAAGAAAGCCCCGATCTTAAAGGCATCATTTTAGATTTACGCAACAATCCTGGCGGCGTCCTGCAGGCCTCAGTGGAAGTGGCTGACGCCTTTCTCGACGAGGGCCTCATTGTCTACACGGAAGGCCGTATCAACAAGACCGAACTGCGCTACGAAGCCGAGCCCGGTGACTTGACTGAAGGCTTGCCCATAGTCGTGTTAATCAACGATGGCTCTGCCTCAGCGTCAGAAATCGTTGCCGGTGCCTTACAAGATCATCGCCGCGCTGTTATTTTAGGTACCCAGAGCTTTGGCAAGGGATCCGTGCAAACCGTCATCCCCCTGAATGAAGACATAGCCATCAAGCTCACCACCGCCCTCTATTTCACCCCCAATGGCCGCTCGATTCAGGCGCAAGGTATCGAGCCCGATATCGAAGTTCAACGCGCCAAGGTCACGGCTTTACGCAGCCGCGGCCGCACCACCGAGGCCGACCTGCAGGGCCGATTGGATAACGGCAATGGCGGCGATGCGGTGGACAGTAAAACCCGCGGTGAACGCGATCGTGACGATCTTTTCAAACGCGACAATCAGATGTTTGAAGCTTTAAATCTGCTGAAAGGTATCAACCTGTTTGGCAATCATCGACCACAGCCTCAATCTAAATCCGTAGCCGTGCTCGAAGACTAAACGCCAATCGCAATGATAGCTGAGCTTCTCTGTCTACCGACGGAGAAGCCTTTTAGAACTCATCAATCGAACTTTTCCCACCCTCCCTGCTCTAAGCCTCTTTGATCAACTCTGCTGACATGGCAACCCCTGTCACGACGCATCTGTGGAACATCTAGTATGTCGATAATGATAAAGAGCGCCCTCGCGGCCACACTCCTAACGGGTGCCGCAGGCACCTTTCACGGTCTCGATCTCGATGATCAATTGCTTTACCAATACCAAGCCTGGAGCACGCCGGAGCAGACTCGCAACAATTCCGTGTGGCTGCCAGATTACCAAGTGGATGTCGAAGCTGTAGTGCTGAAAAACGTGAGAAATAACCTCTCGGGTATTACCTATAACCGCGACACTCAAAGTCTATGGGTGGTCATCAATCAACCCTCTCAGCTGATTGAATTAAATGAAGATCTACAGCCCAAGCGGACAATTCCATTGGTCAATTTTCACGATACAGAAGCCGTTGCCTACGCAGGTCAGGGGCGGTTTGCCATCGCTGATGAAAGAATTCAAACTGTTGCCATCGCCATCATTGATGAAAAAACTCAATCGCTGGATAAAGACGACTTACCACAACTGACACTCAATACCCGCGGCGAAGACAACAAAGGCCTTGAGGGGCTGGCAGTAAATCCTTCTGACCACAGTATTTATGCGGTCCGAGAACGCGACCCAATGGAGCTTCTCAAGATTCAAGGGCTGCTCGAGAAAAGCCATAATATTGGTGTGCACAATCCCTTTGATATCAGCACCGGCCACATCTATTGGGACGATCTATCTGGGCTGCACTTCGACCCCGCCACTCAGAACTTGCTGGTACTCAGCGATGAAGCCAAGTTATTGAGCGTCGTTAACCCCAGCGGCGACAGGATCACCCACATGGACCTAGAAGCGGGGTTTGGCGGTCTCAGCGCTGATATTCCACAGGCTGAAGGCGTCACCTTAGACGACCACAAGAATCTCTATATCGTCAGTGAGCCCAATCTCATTTACCGCTTTAAACCGCGCTAATTGAAATGACTATGGTATATTGCGGGGCACATGATCCTCGGAATCACCAGTCCCTTGAAAATACTCTTTATCGCCTGTCTCTCGCTGATTGGATTATGCCTAGAATCCAACCCCAGCTGGGCACAGGCAATCGATGATCCAGCTATTATTCCCAAGCCAACTCTGACCGACGCTGAAACACCAAGAGCCTTGCCAGCTGACATTCGGCCTGCCCCATCGGCGCCAAACACCCCAGTGAACTCAGTAAAGATCGCCATTATCATCGACGACCTTGGCTACAATTTAAAACAGGGAATCGCCACCGCGCGTATTCCTGGCGCCTTGACCCTAGCGGTTTTACCACAGAGCCCCAATGGTATTGCCATTGCCGAGCTGGGGCATCAGCAGGGCAAATTGATCATGGTTCACGCCCCAATGAGTAACCTTCAACAACTGCCGCTCGATACCGGCGGGTTGACCGAAACTATGTCGCAGCAGGAATTCGTAAACACCCTTTATCAAAATTTGGATTCGATTCCTCACTCGCAGGGGCTGAACAACCACATGGGTAGCCATCTCACCCAACTGCAACAACCTATGCAATGGCTGATGGAAACCCTAGCTCGAGAAAGCTTGTTCTTTATCGACAGCCGCACCAGTCCAGAAAGCATCGCTTGGGAAACCGCCCAACGCTATCAAGTTCCCACTCGCAAACGCGATGTATTTTTAGATAACCACCGCACTCAAGAGGCCATCGGCGAGCAATTTGACGAGCTATTGCGTATCGCAAAACGCCGGGGCAACGCCATTGCGATCGGTCACCCCTACCCTGAAACCATCAACTTTTTAGCCGGAGTAATACCCAGCTTGCATCAGCTTGGCGTTGAGTTAGTCCCGGTCAGTGATTTAATTCCGACGCCGGAATATCTCGACCGGCCACAGGTACCTGAAATTTCGGCGGAGATTCTCTAAGAGCTACAGGCCATAAGCGCTAGTAGCGTTCAGATTGATTAGATCTAGCGCAGAGATCGTACTCCCCTGTGAATATGAGTATGCTGAGCATTAAAAGGTTATTTAAGTCACAGATCCCCTCAAATGGGGCAGATGTTTACTCATCAAACTTGACGTGGCGGAAAATACCGCTAAAGTTTCGCCATCGTTTATGTTGATCGGTGTGCATTGATCATATTTTGCTAAAGTCTGCGCACGAGTTACCGAACACAGGAAGTGGACGACTAAAGTTGGCAACAACTCAACCAACAACCAACCTATAACATAATGAGCAGGTGACTCTATGATGAATATTCGTCATGGTGAGCAGGGACAGCCACCAAGCAGAAATGAACGCTTTTTTGAGCAAGATAATTACTGGTATTACACCACTCGAGAAGGTGTCGATATTGGCCCATTCGACAATCGTAATGACGCCATCGTCGGATGCACGGACTTTATTGATTTCATCGGCGTGGCAGACCCATCCTTCTCAACCACGCTGCAGCAGTACAGCCGCTGCGCCTAAAGAGGCTCTCGACATCCACCTTCAAGACAGAGGTGGTATATCAATGGCACATCGACAACTCACGACAAAAAGTCACGGGCCAAAGACACAACACCAAATCACAACAGATCAATAAAAAGGGGCCTAAAGGCCCCTTTTTATTCTAAGACGTAAGTCAGAGCCTGACCTCAACCCCCTGAGCCTGCATAAACTGCTTGGCCTCTGGCACAGAATACTCCCCAAAATGGAAAATACTGGCCGCCAGCACCGCATCGGCACGCCCCTCTTTCACGCCGTCCACCAAATGTTGCAAGTCGCCAACTCCACCCGATGCAATCACCGGCACCGGCACTGCATCACTAATGGCGCGAGTCACGCCTAAATCAAAACCATTCTTGGTACCGTCTCGGTCCATGCTGGTCAACAAAATCTCACCGGCACCAAAGTCGGCCATTTTTCTAGCCCATTCCACCGCATCAATGCCGGTAGGCTTGCGACCTCCGTGAGTGAAGATCTCCCAGCGGCCCGGCTCCCCGTCTTCGCTCACCCGTTTGGCGTCGATGGCCACGACAATGCACTGAGCGCCAAAGCGCTCGGAAGCTTCGCGCACAAACTCTGGATTGTGTACCGCAGCTGAGTTGATACTGACTTTATCCGCGCCGGCATTGAGCATGGTGCGAATATCTTCGATGGTGCGAATGCCTCCGCCCACGGTCAAAGGGATAAACACTTCAGAGGCTATCTGTTCAACGGTGTGCACCGTTGTGTCTCGTCCTTCGTGTGTCGCGGTAATATCAAGAAAGGTGATCTCGTCGGCGCCTTGCTCGTTGTAGCGTTTAGCCACTTCTACGGGATCACCGGCGTCGCGGATACCAACAAAATTAACGCCTTTTACAACGCGTCCGTTTTCGACGTCTAAACAGGGAATAATTCGTTTTGCGAGAGCCATAGGTACCTGTAAAAGAATAGTTTTCTAAGGGAAAGTGCGCGCGATTGTACCGTAAAGCGGGATAATAATGCAGTCTCAAGCGCAGTGATGAGTTAATCGCTCTGACGCATTTTATCCTCATACATGTGATGGTCACCGAGGCGCAACAGGGTCGATAGATCCGATCCATCTTCAGGGTAGTGGGCTTGGCCAACACTGATACCCAACTGATAGCTACTTTCCCTAAAATGGATCGGCTGAAGCAAGGTATTGCGCAAACGAGACACCACACCTGATCTCTGCTTCTCGGACAAATGCCCGCCGATAACCACTAAGAATTCATCCCCACCCCAGCGACCCACATCTTCATGAGCTCTGAGTGTTGAGCGCAATCGAGCCCCGACTTCTCTCAACACCGCGTCGCCATGCTCATGACCACCGTCGTCGTTAACAGCTTTGAACTTATTGAGATCGCAGAAGAATATGTGGCACTCGGTGCTGTCTCGCATCGCTCGAGCCAACGCCTTGGATAGGATTTCACGGATGCAACGCCTATTCGGTAAGCCCGTCAGAGGATCGATATTCGCCAACTCACTCAAGCGCCGCTGAGTGCGCTCCAGTTCAGTCATATCATGAGCTGAGACCATCACCGAAACCACGTCGCCAGACTCATCTCGCATAGGCTCATAAGAGACTTCCATAAACTTGGGCTCATCATAACCGGCAAAATTAAACTCGGCATGATAGGACACGGAGAAGCCCAACAGACAGCGATCTAGATTGGGTTTTGCAAGCTGGAGAAATGACTGCTCACCGATGATATCTGCCACTTTACGCCCGACAATGTCATCTCGCTGGCGACCGCTGGCCCTCAAATAAGCATCATTGACAATTTGATAGCGGTAGTCACGACCGACGATCGACAGGTGATCTTTGACCCGATTGATAATGCATATGAGCGAATCGACTTGCTCGCTCGTCAGCTCTTGCTCCATGAAACCCCCAAATCCGCCGAGTACAACTGGCCAGCTCGTACTCAAACCTCTTCTTAGTATGGACGAGCGTCCCAATTATCGCCGCTAAAAACACTGGAATTGGCATCAAAAGCCGCTAGACTGTATAAAATTTCATCAGTTTAAACGGGATGTTTCACGGTGGAAGAAATAATGACTAAGGAACAGCGAAAGCGAATTCGCTATAGAACCAATTTTAAGGCGCTATTGAGAGACGGGGTTGGAGATAACCAAGGGCAGGCTAAGGTGCGCAATCTATCCTCGAGTGGCCTGCAAATAGAATGCTCCCATGAAGTCATGGCCATGTTGACGCCCAATACTCAGCGACCAGACCCGCTGATACCTGTGTCGATTCACGTCTACTTTCAGGTACCCACAAGCCGCCAGAGTCGCGCAGACATCGATTTAGAATGCCTGGTAATCTACGCTCGCCGGCAAGCTCAAGATCGCTATCTGATCGGCGCTGAATTCAGCCGCTTCGAGCATCAATGCGAAGAAGATCTAGAGGATTATATGAACCACTTTGGCGAGCGAGCTTGATTATGCCTCGCCATTCCAACTGACGAAGTTCTTCAACAGCTGCAAACCCGCAGTGTGACTTTTTTCAGGGTGAAACTGCACCGCAAACAAGTTGTTATGGCTGAGGGCCACATCAAAATCCAAGCCATAATGACAGCGCCCCACCACTTCTTCGGGCTTTGCCGCGGTCACGTAGAAACTGTGAACAAAATAGAAGCGGCTGCCGTTTTCGATACCCTTCCATAACGGGTGATCACCCATTTGCTCTACTTGGTTCCAACCCATATGCGGCACCTTCAGGGTTTCATCGGCCTCCCCCTTCAAATCGGTTCCAAAGAATTTCACCTCGCCGTCAAGCTGGCCGATGCATTCTACGCCTCCGTTTTCAGCGCTGGCGTTCATCAACGCTTGCATGCCCACACAAATCCCCAGCACCGGCTTGCCGCTGGCGACAACATCTGAGACTAGCTGGTCGAACTTCAACCGCCGGATCTCAGCCATGCAGTCGCGAATAGCGCCAACCCCAGGAAAAATCACTCGATCGGCGGCTTTCACCACCTCGGCGTCTGAAGTGATGATCACCTCAGCTTCTGGGGAAACGTGCTCTATCGCACTGGCAACGGAATGGAGATTTCCCATCCCATAATCAATCACGGCAATGCGGTTATTAGACATAACAACTCTCTTAAACAAACAGATGGGTAATACAGCAGATTACGAAAATCCACTTGCAGCAGTGAATTTGATCGACTCAGGCTGGCAGTTCAATGAGCCCGAAGGCTCACCAAAAACGCTTTAAAGAGTGCCTTTCGTGGAGGGCATCATGCCTTCCATTCTGGGGTCCAGCTCTAGCGCCATACGCAACGCGCGGCCAAAGGCTTTAAATACCGTTTCGATTTGGTGATGGGCGTTGTGCCCCTTGAGACAATCGATGTGCAGAGTCACCTGAGCGTGATTGACAAAGCCTTGGAAGAACTCCCAAAACAGTTCGGTATCGAATTGCCCCACTCGCTTTTGGGTAAAGGGAATGTCCATGATCAATTCAGGACGACCAGAAAAGTCGATAACCACCCGAGATAAGGCCTCGTCCAGCGGTACATAGGCATGCCCGTAGCGACGAATACCTTTTTTATTGCCCAGCGCCTGCGCCACCGCCTGGCCCAGAGTGATACCGATATCTTCCACCGTGTGGTGATCGTCAATATGGGTATCGCCCTTACAAGTGATATCCAGGTCGATCAATCCGTGACGTGAGATTTGATCCATCATGTGCTCGAGAAAAGGCACACCCGTATCAAAAACACCTTTGCCAGTACCATCGAGATTCGCGGTGACTGAAATTTGTGTTTCGAGGGTGTCTCGGCTTACGGATGCGGTGCGTTCCGCCATATTGATCTCCGGCTGGCTGAATAAATCGGGCAGATTGCCCTAAAAGGCGCCGATTATACCTCTCCCTCGGGCGTTGTCACAGAGGTGAACCCAGGCTAACTCCGAACAGAATCGCAGCTCAATCACCTCATCCACAAGAGAATTGAATAAACGGGATTGATTCTCAATACTCAGAAGTGTAATAATATAACACCTGCGAATAAATAGTGATCAGTAATATCGATTACTACAACGAAAGAGCTGGCCATCAGCCTCGCCCTAAGACGTAACTGAGACACAAGCCCCAATGCACAACACCCTGCCCATTCACTGCTGGAAACGCTGGCTGCCCGCTGTGGTACTGCTGGTGACTCTGGCACAGTTGGCCACCGCGGCTCACTGGCACTGGGGTGAGCATTCGAGTGCAGAGTGTGGATTGTTCTCACAACAAAATCACACTGACGATGTCATCAACACAGCGTCACTTTCGCTGCCGGTAACCCCTTCAAACATCCAAGTGGATGTGCCTTTACCAGCCTTTCTCGCCAATTACGACAACCATCATCTCTCAATTCGAGCACCGCCCGCGATCTCCTGATCAAGAGCCCTACATAATTGATGACAGTTGAGATCATCGACACACGCGTGTCGGTGAGACTCACTGATGGAAATTCTCGACCGGAGAGATTTGTCGTATGAACACAAGCATGAAATTTCGATTGATACCCTTGGCCGCCATGATTATGGCCAGCCACACCGCACACGCCAATAACCCGCGCCACGACCTAGAAGAGGTGGTTGTCAGTGCATCTCCCATTCACGCCCAGCACAGCGATAACGCTCGCCCTATTGCGGTGTTGAACGGTGACGAATTACGCAATAAGGCCAGCGCCACTCTAGCGCAAACCCTGCGTGGGCAAGTGGGCGTCTCCGCCGCGTCATTTGGACCCGGTGTGGGCAATCCGGTAATCCGAGGACAGAGCGCCAACCGCGTCAAAGTCATGCAAGATAACCTCGATACCCTCGACGCCTCCAATACCAGTGTCGATCATGCCAATACCACCGAGCCTCTGTTAGCCGACCAAATCGAAATACTGCGCGGCCCCTCAACTCTGCGTTTTGGCAGTGGCGCCATTGGCGGCGTGGTCAACGTGATCGACAGTCGCATTCCCACCAAGGTGCCTAAAGAGAGTATCAATGGCGCCATTGAAACCCGCTACACCAGCAGCAATCACGAAAATGCCAGTGTTTTTCGTTTAGATGGCGGACTGGGACAATTCGCTTGGCACGCAGATGGCCTCTACCGCGACAGTGACGACGTTGAAATCCCCGGTCTCAGCAACCCCGAAGACCCCGAACACGCCAGCGACGGCTTTATTTCAAACAGTGAGTCTCGCGCCAACGCCTTTAGCCTTGGCGGCAGTTGGATTGGAGAGCGTGGCTACATCGGTCTCTCAATCAATCAACAGGAAAACCTCTACGGCATTCCCGAGGGAGCTCATGTTCATCATGAGGAAGAGGAGCATGATGATGACGATCACGAGGAAGAGGAGGAAGAAGTCATTCGTGTGGAGATGGAGCAAACTCGCTACGACTTAAAAGCGCAACTGCTTCAGCCTTTCAGCGGTTTTGAAAAACTTACCGTGCGCATTGGCCACAATGACTACGAACACAGCGAACTCGAAGGCGCGGAGGTGGGCACCATCTTTACCAGCCAAGCCACTGAAGGCCGAGTTGAAATGGTCCACAATCCCATCAGCGGCTGGCAAGGTGCCATCGGCGTACAACTGCTCGATCGCGACTACGGTGCCGATGGCGATGAAGCCTTTATCCCCGGTGAAAGCCAAATCCGCAGTACCGGCCTGTTTTGGATCGAAGAAAAACACTGGCAGCATCAATGGATCGAGCTGGGTCTGCGTCATGAGCAGCAGTCTATAGATCCAGATAACGCTTCAAGCAAAGATCACAATGCCACCAGTATCTCCGCCGGTTACCACTGGAGCTTGGACGATGTGCATCAATTTAGCATCAGCGCCAGCCGCGCAGAGCGTGCGCCGAGTTTGGAAGAACTCTTTTCAGACGGTGCTCACATCGCCACTCAAACCTATGATCTCGGCGATCAAAACCTCGACGTAGAAACCAGCCAAAATATTGATTTGGGTTATCAGTGGCAACCAGCCGAGACCGGTTTGGTTCGCGATTTAAAAGTGAATGTATTCTACAACCAGATTGACGACTTCATTTACCAGCGCAACACCGGTGACGAAGATCACGAATCAGAGTTAATGATTTTTGCCTACGAGCAACAGGACGCCGTGTTCGAAGGGGTAGAAGCGGAATTAAATCTGGCCTTCAACGAGCAATTTGGCCTGCGTCTGTTTGGTGATGCGGTACGCGCGGAGTTCGACAAGGGCGGCGATGTACCAAGAGTCTCTCCGGATCGACTTGGTGCCGAGTTAACCGTTGAACAAAGCCACTGGTTCGGTTCAGTGCAGGTGATTGAAGTCTCTGAACAGAATCGTGCCGGTAACGGAGAAGAAGAAACTGACGGCTACACTCGACTCGATGCGCAGATCAATGTACCGCTGCAGTTTGGTGGCAATAGCGGTCTGATATTCTTGCGTGCCGACAACCTGCTCGATGAAGAGATTCGACACTCGACCTCCTTTTTAAGAGAAGTGGCGCCGGAAGCAGGCCGCAGCTTGACCGCAGGGGTGCGACTGTCGTTCTAAGCATTGCCGACAATAATTGTCCGCAGAGCAATAAGTTCTAACTGGTGACAACGCCCTAACTCGAGTAATTCTCATTCTCGAGTTAGGGCGTTTTTCATTCTCGCCTCTTCTGGCTTTCAAAGTAATTCTCGCTGTGAAACCTGCCTTTGTTCAAAAAGCGACTCCATTGACAACGCCATTACCAACACCATTAACAACACTTAGTTGACCCACATCAATAGTTCTTTCCTGATCTCGCGTAATCTACAACCATGATCAACGACACAGAGACAGGAGCAACTCATGAACGATGCAGTATTTGTACAAACCTTAGGATTGGCCATCAGCATGGGTGCGATTGTTGTCGCGGGTACCGCTGCGGGTTTATTACTCAGCTGGTTTGAAAGTAAAGCCGATCGCGGAGATTCACACTAATCCGTCTCGGTAGATTGAATTCGATTTATCGCCATGTGGACAGCCACAAAACGGATGGGGGTTCAGTGTTTTTGCAGACAATTTTTGACGCTACTGGAAATCCTGTGAGTGCCTTCCCTAGGGCCAAGCACCGGTAACGTCACCGATTCCCAAAAGACCTTTGGCTATCACTCGGGCCTACCTCTTCGGAAGTAGGCCCTTTTTTTGTCATTAAAAAATGTGCTGGATACTCGCATCTATCATGAGTCTACAGGTGCCTTATAGTTCATCAGTAATGTCTTAATTTGACCCATTTTTGTTATTCCTAACATGCGCATACTGGTCATCATTCCGGCCATCAAGGCACCGCCAACCCCCGCCGTCATCATATCTGCACCCGTCATGTATAAATTCTTAATCGGGGTTTGTGTGTGCAAGAAGGGCTGTTTAAAACGATCAACAAAATGGTTCAAACCGTAAATTTCTCCGCGGGCATTCAGCTGGTAAAACTGTGTCGATAAGGGCGAAGACAACTCGTAATAATCCAACGCCTCACGCAATTGTGGTTTGTGTTCAAATAGTTTGTCGAGTAACCGTTTTGCCAAGGCGTTTTTGTAAGACTCGTAGTCATCACCTCGCTGCTGCCAAGTTGTGCCATTCCACCGCTCAAACCAATCCATGTTGGTCATGGTCACCACTTCTACCGTGGATTTATTCGGGTAACGCTGAGCCCATTCGGGATCTTTAGTTGATGGAAAAGAGACATACACCAGCGGAAACTCAGCATCTTGATCTTTTTGGAACTGATCCATATTGCTTTCGTGGTCGCCATTCGGGTAGATCCAGAGATTGGTTGTATCCAAATCCAACGCTTTAGTATCACCTTTAAATCCAGCGTACAAACACAAAGAAGCGCTGGAGTATTCAACTTTTTGTTGCCAGTCTGGTGTTCGGTGCTGCTGTCGACTGGCCTCGGGCAACAAGCGCGTCACGGTATTCATAAAGCCGGCATTGCTGACCACTTTGTCGGCCAAGATTTCGCTGCCATCGGCCATCTTCACGCCGTAAGCACTATTGTTTTTCACCAGCACCTGCTCGACCTCGGCGTAGGTGAAAACCTCACCACCAGATCTTTGAATGGTGGGAATAATCTCTCGAGCCATCGAAGAGGCACCACCCACTGGGTAGGCTCCGCCGGCCAAATAATGCTTGGCAATCAACGCATGCATAATAAACGCCGCGTCGCGAGGCACCTGGCCATAATCACCCCATTGACCGGTCAACACCGAGATTAATTTTTGATTGTCGGTCAATCCTTCCAACACTTCTCGAGTGGTTTGAAAATACTCTTTGCGCACCAAGTGAGGCCGCAACCAATTGTAAACTTTCGCCATCCATGGCGGCATCGCCTGAGCGGCAAAGAACTTCGGTGTCTTGCTACTCACATCACGGATCAGATCAACGTAACTACGAATGGCGCTCTCTTCTGTAGGAAAGTGCTTAGACAACTCTCGAATAAAGTTCTCGGGGCCGGCAACGAAATCAAATTTTTCACCATCAATAATAATGCGATCATAAACTCGCTCCATGGCCGCCCATTTTAGACGGCCCTCGCTAATCACATCGAACACTCGGCGCATGGTGGAATTGCGTTTGTGCACGTCGCCGATGTAATGCACGCCCACATCCCACTCGTAGCCTTCGCGCTCATAGGCATGAGTAAAACCACCTGCGGTGTAATGCTGCTCGAGCACACAGACCTTTTGTCCGAGTAAGGAGAGAAACGCGGCATTGGCCAAACCGCCGATACCCGACCCCACGATAACCACATCGTAGCGATCATCAGCGCGACCCGGGCGATAGCGCTTGCCGGTGCGAACGCTAACCTTTTTGCCCTTCTTTGCCGCCTTAGGGGGCTCGGAGGGCTTGTCTTGACTCTGTTGTTGAGCAAACTCGCTGGTCGCACTGGTCATAGGGAAGTCTCTGTTATTGAATCTAGGGCCTCAACGACATTACGCTGAGTAACAATATGCAACTTATTGCATATTGACAGACTAAGCTACCAGCACTCAATCCAATATGCAATTTTTTGCATAAAACCGTTATACTGAGCCATCATCCACTATCGATTGGGCCTATCCTTGTCACTCAAACACGCTGTATTAGCATTACTCGAAGCTGAAGAGGGTAGCGGTTACGACCTGCTAAAGCGCTTTCAAGCTAGGCTCGGGTATTTTTGGAATGCCAGTCATCAGCAAATTTATCAACAGCTGAAGACAATGCACAGTGAGGGGTTGATTGATTGTGAACTGGAAACACAAACCGATCGACCCAATCGCAAGGTCTATTCGGTCACCGAGTCGGGCCATGAAGCCCTGCTTAAGTGGCTTGGCTCTGCGGTAAAACCGGCCAAGATCAATGATGCATTACTGGTAAAGCTCTACGCCGGAACGCTCATCAAGCCCGAGGTTTTACTGAATGAAATTCGTGAACATCGACAAATTCACCAATCGATGCTCGATACGTTTCTGGGGATAGAAGCTCAATACCACGCCTCCGCCAAGAAAGAACAGAAGCAATTACAGCTGCCCTTTCTAACCTTGAGACGAGGTATTCTTGGTGAGCAATCCTGGCTCGCTTGGGCTGATGAGGTAGAAGCTGCCCTGCTCTCGTCTTAACGTCGAGAATATCGCTTTACTGCCGCTACAGCGACACCATTCAAAGTTCGCGAATCAGCTCAGCCACCTGCTGCGGATCTTGCATAGGCATGAAGTGTGTCAACTGCTCAAGTAGAACATCTCGCCCTTGAGGAAATTGTGAAGCCAATTGATTCCACGTGGGCGAGTAGCGAAAATCCATAATGTCTTCTGGTTTTTTCGGTTGCAGACTGCGAGCAACAGTGACGGGAATAGCCACCTCAGTTGCCTGCTGTAAAATTTGTTGATTGCTGCAGGCGCTGTCATAGATACGCGCCTCAAAACTGGGCGAACAGGCCAAGCGTACACCTGTGTCGCAATCGATCAGCCCGTACTGACAATAGTCGCGCATTGCTGCCTCGGTAAACAGCGAGAAGGGTAGTCGCTCTCGGTAGCGTTCATACATTTCGTCGCGGTTAGAGAATTCAGATCGACGCCGCGCCGCCGGATGTTGAGGCTCGCCCTTAAGTACCTTGTCGTCCCACATGGAATAGAAACCGGGTTCCATAATCACCGGATCGATCAGCAGCAACTTCGAAAATAAAGCCGGCTGCTTAGCTGCCGCCGCCACCGATGCGTGACCGCCCATTGAGTGCCCCACGGCTTCCACTTGCGACAATTCCAACGCCGTCAAAACTGCGATCAAATCTTCGCCAAATTCAGCCCAGTTATGAAAAACAGGCGCATCGCTACCGCCATGTCCGCGCTGATCAAGGGCGATGATGTGGCGCGGCCCCAAATGAGCGATCACTTGGTCCCAGCAGCGCGCGTGAAACCCTGTCGCATGAATTAAAACCAAACTCGGTTGTTGCCCTCGATATTGCTCACCCCATTCGTGAATCGCGAAATTCATACCCTGAGCGGAAATTGAATGAGAGTTTGGCTGAGACATGATGACTTCCTCAAATAATCGAACGGTATTTATCCTTTGCTCTAGAGTATAACCCCACAACAGCAGTCGCAATTGATCAGAACACTATTATTCAATGACGAAAAAAACCCGAACACCTAAGTATTCGGGTAAATGAGGAAGTCAAAAGACTGATTAAGAATCCCTATAAGATGAGATTCTAGCGTTCAGCACTATCACGCCACGTGGCTGACGCGATGAAAATCAGGATCAAAGCGACTGCGAGCCACTTCATCGGCAATGACATTAGTCGAAGATCCCGACATATCCGATTTTCTAAAAACCTCGCCTAAGGTTTCATCAATACTGTTGGTGATGTGGCGATGAGCCTCTGCGTAAGGCAGACCCTGGCGCTGATAATGAACATCAATAATGCCTCCGGCATTCAACACATAATCCGGCACGTACAGAATTCCACGCGCTTTTAACGCCATACCCAAATCATCATGTGCCAATTGATTATTGGCAGAACCGGCGATAATTTTTGCCTGTAATTGATTCAAAACCACATCGTCAATAACAGCGCCTAATGCACAAGGTGCGACCACATCGACTTGCTGCGAAAAGATGTCATCGGGCGCCACTAAAGTTGCGCCGAAGTTATCCACCGCGCGTTGAGCGTTCGCGGCAAATACGTCGCTCACCAAGAGTTCTGCACCCGCTTCATGCAATAGACCCGCTAAGCGATAGCCCACATTACCCAATCCTTGAATAGCAACACGAACACCTTTTAGGTCATTGCTCTTGAACTTATGCTCAACGGCCTTTTGCAAGCCAATAAAAACGCCATAAGCCGTCGCAGGAGAAGGATCACCTCGCTCGCCTTCTTGCAGGGCAAAGCCGGCAACGTGCGGCGTTTCTTCGGCCATTATTTGCATGTCTCTCTCTTGCATACCCGAGTCTTCAGCACCCACATACAGACCGCTGAGTGAATCGATGAAGCGCCCCATGGCGCGCATCAACTCATCGGTCTTATGTTGACGAGGGTCGCCCAAGATCACCGACTTAGCACCACCCACAGGAATATTGGCGGCGGCAGATTTGTAGGTCATACCTCTCGATAAACGCAGAACATCGTTCAAGGCTTCATCGCCACTGTGGTAATTGAACATACGACAACCACCCATGGCTTGCCCGAGATTGCTGTTGTGGACAGCAATGATCGCGCGCAAGCCGGTCTTTTTATCGTGACAAAAAGCAACATGCTCGTGGTCATCAAAAGACCGGTGTTCGAAAACGCTCATGATTCTCTCTCCTCTCTAGAAGATGTTATCTAAACGACCTGATCAAGGTCGACAAAATGTACTGCAGAGGTTTCACAGCCGTAAAACGCATCTAACAGCTCGCTGCGCTTTTGGCGCCATTGGTCTACGGCCTTCTCTTTCACATGACCGTAACCTCTAATCTTTTCAACACTATCTACCAACGCTATGGCTGCCGTTAAATTTTTGGCGTTTACGTTAGGCAGAACTTCGCTATTGAGTAACGCTTCAAATTCGGCAATGAGCCCGACTTCCATTTTTCGCTCTTGGGTGTAAGAGAAAATATCCCACGGGGTTCCACGTAAGCCTTTGGCTTTTGCCAGTAACGCGAATGCTCTCATCATCCATGGGCCATATTCTTTTTTCATCGGGCGACCGGTTTCTGGATCTTTTTTGGCAAACAGCGGTGGTGCTAAATGAAAGCGCATTTGATAGCTGCCTTCGAACTGCTCTTTGATACGACTCTCAAAATCACCATCGGTGTAAAGACGAGCCACTTCATATTCATCTTTGATCGCCAGTAATTTGAAGTAATTTTTGGCGATGGATTTAATCAGTAACTCATCGGTATCAACAGAAGCAATCGCAGACTGACAACGAGCCACGAAATCTCTAAAGCGCTGTGCGTAAGCTTGGTCTTGATACTGAGTCAGATAGTTAGAGCGATAGCTAAGGATATCGTCCAACGACTTCAAACGCTGGAAAGGCGCTTTCTGTTGCGGCAATAGAGCCTTAACCGAGTCACTATCTTGAGCCGCTCGACGCCCCCAAATAAATGCCTGCTTATTAAAGTCGATTGCAACACCATTGAGTTCGATTGAGCGATTAATGGCATCAGCCGATACTGGAATTAGCCCTTTTTGGTAGGCGTAACCTAACAGAAATAAATTCCCGCCAATGGCATCGCCCATCAACTCGACCGCCAACTGACTCGAATTTACAAAATGCGTTTTCTCTTCACCCACCTCAGCGGTGATGGCTTTTTTCATAGCCACTTTAGGGAAACGCACATCGGGATCGCGAGTAAAAGCTGCGGTAGGCGATTCATAATCGTTAATGATGGCGTGCGATAGATCTCGGTTGACTTTGGCCAACGCCTCTTCACCTGCGGCCACGACCAGATCACACCCCAGCAAAACATGAGCGTCACCGGCGGGTACTCGCACCGCGTGAATATCGGCTTGAGTTTGGCCAATGCGTACGTGCGAAACGACCGCACCAAATTTTTGCGCAAGACCGGTTAAATTCAAAACTGAACAACCCTTGCTTTCTAAATGAGCCGCCATACCCAAGATTGAACTGATCGTGAGTACACCAGTGCCACCGATACCGGTCATGACAACATTCCAGGGTTTATCTAACGCGGGCATTTCTGGTTCAGGCAGATTGATTTCCACGGGCTGAGTAACCGAGCTTCGCTTCTTGCGCAATTGACCACCGTGAACCGTGACAAAACTCGGGCAGAAACCCTCAACGCATGAGTAATCTTTATTACAAGCGCTCTGATCGATGGTGCGCTTACGACCCAGCTCTGTCTCTTTTGGCAGCACCGACAAGCAGTTTGATGCCTCGCCACAATCACCACAACCTTCACACACGGCACTGTTAATCATCACCCGCTTTTGAGGGTCGACAAACTCGCCTTTCTTGCGACGGCGACGCTTTTCAGCGGCGCAAGTTTGATCGTAAATAATCGCGCTGGTACCAGGCACTGTGCGCATGATCTTTTGAATCGCATCTAAACGATTGCGGTGATCAATACTCAGCCCATCGAAACTTGGAAAGTCGTCCGGGTATTTATCAGGCTCATCGGTCACGACAGCGATACGGGAAATCCCCTCGCCTTTCAACTGCTCAATAATTTGTGCGACGGTTAAAGTGCCGTCGACGGGTTGGCCACCGGTCATCGCCACGGCATCGTTGTAGAGAATCTTGTAGGTGATATTCGCTTTAGAGGCGACGGCTGCACGAATCGCTAACAACCCCGAATGGAAATAAGTGCCATCACCGAGATTCTGAAAGACATGAGGAGTTTCGGTAAAAGGCGCCTGCCCCAACCAAGTCGCGCCCTCGCCACCCATCTGAGTAAAAGTGTGAGTCTCTCGATCCATCCAAGTCACCATGTAATGGCAACCAATACCAGCCAAAGCTCTAGAGCCTTCCGGCACTTTGGTCGAACTGTTGTGTGGGCAACCAGAGCAATAATGAGGTGTGCGTTCGATCAAATCTCGTGGACGTGCCAGAGACTTTTCTTTGCGCTCGAGAAATTGTAAGCGGCGCTCAATGTCGTCGCTGCGATAGAAAGGTTTGAGTCGCGCAGCGATCGCTCGAGCCACCATAGCAGGTGTTAATTCACCCAAATTGGTTAGCAGGCTGTTGCCCTCTTCGTCGTATTCGCCGACGACTCTTGGTCGCTCGTGCACCGGCCAATTGTAGAGCTGACCGGTAAGTTGATCTTCCATCACCGAGCGCTTTTCTTCGACCACGATAATTTCGGTCAAGCCTTTTGCAAACTCGTGAGTCCCTTTTGGCTCCAACGGCCAAGGCATCCCAACCTTGAAAACACGCAAGCCGATTTCTGCGGCGAGCGCTTCGTCGATGCCTAAGTCATCCAGCGCCTGTAACACGTCTAAATAGGCTTTACCCGAAGTAATGATACCCAGTCGCGGCGTATCGGAATCGTGAGTAATACGGTTGATCTTGTTGACCCGCGCAAACTCGCGAGCGGCGTAGATTTTGTATTTATTGAGACGCTCTTCTTGTTCAAGCGGACGATCCGGCCAGCGAGCGTGCAAGCCGTCTTCAGGCATATCGAAATTTTCAGGCAGAATAACCTTCACTCGCTCGGGATCTATGTCGGCGGATATGGCCGAATCCATATTTTCGGTGATGGCTTTCATGCCGACCCAGCAACCGCTGTAACGAGACAACTCCCAACCCAACACCCCTAAGTCCAGAATCTCTTGCACGTTTGAGGGGGCCAACACCGGTGCCGACGCCGCCATAAATGAGTGCTCACTTTGATGGGGAAGAGTCGACGACTTACAGGCATGATCGTCGCCCACCACCGCCAATACACCACCAAACTTTGAGGTACCAAAAGCGTTGGCGTGCTTGAGTACGTCCATCGAACGATCAAGGCCCGGCCCCTTGCCGTACCACATGCCAAACACGCCGTCGTATTTAGCACCTTCAAATAAATTCACCTGCTGAGTGCCCCAGACCGCAGTCATGGCCAAGTCTTCATTCACGCCAGGGTTAAAAACGATGTTATGAGGTTCAAGATAGTTTTTGGCTTTCCAAAGCGCCTGATCCAGCCCACCGATGGGGGAACCACGATAGCCGGAGATATAACCCGCGGTATTGAGCCCGTGAGCCACGTCCCGTTGATGTTGCAGCATGGGTAAGCGCGCCAAGGCCTCGATACCGGTCATATAGGCACGACCGGAGGTTAGGCGGTATTTATCATCGAGCTGGATATCCTGAGCGGACATTGGGTCTCTCTCCTCACACAATTAGAAACAGGCTTGTTGTTATATTAGTGAGGAAAATTCTAGGGGAATTAAGGGGGCATTTTTTTGTTTTATTGCGGATATACCCCTAATATGCGCATATATATTTTTTAAATAGATAAAATTAAGGGTGATTTATGCAGAACCCCATAGCCGGCCCTGACCTCAAGATCTTAAAGCAGCTTCAGGATGACGCCAGCCTCACCGCCGCCGAGCTAGCCGACCGTATTGGCCTGTCACAAAGTCCCTGTTGGCGACGTATTAATCGGCTAGAAGAAGAAGGCTACATTCAAAAGCGCGTGGCCATTTTAGACGCAGAAAAACTCGGTATGGATGTAGTGGTATTTTGCAGCGTCAATCTGTCGGCTCATGGCCGCCGATCTCTGGAAGAGTTTGAAGATGCCGTCGCCCAGCTTCCGGAAGTCACTGAGTGCTACACCATGACCGGCACCATGGATTACATGCTCAAGATCGTCACCAAAGACATTCGCCACTACGAGCAGTTTGTACGCACGTTTTTGTCTCAAATGCCGGGGATTCAAGAGATTCATTCCAACGTCGCCGTAACAAAAATCAAGAATACCACCGCCTTACCCCTGAGCACGCAGCTCTAGTGGCAAGCCTTGGCAAGGAGATTTTTCGCCAGTACGACGAGCATGGTTCTGTGCAAGTGTTTGACGATGGCGAGAAACGCTACCTCGCCTTTGGCAACGACACCGAACAGAGCTGCATCTTAAAAAGCGATGCCGCCTTGCTGCAATACGAATACACCCGAGCCATGCTGCTACCGTTGCTGTTCATGGGAAACCCAAACACAGCACTGATCTTAGGTTTAGGTGCAGGCTCCCTCGTCACCTGCCTTCGTCAACAGCTTCCGCGGCTCACCATAACGGCAATCGAATTGCGGCAAAGTGTGGCGGATGTTGCCAAGCGATTTTTTCAATTGCCGAGCGACAACAATCTGCAGGTAAAGATAAGCAACGCCGACGACTACTTAGGTCAACCTAGAGACGAAACTTTCCAGCTCATTCTCAGTGATATCTACGGCGCCGATGATGTGGATGGCCTGCAACTGCAAGAGGGCTACATTGATCAATGCCGCGAGCACCTAGATCCACAGGGGTGGTTGGTATTGAACTGCTGGCGACACCATCGTCGCAACAGTGATTTACTCAGCTTACTGAAGCGCCATTTCGGTTTTGTCGGTGCCTGTGATACTCAGGCGGGAAATTGGGTGCTGATCGCCAGCAATCAAATGGCTCTGCCGTCGAGAAAGAAACAACAAGCGAATGCCGCTTCGTGGTCTAAGAGGCTGAATTTTAGCCTGCCTCTGTCGCAGCTTGAAATTCTTCAATCGGTCTAACAATAACGAGCAGACGTGATGAATGTGCGTGCTATTACTCGCTCGACCAAGCGTTCAAGAAAGGGGCGATACTGATGTACAGAATTGCCAAAATAAGAAGACAATATGCCAATATGTGCATGGGATAGCGCCATAAACGCTGCAAAAAAGTTTCTGGCGGCTGCTCCTGTAACTGCTCGCGAGCCGCAAATAGCCTCGCCTGTTGGTATTCGTCCAGTAACGACTGGGCTCGCTCTAACTGGGATTCATCATTGAGCCAAATCGCCGCTAGGGAGACCCCCCAGTTGCCCGCGGTCGTTTCATAGAAACCGATCTCGGCGTCGCTCAACAAAGCCCGCACCTCCTCTGCCTCGTCCTCGGGAACGCCATTTAGCTTAAAAAATAGTTTGGCCACTGTGAAACCCTCAATTGAAGCCCTCGAACACTCAGTCCGATAATAGCACTCGCTGCTCGAGTTTGAGCGCGCCTTGTAAATCGGCGCTATCATAAGACATTAGTGACAGAGCTGACACCTTTAGCGACAGCGGCTCTCTATCGTCAATCAGGGTGAGACGATGCAGCAGGTCATTCGTGCAGTGCTCGCCGTTATACAAACCTAAAGTGATGTGAGGACAGTATGCCGAGGAGCGAAAGTCATCACTAGTGTCCAAAAGACAGCGCCGCAATTGCTCCAAATTTCCCTTGGCAGAGTCATCCACAACCTCCAAAAATGGTGCCGACTGAAAGCTGTTGCCACCCAAAACCTGCAGTTTAAAAGCCTCGGGAGCGAGATGTTCAAGATTGCGCCGCTGAACCGCCAATTGTGATTGACTAAAATCGTCATTAAAACGGTGAGTGTCGCCCTCTGACAACCAAAACCCGCAGACGGCGACGGTAATATGTGGTTGGCGTTGATAATTCGCGAGGAGAAAAGCACTCAGGTGTTGCTGAAAGTTTTCTAGGCGGGCCAAAACAGCGCTGTTGTCTACTTCAATGCACCAACACCAATAGCGTGCTCGTCCCCGCCGCCAAGGCTCGATCTCTTCGCGAGACGAAGGCCTAGTAGTCGATTGCTGAAGAAATTGCTCGGCATGATCGCGATAATGGATGGATCTGATGGATGATAGAAAAGCCGCAGACATGACGCACCAAAAAACTGAAAATCGGGCGCTAGTCTATGTGACCTTCAGAGAATATCAATACACCTAGGACACCTGAGAATAATGTCGCTGCCCTATAGGACGAATGACCTTAAGGGCGATGCTCCGAAGGCAGCCGTTAATCAAGCCACCTTTTCGTTGACGTAGAGCCCCGGAGCCGGTGACAGAGGCGGATGCGCTTTGCTGCCGACGGAGCCGCTCGCTACTTGCTGTTTGCCCGCACGCTGATGCAGCCATTGCCCCCAATGATCCCACCAGCTGCCCTCATTTTTTACCGCAGAGCCAAGCCACTGATCGGCATCGGTGCATTCAGATTCATTGGTGTAATACACGGTATTGGCGATACCCGGCGGGCGCAGAATACTCTGAATATGACCACTGGTACTGAGCACCATAGTACACTCCGAAGACACCAGCTTCGGAACTTCAAAGCACTTCTTCCATGGCATCAAATAATCTTCGTTGCCGCCAACACAATAAAAATCCATGCTGATTTGACGAATATCCAACGGATAACCTTTGACCACCAAACGATCGGGGTGCACAAACTTATCCTCCACAAAAATATCCAAAAAATCACTGTGTAGGCCTGCAGGTAACCGCGTCGAATCGTTATCCCAATAGAGAACATCCATCGAGGGAGGTTCTTTGCCCAATAGATAATTATTGATCCAAAAATTCCAGACCAAATCCGTCGGACGCAACCAATTAAATATATGAGACAGAGATTTCCCATCCATATAACCTTGACGCTTAGCAAGCTTGCGGCTCAACTCGACACCTTCCCGTGTCGCAAATAAACCCAGAGAAGTTGTATCGTCGGCCTGCAAAGCGGTGACAAACATCGAGTGAGAATGCACTAACGGTTTGTTTGCCGCTTGCAAATAACCCAACAGTGCCATGGAGGTAACACCGCCAGCACAGGCACTGCTGAGATTAATCTGATCGCTACCGGTAATTTCGCACATCACCTCAATCGCCGCTTCTAGCTCGCTGACATAGCGATCTAAGTTCCAGGCGGCATTGTGACGACTGGGGTTACGCCAGCTGATCACAAACGGCTGAACACCTTGAGATTGCAAATGTTTAACTAGACTATTTTTGGGCGTCAAATCAAATACATAAAATTTATTGATTTGCGGCGGCACGATCAACACCGGTCGTTGATCGATAACTTGACCAGCATCCATTTGATACTGCAACAGCTCAAGCACCTCGCTGCGATAGACCACTGCTCCCGACGATATCGCCAAATCCTTGCCGACTGTATAGGAGTCTGGCCGTACTTGACTTGGCATCGCATGGTTGGTGTGAATATCCTCAACTAAATTCTTCAATCCGGAGACGACGCTTTTTCCGCCAGTTTGATAGGCGCGTTTAACGGCCACAGGATTCAACGGGGAATTGGTTGGCGACAACATTGCACTCACCTGTTCTCGCAGGAACTGACTGCGACGTTTGTCGGCCTCTTCCATATCCAAATCGTCAACCCAACCGGTGACTTCTTTATCCCAAGCTAAATAGGTCTGCATCACACTGCGATAGAGATAGTTGTCTTTCCAAACCGCATCTCGGAAACGTTTATCTTTTCGTGGAGGCTCCAACTTGGATTTTGACTGCACAATATTAACCACCTCCTTGGCAAAGCTGGAGTAATGATTAACAAACACTTCTGGCTGTTTAAAAGATTGCAGAAAAAACCGGCCGGCAGACTCGGCCAAGCCAACGCCCTTTAAACCACCCGAAGTACTGTGATCAGGCGCGCCCGGCTTAGGTCCTTGAGAGTTTCTCGAGGGCTTAAGTTCTGGACTCGCCAATAGAGAATCATCGATAGCGGTGGAATCCTGGTGGTTATCCAAAACCTCGGCTTCATCTAACATCTCAGTTTCGGCGGTATCGAAGGCGTATTGAGTGCGAAGATCTTGGGTAAAGCGAGACAGCGCCAAGGAGCTGTTGCGCAAGCGCTCTAGCTTTATTTGCAACTGGTCCTTACTGCCATCCTGCGCACTATCGACGTCAGAACCGACTCTGGAATCATCTTGTTGGATCTTCTCTGAAGCACTCAAGGACTGAGAGTTTTCCACGCTATCTGATTTTCGCCGCTTAGTCCCGGTCGAAGTTGTTGTTACAACAGCGGGCGTCAAAGGCGGATTAGATTCTTGATTCGACGACGCGTGATGGAAATCGCCGCTTCGAAAATTGCCACCATCTGAACTTGAAGCTCCAGACACTCTACCCACTGAAGTCATACCTTATTCACCTTGCTAGAATTCGTTCACTTCGCTATCGATAGCGTTTTCGTCTCATCCCTGAGAGAAAGATCGCATCGTACAATCGCACTTATTCGCTGAGCTTAGGCCACCGAGGTCTGGCCATCGGCCTTGGCCTTCTTCGCTCTGCTCGCAGGAGCTGGCTTTTGATTTTGAAGTTGTGACGACAACTCGGTAATCGACTCGGCCATATCCTGCATAAGGCTAGTCATCTGATTCATATCTTTTCGACTAGGCACGCCAATAAAGTGCAGCGAACGATTAACCCCTTCATCCAATGCGTGTTCAACGCCGACTATTTTCTCCTGAGCCTTAGATTTAAACTCTGCGCGAGCGTGATCAATTTTTGCCTTAGGCGCTTCAAATCTCTTGGTAATCAAACTTGGTTTCAGATCGACACCGGCACCTTTGACTGCCATTTTTTTGCTGAAATCGGTGACCGTTTCCTCAACAGTCAACGCGGTTCCCAGACAAGTGTACCAAGCAAACTTGTACGCCGATCCGACACCTGAAATAACTTTCACAATACGACTCGACTTTTTGGGCATTGAATCTAAATTTTCAGTTTCTGTATTCATCTCAGTATCTTCCAATAATTTTGATTCCGCTTTGATTTCGGGTTTTTCTTCAGTCTCGGTTTTCTCTACAACCTTGCCCATGACAATATCCTCTAACCATTAAAAAATAAGGGGTAACACTTACTCTGGGAGCGACACAATAATCGATGGATTGAAGCGGCGTTCCATGCCAAGCAAAAGACTCTAGCCCTGAAACTGGAATATCCAATTTTCCAACCAGCGCTTTCCTCTGAAAAATATGCGTAGACGGCGACCCTGTCAACGAATAAACATGAATTAATCATTAAAGTTTTTTTCCGAAAAAAAATGCATTACAGCCGTGCAACATTCTTGTCACAGTGCTGCAACATGGAGCACGGAAAGATCCATTTTGTGCCAATATTTTTCGTTTTAAAAAAACTGTCATAACTTCTTGCTAAATCAATTGTGAGCGACATACTGGCACTAGAAGCACTCACACAAGCCACCGAGGAAATGATTACATTGGACATCGAAGAGTGTTTTGTCGAGGTAATGGGACTACAAATACACGTGGCCAGAAAACTCGACAAAAGCGATCGACCACTGCTGCTGTTTAATGGGATCGGCGCCAATTTGGAGATACTGCTGCCGTTAATGCAGGAGCTTGAAGGCATCGAATGCATCACTTTCGATATGCCCGGTATTGGTTTGTCAGAAGTTCCCAGGCTACCAATGCGCTTCAAGGGGCTGGCCAAGCTCTCAGCTCAAATCCTCGATCACTTTGGCTACGGACAAGTCGACACCTTAGGGGTTTCATGGGGGGGCGCCATGGCGCAAGAATTTGCCTATCGTTTTCCCAAACGCTGTCAAAATTTGATTCTGGCGGCGACCAGTGCCGGCGCGATAATGGTGCCCGGCAAGCCTTCGGTGTTTATGAAGCTGTCAAACCCGAAGCGTTACTTCGACAAGGGTTATCTTAAAGATATCGCGCAACACATTTACGGCGGAGAATTACGCCGAGACCCAGAACTAATGAACGAGTACACCGATCGTGTGCGACCGCCGAAATCCAGCCAAGGGTACCTGTTTCAACTTTATGCCGCCTCCTACTGGACCAGTATGCATTGGTTACATAAATTGCATCAACAAACGCTGATTTTGGCCGGCACCGATGACCCCTTGGTTCCCATTATCAACGCCCGCATCCTTCACAGCAGAATTCCCGACAGCCAACTCATAGAGATTGATTGCGGCCACCTGTTGTTGATGACCAAAATGAAAGAGGTGGGGCCGATGATTACCGATTTTTTGACCTATTCTAATCCCACTCAGCAACATAATGTGGTTCATTGATCCACACGGAGATGGTTATGCTAGTTCCGACAAGTTTGTTTTTGGTGTTCTCGTTGTGGACACTCTATCACTGGCAAGAATTGCCCGACTTATTAAAAAATGAATCCGCCGATGAGCGCTGGCCGCTGAGCATCCATCATACTGCCACCCCCATACGTCTGGTCACGGTGACGACCATCTATTGCCTATTTTGTTTCGCGTTGATGGCTGCCGCGCATAGAGGTCTAACGTTACTGGTTGACGCCAATCTCGCAAAGTGGCTTTCTCCCGCGCTGCTCATCGCCTTGCACTTCGCGCCTTACAGCTCACGGCTAAGCAGTTATGTGCGCTACCTATTTCAACGTCGGTTATTTTTTCCGTCTCTGCCAAGTCATCAGGAAGACGCCATCATCGATACACTCATGAAACAAGCATCACAGCACGAGAATCGTGCAGAGGAAATCCAGCACTTACACCAACTGATCAAAGCTCAGTTTAAGACCACGATTCACGTTTTTAATCTTGCCAGCTTGAAAAACGAAAAAAAATTGGTGCGCAGGGAGTTTAAGAAAATAAGACGACGGGGTTTACTCAAAACCCCCGAAATGAGTGATCTTGAACAGCAGCAATTGCGTTTTCACCTTTATTCCTGCTACCGACTATTAACCCGCATGACGCTGGCCCGCTATTGGGCCGGGCGAGACAGGCGCAAAGCATTTCGGGATATGGGGTATTCGATCAATATAGGTGATGGCGACATCTACTCCAAGTGCCGTCGAATAAAATACTCTTTCAACCATTATCTTTTACACCGCTAGAACAAGCCATGTGATTTAGCGGTGCAAATTGATAATAACGATTGAATACTAAAAGCTGTAACGAATGCCCACATCGTAGACCATTTCATCCAATTCAATATCGAATTCGGCGGGCAGCAAACTCGAATCGACAGTTGCCTCTTCATAGTCTCGATAGCGCAAAGAAAAAGACAATGCCATTTGATCGTTAAATTGATATGCGACACCAGCCATTAACTGATAGACAAAAACATTATCGTCGTCATCAATAACCTCTACATTCGAGGGCTCATAGCTAACATCAACCCAAGCGTAATCCACACCGACAAAGGGTACCTACTTGGTATCGCTACTACTCCTTCGTCATCACGACTATTCCCTTGTTCTAGCATTCTAAAAAACTGCAAGAAGTAGAGTTTCTAATTTATTCAACAGTAATGGGCATGCCAATCTCGATCACGCCATCATTTAGGGCCGTTGCCCGAATACCACTACGAGCCATCATCTCCGTCAGAACCGTGCGTTGATTCAATCCGGAATCGCGATACCAACGCGCCAACAATTTACACGGCTGGCACAACTCTTCACCCCGAAACCACACATTACCAATACGGAATTCAATTCCAACCAATGCATTGAGGTCTATTCCACGGGTCATGACATTACGACGCGCTGCAGACCAAGTAATAGCAGTTTCATGACGACGATTGAATCGCTCAACCTGTTCCACAGCCATAAAGCTGACATTGTATTTAGTAGAGAGACTGCGTCGACAGTATCTATCTCCCGCCAACCCTTGGTAGGCAATCACATTGGCGAAATCACAGTTTTGCAGCGACTCACGTTTATTAGCGGCAACATAAATGGCTTCGATCATAGTGATGACTCAGGGCAGAATGTCTGTATACGCAGCTATACGCTATTGGGATGACACCGGCAATGAGTGCTCAGGAAAACCAATATCGATCAGATCAATAGACCCAAACAGCTCGACCAGCCCATGATGTGCTCCGACACAGTGACTTTGATGTCAACAAATGAAGGCAATGGAACCTAAAGCCCCATGGCTTGTTTCACCACGGTATTTTTCAGAAGCGAGACATTGTCTAACTGACGCATGCCTTCGTTGCGCAACCAGCGGGTGGGTAAATGATCGGCACCAAAGAGTCTCTTAAAACCTTCCATCATCGCCATCATCGCCAAGTTGTTGGACTTTCTCGCACGTTGGTAGCGTTTGAGGATAGAAGCGTCGTAGAGCGGTAGCTGTCGAGCGCAGGCTCGCAGAATTTCGTCGCGCATAGCCGCTACATCGAGAAAACCTAGATTTACGCCCTGCCCCGCCAAGGGATGAATGGTGTGGGCGGCGTCGCCCAATAAGGCAATTCCTGGCTGCACATAGTTCACCGCGTGACGCTGACGCAATGGAAAACTGTAGCGCTTGGCGACTTCTTCGACCTCGCCCAAGCGGTGTTCAAAAGCTTGCCCCAGAGCGAGTTTAAATTCACTGTCGCTAAGGGCCATTAACTGCGGCGCTTGTTCGGACTTCAGCGACCAAACGATAGAACTGTAGTGCGCGTCCCACTGATCGTTACGCTGCGTCTGCAACGGCAAAAATGCCAGTGGGCCCGAGGTCAGAAAACGCTGCCAAGCGGTGTATTGATGAGGCTGCTGAGTGCGAACGGTGGTAACGATCGCATCGTGGCCATAATTCCATTCCCGCGTAGCAATATTGGCCAACTCTCGAACTTTTGAATTGGCACCATCAGCGGCGAGCAACAAAGATGCCGACAGCTTGCGGCCGTCTTCTAGCAACAGGCTCTGCAGCTCACTACCCTCATCTCGCAATAGCGTTTTGACTTTCGCTGGTCGCAGCAGGGTAATCTGCGGAT
Source organism: Cellvibrionaceae bacterium (assembly GCA_050633365.1). Taxonomy (GTDB): domain Bacteria; phylum Pseudomonadota; class Gammaproteobacteria; order Pseudomonadales; family Cellvibrionaceae; genus Pseudomaricurvus. The sequence goes on along the minus strand of JBOEGJ010000047.1, from coordinate 69,030 downwards.
AAGATTGTAAACGGGACAAGAGCGCTCGGGTAACGACGCTGTTTTCAACAATGTGACCCAAATTAGTGTGCTGCACTTCGTGACAATCAAAATGAATACTGCCCGTGCCGTCGGCATCCCACACATGCATGTCGGTATAAGGACAGGCGCGCTGTTGCTCAATCAGCGTCCAGGCATCGACACTTTTCAATAGGGTTTGCGACGCGTGAGTCAAGGCGACCACGCGAGGGTCGAAGTCGACACCCTCGAAGCTGAGTGGATCGGAACCCGCCTCTACCACCGCAATACGCAAAGACTCGCCCTTGCTATCGGCAGCTAAAGCACAAGCCATGGCGCTACCCACCAAACCGGCACCGACGATGATGACATCAAATTCTTGAGTAATAGACGCCTGATCCTGGCTCATAAAATCTCGCTATGCTAGACCGCACTTCTCTATTCTAAACAATACTTGTTTGACGCTTTAGGTAGACAAGCATCCCTTAAGTATCTCTTATGTATCTCTTATGTATCTCTCAAATTTCTCTCAAGCTTCTCTCAAGCTTCTCTCAAGTTTCTCTAATGACCTGCCACCGGGTTAAGCACCTGCTGACGCCCTCCGGCGCCCATAGTTTGTCGGGTAAACCAGTGTTTAACCGGTGGTACACATTCCAGCCCGACAAAACCCAGCGCTCGTAACGCGGCCTGTGGCAGGCTCGCCGTCGAGAACAACTTGGTGAGTTGATCACTGAAATTAATGGTCGCCTGCTGGTCCAATCGCTGCAGTTCCATATAGCGGTTGAGGCGCGACAAGGCGCCAAGCGGGGCGTCGCTTTTTTCCATCAAGCTAGTGGCCAGCGCGGCGCAATCGCGCAGGGCAAGGTTAAACCCTTGACCGGCAACGGGATGCAAAAAGTGCGCGGCGTTGCCCATCACCACTACCGAAGATCGTATTTGCTCTTTCGCCACCGACAAACTCAGTGGATAACTATCACGTTTACCAACGCTGACAAAGCGACCGAGGCGATGACCAAAGCGCTGCTGTAGCAGATGCAAAAAGTGCTCGTCGGATAGCGCCAGAATTCTCTCTGCCTCAGCGCTGGGCTGGGTCCAAACTAAGGCACTGGCCTGCCCTTGCAAAGACTCTCCCAGCGGCAGTAATGCCATAGGCCCTTGATCGGTAAAGCGCTCGTAGGCGACGCCTTGGTGGGACTTCTCTAGGCCAATATTGGCAATGATGGCGGTCTGTTGATAACTCTGTTGCTGGCAATCGATACCCAGTGATTGGCGCAAAGGCGACTGAGCGCCATCGGCAATAATCGCCAATTGCGCCGTTAGTATCACGGTGCTATCACCGCGACGCAGCTGTAATCGCGCGCCGCCGACCTGAGGCTGCAATTGCTCGACAGTCGCGGGAGCGACTATGTCGACGTTGGCCAATTGATGCAAATGCGCGATGAGTACCCGACCAATCCAGCCATTGGGCACGACGTATCCCAGTGCGTCGACGTTTTGCTCGTGGCGATCGATCAAAGCGCCACCAAAATGGCCTTTGTCCGAGACATGGACCTGATCAATGGGTGTACCGTGCTGTTGCAACTGTGGCCAAATACCCAATTGCTGTAACAAAATCACGCTGCCATGGGCAATCGCGGTAGCGCGATCGTCAAAGCTGGGTTGAAAACTTGGCTTTCCTTCCGGCATAGGAAAGGTTTCAATCAAGGTGATACGCCACTGGGGGTTGGCCTGGGCCAAGAGCGCAGCCTGTGCCGCGCCCACCATGCCGCCGCCAATAATGGCGATATCTGTCTCGATCGCTTCGCTGTCGGTTGCCACGTTTTCTGTCATATCTTTTGTGTTCGAGGTTCCTATCGCCTTAAGAGCGTAAAAGTCGCTTACAGGGCGCAATACAAGCCAGCTTAGCTGGCCGCCATTAGCGCCTCAATATCATCGATGGTTTTGGGCACGTCTGCGGTTAATACGTCGCAGCCGTCTTTTGTGATCAATACATCGTCTTCGATACGAATGCCAATACCGCGCCATTTGGCGTCAACACCGGCGTTATCGGGAGCCACATAAATACCGGGCTCTACCGTCATACACATGCCTGGCTCCAGCACTCGCCACTCGCCACCAACGCGGTAATCACCCACATCGTGCACATCGATACCCAGCCAGTGACCGATACGATGCATGTAGAATTCTTTGTAAGCTTCTTTTTCAATCAGCTCGGCCACATCTCCAATCAACAGGCCCAGCTCGACAAGCCCAGCGGTGATGACTTCGACTGAAGCCTCGTGAGGCTCATTCCAGTGGCGACCCGGTTTGATAGCATCAATAGCCGCCTCTTGGGCTTTTAGCGTTAACTCGTAGAGGGCTCGCTGCTCGTTGTTAAATGTTCCATCCACCGGGAAGGTGCGGGTGATATCGGCGGCGTAGTATTCAAGTTCGCAGCCAGCGTCGATCAATACCAAATCGCCTTTTTTCAGGACTTGGTCGTTTTCAACGTAATGCAAGATACAGCCGTTAGCGCCGCCGCCAACAATGGTATTGTAAGCCGGAAAACGCGCGCCATTAGTGGCAAATTCATGATGAATTTCGGCTTCGAGCTGATATTCGTAAACCCCGGGCTTGCAGACCTTCATCGCGCGAACATGAGCAGCGGCGGAGATTTCGCCAGCGCGTTTCATCAAGCGTCCCTCGGCAGCTGATTTGTACAGACGCATGTCGTGTAACAGATGATCGAGTTCGAGAAACTCACCCGGCGGAATCGCGCCAGTGCGCACCTGAGCGCGAATGGTATTGACCCAAACCATCACTTGATGATCAAAGTCGGCGTCTTTACCCATGCCATAATAGACGCGTTCACGGCCCTCAATCAGCCCCGGTAGAATGTCGTCAATATCGTCGATAGGAAAGGCGTCGTCGGCACCAAACTGCAAGCAGGCACCCTCGGGGCCGACCCGATGGCCATTCCAGATTTCTTTCTCTCGATCTTTTTCACGGCAGAAGAGCACATATTCACCATGCTCTCGCCCAGGTATCAGCACCAGAACCGATTCGGGTTCGACAAATCCCGATAAATAGTAAAAATCGCTGTCTTGACGAAAGCTGTATTCGGTATCGCGTGAACGAGTGCGTTCCGGCGCGGCCGGCAAAATAGCGATGCTGTTATCTTCCATCATCGCCATCAGTTGTTTGCGACGACGGGTGAACTCTTGTTTCGCGATGCTCATGGGATTTCCTTTTTCCTAACCCTTTATCTGGCCGATTAACCGATGTTAGTCATCACAAACTAAGCCGCTGAAGCTCAGCTGCCAAGTCTCTTTAGTGGACCAGCGGCTTTTCGTCCTTGATTTGGCCAAAATCCACAAACAAGGTGAGTATGGCCATGCGTACATATTCGACGATTTCAACGAAGTTTGCCTCCGCATCTTCATCCTCTTCATCAGCACCATCACCAATACTGACGATCGCGGCAAGATCACGCAGTGCATCGGCGGCCTCTTCTGAGAATTTCGCCTTTGGGTCTAATCCGGCGCTGCCAAAGCCCGATAAAAATCCGTGGCACCACTCTCCAAGGGCCGCAGCCCGCAGCTCCAGCGCAGCTTCGTCGTTGGGCAAAACTAAATCGAAGCCGTAATCGCTGTCTTCCAACTGGGCCAGTGCCACTGAGTAGAGTCGAGCCAGCGCTTGCTGACCGCGACCTTCTGGGTCGCCAACCACGCCCTCTTCTTCGCTGGTAATGATGTCGAGAAACGTCAGCGCCTCTTCCATCCACTCGTCGGCACTCATTCGCATGCCGCCACTGAGCTTTCCACACAGCATGCCATGCAGCTCTGAAGGGCTATTAAGCGCCCCCAGAGGCACCATTAAATGATTCATTTCTTCGTAAGAAATTAGGGTTTCGATATTGCTCATAGTTCATCCAACCTGGTAACGGGCGCCATCCTATCACGAATGAATTGCAGCGTCCTCGGCATCAAAATCGCACTTCTTTTGCATTATAAATTTCCTTTTAATAACAGTGCGATACACCACATTTTACAGATTGTTTCGAGAAACCTTCTTCATGCTTATTGACCCCTCACCAGCGGCGCAATATAGTAGCTCGAAATTCGACCACAGGCTCTTTACGCCATGACAGATCAACTGTTTCTCGCACTGGAAACCAAACTGGATCAATTGATTCAGCAGTGCAGCCGGCTCAGTGAGGAGAATAAACGCCTCCAGCAAGAAGCCGAAAGCGCAAAATTACGAGAATCCGAGTGGCATACGGAGCGCACTCGTCTGGTCGAAAAGAATGAGTTAGCGAGAACTCGAGTCGAAGCAATGATCACTCGGCTGAAGAGCCTCGAAGAGCAAACTTAAGCGCACACTATAGAGCACCATGGCAATCCTAAAATGGATTTAGGATTTTGAGGAATCCCCTATGAGCAGCAACGAAACCGTTTTCGTGCAAATACTCGACAAAGAGTATCAAGTCGCCTGTCCCCCCGGCGAAAGAGATGCCCTGATGCAGGCCGCTCATAATCTGGATGAGCGCATGCGTGATATTCGCGGCAGCGGTAATGTCATCGGCCTAGAACGCATAGCAGTCATGGCCGGCTTGAATCTCAGTCACGAACTGCTCGAAAGTAAAGGCAGCGCCCAAAATATCGACCCCGACAGCGACGCGCTGGATCGCCTCACGCAAAAACTCGACGATGCGTTGAGCAAACTTTAAGCACCCGGCCAAGGTAAATTCTCATGGCGCCGGCCCCCATACGCCGATTTTTTTGAAACTTCAATCTATAGACTGCCCCGGTTGTGCGCTATAATCCCTTCAACCCTGATGTGTTGGCCAGTCGACGAGTCCTCGAGCCGATAATGTATACCCCGGGGGTAACTCGCCAGTATCGGTGTGCATGTCCGCCTGACGGAAAGCCTGAGATACTGCAGGGACCTCCACCTTGAACCTTACGGTTCAAGGCCAAGTTGACAGCCGCACTTTCGGGGCTTCTTAAATTAAGCCTCCCAGCCTCCCTAATCCAAGACAATACCTTGCGTTAATCCTGTGACACAATAGCGCCTGTGGGTTGCCCTAGGGATGGTGAGTGTTCACGACGTAATTCTATTAGCCAGCAGCCCCTCAATACCGATACAACGCCATTGCATTAGAGAGCCACAATGACCTCGATTGCCGCCACTCGATCGGCCCTGAGAAAACAGTTGCGCCAAGGCCGACGCAAGCTTAGCCGGTCTCAGCAAAAAGCCGCCGCTGACAATTTGTGCCGGCAACTAACCCGCCAACCACTGTTCATTCGCAGTCGCCACATTGCTCTGTATTTACCCAGCGATGGCGAGATAGATCCACGCCCTATTGTCAAAGCCGCTTGGAAACTCGGTAAACGCTGTTACCTGCCGGTATTGAAACCGGGCAGAGACAACCAGCTGTGGTTTATTCGCTACCAACCCACGACAGCCTTGAGGAAAAATCGCTTTGGAATTTTCGAGCCCAAGGCGCAATACCGCTGCACCTTCCCCGCACAGTTTCTCGACTTGGTATTGATGCCTTTGGTCGGGTTCGACGAGAACGGCGGTCGCATGGGAATGGGGGGCGGCTTCTACGATCGCGCTTTTGCCTTCAAGAAAGACCGCGCTAACTCAATAGTAAAACCGCCCTATCTGCTAGGATTGGCTCATGAATGCCAGCGGGTAGAGCAACTGCAACTGGCCAGCTGGGATATTCCGCTCAACGCCATTGCCACCGATCAGCGACTCATTGTGAACCACCACTCAGACGCCAAGCGCTGCTTTATCTCAGCTTAGCCGCTGACCCAACAACCTCTACGGAGAGAGGATCCATCCATGGACACCGATCAGGCCAAACAGTATTTGCTGAATAAACCCGAAGCTGTCGAGGACTACCCATTCTATCCAGACGTAGCGGTGTTTAAAGTCAAAGGTAAAATGTACGCGACTTTAAGTATCGAAGCAGGGGTCGGCCGTATGAACTTAAAATGTGATCCCGAACAGGCACTAACCCTGCGCTTTTTCTTCGATGCTGTGAAACCCGGCTACCACATGAATAAAAAGCACTGGAATACCGTCACCCTCGACGCTAGCGTGCCCGACTATGACATCCAGAAAATGATCGATCACTCATATGGGCTGGTAGTCAAAGGATTGAAAAAAGCCGAACGCACAGCACTGGAACTCGCCTATGGCGAGGAAGAAATCTACAAAGCGCCTCAATTAGTTCAAACTTAACCGGCGCGGAAAAGACAGCGAAGACACTATAAAAGAAGCTAGAGAAAACGCAGCGATAACCGCAGCCAGCCGATAAATGCAGTCAGGCTTACGACGATTTATTACCGCGGACGAATTCTGCGGCTAGCGATTCCTTGACCGGCAAACCGCTAGCCATATATTGCTGCAATCGACCCACGTCTAACAAATGGGTGAATTTTGCATAGGCAGATTTTACCAACGGGTGCTGCGACGCCGACGCGATGGTGATCAGCTCGGCGAGATCTTCTACGCTGGTGGTTTGGCGAAAATGCCGATGCTCGGCAATCTCTATTTGCAGGCGCAAGTTATACACAGCCCTAAGCTGATTGTCGGTCAACTCTAATCGTCTGATATCCATATAAGTACCTCTCCCACAAGACCTTCCCCCTCAACCGGTTACGAAGGTATTTGAGCTGTTTGTGACGGCTCGACAGAATCCTTTCAAGCGGCTTTTTTCAAATACTGATCGGCGCTCACACTGCTCGCCTGTAACTTACTTTCAAGCACATTGACCTTGAAAGGCCCTTCACTGGCGACCCACAGTTCAGCAGTGACCACCTTACCGACAAAGGCCACAGACAAACGATTGCTCAACAGCAGCAGCGGGTTTTTCGAAAAGTGACAACGATCGATGAGAACACTATGTTCGCCCTTATCGTCCCGATAGCGCAGCTCCAAGTGCAAGGCCTCGGGAAATGCGGTTAATGCGTTTAACCACACCAGCGCATCAAATGCGCCATACCATCGACCCTTAGCCACGGTTTGACGCGCCTGAATGATGTTTTGTAAATTGGTGGCGATCAAAAGCTCTTGTTTATCTTTCATTGTCTAACTCAGTCCTACACACTCTATGATTAGTGGTTGCTCGCCAAAGCGAAGTGTTTGCGTTGATATTTAAGGTAACAAACAACCGTCTCGAGTTTTGTAAAACCCTGTAAAACCGAGCCCTGCAGCGGATTTTACAAAGCTTTTACACCGATAGGCTTGGAGAGACCAAATCCACTTCCTTGAGCGCTGCAGCGACGACAAAAATCCCGTATTCTTAGCACCTGGAAAATGAGACTCAGTTAACACTTTAAGATCGACACACAAAAAGTCTCAATCATGGATTTAGGGGAGAAACACAGCATCGTGAAAATAGCCATGCTCGAAGATGATCTACAGCAAGCCCAGCTAGTCAAAGGCTGGCTCGAAGAAATCGGTCATCAAGTGACACACCATGCCAACGGCACAGACTTTTTGGACGCCTGCCGTCGCGAGCCATTCGACTTAGCCATCTTGGATTGGGAGCTGCCCGATCAAACCGGCGTGGATGTCTTGACCACCCTGCGTCAGCAATACAAACAATCGCTGCCGGTATTATTCGCCACCCAGCGCGACAACGAAGAAGATGTGGTCAAAGCACTCAGCGCCGGTGCCGATGACTACCTAGTCAAACCCTTGCGACAAAAAGAACTCACCGCACGACTGACCGCTCTCAGCCGTCGCGCAGGCATCGATACCGCAGATAAACGCCTGCAGCTGGGCCCTATCGAAATCGATACTCAAGCGATCCAAGCGCGAATAAATGGCGACCCAGTCAAGCTCACTCAAAAAGAGTTTGACGTGGCGGTGTTATTCATTCGCAATATGGGCAAAGTGCTGTCGCGGGAATTCTTACTGCGCCAGGTGTGGGGAGTTGATGCCGCACTCAATACTCGAACTGTCGACGTGCATGTGAGTAAGGTGCGTCGCAGCTTGCAAATCAACCCCGACATGGGCTTTTGCATTACCACCATCTATCAACACGGATATCGACTCGAAGCGGTCAACAGCTGAGTCAACTACGGAAAAAGAACCGACATGAAACCCACCATCTTCACCTCCGCTCTTGCGGGGCTTGTCCTGCTCCTATCAACTCCGGCTTTTTCAGCAGAATGGCTTTATACCTTTCGCCCAGGGGATACCATTTGGGATCTGTGTTTAAAGTACACCAACCAACGGGGATGCTGGCTCAAGCTGCCGCCACTCAACGGCGTTAAGAACGATCGCTACATTAAGCCTGGGTTTGTGTTGAGCTTTCCTGCCGAGTGGCTGAAAGAGATTCCGAAGCCAGTTGCCGTCACCTTTGTCGACGGCGAGGCATTTGTCTTAGCGATGAATTCACAAACTCCGGTAGCGATCAAAAAGGGTGATCAACTGGGTATTGGTGCGACTCTGACAACCGCGGCGAGCGCTACCCTCAATTTGAAATTTGGTGACGGCAGCACTTTGCAAATGGAGCCAAATTCAGAACTCTCGTTAGACACCTTGTCGAGCTTTGATGGCTATGGTGTGGTCGACAGTCGCCTGCGACTTAACCAAGGTGCCGTGAAGACCCGTGTGGTCAAGCGCCGTCCCGCCAGTCGTTTCAGAATTACCACCCCATCCGCCGTGGCCGCAGTCAGAGGTACCGAGTATCGAGTCAGCAGTATCGATGGACCCTCTCCGATTATGCGCGGTGAAGTCTTCGAAGGTTTGGTTGACGTAAATACGGATCAAAACAAACAGGCGGTACCCGCGGGCTTTGGTATCACCGCCAAAAAAGGAGAAGCGCTTAAGGCGCCAAAACCCCTACTACCAGCACCCTCCTTCAGCAGTGCCAGCACGCCGCAGCTACTGCCCATCGCGGTTGAATGGAAAGCTGTGGATGGGGCAACGAGCTATCAACTGGAGCTGCTTAAAAACAACCAGAATGATGAACTCATTTCACGCAGCACACTCAGTGAAACGCGCTTTAGCTTCACCGAACTCGACCTAGGCTGCTACAAAACTCGACTGCGAGCGATTGATAGCGAAGAGCTTCAAGGTCTAGCTGGCGAACAAACTCTCTGTGTTGCCGCGCCTTTAGCCATCGCAAACCTCGACCCGCAAAACTTGAACTTTAGTGATCGCTTTAACGCGACACTCTCATGGCCGATCATTGACGATGCTGCACGCTACCGAGTTCAGGTTGCGCGTGACGTACAGTTTTCAGAAATTTTAAGCGATGAAATCGTGACCCAAACACAAATCACACTGAGCGGAAAGGCAGCTCTTTACGTGAGAATTCAAACCATCGGACACGAGGGACAGGTAACCGCCTTTTCGCCCGCGATGGAGTGGAAACCAAAACCCAATCCGTGGATCGCTATCGGGCTCTATGCCTTGTTTGCCATCATTGCCTTCTAACAATCTAGCGCCGATCGCCGAGGAGTCTCGCAGTGTCTGTAGTTTCGCGTTTGTCTCATCGGTTTCGCCAGCATCAACATTTGTTGTTGCTGGCGCTCTTTACGAGTCTTTTCAGCGGCTTACTCAGTCATTATAAAGTCACTCAAACCCTAGACTGGCTGTGGTTCGATGCCACCCAACAATTGAGTAGCTTGCCAACTGCCGATGACATTGTCATTGTCGACATCGATGAGCGCAGCATTCAACAGCTGGGGCGCTGGCCTTGGCCAAGAAATCTTCACGCCGAACTTTTGCAGCCACTAGCCTCTGCAAAAGCCGTTTTTTTTGACGTGATTTTCTCCGACGAAGACAGCCAAAACCCGCTAGCTGATGAGGCCTTTGCGCAGGCACTAAAACAACAACAATCCGTGGTTCTGCCTCTTTATCTGGAGCGAATCGGTCATCAAGGTCAGCTTCTCGAAATTACACCGGCGCCTAAGTTCTACCAAGCTATCGATGCTGTAGGGCACGTACATGTGGCTGCCGATGAAGATGGCGTAGTGCGCAGCATCTATTTACGAGAAGGTGTGGGCAGCGCCTATTGGCCTCACGCGTCTTTAGCGCTACTCAATCAACTCCATGATGAGGCTCCCTCTTTTGAAGCCGAGCAGATCACAGACGCGGACAACAGCCATGTCATCGTGCAGCAACAACAGCGCTGGCTGCCTATGCCGAATTCACAACAGGGATTGATTCATTTTAGTTTTGTCGATGTACTTGAAGGTTCCGTCAATCCCGATTTATTAGCGGGAAAGATTATTTTTGTTGGCGCCACGGCTTCAGGACTGGGAGATGTATTCACCACCTCGGTGGGCAATATGGCCGGCGTCGAGCTTAACGCCTGGGCATTTCAAGCGCTGCGCCACGAAGTAATGATCACACCGGTGGAAAGTAATATCACCACCGCCATCAACAGCCTGTTGGTTTTGTGCCTTACGTTTTTCTTTGGTCGCATGAGCCCGAGAGCTCTATTGCTGTCGACCACGATCAGTATATCCGCGCTGTTAATCGTGTCTTCGGGACTACAACTGACCATTAACCGATGGATTTCATTCATCCCTGCGTTAATTAGCATTGCACTATTCTATCCGCTGTGGAGCTGGAGACGGCTGGAGGTTGCGCTGAATTACTTGCGATTAGAACTGGGGCGGATACGCGACAACAACCCCGGTGTAGATCGAGAGAATTTCCAGCATCAACAAAAACTGCAGCGGCAATTTTGGAATAATCTCGGATTAGATAGCCCGCAACAAGCGAGGCTCGCCGTCGAGCAAAAACCACTACCGATATCCCTGAATAAACTCTACGGATCAGAGTTAGTTGAGCAAACTATCTCTCAAATTTCTCGAGAAAAAGAGCTGGCCAATCTCAATCAACAACTGATCGAAAAGAGCCTGGCGCAGCTGCAAGACGCAGTCATGATTGCCGATGCCGGCGGCCAGATTCTGTTCACCAATCAAAGTTGGAGATCACTTTTCCCCAGTAATCTCAAGGATGATTTACTGCATCAGTTAAATCGTATTGAAATCTCCGGGCAACACTCTTGGCCGAAAGTTCTGGCAAGCCTTTATATCGACCAGCCAAGCTACTCCAATCAAGGGGTGCTCGATGACAAAATCGATCTATTTTGTCAGCTGCGACTGTCAAGTCTATCCGGTCAAGCATCTGACACCCTCATCATCACATTAACCAACGTCAGCGAGTTAAAATCTGCCGAGCGATCGCGCTTAGAGGCACTTAACTTTTTGTCTCACGACTTACGCTCACCCATGGTGTCAGTATTAGCGATTCTCGAACTGCAAAGGAAAAAACTACAGCGCCTACAGAAAAACAACGCCAACGAATCTTCCGAATACGCTTCGACAGGTCAGTTGAACGAGACGATCAACGAGAGCTTTTTACAAGACATTGAACTGTTGGTGAGGAAGAACTTAAGCTACGCCGACAGTTTTCTTCAACTTAGCCGCGCACAATCGTTAACTGACGACCAGCTTCAATTGTGTGACATGCACGCGGTGATCGATTCGGCGCAAATGCAAGGTTTAGCGCTAGCGAAAAGTAAATCCATCGAGTTGATTACTCAGCGAACCAATCTCGACGCCTGGGTCATGGGCGATCATGATGCCCTCGAGCGAGCCATCATTAACTTGCTATCAAACGCGGTAAAATACAGCGATCCAAAAACGCAAATCACTCTATCTATCGGCGTCACCGAGAGCGATGTTGTTATCGCCGTCAGCGATCAAGGCCAGGGCATCGCCGACAAGGATATTGACACACTGTTCGATCGATTCACTCGAGGGAAGAATGCCCATCAAGAAATGGGGGCAGGCTTGGGTTTGAACTATGTGGCTACAGTCGCGAAACGGCATCAAGGGGAAATACAAGTCACTAGCGAAGAAGGCCAAGGCAGCTGCTTCACCCTTCGAATTCCTCTAGAAAGAGACGAGCTGTAATTAGCAGCTCGTACCTTTCCATACAACATCAATCCTGCGATACAACTTCAATCCTCGCGATACAACGCCAATCGGTCGCGATGCAACTCAAGTCACTCGGGTGGTAGCAGAGAGAAGCTGGCAACCACGGGCAGATGATCGGAAATATCCAGAGTATCGTGCTGGCGAACTCGGGCATCATCGGCGCTCCAATCCCGACTGTAAAACAAATAGTCGATGGTGCGATCGGGGGCGGTCACACGGGGATCATTGGAAAAGTGCGTATGCCACTTAGCAACCTCTTGTGCATCCGTCTGGGTCAATTTGTCCAGCGCTGGAATCGCGCCATAGCGTTTATACAAGGGTTCAAGCGCTGTCTCTTTGTCGTATTCACCAACGCCATCGCTTTCCAATCGCTGCCATTGTTGCTGGCCATCGGGAGGTAAAGAATTGAAGTCGCCGCCGAAAATCCACGGCGTATTGCTGGCATCTAACTGACTGAGCAAGGTTTGTGTTGTCGCCACTTGGCGCTGCATCAAGTCTGAGCCTGCGCCCCAAGCATCGAAATGAGTATTGATCAAAGCCACCGACTGACCGGAGGTCGACTTAATTTGAGTTTCCAGCAGCGCCCGTTGGAAATAGAAGCGTTGAGTAATGGCATCGTTATCCATCAACGGCAACTGATGTCGACGGGCACTGTGTAACGGGTAGCGTGACAGGGTAGTCAGTTTCATACTCACCGAGCCAAGAACCTTGGGATGCAACACGTAACCGGCTTGCCAGTAATGCGCATCGGCTCGACAAGGATAAGCGGCGTCGGCCAAGCGCTCTTGTAACGCCGCCACTTGATCAACACCGTAAGTACGAGAATCGTTTTCATCATTGATTTCTTGCAACATGAGAACATCGGGGTTTTCATCCGCGACTATTCTGGCAACTTGATCCAGCGTCCAAGTGGTATGTTCTAAGCTGGGCTTGCTGTCGGTGCCCGCCTCGGCGTCATAAAAGAAAAAGTAATTCTTGCTGGCCATGTATTGAACGTTATAGGTCAGCACTTTTAAGGGTTGATCCACCGACCATTCGCTGGCCGGCGCATCGCAGCTACTGGCAACCTCTACAACGGGCTCATACCAAGTAACACTCAGCCAGGCCCAGGTTAAAAAGGTCACTGCCGCTACCACAACTGCGCCAATGCCAACCCCTAAATTTCTCATTCTTTTATGACTCTCTTATGTGTTATTAAAGTGCGGCTAAAATGGTCTCAGCACTGCTCTTATCGATTCCTTTGGTGTCGACGTTCAGTAACTCAACCACACCATCGTTGACGATCATGGCGTAACGCTGGCTGCGAACCGGCCCCATCTCAAAGCCCGAAGCATCCATTGTCAGCCCCAACGCAGTTGCCAGCGCGCCATTGCCATCGGCCAGCATTGTCAGGTGCTCTGCATTTTGATCCTTACCCCAAGCGTGCATCACAAATACGTCATTGACGGAAGTACAAATGACCGCATCGATCCCTTTGGCCTTAATGTCATCCACCTTGACCACAAAGCCAGGCAGATGAGTCATAGAGCAGCCAGGGGTAAATGCCCCAGGCACCGCCATCATGACAACTTTCTTACCGCCAAACAGCTCGTCTGTGGTCACTTTTTGAGGCCCTTCAGCGCCCATAACTTGCAGGGTTACTGAAGGAATTTTTTCGCCAATTTGAATGCTCATAATAAACTCGTCCGTAAAGTGGAGCCGACCACTAAGGTCGACCCAGAAATCAGAAAATACCAAGTTCACGAGTCTGCGCCAATCGTCACTCTAAAACAAGTCGCCCAGTGAATGGGCAGAACGGCAGGAATTCATACGCTCTGTCGCAAATAATCACTGCAGCACTAGACTATGGCAATTATACTTCGCCCCACTGACCTAACTTTTTCGAGACTCGCTATGCGACACCTGTGCCTATTACTGCTGCCACTCTTCGCCCTATTCAGCAATGCCGCAGAACAAACCGTTTGCCGTGAAATATCGGACGCCGAAACACGCCTAGCCTGTTACGACGCTTTATTCGGTGCGCCCAATGGATCTCCCGCCGCCGGCCAAGAGGCTCATACGCAAGTCTCTGAAGTCAAGAAACGCATGGAGCGTGAAGACCTATTGTTTGGCTACCAGTTTGCCATCTTGCCCTACAAGCAGACCTACATCTTGCCTTATACCTATAGCGAAAACCCCAACACCGAGCCCTTTAGTCCGCTAGCCGAAGCCACCAGTGAAAATCAACAGCTAGACAATGCCGAAGCCAAATTTCAAATCAGTTTCAAAGTTCCGTTAATCGAAGACTTTCTCATCGACGATTCAACCCTGTGGGCCGGTTACACCCAACTGTCACTGTGGCAGGTCTACAACAGCGATGCCTCTGCGCCGTTTCGTGAAACCAACTATGAGCCAGAAATATTTTGGACTATTCCTACTGACGCCAGCCTTTTTGGTGCCAACTTGGAAAGTGTTTCGGTGGGGTTCAACCATCAGTCCAATGGCCGCGGTTCGGTTCTATCACGCAGTTGGAACCGGGTATACGCCGATTTTGTCTTGGCGCGGGATCGTTGGGCATTCTCTTTCAAGCCTTGGTATCGAATTCCTGAAGACGAAAAGGACGATGACAACCCAGATATCGACGATTACATCGGTTACGCCGACTTTAGCGCCGCTTATAAATGGAACGACATGACCTTGTCGAGCAAGTTGCGCAACAACTTACGCTCATCCGACAATCACACCTCGGTGGAAATGGCTCTGAGCTTTCCGCTGCCAGGACGTCTCAATGGCTATATCGAATATGTGAACGGTTATGGCGAAACCCTGATCGACTACAACCACCGCATCAAGCGCATTGGCATCGGGGTTATTTTGAACAATTGGCATTAATCGAATGGCTAATCGAGATAGCGGCAACTCGCAAATAGAGACAATTCGCAGATAGCTAAAAGAACTAAGAGAAAACGACAGTGACCAAACAGCAACTGATTGAACAGCTTCAGCTAGAGCGGCACATCGAAGGCGGGTACTTTAAGCGCAGCTACCAAAGCGACCATCAGCCGCCGATGGATACCCCCGTAGGTAAACGGCTGCGCATCAGCAGCATTTACTATCTGCTTACCGACGACGCGCCTATTGGTCGCTGGCATCTAAACCAGTCCGATATTTTGCACTATTTCCATCGGGGAGACCCCATTCGCTACTACTTGATCGATGAGCAGGGCGAACTCACCACCCATCTATTGGGGCCAGACCCGAGTCTTGGGCACTGCCTGCAATTGGCCGTGAAAGGCGGCACTTGGAAAGCCTCGCAGCTTGAGCAGGGCAACTACGGACTATTGAGTGAAGCCGTGTGCCCCGGATTTGAATATCAAGATATGCAGCTGGGTGAAGCCTCGCGGCTGCTGGCCCAATTTCCGCAGCACAGACAGCAGATCTTAGCGCTTTTACCCAACTCTAGCGGTGCGCCCAGCCTTTAGGGTTGGCTTGATCAACACTGGTAATCAGTGTGTTCTGGGCTTCATTTAAATAAGATCTCGTGGTTCGGCATTGGCTTAACCCTCTCGCCTTACAAACCCCACAAAACTCTAACGTTGCATAGGCTTTCTTCAACGCCTTGTGTTCATCCGTCAGACCATCGACCCGCGATTGCAACGCTTTTCGATTTTTCTCAAAGACTTTTTTTGAATCCTGACAGGCGATAATTGATTTCATATCCCCCGAAATAGAAGTGACTAAATTCTGACCGGTATCGGTCAATTCACCCAGCTCTTTATGAAGTTTATGAGCCTCTGTATTGCCAACCACTTTCTTCGCTGGACAGGGTCGCTGGCTAAAAGACGCCACCCCGCGATCATCCACACACTTATAAATTGCCGCTTGAGAAAATACTGGAAAGCACATCAAACACAAAAAGATCATCCGTTTCATTACATCTCCTTAATTACATCTACATCACTCTTTTGCCTTGCACAAAAGAGCATCGTTTTCATCTTGTCACCGGAAAGCTTTCAATAATAATTGTGACCTTAAAAGCTCTGGCGCCTTGCTAGATTTTCTAAGCCCATCTTTCGCTTCACTCCAACAGTCTCCGATCATTCAAGTGGAAACCATGCGCCCAAGAAAATCCTGCGGCGGATAATACCGAGCTTAGCAGCCCGACACAAACCCGATAAATTCTTACCCAAACCCTTGCAAAATCATTGCCCACCAATATACTGTCTAAATATACAGTAAAAATATAAAGGCCCCGCCGTGAACATTGCCGAATTAACACCCGCGGTTATCCATTCTCAAATCACCTTGCCACTGCTATTGCACAGTTGCAGCGCCGGTTTTGACAGCCCCGTCGACAAAGAAGACAGCGGCATGGACCTCAATGATTATTTGATCAGACGGCCGGAGCAAACATTTTATGCCCGAGCGCGTGGCGATGCTATGCAGGATTACGGTATCTTTGATGGCGACCTATTGATCGTCGATCGCGATTTAAAACCCAACCAAGGCGATCTAGTCATTGCGATGCAAGACGGCGAACTCTTGTGTCGAGAGTTGGATCTTCGCAACAGTCAGCTCATCAGCAAAGATCCAAATCTACCCGCACTCTTGTTAGATGAAAATGCCGAGCTTCGCATTGAAGGAGTCATTGTGAGTGCCGTACGTGAGTTTCGTTAGAAACTTAGCGACATTATTCGAAGGTGCCCCAGGCTAAAAGCCCTTATAGAATGGCATCAACAATGATCGGTTCCATTTACTTCAATCGATACAAAACACTCACATGTTGAGACAACTGAATGCTCTTGGGGATGAAGAGCGTCATTGCCTGCGAGTCACTCGGGGGAGCCATCATTGCCTGAACACTGCCAACACGGTAGCGAAAGCTGGCTCCTCCATAGTGAAAGTCTCGATCTTGGGAAATTCCAAATACCGAATCAATTTTACTGTTGAGCCCCGCCGCGAGCACATCCGCCTTCTTTCGTGACCGGCGACTCGCTTCTTGCAGCAATTCGGTTTCGATATCGATACGCTCACTGGTGTCAAATCGAGAGCTGACATCGGTAATGTAATCAATTGAGTTCAGCGCATTAATCAACCCCGAGTAATGCTCGAGGTTTTTCAACTGAAAACTCACACTGCGCGATACTTCGTAACCTAAAATACGTAGTGATTGATAATTATCATCTTTGGCGCGTTTTTCACGCTTGCGAACATCAGAAGCCTCGACACTTTCCTCATCCACATCAAAATCTCTCAATACCCTAAGAACCTGATTCATGGCCGATCGATTTTGATCCACCGCCTGAGTCGACGTATCGCTAAAAACCAATGCTTGCAGAGAAACTCTGACTTGATCTGGCTCAACACTTTTCTCGGCCTCCCCCACTACTGAGACAAACGGAAAATCGGGGAGCTCATTCGCCAATACTTTGGCCGGTACCATAATGCCAGGCCATAGGGTCAACACCATCAATAGTATCTTTTTCATCATTGAATCCTTTTTAAGAAACAGTTTCTTCACTTTTCAATCGCAAAACGAATGCGCTCTTGCAATGTTTCCGCTTGTGTTCGCTCCTCATCGGGCAAGTACTTCCAGCGCTTCACCGCGCGCATGGCCGCTCGCTCAAACACGCCTTCAGGATCGGACCTCAGTACCACCACTTGCTGAGTACTGCCCATAGCAGTGACCTCAAACTGCACGTCTACGTAGCCTTCAATACCCCGAGTGAGCGCCCGTGACGGATAGGTAGGCGCAACCATGACTTGTTGAACTAACCCGCCCGCCGCGAGTTTAATAGCACTTCCTCTTGTAACTTGTGGCTGGCGATAATCGAGGCCGGTGGTAAACCCGCCGTCTATCGGCGTATATTTCTCGACCTCTCGAGGAGCCACAGGTGGGGGCTCAACCGCCTCTTCGGGAGGCGTTGGTTTGGGCTCTTTTTTTATTTCTTCAATGGTTTCTTTTACCGCGACTATTGGCGCGATCGGTGGAGCATAGACCGGCGCTTCAACAGTCCCGGTATCAATAAGCAGATGCATAAAATACAAAAGAGAAAATGTCATTAATCCTGCACAGACAAGGCTTTTGACATAGGAATATTCAGGCTGAGCGGTAGCTGCGATGTCCATAGACACCCTCCTAGAAGAGAAAATAATGAGTAAGTTGCTTAAATCAGTGCCGAGTTTTCACGACACGATTATTGAGCCGACGCGACTTTGGTCATCGGCGGTGGTGCACCCGTTGCGGGTGGAGACTGATCAATTGACTCTCGGAGTTTAAAAATAAACTCTTCGCTAACGCCTTTAACCTCCGTAATGGCTCCATTAATAGTGATTGGTCGAAACCGGCTTTGCTTAAGGGCCTTGAACACCGATTTATCAAAGATGCCCTTGGGCTGAGAAAATACGATCGTTGGAGCCCGAGGCACCCCATCGGTACCAACGGTGAATTGAACTTTTACACGCCCCTCTATCCCACGATCAATCGCACGACGTGGATAAATTGGGGTTGCCATTTTGATGGGCAAAAAGCCCTTCACCTGAACATTGGGCCGCGTCGCTTTGATCTGACTGAAACTCAGTGTTTCAACCTCGGTCATGACTTCGGCCTCTAAAGCATGAGCCACCACATCTAACTGCTCCATGAATGCTTTAGGCGCAACCGGGTTGTCCAAGGGTGTGAGCTGATCAACATAGATCGGCTTTTCAATTCCAGCGTTAGGCTGCAATAGCCCTTTAAACGGCGATACATCTTTGCCATCAGATGACCCCTGTTGCCGCGCTAACTCCGACAGATAGCCGGAAATCACGTAGTGTGATTGTGACGATTGCTCGCTACTAATATCACCCCGAAATCCAACTGCGGTTAAAGGCAACAACACCAGCAGCGCCAGCATCGAGGATTGCCCCCACTGCATAGGTTCGAGATGAATTTCATGGTCGGCGTAGCGCTCTAGCAGCGCTTGAATACGCCGATAGTTTGAATGTGCCCAAAGGTGAGAAACTGGTAAGTCAGACAGCTGCTTCTCTAGAGATAACAGCAGCTGAGCGTAATCACCATCGCGTCCACTTACCTGAATTACCCAGTCATCACAGGCCCGCTCCGACATTTCTGACAACATCTTTTGAAGCCACCACACCGGAGGTAAAAACCAGAACAACTGCGACACGCATTTTGAAACCATCAGTAAAATCCAGTCTCGGCGCTCAATGTGACCCAGCTCATGTAAAAGAATCAACTGCCGCTCTGCCACTGGCCACTCATCAGCTTCCACAGGCAATTGTATTTTAGGACGCCTCCATCCCCACGACGCGATGGTTGGATCAACTTCAGACAAGATAAGCGTAACGGACTTTTGAATCCCGGTTAAATGGCAGAGGCGATCAATCTCGGACTGTAATTGTGAATAAGAAGGTAATTGTCGATCCACCGTCTTTAACTGTAACTCGAACACCCCCAAACACAAATAGAATAGGCCCCACAAAACACCAAAAAGATAAGCGCCAATCATCACCAACCCCGGAGTGGTGGCAAGCCACTGCCGTGTTGTCCCCCAATCGGGCAAGGCAATGGTAATGGGAGCCTCAATCATAAATCCAATCGCGGCAGCCGCTGGCAAGAGCAGCATCACCATGAGTAAATTTAGATGCCGGATCGATGCCGAAAAACTCTTCGAAGCATGGCTTTGCAATGCGCCCAAACCAATAATGATTAAGGGTTTGACCACCAACTGAATACACAAGGCTAACGGAGTCATTATAAGATCCTCATCTCAAAGCTTTTAGGTCACGCGATTCAGGAGTGAAAATGACAAATTTGTGATTCCTAAAAGCGCTATTGATCTCGCTGCTTTGCCTTTTTAATCAATGATTCAATATCAGCGATTTCACTGTCGGTAAGAGATTTATTGGCGGAACCCAATAGTGCGTTGACCGCCTTCGCCGCCGAACCTTCGAAGAAGGTTTTCACCACTCGCTCAAGAGCGCCTTCGCTGGCTTCGGTTTTATCGGACAGCACAAAGTACAAATACTTGGCGCCATCTTGCTTGCGGCCCACGGCGTTTTTCTCAACCAAACGCGCCAGCAGAGCGCGAACGGTTGAATAGGATGGAGCGTCTTCCATAGCTTGCTGTACTTGTTGAGCCGAGGCTTGTCCTTGGCTAAAAAGGATGTCGACGATTTGTCGTTCCCGACGACTCAATTTATTTGCGAGAGGTTCCACCATAATCTTGCCCTACCTAAACCAGAGGAGTCATTAAGTGCTACTTTTTTAGCATCATGCTACAAATTTAGCACCATACATTTAGAAGTCAAGGCTTTACCGCTGTAACTTCACAGATGTTGTTCATCACAGTATTCGAATCCATCGATAGAGCCGAAACTGCTAATCTGACCGGATGACGTCAAATCCATCTATATCAATATTTTTTGATATAGATGGATTCCCCTGCTAGACTGCGCTGCATGTCTCAAATGTTATCCGCCGTCGACACCAGCTCACCGACCCAAACACTCGCCGCTACGCTGAAAGCCGCAGGGGACCCTTTGCGCCTAGAGATATTACGATTGCTGGCCCGGGATTCGTTTGGAGTCATGGAATTAAGCCGTATCTTTGCCATCAAGCAATCGGGTATGAGCCACCATTTAAAAGTCTTGGCCAACGCCGGTTTCGTCGCTACCCGTCGGGAAGGCAACTCAATTTTCTATCGTCGACAACTGCCCGCCTCGGGCGACAGTCTGCACCAGGTTCAAAGCAGCCTATTTTCGACCGTCGACCGACAAGCACTCCCCGATGATGTACAAGCTCGATTGAGTGAAATCCAGCGCGAACGAGCCAGTGCATCACAGGCATTCTTTGCCGACAACAGCGCCAAGTTCCGCCAGCAGCAAGAGTTGATTGCCAGCTTCTCGGCCTACGCTGATGGTGTCGCCGATATGCTCAATCAGACACCACTGAGCGATCGAACCTCGGCCTTAGAAGTCGGCCCCGGCGACGGTGAGTTTTTGGCGACACTGTCGCAACATTTCGAACAGGTTATTGCTTTAGACAATTCTAAATCCATGCTCAATAAAGCTCGTAAAACAGCGAAGCAAGCAGATTTGAGTAACATTGAGTTTGTTCACGGCGATACCAACAGTGCCATACAGCAAGCGCTGAAAGTCGATTGTGCAGTGATCAACATGGTGCTGCACCATGTACCTTCACCAGCACAGATTTTTGAAGACATCAGCCAACTACTCAAGCCCAACGGCTGCTTGTTAGTGGCCGACCTTTGCCACCACGATCAACAGTGGGCGCGAGAAGCCTGCGGCGATGTATGGCTAGGTTTCGAACCCGATGATTTTTCTAACTGGGCTAGCCAAGCTGGTCTTAACGAGGGTCAAAGCCAGTACATTGCACTGCGCAACGGCTTTCAAATTCAAGTACGTCA
Organism: Cellvibrionaceae bacterium; assembly: GCA_050633365.1. Lineage (GTDB taxonomy): Bacteria > Pseudomonadota > Gammaproteobacteria > Pseudomonadales > Cellvibrionaceae > Pseudomaricurvus. The sequence goes on along the minus strand of JBOEGJ010000047.1, from coordinate 47,660 downwards.
GTTTTTTCAGCCGCAGTAGCGGCTCAGTTAACAGGAGCATGTAACGCATGTCTGAATATTCCGTTTTTACTTCCGAATCTGTTTCGGAAGGCCACCCAGACAAAATGGCCGATCAAATCTCTGATGCCGTTCTCGACGCTATCATTGCCCGTGACAAATACGCGCGAGTAGCGGTCGAAACCTTAGTTAAAACTGGGATGGCCATTGTCGCCGGCGAACTCACCACTTCGTGCTACGTTGATCTGGAAGATATCATTCGCGATGTCATCACCGGTATCGGCTATGACAGCTCAGATGTGGGCTACGATGGCGCGACCTGTGCAGTACTCAATGCCATTGGCAAACAGTCCATCGACATTAACCAAGGTGTTGATCGTGCAAAACCAGAAGACCAAGGTGCCGGTGACCAAGGTTTAATGTTTGGTTACGCCACCAACGAAACACCATCACTAATGCCTGCGCCGCTTTACTACTCACACCGTTTGGTAGAGCGTCAAGCGCAATTGCGCAAAGACAACATTTTGCCCTGGTTGCGTCCAGACGCCAAAAGCCAGGTCACCATGCGCTATGACAACGGTAAGCCCGTTGCCATCGATGCGGTGGTTTTGTCGACTCAACACAATCCTGAAATCACTCAAGATGACCTAAAAACCGCCATCATGGAAAACGTGGTGAAACACGTATTGCCAGCGGAATTACTGCACGCAGATACACAGTTCCACATTAACCCCACCGGCAACTTTGTGATTGGCGGTCCGGTTGGTGATGCCGGTGTTACTGGGCGTAAAATTATTGTCGATACCTACGGCGGTATGGCTCGTCACGGTGGCGGCGCCTTCTCGGGTAAAGACCCCTCTAAAGTGGATCGCTCTGCCGCTTATGCCGGCCGTTACGTGGCAAAAAATGTCGTCGCGGCGGGCTTAGCAGATCGCTGTGAAGTTCAAGTGTCTTACGCCATTGGCGTCGCTGAACCTACTTCCATCTCGGTCAATACCTTTGGTACCGGCAGCGTCAGTGACGATCAATTGATCGAGGCGATTCGCAAGACTTTTGACTTACGCCCTTACGCCATCACCAAAGTGCTGGATCTGTTACACCCGATGTATCAACTCACCGCGGCTTACGGTCACTTTGGTCGCGAGCCTTTTGAGCACACTTACACTTGGACAGAAAACGGCGAAGAAAAATCTGAAACCTTCACCGCGTTCACTTGGGAAAGAACCGATAAAGTTGACGCTCTTAAAGCGGCCATCGGCTAGTCAATCTATTGCGTAAAATCTCGGGGCTTGATCCAGTCCCGAGAATACACCTATTTTCTGGAGTAACACCATGAGCTTTACCGATTACAAAATTGCAAACTACTCTCAAGAAGAGTTCGAGAAACTGGCTATTTGGGGCCGTAAAGAAATTGACATTGCCGAAGGCGAAATGCCAGCGTTGATGGCCCTGCGCCGCAAATACAAACAATCACAGCCGTTGGCCGATGCGCGCATCATGGGCTGCATCCACATGACCATTCAAACCGCAGTGCTGATCGAGACCTTGGTCGAGCTCGGCGCCGACGTTCGCTGGTCATCGTGCAACATTTTCTCCACCCAAGATCACGCCGCCGCTGCGATTGCCGCTGCAGGCATTCCGGTATTTGCCTGGAAAGGCGAAACAGAAGAAGAATTCTTATGGTGTATTGAGCAAACCATCAAAACCGAAAAAGATGGCGATCAAGTTTGGAACGCCAACATGATCCTCGACGACGGTGGTGACCTGACCGAAATGGTTCACAACAAATTCCCAGAGATGTTGAACGCTATTCACGGTATTTCTGAAGAAACTACTACCGGTGTGCACCGTCTGTTGGAGATGATGGAAAAAGGCGAACTGAAAGTGCCAGCCATCAACGTGAACGATGCGGTGACAAAATCAAAGAACGACAACAAATACGGCTGTCGTCACTCGCTTAACGATGCCATTAAGCGCGGTACCGATCACTTGCTGTCAGGTAAGAAAGCCTTGGTCATCGGTTACGGCGATGTTGGTAAAGGTTCAGCGGCGTCGCTACGTCAAGAAGGCATGATCGTAAAAGTGACTGAAATCGATCCGATCTGCGCCATGCAAGCCTGTATGGATGGCTTCGAAGTGGTTTCCCCTTACAACAATGGCGTTAACACTGGCGAAGCTGCCGACATCAACACCACTGTCCTAAGCACTACTGATTTGGTCGTTACCACCACCGGTAACATCAATGTATGCGACTCCGCCATGTTGCAAACTCTGAAAAGTGGCGCAGTCGTTTGTAATATTGGTCACTTCGACAACGAAATCGATACCGCCTTTATGCGCGACAACTACGAGTGGGATGAAGTTAAACCACAGGTTCATAAGATCTACCGCGACAAGAGCAGCAACGATCACTTGATTCTGTTGTCTGAAGGTCGTCTGGTAAACTTGGGTAACGCCACCGGCCACCCATCGCGCATTATGGATGGCTCTTTTGCCAACCAAGTGCTGGCTCAAATCTATCTGTACGAGCGCAAGTTCGCCGACATGATGGAAGCAGAGAAATCTGACGAAATCTACGTCAAGGTTCTGCCGAAGAAGCTCGACGAAGAAGTCGCTCAAGATATGGTCGAAGGTTTTGGCGGTGTTATTACTCGCATGACCAAGACTCAGGCGGACTACATCAGCGTTGATGTCGACGGCCCGTTCAAACCAGAAAGCTACAAATACTAAGTAGACAGGTCGATTCGACCCAGAGCCGAGCGCTAGGACTGTCATCTTGACACTCTAGAGCTCGGCTCGAATCAAGAGAGTTATCATTATGTCTAATGACAATTTACGTTTGAGTTTTGAGTTTTTCCCCCCCAAAACGGAAGACGGAAAAACCAAGTTGATCAACGTTCGAAACGAACTGCAAAAACTCAACCCTGAATTCTTTTCCGTAACCTATGGTGCCGGCGGTTCTACTCGCGATAACACCAAAGATATTATCAAAGAATTTAAGCGTGACGGTTTCTCGGTGGCGCCCCACCTTTCGTTTGGTGGTGACGACGAGACCACGATGATCGCCTTGCTGCAAGAATACAAGGATACCGGTGTTGATCGTATCGTCGCCCTTCGCGGAGACATGCCTTCAGGCATGGGCGGCGCCTTTCAAATGGTGTACGCCAATCAGTTGGTGGAGTTTATCCGCAAGAACTTTGGCGACCAATTTCAGTTAGAGGTGGCAGCCTACCCTGAGATACATCCGGAAGCGACCAGTTACGACGACGACATCCGTCACCTTAAAGGTAAGTTCGATGCCGGTGCTGACAGCGCCCTAACGCAGTATTTTTATAGCCCTGATGCCTACTTTTACTTTTTGGATCAGTGCGAGAAAGCCGGAATCGACAAACCCATCTACCCTGGAATCATGCCGATTCTTAACTATAAGAATTTGTTTCGTTTCAGTGACAACTGTGGTGCCGACATCCCTCGCTGGCTTCGTAAACGCCTCGAGAGTTTCGGCGACGATAACGAAAGCGTCAAGGCATTTGGCTTAGACTTAGTTTCAGAGTTGTGTGAAACCTTACTTGAAAACGGTGCCCCTGGTTTACATTTTTACACCATGAACCAGATTGAACCAACAGCGGCTATTGTCAAAAACCTTGGTTTAGATAAGTAGCGGCTTCGACATTATTTAGACTTGCCAATACGGGGCCCCAGCATCACCACTGGGGCTCGCATCTTCTCTATTGGTTCACCTCTATGGGTTCACCTCTATGCGAATTCCACGAATATTTACCGAGCAAACACTGACCTCGAATCAGAGCGTTGATCTTGACGAAAATGCATCCCGGCACCTAGGCAAAGTGTTGCGTATGCAAACTGGACGCGAGCTCATTTTATTTAACGGCCAAGGTGGTGAATTTTCGGCAACTATTGCCGCGGTTGGAAAGAAAATCGTACAAGTTAACGTGGGAGAATTCTCGGCACAGGATCGGCAATCCCCGTTAAAAATTCATCTGGGTATTGGTATTTCACGAGGTGAGCGCTTTGACTATGTGCTGCAGAAAGCCACAGAGTTGGGTGTTAGTCGGATCACGCCGCTATTTACAGAGCGCACCGAGGTCAAACTTACCGGTCCAAGACTGGAAAAAAAATGGCAGCATTGGCGACAGGTCTTAATCTCGAGCTGTGAGCAATGCCAACGCAATCTTCTCCCCGAATTGCAGGCGGCGGTCAACCTGAGTCAGTGGCTTCCAAGTGTCGAGGAAGAGTCTCGATTTGTCTTGCACCATCGCTCTGAACTGGCCCTTACTGAGGCTTCAGCACCGCAATCAGTGGCTCTGGTGATCGGTCCCGAAGGCGGTCTATCGGAAAACGAAATCAACGAGTGCAGTAACCAGAATTTCCAAGCGTTAACCCTAGGCCCTAGAGTGTTTCGCACCGAAACAGCACCCTTGGCCGCAATCAGCGTTATGCAGTACTTGTGGGGCGATTTAGCCTAGGTGAAGACGATGACTTTCGCCTATTACCCATAAGAATGATCTGCGGTGAGGTTTTGGCAAGTGAACTGCCAGTTTTGATCAATGTTGTCGAACCAATGGTTTGTTATGGTCTGCAAGCTCGACGCCGATTATTGCGCACCTAATAACCCTACAAACCCTACAAGCTACGAGTTTTTATGGCCGTTCTCGATTCATTTTCCTACCACGATCTCGATGCACACCGAGTCGGTCGATTTAATTTGGGCATAAACACATCGTTTATTTGCTATCGCCTCGAAGGCACTCTGATCGATTGCGGGCCGTCAAATCAATGGAAGTACGTGAAACCGTTTGTTGAACAAAAGCCAGTCGAGCAAGTGTTGCTAACGCATCATCACGAAGATCACAGCGGTAACGCCGCTAGCATATACCAGCTCACCGGAATTCAACCGCAAGCGCCAGATATCACCATCGATATATTAAAACGCGGTTTTAAAATACCGCCCACTCAACGAGTTATCTGGGGTTCGGCTGGTACATTCGAGGCGCGAAAGCTGCATCAGGACTTAACCATCGGGGGCGACAAGGTGACGCAGATCTTTACCCCTGGCCACGCAAAAGACATGACTTGTTATCTGCTAGAGGATAGAGGCTGGCTATTCAGCGCAGACTTATACATTGCTAACCACTTAAAATTTCTTCGCAGCGACGAGCATATACCCACTCTGCTACAAAGCACAAAACAAGCGCTGCTAAGTAACTTCGATACACTCATTTGCCCACATCGCGGTGTTGTTGAAAATGGCAAAAACAAGCTGCAAGAAAAATACGATTACATCGTCGAGCTCTCCGAAAAAGCTCAAACATTGCGAGACAGAGGGTTAGACGCAATTGCCATTTCTCAGACATTGCTGGGAAAAGAAGGCTTGATGAGTAAGATGAGTGGTTACAATTTCAGTAAACGAAATTTGATTAAATCGTGTTTAGAAGTAGACCTAGCCAGCGTTTAACAGCTCTAGTTACTGAGTTACTTACTGTTGCGCCACTCTAAATAGACATTTTCCAAAGCGGTAACATCAGGTATCACGACGTTTTCACCGTTTAATGTCGCTTGCAGGCGATCGAATGATTGATTTGTTAGCTCTTCGTTTGTAGCAATATCTTCACCGCTTACACGAGCCAACTTTGGAATACCTTGAGTTGCAACGGCGATAAAGGGCAAGCTTTCATCAACCCCGGTATTGTTTAGTACTGCAATTCGGCTCTTGGGCTGTACCTCGGGTAAAGCTTCACCATTGAGAACTTCGAAGGACAATAGTGGCACACGAAGATCGCGCCAATGAAAGTCTCCCAGCAGCCAATCCGGCGCATCAGCGACACTTTCAGCTTGAGCGAATGGCACCATTTCAGCGACGGTAACCGTGGGCACCAAGAGCGTCCGTCCTGCCAGGGGAATCATCAAGCTAGGGACAACGTCTAACGACATTTTTTCGATGGTTTGAAGTGCGCTTTCCATGATGAATACCTTAATTCTTTATCGACTGAACAACCGCTAAGCTGTCAGTGTTATGTCGTTAGTTTGTTCGAGCCTGCCCTCTAGCGTATACCGTCAGATATTGCGCTAATTGCTTTGGAGTACCGGTTTTTGAGACCACTTGAGTCTCGAGAGCGGCTTTAGGCATAGCATCGATGGTACAGCTGTCAGGGCTTTGGGCCCAAACTTGTCCTCCTTGTTGATGCACCAGCCTAACGCCATTAGCACCATCATCTCCCATGCCGCTAAATACAATCACCCCGCAGCGAGAGCCGAAACTGCGTGCAATGTTGGCAAAGACTTGATCAACCGAAGGGCTATAAGGCCCGGGCCAAGGGCTTGTCTTCACCACCAAGCTGCCATTTTCAACAAATTCCACACAGCAATCATTGGCAATAATCGCCGTGCGATTGGGGTGAATAATGTCACCGTGTACAACTGGGTAGGCGGGATAATGACTGTGCCGATTCACAATATCGGCCAGCGATTGCTCGTAGCCAGCATCCATATGCTGTACGTAAACAAAACCTAAATCCAACTTTTCAGGTAATGCCTGAAAAAATTCTCTTACGGCTTCTGGGCCCCCAGTTGACGCCGCTAGCACCCAAACGCGATTGGCTGCGCCGGCCGGATGTTGCTCAAGATTAATGGAGCCACGCAGCTGTTGTAACTTCTTGAGAACTCTTCGCCGCCAAGCTTGATAACCCTCATCGAGCCGTGAAGCATGTAGCCCATCATCAATGATGACCGGTTTTTGCAAATGCGCGAGCCAGCTTTCAATTGCCTCCAATGCCTGTAGAGACTCAGGGGCAGAGGCTTCGCTCTCAAGATTTTCCGCCGAGCTGTCGTCGCGCTCAAAAGTGACGGTCACCAACCAGGTATCTATATCCAACAACTCGAAGCCCGAGTGCAACTGCTCAAACTCCGACACTACCATCGAACAGGCAACTTGATGACCGCTTTCTATCACCAGCTGTCTCAAGCTATTGAGCTGCTCACTAGACTCTACCAACAACCCAATTTGTAATGCCTGTTGTGGCACTCGCTATTCCTCGGCGGGAGTATCGTCCGCCTCTAGTGACTCTTCTTCATCGCCTGTCACCACACGAATATTGTGTAGCAACTTATCCTCTTGGTAAGGCTTACCCATGTATTTATTGACCCCTAGCGATAGAGCGCGATCCCGGTGTTTATCGCCCGTACGAGAGGTGATCATAATAATGGGAATGTCTTTCAACCGGCTGCTAGAGCGAATATTCTTGGCCACTTCGAAGCCGTCCATGCGTGGCATTTCAATGTCGAGCAACATCGCATCGGGCACATGGTCCTGCAATTGCAGTAATGCATCGGCGCCGTCTTTTGCGGTCATGACCTCGTAGCCTTCGCGCTCCAAGAAACGCGTGGTTACCTTCCGTACCGTTACTGAGTCATCGACGACCATTACGGTTTTAACATGTTCTTCAAAAGTATCGTCGGTATCAGGTTCTAGCAAATTTTCGGGCCCATGCACCAAGGCGGCTTCTTGACGGATCATCGCGTGGGGATCGAGAATCACGACAACACTGCCGTCCCCCATAACCGTTGCGCCTGAAACTCCTTGAACCAAACCAAACTGTGGTCCTAGACTCTTTACCACCACCTCGCGACTGCCCATAAGCATGTCCACCTGCATGGCCACGGCATTCTGAGCTGTTCTTACCAATACAACCGGCAGAGGCATTGCTTGACCTTCGAGCTTGGGTCGCGCATCGCTGTTGAGTAAATTGCCCAAGTAACGCACTTGGTACTGTTCGCCCGCATATTCAAAGCGAGCTTGCTCGTCTTGGTAGTAGTGTTCCAACTCAAATGGGCTGACCCGAACAATACCTTCGATAGTATTCAAAGGCACTGCGTAGCGATCCTCGCCAATGCGAACCATAAGGGCGCGGTTAACCGACACGGTAAAGGGCAGACGAACGGTAAATTCAGTACCTTCGCCCCAGCGCGAATTAATCGACATGGCGCCGCCTAGCTGTTTAATTTCGGAATGAACTACGTCCATACCGACACCACGGCCAGAGATTTGAGTAACATTTTCGGCGGTACTGAAACCCGCATGCAAAATAAACTGCATAACATCGCGATCGCTGAGGTTCGCTTCTTCGCTCATCAGCCCGCGTTCGATGGCCTTTTCTTTGACACGCTTTAAATCGATACCGCGGCCGTCATCTATGAGTCGCAACATTACGTCGCCACCCTCGCGGGTCAAAGTTAGTACGATGCGACCGGACTCAGGTTTTCCGGCCGCCAAACGTTCTTCTGGAGATTCAATACCATGATCGACGGCGTTTCGCAGCATGTGCTCTAAAGGCGCAACCATTCGCTCAAGAACGGTTCGATCCAGTTCACCTTCGACGTTATCAAGTTCAAAGTTAACGCGCTTGTCCAACTCCCCCGACACTTGACGCACGATACGTCGCAGGCGAGGAACCAAACGGGCAAATGGCACCATGCGAGAACGCATGAGGCCCTCTTGCAAATCGGTATTAATACGTGACTGTTGCAACAACAGTGTTTCGGTATCGCGAGTCTTATCGGATAAGGTGCTCTTCAAATCCATCAAGTCAGACGCCGACTCGATCAGTGAACGGGACAACTGTTGTAACTGGGAATAGCGATCCATTTCTAGCGGATCGAACTCCTCAGACTCTGCCATCTGCTCTTGACGGAAAAGCATTTGCGCCTGGGTTTCAATATCCAATCGACGCAACTGCTCCTGCAGTCGCGAAATAGTGGAATCCATTTCGTCAATGGCAAAACCCAACTCACTGACTTGCTCTTCCATTCGGCCGCGGCTAATAGAAGTTTCGCCGGCCAAGTTAACCAGCTCTTCGAGTAACTCGGCGGAAACCTTAACCACTTCTTGCGGCGCATTGCGACGCGCCTGCATGGGTGTCGGAGCCGCGCCGCCAGATGAGACCGCATTGGCTGGCTCTGTCGCCGTTGTATCGGGCAAGTTGAATTCATCACCACTGCTCACCACAGGAACATTGTCCTTGGGCAGGAATGGCAAAATATCGGCACTGTCAGTTTCAGGGGCTGATGCAGTCGTTTCAACCGAAGCCGGGGTTTCAGTACTAGCGGGAGATTCAACAACCGCCTCTTGACTAGAATCGTTGGACGAATCCGCCGGCGATTGGGCATCGCTATAAATCGCTTGCCCCTTTAATGCCTCAGCAAGATTACCCTCACCGATCATCGCGGCTTTAACCAGAGCGATACCTTTCAACAGTAAATCTTGGAAATCATTACCTCTATCGAAAAAGGCTTCGTCGACTGTGTGATTATCGGCAACCTGAATAACATCGGTTTCGAAGTCGTGAGATACATCGCCCACTGCCGTCATGCCGGACAAACGTGCACCACCTTTCAAGGTGTGCAGTGCGCGCTTCAGCTCTTCTGTAGAGCTGCGCTGATCCCAATCTTCGGACCACTCGTGCATCGTGCGCTCGATGTCTTCCATCAACTCATCGGCTTCATCTAAGAAAATCTCGACAATTTCTGGATCGATATCCTCATCATCATCTAGCTGCTCAACTGAATCTGCCGAGGCAGCAACTTCTGGTATAGAAAACTCGGGTTCGGACGAAGATGCTTCTTGCTCGGCGACTTGTGGCTCGTCTACGCTTTCTTCGGAAAAGTCTGCGAGATCGGAGCCATCTCCTTGATCGCTATCGGCAGAAGAAACCTCGCCGGTATCGACAATGATTTCACCTAAGTCGACGGAAGCCAAAACCTCTAAATCTTCGCCCACGGCATCGATAAAGCCCTCGGCAATATCGTCATCAAGCTCACCAAGAACATCAACATCGATGACTTCGATATCGCTATCGATTTCAACACCGTCCTCGGCCATTGAAATAGCTTCTGCGATGTCCGTTCGCATTGTATTTTCTGAATTTTGAGCGTCTGAATCCTCAAGCCCTGTCGCGTCGGGTTCTGACAGTTCAAGTGACGGGTCGGTTGATTCGTCGGCAATCGCGCTTTCATTCACCCTGCCTTGTAAAGCGGTCAAGCGCTGCTGTAATTCAGGCGTCAATTCTCGTAAGTTTTGACCCGCGGCAACAGCGTCCACCATATCCAACAGCTTGTCATGAGCGATGAGTAAAGTGTCGAAGTCTTCCGATTGAACACTTTCCAAGTTACCGTTTGCGCTGGAATACAAGGCAGACAACTGATGACTTATATCAGCCATCGGCGGCAGACAAGCGTGCTCTGCACCTTTGGCCAGGGTATTCAATTCGGTAATTAGAGAATCAATTTTTTCGGGGTTTTGTGAGTCGTTTTTCCACTGCTGAATAATCTCATCGGCATCCAACAGCAAATTCATTTCTTCTGCCATGAATATTGACAGTAACTCAGGATCAACCGCTTTCTCTTGACGCGCTTCCTCTTGGCGAATGAGAGGCCCAACAGACAAATCTCTCAGTTCGGCGACTCTAGCCAAAAATTGCGGTAACTTTTCAATTGTAGCCGAACCGCTCTCTCGTATTTGTGACAGAGCGTCGTGAGTGTATAAGGCACCATCGTTAAACAATTGCAAAATGTCGTCATCGATATTGACTTGATAGGTTCGCAACTCTTTCGCAAAGCGCTCTAGCGGCGTTGCCAATTCGGCGATATCACGAACGTCTGCCATGTGTGCGCTGCCTTTCAGCGTGTGCAATGCCCGCTGCATCGACTCACTCGGCGGTGTGTAAAGTGGACGACACTCACGCATTTCAGCAATAAACTGTTCGACGACCTGCAAGTGAGAGATGGCTTCGCCACCGAATATTTCCCACAAGATTTCATTACTGTCGTCTTCTTGCTCATCAACAGTATTCGAGTCTTGATTGGCGCTGGAGCTAACCTCCTCGTTAACGCCGGTCTCGATTGAACTGGCATCATCACTTGCGACAAATTGCTCTCCACTATCTTGCAATAGCTCCTCGGGCTTTTCGCCGCGAATAACGGCCTCACCCAATGCCATCAAGTGTTGAGCGAGTTCCGGGTTTGGATTTGGCTGTCGATGCTCAAAGGCATCGATGAACTGCGGCAAGGTCGCTCGCACCTGAGTGATAAGCGCTACCTGAACGGTATGGGGTTTCAAGCTGCCATCGATAATTCGATTGAGTACACTCTCTATCGTCCAGGCCAATTCGCCGACATCATTGGCGCCCACCATACGACCACTACCCTTTAAGGTATGGAACGCTCGACGGAACTCAGTGAGAGATTCATTATCATCAAAATCCGCGGCCCACTGAGGGAAAAACTCATCGATGGCCTCGAGACATTCACCGGCCTCTTCGACAAAAATTTCAAGAATTTCTTCATCAATCTCGTCTTCGTCTTCGACCGCGGAAGTATCTTCAGTTTGTAGATCGCTATTAATCGCAGCGTCAGAAGCCGACTCTACTTCAGCATCTATCTCGAGCACTTGCTCTTGTTGAGACTGAGATTGGGATTCGGATTCGGATTCAAGTTGAGATTGCTCCGCCTCCGAGCCGGACGGTTCTGTGTCTATTTCCGAGCCACTCGTAACGAGCACGTCATCAAAGCTGGCAAAGTCACCTGGCTCACTCGACACGGTACTTTCTGCGTCGAGCGATTGAAACTGATCATCTTCGTCGGCGCTGTTTTGTAATTCCGATCCGTCTTGTAATTCCGAGCTATCTTGTAATTCTAATCCCTGTGGCTCTTGAGGCTCTTCACTGCTATCAATTTCTGCGGAGGCATCAGTATCGACTAGCGCCTCAATCGAATCATCTTCGACCTGCGTTTGCGGCAGCGAATCAATCGCAACGCTTTCGATATCCGCAAGCTTGCCGAGTGTCGACTCAGCACTTGCATCGCGATCAACACTTACAACGCTCTCGGGTCGACTAGTGCCATCAACCCCATAGCCCAATGAGGCAATACTTTCTTCTGCGAGGGTTAATAGAACTTCATCGTCATCTTCCCGATCACCGCTGATACGCTCCAAAAAATACTCGACACTGGCGATGGCGTCGGCCAAGGTATCGAGCGCGCTCCACTCCGGTGAGCTGTCGCCACTGAGCAATTCGTTCTCGATGTACTGACTACAGCCCTGTAAAATGGCGGCGGGTCTATCCAGCGGAATAATGGCCAAACCACCGCGAATTTCTTCCAACAACTTAGGAACATTGGTTAAGTGCGAACGCTCCCATTGTGAAGCGATATATTCGATGATGGCATCTTTGGCTTGCTCTAAGCCATTGCGCGCTTCGCGCAAAACGGTCTCTTGGGCTTGATCAATTTGAACCTGCTGAGTCGACTGGTTAGCCGTACCCGAAGACGCCGAGGCACTGGCAAGCGCCGCCAGACGCTGTTCCACCGCGATGATTTCATCGGCAACCCCCATTAACACATCATTGGAGATTTCGTCTCGACTCGCGGCAGACTCTAAATTTGTGGTTTGATCAAGAATTTGTTTGCGCAAATCTGCGACACCCAACACCGCCAAGGTATCAGCGACTCGCTTCATAATTTGCAGAGCATCTTCCACCGCGGCAGGCTCTAGCTCATTAACGCCAACATCTAACGCATCTTTGATTGCGCCGAGCTCATCGTTAAGCGCGCCAACCACCGTGCGCATGGTCTCTGGATCAGGACCTGACAACAAATTGTTATCGGCGTCATTTGACGATTGATTCTCCGGTAGCGCCGAATCCAGTGAATACTCTTTGCGTAGGCGTAGAATACGAGGTGTTTCTGAATGACTTCTCGCCACGTAATAAAGAAGGTTTTTAATTAATTCTTCTCGGGTAAAACTGTTCAGCGCTTTTGCGCCGTGCTCCGCTAACAAACGAATTTCTTTATCGAGCTGTCTCATCAATGATTTCAGAGAAACACTGATTTGAATTTGCTCGCTGTCTAGCCCTTCAACAACCGCCAGCGCGATATCCCACAGCGGCTGACGTGCGGTACCCGAGGTAAGAGCGTGCAAACGAGTGAAGACCTTTTCGAGATACTTTATGTTCTCGTCAACTTTTACGCCTTTAATAACGCCAGAGGCTGCGTACTGATACATCTTACGCAATTTTTCCAACACCGCTTTGTACTGAGCGGCATTTGCTTGAGCGGGATTTTTTTCTCCACTCACTTTCTGTGCAGGAGATATATCGGGGCTAAAGAATTGGCTTTCAGATAACAAGCTTGAGCCACGAGCGGCTCGTAAATCATTTAATAATGGAAGTAAACTGCCGGGATCATCATTGCGCTTGACCTTGACCTGCTCAAGATAAATCGGCAATTGCAGTATCGCCCGCATAAGAACTTCATGAGCTTCGGCCTCGTTGGCGACATCATGATTCATCAACGCTTGAGCAATAGCTTCCATTTCTTCGGCGAGCAAAGCTGCGCCAAAGAATTCCACCATCTGTAAACTTCCGTGTACTTGGTGAATGTGGGTTAAACAGAATCGGATACGCGTGGAGTCCTGTGGGTTTTCCACATAAGCTTCCAGCGATTGACGCGCTTGTTTTAGCGTTTCGTCGATTTCTCCGACGACCCAATCCAAGGCTGCAAAATTTCTGTTGTCTGCCATCGATGGCATCCCCTTGATTATTCTTTTTCGTCCTAATCCGCCCTGCGGATATAGGCCTGAATTCGTTCGTCAGATACGCGCTCAAGTTTCGGATGTGACCAATCCACAACCTCACCTAAACCAATCAATAGCAACCCACCGGGTTTAAGTCGATTGGCCAATTCATTGAGAATTTCTTTACGACGCCAGCGTCGAAAATAAATGAGTACGTTTTGACAGAAAATAACGTCCATCTTCACCATCGGCATTTCGTTAAGCTTCATAACGTTGCCCTGAGAAAAGCACACGCGATCTCGCAACTTATCGGTCACTTGAAAGCTCTCTCCGGCTTCGTCGAGTGCTTTGAAGTAACGGACACGCTCATCGGCGGTCACCGGCTCTAACTTGCGTTTGCCATACATACCCTCGCGAGCACTTTGCAAGGCCGGCTGGCTTATGTCGGTCGCGGTAATGCCGTAATAGGGTTCTAGGCCTGCCAATTCGAAGCAGTCATTGATGACCATCGCCAAAGAGTATGGCTCTTCTCCGGTGGCACAACCGAGACTCCAAACTTCGAAGCTCTCACTGAGGTTTTGATTATTAATGCGATCTTGGACCAACTGTCTAACGCAGTCGATGGAATCTCGGTGACGGAAAAAACTGGTTTCCTTGACCACCAAGCGATCCACCAAAATAGACCATTCGATCATGCCCTGCAGGCCGTTGGAAACCTGATTAAAGTACTCGGCAAAGTGCTTTATATCGAGTTCCCGCATACGGGCTGCAATTTGCATTTGCAAAAAACTGCGCTGATGCGCCGCCACTTGAATTCCAGTGCGCTCTTCCAGCAATTTATTCCATTGCTCAAATTGCAAATCGGTTAATTCAGGTGATTTCTGCAGTGACCACACCATACCTCAGTAACTCACCCGTCTCTTAAACCGCGGTCTGCTTTGGATCGTCTTGGTTTTCGCTGTCGAGTAAATCTTCTGGCAGATCAAAATCTTCTAACTCGCCTTCTTCACTGTCGAGACTGGTCTCTGCAAAGTCATCGCCTTCGACAGCCTCATGAGTTTGAGTCACCTCATCAGGCATAGAGTAATCTGGCTCCTCCTCTGGGTAAGAAACAGAGTCGGTTGGCATTTCGTCGTTACTGGCTTCTTCTGGCAGCGTAAAGCCCGCTACTGATTCACGTAGATCCAATGCCATGTCGGCCAAGTTACCAATCGATTCTGCGGTTGCACCGGTACCAGACGAGGTCTGAGAGGTAATCTCTTGAATAACGTTCATCGTATTTGAAATGTGGCCCGCAGAAGATGCCTGCTGGCGTGCCGCGTTCGAAATGTTCTGAATCAAATCAGCGAGACTGGTGGATACGCCCTCAATCTCTTCAAGTGCAACACCCGCATCCTGTGCTAGGCGAGCTCCGCGAACAACTTCCGCGGTGGTTTGTTCCATCGAGATAACGGCTTCGTTGGTATCGTTCTGAATGGTTTTAACCAGCGCTTCAATCTGTTTGGTAGCGGCAGCAGAACGTTCTGCAAGTCGCTGTACCTCATCCGCAACAACTGCGAAGCCTCGACCGGCGTCACCTGCCATCGATGCCTGAATTGCCGCGTTAAGTGCCAAGATGTTGGTTTGGTCAGCAATGTCGTTAATCAAGGATACGATGTCACCAATTTCCTGCGACGACTCACCCAATCGTTTAATACGCTTTGAGGTATCTTGAATCTGCTCACGAATTGTATCCATTCCGTGAATGGTATTCTGTACAACCTTTGAGCCGTTGTTTGCGATCGATACTGATCGCTCCGCAACCGCGGCTGATTCGGCGGCGTTCGCCGATACTTGGTCAATGGTCACCGCCATTTCATTTACCGCCGCAGATGCGCCGGCAATTTCTTGTGCTTGGTGCTCAGAAGCTTCAGCTAAGTGCAGTGCCGTTTGCTGGGTATCCTGTGCTGCACCCGATACGTTTACCGCTGTTTCGTTAATTCGCGAAACCAGTACACGCAGTTGGTCAATGGTGTAGTTTACTGAGTCAGCAATCGCTCCGGTGAAATCCTCGGTTACCGTCGCGGTGGTGGTCAAGTCACCATCAGCCAAATCGGCAAGCTCATCGAGAAGTCGCAAAATTGCGCTTTGGTTACGCTCGTTGGTTTCTGCTGTCTCTTCCAAACGACGGTTAGTACCGGAGTATGTCTGATAGCCCAACAACACCAAACAGATAGCAACAATCGCCCCTAAAACTAGAGTGGTAAAGTTGTTTGGTTGACGCTGGCCAGACAGAGCGCTAATACCGTCACCCAATTTACTCAACGACTCCAGCAATACAGGACCATCATCGAGCAAGGCATCGGCGGATTGACGTGCTTTAAAAAGCGCAGGAGACGCTTCAAAAATGTCTCGAACCGACGAGCTCACAAATTCAAACAAGTCGCCAATCTCGGTCAAAGATTCTACCGCATCGCCGTCGGTTACGCGGGAGATGCTCATCGCGGCATCGCCCTCTTTCATACCGACCAAAACCTTTCCGAACAAGTTGGCATCGAGGTTAAACTGATCTGCCGCGCTGGCAGCATCAGTACCACCACGAAGCATTTTATCGACGTTTCGCCCGATACGCTCTGCACGCCAAGACTGCATCTGCGCTACCGCCACCTGATCGGCCGGTGCGTCATTCTCGAGCAGGATCTCTACAATGTAGTTGTGCTCGGCCTGAAGTTCAGGCAGTGATTCGTTCAGGGTGGTTGCAACGTCATTCAAGAAGATAATGGTATCTTTGTTGTTAATGATCGTCTGGGCATCCGACTGAACCCGTCGCCATACGCCTTCGTAACCGGCGATTTGCTCTGCCAAGGCTTTACGAGTGCTGGTATCGCTTGAGCGCAACTTGCCCCAAGTTGAATCCATGTCGTTAACCACGCTCTGCAACTCGGAGAAGGCCTCTTCGTTACCAGAAGTTGATTCTCGAGAAAGCGCTGTCACTCGGTATGACAAAGCTCGCAATTCTGCGGTTAACTGTAAGTACTGCTGATCTCGACCGGCATCTCGCTGCACGATAATGATACTGGCGACCGTGGCCACCAATGCCAAAATCAGAGCGATAACCAGAACCGTCATGGTTCGGTTCGCCCTTACGGCGGAGAAAAGGTTACTGGACTCAATTTTCATGCTACGCGCTCCTGACCGACGTTGCGTGGTAATACCCTCAACGACGAGATTGTTTGGAAGCCAAATCACACGAAAGCGCACAGGCTCATCGATTGACTCGATAAACGCTCTACGCAGTCATGCCCTTTCGCTTCATCCTCTGTGCTTCGGGCTTATCTTTATCAAGTGTCCATCGCTGAACACCATTGTTGTAAAAGGGCTTAGCCGGCTTACATCGTGTCACGCCGCCTCATCACTAATTCACTCAGTTTTGCGCAGCGTTCAAAAATTGCGCATCGGCACTGAGTTTGGCCGGACTAAAAACGGTCCACTCAACACCTTCAACTTGATAACAGCCATCACTAAATTCTCGCATGGTTTCATGCTGATAACTGAGCTCTGAGCTGAAGGTATCAATGGGAAAATGCTGCATTCCAAAAACCTGATCGACCAAAAGGCCGGTGTACAGATCTTCGGTTTCCAACACCAAAATACGCTGTTGTTTGCGCGCGGTATGTATTCGATCACCCATAAAAATGGCGAGATCACACACCGGCAGTAAACGACCGCGGACGTTTGCGACGCCGCGCACCCAAGGCTGTACGCCGGGCAAGCGGGTATAATAAGGAACTTCGAGCATTTCAGACACTTCGCCCATAGGCGCGACAAAGCGCCGCCCCAACAACTCAAAACCAATACCGCTCCAATGTGGGGTAATATCCACCTGAGCGGGAAGCCCCTTTGCCGAATGGCGACTTTGCAGGGCCAGATTTACCAGGGTTTGATAGGCTTTCTGTGCTTGCTCGGTAGTGCTGTCTGATTCAACCGGCGTCTCTGACATATCGGTTGCTCCGGCTTACGCCAGAACCTCACCCATAACATCCATTAACACTTTCTCTTCAATGGGCTTGGTCAAATAGGCTTTTGCACCCTGACGCAGACCCCAAACGCGATCGGTCTCTTGATCTTTGGTGGTCACAATAATTACAGGAATGTGCGATGTCTCGCTCGCTTTGCTCAATTGACGAGTGGCCTGAAAGCCGTTTAGGCCCGGCATCACAATATCCATCAACACTAAGTCTGGAAGTTCTTTTTTCGCCGTAGAGACACCACTCTCACCAGTCTCGGCGGTGATCACAGCGTGACCATTCTTTTCGAGGATGCTGGTTAACTTGTAAGTTTCGGTGGGAGAATCATCTACAATAAGTACTTTAGCCATGGGGACCCCTGGAATACTGTCGTCTAAATTCGGCTTTTAGGCCTGTTATTATGTGGTTGTTTCAGTTCTGCCTCGGCCAGCGAAACAGATCTTCAACGCTTTAGGACGCTTGATTCGATTTAACGTGCGTCTCAATGGCACCCAGTAATTCACTTTTACTGAATGGCTTGGTGAGGTATTCATCCGATCCCACGATGCGCCCTTTTGCCTTGTCAAAAAGGCCGTCTTTACTGGACAACATAATCACTGGCGTCGACTTAAACTCACTGTTGTTCTTTATCAGCGCACAGGTTTGATAGCCATCTAGGCGCGGCATCATGATATCGACAAAAATAATGTCCGGGCGAGTATCGGCAATTTTAGCCAGCGCGTCGAAGCCGTCGGTTGCAGTAACCACGGTGCAGCCAGCTTTCTTCAAGAGAGTTTCAGCGGTTCGGCGAATGGTCTTACTGTCATCAATGACCATTACTTTCAAGCTTTCGAGGTTCACGTCCATACACTCCGACCTTCGTCTATTGTTATTGCTTTGTCTTCGGCACCAAGCGTTGCCATCATAAAAAGTGGTGAATGATTTCGCTTCACATCCAACCCACGATCTTCGTGCCGTCTGATTACGTGCACAACTAAGAGTATGACTCGACGATAATACGTGTGGTGTAATATCGAACGTCAAAACTCAAGAAAAGCGCCTCAGCTCACAAACTTGCTGGCCGCCATCTTGAGAACCCCGATCTTGAATGAGGCCGGTGTTCCACATTCACACCTTTATCGATGTTTTACGCGCCATTCGGACCGAGCACTACAGCGAACGAACTTTTTAACACACTCTTAAGCTTTAATCTATAAGGCCCGCGGGAAGAAAGACTTTCTTATTTTTAATCAGTTGCTTAGCTAGGGTTTTAAAAGGCCTCACTGAACATTCGCAATTACCTTCGAGTCGCGTATATCAGCATATCTTAAAGCTCTAAGACGACGGTTGCTTTACAGCGCCGAAGGTCTTACCTTACACCGCTCAACAGCCCTGCAATGAGTGATTGTTATGTCCATCAAGCTGGGGGTCATTATGGATCCCATCGAAAACATCAATTTTGTAAAAGATACCACTTTAGGCCTGCTGCTAGCCGCCAGCGCCCGCAACTACTCGCTGACCTACATGCAGCAAGGTGATCTTTTCTTGGACGATGGACAACCCAAGGCCCTTAGTCAGCCACTTCAGGTCCACGACAACCCCGATCACTGGTTTGACCTAGGCGATCAACAAACCATCGACTTGGGCGATCTCGACGTCATCTTGATGCGTAAAGATCCCCCCTTCGACAACGAGTTTGTCTACAGCACCTATATCTTGGAGGCGGCCGAGCGCCAGGGCGCGCTCATCGTTAATCGACCGCAAAGCTTGCGCGATTGCAACGAAAAAGTCTTTGCCACTCAGTTTCCACAGTGCTGTCCGCCGGTATTGGTCAGTCGCAACAGCGATCTACTGCGCGGCTTCCACCAACAGCATGGCGACGTCATCTTTAAGCCCTTAGACGGCATGGGTGGTGCGGGTATCTTTCGCTGTAAAGCCGATGACCCCAACATTGGCGTGATCCTCGAAACCCTGACCGATTTTGGCCAGCAACAAATCATGGCCCAACGCTTCATCCCGGAAATCACCAATGGCGACAAACGCATTTTAGTCATCGATGGCGAAGCGGTTCCCTATGCTCTAGCGCGAGTACCCGCCGAAGGTGAAACCCGTGGGAATTTGGCCGCTGGAGGTTCAGGGGTACCGCAGCCACTGACCGATCGGGATCACTGGATCGTCGAACAGGTCGCAGCAAGCCTTAAGGAAAAAGGGTTAATCTTCGTGGGCTTAGACGTCATTGGCGATTACCTCACTGAGATTAACGTCACCAGCCCAACCTGTGCTCGCGAGCTTGATCGCGCCTACGACACAGATATCGGCGGGCGCCTAATGAATGCCATCGAAGCACGCATAGCCTCAAATAGCTAAGCTTCGAAAAGGTAAGCGAAAACAGCCTAACCAATAAAAGCAACGAAATACCGTAACTATGACAGCCGCTTTACCCACCAATGCCGACAGCGCCATGCTCGCCTCTGCCGCCGTCAACACCGGAGACCGGCTGACATTTACGGTGTTTCTCGCCTTGGCGCTGCACGCTCTACTGATTCTGGGCGTGACCTTTAATGCAGACTTTTCCGGCCAACCCTCCCCCACACTGGAAATCACGCTAGCCAATCACAGCAGCGAATTGGCCCCAGAAAAGGCCGACTATTTGGCCCAATTTAATCAACAGGCCAGCGGCACAAGCGACAAAGCTCAGCAGATGACTACCGATCAGCTGGCGCCAATCGACAACGCCTATATAGAAAAGGTTACACCCACCCCTCAGGTAAGAGCTGCCAACCCTACCCAACAACAAACCTTGCAGCCTGTCGTCACTCGCAGCAATAGTCAGTTTCAAATTTTCCAGAAAGAGGCAACACCCGACAAGGAAGAGCAAGAGAAAAAACTGGGTAAAGATCTCTTCGATACGCCGCTCAGCGCAGAAATCGCCAGCCTCAGAGCGAAGCTCGATCAGCAGCGACAAGCTATCGCCAAGCGACCGCGAATCAGGCGCATCACATCGGTTGCAACTCGCGCGTCGGCCGACGCCGAATACCTACACAAATGGACCAATAAGATTGAATTCATTGGCAATCGCAATTTCCCCGAAGAGGCGGTGCAACAGAAGATTTTTGGCAAGCTGCGTCTAGCCACGGTGCTGCGCCCCAACGGCACTATTCACTCGGTAGAAATATTGCAGTCTTCGGGGCACTCCATACTCGACAATGCCGCTTTACAAATTGTTCACCTTGCCGCCCCGTTCGCCGCATTTCCCCAAGAAATTCGAAAAGATATCGACCAACTCGAGATTATTCGAACTTGGCATTTCGAGCTAAACGGCCTCTCGACCAGTACCAGCGCCAAATAAAGCGTCTGCTCAGCTTGTTTTCGATGCCAAGGGCCCCAATACTGACACTATGGGACAGAGCACAGATCGTACAAATCAGGGCCAATTAGGCAGCCTTCGCAATCAGTTCTTGATTGCGATGCCAAGCCTCAATGAATCCATCTTCTCTCACACCATCACCTATATTTGTGATCACAGTGAAGACGGCGCTATGGGCTTGGTGATCAACCAGCCGCTGGGCATCGACATGGGAGAAATCTACCAACAGCTCGACTGCAATGACGTGGGCTACCACAGCAGCCAAGCCGTTCTCTGTGGCGGACCGGTTCAACCCGATCGCGGCTTTATCCTTCACACACCTGAGCAGCGCTGGGAATCGACTTTGGCGGTATCTGAAGCAGTGGCACTGACGGCTTCACGAGACATTATTGACGCCATCTCTCGCAACCTTGGCCCCCAAAAGTTTTTGGTAGCTCTGGGTTACGCCGGTTGGGATGCCGGCCAACTCGAAGATGAAATCGCCAACAACTCTTGGCTGACACTGCCGGCCGAACCCCACATCATCTTTGACACACCGATCGAACAACGCTGGTCTGCCGCCTCGAAAAGTCTGGGCATCGACCTCAATCTCATTTCAGCGACCGCTGGCCACAGCTAGTTCGACGTCACCGGTCCTCAAGAATTTCACCGCTTATGTCTCAAACCTTACTCGCCTTCGACTATGGCACACAGAATATTGGTGTCGCCAGCGGACAAACCTTACTGCAAACCGCCACCGAACTGTCAGCGCTGAAAGCCAAAGACGGCATTCCCAATTGGGATCAAGTTGGCGACCTACTCAGTGAACACAAACCCGACAAAGTACTCGTGGGCCTACCGCTCAATATGGACGACAGCGAAAGCGAGCTCAGCACCCGTGCGCGAAAATTTGGCAACCGCTTACACGGCCGCTTTGGCGTCACTGTCGAAATGGTCGACGAAAGACTCAGTACCTTCGCAGCAAAAGAGGAAGCCGCCGAGCGCGGACACAAAGGCAACTACGCCCAGGCGCCCATCGACTCTATCGCCGCAAGACTGATTCTCGAAAGCTGGTTTTCGGCCAACGCCTCTTAAGGAAAACAGCACTACGTAAAGCGCGCACTCTGGGGTAAGATTCGTTTCATAATAATGAAAAGAGTTCAGCTCGATCATGAAACAGGATAAACCCACATCCTTCGACATCGCCTATCGCGCCGGCGTCTCGCAATCGACAGTGTCACGCGCCCTGCGCGACAGCCCTTTGGTGAGCCAAGAAACTCGCGACAAAGTTCAAGCCATCGCCAAGGAGCTCAACTATAAAGTTGATAAGATGGCGAGTAACCTTCGCTCTCAAGCCACCCGCACTATTGCACTACTGCTGTGCGAAGACCCCACCAGTGACGAATCACTGATCAACCCCTTTTTTCTCTCGATGCTCGGCAGTATTACTCGCGCCACCGCAAGACAAGGCTACGATTTACTGGTGTCCTTCCAACAATTGAGTGAAGACTGGCACGCCGATTACGAAGATGCTCACAGAGCCGACGGTATTATTCTGTTGGGTTACGGCGATTACATGAGCGCGCGGCCGAAGCTCGAAAAGCTCAAGCAAGCCGAAGCGCACTTCATGTTGTGGGGCCCGCAAATTGAAGAGATTTCCGGTCACACCATTGGCTGTGACAACCGTCTCGGTGGACGCCTTGCCACCGAGCACCTGCTCAAAAATCAACGCCGCTCTATTGCCTTTTTAGGTGAAGCTTCTCATCACGCGCCGGAATTTCAGGAACGCTACTTGGGTTATGCCGACGCCATACAAGGTGCGCAATTAAAACTCGAACGCGAACTTCAGGTTAGCGCTGAGAACACCGAAACTTCTGGCTACGATGCTTGCTTACAGCTTCTCGACAGCGGCCACCAGTTTGACGCGATGCTGGCCGCCAGTGATTTGATTGCCATAGGCGCCATCAAGGCGCTTCAAGCTCGCGGCTTAAGCGTTCCCACAGATGTTGCAGTGGTTGGCTTCGATGACATACCTTCGAGCGCCTACGTTAATCCACCGCTGACCACTGTACTTCAAGATACAGTCGCCGCCGGTGAATTATTGGTGACACATCTGATGAAACAAATTCGAGGCGAGACAGCCTCAATTGAATTACTTAAACCGCGCTTAATTATCCGAGAGTCTTCGTTAGTCGCCGACAAAGGCGACTAACACTCGCCCCGCAGACCGGATTACTGCGATGTTAGTTTGGAGAGTGATGCCACTGCATCGTTCAGCAACAAGACCCGAGCACCATGGGCCGAAACCTCTACACCTTCGATTAACGATGCGAGCGAATAGCGTTCACCAGTCTCTGCATCAACCCACAGAGCTTCGGCAGATAAATTTCCCACATCAACCTTGAGAGTTTCATCGGATTTGTTCAATAACACCAACGCCGTCTGGGACATAGTGTCATCTTGATATACTCGCAAAAAGCTGGCCTGGTTACCGCTCAAGTTAAGATTAATCTGAACCCCACGCTGCAAGGCAATGAGCTCTCGACGAAGATTCGCGATTCGCTTTAACGGCGAATAAATAACGTGATCTGCAGCGCTATCGATTGCCTCTTGGCCCAGATAGTTGCGATTGCCCTTGTGTTCGACAGTGCCGCGCATAAAACCAATCTCCGAGCCGTAGTACAGAACCGGAATAC
This sequence comes from Cellvibrionaceae bacterium, assembly GCA_050633365.1. Classification (GTDB taxonomy): domain Bacteria; phylum Pseudomonadota; class Gammaproteobacteria; order Pseudomonadales; family Cellvibrionaceae; genus Pseudomaricurvus. Next base: position 24,050 of record JBOEGJ010000047.1, on the reverse strand, counting down.
CGCGGCTGGTGAAGAGCCAGTTGTGAGCATCGATAAAGCCCTCATCACTGGCATTCATTCTGCTCATGTCGTGATTGTCGTAGAAGGTCATCAACTCATAGGGATTTGCGTAAACACCATCATCGAGATGCAAATAGTCCAGCAGTTGTGCGTAATCGCTGCCGTCGTTTTCGAAGACCTTCAGCATGGCATTGCGACCAGGTAAGTCGAGAACACTCATAGCGCCACTTTCGGGCTGAGTGTATTTTGCAATGACTTCGGCATCCCAGCGAAACACTTCGCCAAACATAAAGAAATCTGCATGCTGCTGACGAATTCGCTTTGAGAATTTCGACCAAAACGCTTCCGGCATATGCACCACCGTATCTAGACGGAAAGCATCGGCGCCTTGATCGATCCAATGTAAATACGCATCGATCAAATAATCTTCCAACTCGGGGTTGGTTTCATCAAAATTCGACAACTGCGCAAGATAGGGATCTCGCACTGGATGCAACATTTTGTGCAACGGATTCGACGCCGGTGTCAGATCAGTCGGGTGAAGGTTTTGATGATCCAAAACCAGGGTGCCCTGAGCATCATAGAGCTCACCGTATTTGGGTTGATCCACGGGCATATCGTAGGACGGAGAGCCGTGATTGGCGACCACATCCAAAACCGTTTTCAAATCCGATTGTTTCAACACAGACGTTAACTGCTTAAAGTTCAGATTTTCCGACGGCCAGTGTTCATCAAGTTCAAAGAAATTGACCCCCCAATAACCGTGATAGCCGGTCTTTCCTTTATCGCCGAACTTTCCATAATCGACTTGCTCACCACCGGTAAAAGCTTCGTCGGGATTATCCACCACTGGTGACAACCAAATTGCCGAAAAACCTAAGTCCCGAATATACTCGGCATTGTTAACAATACCTTGAAAATCTCCGCCCTGATAACCCACATTAGCCGTTGCGCCATTGGGCCCAATAAGCGGTATATCAAAACTGGGATTAGCCCCGCCTTGAGTCTGGTGATTGTTGCTGGGGTCTCCATCAACAAAACGGTCAGTCAATAGAAAGTAAACCGCTTCGCTAGCAAATGGTTCTTGCGTGCCCGAAATATTGGGATAGGACTCTGGCGTCGGCACCCAGTGCTTATTGTGATTGACACTGGTACATGCCGATAGGATTGATATTGCAAAGGTACCGTAAAAAATCGCCGCGCCAAATTTCATCATTCTAGGTCTACTGTATTTGTTTATTATTGAGTCAACTGAGCGGTATTCGCCAGCGGATCTTCACTGGCCTTGACCCGCAAGGTCAACAGGCCGGCAAGCATCATACTCACGCCCCCCAAAACTAGCGCGTAGATGGCTTGGCCTTGCAGTAAATGATTGATCAAAAAACCCAGAATACTCGCCGCAAGAATTTGAGGAATCACAATGAAGAAATTAAATATCCCCATATAAATTCCCATCTTATTAGACGGCAGTGCGCAGGACAGAATCGCGTAAGGCAAAGACAGTATCGAAGCCCAGGCAAAACCCACTCCGACCATCGACAACATTAACCACTGAGGATCTTGAATCAAGGTAAACGATATAAGCCCCAAACCACCAAGCCAGAGATTAATCAGGTGAGCGACGCGCGCGCCGATGCGATTGGCCAGCCAAGCGATAACAAACGCCGCCAAGGCTGCAAAGCCATTGTAACCGGCAAACAAAACCCCCACCCAGTTTGCGCCGTCGTTATAGGCGGCAGAGGTAGGATCTGTCGAACCAAAATGAAATTCTGTCACAGCGCCCGTGGTGTAGATCCACATAGCAAAAAGCGCGAACCAGGAAAAGAACTGCACCCAAGCGAGTCGACGCATGGTATCTGGCATGGCGAACAGATCATCCATTACTTCGCTTAAACCGAATTGAAAACCCGATTGTTTTTGCGAGCCACGCTGCAGTAATCCGACCCACACCTGCAAAGCGCCAAAAACGAACAATCCGGCCGCCAGAATATACAGCTCTTTTTCGAGAGCAAAATGCGTAATCAAGCCTGCGACGATCAATCCGGCCACCAACCAAGGCCATGCCTTAGCCAGGTAGTTTCGAGGCGGTTGATGATCGCTATCGGCAAGGCTCTCGCTGCTGCGATCGAACGCAGCCAACTGTTCTGGGGAATACTCTTTGGTGCGCACAACGGTCCACAATACCGAAATTAGCAGCACCAAAGCACCGGCATAAAATGAGTAGATAACGGTATTGGGGAGTTGGCCTTGCGCGGCGACATTATCCACCGACCACCAGTTGGCCATCATCCAGGGCAAGGCCGAGGCAACAACGGCACCTATACCGATAAAGAAGCTCTGCATGGCAAAGCCTTGGCTTCGTTGCTGCTCCGGTAACATATCACCGACAAAAGCGCGAAAGGGTTCCATAGAGACATTGAACGAGGCATCCATGATCCATAACACACCGGCCGCAATCCAGAGGCTGGGAGAGTGCGGCATGAACAAGAGTGCCGCGGTAGAGGCGATGGCCCCGTACAAGAAGTAGGGCCTGCGACGGCCGAGTTTGGTCCACGTCTTATCGCTCATATAGCCGATGATAGGCTGCACGAGTAGGCCAGTAACCGGCGCCGCCACCCATAAAATGGGAATATCATCGATAGACGCCCCCAGCGTTTGGAAAATTCGACTGACATTGGCATTTTGCAGCGCAAAGCCAAATTGAATACCCAAAAATCCGAAACACATATTCCAGATTTGCCAGAAACTTAATTGGGGTCGCTCTGTCATCTTGGCCACTACTCCTCAGCCTATCGTTGTTATTAGCATTCTGACCATCCTACGCACTGCTGAGAATTTACCAAGTCGCTGCATACGTATTCAGCCTGTTTTGCCGAATTTACAACCCCGCAATCGAGGCCTGAGTTCCAAAAATCACCGATTGATAGGCGGGCAACTCAAAAGTCCCGTCAACAACAGTGGCGTGCCCCCAGAGAACCTCGTCACTTGCCGGTGGTTTATCTAGCGCAATAGTGACAGGCTCAGCTGAAAAGTTAATCCAAACATCAACACTGCCCAAATTGTGACTGCGCTGAAAGCCCAATACCTGATCGTTTTCACTGGCGTGACTCAGGGGACGATAACGGCCACCCTCGGCACCACTCCAAAGCGCTGGCGTTGCCTGTTTTAGTTGCAACAGCTGGCGATAGAAAGATTGCAACACATAGCCGTTCCAGTCGATGGTATCTTTCTTGAAAAACTCCAGCCGTTTACTCATGGCCGCCTCTTGCCCTGAATACACCAGCGGCATTCCGTCTACAGTGAAACTCAACACCGCCATCGCTTTGTGCGCGTCGCCATAGCGCTCGAATACGGTTCCATTCCATGAGTTCTCATCGTGGTTGGTGGTAAACATCATCGCTATGTGATCGGCGTCGAAACGATTAATACGCTGCGCGATGTATTCATGAACCACCGAGGCCGGCTTTTCACCCTTGGCGATGTCGTTTGTCAAATGATGAAACTCCCAGCCGTATGACATATCAAAGGCTTTTTGTAGTTCCGGCTTTTCCGCTTCTGCCAACATGAAAACCGGTTTGACCTGGTCCAACTGTGGGCGTGCAAAGTTCCAGAATTCGGTGGGTACCTCCCCCGCCACATCGCAGCGAAACCCATCAATGTTGGCCTCGATCAACCAGAACTTCATGGCATCGGTCATTCCCTGCCAAAGCGCGCGGTTGTCATAGTTGAGATCCGCCACATCAGTCCAGCCCCAAGGTTTACCCTGATCATCGATAGGATCGATAATGTTTCCGTCGCCATCATGGGTGTACCAGTCTGAATGAGATTCGATCCAAGGATGATCCCAAGCGGTGTGATTGGCTACCCAGTCTAAGATCACTTTCTGTCCATTTTGGTGAGCGGTTTCCACCAAAGTTTTTAGATCATCTAAGCTGCCATATTCTGGATTGACCGCAGTGTAGTCCGCTATTGAATAATAGCTGCCCAGTTCACCCTTACGTTTTTTCTCTCCGATCGGTTGGATCGGCATTAGCCACAAAATGTCTACCCCAAGCGCCTTTAGGCGAGGAATGTCGCGCGTCACTGCCGCTAAAGACCCCTCTTCGGAATATTGGCGTACATTGACTTCGTAAATGGAGGCGCCTCGATAAAACTCACCACCCTCAAGCGGCGTATTCATCGCCGGAGACGCTTTAGCGGAAATCTCGGTGGCTGAAGCTTCTGACGCTGTTTCAACGCCCGCTTCTTTGCACCCTTGTAATAACAATACTGAAAGACAACCCCACACAACCGCTTTAACTGACACGACAAATCCCCAAGTTAATTCAATCTATTAATGGTTTACTTATTCTTTGATGATGTAAATTTAATGACCTTTGCGTGCGCTTGATTCCATTTCAGATCAACCACCAGCCGATTGTTTTTATAGCTATAGTCTTCACTTGAAACGGCAACGCCATCAACCCAAACTTGATCAATACTCGACAACCAGTTGTGCACCACCAAAGAGATTTCTCGATCAGGTCGCGACACGGTTGATTGATTCTGCGAAGACTCAATGGTCATGACCACACTCGACTGATCGCGTCTCGCTTGAAAATTTATTAGTTCGTATTGTTTGTTGAGAAACGCCGCCGGAGTGGCACCATCGTCATGGTAGAGCTCGGCGCTAGAAAAAGTACTGCTTTCATCAGCGTAATAATGCAGTTGTAACTCGGAGATATCGTAGTCTTTTGTCGACATCAGAGACTTCGACAACATGGGAATCATCGCGCCGGCTTTGACCAATACCGGAATCGTCTCTAAAGGGGTTTTGATCTCAACTGCGGACACACCTTCCTTGGCCTCGAATCGTTGATCACTCCAAAAGTCGAACCACACGCCCTTGGGTAAAGATACCTTCATGGATTCTGTATCTTTCTCGACCACCGGTGCCACCAAAAAGCTGTCACCCCACAGAAACGACTGAGTATTGTCGAACCAGTAATCTTCGTCGCTTTCGAACATTAGCGGACGCGCTAGCGGCAAACCACGAGCGTGATTTTCCCACGCTAGAGTATAGAGATAGGGCAATAAACGATAACGAAGATCGATGTACCGTTTAGCAATAGCGATGGTTTTTTCATCGTGAAAAACCGGTTCAGAGGCTATCTCCTCTTGCCCGTGGGGACGAAATACTGGCTGAAACGCTCCGAACTGTAACCAGCGTGTGTAGAGTTCAGCATCAAACTCATCACCACCGGCGAAACCACCGATATCGGAATGAATGTAGCCTAAGCCTAAGGTTCCCATCTGCAGGGACAACTCCACTTGCGACTGCAAACCACCCCAGCTTCGGCTCACGTCGCCTGTCCAAGGGATCATGCCGTAACGCTGGGAGCCCGAAAAGCCAGATCGCATCATGATCATCGGCCGTTGATCTGGGTAATCTCGGCGGGAGTTTTTGTAGACCATCTCTGCCCAGGCATGACCATAGGCATTGTGGATTTCATCGGCGGATGCCACCTGCTGACTTTTCGACAAAAAGTGCATGGTATCTTCAGGATGGACTTCGGGCTCTCCCAAATCCCCCCAAAGCCCGGCAACGCCCATGTCCAATAGCATTTGATATGACGTCCAAAACCATTGGGCCGATGGCTCATTAAAGACATCGATCAATCCAGTATTGCCAAAATAGAAATCAAACCGCTTGGGGTCACCATTGAGATTGGTCGCCAGCGCATTCCGTTCGACGGCCTCCTTCCATTTTTTCGATGTGGTAAGCACAAAGGGCTCGGTGATGACTACGGTGTTAACACCGTCGGCCTTTAGCTCTGAGATCATTTTTTCGGGATGAGGAAAAGCGTTTCTGTCCCACTGTAAATTCCCCATATGACCTTTAACGTCTGGGCCAAACCAATAGAGATCAAGCACCACCGCATCCAAAGGAATATCCAACCGCCGATAGCGGTTCACCACATCTCGAACTTCAGCTTCATTGTGGTAGCCAAAACGCGAGGCGATACTACCCAGTGCCCAACGCGGTGGCATAGGCTGTCGACCGCTTAAGGCTGTGTATTCGTCGATCATTGTAGGATAATCGTCTCCGGCAATAACCCAGTAGGCGGTGCGACCAGCGACAGCCTCGAACTGAAGAATATCGCTTTCGGATTTTCCTAAATCGACAAACCCCTTGGCGCTGTTATCGAACACCAACAGGTATTTTTTATTGGACAGGACCATCGGCAAACTAAAGTACATTTGTTCCGAGGCTGTTTCGTAACCATAGTGCGCGCGGTTGTACAGCGGTAGGCGGTGGCCTCGGCGGTCCATACCCAACACCCGCTCACCAGCGCCCATGAGTTTTTCAGTCTCGTCTAACTTAAATCGAAAACCTCGCAAACTATCCTGTGCAAAGAGGCCGCGCTCTTCTGCCAATAGGGTTTGGTTATTTCTTCGATACTCAATTCGAAAGGGCGACTTATAAACCATCGCCTGTAACTGACCGGCGTCTACGAGCAACACATTTTTCTTGGAAGTCACAGACAGTCCAGTCGGGCTCGCATTCTCGGCTTTGACAAAAGACGGCAGTTGCTTAATACCCTTTGGCGCATAGGCGATTTCAAACGCGTCTTCGCCATAGGCCGTCAGACTGACGCTCCCGTCTGAAGTGATGATTGTCAGCGTGTGATCCGTGGACTTATGGCTTAGATAATCTGCGCTCAGAGCCAAGTTCGACACAAGTAATAACAGAAACAGCTTTAAACTCTGTACATTCATAAATATCGATAACGCCGCTATAAATTTTTGGAGGTACAGGAAAGACAGCTGCTTTTTTGAAGCTGCCTTCCTCTCAATTAACTTCGAGGAAAACCCAGACAAACCCACTACTCGCTAACCACTACCAACAACAGAATCTCAATAGTGAGATCAGGCTACTCGATGTGACGCCTTTAGTTTGTGATGGGTTGCTGAAATGACTTGAAGCTGCTGTTGATGATTCGGAAAATTCAAGGCACAACCGCGTATGAACCCCTGCATATCAGCCACACTGTATTGGTGTGCTTTGGCATTGCCCTTACGCAACTGCTCTTTCGGCGGCAACACACCCTTACCCGCCAACAAGCAATTCCAAGAGACATTGGGGAAATAAGCATCGAGCTTTTGACGCTCTAACTCGTCGGTAATATTCTTACCAGCCATCCAAGACATCAAGATTTCACGCAGTGAACGGGAGATATTTTCATTGCGTCCATTGTCAATCCAATACTCGGTATCTGTCCGAGAAGAGATTCGATAGTGACACACAATGTAGTCTTTCACTGCATCAAAACGCGTGTTGATGTGAGTGTTGAATTCATCGCGATGTTGATCGGTAAACTTGCCTCGATTACAGGCATCGATAAACTGAATCACTGTCTCTTGAACCATATCGAGCGCTGTCGCTTCTAAGGGCTCAATAAAACCCTGAGACAAACCAACCGCCAAACAGTTTTTGGCCCAGTGTTGCTCTACTCGGCCCACTTTAAAACGCAGCTTTCGCGCTTCAATATCGCTGTCGAGCAGCCCTAAGTGTTGTCGAAACTCAGTTTCCGCTTGATCATCATCACAATACTTCGAACTGTAGACGTAGCCGTTGCCGTTGCGATTGGTCAGCGGAATCTTCCAAGCCCAACCATTCTTCATCGCCGTCGACTGGGTTTCGGGCTTGAAGTCCGAGGTTTGATCCGTCGCAAACACAACGGCTGAGTCATTAAATAAACTGTCGCTACAACTAATGAAGGGAACCTTCAGTGCCTGCTGTAAGATTTGACTGCGAAACCCCGTGCAATCGACAAAAAAGTCGGCGTGGATGGCCTCTCCCTCATCACTCAGTAGGTGATCAACGTCGCCGTTGTCGGCCAACACCACCTCGCCAATCGTCGCAATCTTATGCTTTACCCCTTTCTCAGCGGCTTTGTTTGCGAGAAAGCTGCCCAACAATGCCGAATCAAAGTGGTAGCCATAATTAACTTCGAAGGGAAAATTTGGTGGTGTTATAGGGGCCAAACCTTGGCGCGCCAACTCCGTTGCCAAGAAAAAATGATCCGGATGTGCGTCAAGATCAACCCCTTGACGCCTTAGAAAACTATTATGAAAAAACGCTGGTGCGGTGAACTCGTCGGGCTGACAGAGAAAAGGATGAAAGTACTGACTAAACCCCGGCTTAACCGACCAGTCTTTAAAGGTAATACCCACTTTATAGGTGGCATTGCATTGCGGCATCCACTCGCTTTCATCGACGCCAATCGTATCGAAAAAACCTTTGAGTGGAGGTGTGGAACCCTCCCCCACGCCAATAATACCAATCGTGGACGATTCCACTAAAGTGATGCCCACATCTTCTCGTGCCCAATGAGTTGCCATCAGATTTGCGGCAATCCAGCCTGCGGTACCGCCGCCAACAATAACGATATTTTTTTTATTGGAATTCATCGTCTATCCACCTTTCGACTGCCACTTTTCAAATTACGTCTTATTAAGCCTATCAGGCCCTTAGATTCAAACTTATGCACATCAAAAATAGAACTGCCCGACAAGCAACACTTGTCGGGCAGATTTAGTCTTTGTGCTTAGTCACCAACTCACACTCTTAGTAAGAGTAGTTGAAGCCAAGGTAGTACTGACGCCCAAACTCTTTGTATTCACCGATCGTCGAGCTCTCACCGTAAGAGGTTACATTCGGCTCATCGGTCACATTATTGAGCTGAAAAACAACCGACAGTCCGTTGTCGAAAGCATAAGAGGCCTGATAATCGACCGTGGTGTACTCCTTCGACCATACCGGCGTTGAACTTCCAGGGATTGGCATATTGGAGACAAACTCATCGCGATAGCGAACATTCACGTGGGTGGTGAAATTCTCGTACTCCCAGAAAACGGTGGTACTCCACACGTTTTCTGACAAGCCCGGTAGCGGCAAGGTTTGACCGTAGAGACTACCACCTTGGATTTCGGTTTCACTCTCGGTGTAAGAATAGCTCGCGGTAATTCCCAAACCAGACATCAACCCCGGCAGCTCCGCGAAGGTTTTAGTACCGGCAATTTCAATACCGCGAATATACCCACCTTCATCGTTATTTTGGAAGGTATTAAAAATACCATCAACCATACCCGCTGGGGTTTCAATACCTAAAGTCGCAAAATCAACTTCGCCTGCGCCGTAGGAAATACCCTCAACAAGACTTTCGATATCTTTCCAGAACAGAGCAACCGACACGGCACCTTCATCTTCGAAGTAGTGCTCGTAAGAAACATCAAGCTGCTTAGCGCGGAACGGATCAAGGTACGGAGAGCCTTTGGTCCAAACGTTGTATTGGTTGGAACCCAGCTCACCACCATTCCACGAACCGGCACCACCTTTAAGCTGACCCGCTGGCGGACGCCCCATGACCTTTGCGGCAGCGAAACGCAGGATATCTTGCTCGGTCAGCTCAAAGCTTAAGTTAAGCGATGGCAAGGTATCCGTATATTCAGGACCAAATTCGACGTAATCGTAGTTGGTGCGCGTTACGCCAACTCCATCGGTGATCGGCACGCCGTTACCGGTACCGACGTTCTGGACGCCGCTGGATTTTACGTCGCTCTCAACCACTCGAACGCCAAAGTTACCGGTGACGGGAATGCCAAACACTTCGGAATCAATGTTTGCCATCAGGTAATAAGCTTTGGTTTTTTCGGTAAGCTCGCCCGACTCAACAAAGGTCCAGTCTTGACTAAAGACTTTACGCCCTTCGTAATTACCCGCACCAAAAATATTGTTGGCGAGTGCATCGAGATCATTGACCACCAGATGATCTGGCGCACCGTCGACACTGCCGACACTGGTGAAACCGTCTACCGACTGAGGCATACAGGTTGGCAAGTTTGAAAGATCATCAGCACAGTAAGATTGCCAATCACCTGCGCCATCGACATGTCGGAATTGTCCGTCGCGACTTCCGTACAAAAAGGTACCACGGTCAGAGCCGAACACACGCTTGGATTGACGATAGCCGACTTCTACCGAGGCGATGGGTCCCCAATCCAAATCGAATTCGAAGTCCACTTTGACACTGTCAATTTCATCGGTGTAGGTGTGCGGATACTCTTCATAGCGCGACAAACGCATGAGATTAAGATCGGTGTAATCGGTATTGAGAGTGGCCGTTGGTGTTTCGTCACCATTGCCAGAATAGGTGAAGATTTGTCCGTTTAGCTCCTCCCAAGTTTGTTGGGTAAGAGGATTGCCGTTTTCGTCGAGACCGGTGGCAGTGCCAAATTGATAGGGCTGTAGAGTCGCCAAACGGTCAGTACGGGTTTTTTCGCCTTCACTTTGCGAGACATCCAAAGCGATACGCGCGCGCTCGGTAATATCCCACTCTAACTTCAAACCGAAACTATCGGCTTCGGCATTGGTGGATTGATCTTCGGTACGAGCTTCAAACCAAGGGCTGGAATCGCCGGTGGTTTTTGGGTCGGTAATTTCCGCCGTCGCACCAGTCACAACGCCGCCGGAAATCTCGGCATCGGTTAAGTTGTACGTGGACAGCTCACTTTGCAGTCCGCCTACAGTGATGCCGTGACGAACATCCTCGGACTCCAATTCAGTTCGGAAGTAATTAAATTCCGCACGAAAGTTGTCTGCTGGCTCCCAGACAATGGCCGCAAGATAACCGTCGCGTGTATCGTTACCCTTACCCGACTGCCACTGAAAGGCACGAGCGCGCGACTCTTCAATGCCGTCGCCATTCACATCTTCAATTCGGTAGCCCACTTGACCATCGGCACCTGCGCGAGAACCAATAAAGTTATTGGGCTGCTCTAGATGCGAATACCCCAAGCTCACCCCAACCGTATCGTCAAAAAATTTGCCCAGATAAGACATACTAAGGCGCTCGCCCTTTTCATCGGCACCAGAGTCTTCTGCGGCGTCGTTGTAAGAGGTACGAATGTTGGCGTTAAAGCTGTGGGGCTTTTCGGCCTCAAGAGGATTGGTGGTTTTTAGCTCGACGGTAGCGGCAACACCACCTTCAATGTGCGAAGCCTTTGGAGACTTATACACAGCAGCCTGAGTAATCAATTCTGCCGGGTATTGATCAAACGACATCCAACGGCTGTTTTCGGTATAAGAACTGGTGGACGCCTGCTCACGGCCATTTAAGGTGGTCTGAATGAAGTCGCCGTTCATGCCACGAACATTCAACTGCGAAGACTGACCAGAATCACGCACCGTAGTGACCCCAGGAATACGACCCAAGGCATCTGCGATGGATTGATCTGGCAATGAGCCCATGGCCCCTGCATCCACGAGATCAGCGATGGTGTCGGCGTCACGCTTAGCCTCAAGCGAGCTCACCAAGCTTCTGCGAATGCCAAGTACCTCTACTTCTTCAATGAGTGCGGCTTCTTTAGAGACGGCCTCTTCTTTCTGCGCCAACACAGGTGTCGCCATAATACTGGCAGTAACCGCTAGGGATAATAGGGATGGTGAAAATATTCGGTTACGACGAGTATCAACAATAGTGGGTTTTTTATGCGACATCGCTGTCTTCCTCTCATTAAGGGATGGAGTTCTTATTATTTGAACGTATTGTTATATAGTCCAAGCATGTTAAGCGCGGTCAGCCCTTGAAAACAATCGCCTGCATACGTATTCAATCATCCGGTCTCAACAGTTTAGTGGTTAACGCTGGACTCGCCGAGGCTAATAACAAATCCGTTTTAAGCCACTGCTTCTTTATATAGGCAAAACGTTTGTTGTGTACGCCATGCCCATTTGTACTCACTCCTACATCTTCAAAATCTTACATCGATAGTTATGCATACGTATGTAGCCCCTTGCGAGCGCATCCAAGCATCACGTATCGTTTAGCGCTCAACAATAAGTAGATTTAAGATGTTTGGAGTTCGACCTATGAAGCAAGGTGATTGGTGGCAGGGAGCTGTTATCTACCAGATTTACCCGCGAAGCCTCAAAGACACCAATAACGACGGTGTTGGCGATATTCCGGGAATCATCGAAAAGATCGATTACATCGCCAGCCTTGGGGTTGACGCCATTTGGGTATCTCCGTTTTTTAAATCTCCAATGAAAGATTTTGGTTACGACATCAGTGATTATCGAGATATCGATCCGCTGTTCGGGACCTTAGACGATTTCGATCGCCTCATTGAAAGCGCACATGCTGCCGGCATTAAGGTCATCATCGACCAGGTGCTCAGCCATACTTCAGATCAGCACCAATGGTTTAAAACCAGCCGCCTCGATAGAACCAATGATAAAAGTGATTGGTATGTGTGGGCCGATGCTCACGATGACGGAGGCCCGCCCAACAATTGGCTATCCATATTCGGCGGCGGCGCATGGCAGTGGGAACCTCGTCGCGGGCAGTATTATTTGCACAATTTTCTCGATAGCCAGCCCGACCTCAACTATCACAACCCCGCGGTTCGAGCACAGATATTGGAGGAGGTCGAATTCTGGTTAAAGCGTGGAGTTGACGGCTTTCGCTTGGATGCCATTAACTTTTGTTTTCACGACGCACAGCTACGTGACAATCCCGCCAAACCCGAGTCCGAACGCAAAGGCCGCGGCTTTAGTGAAGACAATCCCTACGCCTTCCAGTATCACTACTACAACAACACCCAGCCGGAAAATCTCGGCTTTCTCGAGGATCTTCGGCAACTGCTGGATCGATACCCAAACACCGTTGCCCTGGGCGAAATTTCGTCCGAAGATTCACTGGCGACTATGGCCGAGTACACCGAAGGCGATAAACGTTTGCACACCGCCTACAGTTTTGAATTATTAGTCGACGAATTTTCCGCCGATTACATTCGCGATACAGTGTCGACACTGGAAGCTCGCATGAAGGGCGGCTGGCCCTGCTGGGCTGTAGGTAATCACGATGTTACCCGAGTGATGAGCCGATGGGGAAAGCAACACGCCAACAACCCACAATTGGCGAAGATGATTAACAGCGTTTTAGTTTCGCTCAAAGGCAGTGTTTGCAGTTACCAAGGTGAAGAGCTCGGGCTGACCGAGGCTTCGATCAACTTTAATGAACTTCAAGACCCCTATGGAATTGCCTTTTGGCCCAACTTTAAGGGGCGCGATGGTTGCCGCACTCCTATGCCTTGGGACAAAAATCTACACAGCGGATTTAGTGAAAATAGCCCTTGGCTGCCGGTGGCCGAGGAACACGACGAGAAGAATATCGAGCGACAAAACGGTGAATCTCAGTCTGTTTTAAATCACTATCGCCAACTACTTAAATGGCGAAAACAGCAGATCGCCATTTGCCAGGGTGAAATCGAATTTTTGCAAGGGCCAGAGAATATACTGGTATTCGTTCGACGACATGAACAACAGTTGGTCTGGCTGTGTTTCAACTTTAATGATCATTGCGTCGAAATAGAGTTGCCCGAGAATTTGAAGTCATTGATCGATATTCAATTCAACCCGGTGTCTACGTCTGCATCAACATTGACGCTTCCTGCCTTTGACGGATTTTTTGCGGAACTCTAATATCTGTCATTAACAGCTGGCATTAACAACTGTCACTAACAGTAGACTCTACCGTTTCAGACTCCCATAGACGGGCTAGATTTCTCGTCACGCTTTTGGCCAGGACTTAATTCGTCTCTGGCCTTTTTTTTGGCGGTTGCTTGTCGTTTGAATTCGGCCCTGCAGCCGGTGCTTCAAGCATCATTTTTTGCCCCATTTGAAATGCGAGTCGGATATCCTCCAATTCGTCGACCGCCGCGGCAAGCTCTTGCTCAGACTGACTCAATTTCAATCTAAATTGAGCAATACCCTCGTCAATAATTTCAGTATTTTGACTCTGCGAGTCACTCAAGGCGGCGACCGATTGCAACATGTCCGTACGCATTTTTTGAGAAATCTCTAGAGTGCGTTGATTGAGCTTTTGCAATTCCAGTTTTGATCGATCAACCTGCTCTTTCACCTTCGATTGAGACATCAACATTCGAGCGAGTGTGTTTTTACCCTCTTGGCTCACACCCTCTCCAAGGCTATCGACATGACTGCGAACCACCAACACATCCGCGCTAAAATCGCTATAGTCTTCGGATATCTTTTGTTTCGACTCGAAAACTAACTGTGCCACCGCCTGCCCCGATTCACGAATATGAGTACGCGCTTCGACAGCAGCTTCGACCACATAGTCAGCCTCACCTTCAATCATCAGGATTTGTTTATCACGGGCCTGTTTGACATCTAAAGTCAGCGCTTCGATAGACGCGCTAATACGGGCGTTAATAACATCCGCTTCGCGGCTGACATTCTCGAGCAAATTAATGGCGGTTTGATATTCACGCTCGGATTGACGCACTGATGCCAGAGATTTTTCGTAATTGGATTGAATCGACTTGACCGTGATGGTCGAGAAAAGTGTACCGCCAGTCACCAACACCAAGTTCAGTGCAGTAATCCCCAGTAAAATCTTGATAGTGGGAATCTTAACCACATCCTCTTTCATGCGAACCTCCTTGTTAGCAACCTTTTAAAAAAGGGCTTTCGAATTCTGTGATTATCGAAAGATGTGTGCTAAGTATTCTCGAGATTGATGAAAGCGCAAACGTTTACAGTGAATTAGGCGACATTATTTCTAGGGTATTGGTGTCAAGCAGATGCGGTGCAACAAGGTGATGTCCTCGGCGTCAGCCGCAGACCCAAGCGTCTCAAATAACCAAACAAACTTTGGCCATCAGACTTGAGTCTGCTTGAGCTCATGGACTTACGACGTTAAGGGGGTTTTACCTACCCCCTAGCGACGCAACTGCCGAAAACGATTACTTGGTGGCCGAAATACTGCGATCAAAGTTCAAGCGCTTGGCCGCGTCTAAGGTCAGTAGTTGCATAAAGGCTTTTGCTTCGCCATCAGCGCCAACTGGTGTTGAACCACCTGCTCCAAACACATTGGTCGGTACCGCGCGCTTGGCGTAGGCATCGGCCCAGAGTTTTTGGATTTCCACTTCCGCTTCGAGCTTTTGAGCCAAGGCATTATCTGCTTCCAAGATCACTTGTTTCTTATAGGCCTCTGCTTCAGCTAAGGTTCGCAGTGTTTCCGCTTCGATCTTAGCTTTTTCATATTGAATCTGAGCAGTTTCTTTTTCGATTTGAGCTTGATCTCGAAATTTTTGCGCTGAGGTAATGGCCAATTGTTTTTCGGTTTCAGCTTCGGTAGTTCGTTCAATCTGAATCACTTTTGATTGCGCCTGCCGCTCGGCCACTTCACGCTCGCCTCGAGCAATAGCAAGTAAGCGTTGCTCTTCTTCCTGCACTCGCTGCTCACGTGCTATCGCGCGATCGGCACTGGCCTTCTGCTTTAGCTGCATACGTTCAACAAATTTCTTGTTGGGGCGCATATCCGTCACACGAGCTTCGACTACGGTAATACCAAAGTCGACAAACTTCTGAAGCTTACGTCGCGGTTGACCGCTGTCATCGAGAACTTTCTGAACCTCAAAGGTGACTTTGGTTTCGTCACCATAGTCTTCCTGCTTTTCTCCCAAGGAGGCATTGGCGGTAGATTTGGTTCGGCGCATCGATTTCCTGGCCACTTCGACACGACGCACGATATAGATACCGGCGGTCATTTGGTGTTCAAACCCACTATTAAATTCGGTACGGCCACCTGAATAGTATTCTTCGGCACTCATCAAACTCGCCGAGGCCTGTAAAGTCTCTTTAAAGGCAGGGATCAATGCCGTACGCAATAAATTCTCAGGTGAGCGATATTCATGAGCCAGTCGTAAAAATTGTTCTTCATCACTCGGAATCGAAAATCGAGCGGTAGCCTCTGCATCGGCGTCCACCTGATCTAAGAACATAATATTCAGTGGTGGCAGTCCCGCACTGGAGCCTCCCACTTCTTTTTCCGCATTGACGCTGTCGGATAATCCATTGGCCGATTGCACGGTCATGGCACGCTTCCAAGAGTTGTAACGACCAAATGGATAGAACTTGTAGCCGGGATCGGACACCACTTGCTCGCTACCGAGTACAGTTCTAACGTGATAGATGTAACCTGGTTCTGCGTAAAAAATACTGTTTCCCATCAACCCAACCAGCAATGAAACAACCAATAAAAGCTGAGCTGGTTTCATAATAAATGAAAAACGTTCAACGGGGAGCAGCCCCAACTTAATCACAAAGATAAGTGCTAAGCACACGAATGAAACGATAAACGCCGACAACATAGACAGTCCTTTGACAATGATTATTTAAATAACTTTTTAATAACTCGTTAGTAGCTCTTTAGTAACTCTTTAGCAACTTAGAAGACCCCTGATCCCGCTCTAAACCCGCCCCAAAAGTTAAGAGTAGAGGCTTAACCAAGATGGCAGCGGGCAAATGAATAGAGCTTAAATCGAAATTCGGATCGAAATGAAACTGCAGACAAAGAGAAAACGCGAGGAACAAATATAGAGCGATCGTGCACTAGAGTCTATCAAAAACACAACTATCCGGCGCTCTGGATTGATCAATAGTTGTCAGCCTGTTTTTAATATCAGCCCATGAATCTTAGACATAAAAAAACCGCGCGTATTACGGCGCGGTTTTACTGACAGGCTAAAGTAAGTTGTTATTAAGCTTTAGGACCTGCTGCATCAACGTCGGCACTGACGTTGAACTTCTTAATGTTCTCTACGAACAGACCTGCCAACTTACCCGCCGCATCGTCGTAGGCAGCTTGATCAGCCCAAGCGTTGCGCGGATTCAAGTATTTAGCATCAACACCTGGAACGCTTACTGGGATTTGCAGATTCATGGTTTCTAGAGTTTCGGTTTCAGCGCCTTCCAAAGAACCGTCCTGACAAGCGGCTACAACAGCGCGAGTTACAGGAATTGGGAAACGTGAACCGACACCGCCAGCACCACCGCCACCACCAGTCCAACCGGTGTTAACGAGGTATACGTTTGCATCGAACTCTTCAACGCGCTTCATCAACAACTCGGCGTATTCACGCGCTGGACGCGGCATGAAAGGAGCGCCGAAGCAGGTTGAGAATGCTGGGTTGATACCGGCTTCTGCACCCATTTCGGTAGAACCGACGCGAGCGGTGTAACCAGACAAGAAGTGGTAAGCCGCTGCTTCTTTAGACAAGATAGAAACCGGTGGGATAACACCCGTTACGTCGCAAGTCAGGAAGATAACGTTCTTTGGCTCACCTGCACGGTTCTCTTCAACACGCATTTCAACGTGCTCAAGCGGGTAAGAACAACGACCGTTTTCAGTCAAGGAAGTATCGCAGTAATCTGGCTCGCCTTTGTCGTTGTGAACAACGTTCTCAACGATAGCGCCAAAGCGGATAGCGTCCCAAATAACAGGCTCGTTCTTTTGTGACAGGTCGATGGTTTTTGCATAGCAACCGCCTTCCATATTGAAGACTGCGCCTTTGGCCCAACCGTGCTCATCATCACCAATCAGGTAACGCTCAGGATCGGCAGACAAGGTGGTTTTACCGGTGCCTGACAAACCGAAGAACAAGCAAGTGTCGCCTTCTTTACCAACGTTGGCAGAGCAATGCATTGGCAATACATCTTTCTCTGGCAACAGGAAGTTCTGTACAGAGAACATGGCTTTCTTCATTTCGCCCGCGTACTTGATGCCGGCCAAAAGAACTTTGCGTGCGGCAAAGTTTACAATCACGGTGGCTTCAGAGTTGGTGCCGTCGCGCTCTGGCTCACAAACGAAGTCAGCAGCGTGAAGAATTTTCCACTCTTCTTTCGCTTTTGGATTGTAGTTGTCGGTGCGGATAAACATGTTGCGACCGAACAGGTTGTGCCAAGCAGTCATGGTGGTGACTTTAACCGGCAGGTAGTGATCGGTGTCTTCTGCAACGTGCAGGTGAGAAACGAAAGTATCTTGCTGTGACAGATACTCGGCAACACGATCCCACAAGAGATCAAACTTGCCAGCGTCGAATGGACGGTTCACAGAACCCCAATCGATAGATTCAGCGGTAGAAGGCTCTTCTACAGTGAAGCGGTCGGCAGGCGAGCGACCGGTGCGCTTGCCAGTTTCGCAAACCAAAGCGCCAGTGTGAGAGAGTTTACCCTCACCGCGTTTCAGTGCTAGTTCAACCAGCTCTGCAGAGGTTAGGTCGGTGTAAACGGTCGGAGCCGTATCATCAATCTGTGTCATTACGTTTGTAGTCCTGTCAGCTTGTGGCCTGGTCGCCTCGTGATTTTGGTGAGTCGCTCGTCAGAGACGTGCAACTCCCTCAATTCTGGGCGTTGTCTTGTGTCGTTATTTACCCACCAGATACATTGCCCGGCGGGGTGTCAAAAATTGGGGGCGCTATTATGTCAGAAAAGAAGATGCGAATCGATCCCAAGTTGCCGCTTTTTTAATCAATGCAATGAATGTTCGTTATCACCAAATAGCCCATCGAGATCTTGAGGGCCAAATGCGTAAGTTTGATTGCAAAATTGGCAATCGATAGAGATCACATCTTGCTCTGCAAGTAGGCTTTCCACCTCCGCTCGGCCCAGCGAGGTAAGGGCGTTGGCGGAACGCTCTCGAGAGCAGCTGCATTCGAAACGCACGGCCACCGGATCAAATAGGCGAATTTGCTCTTCGTGAAATAAGCGGTAGAGAATTTCCGAGTGTTCGAGCGTCAGCAGCTCTTCGTCTTTCACCGTGTTGGCCAGTTGCAACGCGGTATTCCAATGCTCTTCATTCTCTTCGCCGCTGGCCAGCTGTTGCGGCAAAGCCTGCAACATTAAACCGGTGGCAGCGTGTTCGTCGCAGGTTAGCCAAAAACGGGTGGGCAGCTGCTCCGATTGATCGAAGTAATGCTGCAGGCAACCGGCAAGATTATCGCTATCGAGCGGCACTATGCCCTGATAGCGCTCGCCTTTGTCAGGATCGATGATGATGGCCAGCATGCCATCGCCCATCAACGCCTTTAAATCTTTGCCCTCAAGAGCGTCGAAGTCCACTTCGGGATTGGGGCGAGCGATGGCTCTGAGCGCCTTGTGATGGCTGCACTCAGCCATAATCAGCGGTAGCGGCCCATCACCGCGAGCCTGCAGCGTTAGAATTCCATCGAATTTGAGCGTACTTGAAAGCAAGCTGACTGCCGCCACAAATTCACCCAATAGGGCTTGCACTTGCACCGGTAAATCTTGGTTGTTTTCGAGTACTTGCTGATAACTGTCGCTGAGCGTGACGATCTCACCGCGAATGTCGGTGTTATCGAATAAGAAGCGCTGCATTAAATCGCTGCTGGGCATGGAAGAAGTCTTTCAGTGGTCAAACGGGCGGCGATTTTATCACGCTTGGTCGCCCGCTAGGTAGTCTAAATCCTCGGCTTAAACGCTAAGAAATGCCAAGAGCAATGTCCTCAAAGCACTAGTCTCGAAGGGTTATGGGCAGTTTTTGCGAATGTCTCGCTCGAGTTTGGCCACTCGTCTAGCCTGCTCTTCGAGGCTAATATCGTAGGTGCTGCCGTCGTCACGGGTAAAATAAACCGGCCCCCTCAAGATCTCGAGGCCTTTCTTGGCCTTGGCGCAGCGCTGGGCGTTACGCACTTTGTCGTTGTGCTCCTGCGCAGCTTTGCGCTGTTTTAGCGCTTTTTCTTCGGCAGTTTCGGGCTTAAAGATACGCCCGAGCTTGTCGCGCTCTGCCTGACTCTGATCAACATTGACGCTCTCGACCGATTCCGAGATGTCTTTGGCTTTTTGTTGCTTGGGCTTTTTATCGCTGAAATGCACCTTGCCGTTTTCGTCACGCCATTGATAGACCTCTCCACTCACCGTGACACTGGCGCTCACGGCCATCAGCGATAACGCCGCCCTGGCCAGTATTGATCGAGATTGCGGGAATCGCTCCATGATAACTCCTACTCCTATTGATAACTTACTGTACCGGCCGACATGCGTTGGCCCGCGGCACCCGATAACGATTTAGAATACTCGCCTCGCTAGCCATAGCCTGGGCCCGGTTGATGACCATCTGGTAACCCTCGTCATCTTTTAACACCGTACTGTCGCCAGAGCCGGACAAAACCAGCTCACAAAACTGACTGAAATCTCGAATGGGCTCACCATCAACTGACTCTATAATCCAATTCTTCCAGTCGTGATACCCCAAGTTCACATCCGCCGCCAAGACTTTCAGCCCCACCACTAACTCGCGTTTTTCATGAGTCGAGCGGCTATTGCGCGCGTGCAAAAATGACACCGGAGCCTGACGATGCCAATCTCGGCCCCAGCGTTTAATGAGATTCATATTGAGCGGTACAAACACCACCCCACCGTACACCAAGTATTCCGGCTCTTGCTCGAATTGCTGCGGTAACACTAGGCTGTAGTGTCGGCTCGGCTCGGTCACCGATAAGGTCACCCGCTGTTCCTGCCCGTCACGCACCAAAAAGATCTCTACATCATCACCTAAATGGTATTGGTCGATGGCGTATTTGAAGTTGGTGCGAAGGTTTTTACGAAATTCGATGCTGGCATCGTCGGCGATCTTGAAGCCATCGATCGCCATAATGACGTCGTTGGGTTTGATTTTACCCGCTGCCGCCGAGTGATCAAAGACATGAGCCACCAGCATTCCGCCTGAGTGTTGATCGGCGCCGTAGGCTTTTCTCATGGCCGGGCTGTCGAGCTCTTGGGTGCGAAAGCCGAGATCTGGAAAGCCATCCAAGCGGCCGTCTTTGGCGTCTTTCAATACGTGTCGAATCACACTGGGCGGGACAAAGTAGCCCAAGTTCTCAGCGCGACCGCTGGTATTGGCTTGCATCACCACCCCCACAATGCGGTTATCCACAATCACAGGACCACCGCTGTTGCCGGGGTTAATGGCGGCATCGATTTGGCCAGCCAGCAGATAACCGCCAGCATGGGCGTAGTATTGGTGCTCGACCCGCGACAAAATACCTTGAGTAATGCTCAGGGTCGTGCCGCCAAAGGGGTATCCGAATACCGACACTTTTTGCTGAGGTTCGGGAAGCTTGCCGATTTTAAGCGGCCTAAGACCGTCGAAAAAACTCGCATCCTCAACTTCAAGAATCGCCAAATCCGCCTCGTGGGAAACAAACGCCACACGGGCCAAATATTTCTGTGGGTCACCGTGCTTTTGCGCTTGAATGTAGGTGGCATCGGCGATGACGTGGGCGTTGGTCAGAATCCGGTTTCCGCTGATGACCGAACCAGAGCCACTGCTCTGATTGGCATTGAGCAATCGCCAAGGGGTGAAATAGTCGGGAGGTGTCGAGGTGGTGTGAATTTTCACCACCGCATCTTTCAGCCGATCGATGCTTTTGGGGCCATCGGCGCTGCTCGCCATACTGAGGCCCATGAGAGCCGTCAAACCAACGTAGAAGGCCAGGCGACGCCAGCCTGCTGCCTCGATTTTCTTCACGCCCATACTTCGATCCTTACCCATAACTGTGGTCACTCCTGTGCTGAATAAATGCTCGAATCTATATAAATGCTGGAGCCTATCTTCGAGCGTTTATTCGTGATCTAACTCCGAATTGGTATTTTTAAATCGATGAATCTGTCGTCGCTGTTTTTTATTCGGCCGCCGGTCGGCAATGAGTCCCGTGCCACGCAGCGCTTTGCGCTGATCGGCTTCCGCCTCGCGCTTGGCAATACTGGCCTCAGTCTCGCAATAGAGCAAAGCCGCCTCGGGTGCGCCTCGGCGCTGATCCGACAGAGCGATGACGTGAACCGTTTTTTCATCCCAGCCTTGGCGAATGGTGAGCTCTACACCGGTGCCTATCTCTTTACTGGGCTTGATTCGCTGACCATCGCAGTGAATTTTGCCACCATCGATCGCCTGTTTGGCTAAATTGCGGGTTTTAAAAAAACGCGCTGCCCAGAGCCATTTATCCACGCGAACTTTTGTCATCGGCCCTCAGCCCTCGGCGCTGGGCTCAAACATAAGGCAGTCATAAATAGAGGGCTCATTGCGGCATTATTTCGTCAAAGTGATGAATTGCTGGATACTCCGTGATGGCGCGATGGTCTCGCTGGCTATCCGGTTGATGTAAACACAACAAATGACGGATACCAAAGGTCTTGGCAGAATCGAGTATTCTCACGGTATCGTCAATAAACAGGGTTCTTTCAGGGTCAAAAGGTTCTTTCTGATGCAGCTCTTCCCAGAAGGCCTGAGCCTCTTTCGGCTGTTGAAATTCGTGGGATGAAATCACCATATGCAACCATTGATCAATGGCTGTGATCTCCATCTTTAAATCCAAACTTTGCGGATGGGCATTGGTAATCAGTACCAACCGTTTGCCCTGAGCTTGCAGTGCTTGCAGAAATTCCACCACAAATGGGCGAATGGCGATTTTGTCTTTCACTTCTTCTTTAAGAGCGCGGATATCAAGATCCAATGCATCTGACCAGAATTCGAGACAATACCAGTTTAATGTGCCCTCGTGAGCTTTGATGTGCGCTTGCAGCTTGGCGGTGGCCGTAGCTTCATCGACACCATGAGTCTCGGCGTAACGCTTGGGTAAATGCGTGAGCCAAAAGTAGTTATCGTAATGGAGGTCTAACAAGGTGCCGTCCATATCCAACAGAACGGTATCGATAAGGTGCCAATCAATCATGGAAAACAACAAACTCCCGTAAAACACGATTCGCCGCAGCGACATAAGGGCCAGTATGCCTTATTTTTTAAGCTTCGGCTGCTATCTCCACCGCCAAATCCTTACCTATAGAATAGCGCCCGTTACACTCATCGACGAAAAGCGGGTTACTATCACTTCTCTCAGAACAAGACTCGTGAGGAATACCCCATAGAAGACTCGATGAAAGACATCTTGGAAGAAACTATCCGGCTGTGTGAGTTGGCGGGAGAAGCGATTTTAGAGATCTACCACAGCAACGATGAGGTGGAGATCGCCACCAAGACGGATAATTCCCCGGTCACCGCAGCCGACCTCGCCGCCCATGATGTGCTCTTCAACCCTCTCGCGGCGCTGCTTCCCGGTGTTCCTGTGCTGTCAGAAGAAGGTGACATGCCGAGCGCGCAAACCCGGGCGCAATGGCGTCGGTATTGGATTATCGACCCCCTTGATGGCACCAAAGAGTTCATCCAACGCAACGGTGAATTCACCGTCAATGTCGCACTGATCGACGATGGCGAACCGATATTGGGCGTGGTTCACGTACCGGTACAAAAAGAAACCTATGCCGGCCTAGCTGGGCAAGGTGCCGTCAAAATAACCCCCGACGGCCGCAGCTCCATTCATGTGCGAAGTGTCGCCGAAGCCCGCCGGCAAGAGCAGGTAGAAATAATGGTCAGCCGTGTTTACGGCGCCGATAAGGTTGTCTCACTGCTCGACCGGATGGGAGATCAATTGGGGACTATCACCACCAAAAGTATGGGCAGTTCACTGAAGTTCTGTCGTGTCGCTGAAGGTTTAGCCGATCTTTATCCACGTTTGGCACCCACTGCCGAATGGGATACCGCCGCCGCTCAAGCCGTTGTTGAAGCCGCCGGTGGCGCAGTCGTCGACGAGCAGTTCAATCGCTTGCGCTATAACCAAAAAGAGAGCCTATTGAATCCGTTTTTTTACGTCATTGGGGATAAGCATTTCGACTGGAAATCAGCCCTGCAACAATAGAACTGTAAAGTAAGCTGACAACAAAAATAGTTTAAAAATAAAGCACTTAAGAGCGGCAAACCACTCACAAGCGTCTATGCTGAAATGAAAGGTCTAAGACACATTAGGCCTCGATTTCACAAGGCAGGATGTATTATGAGCCAACCGCAAACGACGGCGTCTTTAGTTAATGTCGACAACCAAAACTCCCAACTCATGCGCGAACGCCTGATGCACGACATCACTCGACTTGAACGCAAGCTCGAGCAACTGAAGATCAGCGACGATAATCGGGATTTTTCACTGCAACAAACCTACCGCGAAATGATTCACTCACGCCGAGAGATGCTCACGGCAATCCCCTCAAACCGAGAATTCTAATCTCCGACAATCACCGATTGTCGACCGGCCCCGAAGGGCGAACCTAGGTTCGAGTCCGCCAACCTCAA
>JBOEGJ010000046.1:0-72998 GCA_050633365.1 Cellvibrionaceae bacterium | reverse complement strand
CAATGGAAGGTACGAATTCAAGTCAAATCCCTTCCGTTCGTTCGTCGTTCCAAAACAACGTGCTAAGTAGCTCGTTCTAAATTTAATATTGCGCAGCGTTAAATTCGTGCCTCAAGGGGTTGGTCGTATCTCGAACTTGGCCTTAACAAGCACATCTTGTGGACGTCTTACGCTACGCTCCAGCCGCCCCAAATGTGGGCGTTAACTTCTAATCGCATGAAAAAGGAATTCACATGCAGACATCACACATTCACACATTAAACAGATATGACAAGTATCGAGCTCAGGCACGAGAACTCGCGACTGATAATCTCCCAAATCACCTAAAAGGCGTCCTAGATATATCTGGTATCTCCCATCGTGAATTGAATGCTTGTAAAGCTTGGCAAGACAACTCAGAAAGAGTAACTGACTGGGATTGGTCGTTTTCTAGTCGATATTGTGAGGTCAATCCAAAGGCTTTTGATATGTCAGTCTGGTCTGGCAATAGACTTTGTTCATTGACCTTGGGGCGGCCAACTTATAAAGGAACGGAAATGCGTTTAGATTTTATCGAGCGTGCACCTGGTATTAGTCCATATTCAGGAGATATGTTTAGAGTTTCGTTGTTGGCATATGAGTTGTACGGCACATTGGTCGGCGCAACAAAGCTGCGTATTATGGAGCCAATGAATGATAAGCTTATAGCCCACTATAAGACTTATGGTGGTTTCGAATTGATCCCTAGCTTAAAGGGAAATCCACACTACCTAGTGAGGAATATATGAACGATCAAGAACGCTATGAAATAGCAAAGAAGAAGGCTAAAGAGAGGTCTAAAGAGCTTTTCAAGCCTTTACCTGAAGATATAAAGAAAGAGCTCGAAAAAGAAACAACATTGGGTTCACCTAAGAACTTAATAGATCGCAGTGATGAACAAGAATAAGTTAACAAGTCAATGTAGTCGCAGCCGTTGGCTGCTGGGACGCATCACTTCGTTCTGCGCCCCTAATTGAAGCGTTAAGCCTCACAACAAGGAGAAAATGAATGGAAGCAGTAATGGAAAATAATGATGGTGAAAGTTCAGAAGAAGCATCTACATATTTCTCTGTATCGCCTCTAAAGCTAGTCATAATGTCAATTGGAACGTTTGGAATTTATGATCTTTATTGGTTTTATAAAAATTTCTGCCATATTAAGCAAAAAAACAATCTCGATATAATGCCTTTTTGGCGTGCCTTCTTCGCTCCTTTATGGTCTTACAGTGCTTTCGATCACATCCAAAATGAAATGAATGAGCAAGAAATACCTCTGAACATCTACGCTGCATTATTTGCTGTTCTCTATTTTTTAGTTCAAGCTTGCTGGCGGCTGCCTGATCCCTACTGGTTAATCAGCATATTTTCTTTCTTGCTGATTATTCCAGCAAATAATGCCACTACAAGAATCAACCAAAAAACAAAGCCGGAATTTGTTCAAAACTCTAAATTAAAGGGCTGGAATTGGGTGGCAGTATTACTTGGCGTACCATTTATGGCTTTGGCTATTATTGGTACTTTTTTGTCAGCACCGGCTTAACAAGCAAAGGCAAGGCGACGCGATAAAGCTGCGCGCTTGCTTTGGGCGTTAAATGGCAATGGAGAGAATTGTGCAAGACCCAAGTGATTGGATTAATCAATACATTAAGGACTCAGAGGTCGCAATAGAAAATCTGAGCAGCAGTGAGTTATCCATTACCAGTCATGATATCCAAAATGCTTTAGTAGAAGTTTTAGATCTTAACTGCTCTACAGATCTTCTATATATGGATCTACCTGCTGTCAAAATCATTGAGTTATTGTCTTCCTTTGATTTCTCAAAATATCATCCCGAGATTCTCTGTGAGATCATGGTGGATGAAAGCATTGTTCCAAGTGATATCCCAATATCACTTACAGAGCAAACGGTACGAACCAAAGGTGAGGTTTGGAGAATACATAAGAGTGACGCAGATCCATTCCCCTCTAATCCACATGCACATAATTACCCCAAAAACTTAGTTGCTCATTTAGGAAATGGTGATCTATATAGAAAGAAAAAGGTGCTTGGAAGGTTAAAGAAAAAAGATCTAAATAACCTTCGAGGTCTTATAAAAAATGTTAGCTTACCTAGCCTTGAAGTATAGCCATTTAACAAGCGCGTCAATCAGGACGCTGAACCTCCCCCGTTAAAGTAGACACCTCCACTAACAAAGGAGGTGGCATATGCCTAGATATATTCATCCAAGAAAAACATGGAAATATACAAGAGACTTTAAGGTTAAGGCGGTAAAGCTCAGCTATCAGGATGGCATTCAAGTACAACAAGTGGCCGAAGGTCTAGATATTCACCCCATGATGTTATCTCGCTGGAGAAAGGAGTATCGTGATGGGAAACTTCAAGGTGATAATCAGAAGCGTGTTGGTGTGAATAAAAAGAAGCGAACGATCAGTGATAAAGAGCTAACAGAGAATGCTCGACTCAAGAAGGATGTTGCACGACTGAAGAAGGAAAACGACCTTCTAAAAAAGTGGCAACGGTATCTGGCGGAACAACATCAGAACGATTTGGATTCATCCAAAGATACCGAGAGCTAGGTGTTACTTTTTTGTGTGATTGGTTAAACGTTACTCGTAGCGGATTTTACGCTTGGGAGAATCGTACTGCCTCCAAACGTTATCACGAAGATCAGAAACTGTTGCAACGGATCACCCAGCTGTACTGGAACAGTGGTGGACGCTATGGCAGCCCCAGAATATTCAAGAAACTGCTGCGACAGGGTATTAAAGTAGGCCGCAAACGCGTTGAGCGACTGATGAGAGAGGCCGGACTCAAAGGCCGTGTTGTTCGTGTTACTCGTCGACAACCCGGATTAAAACGCTTTAAAGCAAAGGGCGAAAACCTCTTGCGGAAGGTAGGCAAGCCAACGGCAATCAATCAGGTGTGGGTGGCTGATGTCACTTACTTGAAGGTAAGTGGCCGCTGGCAGTATTTGGCGACTGTGATGGATATCTATTCTCGCAGGATTATAGGGTGGTCTTTGTCTTCGACTCGAACGACAGAATTAACGAGGGCAGCGATGAAATATGCCTTAAAGAAAAGGAATTACCCGAAAGGGGTGATTTTTCACACCGATCGCGGGATTGAATATACCGGTAGTGAGTTTCAAAAAATGTTAGCTGAGAATGAATTTAGGCACAGCTTAAATAGACCTGGGCATTGCACGGACAATGCCTTTATGGAATCATTCTTCCACAGCTTAAAGGCTGAACTTATTCGCGGAACGATATACCGCAAGGCGACGGAGCTTCGACGCGCTCTATCAACGTATATTAATCAGTTCTATAACACGGTTCGGTTACACTCAGGGTTAGACTCCGAGTCACCGATAGAATATGAACAACGCGCAGCGTAGATAAAGTGGTGTCCTGTAAAAGTCAGCACTCGACCAGACAATACAGGATGAAAGATCTTGACTTGATCTGACAGCTTCTAACCCTAAACAGACATTAAGGACTAAGTGAAAAGAGCCTCTATAACGGGGCAAGCTGGTGCAGTATTACTCTCGCATTGCTTAACCATGTCCTCTAGCGTTCCCTCCATTTTACGTAAGTCATTTATCTTCTCACGTACATCTACAAGGTGAGCTTGCGTTGCTTGCCTAACTTCTTGACAGCTTGCTTCAGCACCATTTGCTAGACGTAACAAACCACGTACCTCACTGATAGAAAATCCAAGCTCACGACAGCGGCGAATAAACGTTAGTCGACGCAAGTGTTCTTCAGAATAAATACGGTGTCCCCCAGTACTTCGTGGAGGTTCATCAATTAAATCGCACTTTTCATAGTAGCGAATGGTTTCTGCTTTAACGTCAGCCAACTTAGCTAGCTTGCCACGTGAGAAAGTGCTGGATGAGCTCATTAGAAACACCTTGATCCTGTAGTTACTACAGGATTTATAGTCGTACTGAGTATCCGTTGTCAATATGTAGGAGTAAGGAATGAGACGACTTGTTAGTGCGCTCAATAAGGTTGGGGTTGGAGGTGTCTTCATCGCAGCCCTCAGTTGCACCGCCTGTTTTCCGGCGTTGGGAGCGCTAGCCGCGACGTTCGGTCTAGGGTTTCTCAGTCAGCTAGAAGGGCTCGCAATCAATACACTACTGCCCCTATTTGCACTTATAGCTTTGGCAGTAAATAGCTACGGCTGGTCTCAGCATCAGCACCATGGGCGAGGCATACTCTCGGTATTAGGGCCCATCGCTATACTGGCGACCCTTTACCCTCTATGGCAATACGGCTGGAGTACCTATCTATTCTATGTGGCATTAGTCTTAATGCTGTTGGTATCGATTGTTGATTTACTATGGCCAGCAACTAGACCGTGTCATCTTCCAGGTAACTGAAAATGTCAGATGTCATTCTTAACTCTTTAATTACTTGTCCTGCGTGCGGCCATCAAAAAGCTGAGGTCATGCCAACTGATGCTTGTCAGTGGTTTTATGAATGTGAAAAATGCCATGAAGTGCTTAAGCCGAAGCCTGGGGATTGTTGTGTTTACTGTTCTTACGGTAGTGTGAAATGCCCGCCTATACAGACTGGGGGAAGCTGCTGTAGCTAAGTTCAGAAGTCCGTTAATGGCACACAAGAGACTGTACGATCACGTCAAAACCTAAATCGCTAAAGTGTCAGGTCGAGTCTGAGCTACTACAGGTGTCCATTTTATCGGGGGAAGATCAATCTGTTTTTCTGCTGGCTCGTTAGGGCGGCGTCTAATTAACGTTCGTCGTAATGACCACCAATTGCAAAAATATAGATGGAGTCTTCGTCGAATCTATATATAAGTCGGTCTTTCTGAGAGATTCGTTTAGACCAAAAGCCTGCGAGGTTGTGACGAAGTTGCTCGGGCTTTCCTGGGCCTTTACTTGGGTCATCGCGAAGCATTTCTTTTATAAGTTTACAAAGAGCCTTGTGTAGTTTTTTATCTCTTTCACGAAGCTCTTCATAGGTTTGCCAGGTTTTTCCCTCAAATACCAGTGATCTCATTCATTTCCTCGCTGGTTGGGGTGTATCCTGAGCCTTTTGAGTGTGTTGCAGCAGAATCCGCAATTTGCTTCATAAGGCTGGTATTTTGTAGAACGTAGAGAGTCTCTTGCTCTCTCTCCCAGTCATCGGCGCTTAATACGACAAAAGACTCTCCGGCTCTGCGGGTAACTTTGAGAGGGGTGTGATTCGTAACTACTTGTTCTACAAAGGTTTTTAGCTTATCTCTAAACTGGTTTACGCTTACTGTATCCATAATAACCACCAACTGTACGGTAACGCCGTACATTATAGCGGGTAAGTCCTTACAAAGCCAAGCATCAGACGGCTTTTCCGTTGCTTGGTTTATGCGCTTACCGCTACGCCAACCAACTACAAAGCCGCCGCTGTTGGCGGCGTTTTATGCAGTACGAGATCGCAATGGATAGCACGATCGCAGGAACACTAAGTCTTTTGGGGGCGGCGGTACTCATAGCGATATGGTGGGTGTTTTTATTCGCAGCTCGACCAGACTGTCTAGATTCCCTTCAGTTGGCACTAGATTCAGCTCAGTATGCGTTGTCGCCAAGCGAGTCAGGTAGCTGGCTTTTTATTCTGACCTTGATGTCCATCGTTACTTGTATAGCAACAAGTCTAATTCTGTATTTTGGTAAGCGAAAACGTATTGCTATGTATCTAATAGCAACACACTCACTAATAGCCATATTCATCCATACATGGTCATTAGTATTGGCAATTGCTTTACCGTTTATTTATTTTGGCAAGGTGCAAGAAAATGCATAACAAGTGACTGTGGCTCCTAGCCAAGTAATTAGGCCATTTCTTCATCCCTGTAGCTTCCATTTTTTACTATCGTATTGAGTACTGTGAGTTGCTTTCTCATACAGGCAACTGAGCAATGGCTAGATCTGTCTTTCTGCAGACTTGTTAGCGTCTGCAGTTTTCGGTTGCTTGGTTTATGCACTGGTCGCGACGCTAGCGCAACTGATAGTCGCAATTTGACCCTTTCTGGGAGAAAGAGATGATCTGATTTCTGAACACTGAACACTGAACACTGAACACTGAACACTGAACGCTGCACGCTGAACACCTAAAACTCATTCTCGCGAGTTGATAAACAATATCAGTCGATTGATACTGCTCTATTCGCTGGCTAGCATAACAAACTAGATCAGGATTTACGGCGGTGTAAATTCCGCTAACAGTATGTTGCATAACTTGCTAGTGCCAAAAAGTGGTTCGTTCATAATTATCATTAGTAATTAGATGCATAAATCAGGTTGGTTTCATGAATGTTGCACAAATTGTAATTATCGCTTCGGTTCTTACCAGCTCACTATCTTTTGCAAGCGAAAAGCCTTCAGTAGGTTCCTCGCGCGAAAACGTGATAAGTCTTAGTGATAAGGATATTGGGGGGAAGGGTATCGAAACATGACAAGAGAGTGGTAAAGACCAAAATATCCCCGAAGCTTTTGGATGCTGTTGGAAGAATAGTCATTTCTCGCAGTAATAGATTGTCATTATGTTCTGGCACTCTAGTAGGCAATAGCGACACTGGCTCTAGGTTGGTTATGACTGCTTCTCACTGTTTTATGGAACCCTATGACAGTATTGTTTGGATGAACACGACTAAAAAAGGGACTAAAATTGTAAGAAAAGCAGAGGTGATTGACTTCAATCATCCAGCTGATTGGGCGGTGATATTGCTCGATAAGGTGGTCGACAAGTCGGAAATTGAACCTGTTGGAATCCTGGATGAAGCCACACAGTTGGATTCGAATATTGGTGACTTTGTCTCATTAGAAGAAGGTTATCTTTATATTGCTGGTTATAGTGGCGATGCTGAATTTGGTAAAGATGGCACAGTTCTTACCTATGAAGTGAGCTCAACATTCTTTGATTCGGAAGAAAGTGAAAAATACCATGAGATTTTCCCTAACCGATTCCTCGGGCATGATATAAATTCTGTTACATTCGGGGGGGCTTCTGGTGGTGGAATTATTTTTCACTGGGATTCTAACTATGATGGAACAATAGACACAGTTCATTTGATAGGTGTGTTGTTGGGCGTAGTTACAGACAGTGAAAACTATATTAGCTCTAATGGCGCAAGAGGTGGTGTTCGTACGGTTTTATCAGCGGTCAATGAATTTAGAGAGCGGGTTAAACCTCTACTTGATACATACAATAGATGATAGCCGTTGCTTGTGGGCTTTTCGGTAACACTAAATATGTACTTTATATCGTCGTGTTATCAGGTCTCAGGCGTTTTAGGGGCGGATAAAAATAGTTGGGTTTTGTTCCTGTACTCACTGAGTATGACTAACCATTTTTTAGTCGTTTACAAGGCTGCTAGCTATTTAGGCGGTGCGTACGAACTCCAAAATATGGCCTTTAAATTCGCGATCTAGATAATCAGTATTGTTTGGCTTGGAAGTTGAGAGTATGTAGCCAAATTCATGAAGCTTCTTTGCCAGCTTGTTTTTTCTTCCTCGGCCAGGATCTACAATCACGACTTCGCAATCAGGGTTTGAGTGTGAGCGAATAAACCCTGCGAGTAATTCTATATGTTGATCCTCATACAAAAGATCACTGCCAATAATTAAATCAAAGCGGCCTAGGCTATCATTGTTATCAGCCCACCCCGTTCTTTCAAAGGGAATGAGTTGGTCCCCATTCAGCTCTGTGTTTCTATTTAAAAAACGTTGTGCTTCGGGGGGCTGATCAGTGGCGGTAATATCCGCTTGGTTTTTATTGAGTAGCATACTGGTTAGTGCTGTCCCACATCCAATCTCTAGAATGCGTTTAGAGTCAGTATCATAATCAAGTATATGGTGTGCAAGTACTAAGCTTGATGGCCATAATACGCCAAATATCGGCCAGGCTGCTGAAGATATTCCTAGATTTTCAGCAATCCCTTGGGGGTCATGGAATTCTTGTCGGTTGCGCAAGGTGCAGAGATGAATGTCCGTTTTTCCAAACTCGATGGTTTGGTAACATAACCGTAGGTTTGTCATTTGGCTGCCTCAATGATTGAGCGCTTGGCCAGATTTGGGATAAATGACAAAACGAAGAATTTACTAGAGTATAGTGATTGGCAGGGAATACAACACATTTAGCATGTGGCTGTAGTCGGTCTCGTCAACGGTGACTCCCTTTTTGCCATGAACCTGGCAAAAAAAGAGTCGGTCTAACTCTCCGCAGAGTATGGCGGCGGCTAGAATACCCCGTTTGAGTTTTGTATATCACCACCACTAATCAGTGAATAAAAACGCATAAATGTGTCGAGACCTTGGATAGAGTCCCAATGCTCAACAATTTTTCCGTTCTCAAGTCGCCATGTGTCGACGATGTTCATTCCTTTTGTGTCATTGCCTCTGTCGTCTTTATTGAGTGTGGCGTGTGAGTGGAAGATAACGTAATTGCCGTCGACATAAATGTGCTTCACGTCGTAGGCGTATTCGGGATAATCCTCAACAAACGCTTTCAAAAAATCAACTAGGCCTGGGATCTTGTCGGGTAGGTTACGGTTGTGTTGCACATACGAACTATCGTTATAGTGTTCTAGTATGTAGTCGAAATTATGGTTGTTCATCAGGTTTTGAACAAAGTCCGTAATTACGGCCGCATTTGTTAACTCTTGTTCAGACCAATTGCTTTTTTACAATGACTCTAGATTGATATCGAGCGTTTCAGTAGCTTGTGTAAAGGCCGATGTACTCGCGAGTACGAGCAGTGTTGAGGCTATGATTTTCCACATGGTTTGTTCCTCTTAAGGATTTCGGTTCTAGGTAAGTATTACTTGTGGTGTATGGTATTTATAAGTAACCTACACTACAAGAAGGCACTTAAACGTAATCTAGGCACATTTTGGTAACTCATAGAAAGACGTCGATAGGAGCTGCACGCTAGTGAGAAACGCAGGAAAGGCGAAGACTAAAGGCCCGAAAGCATCAGAAAAGCGGGTGTTTCATAACAATGATGAGTGCCCAATTCGTAATGTGGTCTCCCAGATTGGTGATAAGTGGTCTGTACTGATTTTATTTGCACTGGTTGAAGGTGCCGACAGATTTAACTCTTTGAAGTCCAGAGTCGTGGGTATTTCCCAGCGTATGCTTACGCAAACACTGCGTGATCTGGAAAGAGAGGGGTATGTCAGTAGAACTGTCTACGCCGAGGTACCCGTAAAGGTTGAGTACGAGCTGACTCAGTTGGGTAAAGCTCTGGTCCAACCGTTATATCAATTGGTTTCTTGGGCTGAAACCCATCACGATGAAATAAAGCAATCACGAAAAGCCTATGATAATAGAGGCTAGTTCTCGAAAAAGGCCTATTTGAAATCCGTCGAGCCCAAACAACCATACAAGCAACGTCAGCGGATGCTTCGCACCGCTACTTTGAGCGTTATATTGAGTAGAGATCATGAATATACCTGAAGGTTTCGGAACGGTTTTTCCATATATCTTTGTAAAAGACGCGAGTGATTTCAGCGCCTTTTTGGTAGAGGCATTTGGAGCAGTAGAAGAGCTAAGGAAACTTCGGGCAGATGGCGTCATTGCTAATATACAGATAAAAATTGGCACTTCGATATTTATGTTGAGTGAGGCAAGCGAGCAATACCCTGCGATGCCTTCTGCATACTATATCTATGTAGAGAATGCGAACTTAGCTATGAAACAGGCAATGATTTCTGGAGCAACTCTGGAAATGGAAGTAACAGACATGCCTTACGATGATCGACAAGGTGGTGTAAGGGACCCCTTTGGCAATATATGGTGGATTTCTCAGCGATTAGTCGATGGGCCGTATAGATAATGATGAATACACATAACAAGTGGCGGCAATTCGCCCCCCGCGGGTGCCGGACTCAGCACTGCGTGCTTCGCCGTAGGGCCAGACGTTAAGCCTAGGGAGAGATATGGAAATTAAAGTAGCTAAGTTAACACCTCTGGATTCCTTGGAATACCTAGCCTTGAGAAAGGAATCGGAAATTGAATATCCACAATATGTCGGACCTAGTGCTGAACGAGAATTGATGGCTGGTACAGATAATATATCTTCAATCTTGAAATCTTATTCAGGCGAGGGAACAACTATTTTTGGTGCATTTCATAATGAAGAGTTGGTTGGAGTTCTAGCGTTGTCTCGGCGGCTAAGCCCTAAATTTAAACATAGGGCCTTTATCTGGGGAATGTACATTTATAAAAGTTATCGAAAGTCGAATGTTGGTACTCTGTTAATAAACTATGTGAAAGATTGGTCCGCGGAAAACGAAGAGATTAAAGTTTTGTGGCTTCAGGTTACTGAAAGCAATAGGCCAGCAATCTCTTTTTATGAAAAACATGGCTTTACCTCTTATGGAAAAGAACCAATGGCTTTGTTTACTCAGGGTGAATACCATGATGTTTACTATATGCAGTTAATGGCCTAACAAGTGGCTGCATCGGACTCGTGATCGTAACAGCGTACTCTCTCGTCAGTACCAAGGAAAGCAAGTCATGATATTCGGAAAAAAGCTCATAACAAACAGATGAAACATCGTTTCGGCCGAAAAGAATCGCGGGCTCCATTGAGCTCGCTACGCGTAACTCGTTAGGCATAAATTATGGAAGAAGAAAGTGTATTGACAGCGATCTTTATCGTTCTAGGAGTCGCATGGCTTCTACCTGCTTTTTTATTAACGGTAAAAGTGTCAGGTACAAAAGGGATACCAAAGCCTTTAAAGCGCAAGCTCATAATGCCAATGTGGTATGTCCCGCTAGTAGGTAACCTTGTTTGCTTTGTGCAGTTTTCGAATATGGGTAGGCTGAGATCATTAAGCCGCAGCGAACATAGAAGTATTTGGTCAGCGCATAAGAATTCACGCTAAAGATACGTACACGGCAAAAAATCGGGGAAGATACACATTTAATTGGTAAATCAGGAGCGATATAGGCTTCGATTCAAGTTTATTCGAACTTTTCGTAAAAAGTGTATCTAAGCCTAGTTACTTTCTTAAACAGAGTTTAAAGAGGCCTTCATGGAATTTACTCAAAAACGAACCGTTCAGATTACCTCCTACCTCCTGATCGCACTGGCGATCACGCAAGCCATCTACACCGTTCTCTACATCTCCGGCGCTAGCGTCCCACGACAGCTGTTGTGGGGGCTGGAAGGTGTGCTCTTTACCATGCTTGCGGCCTTTGCAGGCGCCGCCATGCTGCAAGCCAAACATTACCATGTGGGCTGGTCGGCCATCGCTTTCAGTGCAGCCCTCAACGTCGTGCAAGTGGGTATAGGCCTGACTATGTTTGGACCTTTCCGTGAAGCCGCCGATCAACTGGACGCAATTGGCCCCTTGGCGGGCGCCGTATTGGCTTTGTCCTTTATGATCTATTATGCCGCCAAGCTCCTGCTCGGCTTTGCTGCACTTATTTTTGGCACTGCAAAGATGAATCAGGGTTCCAAGGCGTTGGGCGGCCTGACCGCGCTGGTAGGGGTGGTTGCTATGTTGAGTAACGCGGCTCTGATTATCTTGGGGCGTGAAGGTTTTCTGCCATCGCCGGTTGCTGGCGCGTCTGGTGTATTCGCGACCTTGTTGCTGGCGCTTTGCTTAATGAATGTTTCCGACGAAGATTAAGAGTCTGCTTCCTATTGGCAGAAATCTGGGACAGATACACAGGTAACCGAACCGGTTTGCTAAGAGTGTATCTGTCCCATGTGCATCAGGATATCGAAGAGGTGGGGCGCTGCTTATCTCAGGTAACAAAGCTACTCAGGAGGGTGAATATTTCGAGTCAGATTGGTAGCATCTTCTTGCCGTTATTCATTGAAAGACTGTCGCACGAGAAGATACCGCGGTTTTCACTTCAAGTTGATGATTGCTTTGGTCGTTACTACTTCGGAGAAAATTGATGGAACTGGTTGTAGCCTTGTCGATGGGTGCCTTCATATTGGTACTTTTTTATATGAACCTACTCGCGACTTTGTGTCTCTTACTTGATGCTGAACTCAGCAAGCTTCAGCGTAGTGGCCAGATAGTATTTACTTGGCTGTTCCCAGTTATCGGCTCCTCATTAGTACTCTACTTGGTCTCTTATCACTCTCCTGAAGTCATAAGAAGAGTCTATATTCCTTGGCCATTTAGAGGGCTTCTGGATAACAATCCGCTAAGACAATCTGACAGCGATGTCAGTCACGAAGAAATAACCGGGATACATAGTTCAAGCCCTCGTAACGGTGAGAACGGCGGAGACTAAGCTGCCTAACAAGTGACTGCGGTGTCTATACTTCGTCCAGTCGCCAATAACACCACTCCGTTTTGGTTTTCTACCGGTGCGCTATTCGCTAAACTTAATTAGATACGATGCCGTTATTTATCGAGAACATGGCCTTGTAGTTTGTGTGCGTGAAGGCGCGAATCAACGAATAAAATCCATAAACGTATCGATAGCGTGAGTTGAGCTCCAATACACCACAGTCTTTCCGCTCTTAAGTCGTCACGTATCGACGATGTTTACCCTTGTTTGTCATCCTGTGATTCCCCAATAAACCGTAGTACCCAAAAGATCTTGATGTCTTCACACCTGTGTTTGGATGCGCTATAAAGCGTAACGGCTTTGAGGTGTTCTACGATTGGCGAAAATTTGTACTCTACCCGTAGATTCGTAGGTGGCCGCGCTAAGCTATCGGAAAAGGAAATCGAACGTTGACTGACATTAGCATTGAATATTCATCACTTTTGAAGGGTGCTCTAGCCATCGGGCATCGACCTAAACTCAAGAAGTTGAATTTATTTCAGCAGCAGGGAACCACCCATATCTGGACGTTACTGTCTGAGCGAGAAGGTGCCCTCGACATTCGAAAGGCCTCTCGCAAGGCCGGTTTGGAATGGTTATGGCTCCCCTTAGCAAATGGCAAACCGCCAGAGGATGATCTCTTGCCAGAGATTAAAACGTGTTTTGACGAATGCAAAGCGGCGCTTGAGCAAGGCGGCTTCATCTATCTGCATTGCTCTGCGGGAATTCATCGAACCGGAATGATCTCCTACGCCTTTCTTCGGTACCTCGAGTTCTCTGAGGAAGAAGCGCTTGCCAAGCTTGGTGAGTTACGCACGCTAACCCAAGAAGGTGTTGGCGACGATCGCCTAGCCTGGGGTAATGAGAATTTTGGGTAACCACACTAGTCAAATTCAACGCTGATGTTGAATGACCAATCCATAGCTCAGCGATGTGATTGGGTTGAATCGAAACAGGTGAAACGATGACAACATTTTTGGCGGGATTCTCTTTGGGGTTATCTCTGATATTGGCCATCGGCTCACAAAATGCGTTTGTATTAAAGCAAGGCCTAAAAAGTCATCATGTCTTGGTGATTTGTTTGGTGTGCGCCATCTCTGATGCATTGTTAATCTTGTTTGGCGTCGCCGGTTTTGGTGCCATTGTTAAGCAATTTCCCGAAATAGAAACTCTATCGCGATACGGCGGCGCAATATTTTTAAGTGTTTATGGCGCTCTGAGCTTTAAGTCCGCCTTTTTCACGGATCACGTATTAGACGACGCGGCCGAGTCAAAGGGTTCAGCGTTGAAAGCGGTTTTGACCTGTTTGGCGTTTACTTGGTTAAACCCTCATGTGTATCTCGATACCGTTGTCTTACTCGGTTCCATTTCGACACAGTACAGCCCGCATCAATTTATATTTGCCAGCGGTGCTATGACATCATCCTTTATATTCTTCTTTTCGTTGGGGTACGGTGCTCGATTCTTGGCGCCCATATTCAAGAACCCCAAAGCCTGGAAGGTTTTAGAGTTCTTGATTGGCGTGACCATGGTGGCAATTGCCGTCTCATTGGTGACGGGAGTCAGTAGCGAGTAGCGATTTTTCTGGTTTTTGTGCGGCACTATCCCCGAGCTTTTTTAGCGCGATACCCAGTACTATCTCCAGCGTTTGACCACTAGGCGGTGGGGGCCTACTCCGTCGATATGAAACTCTCCGCCAATTAAATTAAAGCCTGCCTGTTGATAAAACCCCAATGCGCTGCAGCGAGCATTTGCCCACAGGTTGCTCTGTTGTGATTGTGCGTAAACTTCGGCGGCGGTGAGTAGTTGTTGCCCGAGTCCTTTTCCTCGAGCCGATTCTGTGGTTGCCATGGCTCGAAGTTGAGCATTGTCGACCTTGGTTAATGATGGGTTTGTCGCAAGGTAGACAGAGCAGATACCCACCAATTGTTCCTGCAAAAAAGCACCAAAGTGCCGAGTGTCAGAAGAGTTGTCGCCGGGGTAGCAGCAGGCTTCTATGGGTTGCTTTGGCCGCAAAATAGACTGTCGCAAGCAATAGGTTTGCTCGGCGATGATGGGGGTAATGGTTATCATGGCGGTGTTAGCTGATCAATTGCATTAGGGGAACGAGCTCTGCGTATTCGCCCCTGAGGTTATTGAGCATTATTTGGTGCACTTGCTCGGCAGTGATCACCTGTTGATTCTCAAGCACGAGGGACGATGCGGGGCAGGCCTCTTCAATTAGAAGAACACGAAATTTTAGGGCTTTTGCGATTCTCACCGTGGCATCAACCGAGTGATTGAGCAGTACGCCACCCACCACCAGTTCGGTAATTTTCTCTTGATGTAATAGTGCCTCGAGTTCTGTATCGATAAAGGCGCAGTTTTCTTGCTTGGTGACTACGCTCTCTCCCTCGATCGGCATTACCTCTGTTTTGAAGTCGTACCAGGGTGAACTGGCATGGTAGGGCGACTGGCGGTGAACGGATGAGTGACGAATATGGATCACCGGCCAGCCTTTATCTCGCCAATGAGCGAGTAGTTGAGCGAGTGCGCGTTCGGCGTCGGGGTGACTGCGTTCTAGCATGTCAAAGTGATCGATGGCCTGCTGCACATCGATGATGACCAGCGCTGGATTCTGAGACTGAAACATAATGCGGCTCTACATAGCTTTGTATGGCTTTCTATATCCCCGAGTAGAAAAATGTAACTAGTGGGGTTCTGGTCGAGTTTCTAGACCGAGAATTGGGTTACAATCGATCGTAGAGTAAAACTCGCTGACCGCGCTCACCAATCCGAGAACTAGACTGATTTTCTATGCAAACGCTCACTAAAACAACCTCTCAAGAAGTTTTCGGCCGTGGCCATCTCGAGCTTGTCGTGGTCGAGAATAGATTTGGCCGAGCGATCATTTCGCTTCAAGGTGCGCAGTTGTTGTCTTATCGGCGCAAGCGGGACGACAAACAGTTTCTGTGGCTCAGTGATGATGCGGCGTTCGAAGCGGGAAGGGCCATTCGTGGCGGTGTACCGATTTGCCTACCTTGGTTCGGTCCAAAAGACGGCAAGGCGCAACACGGCTTTGCCCGTAATCTATTGTGGCGCCATTGCAACGATGGCGATCACGGTAAGGTCAAATTTGAATTGGTTGCTCGTGCAGAAGATCCAAAATTCGATTTTGACTGGGATTTTACCGCAACGGTTGAAATGAGCTTTACCGATCAGTTACAGATCACTCTCACGATCCTCAACGAAAGTGCCCGCACCATGCCTCTGAGTTGGGCTCTTCACTCTTACCTCCCGGTCGACGATATTGAGACGACTGTGGTTAGCGGGCTGGATCAGTGTGAATTTGTCGACAATGCTGACCAAGGTCGTCGAAGCGCTCAGTCGGGTTTGATCGGTTTTTCGGGGGAAGTTGATCGAGCTTACTTACACGTGGGAGAAACACAGCGTATCGATGGCGCCTTTGAGGTGTCGTCAGCCGAGGCGCGAAGTGCCGTGATCTGGAATCCGGGGTCAGACTTGGCGAGCCGCATGGCCGATTTAAGTGACTATCGGGGTTTTGTTTGTCTAGAGCGTGGCGACGTTCTCGATGATGCGCGACGCTTGCTACCTTCACAGGCATTCTTGGCGTCGGTCATCGTCAGGTCGCTATAGCCCTACAGTTTTTAATGATTAAATTTCTGCGCCTTGTAAGCATGGTTGATTGAGTTAGCTTCGCTATTCGAAACCCTATTAAGCGATTTGCTGAGTCTTGTTTGATGATAGAGAAAAGGCTTGAATCGTCTATTGCGAGGGGCGTACTCTAGCGGCGTTCAATATTGATTAGCGCTAGCAATCAATCTACACCCTGTTGAGGTGCTGCGACGAGTCAAGTTGAAGTCCTATGATGATCCAAGTGCATATTCTTCGGGAGGCAACTCGTGGCAGAACAATTTCAATCCATTGATAAAAAGCAGCAAGAATTTATTGAGCGTCAGCAGATGTTTTTCGTGTCGACCGCTGCCGCGGACGGCCGAGTTAATCTTTCACCCAAGGGCATGGACAGCTTTCGAGTGCTGAGTGAAAACCGTATCGCTTGGTTGAACTTGACCGGCAGTGGCAATGAAACCGCGGCGCACTTGCTCGATAATAATCGCATGACGATTATGTTTTGCTCTTTCGATAAACAACCGTTGATTCTTCGTTTGTACGGTCATGCCAAAACCCTTCATGAAAATCACCCGCAGTGGGATGGCCTGTGTGAGCTGTTTCCCCGTTCAACTGGCGCTCGGCAGGTGTACGATATGACCGTCGAGATGGTGCAAACCTCCTGTGGCTTTGCCGTGCCTCGCTACGAATTCAGTGAGCAGAGGCCTACGCTAGAGCGCTGGGCAGATAAGCAATCTCGAGAAGACATGAGAGCCTATTGGGACAAAAAAAATAGACTCAGTTTGGATGGACAGCCCACAGGCATCGAAGAGTTGTTGTAATCTATTCTTTATTGACTAGCGAGAGGCTCGAGCGGAAACTTGAGCTACGAGCTACGAGCTACGAGCTACGAGCTACGAGCTACGAGCTACGAGCTATGAGCTACGAGCTCTCCTCCATACTCTCGAAGAACGCCTGGGTAGCGTCATCGGTCGGGTAAAACGCCTCGATGCGCAGCTCGTCGGTGGTAATGTCTTGCGGTGTGCCAAAGGTGGAGATGACCGAAAACAAACTCAGCTTCAAGCCATCGATATCGAGCTCGAGAGGAAGTATCGGCAGTAGTTGTCCCTGGGGTGTGGGAGTCTTGCTCGCTTCTAGTCCAAGATCACCAGCCATGGTGATGTATTCGCCAAAGGTTTCTTTCACCGACGGATCACCCGAGGCAATCGCCTCGTCTTTTAGACGCTGAATAAAGGCGGGAGCGGCTTGCTTCCAGTTGCTGATGTACTGTCTGAGACCATTGGGGTGCAAGGTTAACAGTGCCAGATTGATTTCACCTTGTGGATTGGTGA
Source organism: Cellvibrionaceae bacterium (assembly GCA_050633365.1). Taxonomy (GTDB): domain Bacteria; phylum Pseudomonadota; class Gammaproteobacteria; order Pseudomonadales; family Cellvibrionaceae; genus Pseudomaricurvus. The sequence continues at coordinate 55,724 of JBOEGJ010000046.1, read as the reverse complement.
TTTGTGCCTGTAACTGGTCGGTCGCGCCGAGACTCAGTAGTAGTTGCGCCGCTTGATTTTGTTTTTTTACATTCCAAAACCGGTCGACCACAACGGCCGGTAACGGCTCGTGATTTTTGAGCACATGGTTGAGTGCATTCATCACCGGAGCCATGATTGGGTCGTTGAGCGATGATTCACTGTAGATGGCCGAAAACCCTGCAGACTGCAGTAAAACATTGCGCTCGCGAATGGGAATGTTCATGGCTTCTGACAGTCGAATCACCATGTCTCGGCTGGGATGACTGCGTCCGGTTTCAAGCCAGCTAACATGTCGCTGCGAGACTTCCGCGGCTAGAGCAAGGTCGAGCTGAGACAATTGCCGGAAGCGACGCCACTCACGGCACAGTGATTGAAAGCTGTCGGCGATGGCCATGTTCATTGCGTTTCGATCCTATAGTTAAGTGAGTTCGATCCTAGGGTTAAGTGAATTCGATCCTAGGGTTAAGTGAGTTCGATCCTAGGGTTAAGTGAATTCTATCCGCGGGTTGTTGAAGCTTATACAAGCATAGATTGACCACAAGAAGAAACAATAACCTTTGAGGTTATTGCTGGCATTCAAAAATAGGCGGAGCATGAATAGCTCTTAAACTGAGAGACTCGCAAGGAGAATAACATGCTCAATTCACGCCTATTGGCTCTGGTACTACTGATCCCTTTTTCACTGTTAACGCTTTATGCCGTTAGCCAAGTGGGGTACTTGGGAATATTTGATTATCCGCGTCACAGTCCCGCGGGTTGGCAGATCATGGCGGACTTGGTGGTGGCATTGCTGCTGGTTCTCGTCTGGTTAGTGCCTCACGCTCGAGCCAATGGCCGCAGTCCATGGCCGTGGGTGGTTCTGACGCTGACACTGGGGTCTATCGGACCTTTGTTGTATCTCGCGATGACGCCAAAAGTTCGGCCCTTAGAAAACCCTAATGGAACTTTTGCCGATTAATTGGCCCGCGCTCAATCTCAGGTTATGGAGTAAGGGCTCTAACGGCATTACTTAAGCTGATGTCATCTTACTGAAGCTTGGGGCAAGGGATCAAGCTTCAGCCATAGTCTTTAATGGCGATTACGGCTGGGCTGAAGTTTGTGTTTGTCGAAAGGCAACGACCTATAACGAGAGATGATTCTTTGATGCCTCGCTCGTCGACGATGTGGATGCGCGCCTCTGCAACAATGATGATCGAATCCCGAATCCCGAATCCCGAATCCCGAATCCCGAATCCCGAATCCCGAATCCGAACCTACCATCTTGACAGAACAGACTATTGGGTGATCGACAGCGAAATTTCTGTGAATCCCGGCGCGCTGGCGAGCCACGTTTCTTCGGCACCGATGTCTTGAATCGGTGTTAGTGTACCGGTGAGAAGAAGGTCACCGCGCCTCAGGGGGAAATCCATTTCGATGGATTTAGAGACCAGCCGGTGTGCAAACTCCCAGGGGTTGCCTAAGCTCTCGCTGGCGCTCACTTCACTGACGAGTTCGCCATTGCGACGAAGGCTGAGTGGTTGATTCAATAGGTCGATCTGGTCTGGCTTGACGGTGTCGCGGCTCAAAAGGTATTTACTGCTGGAGCCATTGTCGGCAATCAAATCGAAGGCTTGCACATCCCAATGACTAATACGGCTATCGACGATTTCGAAGGCGAGCGCTATTTCGTCGACGCACCCCATGAGGTCTTCTATTGAGCTAGGGGCCCGTGTGATATCGCGAGCTAATTTCAAGGCCCATTCAACTTCTAGTTTGGGGGCGATCAACTGACTGAGCGGCAGGGGATCGTTGAGTTCAAGTTGCATGTCTTGGTACAAATGGCCGTAGTCGGGCTCTGTGATACCGAAAAGCTCTTGAACAAAGGCTGAGCTCATGCCGATCTTCACGCCGGTGCTTTGTTTGTGTTCGCACCAGTAGTTGTGATTGTGTTGCTTGATGGCGTAAGCAGCTTGCAGCCGCTGTTCGGCGTTCAGTTCAGCCAGTGCCTCGCTAAAGTGATTGCGCAGTGGATTACAGGCGCGTCGATTTTCCTCGGCGGCGCGCAGTTGCGCGGCCGCCTGCTGAATCAGTGTTTTGTTCATTGGTGTTAACCTTTCGCGGCAGCGATGGGTTTGGCGCCTGCAACGGTGGTGCGGAACATTTCCCGTCGGCTGCCGTGGTAGTCGCCCATGGGTAAGTGTAAGGCGCAGCGATTGTCCCACATGGCAATAGAGCCTTTTTCCCAGCGAAAACGGCAAGTGTTGATGGGATGCTCGATCTGGGATTTCAGAAAATTCAATAGATTGTCGGCCTCATCCTGATGCATACCGGCAATGCCGATACTGTAGACACCGGTTATATAGAGCAGCTTTTTACCGGTGACGGGATGTTCAACTACCATCGGGTGCACTTGAGTTTCCATGGCGTCTTCACTGGCAATAACTTCCATGTTTTCGTAGAGGCTGTGGATTCCAGAGGACGCCGGCGCGTACCCCAAGCGTGCACTATGGATAACATTGAGTGATTCGCAGATACGTTGCATCTCCGGGGAGAGCATCTCGTAAGCTTGATAGAGGTTGGCGAATAGGGTGTCGCCACCGTAGTTGGGAATGTCGTGGCCATAGAGAATAGTGAAGGAAGGCGGCGCCTCTTGAAACGACCAGTCGCTGTGCCAGGCGCCTCCAAAAACATAGCCTGTGGCTTCGTCGGCTTCTTTGACCAATCGCAAGACGTGAGGATGGCCTTCGATGCCTGGCACGTAAGGGTCAACGCCAAATTCCCCAAAGTTTTGGGTGAAGGTTTCTTGTTCTACGACGCTGATCTCTTGATCGCGAAAAAAGATAACACCGTGATCTGCAATGGCCTGTTTGACCTCGATCAGCTCAGCATCACTCAGCTTGTTTACTTTGACGTTGAACACTTCGGCGCCCAGCGCACCGGTGAGTGGTCTCACCGTGATGTGCTGGTAGTCGTGTTTACTGGCATTGGTTGAAGCGCTGGGAGCAATAATCATGAAGGTTAATCCTAACGGTTTGGTTAAGCAGTTCGGCAGAGGGTGCTGCCCGAGTTTGAGGGCTAGGCCCAAATCTGAGTACTAGTCTCGAGGTTTATGCCTAACACGGCCATGGCTTGTCTGGCCAAAACTTGATGTTTTCGGTCATAATCCTCACTCAAGAATCGAACTGGGTCGAATAGTGGATAGAAAACGGAGAGTGAAAGGTGATTGATTGGCAGGGCTTGAGGGCAACTGCCGGGGTATCCATTTTGCTTCAGGCTGGCCGCCATCTCGGTATGAGTGAGTCTCAGTGCTTGCGGGGTACGTCTTTGGATCTAGCCAGCTTGGACGAGCCTTTGGCCAGTATTGAATCCTGGCAAGAGATGGCGCTAATCCGAAACATTCAAGCTTTTCGTCAGAGCGATCAAGTATTAGGGATTGAGGTTGGGCAAGGGTACAGCCTCGAGACTATCGGCCCTTTGGGGCAGGCAATGGCGGCCTGCGAAAGCCTGTTGGATGCGTTGACGTTAACTGAGCGCTATCGCTGGTTTGGCCTGTCGTTCAGTGATTATCGTTTTACCGCTGACGGTTCAAGTTGGGTGGTTGAAGTTTTGGATGACGAGGTGCCACGCGACTGCCGGCGTTTTTGCCAAGAGCGTGGATTGATGGGGGCCTACACTTTGTTTGCTAATCTATTGAAAGCTGCTCCACCGGTTATTTCCGTCAGTATGAAATGTTCAGAGCCCGAGGATCGAGAGGTTTATCGACAGGCCTTCGGGGTTGACGTCGTTTTTTGCGCTGATACAAACCGCATTGCTTTTGATCAAGTGGTGGGCGACATGCCCCTGCCGTTGGCAAATCCTTCACTGAAAAAAATGTGTGAAGCTTATTGTGATGAGATGCTGTTGGCACAAATAAAACCGCGAACTTTTCGCGGCAAGGTCGAGACTCAAATACTCAATGCTGCGGGGGGGATTTCTTTGGTGACCATTGCCCATCGATTGGGTATCAGTGATCGACAGTTGCGGCGCAACTTGTCCAGTGAGGGCGTTAGTTTTCGTCAACTGTTGTTGCAATACAAGTTATCCAGTGCGCAGAAAAAATTGTCGCAAGGTCACTCGGTTGACTCTGTCGCCAGAGCGTTGGGGTATGCCGAAAGCGCCAGTTTTTCTCGGATTTTTAAGCAGCAGCTGGGCGTCAGCCCCAAGCAGTTTCAGTTGCGGCACGCGCTGGGGAATAGAGCGGTATAGTCACAGTCGCAGACTCCGTTTGGCACTCTCATTTCTCTCTGCTAAGTGGCGCCGATTAGGGTTTGATCCACTAGCGCATCGATCATGGAACTCAGAGATTGGTCATTGGGCGCATGGCCATCGATCACGAAGCTAGCGATGCCGTGAATGGATGATTGCAATAAAAACTTGGTGTTATCGAACTGGGTTTGATGACTCTCTTTCTGATTCTTGGCAATGGATGTTACCGATTTGGCTGGCCATTTCAGTGCTTGACGGCGCGCGTCGGTAAGTTCTGGATAGCGCTGTTTGTCAGATAGGGAAGCGTCGAACATCAGTCGATATAAGTTAGGGTTTTTACTGGCATAAACAACGTAAGCCAAACCTACCGCTTTGAGTTTCTGTTGCGGATCGTCTTGTGCGCTGTCGTGAGCGAGCTGCAGTTGCTCGCCAACCTGCAAAAAGCAGTTGCGAGCCAAAGCCGCGAGCAGTTGTTCTTTCCCGTCAAAGTGTCGATACAAGGCCGCTTGAGATACGCCGACCTTCAGTGCCGCCTTGCGTAAGCTGAAATTATTAACGCCGTCTTCGGCAATGATGTCTTTTGCCGCATCGATTAGAGACTGTTTCAGATCGCCGTGGTGATAGGCTGTATTTTTCACAATTTCAAACCCTTAATAGTGGATATCGATGGTCGTTGATATTGAGCCTAATTGGGACGGCGCGAGCAAAAGCGACGCATAGTAGCAACCGTGTATTCGACTGTGAAGTCATGATCCAGCGCTTGACCTCTGGGTGAACTACCACTATGTTAACGGTGTTAACATTTGCTGTCGACAAATAATCCCGTAATCTTTTTGACCGAGTCATCAACCTTGGGCTGGCTTTTTTGGTCGAGCCCATACGAGACGTTTTATGAGTATGTACACCTACAAAGCCCCCTCCAGAGACATCCTTTTTAGCGCCTTCGAAGTTTTTGACTTCGAAGCTCATTACCAACGCTTGCCGGGAGCGCAAGACATTAATCAAGCGTTAGCCTCGGCCATTTTGGATGAAAGCGCGAAGTTTGCCGAAGAAGTACTGGCGCCGATTAATGCCAGTGGCGATCAACAGGGCTCCTGCTGGGATCAAGGCGAGGTCACGACCCCCGATGGCTTCAAAGAGGCGTTTGCACAATTCGCCGAAGGGCAATGGGTGGGGCTGAGTAGTTCGGAAGAGTTTGGCGGGCAAGGTTTGCCGCGCTCATTGGATGTGATGACCGGGGAACCCAGAGGCGCGGCCAACTTGGCTTGGAGTCTTTGCCCTACACTGGGCGCGGGCGCCATTAATACCCTGACCGCGTTTGGAACCGCCGAGCAGAAAGCCACCTATTTGAGTCGCTTGATTGCCGGAGACTGGACCGCCTCCATGTGTTTGACTGAGCCTCACTGTGGCACTGATTTGGGAATGTTGAGAACCAAAGCTCAAGCCAAGGCCGATGGGAGCTACGCCATCAGCGGTACCAAGATTTTTATCACCTTCGGTGAGCACGATTGGACCGATAACATCGTACACATTGTGCTTGCGCGCTTGCCGGGAGCACCGGCGGGCACCAAAGGGATTTCGCTGTTTATCGTGCCCAAATATTTGGTGAATGACGACGGTAGTTTGGGCGAGCGCAACGGAGTCAGTTGTGGCTCGATTGAGCGGAAAATGGGTATTCACGCTAGTCCAACCTGTGTGATGAATTTTGATGGTGCCACCGGTTATCTGTTGGGTGAGGAAAATCGTGGGCTCAACTGTATGTTTACCTTTATGAATACCATGCGTATCGGCACCGCCACTCAAGGTATTTTGCACGCGCAAGTGGCGCTGCAAAAATCTCAAGCCTACGCTCGTGAACGATTGCAAATGCGGGCATTGTCCGGCGTGAAAAATCCGGAAAAAGAAGCCGATCCAATCATTGTTCATCCCGATGTACGGCGCATGTTGTTGACGCAAAAGTCCATCGCTGAAGGCGGTCGTATGTTTATTCATTACTTGGCGACTCAGCTGGATTTGAGCACGCATGCCGAGAGTGACGATGTGCGCAAGCATTCCGAAAATCTATTGTCGCTATTAACGCCGATTGCGAAAGCCTTTCTGACGGAGCTGGGATTAGAGGCGTCTAGCTTGGGAATTCAGTGTTTTGGTGGCCACGGGTTTATCTGCGAAGCTGGGGTTGAGCAGAACTATCGCGACGCCCGCATTTCGACCTTGTACGAAGGGACTACGGGGATTCAGGCGCTGGATCTTATGGGGCGTAAAGTTTTGGGATCAGCGGGTGCCTTGTTGACGCCATTTACCGATGAAATCAAAGCCTATTGCCTAGAACCCCATCATGAACAATTACAGCCTTTAGTTAACGACTTGAAGGCCTACAACAAGCAATGGCTACAGATGACCCAAGCGGTGGCTGAAAAAGCCATGGAGGATGTCGATGAAGTCGGTGCCGCGTCAGTGGATTACTTGATGTATTCGGGCTACACCATCTTGGCCTATTTCTGGCTTCGGGCAGCTCAGGTGGCGACCAATAAGGTGAAGGCGGGTGAGGATGGTGATGGTTTCTATCAAGCCAAAATCCATACGGCTCGTTTTTATTTCCAGCGTATGATGCCTCGCGCCGCGGCTCACAAGAGCGCCGCTCTTGCCGGATCTGAATCACTCATGGCCATTGATGAGGCCGGTTTTGATTTCTAGCGTTCACGGTTCACGAGTTTGGTGTTCGTGACAAGCGAGGTGCATTGAAGAGGGAAATGTTAGAAATGACGCTTTTTAACAAGTTTGCTGCGTTTAATTATGGGATAAATGCGAGTATCTTGATTTAAGCGTCAAGACTAACAATAACAATGATCATCACAATGTGAGAGATTTCCCATGCATCGAATCATCCCTTTTCTTCTTCTGGCTGGATTTCTGTCGGCCTGCGGTGAGCAAACTGCTTCGGAAGATGTGTCCCAATCGTCCAGCCTTGATGCGCAAGCGCCTCACCCGTCTCACTCGATCAATCACGATCGGGTGCTCAAGGCCGATCAACACAGTGATGACTGGATGGTGCATGGTCGCAGTTATGACGAGCAGCGCCACAGCCCCTTGACGCAAATCAGTGTCGACAATGTCGATAGCTTAGGCCTCGCTTGGCATTTTGATTTGCCCACCAATCGCGGACTCGAAGCGACCCCCATCGTCATTGACGGCGTGATGTACGTCAGTGGTGCTTGGAGTATGGTTTATGCCTTCGACGCTAAAACTGGGGAGAAACTCTGGTTTTACGACCCTAAAGTCGATCCTGCGTGGGCGGTTAATCTGTGCTGTGATGTGGTGAATCGTGGCGTAGCGGTGTGGCAGGGGCAGGTTTTTGTCGGAGCCATCGATGGCCGTTTGATTGCCTTAGACGCGGTTACAGGTAAAGAGAGTTGGTCGATTCAAACAACAGATAAGACCAAGCCCTATTCGATTACCGGCGCACCGCGAGTCATCCAAGCTCCTGGCAGGTCACTGGTGGTGATCGGAAATGGCGGCGGCGAATATGGCGTGCGCGGATACGTTTCGGCGTTCGATACCCAAACCGGCGAACAGGTCTGGCGTTTTTATACCGTGCCGGGCAACCCTGAACTTCCTTTCGAAAACGAAGCGCTTATTGCCGCGGCGGATACCTGGGGTGGCGGTGAGTGGTGGAAGGTTGGTGGCGGCGGAACCGTTTGGGATTCCATGGCCTACGATCCCGAATTGAATCTACTCTACATCGGCGTGGGTAACGGTTCTCCTTGGAACCGCACTTTGCGCAGCCCAGCCGGTGGCGATAATCTTTATCTTTCTTCGATCGTTGCGCTCCATGCCGATACGGGTGAATACGCTTGGCACTATCAAACCACGCCAGGTGAATCCTGGGACTACACCGCCACGCAGCATATGATCTTGGCCGAGTTAGAGATCGAGGGTGAAGCGCGCAAGGTGCTAATGCAAGCGCCTAAAAATGGATTCTTCTATGTCATAGATCGTGTCACCGGCGAATTTATTTCTGCCGAAAAATACACCAAATCCACTTGGGCGACTCACGTCGACAAAGAGACGGGTCGACCCGTTGAGGCCGAGGGAGCGCGTTATGAGAAAACCTCAACAGGCCTGATTTATCCCGGCCCACTCGGGGGGCACAATTGGCATCCCATGTCTTACAGCCCCGATACCGGATTGGTTTATGTACCGGCTCAAGAGATTCCTTGGATCTACGAATCGGACGATGATTTTGTCTACCATCGCGATACCTGGAATACCGGTACCAACATTGCTGCAGCAGCTGCGCCAGAGTCCCCTGCGGACCGCGATCAGTTGTTGGCCTTGGTGAGGGGGCATATTTCGGCTTGGGACCCGGTCAAACAGCAAGAGCGCTGGCGCATACAGCATGAAGGTCCGTGGAATGGCGGTATCTTATCCACGGCCGGCAATGTGATTTTTCAGGGCAACGCCAAAGGGCAGTTTGTGGCCTATAGCGCCGATGAAGGAAAGCCGCTTTGGTCCTTTCCTGCCCAGACCGGCATTGTTGCTGCTCCCATTACCTATCGCGTCGACGGTGAGCAATACATCGCGGTTATGGCCGGTTGGGGAGGATCTTTTGCGTTAGGTGGCGGCGACGCGGCTGATCGTAACAAGGTTCGCAACGTCAGTCGGTTACTGACCTTTAAGCTTGGAGGGCAAGATGAATTGGCGCCTTTGGTCGAAACAAAGGTGAGTATCGATCCTCCACCCTTAACCGCCGACGCGGCGACGGTGGCGCAGGGTAAACAGCTGTTTTTCGAAACCTGCGCTGTGTGTCATGGTGATGGTGCCGTGGGCGGTGGTGTGACTCCCGACTTGAGAGCGCAAACCCCCGAGCAATTTGGTTTGTGGTTGGGCGTGGTCTTGGGCGGAATGCACAAAGAGCGCGGTATGGTGAGCTTCGCGTCGACGCTGTCGGTTGACGATGTTGAGGCGATCAAAGCCTATGTGATTTCTCGCGCGCACGCGGCTAAATCTGAACTGAGCTTGGAAGAGTAAGCTTAAGGTTAGTTGCCAAAACAGACCTTAGAAAATTCCACGCCTAACCGAAAGGGGGCGTGGGTACTTGTTTGCCGATTGCAATGATCGGCATCTGCGTCGTTTGTATTATTGATACTTTGTCAGCAGTCGTCTGAGTTGTTGTTGCGACTGCCGATAGCACTCCATAGACCACTGTTCCATGTCTTCGCTTGCGGGTGGTTGTGCCAACCACTGATCCAATTGATCGAGCCATTTCAATCGAGCTTTGAACTGTTCTACGCCAAACCGAGAACTCATGGATGCCATCATGACGGTGTCGCGATAGATGCCGCCCTGTTCAATAATTTCATCGAGCAGCGCCAAGGTTGATTGCATCTGCGCGAGGGTTTCTTCGCGCATTTCTTGAGCTTTTTTTTGCAGTCCGCAGGTATTGCTGGGATCCACCAAATAGAATTTTAGCAGTGACTTATATTCAATTTTTGGCGGTGCTCCGGCTTCGTTGAGCCAAGCTTTGAAGGCGTTTCTGCCTTTGTTGGTGATGTGGTATTGCGTGCGCTGGCGTTTGCCATTGGGTGTTTTTTCGATGTCGATAAACCCCAGCGCTGCGAGCTTTTTGGGTTCACTGTAGAGCTGGCTGGGGCTGCGGGGCAGAATAAATTGAATGACACTCTTGCCCATGAATTCGGTGAGCTCATAGGCCGACCACGATTTTTTGCAGATAAGCCCCAATAGGCTGTACGCGGTTGCGTTGAGTTTTGGCTGTTCGGCCACTGTCTTGTCCTTTGCTCTATTTTGGAGTATTTTGCTCTAGTTTGGAGTAAATTACAAAATAACGAATAAATTGTCGGTTGCAAGCAGCCGCGCGGAGAGAGGCAATATGGCCATCAGAACATTATCGACACTCAAGTTGGCGCTAGCAGCGACTCTGTTAAGTGCCAGCACTCAGGCGACAGAGCTGGCGGTTAAACACCTGTCAGAGGCGATTCAATTTCAAACTGTGAGCCATCAACAGCGAGATCATATTGATCTCACCGAGTTCGCGCGTTTCACCCGTTATCTGGAACAAACTTATAGCGTCGCGTTTGAACGGCTTGAGGTTGAGAAAATTGCCGAGCATAGCCTGCTGATGACGTGGCAAGGCTCCAACGCCGAGCTCAAGCCGGTGTTGCTCGATGCCCACTACGATGTGGTTCCCATTGAGCCCGGTACCGAGAATGAATGGCACTACCCGCCATTTGAAGGAAAGATCGCTGATGGCTTTCTGTGGGGCCGTGGCGCCATTGACGATAAGTCTACCGTGATTGCGACCTTAGAAGCATTAGAAACCCTTGTAGAAGACGGCTTCGTTCCAGAGCGAACATTGATCTTTTCCTTTGCGCACGATGAAGAGATTGGTGGAGCGCAAGGGGCTGCGAATATCGCCAAACACCTGGCCGCTAAAGGTGTCGAGCTTGAGTTTATGGTAGGTGAAGGCGGGCTCGTGGTCGAAGACAATCCGATGCTGCCAGGTAAATCCATGGCGATGATTGCGCTGGCCGAAAAAACCTATGTAACTCTAACCTTAAAAGCAACCGGGGATGGTGGCCATTCGTCCATGCCGGTGGCAAACAATGCCGTGATCAACTTGTCGAGAGCGGTAACCGCGTTACACGACAACCCATTCGATCCGGAGTTAGTATCGCCGATGACTGATATGCTCAATGTATTGGGAAAAGAGGTGGGCGGTTTCAATGGTTGGATGATGAGAAATCAATGGATCAGTGCGCCGATATTAGCGTCGGTGATGAGCGAAGATCCGGCTACCAACCCACAAGTAAGATCGACAACTGCTGTCACTATGTTTGATGCCGGCATCAAGGAAAATGTGATTTCTCAAAAAGCAGAAGCGAAAGTCAATTTTCGACTGTTACCGGGTTATACCCCCGAACAATTGGTTGAAGATGTGAAAGCCATTATCGATGACGAATCCATCGAAATAGAGTCTGATGCGTGGAAAAAAAGTCCGCCGGTTGCCGACATTCACGGCCATGGTTATGACAAGGTGAAAACGTCGATTGAGACAGTTCTGCCTGAGACGATTACGGTTCCCGGTATGTTGACGGCCACCACCGACAGCCCGCACTACGCCGAGCTAGCCCCGAATATTTATCGTTTCCACCCATTTACCTTGTCGATGTCGGATACAAAATCGATACATGGTACCAATGAACGTATTTCGATCGAATCGATCCATACCTCGGTCAAGCTATCAACGGAATTGATAAAAGCCGTTAGCAAACCTTGAGACCTAAGGAATGTTGTGCCTGTATGCGCGCTAGATAACAGAGTTTGATCATGGCTGATAATACGATTGTCGTTATGTGAGCGATAATCTGCGCCGCCATGGGCAATGACGGTAGTGCATAGGCCGCCACGATGGAGAGACAGAAGAGTGCGACCAGTAGTACCAGAAGGTGGTTGCTGAGGCGCAATCTTTGTCGGCGAGGGATGGTGTTCATCAAGTTCTCCTAGGTGCAGAAATGGTGCTAGATGCACGTGGGTGGACAATCTGCGAGAGCCTTTAACTAGGCTCTCGCGAATGCCTCAGTCTTCTACCCGTTCAGGTTGTCGTTTTTCTTCAGCGTTCTCATCTTCCAGCGCCTGAAGCGGACCAAAGAATTCGTAATGAACTTGATGGCTTGGAATTTCGAGCTCGCGCGCAATTCGGCTGACTGACTTCATGAACGGCAGTGGGCCCAAGTAGTAGAAGTCGACGTCTCTGCTGTCGGGTAATTGTTCAGCAATGATCTCTTTGGTAATGAAACCCCGATAGTCACATTCTCCAGAGCTGCTTTTGTCGCTGTAGATCGTGGTTGTGTGCAGGTTGCGATGCAGTGTTTTCAACTCTCTAATATGATCTGAAAACGCGTGATGCTTTTCGTTAATTGCTGCGTGAATAAAGTGGATTTGGCGGCCGGAATGAATGCAACTATTGAGCATGCTAATGGCTGGAGTGATACCAACACCGCCGGTAACTAAAACCAGCGGCCGCTCGTTATGCCGCAAGGTGAAGTTCCCGCTGGGGGCGGTAAGGTTTAGTTGGTGGCCGACTTCGACATGATCATGAAGATGATTCGAGACTAAACCGCCGTTTTCTCGTTTCACGCTGATACGCAATGTACGTTTTCCCGGTGCGTCGGAAAGACTGTAGTTGCGTCTCATTGGTTGTCCATTAATGGTGGTGACAACACAGGTGAATTGGCCCGCTTCAAAATCAATGCGTTGAACAGCTTGCGCAGGTTCGAGATAAAACGAGGTAATCACCTCGCTTTCTTTGACTTTGGCGGCGACGATGAATGTTTTTTCTCCGCGCCACCCTCCGATACGTTGCTCGTGATAGTGATACAAATCTTCTTCTTTACCGATCATCAATGTGGCCAGCTGCTCATAGGCGAGTGTCCACGCTTCGGCGACGGCGGGTGTCACCGCGTCTCCCAGAATAACGGCGATGGATTCCAGCAGACACTCACCAACAATTGGGTAGTGTTCGGGTAAGATATTCAGAGATACGTGTTTCTGTACGATCAGCTCAACCGCAGGCGTGATTACTTGCAGGCGATCGATGTGCTTAGCATAGGCGACCACTGCATTGGCCAAGGCTTGACGTTGGGCGCCGCTGTTTTGATGAGTTAAATTGAAATAGTTTTTTACCAGTGGATAGCGTTCAAACATTAGCGGGTAGAAATGTTCGGTGATTTGACGCGCATGCTGTTCGACCAACGGAGCCGTGGTTTTGACAATATCAATATGAGTTTGGCTGAGCATTATAGATTCCTTATTTGGCGAGAAATTCTTACGTTATTGGTCTCGGTTTTTCTGGTGATTAATGTGTCTTTTCAAAGTTGCTTTTTTGCTGGGCGAATGCGAATACCGTCGATAATGACTTTATCTCCCTTGGTGAATTCATGTTGTGGTGAGCGAAAGTGGTGGATTTCTCCGTCGGCGGTTTGAACGATGTAGGTGTTGCCGCTTAAGCCTGCGGAGCTTTGTGTTTCATCACCAATCAGTGCGCCCACAAGACCGCCTGCCAATGCGCCAAATGGGCCGCCAGCAGCGCCTCCCAATAAAAAAGCGCTCGAGCCACCGATGAGGCGCCCGCCGATATTGTCTGGAGCGCGGCCGATAACTTCTGCGCTGTCGGCAATGGTGGCCGAGCTGTAGGCAATGAGAAGTCCGGTAAGTGATAAGCTTTGGGTGACTTTTCTAATCATGATTGTGCTCCGATGTTTAAATGCACTTGATCTATATCAAGTCCCGTGCCAACAGTTAACCTATTGATATTTAAGAAGTTAATTTTTCTCGTGTCTTTTTGACTGCAAGTTTTTGTTGTCCTAAGGACTGCATTGAGGTATTTTTGACAGCATGAAATTTTCAGATTACATCGATGTTGTTCAAGACTTATCAAGAGAGCTCACCTCGGCTGACCGCTTTGAGAGGCTCTTGGTGGCAATTCGTAAATCCATTCCCTGTGATGCCATAGCGCTGTTGAAGCTTCGCGGAGAGGTGCTCGAGCCCGTGGTATTTCAAGGTTTGCTACCTGAAACTCAAGGCCGCCGTTTTCGTTTGGGAGAGCATCCGAGATTGGATCGGATTCTCAGCAGTCGCAGCGTGGTGAGGTTTGATTGTGATACCGACATGCCAGATCCCTACGATGGCTTGGTGAATACCGATGATGGGGCCTTGCATGTGCACGACTGCATGGGGATTTCGCTTTACATAGACAACAGCCCCTGGGGCGTTATTACCTTGGATGCCATGCGTCCTGGCCAGTTCGATGATGTCGAACCTCAACAGCAGTTGGCGGCAGTCGCACTAACGCGCGCCGTGATTACTGCCGCTCATCGGATTGAGTTGTTGGAGCAACAAGTCAGTCATGGCCATAGCGTTACCGCGGAACTCAATCGCGAATTGGCCGAGCGAGAAGTTATCGGGCGCAGCGTGGCAATTGAAACGCTGCTTCAAGATGTAGAGACGGTTTGTGCAACCTCTCTGGCGGTTCTATTGCAAGGTGAAACGGGGGTTGGTAAAGAGATTATTGCCCGTCGTTTGCATCTGCAGTCGGATCGCTACGATGAACCATTCGTGCAGATTAATTGCGCTGCCTTACCAGAAAACATGGCCGAAGCAGAGTTGTTTGGTCACACCAAAGGTGCTTTCACCGGCGCGACTTCGGCCCGTGGTGGTCGATTTGAATTGGCCAATCAAGGAACGCTATTTCTCGATGAGGTGGGCGAATTACCCCTATCTTTGCAGCCAAAATTGTTGCGAGCAATACAAGAGGGTGAGATTCAGAGAATGGGCAGTGATGAGTCCATCTACGTTGATGTGAGAATTATTGCCGCGACCAATCGAGATTTACAAGAAGAGGTGCGGGAGGGGCGTTTTCGAGCCGACTTGTATCACCGCTTGAGTGTGTTTCCGGTCACCATTCCACCGTTGCGCGAGCGTGGCGACGACGTATTGCTGTTGGCTGAACATTTTTTGGAGCGAGATCAACATCGGTTAAAGGTGAATAAACTACTATTAACCCATGACGCTAAGCAGGCACTGTTGCGCTATTCATGGCCCGGCAATGTGCGTGAGCTAGAACACCTGCTGAGTCGATCGGCGCTGCGAGCGGCCAGATTGCAGGGTGATCAGCGGGTGGTGCAAATCCACGCGCTAGATCTTCAGCTCTTACCTCTTGATGTGATGCCAAAGGTCGAGGCCGAGATTGTAATGCCTGCGTCGGCAGAGGTCTTATCGCTAAAGCAGCAGATTGATGAGTTTCAGCGAATCAAAATTCAGCAAGTGTTAGCGGATGAAAGATTCAATGTTGCCGCCGCGGCAAGGATTCTGAAAATTGATCGCAGTAATCTCCTGCGGCTGATCAAGCGCTTAGGGTTGGTGACGCGCTAGGTCTTTGATGATTACCGAATTGTTCTAATACAAGCGTTTACCTGCTCGAGATCTGTCCAGCCTCGGGTGCCGTAAGAATCCATCTCTATCTCTCGAATTTCCTCACCTTGGGTCTATACTCTATTGAGGCCCTATGAGCACTGGGTGGACGGAGTCTTCCGCGTTAGCGGATGCGAGCGGTGAAGGACCACTCTAATTCATTCCTAGAAGCGCCCGAAGCGCTCGTTTGCCCAGTGTATGGGCTGCGTAGCACTAAGCGCGTTTCGTAGCTGGAAGTTGTAGAGTATGTCGAAACAGCGTTTGTGGTTTACCGCAAGACCTTATTGGGCTGGACTGCTTTTGTACGCGGATATGGTCGGCGCTTCGGAGGTGGAATCCGAGCGTTTAGCCGAAATGTCGTTGGAGCAACTGCTCAATGTCGAGGTCTTTACGGCCGCCTCGTTAATCCCTACACAGGTCACTAAGGCGCCTGGTACCGTCTACAGCTTCTCTCAGCGCGACTTTAAGCGTTTTGGCGTTCGCCGGCTTGAAGATCTCCTCCAATTCGTTCCCGGTATGCAAATCAATCAGTCTCGAAAGCGGAACAAAATTATTTGGTCTCGAGGTTTGCTACAGCGCCAAAATAACAAAATGGTATTGCTTATAGACGGTGTTAGGCAGCAGCACTTGTATTATGGTCATTTTTCTCTAGGTGATGAATTACCGCTCGAGCGGATCGAAAAGGTCGAAGTGATTTTGGGTGCCGCTTCGAGTGTCCACGGTGCTAATGCATTCAGTGGTTTGATATCAGTCACTACCAAGGATTTCTCGTCTGATCCGGAGCTGAATTTGTCGCTTGAGGCAGGTGATAACGATCGCTCCAAAGTTACCGCTCTATACACCAATCAACATGTTCAGGTCTTTGCTAGTCACTTGAGTCAGGATGCGCCCTTTCAAGAACATCGCATTAGCTTTATTGGTCAACCGACCGAACAGCCGCTCGACGAAGACTATTCGTCGTTGCAGGTTAAATTTACACCGATAGATGGGTTGACGTTAATGTTAGATCATCGACGTCAAGAAACGCCATTCCTCTACATTCCACAGTCTCAAGATGCTTTTGTGGAGTCTGAATTTACGTCAGTGGCTGCTAGCTATAAATGGGGCAATTTAAATGATGGCTTAGTCGAAATACAGGCTTTCTATCAATGGGATGATGGCAAGGAGTATGAGCTAGAACAACAAACACGAATAGAGGGTTACACAGAGTATCAAGATTCGGTAATCGGTGGCGTTTCGATAAATGGTTTCAAACGTGTCGCTGATCATACCCTCGCATTGGGTGTGAGCTTTCATCATGAGGAAGCAAAGAATACGAGTTATCGGCGTAGCTTTAGTTTCAATCAAGGATTTTTGAGTGACCCAGAATTTGGAGATCTACTGTCGAATCCCGATGTTCACAATGATGATTATGCGCTGTTTTTTCAGGATGTTTGGTCTATCAGTGATGATTTTGAGTTGACCCTGGGTATTCGTTACGACGACTTTTCTCGATTCGATGAATACATAAATTATCGCGCCGCGTTGGTTTATACCGCGCAGCAATATCACGTTTGGAAACTACTCTATGGTACTGCCATCCGAACGCCGAGTTTTAGAGAGTACTTGAAAGTTCTCGAGGGCACTGATTTCGAAGCACCACTGCCAGATGCAGAGAGTTTGAAATCATTTGAGGTGGGCTACAGCTATACTCGTGAACGTTGGAGTTTTTCTTCAACGGCTTATCTCAACGAGTATGAAGACTCAATACAGGAGCGTCCAACGCCGGATGGACTTGACGAGTACTTTGGCAATACCGATGGGCGCTTGACGGCGTACGGGATTGAGGCGCAATTGAACTTTCGTCACGAAATGGGATGGGATCTATCCGCAACCTTAAGTTATGTCGATGCCAGTTCGGATGAGTATGGTGATTTACCCTACATTGCATCTTGGACTGCAAGTTCAATGGTGGGGTATCAATGGCAGCAGGGGCATCGTCTAGGGCTGGCGCTTGTATATAACGATAGTCGACCGGATATTAATAGCTATGTTCAGGATCGTGCTGAGTCCTTTGTGATAGCAAATCTATTTTCCTCTGGGAGCCTCACGGAAACATTGAGTTACGAGGCGGGAATCGACAATTTATTGGACGATAAAAATTATGATCCCGCCGCAGATTTTGGCGGGCAGTTTAATTCTGAAAAGTCTCGACGAGAAGTTTGGTTAAAACTCGAATGGTCTCCCTCGTGGTGAGCTCTTTGATTGCTCGGCAGGTTAGAATTTGTGTGTTTCTTGGGTTGGCCATCGCAACAGATCCTATCTTAGCGCAAGGATCCAGAGTCGATCAGCAGAATATGGTCAAGTCGGTGTTTGTATGGAATATTGCTAAGCTCGTTGTCTGGCCTCGACGGGCCGATGTTTCGCCTTCAACTCAGCTATGGTTGTGTCAGTATAAAGAGGATCTATTAGGCATAGGTTTTGAGATTATTCGAAACCGCAGTGTCAATGGTCGTAAGCTCGAAAAACGCACCATTGATGATCTATCAGACCTAAAAAGTTGTGATGCACTTTATATTGAAGGATCTGATTACAGAAGTTTGTATCGTCAAGGGCGTGCTCGAAAGAGCTCGAAGCTTTTAGTTAGTGGGTTGCTTATCATTGTCGACCAAACCAACCTCAAGGATGAGACACGTGCATCTAGCATTGGACACGTTACTTTATTTCGTCGCGATGAAAAAATAGCGTTCTCGGTGAGTCCTCGAGCCGCGCAGAGGTCTGATATTACGTTTGATAGAAAATTGATTGATTTGTCTACGGATTTGAATGAGTGATGGACCGCTCGCGTTGTGACCCAATCGGATCGGGTGCTGTTAGATGCGACTTAGTATTTCAGTGGCTGAAAAGTTGATGGCGCATAGTTGATGCGCGCCATCAACCTGGCTTTTTCTAGTCTTTGGCTATGGAAGCTTTAATCCAATTGTTTACTTCAACCTCAAGCGCTGTAAGCGGCAGAGGGCCGTTCTTGAGTACGAGGTCGTGGTATTGACGAATGTCGAATTTATCGCCCAGTTGCTGTTCAGCTTGTTGGCGAAGCTCTTGAATTTTCAACATGCCAATTTTGTACGCTGTGGCTTGCGATGGCAGAACGATATAGCGCTCAATGGCTTTTTCGATATCGCCTTGAGGGTTAGGGGTATTGTCGGCTAAGTATTGAATCGCTTTCTCGCGGCTCCATTGTTTACTGTGAATTCCGGTATCGACGACCAATCGACAAGCGCGCCAGAGTTCCATGGCTAAGCGGCCAAAGTCAGAATAGGGGTCTTGGTAGAAACCCATCTCTTTGGGGATGAACTCGGAGTAAAGTCCCCAGCCTTCGGTGTAAGCGGTGTAGCTTCCATAGCGACGAAACCTTGGAATGCCTTGCAGTTCTTGCGAAATCGCCAGTTGCATGTGGTGACCAGGAATTCCCTCGTGAAAGGCGAGCGCTTCCATTTGGTAAGTGGGCATGTCACTCATGCGATAGAGGTTGGCGTAGTAGCGGCCGGGGCGAGAACCATCGGGCGCAGGGCGTTGATAAAACGCTTTGCCGGCAGATTTTTCACGGAAGGCTTCTACGGCTTTAACTTCGATGTCGGCTTTGGGTTTGGTTAAGAAGCTACTGTCGAGCTTGCCGCGCATGTCATCAATTATCGTGGTGGCTTCGGCTAGGTATTCGGCGCGACCCTCGGCGCTATCATCTTTATAAAAGCGTTGATCGGTACGCATGAACTCAAAGAACTCGTTCAGCTCCCCCTCGAAGTTAACGCTCTTCATGATAGCGCGCATTTCGTTGTGAATTCTCGCAACCTCGTTGAGGCCGATGGTATGGATGTCGTCGGCACTTAAGTCGGTGGTTGTGGTCCGCTTCAGCGCGTTGTTGTAGAAGGCTTCTCCATCGGGAAATTTCCAAACTCCATCGCGAGTGTCTGCTTGCGGCTCTAGAGCGTTCATTGTTGCGATCAGCGTTTCGTAGGCTGGCCCCACGTGATTGAGTAGGGCTTGATTTGCCGATTCGATCAGTGTTTGTTTTTCGCTGTCTTCAATATTCAGCTCTTCAACTTTTTTGCGGAAGTCGGCCAGTAAGGTGCTGTCAGTGGTTGAATTTTGATCGAAAGGCAAGCCGGCGATGACATTTCGTGAATCGCGGACGACGTGTGGAAAAACAAATTTTGGGGGCAAGATGTTTTTGTCCGCTCGGACTTGGATTTGATCAGACAGTTGATCAAAAAATTCCGTGGTGGCGACCAGTCGTGCAATGTAATCCTGCGCGTCTTTGACGTCCGTAATTTGATGCATGTTGATGAGCATTGCCGGCACCATCGAGTGCTCGCCGTGCATTTGGTTGACTGGGTAGCTGTGATAGCGCCATTGATAATCGTCTATGTCGTTTTGTAGGGACTCGGTGAACAGTTGATAGCTCAATCGAGTTTGTGCATTGAGTAGGCTGATGTCGATGTTTTGCTGCAGGTTCACCAGTTGCTGTTTTTTGAGTGCCAAGGATTTTTCGGCGGCGGCCTCTGTTAAATCATCCCACTTATCTTGATTGTCTTTAATGCCAAGGTAGGTTTGATAGGTGGGGCTCTCCATGACTTGAGCCATAAAGTACTCATCAAACAACTGATTGGCTTTTTCACTTTCTTGCGTTTGCGCCGAGAGTTGGCTCGCTTCGGCTTGATCCGCCGATAGCTGATTACGGTTCTCGGCGGTGCCAGGCTCTGTGGAGGTGGTCGAATCGGAGCAGGCGCTGAGCACAGCGACTAGAGCCAATAATGGTAATGGGCGGCGTATTTTCATATTTTGGTCCTTTCATTGTTTTTATTCGACGGGAACGTATCACTCGAGCGCTACTGAGCGACTCAAGTCAATCGTGCCTTAATGGAATTCTTGTTTGTGCTGTTGTTTTGTATGGTCTCGATAAATAAGACGATGTCGGCAGCGTCGACCGCAATATTCTTTGTGAACTGGTTTCACAATCACGACTCGCAAACCGCATGATCTGCCACCGCGTATTATCCGAGAATTTCATTGATCTGCTGTTTCAGAAAGTCGATGAAGACTTGCGCGCGCAGTGATAGCCCTTGTTTGGGGTAGGCGAGGTAATAGCTTTGGTCGGATTCAAGGGTGTGCTCACTCAACCGCACCAGTTGCCCGCTGTCGAGTTCCTTGTGCGCCTCTATGCGGTCGATGAGGCCGATGCCATAGCCGCGTTTGATGGCCTCTAAGACGAGGAAGGGTTCTTCGATATACCAACTTTTTGGAATACCTTCGGTGTCACACCCAACGCTGGTAAACCATCGTGGCCAGTGATCGTGTCGATCGCTCAACAAGGTGTAGCGCAGTAGATCGGTGGCGTTGGAGATTTCGTCGTGATTGGCCATAAGGCTTGGGTTACACACGGGAAAGTATTGCTCTCTCAAGAGTGGTTCGATATGCCTTTCGGTATTGCTTGGGCGACCGTAACAAATCGCGACGTCGATATTACTGTCTATTTTAAGGTTTCCGGGCTGCATGTTATGCAGCTGCAAATTAATCTCCGGATACCGCTGTGAGAAATCTCCAACAATCTGTAAAAACCATGAGGACGACGTCGACGGCGTGGTCGATAGGGTGAGGTCGCCACTCATGGAGTCTGGGTCGAGATAGAGAGCGCTGGCGGTGATCTTATCCAGCGCCTCATTGACCGTGTGAAATAGGCGCTCGCCGCCGTGAGTGAGGCTGAGTCGATTGTGATCGCGATTGAACAGGGGGACTCCAAGCTGCGTTTCTAGCTGTTTTACCTGTCGACTCAGCGCGCCGTGGGTGACGCCCAGCTCCTGTGCGGCGCGGCGCAGATGGCAATGTCGCGCCACCACCTCAAAGGCTTTCATGGCGTTAAGCGGTAGGGTTCGCCTGTCGAGCTTCATGGTTGGATTCCGTAATGTTGGTTTCTGGTGAGTATATGTCACCAAGATGGTTAATATATATAGCTTGTGGTGATTAAACGGCAGGTTAAACTGAGTTTTTTATGTCGAGTCGTCAGTCAGCGCTGTGCTACTGAGGCCAAGCTACCGACAGGAGAGCGCAATGAGCCAGATTATTTATCCACAAACGAACCTTACCGCCACTGAGCAATTGGTCATTGAGCGCGGCGAGGGGGTCTATGTTTACGACAATCAGGGCAAACGCTACCTCGAGGGAATGGCGGGGCTCTGGTGTACGTCGTTGGGCTACGGTCACGCCGAGTTGATGGCGACGGTGCAAGAGCATCTGGCGAAGCTGTCTTACAGTCATATGTTTGGCGGCAAGTCTCACCCCGAAGCCATGGCGTTGGCGGACAAATTATCAGCCATGGCACCGATGGACAACGCCAAGGTTTTTTTTGGTAACTCGGGCTCAGACGCCAACGATACCCACATCAAATTGTTGCGTTATTACTTTAACGGCATTGGTAAACCAGAAAAGCGAAAAATCATTACTCGCCAGCGTGCCTACCATGGCGTCACGGTAGCCGCAGGTGCCTTGACCAGTTTGCCGGTTAACTTGCAGTACTTTGATGCGCCAGAAGAGGCACTGGGTATTTTACGAACCGATCATCCACACTACTACAGTGGCCGAGTTAACGGTGAAAGCGAAGCGCAGTTTGTACAGCGCATTACCGATAACCTCGAGGCTTTGATTGTTCGTGAAGGGCCGGAAACTATCGCGGCCTTTATCGCCGAGCCAGTGACTGGTGCCAGCGGTGTGATTGTTCCACCGGCGGGCTATTACGAAAAGGTTCAGGCAATCTTAAACAAATACGACATTTTGTTTTGGGCTGACGAAGTTATCACCGGGTTTGGTCGCTTAGGTGAAGATTTTGGCTGTAACGCCATGGGTATTGAAAAGCCCGACATGATGAGTTTCGCCAAGCAGTTGTCATCGGCTTACTATCCTATCAGTGCTTCACTGATTCGAGGGGATATGCACGATGCGATTGTCGAGCAAAGTAAAAAAGTAGGGGCCTTTGGTCACGGTTACACCTATTCCGGACATCCTGTGGCTTGCGCGACAGCGTCGAAAGCGCTGGAAATTTATGAGCGCGACAATTTGTTTCAGCGCGCCGCTACTCTTGGTGATTATCTACAGAAAAAGCTGATTGGCTTTGCTGATCACCCTCTGGTTGGTGAGGTTCGCGGCAAAGGTTTGGTGGCCGCAGTGGAGCTGGTTGCCAATAAAACCACTGGTGAAAGTTTTAGTGATGCCAGTGTCGGCGCTTATGCTATTTCACGTTGTCAGTCCTATGGACTCATCCTGCGTAACGTAGCTGGTAACAGCTTGGCGATTTGTCCTCCGCTGATTATTGATGAATCACATATCGATGAGATAGTTCATATTTTGGAAAAAGTGTTGGCCGATACGCTTGAATTTGCCAGCTCAAAAAATCTGATTAAAGGATAGCTTTGCAAATGCTCAATTTAAAGAATAGGGGGCTTCTCAGAGCCAGCTGTTACATCGATGGTGATTGGTTAGCTGAGGGGAAAAACTCAATTGATGTGCTTAACCCCGCGACTCAAGATGTTATTGCATCAATTGCTGGCGTTGGTGCGGATGAGACTCGCGTGGCGATCGAAGCGGCGCAGCGTGCGTTACCACTGTGGGCCGCAAAACCCGCAAAGGAGCGCGCGAATATACTTCGTCGTTGGTTCGACCTCATCATGTCGCATCAGGAAGACTTAGCGCAAATACTTACGGCAGAGCAAGGTAAAACCCTAGCCGAAGCTCGTGGCGAGATTGCTTACGGCGCGAGCTATATTGAGTGGTTTGCGGAAGAGGCCAAGCGTATCGATGGCGACCTGATACCGGCACCTTCGGCCGATAAGCGCATACTGGTGATCAAACAACCGGTGGGGGTGGTTGCCTCGATTACGCCGTGGAACTTTCCCAATGCGATGATCACTCGCAAGGCGGCTCCGGCTTTAGCCGCGGGCTGCACCTTTGTGGGTAAACCCGCAACTGAAACGCCTCTATCAGCATTGGCGCTGTGTGTGCTTGCCGAGCAGGCCGGAATCCCTGCGGGGGTGTTCAACATGGTAGTGGGTCGCGACTCGCGCGCCATCGGCGGAGAAATGACCGGCAGTGACATCGTCAGAAAGCTGACCTTCACCGGCTCTACCCCTGTGGGCAAAGTGCTCATGCAGCAGTGTGCCGCCACGGTGAAAAAAACGTCTATGGAGTTGGGGGGTAATGCGCCCTTTATGATCTTTGATGACGCTGATCTAGACGCGGCGGTCGATGGTGTATTGGCCTCTAAGTATCGTAACTCTGGTCAGACCTGCGTTTGCTCCAATCGAATATTGGTTCACAGTGATGTTCACGATGTATTTGTTGAGAAGTTGCAACAGGCCGTCGAAAAATTTCGCTTGGGCAATGGCTGCGATTCGAGCACGACTCATGGCCCGATGATCACAAAGAAAGCGGTGCAAGATGTACAGAACTTGGTGGACGATGCTACTGCCAAAGGGGCCAGAGCGATTGTGGGTGGACGAGTTTCCGACATTGGCGATCACTTTTTTGAGCCAACGATCTTGATTGATGCCACCGACGATATGCGAGTTTTTCGTGAAGAAATCTTTGGTCCTGTGGCGCCTATCTTCAAATTTGAAACAGAAGCTCAGGCGATTGTCATGGCCAACGATACTGAATTTGGTTTGGCGGCTTACTTCTACACTCGCGATTTCGGGCGAATCTTTCGGGTCGGCGAGGCGTTGGAGTACGGCATCGTGGGTATTAACGAAGGTATTATCTCCAACGAAATGGCACCTTTTGGTGGCGTTAAAGAATCGGGCAGTGGGCGTGAAGGTTCAAAGTACGGTATCGATGATTATTTGGAAATTAAGTACTTGTGTCTAGGCGGGCTCTAGCACGCTTTTGGTTATGACCTAGACCTCGATAGCTTGTAGAGGTTTAGGGTATCTTTGAAATGCGTCATTGCGAGGAGTCAAGCAAACTGGCAATCGATGATTTAGTACTATAAAACAAGGCCTACTGCCGAGCTGGATTGCTTGGCTTAATAGCCCCTACTTTTGGCGCTAACGCTCGCAGTGACAAGTAATCCCGTTTTCTGAGGTTTCCTAGTTTTTTCTGTGCTTTACCTTTCTCAAGTTTTTTTCAATTAAAATAACAGTGCTGAATGTTGTCTGCGCTGACGTTGCTCTTCCATTAAATAACCTTCCAGTACTCGACGATCACCGGCATCTATGTCGACGATTTTTGCCCCCAAGGTAATGTGCTCGTCATCGGCGAGCGGGGCGCGCATGTCTTGGTGAATGTAGGCCTGATCCAAAATTCTTGCAATGCTCAGATCGCAGTCGATATCCAGTCCGGGAATTTGCAACTGACAATCATTGAGTATTTGCCCAGGTTCTAGTTGATCTTGGTAAAAACGTCCGAGGGTTAATTGAACGCCGGTGGCGGAGATATCATGAATGTTGCTGTGATGTTGTCGATAGCCCTCGGAGTTCCAATAACAGTCGCCCTCTAAGGGTAATCTATAGGCTTCTCGCCGCTGTTCACCGACAATGTAATCGGGCAGGGTGAGTAGGTGCCCAAACAGGAGTTTGTCTTTACCCTCATCGATGACGGTAGATTGAAAGTTCTGCCAGTGATGTTTAGCGTCGCGAAGACTGACGGTCATGCATTGCCCGGCTGAAAGTTTGACATCGCGGGGAAAGATATCGTCGATATGGATGTTGCGCTTGTGTTTGTTGATATCGACGATAATGCTCTGGTACAGCTTCTTCGGGTGATTATCAAACGAGAGATAAATGAGTGTGTGTTTCTTTTTATGTTCTTGTAACAGATGAAGAATGGGGTTGGGGCGATTGATCGGAGATTCTCCGGCCATAATTGATTTAAAAAAGTGACCGAAACCGCGCATGGTGTTTACCTTTCATCATCGAGGGACAGATCAATAATATAAGGCATTCCAATTTTCTTGAGTATCGCGAGGAGTCGCTCTTTTAGACGATTATTTTTTAGCCTAGGATGCGGTTATAGTTTTTTAACAGGTAGTGATGAAACAGGTGACAATGCAACGGCTGGCAGCGCATTGAGTACTCGCTGCCAGCCGCAGACCTGTCCAGTTTATGGCAGATGGTTTTCAAGGAATCGATGCATATTTTCTCCCATCACCTGACGGATCTCAGCTTCGGTAAAATTGGCTTTTAGCATCTCTTCGGTCAATACGCTGAGCTCCGAAGTGTCGAACTGAGTGTGAGTGGAACCGTCGAAATCTGAGCCCAGAGCCACGTGGTCTACGCCGACTAAATCAATGGCATAGCGAAACGCTTTGACGATATTCTCGGGGCTAGTGTCGCACACGGCGCCGTCCCAGTAGCCTATGCCGATAATACCTCCAGCGTGGGTGATTTTCTTCATTAAGTCATCGCTTAGGTTGCGCGCGCTTGGGCAGTGTCCATAAACGCCGGTATGGCTGACGATAAGCGGCATGTCTGTGTAGGCGAGCACATCTTCGACCACTTGAGGGGCCGAGTGTGAGACGTCAATCATGATGCCTTTGGCGATCATTACATCCAGCGTTTGGCGACCGAACTCTGTCAGGCCTTCACCGCTCTCTCCGTGCAGAGAGCCGCCTAGTCGATTGTCGAAAAAGTGATGCAAACTCATCATTCGAAAGCCCGCATCAAAGAGTCGTGAAATGTTTTCCAGTTTTCCGTCCAGCGCGTGCGAGCCTTCCGTGCCGATGAGTACACCAACCAGATTGTTGCCTTGTGAGCGTTGCTCGATTACTTGTGCGAGATCTTTTTTGGTGAGAATTAGCTTGGCCTGATCTGGATGCTTCTTTACCAAGTTCTGAATTTTTTCCGCTTGATAAAGCGCCCGCTCAGCTAAACTGGTCCAGGTTCTGGGTGGCCAGCCTTGCGCCATGGCGAGCAAGGTAATGTTGTCGCCGCTAGCGCTGCTGTTGGAGTCGTAGTTTTGTCCTTTCGGTGACTTGGTCACAGTGGTGAACATCTGCAAGGCGACATTACCTTGTTGTAAGCGCGGGATGTCGACATGACCTCGCGCAGAGTGCTCGGCAGGATCACGCTCCCACAGGGGGGTGTCGCTGTGCCAATCACCAATTAAAAGCGATTGGTGAAGCCGCCTGGCATCTTCCGAAATATTGTAAGGCGCATGGGGTTCGACGCTGTTAATTTTGTTTTCGATATAGGCGGGGGAGAAGGTCCAGGTGGCGAGAATTGCAATCACCAGTAGTGTTGTCACCACTATGATGGCAATGAGTAATTTCTTTAACATGGTATCCGCCTTATTATTGTTGGTTGTTTGGAGTCTTAGATTTCTATTTTCAATCCGCTCTTTATCTTGCTGTTAGTGTTAACTCTCTTAGAGTGATTGAGTACAGGGGCTTTTCGTCGATTCAGCTCAGCGTCTTTTCCATAGTTTGATGTGGGATTCCAGCTTCTAAGAATCTATCGCTGACGATGGTGTATCCCAGCTTTTGATAAAAACCAATGGCCGAGCTTTGAGCGTGAAACCAGAGCTTTTTCTGTTGGGAATCTCTGGCAATTTGCTCGAGTGCATCCATTATTTTCTCACCAAGCCCCGAACCTCTGTATGCCGGTAGTACCGCAACACGTCCGACTTTTCCGTCTTTTTCCAGATCAATTCTACCGGTGGCCACGGCTTGGCCGTCTTGTCGAATCAGTATGTGTTGGCAAAGTGCATCGCGCTCATCCCATTCCAGTTCTTTGGGTACGTTTTGTTCTTCGATAAAAACCTGCCGTCTTACTTCTGATAACTCGTCGAGATGATCTTGATAAGAGGTAACGATCAGTTCGGTAGGCATACTGTTCTCGTGAAAATCATGCGGCGTCGTCCTGAGTCTTGGCAGCAGAGGGCTTTGAACTTAAAGGTTTAATAAATTCTAAAGTCACCATAACACCGATAAAAATAACCGCAACGCCTGCAAGTTGATAGACACTGGCGCTTTCGTCTAAAAAGATAACGGCCAGCAACATGGCGACACCGGGTACAAGAGCGCCGAAGATTGAGCCTTTGCCAGGGCCGAGAATACCCACCGCACGGCTGTAAAAGATCAGCGCCAATACCGCCGATAAGATGCCTTGGTAGACCATCTGTACCAAGATGTCTTGTGTGTTAGCCGTTGCCAGTTGACTCTCCCCGAACAATAACATGAGCGGAATACAGAGCATCATTGATAGAGATGAGACTATGGCTGTGGCGTGTAATGGTTCTACAGACCAGTGTCGTAGCGCTAAGGTGTAACACGCCCAAAGAAAGCCACCCAGCATAAACAGCAGATCGCCTTTCAGACTGGCGGTCTCCGAGAGAAGGCCGTCGACGGCCACTAGCGATAATCCAACAATGACAAAGCCAATTCCCATGAGCCGGTTTGGTGGCAGTGGTTCACGATGCAGCAGCCAGCCTCCGATAGCGGTACACAGCAGCATGGTGCTCGGCGTGACAAGACCGAAGTGGCTAGCGCTAGAGAGCGTTAAGCCGTGGGTAACGGCCAGTAAATAGGGTAGACCGGCACCAAATACCAATACCGCTATGGCGATTGCTGGCAATCCTTGAAAGCCTTTGCGCCACAGAATTGGCAGCAGTAAAAGCCCCGCCGTGCCATAGCGTAGGGTGCTGATATCGTTAGGCGTGAGCGCCTGCTCGACGCTGATTTTGGTGAGTATGGGGAAGGCCGCCCAGATGAGAACGGTGGCTATTCCATAGGCAACGCCGGCCATAAAGCGTTTGTCGTTTGGCATATTGATGTTTCTTATAGGAAATAGACTGCAATAGCAGCTGCGGGTGTCTCTAGCTGGTGAAGAAATCCTGTTGCTTATGCAACCTGTCCAGCCGTCTGCGGGCATTGTAACCAAAGGGTTTAGCTCGTGTCATGGCAGTATCTGGCCAACGAGATTTAAGACTTGTGATTAATGGGGTTTAGAGCCTTCTTCTAGACCAATGTCCTATTCTCACGCGCAGGCTAATTGTGGTTATACTAAAGTTATGAATGGCACCTGAAACAACCTATTATGTGGCGCAAAACGACACGGCGAATTGCAATCCTAGGCGTGATGATTATCGCATTGTCGGCGGTGGTAACAGGCCTTGCGCTGAAAGAAATTCGCGATCAAACGCAGCGGTCTATCGCCGACTCACTCACCGCCTTGGCGGATTCTGCCGTCGAGAGTCATCAGGTACGGATTGAGCAGCGGCTCTAAGAGTTGAAGTTACTCAGTAATAATCAAGGCGTACGTCAGCATGTGTTTGAATTACTTGATAATCCCCAATCTGAACTCTCCCTAGCAAGACTGCGCCGGATTCTCGAGTACTACCTAGCAGACTTTGCCGTGGAAGATTTTATGGTACTGACGACGGAGCAATATAATTTAGCCTCTTTTGATTCTGCTGTCTTAGGCCGGGTTTATTCTGAAGGCGAAGATTGGGGGCGGTCTATGGCAAAGGTCATGGACGGCAAGCCCGCATTTTTGGCATCGGTGGATTTGCACGTTGAGCCTCAAAATAGCACTGACGCACGAGTTTTGCCTCAGAGCACAATGATGCTGGCTCCTGTACTTGGTCAGCAGGGTAAGGCGAGGGCAATCCTCGCCTTGAAACTGTCGCCTCGCGCTCATATCAATAGATCTTCTAAGCAGGGGTGGCTGGGGGACAGCGGTGAGACTTACGTTTTCAGTCGTCAGGGGGTGATGATTAGTGAGAGTCGGTTTCATCAGCAACTTTACCGTATGGGTTTAATCAAACACGGCGAGTATGAGCAGTTTGAATTGCGCATTACAGATCCCGGCAAGAACTTGTTACAGCAACCTCAAGAGGCATTAACAAATTTGTCGATGCCTCTGACCTTAATGGCCCGCGAGGCAATCAGCGGACGAAATGGATTGAACGTTGAAGGCTATCGAGACTATCGCGGTGTCATGGTGGTTGGGGCTTGGCGATGGGTGGAAGACTATAGTTTTGGTCTGGCAGTTGAGATCGATCGACAAGAAGCGCTGCTGGGGTATTATCAAACGCGCACGACCTTAACCGGTGTGGTCACCATCACGGTTTTGCTGGGGGTAATGTTTGTCGCGACCCTGGCGCGAATGCAGCACCTTTCCCGTCAGCGTTTATTGCAGGCGCATATGGAACTCGAGCGTCGCGTCCAAGAGCGAACTCAGGAGCTCACCGATGCGCGCGATGCTTTGTACGATGCCAATGAAAACTTGCAGCGAATGGCAACCACGGATGTATTGACGAGTTTGCCCAATCGTCGATTCTTTGATGACTTTATTTTCCATCAAATTTCGATGGCGCGACGTGAACATCAAGCGATTGCGTTGATGTTGATCGACATTGACAGCTTCAAACAATACAACGATACCTATGGTCATCCGCAGGGAGATGTGTGTTTACGAGCGGTGGCACAGGCGATGGCTAAGAGTGATATCTGTAAACGCCCAGGCGATATCGTTGCTCGCTACGGCGGAGAGGAGTTTGTGATTGTGTTGTGTAATCCCACGACACAATACGTTGACGAAGCCATTATAGAGATACATCGATGTGTTGCAGATTTACAGATGCGTCACGACACTAGCATCGTCACGGGCGTTAACTGTATCAGTGTAAGTATCGGGGTATCATTGCAAGAAAACTCGGAAGAGTTAGATTTACAGACGCTGATTTCTCAGGCAGATCAAGCGCTTTATCGCGCTAAAGATCAAGGTCGCAATCGCGCCTGTATTTATAAATTGGTCGACGCCGAAGGCTGAAGCTACAGGCGGAGTTTAAGCGTTATTCAAATATCGAGATTAGCAAGCGCACGGGCTACTCACACAAGGAGAGTAACCCGGATGGACTCGTTAAACCAATAACTCTTCCAAGATACCGCAGTACATTTTCGTTAGAAGATCGAGATCTGAAGCGCGAACACATTCATCGACTTTATGAATCGTGGCGTTCACTGGCCCGAGTTCTACCACTTGTGCGCCAGTCGGTGCAATAAAGCGTCCGTCTGAAGTGCCGCCTGCTGTGGAGAGTTCCGATTTAAATCCCGCCACCTTTTCAATGGAATTTACCGCGGCATCCACCAAAGGGCCTTCCGAGGTTAAAAACGGCAGACCACTCAAACGCCAGTCAATATCATAGTTGACTTTGTGTTTGTTGAGGATGGCTTCGGTGCGTTGACGCAGTTGTTGCTCGGTGACTTCTGTCGAGAAACGAAAATTAAATATTACATTTACTTCACCGGGGATGACGTTGGTTGCGCCGGTTCCCGAGTTAAAGTTAGACACCTGAAAACTCGTTGCCGGGAAGAAATCGTTACCGTTGTCCCAGTGTTCGCTTGAGAGCTCAGCCAGTGCGGGTGCAAAACTGTGAATGGGATTGTCGGCCAGATGCGGATAAGCCACATGGCCCTGCACGCCTTTCACGGTTAACCAGCAGCCTAGAGAGCCGCGGCGACCGTTTTTAATGGTGTCGCCCGTTTTTTCGGTGCTCGAGGGTTCGCCCACCAAGCACCAAGTGATTTTCTCGTTGCGCGCTTCTAACCATTCAACCACCTTGACCGTGCCGTTAATGGCGGGACCTTCTTCGTCACTGGTGATCAAAAAAGCAATTCTCCCGCTGTGATTTGGGTGTTGAGCCACAAACTCTTCACAGGCAACCACCATGGAGGCGAGACTGCCTTTCATGTCGGCGGCGCCGCGTCCGTAGAGCATGTCGTCTTCGATGATGGGTTCGAACGGTGGTTTTTGCCATTGGCTTTCTGGGCCGGTAGGGACCACATCTGTGTGGCCAGCAAAGGCGATGATAGGTCCGCTGTCACCGCGAACCGCCCAAAGATTATCAACATCCCCGAAGCGTAGATGCTCACAGTGAAAACCGATGGCACTGAGACGCTCGGCCATGAGTGCTTGGCAACCCTCATCTTCAGGAGTCACGGAGGCGCGACGGAGTAAATCGCAGGCGAGTTCGAGAGTGGGTGTGAGGCTTGTCATGTGGGTAAGTCGCTTGTTGAAAAAAGGCGGCCATTCTAGCCTAAACTGCGGTGGCGAGCTAATGCCTATGTCTTGATGTGCCACTAGGGTGTTGGGGGATCTTTGAAGTCGTGAATGAAGCGCGGCAGCGTTACGCGGTCACGCTTGATGGTGAGTGCTCTTGTGTGGGGTCAATCTTTTGGTCTGAAGTCACTGGGGGTGGCACCAAACCAGCGACGAAAGACTCGACTGAAATTACTGGCATCTCGAAACCCCAGTTGATAGGCGATATCGGTGAAGTTGGCCTGAGTATCGCGAACCAGCCGCAACGCCATGCCTTGCCTAACTTCATTGACCACATCTCGATAATTACTGCCATCTGCCACGAGTCGCCTCTGCAGGGTGCGGCTGCTCATGTGCAAGCGCTCGGCGATTCGCTCGAGGGAAGGTTCTTGTCCGGCAATGACCTTAATGATTTCTCGTCGAACCTGTTCTGCAAATTGATCGCCAGACATGCGATCGAGGTAGTTTTTCAGAACCGATTCCAGAGCTTGCTCTAACAGCGGATCGGCGGTTTCTTGAGGGCTTGTCAGTGAGTTGGTTGAGCTGAAGTGAACACTGAGCTTAGAGTGTCCGTAGCTGACCGGCGCGCCCAGCATGCGTTCAAACTCGGCGGGATCTTTGGGGGCGACACGGGCCAGTTCTATTTGGGTGATGGAAATTCCCAGCGATGATGCTCTCAGGTTTCTTGTGAGTACCGCAATGGTGGCATCACCTGCTTGAGTCATGGTACTCACCGGACGTGTGGGCTCCAAGATCATTGCGTAGTGATTTTCATCGTAGTTTTCTAGGCGCACATTTAGTCCGGTACTAAGAACCGGCATGTAGCGAGAGAATAGATTCCAGCCTTCGACAATGGTGGGCGCCGCTTCAATCAGACCCTGCAAGTCAAACATTGATGAGCCGTCGATGTGCTGGGGAACTCTCAAACCTAGGGTTTCATCTTGGGTTGCGTCTTCGGCCAATACCCAGAGCTTGCTCATGGATTCCACCGGCACCCGAGCCTCGGGGTCAATGAGGGTGTTGGCGTCGATACCTGCTTCTTGTAACAGCGGGGTAGGGTCTATGCCGGATGCGCTGATCGTGCGAATGACTGCAAGAGCCCAGCCCGATAAACTCGTGGGTTCGTTGTCATTGAGCGGAGTTGACTGGGGTCGAGAGTCAGACATATCGCGGGTCACCATGATTTACGGCAGGGTTTGAGGTGGAATACACATCGCGGTGAGATGTTCTTATTATAGTCGCCATCGTAATAAGTCTCCGCGATAGCGGGAGAGTTTGCCAAACAGCGGGGGATCTTGGCGAGTCAAGAAGTGTAGATTTGACCAGAACCGAGCCTTCACGCCTAGCAAACAAGGTGTGAAAGCTCATGTTTAGGGCCCGATTAACCATGTCGTTTGGCATCGGGCCCAGTCTTACCGGTCACAAGATTCGTGATCAGTTGTTAGCGTGCAGCTCTTCGTTCAAGGCCACGGCAGACTTATTGGTCTTGCACTCGATCGCACCGCTAATGGAGTTGCGGCGGAACAGCAGGTCAGATTTACCCGCTAAGTCGCGAGCTTTGATCTTTTCGACCTCGGCGCCAGTATCGTCAAGCACGATGACTTTGGTGCCTGCGGTGATATAAAGACCGGCTTCTACGGTGCAGCGATCGCCCAGAGGAATACCGATGCCCGCATTGGCGCCTAGAAGGCACTCTTCGCCGACGGAAATGATGATGTTGCCGCCGCCAGACAGGGTCCCCATGGTAGAGCAGCCGCCGCCGAGATCAGATCCTTTGCCAACAAATACACCGGCAGAAATACGACCTTCGATCATGCCTGGGCCTTCAGTGCCAGCGTTGAAGTTAACAAAACCTTCGTGCATTACGGTGGTGCCTTCGCCTATGTAGGCGCCCAAGCGCACGCGAGCGGTATGGGCGATACGCACGCCGGTGGGTACCACGTAGTTGGTCATTTTAGGAAATTTGTCGACACAATCGACATCCAACAATTCACCGTTCAGGCGAGCTTGCAGTTGACGAGCCGGCAGTTCCGCCAGATCCACGGCACCTTGATTCGTCCAAGCAACGTTGGGCAGAGTACCAAACAGGCCGTCCAATACGGTGGCGTGTGGCTTGACCAGACGGTGGGAAATTAAATGCAGCTTTAAGTAGCCTTCTGGTACCGATGAGGGGGCCGCATCTTCACTCAGTAGCGCTGCCACCAAGGGGCGTTTGCTGTTTTGAAGTGAAGCCACTACCGCAGCTTGTTCGCTGTCGCCAGCCGCTTCTAGGGCGTTAGTCAAAGAAGCTAGCTGTGTGTTCTCCAGAGCAATGGCCTGATTACCGCCCTGATAACCGAGAGCTTCAGCGATGGCTTTCGCCGTGGCTGACGAGGGATTAAGTTGTGGCTGAGGGTAAAAAACTTCGAGCCATTCGCCGTTTGCGTTTTGAGTGCCAACGCCGAAGCCGATTGCGTAGAGTTCAGTCATGTTTGATTCCAATAATATTGAGAGTAAATGTGTGCAGCGTCGAGTTGTTAGTTCGAATGCCTACCCGCTAGCGGGTAGGCCGCTTAAAATCATTCGGACGCGAGAGTATTTGACGGTTAGGCAAACAGCTCTTGGTATTGTGCGGGTTTAAAGCCAACCTGTGGTTTCGCGCCATTGTCGAGAAGTGGTCGCTTAATGAGTGTTGGATTCTCTAGCACTAGTGCCACCACATTGGCATTGTTTAGCGATTGCTTAACGCTGTCATCAAGCCCCTTCCAGGTGGTGCTGCGCTTGTTGATCAAGGTTTCCCAGCCCAAGGCTTCGACCCAAGATTCGACCTGGCTTGCACTGAGTCCGTCTTTACGAAAATCGTGAAACTGATGGTCTATACCGGCAGCTTCTAGCCACTTGCGGGCTTTTTTAACGGTATCGCAATTGGGGATACCATAGAGAGTGGTCATATCTAATCCAATGTGAGTGAGCGATTAAAGGCGCGAAATCATATCAAAAGATGGGGCTGGATTCACCCTGCGTCGAGTGGATACCACGCCGGTGAGCAGGGGCTAGCTATCATTCTCAAGGTTCATTCTTGAGGTTCACTTTTAAGGTTTGGTGGCAGAAATGTAAAATAAGCCTTTCCGCGACACTTTGGCGCATTTCTCTCTGGTGTTTAAAGGTCGTAAGGATACAATGCGACCAGCTTTTATCGCGCTAAGCGCGTTAGCGCCATATCATATTTGTTCAAAGGGAGCTTGAACATGTCAAACACCGAATCGACCTATCGAGTAGTTTTCTGGGGTGGCCTGATGTTGGGGCAATCGCGCCTGCAGGTGGCTAAGCGGTTTGCTCGTCAATTCAAAATACGTGCCCCGCGTCAGCTGCAGCAACTGTTTTCAGGTCGCTTACTCACCTTAAAGAGCGGTCTAGATTACGAGCAGGCTAGACACTATAGCGACGCCATTCGGTTGATGGGTGGCATTTGTCGTATTGAACTCGAGACTAATCCCTTAACGTCAAAATTCGAAGAGCGCCAAGCTAGAGCTGTGCAATCGGTAAAGCCACAGGTGGCCGCTGATTTT
Organism: Cellvibrionaceae bacterium; assembly: GCA_050633365.1. Taxonomy (GTDB): domain Bacteria; phylum Pseudomonadota; class Gammaproteobacteria; order Pseudomonadales; family Cellvibrionaceae; genus Pseudomaricurvus. The sequence goes on along the minus strand of JBOEGJ010000046.1, from coordinate 20,884 downwards.
GAGTTGCTCACCGCGCAAGCCCTCAGTCGAGAGTCGCTCGAGGATTTGGGTGATGACAGCCCTTTTGCCGCCCGTGAGCCTTCGACCCAGCAGCACCCACCCTGTAAGTATTTTGACGCGCGAGCTTCCAGTTTGGCCGTCAAGCAATCTCAGAAGCGGCTGTAATTGCCGCTTTTTTTCTCTCAGCTAGAGCAACTCAGGTCAGACCTTTAGTCGATATAACGGGTGCGGCAGCCTAGTGCTCCAATCGCGGCTGCAGACACCTAAGGTGATACAGTGATTGTTCGTATCGGGCAGCGCTAGTCTGGGCTCCGCCGTGCAAAGGTCATTTAGGCGTAAAATGATAAGTCAGTTTACCTTGCCCGCATTGAAACTGTGACTGAATAACCATAGAGTTCATGATTCTTAGAACAAAGTCGTCTTAGTAGCGATTGCGTAAGCGCTAGACTTTAAAAGAGTCACTTTATCCGCCAATGGGTGAATCATTGTTGTGCCAGGAGGCCATGTGGAACTTGCGACCGAAAACAGAGATCTTGTTTGGGATCTGGATGCGTTCAATCAGCGTCAGCGCGCTATCGATTTTGTCATGGGGTTTGAAAACAAGCTGTGTGTCTATTCAGATTCCGTTGAGCAGCTCTATACCAATTACAATATCTTCTTTCCTAAAGAGGAAGATCGGCGCTTGGTGATCTTGCCAAACCCTTACGCACATCACGATATTTTCCACGGTTTGCCCGAGTCCGCTATTTCGGCCACTGGTCTGAATATCATTGCCGGCGATATGGTGGGTAAAGACGGACTATTTTTGTTGATCCCCTTTAAGGGCGGCAAAACGAAATACCGAGCAGTACCGTTACAGGCGGGGCTGAGAGTCATTAATCAACGCCGTCCCGACGATAAACCGCTACTGCCGGTGCTGAAAAAAGGTGACTTGCGAGAGCTTGAAGCTAAAACCCCCTGTTTACACTTGCACTGCATTCATTTGGACAAGCTTGAGCATATGTCGGGCTTGGAGATGCAAGGGATTCAGAAGGTGATTTTAGATCGTCTACACGAGATTGTGTGATTCTGGGATCTAACCGTTATCGATGTTATTGGCGGTCGATGGCTAGTCCCAGAATGACGAGCGGATATTACTTCAGTTGAGCTCTTACTGAAGCCAGTTTGACGCAGGTTTCAAAGACTTGCATGGCTAAGTCGACGTCCTTGACGGTTGGGACCGTCGGAGCAATACGAATGTTGCGATCTTCTGGATCGTCGCCGTAGGGAAAGGTCGCACCCGCTGGCGTGAGTTTTACACCGGCGTCAGCCGCTAACTTCACTACCGCCTTGGCGCAATTGGGGCGAGTGTCGAAAGAGATAAAATAGCCGCCTTCAGGTTTTTCCCAAACGCCTAAATCACTGTCCCCAAAGGCGCGATCCAAATTACTCAGTACAGAGCTAAAGCGCGGCTTGATAATGTCTGCGTGCTTGGCCATGTGGGCGTGAAGTGCCTCCATATCTGGCAGCAAGCGCATGTGACGCAATTGGTTGACCTTATCTGGGCCGATGGTGCTGGTACCCAAAACAGTCTTAATACCTTTTAGATTGGCAGGGGATGCGGCCATGAAGGCAACGCCGGCACCGGCATGAGTAATTTTCGAGGTAGACGCAAACTGAATGATGCTGTCTTCAGTACCAAATTTGCGGCAGCTCTCCATGATTGGCAGTAGCTTTTGTGGTGCTTCGACCAGGTCGTGTACCGCGTAAGCGTTATCCCAAAATACGCGAAATTGCGGATTGGCAATTTTGCCCAACTGAGCGATACGCTCAACCGTGTCATCGCTGTAAACCACGCCTGTGGGATTTGAGTACTTGGGCACGCACCACATACCGACAATGCTAGAGTCGTCTTTGATCATGGCTTCGACGGCATCCATATCTGGGCCTGTCGCCAGCATCGGCACTGTGATCATTTCAATACCCAGCTGCTCGCAGATAGTGAAGTGACGATCGTAACCTGGAACAGGGCACAAGAACTTAACTTGGCCTTGGTTTTTCCAAGCGCTGTCGGCGCCCTGAAGGCCAAATTGCTGTGCGATCAACGCGGTTTGGAACATCAGCGTTAAGCTGCTGTTGCCGCCTACCAGAATCTCATCGAGTTGAACCCCGAGAATATCCGCGCCCAATTGTTTGGCTTCACCAATGCCATCGAGACCACCATAGTTGCGAACATCGGTGCCATCGGCAGCGCGGTAATCTGAATTCAAAATACCGTCGAGGGCGTCTGACAGGCTGAGCTGATCCGCTGATGGTTTACCGCGGGTCAGATCCAGGTTCAGTGATTGGTTTTGCAGGGCCTGATATTGCTCGGCAAGATCTGCTTCCCATTGACGCAGTTGTTCTGGAGTGGCTTGATCCAAGTACAAGGTTCTATTCCTCAGGGTGAAGCCAAGCGACTCGGTATGAGCGATTGGCGGTCAGAAATCGGCGCGCAGTATACCTGTTTTTAGCCTGTTTGCGGAAGACTCGAGGCCAGTAACTTTGCCAAAAATACCGGCGTAGTCGCCCGCTATCCAATAAGTCATTGTTATCCGTCTGGGTTTGAGGCTCACTGGCGCTCTATTCGCTGAGCCAAGACTTAACAGTACGAGAGGAGTGCAAGATGGAGTGGAAGGTTGTCGCAACCGTATTCGCGGCGGTGTTTATCGCTGAGCTAGGGGACAAAACTCAATTGGCGACCATGCTGTTCGCCAGCGATGAAGCGGTGAGTAAGTGGGCCGTATTCTTGGGGTCGTCGTTAGCCTTAGTAGCCGCATCAGCCTTGGGGGTGTTGGCCGGTAGTTTTCTGTCAAATCTAATCAGCCCAAAGGTCTTGTCGACTGTTGCCGGTGCCGGCTTTGTGGTGATTGGTGTAGGGATACTCTGGCGGGGCTAGTGCTCACTCGCAGTCGTTGTTATCGCGCGGGTCGTTTTTATGCCGTCGAGCGCTTGTCGATGTCGAGGGCCATTGAAAGTTGAAAGCAGCTGCCTTTTCGCAGCTCGCTACTGACGCTCATTTTTCCACCCATGAGATGCGCCAATTCCGAGCAGATAGTGAGTCCTAGGCCGGTGCCTTTTTGGGCCGCGCCTAATTGCGTCTGCTTAAAAGCCTTAAATAGGAGATCGATATCCTTGGGGTCAATCCCCGGGCCTGTGTCGATAACTTGCAACTGCAGATGCCCTTGATCGGAACAGGATGCCGCCAAGGTGATCTTGCCGTTTTCGGTAAATTTGAGCGCATTACCCACCAAGTTCAGCAAAATCTGTTTGACCTTGAGTTCGTCGAGATCGACATGTTTAGGCAGTGAATGATCGATGGCTAGGTTGAGGTCAATTTGGCTCTCTTCGGCCTTAAAGTGGAACAGATCGATGATTTCTTGCAGTAGGTTTTTAAGCTCGCAGCGAGAAGTGTGCAGTTGCAGCTCATGCGCTTGTAATTTGCTGTAGTCGAGTATGTCGTTCACCAGCGCTAATTGATGTTCGGCGGCAGTCTCGATCATACCCAGTTGCTGCTCTTGGCGTTCGTTGAGTGGGCCTTTACGTAACATCAGTCGGCTAATGCCCTTGATGACGTTAATTGAGTTGCGGCATTCGTGACTCATGCGGCCGAGAAACTGCGACATGGCGGTGTGGTTGTTTTGCACCTCTTTGGTGAGCTGAGCTGAGCGAATCAGTCGACGTGAGCGGGCGATCAATTCATCGTGAATAATCGGTTTTGAGATGTATTCGTCGGCACCTAACCGAAACAGCTCAACACGCCGCTTTTCATCATCGTAGGCCGACATCACGATAATTGGGGTTTCCCCTGAAGCGTCGCTCAAGCGGCGAACTCTGTTGACTAAATGCAGCCCCGAGGCAGCCCCTTCGAGTACGATATCGGTGATGATCAAATCGTAATTATGTTCAGAAAAAAGCGCCCAGGCGCTGTCAACGCTGTCGCATCCATCCACCGATAGGCCTACGTCCTCGAGCACGGTGATGATGACTTTTTGTTGTATGGGGGAGTCTTCGACTACCAATACTCGGCCATTGATAGGTTGGTAGTGCTCGCCAATTCGGCTGAAGTAGATTTCCAGTTGCTCGAGTTGGTTTTGCCCAAAAGTCTCGCTAATTCCCGCGGAGAACGCTTTTTCCACAAAACTCTGGTGAGAGTCCCGAGTAATCAACACGATGGGGGTTGTCAGTGCTTTTTGGTTTTTGCGAACCTGACGGCAGAGATCGAAGCCGGTGGCATCGTCCAAGTAGTGCGCGGTGTAGATCAAATCAAAATTCTGAGCGTTGCTGGCGAGAATGGCGTCGTCCACCGATGAGACGGTGAGGTAGTCATACTGGAGCTTCTGGCAGAGGGTTTCGATGATGTCTCGTTGCTGGGTATCCGACTCGGCAAGAAGAACCTTCATGAACGGGGTGTTCCAAATGATTGCAGGTATTAAGGCTAAGCTTAGTCAAAGCGACAGCGTCTGCAACCAGAGGCGGGCAAGTTTGTGAGGGGATTGTTTAATTGGCCTAAAACCGAGTGTTTAGGCGCCAGGTTTCTGGTTAGTTTACCGCGTAAAACAGATTTTCCTGTTCTTGAGTGGTTGCGGTAGTCAGCGTTTCTTCGACGATCTGCTTGGTCATAATGCCGCATTTACCACATTGGCTCATCACGCCCAGTTGCTTGCGAACTTCACGCAGGCTAGAGGCGCCACCAAAGACCGCGTCTTTGATTTGATTGTCGGTGATTCCTTTGCAGAGGCACACGTACATGATGAGTTGATCCAAGCGATTGGGCTGTTGCTCGCTATCAAATTGATAGTCGGCGTTTATGGACGAGATATTAATGGTAACGAGAATTGTTGTCAATTAGTTTTGAGAGTGTTTCTTATTTGTATTTGGTGTGGGTCAATGTTTGGGGGTGGGATACGGGTGTGGGAGTTGGCGAAGAGATGAGTAGCATTTGATAGATAGTCGTGGCCCTCAAGCACTTATCATCATCATATAAAAAATCAATGGGACACTGGATCTGGGCTGTGTATTATAGCTCCCAGCTATTAATTAGCAGTTATCTCATAGGTTGATCAGTGATTAATCGAGGTGGCTGTTTTGCACCACAGTTTCTCTGTTGGCGGTGGTTTTCGCTGTCAGCTTTATCTTTTATCTACATTTGCTCTTATTAAGGGAGATATATCATGGGTGTTTTGGTCAGTAAGCCAGCTCCGGATTTCACTGCAGCAGCAGTATTGGGTAACGGCGAAATCGTCGATGCGTTCACTTTGTCTGAAGCTATTAAAGGCAAAAAAGCGGTAATTTTCTTTTACCCATTGGATTTTACCTTCGTTTGTCCATCTGAGTTGTTGGCATTCGATCACCGCTTTGAAGAGTTCACCAAGCGCGGTGTTGAAGTGATCGGTGTTTCTATCGATTCTCAGTTCAGCCACAACGCATGGCGTAACACCCCTGTCGATCAGGGTGGTATTGGCCCCGTTAAGTACACTTTGGTTGCCGATACTAAGCACGAAATTTGCCAAGCCTACGATGTTGAATTTGCCGATGCCGGTGTTGCGTTCCGTGGCTCTTTCTTGATCGACGAAGAAGGTACTGTTCGTCACCAAGTGGTTAACGATCTGCCACTGGGCCGTAACGTTGACGAAATGTTACGTATGGTTGATGCCTTGGCATTCCACCAAGAGCACGGTGAAGTTTGCCCTGCCGGTTGGACAGAAGGTGATAAAGGTATGGACGCTTCCCCTGAAGGTGTTGCGGCTTACCTGAGCGAGAATGCTGACAGCCTGTAAGGGTTGTATCAACGTTCTTCGAAAGGCCACCTTCGGGTGGCTTTTTTATGCCTGCGTGTTTTGTGCGCTTGACTATACTGTGAGCGGCTTCGTCTGAAGCGATAGACCTAGTTGCCGTTGCGCTATGATTAATGGCGTACTTTTGAGTGAGCCGGTTTGGCAGTCGATTTCGATCGCTGCATGAAGGGCCTGCACACATAGTGTTCGGTGAAAAGTAAGCACACAAAAAGGAAGTGATATGCAGTTATTTGTTCAAAGATGGTTGTTAGTGCTGGGGGTATTAACTGGCATTATCTCGCTCAGTGGCTGTGGCACCGCCTATTCATTACGTGATACCCCTTATGATGCGGGGTTAAAAATCAGTTATGAAAGCAGTGGCACAGCGCAAGTCGAAGCAAGGTTACAAGCGTTGATCGATAGCGGAGAGTACGAATTACTCAGCTGCGAAACCTTTTCTGGAAATACCGTGACTCTGCTTGAAAGCGCAGTGCAGCTGAATTTAACGGCGGGGCAGCGAGGATTAAAAACGGGACGTTTGTTTCGTCTAGTGATGTCCGGCAGTGGATCTGAAACTACACTCTATGTGTTGGCTCATGAAAAGTTTGGACTTAAGAGCGCCGAAACAGATGCAGCGGCTCAGGCTCTGGCCAATCGGCTGGCGCCAGAGTGAAAAAGAGCGTCGCAACATGTCGGTCTAAAGAGTGTCGGTACAAACAGCCTCTTGAGCTCTATAGTTTATTTAAAATATAAGTCTCGACCTCGGCTCGAAATACATAAGCGAACACTCCAGCCGTTTTGTTGTTCACTGTTGGCGAGTGATTTGGTGTTAGCAGGCCCAAGTTCTCAGTAGGTTGTGATAGACGGCCGATAATCTCAAAACATCGTCATGGTCGCCGCCCAACGTTAGCGTGAGTGATTGGATTGATTGGTCAAGATCGTAGAGCGTGCTTCTCTGACCGTGTTCCCGCACCATACTTTGAATCCAGAAAAACGCCGACACCCGCTGACCCCGTGTCACCGGGGTCACTTGATGCAAGCTGCTGGATGGGTAGAGCACTAAGTCTCCTGCGTTGAGTTTTACTTCTTGCACACCAAATTCGGTGTCGATTGACAAGACACCGCCATCGTAATCTTCTGGATTGGAAAAAAACAAAGTGGCCGAGAGGTCTGTGCGCAGTAAATCTGCACTGTTCGGTAGTGTCATAATGGCACTGTCCACGTGAGTTCCGTAGTGTCCGCCATTTTGATAGCGATTGAATTTCGGTGGATAAATTTTGTCGGCCAGTGCTGCCGAAACAAACTGTGGATGTTGCCCCAGACGTTTGAGGATCTCGTTACCCAGAGTCAGGCTTGTCTCGCTGTCGTCCTCGAGTTGCTGATTGGTTTTGACTTGTATGGCTTGACTGCCGGCACTCAATTTACCGTCTTGCCAGTTGGCGTTGTCGAGGTGTTGGCAAAAAATTTGCACTTCGTCAGCGTCGAAAACTTGTTCAATCACGAGTAGCATTGGTCATACCTATAATCATTGAGTGTTAAGCCTTAGGCTTGAATAAACAATCTGTGGTGATGTCTTCTAGTGTCGCGCAACCACATAGCGCCATGGTGACTTCTAATTCATCGCGCAGTAATTTCAACATATGTGCAACGCCCAAAGCGCCGGCGACTGCCAAAGCGTAAATTTGCGGACGACCGATTAATACCGCGTCGGCGCCTAAGGCTAGGGCTTTAAAAACATCCGTGCCGCGACGAACACCTCCGTCGAGTAGTACCGGTATTGTATCGCCAACGACTTGGCGAATGGCGGGAAGCATGTCGATGGTTGCGGGTAAGGTGTCCAAGCTGCGTCCGCCGTGATTGGACACCACAAAGCCGTCAACCCCAATAGATAAAGCTCGCTGCGCATCTTGAGGGTGGCTGATGCCTTTGAGGATGATAGGCAGTTGAGTGGTTTGTCTTAACCACTCAATGTCTTGCCAGGTTGGAGCCTCACTCATGAGACCTTGAAAAATAACACTTTGCTCGGGACTCAGTTCTACGGGAGTTTGAGGTCTTGATGCCGTATGGGTGGCTTGTACATTATCTGGTAGTTGGAATCCGCTGCGCTGAATGTGATTGCGCAGACCATTAATCGGTACGTCTACAGTTACTACCAAAGCGGTGTAACCGCAGGCCTGCGCTCGATCAACCAATGCCATGGTTTGCTGCCGAGAAGACTGGAAGTAGAGCTGAAACCATTTGGGCGCTTGGGTGTTTGCGGCGATCTGCTCCATAGGTTTTGAGGCCAGTGTGCTACATATCAAGCCCGCGTCTAAGGCGTCGGCGGCTTGCGCGGCGGCCAGTTCAGCATCCTCATGTACCAAGCCTTGGTGGGCCACAGGAGCCAGTAAAATTGGGTGGCGAAAATCTTCGCCGAGTAATTGCGTGCGAGTGCTTGCCTGTTCGAAGTCGACCAGAACGCGGTTGTATAAGCTCAGTGCGTTAAAGGCATCGCGGTTTTGTTGCACGGTGTGCTCATCGGCACCGCCACTGCGAATATAGGTGTAGACCGGCTCGGGAATAAAGTCTGGCGCCAGCCGTTGGTAGTCTTCCAGTGCCACAATGTCGGAGGGCAGTTGGGTTAATTTGTCGTGTATCGGGTAAGACATAATTCCTACTCAGGCATCAGCGGCAGCAGGTTTTGTTACCACTATCGCTACCGCTGATGTCATAACCCTCGGTTTGAGGGCAGGTTAGTGCTTAGAACTTAGAGTTTAGAACTCGTAGCTGAGGCTGAGTTGAGCATTGCGTGCGTCACCCATGTAGGTGAAGGCGCCGCTGCGATAAGAAGCAAGATAGTATTCTTTATCGGTAACGTTGCCAATATTCAGCCGTGCGTTGAGTTTCGGAGAAAACTCGTAGCTGGCGAACAAGTCAAAAGCAGTATAGCTCGGCACTTTGTAGCTCTCACTGGCGGCGTCATCGGGTTGACCGGAGTAGAGTTCGCTGGAGTAGGTGGCGGTGCCACCAAAAGCAAACTTCTCGGTGAGTTGATAACGCAGCTGTAAGAACGCACTGTTGTCAGCAAAGTTACTCAAGGTTTCACCTTCGTCGTCGGGGTTGAAGGCTTTCAGGACTTCCGCATCCATCATGGTCAAACCAAATTGCGTGCTGAGCTTGTCAGTGACCTTACCGCTGAGACCAATCTCAAAGCCTTTAACTCGGTTTTCTCCAGTGTTTAAGGTGCCCAGTGTTTCATAACTGCTACCGACACTTTCCATGACATCACTTTTGGTGATTTGGAAAACTGCAGCGGTGAATAGCAGTTTATTGTCCATCAGGTTCCACTTGGTACCCAGTTCAATATTCTCGGTGGTTTCTGGATCACTTTTGGTGACCTGTTCTGGATCGCCACAGAGACCGCCGTAACCACAGCTGCCGCCAACGTCGGATTCACCGCCGTTGATGTTCGCGGAGGTGCTGTAAGTTAGGTAGACATTGGCGTCGTTGTTGACTTTGTAAACAGCGCCAAGGTGGCCGTTCCAGAGGGTGTCGTCGTAGCTATAATCGGTAGTCACTCCGCTGCGAGTGACGCTGTTGTCGTAGTCGAATCGATCCATTCGTACACCGGCAAACAGGTCCCAGTGATCGTTAATGGTGATGGTATCCATTAATGATAGAGAGGTGGTTTCTACATTGTAGTCAGAATCGGCATCACCTTTGGCGATACTGCGGCCCATTAAGTTGTTAATGCCACTGACTTCGTTGCCAGATCCATCGATAATGCAGTAGCTACTGCTAGCCCCACGACGACCGGCAACGATGCAGTTGGTTGCATTGGTGTTGGTCACATTATAAACGCCGTTAGTGACTTTTAAGTCCGAGTATTCGGCGCTCAAAACCCACTGGTGTTTCATGCCGGCCAATTCGTTGTCGAGATAGACATTGAATTGATTGACGAAGTATTCAACTTCTTGCCAGCCTTGGTGTGTACTTAAACCGATAGTGTCTACACCTGGCGCATCCGGGTCACTGGCGTCGCGAACGGTTCCGCGAGCCCCTGTGACAACGTAGCCATTGTCGGTAGTGCCGTAGCGGGTGGCATTGTCGATACGCAAATTCTCATTAGCTTGATAGCTTGCACGAAAGGTGAAAGTCTCGACGTCTGATTCCAGAAAATCTTGATCTTGCAGATAAACGGGAATGTCATTTACGGGTGAGCCATCCGGTACTATGTAGGTACCAAGATCCGGTTCATCGTCTGCATCGAGTTGGTAATAATCGGCGACGAGCTTTAATTTTTCTGTCGCTTGAAAGGCTGCAGATAACGCAATGCCATTGCGCTCTTTACTGGCCGGATCGCGATCGGGAACATCTTCACTGCTATGCAATAAATTTACGCGCACGGCAAGGTCGTCGGTGAGTTTTTGATTGCTGTCGATGCTAATGCGACGGTAGTCGTCGGTGCCCATGCCCACTTCAGTTTTGGTGAAGTCATATTCACTGCTGGCTTGTTTGGTGATGCTGTTGACTGCACCGCCGGTAGAGCCGCGACCCGCAAAAGTAGAACTAGGGCCTTTAGTGATTTCTACTTGTTCGGTGGCAAAGCTCTCACGAGTGGTCATACCGGGATCTCGCAATCCATCAACAAACACATCGCTGCGCGCTTCGTGGCCGCGAATAATGTAGCGATCACCGAAGGCGTTACCGTTCTCGCCAGTGCCTAAGGTAATGCCTGGTTGCGCTGCGAGTACATCACGCAAATCGGTTTTACCTGAGTCTTTGATTTGTGCTTGAGTCAGCACACTGATGGTGGCGGGGGTATCAGCGAGTTCCTTCACCCGGCGAGAATCACCGGAAACTTTTGCTTTGTAAGGGGCGCCGGCCTCGGCGTATGGGTTGGTATCGATGGTGCGATCTTCAATACTCATGGTATCGAGCATAATGGTTTCTTCTTGCGCTTGCACCATGGCAGCACTGCTGCCAATAACGGTCGATAGACCCAGCGCTAAAGCGTTTTTCGGAAAGCGAGTGGGTTTAGCTGGGCTCTTGCGCAGCGCCTTGGGGCGTTTGATGGATGACTGTGTCATGGAATCTCCTCAAGTGTAATTTTATGAATTAGTGAAAAATGGATCAGGCCATTGGCTTACTGGGGGTAACCCCCTTATTGTGATTATTTGGTTCTCAGCGAGTAATCGACGGGAATTGCCAGCGTCAGTTTTTCTCGTTTCATGGAATCTGGAATTGGGGGCAGCGGGTTGGCGGCTTTAAGCATGTTCAAGGCGGCCTGGTCTAGGGCCGCAATTGTGGAGCTGGTTTTTACCTCGGAGTGCAAAACTTGGCCGGTTTTATCGATGGTGAATTTAATCACCACAGTGCCTTGTTGCTTTTGCTTCTTCAGTTCCGCGGGATAGTCTTTGTACTGATTGAGCCACGCCATTAGGTGAGCGAAATAGCCGCGCACATCACCGGCTTTACCGCCACTGTGTCGACTTTTGGCGCTGCCACTGGCTTTTATCATCGCCTGTGAGGTTTGCTGCTGTGATGCGTCCTTAGCCGTTTGCGCGTCAGGTTTTTCAGGCGTATCGGGAGCTTTTCTTTCAGTCGGGATTTCTGTATCGATCTCAGTTGCAGCGGGGGGATTGCTCTCGACTTGGCGAGTCACCACATCAACGGCTGTTTCAACAGTTTCAACAGTCTCGATTCGCTCGGAGGCGGGGGGGATTGTGGATGTCGGCAATTCGGCAGATGGAGAGTCTTGAGCTGATTGCTCTAGCAGCGCCTTCTGTTCGTTGGGGCGCGCAGTGGTTTGTTCAGATAGGGGCTCGGCCAATGGCTGTTTCGGTGCCTTCTGTTCTTGAGCATCGGCGTAGGCGCCGGCCATACCCAGTCCCACGCTGATACCACCTTCACCGTCGGCTTTTGCACCATCAATGATCTTGGTTGGGTTCAGTGATAGCGCCAAGGCGCCATGTAAGCTTGTGGCTATGACAAGTGCCCAGAGCAGGTGCAGGCGACTGATATTCATGGCAATTCCTGCACGGCGAGCTGAACCTGCTGGATATCGCTTGCCCGCAGAGCCGTGAGCAGCGGATTGAGCTGGGTGGCGGGCAGCTGGGCGTCGGCCTTGATCATCACTTGCGATGCGTCTGAAAGCTGTTGGGAAATCGCCTGCCACTGCTCATCGGTTAGAGCGCTGATGTGCATTTGAATTTGGTTGTCGATCCAGACAAAACCATCTTTGGCAACGATGACGGTCATGGCTTCTCGCGGCGTATTGGTCGCAATCGCGGTTTCAGGGGGAGAAAAATCCGCCTCATCTCTAGCCGCAATTTTTCCGGCAACCATAAAAAAGATCAGCATTAAAAAAACGATGTTGATCAGCGGAATCATGTTGCTGTCGTCACTGCCGGAGCTCTGCCGATGAGTCCCAGTTAAGCTTGGGGTTGATAGTGTGCGCTGTTCGAGGGGGTGAGGGTTAATCATGAGCCACCTCTGACGAAGGGCTGACGTTTAACCGAGTAATACCGTGATCTTGTAAAAAACTCAGCGCGCTGACCAAGTCTTGCACGTTGACCTGGGCCAAGGCTTGCACGACGACGACACTGTCGTCGATAACGGCGTCGTTTAATTTGGACAGCAGTTTTTCGTCGCCAAGGGAATATTCTCGGCCGTCGAGACGCCATCGTTGCGGGTTCACGATTTCGACCAACAGGGCTTTTTGGTCCGACGACTTTTCACCGGCACCGTCTATGGCTGGATTGAGATCCAAAGCAGAGATAGGGGTGAAGGTTGATGACAGCATAAAAAACAGCAACAAAATAAACACGACATCAATTAAGGGGGTCAGGCTAATATGGGCCCGACGGCGGGCCGGACCTTGAAGAGATGCTGTGCTCATAGCGGGAAGGTCTGCATGGGATTAAACAACCGCCAGCTGTGGTTCGCTCGCCGTTTTACGACTTGCCATAACGGATATTTGCGCCAGCGCATCGCCCATGTTTTGGCCACAAACTTCCACTTTACGCTCGAACCAGCTGTGTAACAGTGAGGCGGGAATTGCCACAATAAGACCGATAGCAGTGGTGAGCAGTGCTTGCCATATACCCCCAGAAAGCACCGAGGGATCGACCTGCTTACCCGCCGCTTCCATGGCTTGAAAGGCCTCGATCATGCCGGTGACAGTACCCAATAATCCAATCAGTGGAGCGACCGTGGCGATGACTTCTAGCGGGCGTAAATAGCTGCGCAATTGGCTGAGCAGCGATAGGGCGTAACGCTGAAGCTCATTGTGTTGCGCATTGCTGTCTAGACGACCGCTTTTTGCCGTCTGACAGAGGTGGGTTAACAATTGGGCTTCGGGCGCTTTGTTATCTCGTAGGGTCGAGTGTGCCGCGCTTAGATCGCCCTGTGACCAGTATTCGAGAAAGTGTCTATTGATGGCGGCGTTGTCGCCAAATAACAGGCCGCATTGAAAAAACTGCCAACATTTCACCAGCGCGAGTGTGACAACAACGATCGACAGGAAGCAAAGCACGGCGACGATAGGGCCGCCGGCACTTATCAAGGAAAACGGGGAAGACAATGTGTAACTCCAGAAAACTTTATGCGAAAAAAACTCATTTGCATTATATAATCAATAATCATTATCAATAAATGCGGTGAGATGAATACAACCTATGAAAGAATTTGATACCTCATTGGATGCTAGGCAGCTAAAGCTGTTTCTGTCACTGATGGAAACCCTTTCTTTGACGAAAACGGCAGAAGTGCTTGGCGTTGGGCAGCCAGCGGTTAGTCACGCGTTAAATCGATTGCGCGAAGTGCTGCGAGACCCCTTGTTTGTGCGCTCAGGGCGCGGCTTCAGGCCTACGCCTCACGCTCTGGATATTGCCGAGCGGGTCAGTCAAGTTATGGGATTAATGGATTCACTGCCGTTGACGCCAGCTTTTGATCCCGCCCAAGCGCAGGGGCAATTAGTGATTGGAGCGAATGAGTATCAGCGTGATTTGTTGTTGCCTCAGTTGCACAGGCAACTAAGGAGGCAAGCGCCTCAATTGAGCTTGAGAGTGATCTCCAACCCTCTGGATCCACTTGAGCTGATCCGCGATGAGGGTGTTGATTTGGTGCTGACTCCGACACCACCCGATAAGTCCGATGTGCATATGCTGAAATTGAACACAGACAGACAAGCTATTTTCTATGATCCCCAGTGTCGCGATGAGCCGCAAACGGAAGCTGATTTTTTGCAGGCGGGATATGTGATTCCCGAGGTGATTTATGACAGTGCAACGGGGTTGATACACCGCAATCATTCTCCGCTGCGGGGCAGGGATATTAGACCACAGCTAGTGGTTAATACTTTTTCCGGAGTGCCCAACTTTCTCCGAGGCAGTGACATGTTAGCGCCTCTTCCTGGTGAAATGGCGATGATGGCGGAATTTGCAAGGTGTTATGTTCCCAGCACTCACAATTGCCTTTCGTTGCATTTGTGCTGGCATCAAAGGTACCAGCAGTCTCCCAAACATCAGTGGTTGATTGGATTGTTGAAGGAGGTTGCTGCGGGCGTTTCGGTGGAGGGCTAATTCATTGCCGGCGACTTAAGTGAGCAGCTATCGAATCGACCCGCTTGGGCGCGATTTGATGAGGTGCCCTAGCTTTGTTTCCAGGGGCGAATGTTCTCCGGCAGTAAGCGGGTGAAGGTTTCCGGTATCGGACAGACGTTTCCGTCTGGGCCTACAAAAACAAATCCCGTTTTGGCGAGTGTAACAACGCGACTGTTGTCTTTGGTGACGCGAAAGATAATGTCGCCGCCGTATTTATTGAAGTCCATAAAGCCCAGTTCAAAGCGCAAGGTGTCCTCGGCAAAGCTCTCGGCGCGATATGAGGTGACCAAGTCGGTGACGATGAGTTGGTAGCCGTCGAAATTGCCATCGCCGATATCGAGGAATTGAAAAAAACTGTAACGGGCCGAAGACAAGAGCGAAATCATTTGATCGTTGCCCACGTGCCCTGCGGTGTTGATGTCGGTATAGCGCACTTGCATAGTTGTGCTATAAAAAAACTGCTCAGGCAGCTCCAGATTAACTCGTGCCATGGGGATCTCTTCGAGAAAAATTTGCGTGTGAAATGACCAGAGCTTCCCCTTTCGAGGGCGACCAGCTCTGGTTGCTGCGATAGGTTTAGCTGTCGGCGAGAGGCCAGCCGCCCAGTGATTGCCAGCGATTGACGATCATGCAAAAAAGGTCGGCGGTTTTTTCGGCGTCGTAGGCTGCCGAGTGAGCTTCACTGTTGGAGAAGTCGATTCCAGCCACTTGGCAGGTTTTGGCGAGAACGGTTTGTCCGAATGCCAAGCCCGATAAAGTTGCGGTATCAAAGCAGCTGAATGGATGAAACGGATTGCGTTTGATTTCGCAGCGATTAGAGGCCGCGTTGACAAAACCCAAATCGAAATGGGCGTTGTGAGCAACCATGACGGCGCGAGTACAGCCGTGTTCTTTAACGGCTTTGCGAATACTCTGAAACAGCTCAGGCAATGCCATCATTTCTGGCATGGCGGGGCGATCGGGACACTCTAAATCGATACCGGTAAAGTCCAGTGCAGATTGTTCGATGTTGGCCCCTTCAAAGGGGTCGACATGAAAGTCGAAGGTTTCGTGTCGATGCAGCAGACCGTCGTCGTTCATGCGCAGTGTGACTGCAGCTATTTCCAGTAGGGCATCGGTATCGGCGTTAAAACCGCCAGTTTCAACGTCGACAATGACGGGTAAAAAGCCGCGAAAGCGTTTGGCTAATGGCGACTTAACGTCGTTATCCATATCCACAGCAGGTTCCAAAGTGGTCACAATTGAGTCCTTAGGCGGTGCGTTTCCAGTGAATGGTTTCGCCAGCGAGTAGTGGCGCTAGTACATCATCGCCTAGTGGCAGAGTCTCAGGTACTTGCCAGTCGGTTTTGGTCAGAGTGATGGTGTCGGTATTGCGTGGTAAACCGTAAAACTCGGGGCCAAAAGTACTGGCAAAATCTTCGAGTTTGTCGAGCTTGCCAGCGTTATCAAACGCTTGCGCATAGAGCTCTATGCCATGATAGGCGGTGTAGGCGCCGGCGCAACCGCAAGCGGCTTCTTTTTTGTCTTTGGTGTGAGGTGCGGAATCAGTACCGAGGAAGAATTTGGGGCTGCCACTGGTGGCCGCGTCAATAAGCGCCTCTTGGTGGGTGTTGCGCTTAAGGATGGGCAGGCAGTAATAGTGGGGGCGAATGCCTCCGGCCAACATGTGGTTGCGGTTAAACAACAGGTGGTGGGCGGTAATGGTGGCTGCCACGTTATCACCTGCTGCGGCCACAAATTGTGCGGCATCTTTGGTGGTGATGTGCTCTAGCACCATTTTCAGCTCGGGAAACTGCTGCTCTAGGCCGATCAGAGTGCGATCGATAAAGGCTTTCTCGCGATCGAAGATGTCGATGTCGGCATCGGTCACTTCGCCGTGCATTAAAAAGCGGATGTCGTGTTCCTGCATGGCTTCTAGCGCAGGATAGACTTTACTGAGATCTGTCACGCCCGAATCTGAATTGGTGGTGGCACCCGCAGGGTATAGCTTGCAGGCTACAACGCCGGCTTTTTTCGCTGCCGCGATTTGTTCGGGGGTGGTGTTGTCCGTTAGGTAAATGACCATCAGCGGATCAAAGGTCTGATCGGCTGGCAATTGCGCCAAAATACGCTGTTTGTACCCCATGGCTTGCTCAGCGCTCATCACCGGTGGCACCAAGTTGGGCATGATGATGGCACGGTTAAAGGTTTTCGCGGCATCGGGTACGGTGGTGCTCAGAGCGGCGCCGTCACGCAAGTGAATGTGCCAGTCGTCTGGGCGAAGCAGGGTGAGGCTGGTCTGGGGCATGACGGGCTCCTGGGGTTATAACGTCAACAATCAATAAGGTGGCGCATCCTACCGAAAAATGCCATTAAAGCACAGGCTTGGCAGGCCGATAATAACACTATCGATGTCTGAGTCTCTGTGGGAGATCCGAATATGAGCGAGTGTGAGTGGTTACATACTAGGTGTTCGACCTCTGCTACAGAGCTTTCAGTGTCACCATTGCCGGTGTCCTGTGTGAGCGCACCCTCCAAAATAGAGTCGTTTCTAGCTGCTTCGTTGTTTACTCGTCTAGTAGTCATGGCAGCGATCGTCGCCATTGCTCTGATTGGCAGTGTCTCGGCGCAGGCTCGCCCTTATCAGGCCTCTTTGGGTGATTCTGCCTGGGTGGTCGATAGCTCTATTTTTGAATGCCGTATTGTGCACGATATTCCCTATTATGGCCGTGCGGTATTTGAGCACTTGGCGGGGTATGAGGCGAAGTTTCAGTTGCGTCCGCAAAGTCCATTGATGAAATCCGGTAAGGCCTCTCTCGTCTCTGCGGCGCCGCATTGGAAGCCGGCGGGAAAATCTACCAATTTAGGGTTGGTGCCAGTGACCCAGGGGCGTTTCCCGGTCACCTTAAAGGCAAAGCAGTCGGCGCGGATGTTGTCGGAACTCTTCGAGGGGCAGGATCTTGTCTTTACCCGCGCCCCTTGGTACGGCGCCGAGCAGTCTGCCAAGGTGGTTTTGAGTCCGGTGAACTTTCAGGCCCCTTATCTTGAATATCAGGCCTGTCAGGCGCAGCTCTTACCGGTGAACTTCGAGCAGATTCGCCGAACCGCGATTTATTTCCCGTCCAGCCATGATCGTCTGTTGCCCAGTGAGTTAAAGAAACTGGATGATATCGCGCTCTATGTAAAAGCCGATGATAGCGTTCAGTCTTTTTATGTCGACGGTCATACCGACAGCTTGGGAGGGCGAGGGGATAATCTCGAGTTGTCACAAAAACGCGCCGAAATGGTTGTGCAGTTCTTGGTCGATCGCGGTATTGCGTCGGATAAAATCACCAGTCGTTGGCACGGCGAGCGCTATCCGGTGGCGTCAAATCGAAGTCGAAAGGGTCGGGCGCAGAATCGCCGGGTAACGATTCGACTGGAGAAAAACGGTGCTCCGACCATTCCACCCCTTGCGCAGGCCGAAACTCCTTAATGGGGTTGCCCAGAAGGCTTGCATTCACATGGGCGCGGCCTTGGTCATACGTCTGTCATTTTTCGGTAGTCCTATAGTGTCATGCATTGGGAGAGAGAGTGTCGATCTCTTATTGGGCTTTCTGTTTGAAAAATGTCCTGCTGTTGTCGTTTAACTCGACTAATCTGTTCTAACACTTTGTATTTTCTATGAATACCCCTGCAATTAGCTGGGATTTACGGGCAAATAAAGCTACAATTCGCGCCCGAAATTTCCTGCGTTTGTGATCCTTTTTGGCCTCAAGCGCGAATAACCTAGAGTGGGAGATGGTTATGTCATCCGTGAACAAAGTCGTACTGGCGTATTCCGGTGGTCTGGATACCTCAGTCATCGTTAAGTGGCTGCAAGAAACTTACAATTGCGAAGTGGTAACTTTCACTGCTGATATTGGTCAGGGTGAGGAAGTTGAGCCTGCGCGCGCCAAAGCTGAAGCTATGGGCATTAAAGAGATCTATATTGATGATCTTCGCGAAGAGTTCGCCCGCGACTTTGTTTTCCCAATGTTCCGCGCAAACGCCATCTACGAAGGCGAGTACTTGCTGGGTACCTCGATTGCCCGTCCATTGATTGCCAAGCGTTTGATTGAGATCGCCGAAGAGACTGGCGCAACCGCCATCTCTCACGGAGCCACAGGTAAAGGTAACGACCAGGTTCGCTTTGAGCTTGGCGCCTACGCATTGATGCCTGGCATCGAAGTGATCGCCCCTTGGCGTGAGTGGGATCTCACCTCTCGTGAGACCTTGATGAAGTACTGTGAAGATCGCGGTATCCCTGTTGACTACGCCAGCAGTAAGAAAAAATCGCCTTACTCAATGGACGCTAACTTGCTGCACATCTCTTACGAGGGCGGCAATCTCGAAGATCCTTGGTGGGAAGCTGAAGATCCTGAAATGTGGCGTTGGACAGTTGCTCCAGAGCAAGCGCCAGATGCCCCAACTTATGTAGAGCTGACTTACGAGAAGGGCGATATCGTGGCCATCGACGGTAAGCCAATGAGCGCCGCTACAGTCATGGAATACCTTAATGAAGTGGGTGGCGCAAACGGCGTTGGCCGCTTGGATATCGTTGAAAACCGCTACGTGGGTATGAAATCTCGCGGTTGTTACGAGACCCCTGCAGGTACCATCATGCTGAAGGCGCATCGCGCGATCGAATCCTTAACCTTGGATCGTGAAGCGGCTCACTTGAAAGATGAGTTAATGCCGAAGTACGCCAAGTTGGTTTACAACGGTTACTGGTGGAGCCCAGAGCGTAAAATGCTTCAGGCCGCTATCGATGAGTCGCAAAACGTCGTTAATGGTGACGTGCGCGTGAAGCTCTACAAAGGTGCCGTTAGTGTTGTGGGTCGCCGCTCTGAAGACAGCCTGTTTGATGAGAAAATTGCCACCTTTGAAGATGATGCCGGTGCTTACGATCAGAAAGACGCGGCAGGCTTTATTAAGTTGAACGCTTTGCGCATGCGCATCGCGGCTAAGAAAGGTCGTGACCCGCGGTAATTAATCTGCTGTATCCCCCTGCTTAATGTAGGGGTTTGTCCTTTAAAAGGATCATTTAGGAAGCAAAACCTACCCCATAGCCTACACTTTGTGGATATTTAGCAAGGTGTATTGCTACCCACATGGCTTGCAGTTGACACGTATCAAGTCTTTACGAGGTCGGCTGCGGCAAAATGTCGCGGGAATTTAGGGGTAGACAGTTTCCAGAGAAGTAGCGAAATTTTTAACTAAACTTCCTCAGAATTAAAATCAATTAGGAACGCACTATGAGTAGTAACCTAGCAGCGGCTGGAGAGCAGCCTGCATATGACTACAAGATAGTACGCCAATTTGCTGTGATGACCGTCGTTTGGGGCGTGGTTGGAATGGCAGTGGGGGTACTGATTGCAGCTCAGCTAATGTGGCCGGATTTAAATGATATCTTACAGCCATATTCTCACTTCGGACGCTTGCGTCCTCTTCACACCAATGCGGTAATCTTCGCCTTTGGTGGTTGTGCGTTGTTCGCAACGTCTTACTACGTCGTACAGCGAACCTGTCAGGCGCCGCTGTTTGGCGGTTTCTTAGTGCCTTTTACCTTCTGGGGTTGGCAGCTGGTTATCGTCGCCGCCGCGATCACTTTGCCGCTGGGTTACACCTCAGCCAAAGAGTACGCCGAGCTGGAATGGCCAATCGATATTTTGATTACCTTGGTGTGGGTGTCATACGCGATTGTGTTCTTCGGAACCATTGTTAAGCGTAAAACCTCACACATCTACGTGGCTAACTGGTTCTATGGGGCGTTTATCGTCACCATCGCCTTGCTGCACGTTGTGAACAGCATGTCTGTACCGGTAAGTCTGACCAAATCTTACTCCATGTACTCAGGTGCAATGGATGCGATGATCCAGTGGTGGTATGGCCACAACGCCGTAGGCTTCTTCTTGACCGCTGGCTTCTTGGGCATGATGTACTACTTCGTTCCTAAGCAGGCGGGTCGTCCGGTTTACTCTTACCAGCTTTCGATCGTTCACTTTTGGGCGTTGATCAGCTTGTACATCTGGGCTGGTGCTCACCACTTGCACTACTCAGCGCTTCCAGATTGGGCGCAGAACTTGGGTATGGTGATGTCGCTGATCCTGTTGGCACCTTCTTGGGGTGGCATGATTAACGGTATCATGACTCTGTCGGGTGCTTGGCATAAGTTGCGTACCGATCCTACCTTGCGCTTCTTAGTGGTTTCTCTGTCTTTCTACGGTATGTCGACTTTCGAAGGCCCGATGATGTCGATCAAGACGGTTAACGCTTTGTCTCACAATACTGACTGGACCATTGGCCACGTACATTCTGGCGCTCTGGGTTGGGTTGCGATGATTTCTATTGGTGCTATCTACCACTTGTTACCGGTTCTTACCAACCGCAAAGCCATGTGGAGCACGACCTTAATCAATACTCACTTCTGGTTGGCAACTATCGGTACGGTTTTGTACATCGCTGCGATGTGGGTCAATGGTATTATGCAGGGCTTGATGTGGC
>JBOEGJ010000045.1:0-212769 GCA_050633365.1 Cellvibrionaceae bacterium | reverse complement strand
CCACAATCCCCTCAGCAACAAGCGTTTCTTCCCCACCATCAACCGCCAACAACCGAGTACAAAACCCATGCTCAGTACAACCATTCGTCCGAAACTCCACCAACTGCTCCAGCGCAGACTGCTTCCCTTTTTCGAATGGAAACATCACAACGCACCCAGCAATAGCCAAAACCAAAAATGGCCAATACAACCAATTACCAACATCCTCCATAGCCTCGGACAGCAACTTCCAATGCCATAACGTCAGCCCGAAGTAACTTCCCCCTTGATTCTCTAGAGTTATCTCCTCAGCAAACAGGGACAATGAGCCTCGCTTTTTCAAATACGTAAGAAAATACAGTAGCCCCAAGAAAAACAGGAAGAGCCCCCCCCATACAATTGGCAAATAGATAAATTTGGGCAGCACGAACGCAACAACCTGAACCCCAACCACCCAGCTCTCCACAACAACATCAGCCAACCCTTTCTCAATAATCTCAGGATTCAACCCAAAAGTGGAAACATACCCCAACCGCCAAGAATACCCCGCCAACAACAAAGCAGGCACAAACACACTCAGCGCAAGCCCCGCCATCTGCAGATACTTATATCCCTTTTCCATAACAATCCATGCTCACACAAAAACACCAGCCGGAACGCCGCTACACTACGCCAGCCCCAACCTCAGCAACTAACTTTCTGATAAACCTCAAACCGCGCCGCCAAACTGTCCCTATCCGGGTACAAATCTTTAGCCACAGGTAATTTCAATAACGCGTTATCACAAGCAGCAAACGCATTCTCGACAAATTCATTGGGAAACTGCTCTTTAATCCCCGATGAAACATGAATCCGATAATCCCCATCAATTCCCAGAAGATTCCGATCAAAAGCGCGATGGTGCAGATTACTCAGCGCGATGCCATTGTTTACCAACTGGCTTCCGTTCACCTGAGAATCGGGAACAATATGAGCCGCTTCGATCAATCGAGTCTCAGCCATATCCGTAATCGCACAACGATTTTTATAAGCCCCCAACACTGCAGCGCGAAAAGAAGACTGATGCAAACGCACTTTTGTCTCTCGCACCAAGTATCGACTTTCGATTTCGTTAGGAACGGAGTAATTGCCCTCCTTACTCAAACCATTAGATCGAGCACTGCCAACTAGAACTTTGGCATAGCCTTCAGTCGCAGAGATATCCTCAATGAAACAAGGCCACAATGCCTGATAGACGGCTGGCGCTATGGCGTGGAAATAGATAAAGGGTTGCTTGTTTTCGAACGCTTGCCACAAACACTTATTGCGACCGCCATAGGGATCGCCTTGTTGCAGCGAATACTGATAGTAACCATCATCGACCGAATGATCGTTATAGATATTGGCGCTAGCGCCTTTACGAGGAATGGTCGTCTTGATACTCAGAACTCCCTGCTGCATCTGCCGCGGCTTAAAAATACCGCCGGCGCGATTCATCAGTAGTACCGTCTCACCACCAAAGCGAAACCCCTGCTCAATGGCAGCAGAGGGAATCGAATCTCCATAGAGCCGTTCAAGCGTCTTTACATGTTCAAAGGCGGCATTGATAACGGCTAATTCAGACGTCATTACCAGAACCCCATTTCATATTGGCTTGGTAGGCCTGATTTGGGAGATTAAGTCTCGATAACGCTGGATTTTGAAAAATATCCAATAACAGGCAGGGTTTCTCAGCCATTACCTCTTTATCCTTGGCGAGTGGGTCTATCCTTATATCGTATGACTTGGCGCAATATCCATCAGTCAAGCTTCATACTAAAGGACTAACTGTACCATCCGGAAGCAATGTTTCAACAATTTAAATCTACTAAATTCAAATCAGTTAGAACCCTCACCGGCAGAAAGGGCTCGGCGACGGGATACGCCTGCGGAATGCTTTACCACCTAAGAGACCAACATTAAGCGGCGAGAAATCACATTTTGCTCCGCGAGAGAAAAGCGAAGAAGACTCGGGCGATTGCAAGAGAGGAAAAGTGAACCTGGGATCGATAAGATCAGTGGATTGACACCTTAAAAGCCAAACCCCACATACAAAAAAAGCCCGTACATTTCTGTACGAGCTTTTCAATTTGGTGGAGCCTAGCGGGATNNCCAGCTGAGCTAAGGCCCCATCTTTTTGGGTGCTTTCCTTCGAAAGCGGAGCGCATTCTATCACCCGTGCCTTAGCTGTCAACCTTTTATTTTTCAGTAGCTTAGATGACTGAGGCTTGGCCTGAGCGGCTTCTTACCGCCGCCCAAGCTCAGTCTTTTTGCGGATGGTCTTGGCTTTGGTCGAGACTAACTTCTGGAGCCTCGATCATTTCGATGTTGAGGTATTGGTCCATGCTCTCGAGCCCCTCTTGCACGATGTAGCCGGCCTCTTCGGGTTTGGGCGGATGGTAGTGACAGACTTTATCGCGGATGCGGCGTTTGAGCGCTTCGTCGCTGTTGTTGTTGCTGCTGCCTTTCTGGTCGCGACCTGCGCCTTTCTGAGACTCCCCCGACTGAGGGCGCTCGAAGGGGATGACATTGTCGCTAATGTATTCGGCGTCTACCGCGGTTGGTAGCATCGCTGGCTGAATCACTGCAGGACCACCGGTATGCTCTTCGCGCTGGCTATCCGATCTCGCCAAGCTGTTCTCGCCAAACACCTGTTGCATGGCGCTGCCAAAGGCTTGGTCGAGCTGTTCGTCTACCTGTGTAGCTTCAGCATCTAGTGACACCCCCACCTCGCTCAAAAACAGATTATTGGATAAGTCGGGCCGAGTTGCCGATTGAACATCGGCTTCGCGCAAGCTGCGCTCGAGCAGCGCTGCCATGGTTTGACGATCGAGCAGTTCATTGGTGTCTGTGACCAGTTCATCACGACCGCTCTGCTCCCGAAAGGCGCTCAGCGATGCCTGAAAGCCGGCGGGATCGCTGGTGTGTTGCGCCAGGGTGAGATCGGCGAGGCTCTCGAGGCTGAAACCGCTGGTAGCGCGCTCTTGATCGCCAACCTCACCGGCGACCTGATGCGCAGGTTGATCGCGGCTAAGATCAATATCGGCGGCGCGAGCGGCGGCAAATTCAAAGCGATGTTGACGACGCAAGGTGACGAGTAAGTACACCCCCATCAACATTAGGGGAAACAAGAACAATGGGACCCAACGCAATAGAGTCGCCGCACCGATCGAATTACCGATCGAATTACCTATCGTAGGCGACGCTGGCACGTTAAAGCCCCACCGTTCGAGACCGGGACTGCTGTTTGGAGTTCGCGCGCTAGCGCTTGAGTTTGCTGCCGAGTTGGCGCCGCCAATGGGCGAGAAGCCTTGTGCCGCAGGCGCGTAAGAGGCCAATCCAGCGGCGTGCACCTCGGCGAAAAGACTGGCCATGACGGGGCCAGAGGCTGGTGTTTGTGCGCTCAGCTGTGACGTTTCAGATACACGGGTCTGGCCGGCAAGCGCTGCGCTGTCGGCATTGAGGGTTGCTCTGGCGTCTTGAGTTTCGCCTGTTTGAGAAGCCAGCTGGGATTGCTGCTGCGCCTGTAGTGCCGCCAATTGCAAACCTTGCAGCCGTACCAGTTCGGTGAGCGTGGTGAGGTACTCCGATTGCTCTAGGCGGGTTAACTGGGCGCGAAGATCGGTATTATCGCGACGCAACTGATCGATGACTTCGTGGGTCACGTCTAACTGGCTTTGCACCACCGCCGCGAGGGATTCTTCTATACCCTCTTGGGACAAGTCACTGACCCTTTGATTGGCCAAGTTAGGCGCTGCGCCAAGACGAAGACGCATGGCGCTGGGTTTAACTGCTTGGGTCTTAACTGCTTGGGTCTTAACTGCTTGGGTCTTAACTACAAGGGACCGAGTTTGAGAATGCGATTGCGCGTCGGAAGCTATCAACGATGCATGAGTGGCCTCGATCGAGGCTTGCGCTTGGGACGAGCGCGGCACTGACACCAGCTGCCATGGATCCTCGCCGAGACTATCTCCGAGATTGCCGCCGAGTTTCAAGCTGGCTTGGGAGTACTCGGGCGTATGGATAAATGAGGCCTCACCCCCAACGGTAAAACCATCGCGAGCCTCAATAGGCTTGGAGCTCTGCTCTGATGTCATCAACGAAGAAGCCTCAGTCAATGATGAAGACCCAGTCGATGATGAAAACTCAGCACTCTGTTTGGAGTTCTGCGCTAGTTGTCGAGCCGCGCCCGCGGCCATCACAGACTCGGCACTGGCCGGCCAGGTTAACAGGGCACCCGCCATTAACTGATTGGCATTGCCGCCGGCAAAGGCGCGAGGGTTATTCTCGATCAACCACTTGGCAACCGACTCGAGAGAGGCGCCAGTGGCTGCCCCGCCCTGACGAAGCAACCATTGCTCGGCCAGAGTGAACAAGCTGTCGCCGATTTGGACTCGGTAGTCTTGAGCCGAATCGACACCCGACGCTCTAGGCGCAAAATTCTGAGGGACGTTGGTCTTGCCACTAGCGACTATCGATTGAGGCGCTCTAGACTGAGATGCACTGGCCTGAGATGCACTGGCCTGAGCTGGCGCGACGGGCAAGTCCAATAACAGGGTGTATTCACGATAGACCGAGCCCGATGGCCATTCGAGCTTAACCACAAAATTGAGGAAGGGTTCGTTGATGATTTGACGTGAGCTCACCTCGAGCATCACGCCCTTAGCGGTTTCGACGGCTTTGACCTGTATACCGCGACCATCGGACATAAGATCGATCCCCAACCGCTCGGCCTCGGAGGCGCTAATACGGGAGGCAAGAACGTCGGCGGCGGCGAGGTTTTGATCCTCTCCAATGACGGCAATACGGGCGCGCAACTGCTCGCCTAGCAACGAGTTGGAATGAATCTCTCCAAGCCCTAACGCCCACAGCGGTTGCGCCAAAGAACACGACAGTATCGCCACACACAGAGACAGCTTTTTGGGTTTGAATCCCGCGCTAATCGACAAACGCCGAGGCTTGATCTGAGCTGTCTGGCCTGAATCTGCAAACATCGCCTTACTCCCTGTTGATGCCCTCTAGGAGACTCCTGATTGGTAGAGCTCTTGAGTTAAGAGTCTCGACTAACCTGTCACCCAGTTTTTCATTATGTCTTTTTGAGTATAGGAAGATTGGCGCGTAAAGCCGCCCCGATATCGGCTCGAAATTAAACCGTTTTCGACTAAAGAGAGGCATGGAAGTAGGCCCAAAAAACTATCAAGTTTTTGTTAGTTTAATTGACTCTAATGGGAGGAATACTTGTGACAAAAGTTGTGCTTAGCGACCCCGAGATTTTCTATTGATTTGCCAGTATCTGTTAGTGGCAGTACGCCTTAATAACAACATTGGAAAATGGACATAAAGCGGGTTTGAGACAATCTTGAGGCCAATCCAAAATAGCCCTGGAATAGTTCTGAGCCGGCGTTGAGTTGGCTCTTTAGAACATACCTCAGAAGAGCCAACGCGCAAGAGCGATGGCTTATAAAGGCTATGAGTTTACTCAGAGATTCTTTAGAAGGGTTATGCTGCAGGAGGTCTAATGCAATTACGCTGAAGCGCGACGGTGAGCGACTTACAAAGAGCGTCCGCGACGCTCCCTCGCTTCATCCAGTTCAACTGCAGGTGGTTCAATGAAGGCTATTTCCATGTACTTATCGAGATCGTCGCAGCCCTCTTCAACGAGGTAAGCACCATCGTCGAGATCGGGGGCAACGTAGTCAAAGGTCTTCTCGCGAATGCTGCGCAGGACGTCCTCATCGCTGCGACGGCACGATGTCTTACCCTTAGCCTTAGAGACTTCAGAGACTTCTTTGCCCTCGGGCACCTGAGCGGCCTGCTCGAACAGCTCGTCGAACTCATCACTTTCAGAAAAGCCACCGTCAAAGCCGCTTGAGCCCAACAGATCGTATTCATCTGCCAATGGGTTCTTCGGCTGCTTAGACGTCACCCTAGAAACCTTCTTCCGCGCAGAGTGCTCTTGAGCAGTTTTGGGTTGGCTATTCGCACCGGTATTAGAGGCACTGGTATTAGAGGTACCAGTATTAGAGGCACAGGAGTTAGAGCTGCTATCGGTCATTAACGCCTGATCATCGTCCGACAGAGCCAAGCCCTGCTCTAGCATACGCGCCATGGATTGTTGATCTCGGCGGGCCTGTTCCTGATCGCTTAACGCTGGCTCTTGCTCGATCTGAGCGCTGCTGGCTTGATTGCGGGCTGGCTGTGAGGTATTGGCTTTAGTATTGGTATTGGCAACTCGCGAGTAACCTTCGGCAAGATCGGCCGCTAGGCCTTTCTCGCTCACCCGAGCGGCTGGCCGCTTCACCAAGCATTGGCGAGGCATCCAATAAGATTTGCGCAGTACAGTAACCACAAATAACAGCACCAACGCGCCAATCAGCGCCAGCACACCCGACGCCCCCGCCAACTCTAGGGACCAAAACGCGGCAGATGATTGCTCGGCCAAGGTGTTCACCGGATTTATGCCTGTTGGAGCAAACTGAGAATCCAGTTCAGAGCGAGCGCTAGCGCTCGATAGGATTTGGCTCTGACCTGCAGCGGGCGCCTGATAGCGCTCTACCTGAAAGCCGTTTTGATGAGCGGCGGAGTCATTATTGGGCTGCGCCGGTATGGCGTACTCTCTAACCGGAGTGGCCGCACTAACAGAGACGATTTGGGCCTGGGCCGCTGCGCCGCTGTTTATTTGGGTGCGACGTAGCTTTTCGATGAGATCACTGTGTTGGGCTAGGACTTGCTCCAGTGAACGCACTGATTCATCGGAGGATTGAACTTGGCTCAATTGCTGGCGCAGGCGATCGTTGTCTGCCTCGAGCTGGGCTAGGCGTCGCATGAGCAATTCGCGCTGAGCGGCTACCTTTAGTGCAGTGCCGGTGACTTTAATCTGTGAAGCACTGTCGGCTTTGTTTTGGAGAGTGCCGGTGGCTTTGTCTTGTAGAAGGCTGTCTGAAGTGCTGGCACTAGCTGAGATCGCAGCATCTGGAGCTGCAACAGCAGAGAGACTGCAGATCAAGCTAATCAGCAGCACGCTTGTAGACTTAATAACGCGAGTAAACAACATTCTGTATATCCAACCTCTTGGGAATTCATTTCACCCTTGACGACCCTCCCCCAACGGAGCGTGCGGTGTTTCTGTATCCTTCTATCGTTTTATTATTGTTGTGGTGTTCTACTGTGTTGAACGCTTGCTTGGCGCCGAAGGCAGGCTCGACAACAACTGATCCGCCGAAAGTCGATCGCAGGCAAGAGCACTGATCTTTTTCCTGCTGCGTGACGCCTAAAACCTCAAATCATCATTTTTTGTGACGCATTTAACACTATTGGTGTGATGCAAGTTTAATATCACTGTCGCGTAAACACACGTGTAATAACCCTACGTTTTAAACCGTTTCTTTCTAAGACATGGCATTTGCGGCTTAACTGCTTATATCAACCGTATCTAATGACTCATTGGTCTGAGCAAAAATGTTCTTATAACACCGTATGGCGATACCATGGCCGATTGGGGAGATGGCTGAGTGATGTCTTGATCTACCGAACTAGGGAACCTAGCTTTCTTTAGGGGTGAGAGTTGAGGGTTGAGGGTGGATCCTGGTGACCACTCGAGCCATGAAGAGGCCGAGCCTTGGAACGAAAAGGAAAAGGAATCAGACTCTGTAGCATTCAGACTTTGGAGAAGCGAGGCTCCTAGCCCCCTTGCATCAGGCATAAAAAAAGCAAAGCCTTTTGGGGCTTTGCTTTTGCGTCTCACCGAAGTGCATTCTCGATTGCTGAGTAGTCTGACGACGCAGCACTGACGACGCAGCACTGACGACGTAGTTACTGAAGTAAGTTACTTACAACCTAGTCACTGAAGTCGTTCTGGATTAACCAACTTCAGAATTAAGCGAGCGAGCTTTCTAGCGCTTACCCAGTGCAGCGTATGCTTTATCAAGTTTCTTCATCTGCTTTTTACCCAGTTCGCCAATTCGCACGTTCAAGGCGTGACGCAAACGCGCGCGGCTCATGTCGGGGCCAAGCAATACCATCGAATCCATCACCGAAAAGGATGCGGTAGTACCCGCAATGGCGATAAACAGTGGCGCCAAGAAGTCTTTGAGTTTGATGTCGAGCTCGCCGGCGAGGGTTTTTAACGTCTCGAAGATGTCGTCGCGCTCCCAAGTGCGCAGCGCCTCTAGACGCCACAAGGCAAATTGCAGCACTTGCTTAAGCTGCTCTTCGTCGAGCTTTGACTCATCAAAACTGGCGCTGGTCAGGGGCAATTGGCCCGAGGCGAGAAACGCCGTTAAAGGAGCAAAATCGCTGAGGGTATTCATACGCGTTTGCGCTTGTGGCAATACCGCCATTAGGTTCTCGCGATTGAACATCCAATCTTGCAGACGATCGGCCAGCTGCTCTAGAGACAAGTCTTCACGGATCCACAGGCTGTTGAGCCAGGAGAGCTTCTCGACATCGAAAATCGGGCCACCCAAGGAGACACGCTGAACATCGAAGTTGTCCATCATTTGCTGCAGAGTGAACTTCTCGCTCTCGTCGGGCATCGACCAGCCCATACGGCCCAAGTAGTTCACCAAGGCCTCGGGCAAGTAACCCATTTTTTGGTAATACAGGATCGAGGTGGGGTTTTTGCGTTTACTTAACTTGGATTTGTCGGGGTTACGCAGCAGCGGCAAATGGCACAACTGTGGCATATCCCAGCCGAAGTACTCGTACAGCAATTTATGTTTGGGTGCCGAGTTGATCCACTCTTCACCACGCAATACGTGGGTGATTTCCATCAGGTGATCATCCACCACATTGGCCAAGTGGTAAGTGGGCATACCGTCGGATTTAAGCAGGATTTGAGCGTCGACTTGACCCCAATCCAACTCAATGGTGCCGCGAAGCATGTCGTCCACTGGGCAAGGCCCCTCGCCTTCAGGCACGTTCATGCGAACCACAAAGGGCATACCCGCGGCTTTGCGCTTGGCCACTTCTTCGTCTGAGAGTTTCAGCTCGCTGGGCTTAAGTGCGGTAAAGCCACCGGCCTCACGGCGCGCTGCACGCAGCTCATCGAGCTCTTCTGAGGTGCGATAGCAATGGAACGCATGGCCTTTGTCCACCAGCAACTGTGCGTGCTCGGCGTAGATGTCGCGCCGCTCGCTCTGGCGGTAAGGGCCAAAATCGCCGCCTTTGTCTGGGCCTTCATCCCAGTCCAATCCCATCCAGCGCAGGCTATCGAAAATCGACTGCTCGGATTCGGCGGTAGAACGCGCTTGGTCTGTATCTTCGATACGCAGAATAAATTGACCGCCGTGCTGGCGAGCAAAACACAGATTAAACAGAGCGATATAGGCGGTGCCTACGTGTGGATCACCGGTGGGTGACGGGGCAATACGAGTGCGGACAGTCATCGACGTGGAGTTCTCTCGGTCAGGTCGTGAAGGGAATTTTGAAAGGCCGAGATTATACGCACATCAATCGACGACAGATAGGTTTTTGAAGATATCGCCCTTTGGTGCGGACTGAAAACATCTACTGTTGGCCAGATGCCTCCTCGCCTCACGCTGGACTGGGCTGGACTGGACTATATTTAACTGGACGAGGCTGCGAATTAAGCGCCGTAGTAGTTTATCGGTCCCGCCGGTGATGTGGCCGTGGTTGGCTCGAAGCAATAGCCCTGCCACTCGTCATCGCGGTAGTGCACGTTACACCAGCACTTGGGCAGCGCCTCACCGGACATAAACGCAAGATCGTCTTTGCTGTAGCTTTCGAGATCTTGTTGCTCCTCGCCGGACAAACGCCAAGCTTCGACGCTGTGCTCGTAGGGATCCCATAAGTTTTGAGGTTGCTTTAGCTCAATAAGATCGCCCGATTCTCTCAACATCATTAACATAGTTAACTCCCGCTGATATTTCTGACAAAAGAAGACAAGGGAGGTACCCTCACCTTTTTGTCAGTATAGCCTAGGAGCTGGTATCGGTTTTAGGCTCATTGATATGAGAAACCTGAATACCGTCCTAGTGAGAACCTTAAACTCGGTGATAACGATCCTCGAAGCGAACAATGTCGTCTTCACCTAGATAGGCTCCAGATTGCACCTCGATCAGTTCAAGAGGCACCTTCCCTGGGTTTTCGAGGCTGTGGGTTACGCCGATGGGTATATAAACCGACTGGTTCTCACTGAGTAATTTGATCTCGTCACCACAAGTGACCCCCGCCGTGCCCGAAACCACTATCCAATGCTCCGCACGATGGTGATGTAGCTGCAGCGATAATTTCTCGCCAGGCATCACGGTAATGTGCTTAACCTGAAAGCGTTCACCCTTGTCGATTGAGTCGAACTTGCCCCAAGGACGCATCACTTGTCGGTGAGTGATGTGCTCTTCTCGTCCCTCTCGCTCAAGCTGCTCCGTGACTTTTTTGATGCTCTGGGTATTGTCTTTGTGGGCGATCATAACCGCATCTCGCGTTTCTACCACCACCAAATCCTCAACCCCCACCAAACTCACCAATCGGTGCTCACTTTTCACCAAGCAACGATTCGACTCATAGGCCAGAGCATCTCCTTGAATGACGTTGTCGCGATCATCTTTATCACAAATCTCCCACAGCGCTTGCCAGCTACCAACATCACTCCAATCTGCATCCAGGGGCACCATGGCAGCATTGAAAGTGCACTCCATAACCGCAAAGTCGATGGACTGACTGGGGCACAAGGTGAACGTGGATTGATCGAAGTAGACGTATTCGGATTGTTCACGCTGAGTCTTCATTATTTCGAGACAGACGGCGTAAATTTCCTCGTGGTAGGTTTCGAGCTCTTTGAGAAAGCTTGATGCACGAAACATAAAGATACCGCTGTTCCAATAATAGTCATCCGACTGAGCGTATTCATCTGCTAAATGTTGCCCGGGTTTTTCAATGAATTGATCAATCACGTGGGCGTTATCACCCAACTCTAGCCCCACGTGAATATAGCCATAGCCTGATTCAGCTCTAGACGGGGTGATACCAAAAGTCATTAACATACCATTGTCTGCAAACTCAGCGGCGTGACAAATAGCTCTAGCAAAGGCGGCTTGATCATTCATAACATGATCCGAAGGAAGGATCAGCAACAACGGATCCTCGCCTTGCTCTTGTGACTTCATGGCAGCCAAGGCAATGGCTGGCGCTGTATTTCGCTGAATAGGCTCGAGCAACACATGCGAGGCGCTTGTCCCGTGAGCTCTCAATTGTTCGGCGACCATGAAACGATGTTCCTGATTACACACGAGCATAGGCGCTTGAGAAAGAAAGCTGATACGATCCAGTGTCATTTGCAACAGTGAACTTTCACTGGTGAGACTTAAGAACTGCTTTGGATGTGTGGCGCGAGATAGGGGCCACAGACGTGAACCCGAACCGCCGCAAATTACTACCGGTAAAATCGTTTCCATGATGACAACCTCTCAGAGTAAATTGAGCTTTGACTTTTCGTAATATTTCGCTATTCCAAAAAGCCTAATGCCGTTTAACAACTACCGTTCGATCACCAGCAGATGCCTGAATAGTTTTGCGCCCGCGATGAGTGTGGCATCTGCGACAAACGCACCAAATCAATAACTGTTTGGTCTTCATCGCAGTGATTGACCAAGCTGCGCGCGTAATCGGCATCGTGACTGACCAACAGAAGCTCTGGCGCGAATTGAAAATCGCTTTGACTAAAGTCACTTAGATTGGCCCTCTGGCAAGATAAGAGTTTTTGATTCAGTTCCGAATTAGCGACCAGTTTACTTTTGGGATTGATACAGGGATCGTAGAAAGACACCTCAAAACCTTCGCTCAACAATCTCTGTAATAAAGTAACCGCAGGGCTTTCCCTCAGATCGTCGGTGCCGGCCTTAAAGGTCACACCCACCAGCCCTACCTTATGGCATTTACTGTTGCGCACGAGTTCCATGGTATGTTCGATGTGCTGCTCATTTGAATCATTAATATGATTGATCACCGGCAGTTCGACACCCAGCTCACGCCCCAAGTGTGCAATGCCTCGTGTATCTTTGGGAAGACATGATCCTCCAAAGGCAAAGCCTGGTTTTAGGTAATAAGGAGAAATATTCAGTTTGGTGTCGGATAAAAAAATGTCCATCACATCGTGACTATCAACTCCGACGGCTTTGCACAATCGACCAATCTCGTTACCAAAGCTGACCTTCAACGCGTGCCAGGTATTATCGACGTATTTCACAAATTCAGCCGACTCCAAACTGGTCACGATCACCTCACCTTCTACACTCGCGTAAAGACGCTCAACCACTCGGGCAGAGGCCGTATCGATTGCGCCAATCACCGTTTTTGGAGGGTGATAGAAATCATCAACAGCAGTGCTTTCGCGCAAAAACTCGGGATTAAATGCGACCCCAAAATCCGAGCCACAACGTTTCCCTGAAGACTCTTCAAGAATGGGAATCATAATGTCTCGAGTGGTCTTTGGCGGTACCGTACTGCGATAGACCACAACGTGATAGCTGTCTTTACAGGCGATTGCTTTGCCAATTTGCTCTGTGGCTTGTTTCAAAAAAGTGAGGTCACACGCTCCGCTGGCATCACTCGGCGTGCCGACACTCACGAGCGTGATATCGGTTTCTAAGATAGCCTCGTGCGTGTAGCGAGTGGCAAAGAAGGATCTTTCACGACGTGCTTCATAGAGCAGATCCTCAAGACCACTTTCCACAATCGGCGATCGACCAGAGTTAAGCACTACGGTTTTACTTGCATCGGGATCAATGCCAATAACTGAGTGCCCTAGGCTGCAAAAACAAGCGCTGGAAACCGCGCCGACGTAACCCATCCCCATAATGCTCACCGAGGCACCCGCGCGATCACGACGAGCGGGCAATGAAACGACGTTACTCAACTTTGGCTGATCGTGAAAAATGAACTCAAAATCAGTCGATTGTTTTTTCTCTTTTAGCGGATCTTGGTTGTACATGGCTTCACCCTCGATGTGGTATTTGAAAACTCACAAGGGATATCGCAGGGTTTGTGCCAAGGCTCCAAATAAAGAATAAAGCCTTTATTATTCATAAGGTTACAGTCAGACCATCAAAAATCAGCCACTTATATCATAAATGCCATTCGCAATTTGCAAAGCATCTTGCACCCGCCCTTTGCATTCTGAAATCGCCTTTTTAAACCCATCACCCAATCGAATCGCCGATCTCAGACTTGTGCCCGTCAAGGGCACCCCGCATATTAAAAAACTCCACAAAAAAGCCAGAACTCAAAGAGTTCTGGCTTAAGAAAGAGCCCGCGTAACCAAAAGGGCCAACCCCGATAGCAATGACTAGAACACGTAGGTAGCGCCGAGCGATATGGTCTCGCGTTCAAAATCGAAAGCATCATCCGAATTGCGCTCGCGGTGATGTGTCGCTTTGGCGCTCCAGGTCGTGCCGTCGAATAACCACAGCGGTTGCTCGAACTCGATGCTGTAGGCACACCCCTGACGCAGCCTACCGGTATCTCCAGTCTGCGACTCCGGTGGCCGATAGGATTCTTCGAGGTAATCACGGCTATAGCACTCGGACTCTAGTGCCCAATGACTAGACTGCGCCGTCGTATAACTGAGTTTGACTTGGCCTTTGCGGTAGTCCAAATCGCGATATCCCTCACCGTTATCGCG
Organism: Cellvibrionaceae bacterium; assembly: GCA_050633365.1. Taxonomy (GTDB): domain Bacteria; phylum Pseudomonadota; class Gammaproteobacteria; order Pseudomonadales; family Cellvibrionaceae; genus Pseudomaricurvus. Next base: position 199,133 of record JBOEGJ010000045.1, on the reverse strand, counting down.
CGCGTTGTAACCGTGCAGATAAATATTAAGATTCCAGCGTCGATCAATCGGGTAGTTCAACAAGGCGCCCACACCGTTAAAGTTATATTGCAGCACTGAATCCATATTTCGCCCATTCATGGCATCATTCATCAGCTCATCGTAGTGGCGCTGCTTGTGATACACGAACAGTCTTACGTAAACACCCCGTTCACTCTTGTAACGAAATGTCGGCTGTAGATTGTATTCGTTGTAGTCCAAGCTCTCGAGCCCCAGGCTTTGGTAATCTTCTAGGTAATTGCGGTGAGCCGCATAAGAATACAATGACACAGAAGCCCGACGGGTAAATCGATACACCATCTCCATTGATAGCTTGGCCGAATCGTAATCGAATCGCTCTGCCAGAGAGTCACCGTTTGACGTTTCAGCTACTTGGTTCTGAGAAACGCTGAAGTAGGTTTGACGTTCACTGCGCAAGTCACCAGTGACCATTAAGTTTGCGCTCTTGTCACCGATGCGAAACCGATTAACCCAGCGCACCCGTGCATCCATACGGTATTGGTCTGCATCTTCGAGCGAATCATACTCTCGCCCTTCAAGTGACGCCGAATATTGCAGCCGCTGGCTTTTGCTGAAGTAATGTTCGCCCCGATGGCATAATTGCCACGCACTGTAGCTATCACCATCGATGGGGCTGGCTTGTTCAAATGGATTGCTGTCGTAACCCACCTCGCCCTTGAGCTGCAGCGCATGGCCACAAAAACTTGCACCCGTAACCGACAGAAAGGTGGTAAGACTCACGGCTAACTTAGTTCTGCGTTTCATGACTCACCTCTCATTGTCTGAAATAGACCAGAAAAGAACGATTCATCGTTTAAGCGGTAATAGGCAGGAAACTCCCATACCAAAAACCGTGGAGGGCTGTTCTGAAAATCGCGACTCGCCAAATAGCTCTCAATGGCTTTGGCGTAGCCACCGCCGCTTTCGGCCATATTGAGTACGCCAGTCTTCGCGTACTGACTCAAGAAACCGTCGAAATTTAAACGCAACTTACCGCTGCTATTGCTGGTGCCCACCAAACTAATTGAAATCGAAGCGACCGATACATCGCCAAATAAATCATCACTCATCGCGGCGGTTTGATAGATTTTGTAGGGCTCGCTCTTAAAGCCTGAATCACATAATTTATTCGCCGCACGAGAGTAACTGCCATCGTTATGAGCTTTGCTGACCAAGGTCGTCTCGTGCAGAGTACGCTCAATACTGGAATAGTTTTCTTGCTGGCGAATCGACGCCGCGGTTAAACGGGCAATGGTTCTCGCTCCGTGATGATTCCAATGATGATCACGAGCGAAAAACATGGGCTTATCCGCCGGTTGATCAATCAGACGTTCTAACTCAGGCACGACAATATCTGAGCGTCTCAAACGCTGCAAAAACTGTTTGTAAGACGCCGCTGCCGCTGTCCGGTCGAAGCTCACCCCGCCAAGATATTCGGGATGCACCAGGCTTCGACTAGGAATCGGCACCATCACCAAAGTCACACCACGCTCGGCGAGTTTCGAGCGCAACTGACGTAAATGCTTATAGTTATCTTTTTCCGGTCCGAATGACGTTCGTAGATCTTGTTCGCGAAACAACCACCCATCGCTGCCGCTTTGAAGCCCCGTAAAGCTGCGCAGAAAATCACCGCGGTAACTATTAGGATCTTTCGACTTTTCACACAAGCTAGGCGCTGGCGTTATACTAGCGAGTGCATCTGTCGCCACAACCGGGAAGATCAGGGTTAGAGATATCGACATGACTGTTGCTTTGAACAAATTTGATTCGTCTAGTATTTTCATGATCATCACTCCCAAGAATCCGTCAAAGAACTACTGCCTAGCCCAAGTAGACGCCAGTGAATCGCTGTCATCGCAAAGCAACAGGCTTGACACAACACCACGCTCAAAGATGGTTGTTTCCACATCCATAAGCTTTTCTTCTAGTGAGAAGACTGAAAAGCTCACCTTAATCGGATTGATTTCGCGGTAGGCATAGTCGCCACGATTTAGAGCAGAAAACACCGAGAACTTACCGTCGGAGGTTTTCAAAGAGAGATCGTCGCTAGAGGTAAAATTGTAGATCGACAATAAACTCTTTCGCGGGCTCTCTATCACCTTGTCGACAAACACCGTCACACCAGCCTGATCAACAACGAATGAATAGGCTAAGTTTTCAGCGACAACCGATGCCGTTTGCTGGCCACCGCCCACTAAACTCGCTGGGTAGGCGCCGGCACCTATCGGTTTGTAGCTACTGGCCGAGCAATAGCCGTCTACCGATAGCTCGATCTCGTTCAAGCGCAAAGACTGCTTTTGATCGGTAAGATTGATTAATCGCACAAACGCAGAATTCTCTGGTGCAAGCTCGTATAGCGCACGCTCGTCAACTTCGCTTGCGATGGCAGAAACTGTCAGCCCGCTTACCGCAGAGGCCAACACACACGTTAACGCTCTTACTGCAGCAACACACTTGGCATTACTCACTGATTTACATTTTCTACTTTTCATGGTGTTCACCTTCATTTAGAACCTTCAATTACGACTTCATTTCGATCTACCGAAAGCCGCGTGTAATACTCAAAATCTCTCAATCTTAACCGTATCGTTTACAGCGATTTCGACTGACTCATTTCTCTCTAACAGCTGCGTAAACGTCACTTCAGAATAGGATTGAACCAAATAGCGTTCTGGGATTTCCCATACCACCAAATCGATATCGTTCAATGCATCGCTAAGATTGAGCAGGTTGTACATAGGTCGATAAGGCCCTAGACCTTCAGCCGAGTAGTTAGCAACCTCTCTGCCTAAAGCCTGTTTCAGAAAGCCCGAAAAATTCCAGCGTTTATCGGCGCTGTAACTGGTGCCGACCAAAATGGTGTTGATTGGATTTTCAGAAAACAGATCATCCGATTGTGCATAGGTTCTCGACTGTTCAAAAACCTCAGGCTCTGGTCCCCACCGTGAAAACCAGGGGCTGAGAGGAATAAAGTTCATTAAGTCGCCATCGAGAGACGAAGTTTTCTGAACTTCAGTTTGATAGCTCTGCTGAGCTAAGTTGACGTCGGTATTTTCATCGCAATAGGTTGCGGTAGCGTCTGCAACTAAGTGCGATCCCACCGGCGTCCAGTGTGTGTCTAACCGAAAGTACAACGAATCACTGGCAACTGTTTTCATAGCCGCATAGGAGTCGACCACATGCACATCACCCTCATGAAGGTGATTAATCATGCGTGCGTATAGATCGCCCCTCGCTTCGGACCAACGGTGATTGAGTTGACCACGTAGAAGACGCGCTTTCGCAGGAATGGGCGCAACCACTAATGTGATCCCCTTGCGTTTGAAGTACTCGTCGATGGCCACCACTGTGGCGAGATTAGCTTCAATATTGGCGTCCGCATTGGCAGGCTGGTCAAACTCTTCAGACGAAAAAAGCCACTCGTCTTTACCCACCACCACCCCATCCCCACCTTCGGAGAAAATAAGGTACTGAACGGCAGCCATCGCGCTTACGGAAAAGTCACGAATACTGAGGCTCTTATCAAATGCCTGCTCAACACGTTTGGTGTAACTGCCATTAAAGAGAGAGGAATCACCAACAGACGCAAGGACTCTAGATAATTCACTATCGTTTGGCTTCAACTCTGACATAACCGTAAATGCCGGTATCAGCGTCAGAGCGCCCGAAAAGCTCGCAAGACAAATTAGATGATTCAATGTATTCATAACCTTCCCCTTACTCAAACGGTGTATCAAAAAATGGGCTAGCTGGGCTATTTTTCTCTAAAACTGAAAGTAGAGAAACGCGGTATAACTTTGAGCCGATAATTTCATCACCGCGAAAGCAAATAGCGGTAGTACACCACACAGGACCATTGGCTTAGTCCAACTAGACTGAAAGATAGAAGCGTTAATACGCGGTAAAAACGCGCGAAAGACAATAATTATCCAGGCGAGGGTCAGACAAGCGATTTGCGAGTTCAGCACTTGAATTGCGTAGGCTTGACTCAAAAAAAACTGACCTTCTTGAAAACTGTTCAACGGTGTAAAAATGCCGGCAAGGGCCTGATAGATGGTAATGGCTGACGCTAAGGTCTCGGCGCGAAAGACCACCCAGCCCAACATGACCAGGATTAGAGTCAGTAACCACTTGGAGAGAGAGAATCCTTTACCGCTGGTGTCGACACCTAATGCCTTCTCTGCAGACAGAATCAATCCATGCCATAGCCCCCAAATCAAGAAGGTCCAGTTAGCGCCATGCCAAAAGCCCCCTAGTACCATGGTCAACATTAGATTCCTGTAGTTGTGGCCACTGCGATTACCACCCAACGGGATATAAAGGTAATCACGTAACCAGCTAGACAAACTGATGTGCCAACGACGCCAGAACTCGGTGATAGATTGACTGGCATAAGGGTGATTGAAGTTCTCCACGAAACGAAAACCGATCATCAATCCCAAACCAATGGCCATATCGGCATAACCTGAGAAATCGAAATAGAGTTGTGCGCTATACGCTAGAATGGCTAACGCCGCGTCTGCCGTTGAAGGATCTTCAATAGCAAATCCCGCATCGACCATCGGCGCAAGGGTATCGGCGATTACAATCTTCTTGATGAAGCCAATCATGAAGCGCTGCACGCCCTGGGAAAATTTATCAAGGCTGTGCTCACGCTCGATGAACTGCCCAGCGACATCTTTGTAGCGCAACACTGGTCCGGCAATCAGCTGAGGAAATAATGCAATAAAGGCAGAGAAATCGACCAGGTTGCGATTGGCTGGTGTGTCTTTTCTCAAAACATCAATCAGGTAACTTATTGCTTGGAAGATGTAAAAAGAAATCCCGATTGGCAAGATTACATGGGTCATTAACCAGGGATCCATCCCCATCTCAGTCATAAAGAGACTAACAGCTTCAGCGCCAAAGTTGGCGTACTTGAAGTAGCCGAGAACACTCAAGTTGACCACCACACCAAGCGTACACCAACGCTTGGCTATCGCTGTTTGATTAAGCGAGTCCGCAATGCGTAAGCCAATGACGTAGTTCCACAAGGTGACGGCAATGAAGAGCAACAAAAAGTCTAATCGCCACCAAGCGTAAAAGGCATAACTACCGAGCAAGATAACCAAGGAGCGATGACGGACGGCAACGCAATAGTAAATCGCTAAGAAGGTCGGCAAGAAGAGAAACAAGAATACGTTGCTGGAAAATATCATGGGTGGCTCCCCTTCCTTTGCGTTGATGACATTTCAAAACCTGAGTATCATCTTGCAACCCCTAAGCCAGCCTCCTGAAGGTGACAATTATCCTTTTAAAATCAGCATGTTAGTGACAGCCAGATAAAACCCGCCAACCTTCATAACAGCTATTTGCGTTGCAATATGCGATTGCATTTTCGAACTGCTTTGCAATATGCGAAAAATACTGAAAACTCAATGATTTATACCCATCGGATGCTTTCTTGAGCCACAAGAAATATCCTAACCCTATGTTTTTAATATAAAAAATAACAGCTGGCGCTATTCTTGCGACACCTCTGGAGAACCTTGAATCAATTCCTGTTTCTTGGAGCGGAGTCCACTATGAAGATCACCAGAGAAAAAGCTTGTCAGCGCTTGCATCACCGGATTAGTACTCCGTTGCATGTGCTGATTGAAGGCGCTGAATACTCTGCATCCGATTGGAGTTTAGGTGGCCTACGAATCGTGAATTGGGACCAATGGGACGATGAAAGCCTTCACGGCAAACAGCTCGAATGTAAGTTCGAGCTGCCTTTTCAGGGGTTTAACATCGCCTTTGAAGTGACCACCGAAGTTGTCAGATACCTGCCGGATAGCCAAGAGCTGGGACTTAAGTTCGTCGATCTAGATGAGCGCCAAATAGAGTTGCTCAATCATTTTGTTGAACAGCTGGTGCGTGGTTCGATGATGTCTGTGGAAGATACGATCTTACGCATTGATTCGCCCGTTACTCCAGTGTCCACCAAGCCCGATGCCAGCCCAGCACACGAAGTACCCGTTCATCGCTTCCCACTGAAGTTGATCGCCATGAGCTCTCTCTACGGCCTTATCGGCGTCACCCTATTTTCTTTGGTAGCTATTACGGTCTACGAGAACTTCTTCAACCTGAAAGTAAAATCCGCGTTTACCACCTCGGCGACGGAACCGCTGGTGTCACTGGTGGACGGTCGCCTGCATCGGGTCGACGCAAAAATGTACTCCAACACTCAAACTGGCGATGCGTTGATGACCATCGAATCACCCGATATCGCCAAGCGCATCGAAGAAGCTAAGATTTTCATCGAGCAAAAGCAGCTCGAATTAGAAGCCCACAGAAAGCGTCATATTCTAGCGATCGAGGTTACCGGTTCCTCCGCGAGCGAAGACGCACAACTTCATCAGATCGAAATAGATTTGGTGCAGCAAGAAGTGGCTTTGGCAATGCAAAAGCTGGTGGCGCTCTACGACTACCGCGATGATTTAAGTATTCTATCACCCAGCCAGGGTCGAATCGTCAAACTGCTGAGAAAACAAGGCGCACTGATAAAACGCGGAGAAACACTAGCCATCTTTGAGCGCAATGAGCCACCCAGAATTCACGCCTATTTAACCGAAGCTGAAGCTCGATCCATTTCGCTCAACTTGAACGCAACCATTCGCCCTCTCAACGTCGATAAAGAATGGCTTGGACGCGTAGAAAAGATTCATCTCGCCCCTTACGGCAGCACCAGTCAGCTGTCCCGAGCCAATCAACACATCGACAGCTCTCGCCCAGTACTGGTCGAAATTAGCTTGCCAACCTCCTCCAGCGAAACGCTAATGAATCTGAGCTCTGGATTGCCCATTGAAGTGTTGTTCCCCACGACTCGACTCAGTCTCTACATTAATCGAGTATTCCGCGGTTCTGACGATGATTCGATAAATATGTCCGATCAGTGGAGCGCAAGAAGATCACATCAATACGGGAGTTCGCTATGAGACTTTCGTTTCTCTCGATGTCCAATAGATCTGATGATCAGGTGACACAAGGTACGCTCGTCGGCGACGACAGTATCCGCGTTTTCAACACGCTGAAAAGCGGTAACTGCTACTACGATCACCCAGAAAAGTGGAACCCAAAAGCACTGCTTTCATTGTTTGGATATTTCGCCGTGTGTTTTTTGCTTCTGTTGCATATGCCCAATAGCCTGTGGGATCCGGAATTGAGAAACCTTACATTGACCTTAGGCGCTCTGGGTATTTGGCGCTACAGTTGGTGGTTCACTCACGTGGTTCGCTCTGAATACTATCAACACCGTCGCTTCCCTGCGATCAGAGCCAAGGCCGAAAGTGTTTGGAGTTCTGGCTGGAGACCTCGTCACGTGCACTTCATGATGACGACCTTCAAAGAACGCCGCGATACCACCGAGTTGGTGGTGCAGAGTATTTGTCGAGAAGTTCGCCAATCGGGCATCCCCACAACTTTATGGCTAGGTTCGGGAGATTACTACGATGAAAAAATCATCATGGATTATCTGCGACAACACGCCGAAGGCCTGCCGCTGGAGTTTGTGATGATTCGCCAGAACGTCTCCGGTAAGCGCATGGCTATTGGCTTAGTACTGAGAGCGATGTCTCGCCGTCGTATTCATAAAGACGATCTGATTGTCTTTATGGATGGCGATGCGGTTTTAGATCCCGGAATTTTGCAGAAGTGTTGTCCGTTATTTCAAATCGATCCCGAGCTTCAGGCCTTGACCACCGACGAAGAAGTTATCTGTTATGGTCCAAAGTGGGTGCAATCCTGGCTGGTGATGCGATTCTCACAGCGTCGAATTGCGATGCAATCGCATTCAATGTCAAACAAGGTGCTTACCTTAACAGGTCGTATGTCGGTCTTCAGAGCCAATCACCTTACTCGTCGAAAGTTTATTCGCATGCTCGAGGCCGACCATCTAACGCATTGGCTGTGGGGGTCGTTTCGATTTCTATCAGGCGATGACAAAAGTACCTGGTATTACATGCTTACGCAGAACGCGAAAATGTTGTACGTGCCCGACGCCTTGGTCTACACCATCGAAGAGGTTGACGGCTCGGGTATCGAGAGGATGACTCAAAACTTTCGCCGCTGGTCCGGCAACATGTTGAGAAATGGTACTCGCGCCCTATTGCTCGGCCCCAAAAAAACCGGACTGTTTATTTGGTGGTGCGTGATGGATCAGCGCTTGGCGATGTGGACCATGTTGGTCAGCCCCATTGTCGCGATTTCGGCAACGCTTCTACACGACCTTAGCTACATTCTTGGCTATCTAATTTGGGTACTGATTTCACGAATGGCTCTGTCGTTGTTTCTGTTTCGATACAGCAGCACAGTTCACATTGAATGGCCCTTTATTTTGTATTTCAACCAACTGCTAAACGCAGCGGTAAAAGTCTATTGTCTGGCCCGATTATCCAAACAGCGCTGGACCAATCGCGGCAATCAGTCAGCGGGAATGAGTACAACGTTTGCCGATCGGCTGAAAGATTGGATGGCATGTTACATGACAACTGTCTGGGTCTGCGCTCTGATTTACGGCGTAATGCTCTATACACAACTGATTCATTTCCCGAATTTCGGTCGATATTTCGGCTAGTTCAACGGTAAGCAGAAGACGACAAAAGCAGAGGTACGCACAATGGCAATTGCAATGAAACCTATCTTGGGTAGTCACGATGACGATACCCTTTACGGATCACAAGCCCATGAAGTACTCGTGGGTTACGGCGGAGAAGATACCATCATCTCAAACAATGGCCACGATGAAGCTTGGGGCGGTACTGGTGACGACTACCTTTACGGCAACAGTGGCAATGATATCTTATACGGCGGCGGCTCGCCGAAGTTTGTACAGCTTCACCAGCTTCAGATTCAACAAGATTATCAAGGATCAATTACGTTCTTGGGTGAAACAGCTGGCTATCGCAACAGTCTAGGTAGCTACAAAATTTCTCAAGATGGTGGTTTCTACGATGTTCAAATGCACTTCGCTAATGCGAGCCTTGCAGGCTCAGGTGGCGATTTGATTGCAGGCTTAAGTAGTAGTGAGCTGTCTTTGACGGCGGGTGACCAAGTCGGCTTTTTCATTGTATCGAATGGGTATTCTTACAATAACGGCTATCAAGGCATCGATCTGACATCAGGTGAATTGAGTTTTGTCGACAATGACAATCAGACGGCAGGCCTCGATACAACCAACCCGAATCTACTACACACCAGCGCCGACGGAGTAGAAACAGATCTCTCTGGTAACACCTATCACAGCGCTGCGAATCTCAACCAAGATACACTCGATCTCAACCCAGACAACTTGGTGCATACCGTTGGTCGACTCAATACCGACAAAGGGGAAATGGCACTGGGCTTTGAGGATTTGTACAACGGCGGCGATTTGGATTTTGACGACTCCATCTTTTCGGTCGATTTAGGTCTCGACAACGCGCGAGCCCTCGCCCCGACCAGAAATCAAAGTGGAACTAATCATTCCGACAATGATTGGCTATACGGCGGTAATGGCAACGATGAACTCTATGGCCGCGCGGGTGACGATCACCACTTTGGTGGTGGCGGTAATGATCAGATCTTTGCTGGATCAGGGAACGATAATGCTGAAGGCGGATACGGCTCTGACACGATAAAAGGCGGCGCCGGAAACGATCTTCTTAAGGGAGACTCTGGTCATGACAAGCTTTACGGCGGCCTCGACGACGACACATTGATGGGAGGCACTGGTAACGACGAGCTCCACGGCAACAGCGGTACAGACACGCTCTATGGAGATAGTGGTAGCGATAACCTGCAGGGTGGGAATGGCGACGATCTCCTCTATGGCGGCTCTGGCAACGATCAACTTGGCGGCGGCAGCGGCGATGACTTTATCAGCGGCGGAGACGGTCACGATCAACTTCAGGGCTCAAACGGCGACGATATTTTGGATGGTGGCGCTGGTAGCGATACGCTCAAGGGCGGCTCGGGTAATGATCACTTCACTTCTGGTACCGGTCGCGACCAACTCTTTGGCGGCAGCGGCAGCGACACCGTCGATTACAGCCTGCTCGATCGCGCTATTCGAATTGACCTGCACGGAAAACGCAGCACCGGCGGCGATTCTGACAGTTTTCACTCAATAGAGAACGCTATTGGCAGCGACTATGACGATTGGTTTCGCGGTGACCTTCGGGCTAACACTCTAGTCGCAGGAGACGGCAATGATACCTTACGCGGCGCGAAAGGCGCCGATCAGCTCACAGGTGGCGCAGGTCAAGACACTTATGTTTGGCGTAAGAGTGACCTCAATGCGGTCGACGAGATACTGGACTTTTCTCTAGTGGACGACAGCTTAGAGTTCCATTTCAATCTGAGCAACGCCGAGTTAGAGAGTTTTCTGAGTCTCACCGAGCTGGAATCTGGTGTTTTGATCTCGATCGATTTCGACGGCGATGAGGATCTTCACCAATCGCAAGATATTGTTACCCTGCAAAACATTTCGAATGTAACCCTTGAAGATTTCAATTTTATCGCCTAGCCGCGCAAAAGAATTGAAATCGCTGACCAGTCGATAGCCTGCTTTGTAAAAGCCTAGAACACTGACGAAAGGTGCTGATTATGAAACAACCGAAGGAAATCAAAAAAGCCCCAGGCTGGCCAGTCATCCGTCGCCATTTGGTAACGGTGTTTTCAACCGTGTTCGTCTTTAGCCTTTTCGTCAATCTGTTTGTTCTCTCGATACCGATTTACAGTCTACAGATATTTGATCGGGTAACGGTAAGTCAAAGCTCCGAAACTTTGTTAATGCTGTTTATCCTAGTCTGTATTTGTTTAGCCGCTATGATAGGTTTCGAGATACTGCGCCGAAAAGTACTGCGATTAAGCGCAAGTTCTCTTTCGGATCGCCTGACTCACTTCAGCCTCAACCAACAAGGGTTGGCAGCGCAAAAACTAACGTCTGCGAGTTCAGCTCAAGAACAGCGTTTGAAGAGTTTTGATTATGAGACTCTATCAAGAGTCACAAAAAACATTCAAAACCCCGTTGTATTGTCGCTGATGGACGCCTTACTGACTCCCGCCTTTATCGCATTACTGTTTTTTCTTCACCCGGCCTTCGGCCTAGTGACTTGTGTGATCAATATTATTTTGATGGTGTTGTGCCGTGTACAGTTCTCTCTCATAAAGAAACAAACAAACTATCAGACTCGCAGTGTTTTCAGTTCTCTAAATTGGTTGGTCAGTGACTATAACTCACACTGGGCCCAAGGCAGGGAGGAAAAGTTGATTGCCGAACTAAGCCCAACATTGAAATCTGATCAGCATCAAAAGGAAAGACAAGCTGCGGTGCACAGCAGACTCACAAGTATCGTATTAACCATCAGAAATTGTGGCCAGATCGCGATTCCTACTGTGGGTGCCATGCTGCTCATTCAACAACACATTTCTCCCGGTATAATGCTAGCTGCGATGATCCTGAGTATGAAAGGCCTGATTCCATGGGAGCAGGTGTTCCATGGCAGTCACGGATTGAATGAGCTGCTAGAGGATCTAAAAGCTCTAAAACTAAGTACACAATTAAACGATGCAAGCTCATGCAAGTCTCACACCCCGATTACTGCGCTCACAGGCAAGCTATCGATCTCGCTACCGTCTAACAACACCACGCAGACAATAGATATTCTCCCAGGCACAACGACCGCTATCATAGGGCCCAATGGTTCGGGAAAGACTTCCCTACTCCATGCGTTAATTGGGTTACCTCATCACGCAAATTTTGCTGTCGACGCCTGCTACGACGAACATCGGATATCCAATATTGATCGCCGCTACCTCGCAGGAAAGATCAGCTATATTCCCTGCACCAGCGCGGTGCCACATATCAGCGTCAGAGAGCTACTGTGCCACGATGACCCAAGTGATCGAGATTTTCTGTACGAGGTATGTCAATTATTGGGATTGCATAAGAGATTGCTAATGCTACCAATGGGCTATGACACGATCATCGACCAACACCCCATGACGCGCAGCTCTGGTGTCTTACACCTGCTGATGATCGCACGTGCACTCTATTCGAAACCGCAATTTGTCTTTATCGATAATCTCGACGCAACCTTTGACAAAGCCGGCGTCGAGGCGTTCGAAGCAGCACTTACGTGGTTGAAGGTCAGGGGCGCATCTGCCGTTATCACCACGCAGCGAAAATCGCTGCTAGGTAATTGTGATCACGTGCTTCTGTGTGACCAAGAGCAAGTATTTCATTTTTCTCATGACACAACCTTGGGCTCAGAACCACGGGTTTCGACCAGCTCACGCACCTTAGAAGAGCGTAATCTGACCCGATCAATCAGTACCATTGAAAGGAGCGCCTAATGAAAACGCTTGTCATAGATGAACTTAACGTTGAAATAGTGTCACAGTGGAAACTGGCGATAACCGGATTTCTAGCGGCTTTCTTTATGATCATGCTGTGGGGGTATTTCGCCCCATTAACCAGTGCAGTGGTAGCACCGGGAACGCTCAAGACTGATGGGCACCGATACGTCATTCAACATCCGCAATCTGCAATAACTGAACGAATTCATGTCAACGACGGTGATGCAGTAAAAGCTGGGGACTTACTGATAGAACTGGACAGCAATGATTTAAAGGCGTCCGAGCTGTCTTTAAAAATCGAGTATCTGCAAATAAAGCTGGAAAAGAACCGACACTACGCCAATCTAAATGAAGATGAAGAATTAACGATACCTTCTGATCTATTAGCGCTGGCTAAAGAAATTGATCAAGCCCACCGCCCCGCTCTTGAATTTTCCGTTTGGAAAGAAGAGCGCCGTAGCCGCGAGAGAAAAGTTGAGTTACTCAATACTCAAGAGCGATCACTGAAAGATGATCTGGCCAAAGAGATTACTCTACGCAACCACTGGAAATCTCAAATAGCATTACTTGGCGAGGATCAATCGGCGCTATCGAAACTAAATGAGCAGTCTATGGTCTCCAGAAGCCAGAAGGCGAAAGTCGACCACGCAATGATTGACTTGCGAAAGAATCATGAGATTAGCCGACATAAAATAGTCGAACTTAAAAACAATATTGTGCAGATCCCCTCACAAATTGGCGATGTCTTTGCGAAGACTAGGAAAGAGGCTCTAACTCGCTATCAGGCCCTTGATCGACAGGAGCCTAAGGTTATCCGTCAATTAGCAATAATACAGAAAGATCTACTGCGTCGGCGATTGGTGGCCCCTATCGACGGACGTGTCAATGGTCTTTCGGTCAGCGCCGCTGGCGGTACCATTCAAGCCAACACGCCCTTGTTGGAAATAGTCCCTGATACCGGAGATTTGGTCGTCGAAGCAAGAATCTCCACTCGCGATATCGACTCACTGACGGGGCTTGAGGAGGCCAAAGTGAGATTAACGGCCCTCAATCCTCGCCATCATCAGCCTCTGAGTGCAAAAATTCAGTCTATCTCTGCAGATATTGTTCACGATAACGAAGGAAATCCATTCTATCGAATGGAGCTGTCCTTGCTGAACAATCGCAACACTCAACTCTATCCCGGCATGTCGACCGAGGTATTTATTAATACCGGAGACTTCTCCGTGTTTGATTCTCTCATCGGCCGTCTTATTCAAACCTCTGAAAATGCACTGCGAGAAACGCTATGAAATCACTCAACATTGCCGTCGTAGGTTTTGCCAAACAACCCGCTGCCGGAAATTATCTGCACGCGGCCCAGCTTGCTCGAGCTCTCGCTTTTCGTCGATGGTCACTGTTGGCGGGGAATTACCGGGGGACAATGGGCGTTGCGCTTGAGCACGCGAGTAACGCTCACGCCGACACCACGGTAGTACTCGAAAAAAACCAATTTCTTGTCAGTGGTCGTCATATTTCTCGTGTGATTTACGCACAAGACCAATCACACAAGCACGAACTCATTGCAAGAATGAGCGATGCCGCAATTGTCATTGGAGGTGGTCACGCAAGTCTTCGTTTGGTCAATGCCTTGTTGCTTTACCGAAAACCCGTATTTGCGCTTCGAGGTTCCGGGGGCATTACAGAAGCTGAGCTGCCAAAGCGTGTATTGATGTACTCAGAAGCCGCCGACGCTATCAACGTCATCCACCGCTATTCAGCGCCCTCAGAGTTCACACCTTTGCTTTCCCAGGCTTGAATCTTGCGATAGATGGTCGAGGGACTGACCTCCAGTAAAGCCGCTGCTCTGGGGATGTTACCTTGACAATGTTCTATCGCCTGTTCAATTGCTTGTTTCTCCTGCAGCCACAGCGGTTGTATTTCGGAGGGGACAATAGCAGCGATGGACGATACCGAAGAGTGATTATTAGGTGAAGGAGCGACACTGGAATTTTCCATCGAGCTTGAGTTAGAACTTGGATTCGACACTGGACTCGCGATAATATTAGCCGCTGAATTCGTAGGTAGCGCACTGCCTTCAAAATAGCTCAACTGTTCACGACACAGTTCGTCGCTGATCTCACTATCATTCGACAGCGCTATGATTCCGTGTACAAAATTCTCTAACTGTCGAATATTACCGGGCCAAGAGTATTCGCAGAGAACCCCCAATGCACTTGGCGAGAAGCTCATATCTTCACGACCAGTCTCAGCGCTGAGCTTGCAAAGTAAATAGTTGGCCAACAAACCGACGTCAGTGCCTCGCTGTCTCAATGCAGGAAGCTCAATCACTAGCACATTGAGTCGATAGAACAGGTCCTCACGAAAATTGCCATCAACAACTGCTGACTGCAAAGTCGTCGACGATGCGGTAATCAATTGGGCCTCGAAGGGTTTGAGTTGATGTGAGCCTAGGGGGGAAAATTCTCGCTCTTGAATCACGCGCAGTAACTTGGCCTGTAACGGCAAGGGCAAGGTTGTCACCTCGTCCAAGAAGAGCGTACCTCTACCCGCCTCCTCCATGAGTCCTCGGTGTTCTTTATCGGCTCCGGTAAACGCGCCCTTCTTGTGACCAAATAGCTGAGATTCAATCAAATTTTCACTGAAATTTGCGCAGTTAACAGCAATAAAGGGCTCGGAGCGATAGAAGCCCTCCTGATGGCAGGCTTTCGCGACTAACTCTTTCCCGGTACCGGTTTCACCCGTAATGAACACCGGTACGTTCGCCGTTGCCGCCTTGGAAATCCTCAGGAACACCTGCTCCATTGATGCGCTATTTGAGACCATGCCATGAAAAGAGTCATTGTTTTTCCGTCTTGAGACTCGCTCATCTGGCTCGATGTTTTCTGGGATTAGGTTCTCTTGCAGCGATTTTTTCACCACAAATTCGAGTTCTTGGTCATCCCAAGGTTTACAGATGTAGCGTTCGATCACTTGCTGATTAAAAGCTTCCGCGACTGCATCGAAGTCATTGTAGGCACTGAGTAAAATGCACTGTACTTGTGGCCATTGATTTCTAATTTTTGCCAACATTTCCGTGCCAAGCATGCCGGGCATTCGCTGATCCGAAATAATCAAATCAGGTCTTTGATGCTCGACAAAGTCTAGTGCCTCTCTTGGGCTTGGGAAACGATAGATATCAGCATCGACATCGTAAAGGCAGCGAGTAATGGCATCGAGAATTAGTGGTTCATCGTCGACCAGCAATATTTTTTGAGTCATCGTTGATCCCAGCGGGTGTAGATATTTCTAGACCGACTTCTTTGTTCGACCGGCAAGTTCACAAAGAAAGTGGTACCTTTTTTGGGCTGACTTGTTACTTTGATACTACCGCCCAAGGCTTCAATGATTCCATGAGAAACAGACAACCCCAGTCCAGTGCCTTGCCCCAGTGGTTTTTTGGTAAAGAAAGGGTCGAAAATTTGAGCCATCGTCGCCTCATCCATGCCCTTTCCCGTATCTTTAATAATGACTTGTATGATCGCTTGCATTTCGATGTAGTGACTGGAGATATCGATACGGCCTTCTTTTTCAATCGATTGGGCCGCGTTGTGAATGATGTTTAGAAATACCTGACTCACCTCGTTCAGGTTGCAATAGATAGAGGGTAACTCTTTTAGGTCCGTACTGACTGCGCACTTATATCGAAGTTCGTTGGTGAGTATCTTCAGTGCAGAAGTAATCGCTTCATTGGTATCTGAGTGGTCTCGCTCTCCAGGCTTAGTGCGGGCGAAGCTCTTCAAGTTAGAGACAATCTCTTGCACTCTGACCATACCGCTTTCAACTTCAGAGAATATGAGTTCGGTATCATTGAGCACATACTCTACACCGCGTTTTCTTCCAATACCGGTGAGTCCCTCACTGATCGCCTCGGGAACCTTATCTCTATGTTCCTCAACGATTCTGCAAAGCTCCACGTATGAACCACAGTATCGCTTCAGTGCTTGGATATTACTGGCGACAAATGCCATCGGATTATTAATCTCGTGCGCGATACCAGCAGCCAAGGTACCCAATGCTGCAAGCTTTTCCGTTTGTACTAATTGTGCCTGTTGGCGCGACAAGGTCTCGTTAAGCTGTTGCAGCTCAATATTGGATTGCATTAACTCGTGGGTTTTATCCTCTAATATTTGCTCAGCCTGCTTTCTAGCGAGTTTTTCCCGCTGGTAGGCGACTTTGTAAGCGTCTAGATCATCCATAAAACACCAAATCAAACTGACAAGAATCATCACCCCGATGCAGACAAGTAGACTGCACTAAACTGTACTCTTCTTCATAATATTGGGCGGCACCTGCAATTAGGCCTTCCGCCAAGTGGCACATTTTTCTTTCTGAGCGATAAACCATGGTTAATCTGTCAGGATTATTATCGGAATATTCAAATTCTGGTAAATTACTGTCGGGATAGAGCTTTGTCACCTCCACGTGGATATACCCGTGGACGCCTAGAAGAAAGTCCTTCAAATTGTCGACTTCAAAAAAGTGGGGGAAAGTTTTCGCTAACGCCCCCAACAAGTACTCACCGTAGCTGCGCAAGATGAACTCTTTAGGCACCTCGAGCTTGCGTTCTAGTAACAGTACGATTTTGTCGACCTCTTCAGGGGGGTAATTCCCCCCAGCGGTATAGGCACCACCACTCTCGAGGTTTGCCTGATCGATAACCCGATTGAGAAAAGGCAAGCCATGCTGCTCTTCGAGCATGTCGCACAAAATGGTGAAAATTACGCCCCGCACAAACAACCCCCTAATAAACATTTCGTCTATCAGTATAGTTCACGCATCGCAAATCGGCCTATAAACGCTATACTTTTTAGATACTTAGTTTCGAGAAATGACCTGTGCCAAAAACACCAAAAGAACCGTCAACAATTCAAGAGCCAAACTATTGTAAACGAGTGGTAATTGTCGATGACGAGCCCTCCATCATTCGTGCTTTGGAACGCGTATTTATCGATGAAGATATGATTCTGGAGTGTTTTAACGATGCCAAGTCAGCGTTAGATTTCTGCCGTCAAAACCCGGTAGCCGTAGTGCTGTCAGACGCAAAAATGCCTGACATGGATGGTATTGAGCTATTACAGATCTTGGCACAAGAATTCCCCAATACGGAAAGAGTACTACTGACCGGCTTCTCGGACATGGAATCTACAATTGCAGCCATCAATAAGGGCCGCGTGTCCTACTACCTCGAAAAACCCTGGGATGAAGACAGCCTCAAGCGCTCAATCAACAAAGGCATTGAACTGGCCAATATTCGGGCTCGAAACCGTTTTCTGGAAGATAGTTTGATACACAAAAACCATCAACTCGTGCAGCTCAGCGAAAGTCTCGATCAAAAGGTTAAAGAACGCAGTGAGCAACTGCGAGAGTCCTACTTGAGCTCTATTCAAAGTATCAGCAGCTTGGTCGAAACCCGTCTAGGAGATCGAACCCCTAGCCCGCGTACCGTTGCTAATTTGTGTCGTGATATGGGTAGAACCCTGAATTTTAGTGACAAGCAACAGCGAGATCTGCGCTTTGCGTCGCTATTGTGCCACATAGGTAAAATGGGATTCAGTGACGACCTATTAACCACCCCTTTTATAGATCTGACCGCAGAACAGCGACAGCTTTACTCACAGCACCCCTCGATTTCGGCGACAACCATCATGTTTGTACCACTATTAAGCGACGCCGCGGACATACTGATCAAACATCGCGAGCAGAACAATGCCAAAGGCTACCCGAATCAATGCTCAGCCATAGATATCAGTGACAGCGCCTTTATTTTGGGGCTAACGCTCTTCTATTTGGAATGTCGTCAGGGATTGCGTTTTAAGCGCCCTTTCAGTCATGAGGAATCATGCACAGCATTGTTAGAGCAATCGGAGCGAATGTTTCCACCAACACTTATTGACGCGGCATTGCCAATTTTGGCCACTTGGAATATCAACCAACAGAAATCTCTGGGGATTGGGCTAAAGCTATCGCAACTCACGGAGGGAATGGTATTGGCACAAGATCTCAGCCTCCCTGATGGATTACTACTCTTAGCTCGCGACAAACCCATCAACAAACAGGCATTAGAGCGTTTGGCAGACGTCAATCACAAGTATCCCGATTCCATTATCGCCTTCATCAAACCAGAAGCCGATGAGCGGGATCAAGCCGACGAGGAGTAACGGCACAATTGAAATAATTGCTCTATATCCATAGTATGAACTCTATTCGTTTAAAGCGACGCCAACTCTACAGCCGCGGCGGTACCGCAGCGGATGAAATGGGCGGCCATGAGTTCAACCACAGGATGTGAAGTATGCTCTCGTTAGTTCATCAATTGATCGAATATCAGGCTCAATCAAAGCCTGAGCGGGATGCTTTGCTCTTTAAAGGTACCAGCCTAAACTACGCCGATTTGTGGCTACAGACACAATTACTAGCCTCGGCGCTATTGCAACAACAGCTGAAACCCGGAACGCGGGTAGCCATCTACCTCCCTAAGCGCCCAGAAGCGGTCTTAGCGATGTTTGCCGCCAGCGCCGCGGCTTGTGTATTTGTTCCCATCAATCCGTTGCTAAAGCCAAAGCAAGTAGAACACATCTTGCTTGACTGTGATGTAGAATGCTTGATTACCTCTGCGGATCGGGCCAAGCAACTGGCCCCCGAACTTGAGAGCTGCCCCGCACTGCGACTTCAACTTCTGGTCGACTCGCCCAAAGGTTCAGCGCACGACAACAAAGAGAATGTCCATCTATGGCAGAGTTTCCTAGCCACTGATATTACGTCACCACTGCCCAGTGCCACTGAAAGCGATATTGCGGCTATTTTGTATACCTCCGGCAGCACGGGAAAACCAAAAGGCGTGGTGCTTTCCCATCGCAATATGATGTGCGGCGCTGAGAGTGTGGCCTTGTACTTGAGCAATACCGAGACCGATCGCCTGCTGGCGGTATTGCCATTCAGCTTTGATTACGGGCTTAGTCAATTGACGACCGCCTTCTTTGCAGGTGCATCGGTGGTTCTAATAGAATATCTATTGCCCAGAGATGTGATACGCGCGGTTGAGCGCTACCAGATAACTGGCTTGGCCGCTGTGCCACCACTGTGGAACCAGTTAGCCGCCTTACCATGGCCAGAAGCTGCAAAACAATCGCTACGCTATATCACCAACAGCGGTGGAGCGGTACCGCCAACGCTGTCGGAAAGACTGCATCACACACTACCTGAAACAGAAATTTTCTTGATGTACGGTTTAACCGAAGCATTTCGCTCAACTTACCTTTCCCCCGCAGAGCTGAGTCATCGACCAACATCCATCGGCAAAGCCATCCCCAACGCCGAAGTGCTGGTGCTACGCCCCGACGGCTCGATTTGCGACGACAACGAAGCCGGCGAACTGGTGCATCGCGGCCCCCTCGTAGCCCAAGGCTATTGGAACGCTCCCGAAAAAACCGCCAAGCGATTCAAGCCTTTTGCCCCAGACGCAGCAGACACCAGCGCCCCAGAAATCGCAGTATGGTCCGGCGATCGGGTCTATCGCGATCCTGACGGCTATTTGTATTTTGTCAGCCGTACCGATGAAATGATCAAGACCTCGGGCTACCGAGTCAGCCCCGCCGAAGTTGAAGACGTTCTCTATCAATCGGCGAGGGTGAAAGACGCCGTTGTTCTGGGCTTGCCCCATGAGTCTTTAGGCCAGGCCATCGCCGCGGTGGTGACCCTGTCCTCTTCACATTCATCGCCCTCGCAGGAAAAAACAGCGGTCGAAAAAAACAATGAACAGTGGATTGAAAATACTAAGATAGAAATCAGACGGCACTGCCAACAACAGCTGCCCAACTACATGATTCCTGCGAGCGTTATTATCGTTGATGAATTACCGAAAAATCCGAACGGTAAATACGATCGAACCAATTTACATCAAGAGTATATCGAAACCTTTTCAGAAAATAGAATTGATTCGGACGGACATCAACAGACATGACATCACCAGAAAACACTTTGGTCGACAAAAAACCAGTCAAGAAATTGCCTGAACACGCTCCAATGGAGCAATTCCCGGTACGCGATAACGTTTTAATGATCGCAGGAGAACCCATTACAGACTTCTTAAACAGAGTGGGCAAGACCCCGTTCTACGTCTATGACAAGGCAATCATTACACAACAGGTAGAAAAACTGCGCACTCATTTACCTGAGAGGATTCACCTGCATTACGCAATGAAAGCCAATCCTATGCCCGACGTGGTGCATTATCTGTCTACTCTCACCGACGGCTTAGACGTCGCGTCCCACTTTGAATTAGGTATCGCCTTGGCCACAGGTATAGCCCCAAAGAATATTAGTTTTGCCGGCCCGGGAAAATCCGATGAAGACTTGGAAGCGGCTATAACCGCGGGAGTGATCATTAATGTGGAATCGCGAGGAGAGCTCGAGCGCATTGCCGTCATTGCAAAGAGTCACAATGCTCGCCCCCCCATCGCCATTCGAGTCAACCCCGATTTCGAATTGAAGAGCTCTGGCATGAAAATGGCCGGAGGCGCGAAACCTTTTGGAATCGATGCTGAAGTGGTCCCTGAACTGCTTCAAGCGCTACCGAACTTTCCGGTGGATTTTCAGGGATTTCATATTTTTTGCGGCTCCCAGAACTTAAAAGAAGAGGCGATTATCGATGCGCAAACTAAGACATTCTCCCTAGCCGCCCAACTCATAAAAGCATCACCGCTACCGGTGCGATGGATTAACATTGGCGGTGGCCTCGGCGTGCCCTACTTTCCCGGTGAACAACGATTGGACTTAACACCCATTGGGGAGAATCTCGAGCGTCTATTGATACAACACCAAGCCATCATCGGCGAAGACACAGAGGTCGTGATGGAACTTGGGCGTTATCTGGTGGCCGAATCAGGGCTTTACGTCAGCAAAGTGGAAGATGTAAAAATATCGCGAGGCGAAACGTTTGTGATCACAAACGGTGGTCTACATCATCATTTGGCGGCCTCTGGGAATTTTGGTCAGGTGATCCGAAAAAACTACCCGACTTGTGTTGCCAATCGCATGACATCAAACGATAAAGAAATCGTTTCGATTGTAGGGCCGCTGTGTACGCCACTGGATATTCTTGCGAACAAAATGCTACTACCCAAGGTTCAACGTGGTGATCTTATCGGGCTTTATCAATCGGGCGCGTATGGCCTTAGCGCCAGTCCGACCCGGTTCTTGGGGCATCCGCAAATCCATGAATATCTAGTATAGAAGTCATGATCAGATGCCGATTAAACCGAAAGACAATAACAGGCACCCCATGAAAGCAAAGCGCAATAGAGTGGTTGCGCTTATTTTTGGTTGTTCTGCTCTTATCGCCATCCTAAGTTTGATCAGCTACAACCTTGGCAATAAAAAAATCTCGATCGATGCCATTGATACCACCCTCACCCGTACAATCAAAACAGAGAAAAATCTCGCGCAATGCATTCAACAGCTGGAAAGCAAAGACGGCGGCTGGTGCGAGCTAGCGGTAAAAGGTAAAAAGCCCAGTATTTCTAACGTATTTCCCGCTAAACAACGCCGAGTACAGCTTTCGCTGGGCCCGAAAGCGGTGCTCACCGCGTGGAGCAGCGCCGCCTGGGACAAAGTTAATCGAGACCTCTACTTCATGGGTGGAGGTGGCCATGATTATGGCGGCAATGAAATCTATCGCTTCGCATTAAACTCTGGCACTTGGACAAGGCTCACGACTCCAAGCCCCCCCAACCACTGGACGAGAACAAAACACGCATTTTGGATTCCAGATACTCGTAAGGTTCCCGCGGCCTCATATCTCAACGACGGTCTACTGTTTAACGAAAAAACACAAACGCTGTTGGTTCTGGCCAACAGCGCCGCGAACGGTGCGAAGCTCACTGATCAAGCCCAACCTGAGGACACGAGACTGCTCGCACAGGGCGCCATGCCTCAGCAATATGAATTTAACCCGTCACCGCAAGAGATGCGCAATGGACTCTCTCCCTTAAGTTGGCGTCGTGTGGGCACCGAACCTTGGGGAATGCCCCGAAGTCTACAATTGCCCGACGGTTCACTGATTTTGGGAAGCAAGGACGAGCTGTTCAGAACCCAACAATCCGAGCAGGGTCTTTTTGCTAGCCCTCGATTGCTGCATAAAGACCGAAAAAGCCGCGGCGGAAACGCCATCTACGATCGCTATCGAAAATGGATTTGGACACTCTATTTAGACAGCCTCGTAGTGATCGATAAACAAGGCAATACCAAAATCGACGCAAAACTGCCCATGAAAACCAGCCGCTCACTGGCATTCAACAATGATGGGCTGCTGGTTAGCTGGGACGGTGCGAGCCGTATTTATGAATTCAATCCTGATCGACACGATGCTCAATGGCGAGTCATCAACTGGCGTAATAAAGGCCCCTACAACGGAGATCGAGGACGCGTCTTTGGAAAGTGGGTGCATCTATACGATAATTTCTTTGCGGGTATTTCGACTCACGATCACGGCGTTTGGATTTATAAACATCCTAGTAATCCTGCCTACTCTCAAGCTATGTCGGACATCGACATCCAGCAATACATCAAAAAGGCGGCACCTTATTCTCGAATCAAAATTCCGCCCGGGCTCTACCCTTCGGGTCTAAAGATCAATAAGCCCCTGACAGTCGATCTCGCAGGTGTCACCTTAATGGCCGTATCCGGCGGTAAGGGAATGTTGAATATCGACGCTAAAGACGGCCCAGTGACGGTTCTCAACTTCAGCGCAAACGCCAATATCGGTGCAGCCCAGACGAAGAATTTAGCCGGTATTCGAATAACGGGCGTCGACTTCAATGTAACCTTGGACAATGTGAATATTGAAAACACCGCACTGGGAATTATGACGGACAACCGAGGCGGCAAACTGATAGTCCGAAACAGCGAGATAAAGAATACTGGTCGTTACAAAAAGCGAGGCCTGAGTCATGCGATCTATGCGGGCTCGATAGATTCCTTAAGTATCAACAACAGTTTGATTGAGCGCTCCTTGCATCTAGGGCACTTGATTAAATCCAGAGCCGCTAATACAGAAATTTCTAATAGCCGTATTGTTGGGCTCGACAGTAGACACAGCAGAGTTGTTGACCTTGCCTGTGGTGGTACCTTAAAGATCCGAGACTCGTTGCTACAAAGTAGTTCCAATTCAGACAATCAAGATTTTATTTCTGTGGGAGTAGAATCCGAAAAGAACTGCACTCGAGGCTTACTCAATGGTCGGGTAGATATCTCTAACAGTCTTTTGATATTTGATCGACAGTCCCATACAAACAATAAGAATCGACTATTTACATGGCGTACAGGCATTGATCATCTCAGTCTTAATGGAAACACATTTATCAATCGAGACGGCAACCCTTTGCTTGAACAATTAATTGGCGATATTACACTAGAAGACAAGGCGATCAATAATCGACTCTTTTCTAGCCGTAACGAGGCTGGCGTTTCATCAGCCACGGATACACTCCCCCATTAACACAGACGATGTTAGAAAAAGGAATTTATGAGCAATTCAGCAGCCAACAGCTCCGTCTCCGTGGTCATTCCCTTCTTTCAAAGAGAAAGAGGATTGCTCAAGCGTAGCGTCAACTCGATTCTCGACCAGGAAGGCGTTAGCAATATCCAGATCATCGTCGTAGATGACGACTCCCCTATCTCTGCTGGTGATGAACTTTCCGAATTGATCGCCACCACCGATAGCATCACCGTGATCGAACAAGAAAACGCGGGGCCAGGTGCCGCCAGAAATGCAGCGCTTGACCATATAACCTCCGACTGTACCTACATTGCATTCATGGATTCGGATGATTGGTGGGAGAGTGGATTTTTGAAAACGGCCGTAGAGGCCTTAGATCAGGGCCATGATCTATTTTTTTGTGATACCCAGCGACAATCAATAGAGGGAACTCGCTTTGAGTGGAATAAACAGGAAGGGCTGAATCTAACCCCAAAGGGGCATCAACTTCTCGATGCCGCGCTCGAGACCTATCGTTTCGACGGCGATTTCTTTGACTACGCAATCGTCCGAAGTAACATCATAAGTACTTCGGCCCTAGTCTATCGACGGTCGAGCAAGCCAGAACTAAGATTCAATACGCAGCTCTTCAACGGACAGGATAGGCTCTTCAAGTTATCCCTCAGCCAATCGATAACAAGGGTCGCCTTCTGCGCAAAAACGTTGGTGAGCGAAGGCTTAGGGGTTAATATTTTTGACAGTGCCGGCTGGGGAACCAGTAAGTCACTCACCCTGCTAACCAATTACATTCGGCTCGCGAAATGCATCTTGGCCACTTTAACGCTAACAAAGGCGCAAAGGGTACATGTCAATAATCAATTGCAAGAATCTCGCTACTCGATGGTGGCTAATCTAATGCATCTGATTAAGTCAAAACAACCGATTGAATGGACGCGGATATGGACAACGATAAAAATTGACCCTCTATTTGCAGTGTTTTTTCTACCCAACGTAATGCGTTTGCTCGTCGCTAAGCGATCAGCCTCGCCCCAGGAGACCTAGCAAGGCCTCCCAGCCTTGGAACTAATATTAAGTGCCAAACCTAGAGAGACCTTCCTCGCTCCAAGACCATCTAGGGTACCTCTGAATAATGCCGTTGCAGCTCAGGCCTTCAAACAAGTACGCAATCTAGGCGCAACTTTGAGGCAGGCTGGTTGCCTGTCGATAATTTGCAACGACGAGTGCGGAATTGTCTGAAGGCCCCGCAGGGCGGGTCCTAAAGTACCCATCTGCTGTGTTGCACTTTTTGCCAAGGGCTACGGCCATTACCTGCAAAGTGCGCCTTGCATATGGGCACTTTAGGATCCCGCTGAGCGCTAACGCCATTATTCAGAGGTGCCCTAGTTTTTAACCGTCATTATCGACAAGCCTTTCTCGGTGGTGATGTATTCTTCAGCGCAAATTAGCCCCTCATCTTTCCAGCGCTGGACGGTTGCAAGTTCATCCTCTCGGCCGGCATCATCGAGTAAGACCGTCGTGCCGTCAGAGAGTTTACTATGCAACACCGGCAATACCGGATAGCGAGCGTTGCTGTTGGTTCGGCGCGGCGGGCCGTCGACATTTAAAAAATCAATGGATTCCACGCTAAGTCCAGAGACGTCATACCAGCTATATGGCTCGCCATTTAGGTTAGTTTCAGTCAAAGGCGCATCGAGTACGGTAACCCAGTCGCTTAGCCCTAAACTCTCCAACAGCAGCCGTGTCTTTTCGGCAAACTCAGGGGAGTGATCTAGGGAGTACAAATGTCCGTTTCCATTTTTCTTAAGAGCCGCCGCAATCACCACTGATGAGGACCCGCTCCCACATTCAACCACAGATTTTGGCTTTTCTTTAAGAACGGATTTAGCAAGCGTAAGAAGATAATCTGGAGACCCAGCCCAACCTCGCAGTGCGGGAAGCGCTCCCTCGAGATCCAGCGAATGATAGATTCCCATCAAGGCTTCAACTTGGGTGTAATGGTTGTCGACGGTTTTCTTAAGCTCACTGGACTGATCAAACATCATAAGGTGAATACGACGCACTTTATGAAACACCAGAAACAGTAACACAAGCCCCAAAGCCAACATTAGAAAAATAACGTATATCACTTCCACCTCCCTAGAGACTACAAAAAAACAGAGACCTCAGCATTGCATAGAAATCATAGCTTTTTCAGGTCATATGCGCTTTTGGCGTAATTCACGCCGTTTCTTAAAAAGTGCTTTGAGTGTTTCAACAGCCACGTCTCGCAGAGGGTTGGCCAAAATAAACGTGAGACCAATCAATACAGCCGCGGTTATGGAAACACTCAATAGAAAAACAAAAATTCCAGAAATCTGATCACTCACAAGATTGAGTGCCATTGTATTAGCGCCATATATGGATACCGAGATCACAAAGGGCACCTTAACCATGCCAAACAGGTCTTTTGCAGTAATTCCAAACAGGCTTATAAGATCATTTCGAATCGCCAAAAAGCGAACAAATGAAATAGAAATTAGCGCAGTCACAATATATATCAGGTCGAATCTACCGTAAGCGATAATCACCACAAATTGCGCTAACGCGAGAATAATACTCAGCCGTAACACCCGGTTGGCCTTCCCCAAACCTAGCAGCGTCGTTGTGTGGAACACGAAGAGACTATTTAATGCATGACTTAAACACATGACTTCGATCAAGGGAACAACATCTAACCAGTTATCGCCAAATAGGATCAATACAACCGCGGTTGAGTTGAATTGCATAAACGAGGCAAACGCCCAGGCCAAAATTAGATAGATACTACTGGCCCGTAATACTGGTCGCTTTAAGTCGGCGCCACGTCGGTTCTTTCCCGCCACATAAGACTGATAAACTGGACGAAGCGCATTTTGAAAAATCTGATCGAAGAGCTTAAATACCGAAATGGCTTTATTGAAATACACAGCTTCAACCGGCCCTTGCAGCTTTCCCACGACTAAATCTGGGCTGCTCGATTGCAGTTGAGTAAAGACGTTTGAACCGCTTATTTTCCAGCCAAAATTGGCCACCGAGCGAATTTTCCCGATACCTGGAAGATACTTCAAATTCTTGGGTCGAAAGAACATGGCAATACAAACCGTTGCAATAGTCCCCGCCAACGAGCCGTAGGCTAAGCTCAAATAACTCTGCCCATTGTAAGCAGAAACGATAGTAACGACCGTATTGGCAATACCAGCGCCAACATCCACCACAATAATTCGATCGAACTTCATTTCTCTCTTGAGAAGCGAAAGTGTGATGGAACCAAAGGGAATGATCAGAAGATTGACACACAGAAAGCTGATAATAACTTCCATCGCCGGAATATTATAGAAGCTCGCGAGATGAGGTTTTACGATGAACGCAAACAGCGCCAGCGACCAACACAGCGCCAAAGACATAGTAAAAGCCGAAGCAATCACGTCTTGAGTCAAGTTTTTCTCTTGTATGAGATAGGAGCCGATACCAAAGTCACGAATAAGCAGGAGAAAACCAAATAGAGATGCCGATATGGAATAGATTCCGATTTCTTCTGGAGATAACAGCCGAGCAACCACCATCACGGAGGCCAACTGAATCACTAATGCAATATAGCGACCTCCCATTGCGTAAAATATCGACTGGATAACTACACTCAAAATACCTTCCTTAGCGACAATGCCTATTTTAAGTCTCGAGCCTGGGATAATTGATAAACTTGCCTAGCGAGATAACCGAGTACTGGGTTGCGAATCTCCCTGCCCCTTTTATGCTCTTTGACGAGCGTCCATATAAAGGACTTCATAGAATCATACACACTGCCATACCTGAGTCCGGCCTTAATGACTTGGTTGCGCAACCTGACATTCGAGTTGTTCCACATAAAATAGACGATTGTAGGCCAATAGTAACTAATTCGTTTCCTAAAGACCTTGCGGTAATGATCTCTGTTTGAGTGCGCGAGATAGAACTCAACCGCCGCGAGCAGTGAATAGGACATCTGTTGATCAATACCGTGTTGACTGGTAAGTCCCTCACCAAAAATTTTAAATTCTGATGTAATACTGGCGACGTGTACAAACGCCCCGAATCGAGCAAGATTGAGCTGCATGGCGTAGTCATTACCCGCGCGGTAGAAGCTCCCTATCGCCGTTCCTTTGATGGCATAGTCTCGCCTCACAGCCAAATTCATTGCGCTTGCCAAGGGCCAAGACTGCGCTAGTAGCACTTCAAATGGATCGCTGATAGTCGTCCAGCTGCCGTCGAGCGGCGAATGAGTGAAGCGTGTTTCTTGAGGTTTTTCTTTGTCCTTATTCCAACATTCTCCATAAGCGCAGATACAGTCTGGGTTCGCGATTAACGCGTCGCGCAGAGCCCGAATCTTTCCCGGTGGCGATGTATCTCCCGCATCCACAAAAAAGACAATATCATTTTTTGCGTTAACAGCTCCGGTATGGCGTGCTGATGCCGCACCTTGATTTTTTTGTGTAAGTACACGAACCCTCGTCCCAAATTGAGTGGCGACATCAACAGTGTCATCATCAGAGCCATCGTCCACAACGATAATTTCATCGGGAAGTAAATCTTGATTTAACAAGGTTTCAATAGTCGCCGGAAGAACCCGCGCGCCATTGAAGCACGGTATCACTACGCTAGTCGCGTCTGAATTTCGACTCATTTACAAAGACCTTAATAAATGGACATCAAAATTTTTGCATCCATGATGCTTGAGTGAATGATCACGGCAACTATCGACATTAAACCGAGGTCAAAATGACGGCCTCACAACTTCAAGTTATGATTGCGACGATCACCGTTAAGAGTATCGAACTAGAGACTACAGACAATTATAATCAGTGACCATCTTTCAAAGCTGGTTCGGCGCGTATTTCCACATTCACCTCCATAATCACCACCCCAAAGAGTGCTAAAACCCGAAAAAGATAAGCGAGCTAAATCAACGGTTTCTTTGATTAACCGTATCTGGTTCAATCAAACACTATTGCCCTTACAGTCACAGGATTGAGCTGTTGGCATATTAATGCTCAATGTATTAACGTTATCTATAAGTCAGCCAGAAAGAAGGAATTTCAGGTGAAGTGGTACTACCCAGCTTTTGCGTTTCTGCTATGTTCAAATATTGCTTATGGAAGCAGTTGTGGAAGTGTGTTCGATGTAGAGATTGGACCTTGGGACTACTCTAGCCCGATCGATAGAAGGAAGAACCTGTCTACGGTTGAAAGAAGACACTTCACAAACCGAGTAGAGAATCTCATTAGTGGCGAATCCACGAACGAGGTTATGGATGATTTAGCCTATACCCTGAACAAGTTTCCGAATCACTATCGGGCCCTTCACTCCGTTATACGATACGACAGCCAGCTTAAGGGTGTACTTCCTAAAGTGCCCAAATATCCCTTCCCACAAACCGTAGAGTGTTATTTTGAAAGAGCGTTTCAATTTAAGGATAACGACCCTTATCTCTATCAGTTATATGGGATATATCTATATAAAAACAATGATTTTAAAGAGGCAGAAAAACACTTTCTTAAATCAGCATCGATAAAACCATCAGCAGAGGCGCACTATAATTTGGGACTTGTCTATTTCGAATTGAACGACTTAGAGAATTCTCAGCGCTACGCGGAAAAAGCCTATTCACAGAACTTCCCTATGGCGGGCCTAAAAATGAAACTACAATCAAAAGGTATTAGTTTGTAATTCGAAGGCTCACCCCAAAATACTAGTGTAACAATTGATTCCTCATGGCCACACCGATGACAGGGAAAACCAACATCGACAAATTACCTTTAGTTTCCATCATTGTTCCGATGTATAACGCTGAAGACCATATTCACGACTGCCTGCAGAGCATCGTCAGCCAGCGCTATCCTCACAAAGAAATTATCGTCGTAGATGACGGAAGTACAGATAATTGTGCCGCGATCGTTCAATCCTTTGGCAATCAAGTTAAGTACATTCTGCAAAAGAATGCTGGTTCTGCGGTCGCTCGGAATACGGGCATTGAACATGCGTTAGGTGATTTTATCGCCTTTAACGACAGCGATGACCTTTGGGCCCCAAATCGTTTACACCAACAAGTACAGTTCATGCAGGATCATCCTCAATATGGCGTGGTGACCGGCCGCTTTGAGCACGTTGATGAAACCTTTCAATTCATCAATACCGAACCAGTCGATGAGAGCCTTACTCCTACCTTGGTCGAAGAGCGTTCCGGCTGGGTCTACCACACACTCTTCGAGACTTCTTGGTACCACATCATCGCCGCACTGGTAAGACGATCGACGCTAACAACCATTCGATTCAATCCCAGCTATCGACGAGGCCAAGACTACGATTTTTGGTTGCAGCTAGCGGCATCAACACAAATCGCCCAAGTGAACACTCGTTACGCCTACTACCGGAAAAACTCACAGAGTATTTCGCATCGTCCACACTTGCGCAATTATCGCGCTGAAATCATGGAAAATGCTGTCGAGAGCCTTGGAACCCAAAGCCAATCCGGCGAGTTCATCGGTCAATCCGAATTGCAGCGATTTTTCTTTAAAGTTTGGTTTGAACACGGCTATGAGCTATTTCTGGCGCGGTGGTACCGAAAGGCCTTCTACTCGTTCCTGCGCGCGATGAAATACAAACCACTGCGCACTGACAGCTACAAATTTTTAATTCGCTGCATGATCTACCTGCCTCGAGATGAATCGCCAAAATGATCTCAATCAAGGACCTACAACAAAGCTATCGCTGGCAGCGGCAGAATCTTGAACGGCTTTGGCTCAAAAGCAGCCATTATTCTCAAGACGACGAGAGCATAAAATCGTGTTTTTCTAGCGCCTCTCAATCGGTAAGCGACAAATTGGACGCTGTCACCCGCTACTTTTGGCAAGCTAACCAACATTACAGGAACCCCCATAACACCGCAGTCTACTACCCTGGGATGGGCAGTATTTATGGGGCCAAGAGCGATGGTATGGAAGGTATGAGCCGCCTTCTTCCGCTGTGGTCGGCCTATTATCTATCGCCGACAATTACTGAACCGGTCGCACATGAGATTAAAGAATATTTCCACCAAACACTCTCTCGGGGAACCGACCCTAAGGGATCAGCCTACTGGGGAGACATCACAGACGGAAGCACGCTGATATGTGAAGCTGCCGATATTGCGCTGGCAATATGGCTAGTAAAAGACTGCCTATGGCATGAATTATCGGATGAGGTAAAACACAACACTCTGCACTGGCTAAGCCACGCGAGAGATAAAAAAACCGCAGACAACAATTGGCACCTTTTTGTTGTGCTAATCAACGCCGTGGTGACATCACTTGACTCGAATAACCGGTATGACTGCTCTGATCGCTATTCACGTATAAAGTCGTTTTATCTAGATCAGGGATGCTTCAAAGACGGCGATAATGGAGATGTTGATCTCTACAATGCGTGGGGGTTTCATTATTCCCTTTACTGGATTGATCAAATTGATCCGGAATTTGACCGAAGCTTTATCCGGCAAGCAATATGTGATTACTCCGATTGGTATCAATACCTATTCACCAAAGAAGGAAGCCCTCTTTTTGGTCGCAGCCTGAGCTATCGCATGGCGATGCCCGTTCCGATTCTAGCGGCCAATCACTATTCACCCAGCGACTTCCCCAACGGAACAACTCTAAATACGCTATACAGCTGCTGGAACTACTATATTCAGAACAATGCACTGAAACTTGGCCGCCCTACTCAAGGCGTATTCGAAGACAATCCAACCTGGCTTGATCCTTACAGCGGCCCTGCCAGTGCATTTTGGAGCACCCGCTCTTTGGTTCTGCACTTCTATCGGAGCCAAGACATAGATTGGAGTAAGACTGAGCTTATTGCGCTACCGGCAGAATCAGAAAAGAGGACTCTCGAAGTGCCATCGGCTAATATGCGTATCACCACCATTCCCAGCGATAAAAAGACTCAGGTCGAATTTCTCAAAAATAGCGAGGAGTTTCAGCCTCAATCACTGAGATCTGAAACACTAAAAGACCGATTGAGGTCACTAATTCTGGGTATATCGCAACGACCCAGTAACAACTTACTGAAGCACTCGATAAGAGTCTTTGACTCGAATCTACGTTATTATCGTTAACCGAGTCCAACTCAACATTTGGAGGGTATTCAAAGATGTTACGACAGACGCTCACGGAAGACCGTTCTGACTACCACTGTGAAACCATCACGCTTGACTCTTGTCCGAATACGCTGATCTGCGACAAAAGTCTTTCCTTCGATAAAGCGAGCAACACCAAGTTCGATGTCTACCTGATAGGAGACTTACGAGAATACGGAAAAACCTCAAACATCGATGCCGCCGACCTCCTTGGAAAAATCGAGCATGAAGAGTCCTTAACATCACTCTATAAGGAGATTTCTGGCAGCTTCGTATTAGTAATCGTCAACCGAGAGAGTAAAAATATCTCTGTTGTTAATGACCACTTGGCGAGCATTCCTGTCTACTATACCGAGACTGAAAAGCACAGACACATCAGTACTTCACTACCCCACCTAATCAAAGAGACAGAGGGAGATCGCTCTTACACAGTATCCTCTCAGGCCATATTTCATTACATCTACTTTCACTGTATTCCTTCGCCCATCACGATATACGACGGGGTATTCAAACTTAAACCATCTGAACTTGTGGTATTTGATCAACAGCAAACCAATCATTTGGGTCCACAGTATAAGCCCGAGTTTTCCTCTAAAGAAATACCGATAGACATGCATAACGCTTGTTTGTCTGAGATCGAAAAAGCCGTCAATCTTAGCCTTCCCAACACCTCAGTTGCGGCCTTTCTCAGCGGTGGTCTCGACAGCTCCACAGTCGCGGGAATGCTGAAAAAGATCAGAGGCAAAGCAAAAACCTTCTCCATTGGCTTTAACCAGCAAGGCTACGATGAAACCGAATTTGCTGAAATCAGTGCCCGCCACTTTGGAACAGAACATGTTACCTCGTACCTAGAACCAGAATACATAAGTGATAATTTCGCTCTGGTCGCGAGCAGTTTTGACGAACCTTTCGGAAACTCCTCTGCCCTAGCAGCTTTCTTTTGCGCCACCAAGGCCAAACAATCGAGCATTGAGACCCTTTTAGCCGGCGACGGAGGGGATGAGTTTTTTGCTGGAAACAGTCGCTATGCCAAACAAAAATGGTTTTATCCCTACGAGAAATCGCCCGCAATCATCAAGTTGATATTACGAGCTGTACTGGATAACTCACTTAGCAAAAAAATTCCCTTGGTAAAAAAGGCAAGCAGCTATATCCAGCAGGCAGACAATCCACTTCCCGACAGATTGCAGACGTACAATTTTTTACACCGTTTTTCACCAACAGAAGTATTTACGGCCGCATTCCTGAAAGATATAGATAGAGAGCTACCGTTGAAACAGCTCCGTGAACGTTATACAGAGGCCGACGGCGAGAGCGCAACCGACAAGATGCTCTATACGGACTGGAAATTCACACTGGCCGACAACGATCTAATTAAGGTTAGAAAAATGTGTCAACTCGCCGGCGTTGCGGTCAAGTTTCCGCTAGCCGAGAAGGAGCTAGTCGACTTTAGCTGTACAATTCCCGCAGAGGTCAAACTACCCGGACAGCGACTTCGTGAATTTTTCAAGAAATCCACTGAGAACTTTCTTGCTCCTGAAACATTGACTAAGCCCAAACATGGATTTGGGCTTCCCTTTGGTCGATGGATGCGTACAAACCAAGAGCTTGTTGATATAACGAAAAGATCATTCACGAGCATGAAATCTCGCAATATATTCCGCCCAGAGTTTCTCGACAAAGCGTTAAGGATGCAATCTGAGAATCATGCAGCCTACTACGGTGAACTCATTTGGGTCATATCCGTACTCGAGATATGGCTTCAAAGCAGAGAGCAATAGCCTATGCTTCATTCCGCTCTCGAGATTGTTTCAGCGTTCATCAGCCGCAACAGGTTATCCATTCTGAATTATCATCAGGTATTGGATCTGCACGATTGCATGAGGCCAGACGAACCCACCTCACAGCAGTTCGACTGGCAGATGAGGCTTCTCGCGAAGTACTTCAATCCTATAAGTCTTAATGCTGCGATCGAACAACTGAAAGAAGGCACGCTTGCGAGAAACTCTGTTTGCGTCACTTTCGATGACGGTTACCTAAACAACTTGACCGTTGCCCAACCCATTTTGGAGAAATACAATATACCTGCCACGGTATTTGTCGCCAGCGCCTTCTCCGATGGAACCAACATGTGGAACGATAGGCTCATTGAATTTTTTCGACAAATTGATCTCAAAGAAGTCGACTTGTCGCCCCTTAGTTTAACAATTCGAGAAAACCAAAAATCCGCCAAAGAACTAGCCAACCTTGCGATCAATGCCTTGAAATACCTACCAGTTTCCGAGCGAATAGCGAAAATTGACGAACTCTATAGTATCAACCGGAGCATTCGAGAGCCGCGGCTCATGATGACACCAAAGGAGCTAGAGGTTTTACACAACAAAGGCGTTGATATTGAAGCTCACACTCATCGACATCCTATACTGAAATCGCTAACCCCTGAGGAGTTAGGTAAAGAGGTTGCTGAGAACAAAAAACTCCTACTTGAATGGACCGGAGCAAAGATTACGGGGTTTGCCTATCCCAACGGCAAGTTCGGCAAGGACTTTGACGATACGAGTATCAATGCCATTCGCAGCTTAGGGTTTAACTACGCCGTTAGCACCATGCCAGGTATTTCGACCCCCAACTCTAACTTTCATTCACTGTGTCGATTTACTCCCTGGGATAAAACACCGCTCAAATTTCATATTCGATTATTGATAAACCTCCTAAAAGGCGCATTAGGGAAATGAACGAATTTCACTCAATCGCCCTAGTCATAGGTTTGTGTAGCCACGGTTTGGCCATGTGTAGAGCTTTAAGAGAGCATAACGTAGAAGTTCATGCCTTCGAAGCAAAAGAATTCTTGCCGGGCGTCAAAACTAATTCTGCCACGATTCATTACGTCCGAGACATTAATTCTACCGGCCTAATTAATGATCTTCTCGATTTCCGAAAAAAGATCGACCCTAATACTCGCATTGTTCTTCTGCCGACCAACGACAATAACGTAAAGATCATTGCTCAGAACTACGACAAGCTAGAAAATCACTTTTTGCTAAGTTGGTCAAAAAGCCGAGATGACGTCCTGAAGTTGTTGCTGAAAAGTAACATTGAGAAACGCTGTCGAGAACAAGGTATCCACTACCCTAAGTCGATGATCATAAATAGTAGCGGCGACGTCGACGCGACAATTGATATTTTTGAGTTTCCCGTACTTATTAAACCCGTCAAGCCACAATCAGGGTTTAAAGCGCTTTATTGCGAAAACTTAGACACCCTTAAGACGAATATTAAAAAGTACGAAAGTGACCTTCCAATCCTCGTTCAAGACTGGATATCGGGAACCGACAAGGACCTCTATTTCGGTGCCTTATATCTAAACAACGGAGAGATCATATCGAGCATTTGCGGAAATAAACTGGAATCTCACCCGCCTGCGATGGGACAAACCACCGTCGCCGTGACCACCGACAATTCTGAAGTCCTGAATATCACAAAAACTTTTTTCGACGGACTGAACTTGTCTGGCCCAGTTTCACTGGAGCTAAAAAAGGACAGCAATGGCCGTTACTGGGTCATAGAGCCCACCGTAGGAAGAACGGATTTTTGGGTAGGGCTTTGTATTGCCGCTAACGTAAACCTCGTTTATGACGAGTATCTCTACTCCAGGGGATTTACAAAACCTCGTACAAGCCGATCACGCAACGCCATCTGGATAGATACAGAAAAGGATATTATTGCTCTATTTCGCTACATAAAGTACTACGGCAAGTTCTGGAGTACGAGTCACAAACCCAGCTTTTCCTACTTTTCGATTAAAGATATTTACCCCAGTATAGTGTCGAAAAAATCCGTTATTGCCAGAGTTCCGAGATATCTAAAAAAACGGTTACTGGATCAATCAGACTCAGTCACAACAAAGCTTACATCGCCAGATGACATGGCGATCAGGAGCTTCTCGGACTTTGATAAGCTCCCAACCGACTGCAAAGATCATTTATTTCGACACTCAAAAAACTCAATTTTCTCCTACGGAACTTGGTATGACAATTTTTGCCGAACGGTTGCGCAAGAATGTGGATCAGTACGTTTCATGTGTTTATATAAGGATTCTAAAATTGCTGCAATCCTTCCGGTTTGGAGAAAAACCGAGAGAATCAATGGATTCAATGTAACCTCTATTTCAGGCCTAGGAAACTACTACACCCCTATCTTCAACATGACATTTGATGAGTCGATCATTGAAGAAATTGACGCAGGAAGGCAATT
Source organism: Cellvibrionaceae bacterium (assembly GCA_050633365.1). Lineage (GTDB taxonomy): Bacteria > Pseudomonadota > Gammaproteobacteria > Pseudomonadales > Cellvibrionaceae > Pseudomaricurvus. The sequence continues at coordinate 162,780 of JBOEGJ010000045.1, read as the reverse complement.
TCTTGAAACGATTATCAACACAAATCACTGGGATCGAATCAACCTATCTCCCATGCCCGAAGAGATCATAACAAAATGGAAAGCAATTTCTTCAAGATCAGGGCTCTCTAGTTTCCGTTATTACGTCACCAAAAACATGTACGAAGAGAGTATTCCGGACTTCTCAACCTACATGGATCGACGCCCTAGCCGCTTAAAGAACACCATCAAACGAAAATCTAAAAAACTCGATAAACTAGGCGATTGGACCATCAAGATACTAGACAATCCTGACGATTTGGAGAAATCGCTCGAGTCGTATCACATCGTATACAACCAGAGCTGGAAAAAGCTTGAGCCTTACCCCGCATTTATCAACGGACTCGCCAGATTGGCGATGGATAGCAACTGGTTGCGGCTTGGCATTCTCTACCTAGAGTCAAACCCCATTGCAGTACAGCTCTGGCTTGTGAAAGACGAAACGGCCTATATCTATAAGCTGGCCTACGATGATGCCTACAAAAACTACTCTCCAGGTACCATCCTAACCCACAAACTGATGGAACATGTGGTGACTAGAGATGCCGTCTCGAAGGTTGACTTCCTAACCGGTGACGAAGCGTTCAAGCTGGACTGGATGTCGTCCAGTAGAAACCTTGAGGGAATACAAATAGTCAATCGACGTACTCTAGTGGGTTTGGGGCTATACCTTCGAAATGTAGCCAGCGAACTTAAAAAGAAGTTGTTAACCGCAAAAATCGGCCCCAAAAGAGTTCTCATTCCAGACCGTGAATCTGCGCCGGGGAAAGCACATTGAAAAGATGCCGAGCGCCCACACAGGTATCCATCACGATTGATACGGAATTTAGTATCGCGGGTCATTTTAGTTCACCTGAACTGCGCAAACCCATTGCGGAACCACTGGTATATGGTCATACAGCCTCTGGCCAACAGGGACTGGGGTTTATGCTGGAAACATTTAGCCACTACAACACCGAGGCAACATTCTTTGTCGAAACCGCAAACACCCGTTATTTCGGCGATGAACCTATGGCCAGGGTTGTACGAGATATCCAACAGGCGCAACAAGATATCCAACTTCATATACACCCCGTATGGTTGAGCTTTAGCGACGACCGCACCGAGGCAAAATTTCCACGGCAAGATAGCTGTTCGGGACAGGGTTACAGTGACCTCAAGAGAGTGTTTAACGTTTGTATAGATTCATTCAAGCGTCTTACCGGAAAGGCGCCTGTCGCAATAAGAACTGGTAACTTACAAGCGGATTCAACCACCTACAAAGTTATGCATGATCTCGATATTGGGCTTAGCTCAAATATCGCTACCGGCATTTTCAAGCCGTGCGAAAAAAAGCTACAGTTAGATTCAGGACGCCATTCTATAGAAGGAGTGACGGAAGTTCCGGTATTGACTTATCAAGACTTTGATCTATTTGGCAAGCAGCATCAAAAATCACTTCAAATCACCAGTTGCTCATGGCCAGAAATGAAACGAATTCTTATCAAGGCGAGGGATCTTGGTATCGAACAGGTCGTTATATTAACTCATCCATTTGAATTCTTTAAAAGCTCCGATTCTAGCTATCGTCGAATCATTCGCAACCGAGTGAATCAAAATCGACTTAGCGAGCTCTGCCGATTCATAAAAGACCACGACCAAGACTTTGCTTCGGCAAGTTTCGGAAATAACCTAGAGACATGGCAACACACCACACACAGAGAAAAATTGCTTAAGATGCCAAATCGCTATGCCCTAGCCCGCAAAATACACAACAAGATTAACGATTCGATTTGGTATTATTGATAATAACGATAGATCGCGATATGGAAGCCACTTAACAATGCACTCTCAAAACCTTGTTATCGTCTATGGTGTCGACTCACAAATAGGCCTATGCATAGTCCGAGAACTGGGTAAAAAGGGATGTCGAGTCATCGCCATCGGTAAAAGCGAGGATTCCATAGGATTGTCTTCACGCTATGTTTACGAACGCCATGTCATCCCCAATGCACTTACCGACAGTGAAAAGGTCACACGTTTAAACCGTATCGGTAGCCAGAACCAACCCATCAATTTGCTCTGTATTTCCGAAAGCGACATTCTGTTTTTCAACCGAGTCAAATCTCAATTGGAACATATCATCCCGTTAGTGCCCTCTAGCGTAGACATGAATAAGGTACTGAACAAATCAGTGACCATAGACGCCGCAGAGAGAGTTGGAATATTAACGCCTAAGAGCATTTCGATTGATAAGCTAGAGGATATAAACTCTCGTCTTGACTCTCTGGAATTTCCCGTCGTGCTTAAATGGAGCAATCCTCTCGCGGTCGTAAAAGAGGCCGCGAAAGCCGGCATTAGAATTGAAAAGCTTCTCTATGTTTACAATTCGAATCAACTTATTGAGACCTTGAAACGCTACTCGATACTAGGTCGTTACCCTCTTATTCAAGAGTACATTTCCGGCTATGGCCTAGGACAGTTCTTTTTCATGCATAATGGAGAATGCCTACTTCGGTTTCAACATCGTAGGCTTCATGAGTGGCCCCCCGAGGGGGGCTATTCTTCTCTCTGCGAATCGACCCCGCTGCACCAACACTCGGCACTGCAAAATCAATCTATTGCGCTATTGAAGACTCTCAATTGGTCTGGAGTCGCGATGGTTGAATATCGATACGATGAAGCGAAGAACACCGCAGTGCTAATGGAAATCAATGGCCGATTTTGGGGAAGTTATCCACTCGCCTACCATTCAAATGCACTCTTTGCTTGGTATACCTACAAAGTACTCGGTCTGGGAGAGTCTCCAGAAGCAGAATCTATATCTCCCAATATCCGGTGTCGAAATCTATTGGTTGAATTAAAACGACTCAATAGAATTTTCTTTCATTCGACGTTAATACAAGACAAATCAATAGCGTTCAGCCGCCTAAAAACGTTTCTAAGTGTTAGTTTGGGGTTTTTCGATTTTCGAATGCGATACTATCTTTTCTCGCTCGACGACCTCAAGCCGGTGATCTCTGACATGAAAAACACATTAAAAAAGATAACGCTTAACTTCAGGTCCTAGATTTACACAGTTTCCACTCGCTGATTAGGTTTCTTGTAGATTGATTTATCACTGAATAACAATGATAGAAATAGCGTTCATCGTGTTCGAAGGGGTCGTGAATATGCAATCTACGTGGAGACGCCCATCTGCCCAACAGGGCAATCTGAGCACGACTATTTTTGAGTAGTGGCTTAAGCCGGCGGGCATGCCTAACTTCCATTACCAAGAGCAGGTCGCTTTCACGTATTTCGAAGTCTTGAATGTCTGTGGTCAGATGCGGCGATAAATCGATATCGAATTTGTCGGCGGTTTTAATTGCCGTTTTAAAGGCTGGTTTATTCGATGATGTCGAAAGACCGAAGCCAGCTGCAGGAACACTCTCGTTTTTGGCGATGAACTCACCGAAGGGGCTTCGACAGATATTCCCTAAACAGACAAACACCAAGCGCTCAACACGGTCAAGATCAACGCGTTCGAACTCTCGAGTTCGACCTAGCAACGACTCCAAATGGGACAACCCCGATCGAATCAACCCTTTGCTTGTCGCATAGTGATCGCTAATATAATTCACCTTTACCTACACCTCGAGCAGTAGTGAGCGAAAGCCCACAAATACAGCGAAAAAGCCCTCGAGTATCGAGCATTCTTACTAAGTAGTATCACAGTGAGGCCATCCAACTAACGGTAATGTCTCCGACCCTAAGCTTCCAGCTACGACGAGAAAAAGTATGATCGGCGTCTTCGAGATATTCAACGCGGGTATTTTTAGACGACTTAAACTTCTTTAGCCGAGAATTGGTATTAGCGGCATCACCAAATTCCGCGGCGGTTAAATCGTTCCCACTGAGAATCAGTAGTGTATTTCCCCGATACATCTCGGCGGCGGTCGCAAAACGCGCGACCAGATCGTCGGTAGCATGAATACTGTCTACAACGTTTCCTGGGTGTCGCCGCTTGTAACTTTCTTGTCCTGCGAAGGTCTGTTGCGGTTCTTGATCAGCATATTGTAGCGCTCGTCCGGTAGGTTTCATAAGCGCCCTTGCAGACGAGGCTAAAGAGGCAATCGATTTCCTTAAGTTCAGTCTTCCTCCAGCAACCTTGCTCCAGAACTCTCTCTGGAAGAGTCTGTTCAAGTAATAATGCTTCAGTTGAGCCTTAGCCTGACCTGTAGTAGTCCGAACCCAAGGATTGACAAGCACCAAGCCCGTCACTCTTGAGTCGCAAGTGGCATAGCAGGCCGCCGCTGTGGCTCCGTCACAAAGGCCCCATAAAACAATCTCTTCTAAATGGGGGTACCGCTGTAAGAACTCATCGATCGCGACCTTAATATCGTCACCAATAAACTCATATCCCAAGTAATCACCTTCGCTATCGCCCATTCCTCGATAGTCGAAGCGCATTACGTATATGCCTTGCGACGAGAGCTGACGCGCAAGCTGTAAAAATTGCCGATGGCTGCCGACTCTGTATTGTGGTCCTCCAACGACTATCACAACACCTCTACTAACCTTGCCCGGCTGAGCTCCGACATGAGGGATTTTGCCCTCAGGCTGATGAATCACGCCAATCAAACTGTCTTGTTTACATTGAGTGGTAAATGGGATTTCGAGATCTTCATGTTCTCTAAACGACATCCCGATCACTAACTCTTCGTTAGGCAGGCTATCTGGAGCCGTATTACTTTGATCTTCTCTTGGGAGCGCAGCATTGCTTACAGGATGTTCATCCGATGAAATTTCACTCCAAGAAACCAGCCAAGAACTGGTAGCTTCGATGAGTTCATTGGATGTTGTAATCTCTTGTGTTGTCCAAAAGGCATCTGATCGGATAACGCAGCTATCCACCCGCTGGCCCCGTTCTTTAAAGAGTTCGATCTGTTTCAGTGATACCGGTAAGAGTTTCAGTTCTTCTCGAGAGCTTAACTCAATCCACCTAAGATCCGAACAGTGAACGAAAGAGTGCTGAGAGAGTTCCGCACATTCAATGCTAGAAATGAGTTCTTTCCCTATTCTGTAGCCTGCAATCTCTAGGAGCTTATCTCGATCCAGCTGTTCCTTCAGGCTCGCGACGCTCTCTCTGGCGGCGCCCCGTGACTGACCTAATCCAGCAGCAAGCCGAAGACGATAGAGCTGGTTAATATAGGTCTTTCCGTTGATCACCGGTTGCCACAAGATCAATCCGATATTTTTGGTAATCGATGGCGAAGACAATAGCTCGCTGGCCAATAGCGCCGCGCTCCTGACAGCTATCATCGATATTTCTGTCGCACCATTCTTACTGACCCACGAGACTAACTCCTCTAGCTGTCGAAGCCACAATGGCCAAGTTATCTGTTCCAGCTCGTCATGACTGTCGCCCGTGCCAGCATAGTCGGGTACCACTACATGGTAGCCTTTATCCACTAAATCTCGTGCTTGCAGCGAGATTTGCTTTCGACATTTGTTCATCTCTTCAAAAAACGGCGATAGTATTACAACCCATTTTTGAGAGTCTTTATTGTCAGCGGGTATATAATGCAAGGAAAATAGCGAGCCACCTGAGACCGGAATAAAAATAGGATCAATCATCGTCTAATTAGCCGAGTACTTTTGAATTAACAAATTCGACAATGTTTCCAACTGTTTCAAAGACCTCCGCGGTAATTTCATCATCATCAACGGCAATACCATAGTTATCTTCCAATGCCGTAATTACCGCGACTACGGCCATTGAGTCAAACTCTGGTACTGCACCCAGCAAAGGTGAGGACAGCTCAAATTCACTTCCCCTCTCCCCTAATTGCAGAACTTCGGTAAGTACTTCGTTAACTTGTTTAAGACTAATCAATTCCGATTCCATATTCTAGCTCCTCAATGATACCCGCCGCCGCTGGTGGGCCTTAAAATTCTAAACAGCAGTCACCTGCCCTGCATGACATCAATGACCAAATCTTGGCCTAGGTTGATTCAAAGCGCTTGCCAATCCGTTATTCGAGTTCTGATGCCTTAATAGAACAGCGATAGCGTATAGGTGCCACGGTAAATCGAAATATGCCAAGCTAAGAAAAGCACCGCCCGTACAATATGCCACCAAGCTAACTTTGATCATTTTTGCTAGCTTTGCAGAGTCTGTTTCAGGGCAATGGCCAATCACCCAATTTAGATTCATCCAACTCATGAATATAATGAGTAAAAACAGCAGTAATCCAGGCCAACCATGATCTCCGAGAATACTAAAGTAGATACTGTGTGCGGCGTGGACAAATTCTGGATTTGGGGCGTAGATCAAGAAACTCTCGAGTTTCCATGACTGCATGCCGCCTCCGGTGAATCGGTCACTCGCAACGTTAATGGCATATTGCCACGCGTTGATCCTTCCCATCGCCGATTCGTCTTGCTCATAGTGCTGAATAGTCTCCATTCTTGCGTGCCAGCTATCGGGCATAAAACTAACCCCGAGAATCACCAGAAATACCAATAATGGTCCTGTGATTAGCTTGCGTGAAGACACCAACCAAAAATAGCCACCCACAGACAGCGCGGCGAGTAGCGCTCCCCTTGACTGAGATCCCAGTGCCGATAGTAAACTCAATACAATGGCACCCGCTATACCGTAGCGAAGCCATTTTTTTGCCGACGGCGTAACCTGAAATAAATAGACCATCAAAGGCACAATCATTAATGTCGCCATCGCCAAACTGTTGTTCTCTTCAATATAGCCTCCGGGAGGCCCCCAAACGCGATAGCCGCCGCCGCTGACCAAGGTAAATACTCCGCCTTTAACGCTAAAGAACCCTATTGAAAGAACGATAATCCAAATTAAATAGTTTATTTTTTTCTGATCCGTTATCAACAACATAGTAAGAAAAGTCACAAACTGAATTTTCATCACCTTGCCGTACAACACCCAGGCGCTAGATGGAAACATGGCGAAGAGCGATGTCACGGTAATCCAGAACAGAAACATCGCCCAAATTATCACCGTCGAATCCATTGGAATGCTTTTTTTACTTTTGTCCATCACGATTGCGAGGACTAACACAATTGCGATGATCTGGGCGAAGGGCATATCAAATGCGAACCCCCAAGTAAGACGGTGTGGATTCATGTAGCTAATCCACGACCACATTAAAACGCCAATCCAGGGTCTTTTTATAATGTAGGGAATGCTTCCCAAGATGATGGCGGTGACAAGGAGGTCTCTCATAATAATTAGTCTTCGACCTCACAAACGATGTACCGGTACTTTCCCGATGGCTCCGGGGCGATTTCACCTGGATAATCGAATACACACTCGAGATCCTTACCGAGTCTGCGTGAAAATTCTTTGGTGATTAGGCTCTCGTTCTCGTTGTTGTAACCAGATCCCTTAACGATGTTAATGTGCACGAGACGGGTGTCTTTTTGAACAATCTTGAAGCCTTCAATACCGGTGAGATCTCGGAGCACGTAAGTCAGTGCTGCACCGTGTAACTTGCTGCCGTCTTGAGCAATCACAAAATCTGAACTTCGACCCACTATGTCTTTGAGAACCGGAAGGCCTCTTCCGCAAGCGCAATGTTGGTCGGAAAGAACGCCAACATCTCCCGTCCGATATCGAACGAATGGGAAATTTCCTGTGGCCATATGAGTGACAACGATCTCACCCTGAACACCAGCTTCGCAGGGGTTACCGGCCCCATCAACGGTTTCAACAATGATGTCCTCTGCACTGATATGTAGACTTCCCTGAGGGCATTCGTGAGCAATAAATCCCGAATCGCGGCCACCATAACCGTTGGCAACTCGGCATCCAAAGGCCGATTCAATGACCGATCTCTGCTCGGGATAGAGTCTTTCTGCGGTAACGAAGACGACCTTTACCCCTAACCCTGAGAGCTTAACACCCGTCTTCTTGGCAAAGTGAGCAATGCTGGAAATCACTGACGGATAACCAAATACCATCCGTGGGCGCTGCTCCGCGAGTTGCGTGCAAGCGTTGGCCAAGGTCTTATCTGACATATCAAATGCCGAAAACAACTTGGTCCGATACAGCTGGTCTCGAAGTTTACGTATACGATCTTGCGCCCCCAGCTCGATGGGTGATCCCCACACCACCATTTCTGGATCGCCAATATCCACGTCCCACCAGCGAGTAGCCCGCCATTTTGCCGCTACATCGTGACTGATTCTCTCGTTGTCGAGAAAAAAGATTAGAGGGTTACCGCTGGAGCCTCCGGTACTGAAGCGCCGCAAATCCGTCGCACCAGCAGCTGTCAACCCTTGGGTATTATCGCGAATATCGGCCTTAGTCATCAGTGGTAACTTGTGCAAATCCGAAAGACTCGTGATAGCAGAAGGATTAAAACCTAAGCACTTAAACAGATCGCTGTAATAGGCACTGGAGGTTTCTATATGAGACAAGAAATCTCGTAACCTTTGTATTCGGTACGCCTCAAGCTCTTCTGGCGACAGCCATTGTGTCATCTCGAGCGAGCGTCTAAGCGCAACAGTATGATGTTTCTTGATTCGCTCTTGAAGGGGGAATATAAGATTGGAGATCAAGCGAGTGTACAGGTGAAACCCGCCCTCTTTGGGCAAGCCCGCACGATAGCCTCGATCGTTTGCAAGCCGTTGGTAAAGCGATAGCCATTGTTGCTTTACCTGAGACCATCGGTAGTATTTCACAGCCTCTGAGGCGTTATCACTTAGGAAAGTTCGAACTTCTGGATTGCCGCATAGATCAATCAATTCGACAGCTAACTGATCGGCGTCATCAATATTAACCAAACGCCCAGTTTTTTGATGTTCGACGATGTACGCAATACCGCCAGCGCGAGTGGACACAATGGGAACGCCGGACGCCATCGCTTCCAGAACCGAGTTTGGCATGTTGTCGACACGCGAACTATTCACAAAGATATCCGCGTCTCGATAGAGCTCAGCCACTTCAGATCGGTTTAGCCGTCCTAGAAAGCTGACGGCTTCCGCGATCTCGAGCGACGTCACAAGTCTTGTGAGGTTGGCGAGTTCTGGCCCACTGCCGGCAATACTCAATCGGGCATTCGGATTCATTTTGTGCAGCTTTGCAAAAGCTTGAATCGCAATATCGATACCGTAGATACTCTCGAGGTTTCGCACCACGACAAGATGAACTTCAGCGGTTACGTCATTTTTGGCATTGGCGTCTTTGGGATAGAAACGACCGACATCCACAATATTAGGAATAATAGACGCGCAGTATCCAAAGTCGGAAAATACAGATTTCAAAAAGTGAGAAGGCACCACGATGGCTGTGGCGTGATCGAGACTGACACTCACTCTTTTTCCAGACTTCTCAAAATAGTCTTTGGCTCCGCCGCCGCGATAATTCACAATCACCGGAACGCCTCGTAATCTTCCCATCCACAATATGGGCGCGGAATACAATTGCCACGACCAGCCAGAGTTGGACATAACATGGGCGACATTCACCCGCGCCAACGCTCGCCAGCCGCGGATAAGATAGGCAAGCAGTCGTATAATGGCTCTTACCACAGGAATTCGTTGAATGAGACTCCCTCCAATCATTCGATTGGTTTGCAGAAACTCTACGCCAACGCCTTCTTCCTTTAAAAGGCGGCATAACTGTTCGGTTTGCGCAGCCATACCACCGGCCGGAGGAGATGCGGGTCCAACCACGAGTATTCGAAGGGTATTATTCACAAGCGGTCGCATAAGCCTCTCGATAGAACCCTACACTGCGGTTCCAGTTTCGCTCTTCTTCAACAAACTTCCGGGCACGCGCACGGATTTCTGGCCATTGACTCTTTTGCTCGATGGCTGTGACGATGATCTCGGCCAAGGACGCTGAACTTCCGGCACTGAATAACAGACCGGTTTCCCCGTCGCGGATGAGTTCCTTGTGCCCACCGACCGAAGACGCTATGACGATTTTTCCCTTGGCCATGGCCTCCAGTGGCTTAAGCGGCGTGACCAATTCTGTAAGGCGCATAGACAGGCGCGGATAGACCATAAAATCAACCGCCTGGTAGTATTCTTGAATCACTTCGTGAGGCACTCGACCACTGAATTTAACAACGTCGTCGAGCCCTAGGTTTTGTATTTTTTGCGTGATCAACTCTTCGTGTGGACCACCGCCGGCGAGCAACAGAAACACTTTTTGATTGTTCTTCTTCAATAACGCCATAGTGTCGAGCAACATCGATAGACCTTCGTACTCGTAGAATGAGCCAAAGAATCCGAGCAGCGTACGATCCTGAAGATCTGGGTAATTGCGCTTTATGTCGTCAAACACGCTACCCATTTCACTTTCGTTGGTTTGTGTGAATTTTTTTAGATCGACGGCGTTCGGAATGACGGTGATTTTATTGGGATCTATACCACGAGCGATAACATCATCTTTTAGTCCCTGACAAATGGTCGTCACCGCATCGGCCTTGTTAAACACGTAGGTTTCAAGTGCTCGAGTCAAACGGTAACGTAAACCGCCCTCGGTGCTTGAGCCGTTATCGACGGCGGCGTCCTCCCAAAAAGCGCGACACTCGTACACCACAGGAATATTTTTTCCTCGACAAGCCCAGAGTGCGGCCAAGCCGTTTAGCGCCGGAGAGTGAGCATGGACCACGTCAGGCTTTAGTGAGTCTAAAAGACCGCGCAAGCGTCGAAACAGCCTCCAGACAATCAAAAACTGTCCGACCAACGGCAGCCGATCGAGAAAACTCGATGGCGCCGAAGTACGATAGAACTGTAAATCCTCGATCCTTTCGACCGGACTTTCGACCACCCCTTGCTTTCCCGACGTTAAGTGATAGGTATCCCAGCCCATTGCCCGCTGATGCTGCAATATGGCGCGGGTACGAAAGGTATAGCCGCTGTGCAAGGGAATCGAGTGATCCAGTACATGGAGTATTTTCATGCACTCACCATCGCACTAGCGCTGTGGGTTGTTGGATCACGGAATTCGTCGAATTCCTGCTGCAGGAAGCCCTGAAACATAAATAGCGTCCAGATCAATACGCTATTGTCCCGAGTTTTTGCAAGGTGCTGATCAATCACCTGCTCTATGAACCCCAAATTAAATAGCCCGCTCTCGGCGATCACTCCACCCAGTAATCGTTGCTTGAGCATGCCCTGCAGAGGCCCACGAAACCAGTCGGCAAGTGGTACGCCAAAGCCCATTTTCCTTCGATAGAGAATGTCATTGGGCAGGTAAGGCTCCATCGCTTTTTTGAAAACATACTTGCCCATCTGGCCATTCAACTTAAGCGACGCAGGTAACTGCCATATCCATTCAACCAATTTGTGATCCAGTAGCGGCACCCGAACCTCCAATGAATGATGCATACTGGCTCGATCCACCTTGGTGAGAATGTCCCCCACCAAATAGGTCTTTATGTCCAAGTACTGGATCAACCCTAGCGGATCATCGGTTGGGGCTTGCTGAGCGTGCCGATCAAAAGACTCCACCGCACGATAGCCCTGCAGATCGCGATTTAAGGCGGCGCTAAACAGTTCATCCCTCTGCGCTTGTGTAGACAGAGACACCGAATGAAAGTAGGCCTCGACTGAGCTTCGAGCTAAGGACTCGAAGGTGGTCTTTGCGCGAAAAACTCGTGGAGCCCAATCGGCCTTGGGATAAAGTTTCCCTAAAGGGCCGAAGACTCGACGGCGAAACTCGAGCGGCATGGCGGCGCGCACGCGCTCTTCATTCATGTGCCAACAGTAACGCCGGTAGCCCGCAAGATGTTCATCACCGCCATCACCCGACAGCGCTACGGTCACTCGCTGTTTTGCGAGTTCACAAACGCGATAGGTAGGGATCGCCGAGCTATCGGCGTAAGGCTCATCATAAAGCGAAGGAAGCAGATCAATCAGCGAAAAGTCATCTGGCGCCACACGGCCTTCGAAGTGATTCGTTTGGTAGCGATCGGACACCATCTTGGCGTATTGGGTTTCATCGAAGCGATCGACGTCGAAACCAATGGAACAGGTGTTCACCGGTGCTTGCGATAGCCCCGCCATCTGCGAGACAACCGCGCCCGAATCTACACCGCCCGACAAAAACGCGCCCAAAGGTACTTCGGAGACCATTCGAAGGTCCACGGCCTCTCTGATTCTTTCAGTGAGTTCTTGCGCGGCCGTGCGCTCGTCCGTCTCTACTGGGACAGCGGGATTTAAACGCCAGTAAGTCGACAAGACGTAATTATCGCGGCCTCTTTCAAACAATAGTGACTGCGCCGGCTCTAACTTACAGACGTTCGAATAGATGGTTTTTGGTTCGGGAATATAGCCAAGGGAGAAATAGTCATCAATAGCGGTTGGATCCAAGCGCCGGGGTAAATCTGGAATCGCCTTTAGTGCTTTGAGTTCTGATGAAAAGGCAAAAAATCCGTTGGGTAACAAGGTGTAAAACAGCGGTTTAATGCCCAGTCGATCTCGCGCCATAAACAGAGTTTGGCTATTTCTATCCCAAATCGCAAAGGCAAACATACCACGAAACCGCTGCACGCAATCTTCGCCCCACTGCTCCCAAGCATGCACAATCACTTCGGTATCACAGCGAGTTTTGAAGCTATGCCCGAGTTTGATCAACTCATCCATAAGCTCAATAAAATTATAGATCTCGCCGTTATAGGTTACGACAACCGTATCATCCTCGTTAAATAACGGCTGATGTCCGCTAGAGATATCAATGATAGACAGACGGCGGTGGCCAAAACCAAGCCCTTGCTCTATGTGCAAATTTCCCCCGTCGGGGCCTCGGTGAACCTGCCGCTGATTCATAGCCTCAAGAAGATCTCGCGAAATTTCGCTATTACCACTCGGGTCGAATAACCCAACAATCCCACACATATTAGTTACCCTAAGTGCGACACTTGTGATCGCTTAATGCCATTGAGGCTTAGTATTATTTTCGGACTTGTTAATCAGTAACGAACGATAGACCTCGAGGTAACGATTGATCGTTACCGGCCAACTGTACTCGGAATCGACTTTGTCTCTGGCTCTGTCGCCGAGCGTTGAGTTCTCGGAATCGGATAGAATTTTTGCTATTAGCGACGCTATTGCATGAGTGTCTCCAACACTGACCAAATGACCGTTGATAGACGGTTCGATGATGTCTGGGGCTCCTCCCACGGCGGTTGAAATTACCGGCAACCCGGTTGCCATGGCCTCGAGCAGAGTATTCGACACCCCTTCTGCGATCGACGGGAGCACAAACACATCCATTCTCTTAAGCAGCGCATTTACATCGCTTCTATCCCCTGTAAACCAGCAGTGTTCTGCGATACCCAGATCCTCGGCTTCGCGCTGTAAACTCGGTTTCAGAGGGCCATCTCCGACAATCAATAGTTTGGCTGAGATTCCCTGCTCGCTAAGCCTCGAATACGCCTGAGAAAATGCACGAATCAAGGTGATTTGATCTTTGATCGGAACGAGCCGCCCCACCGTCCCGATGATTTTGTGTGTAGCCCCAGAGAATTCGCTGGGTATTTCTGGAAGTGGGTCATTTACACCAGAGCGCGGAGAGAAATCTCGGCAATCAACGCCGTTGCACTGTTGTACGATACGTTCCTGCGGAACACCAATTCTACCCGTAAGCCATTCACTAAGCTCACGACTCACCGCAAAATACTGATGAATCCACAATCGAGAGACTCGTCGCAGCGCATTGTATTTCCAGTTAGTTCCCTGAGGATCATTAATATCACGCCCATGTTCACCGTGAACACGACGAACCCCTAACAAACCTAGAGTTGCAACCTGTGACTCAAGTGCCGCTAGATTACGACTGTGTATGATCTGAGGCCGATAGCGTTGAATGATCCTTCGCAGTTGGCGATAGGTTTTAAGGCTGTGCCCTGCAGGTTTGCGCAACTCAATGATCGGCACATTGGCTACGGTAATACGTCGTGAAAAGCGGCCGCTGTTGGTGAGGCAAATAACCATATGCTTGAACTCGTCATTTGTGCCTCGATTGATCAAGTTGACTAAGCCGTTTTCGAGCCCGCCGGTATCAAGCGAATAGACGATGTGCGCAATCAGCGTTGGCTCTACCTGCGTCTCGTTCACAGCTCCTCCCGCTGAAGTACAGCATCTTGAGAGGGCAGCTGGATTAGAAATTCCGACAGCCGCGATTGAGCATTATCTACCGAGCTCTGAAATGGTGTTGCGAGATAATAGCGACCTAGCACTTTCACCGTAGGGTCGAATATAGCCAGTGTTTGTCGAATCTTTGTGATATAGGGATCTGAGCCAATATACGTATCGATGTGATACCAGCGATAGATCAATTGCGACACTTTTCCATTTGATAGTATCGCGTATTCAATTGATCGACTTTCTCCTCCGAGAACAAGGTTTTTACTCCCTTTTCTCACAAGTCGCCAAGCGCCTTCGGAATTGCCATGCCAACGATCTAAACTGTTGACTAATTCACCGCCGTCACGTCGTTTGAGGTAATGATATTGGTATAAAGTAACTGGTTTCTGATTGAATAAAAAATGTGATGTCTCACTAAAATCAGGGCCAACGGGATTAGGACTCCAATCGCTAACGCGATGGTTACGTATCGCAGGCAAAGACTCAACGGGGACATATTCAAGCCGAAATTGACTCGCATCTAGGCCCTTGGGTAACAACCAGTCCGGAGCTCTATTCACCACGACAATCAAAACCAAAAGCATGGTAGGAAGCGCAACAACTGATAGTGGAACCTCGAATAACGTTGCGTACCCTTCTGGCCTCCTTTCGTCTCTGGCTCCCCCGACGTTCATGTCGTCGGAAAAGAAGTTTCCAATCCAAAACATAATAAAAATCACTATTCCAAAAAACGCCCAACCGTAAATAAGATGATCGACACCCACCGCATGTTTCATATCGCTGTAGTGGCCAATCATCACGATCATAAACGCCCTCAAGCTATTGGCTATTACAGGGACAACAATCGAGAGAATCACAAAAAAACTACGCTTATAAAAGGACTTATACGTTAAATAGGCATAGAGTGTCCCCAACGCAAAAGATGCGATGAGATAGCGAACGCCGCTGCATGCCTCTACCACCGACCAGTTTCCACTCGGCAATGAAAAGTACAGACCTTCTCGAAACACCGGTATGCCCACCAATCGCACCAACCAGACCGTAGAGGTCGCGGTTATTTCCATCATTGGCTCGATGAGCTCATCACCCATAGGAACCATCAGGATCAAAAATAGCAGTGGAAAAGCGATTCGCCGGCCGACTTGATCCCCTACGATAAACACAACGCCGAAAATCAACATAAGTACAACACCAAGCTGCTCGATAACTAAGGCATTCGCTAAGGCACCGAGCAACCAAATTCCACTACTGCCGAATACCAGAAGCAACCACTTTGGTGTAATTTCCGGTCTTAAACTAGAGACAGATCTTCGCTCTCTCCACACCAGCCAGAGAGAGATGACTGGTATAAAGAAACCATGAGCAAAGGTATCTGATCGCTGCCAGATGTCGACCATCGACAAAAAGCTCTGATGATAGATCGCTAAAATTGTCAGCAGGTATATAGATAGAAACGCGAGCGATATTGTCCAGACATCTATAGATAAGGATGCTAGCTTAAGCTTCATATCACCTTGAGTGATCTCAATGGACTTATCCTTAGACATCTTGTTTTTGAAGCTCTTTGGTTGAATCACGTTCAAGAAAACGAGTAATAATCGGCAAGGATGATTCCCAGTCAAAATCGCTTAGAATACGAGTTCTCGCATTAATGCCCATCGTCTCGCATTCGCCGTTGATAATCTTAGGAAGGTACTCGAAATAATCATCTAGGTTATTAGCCAATAACACTTCGGAGCCCAACTCAGCATTGATTCCCTCTAAGCCTTGAGAGCTAGCCATCACCCTATTCTCCATCGCCATGGCTTCTAGTATCTTGTTTTGAATCCCTCGCGCTACTCGTAACGGTGCAACTACTGCCGTTGCGTGTTTCAAGTACGGCCGTACATCTTCGACAATACCGGTGACAACCACGCCGTCTATCCGACTAAGAATCTCGACATCTCGAACAGGGTTTCGCCCTACGATGTAAAATAGCAGCTCGGGATAGCGTGCCCTCAACTTTGGAAACACCTTATTTCCAAACCAACTGACTGCATCGACATTTGGCCAATAATCCATTGCTCCAGTGAATGTAAGAACTTGAACACCTGGAGGATAAGGATTATCGAAACTAAGCTGCGGGTCGTAATAATCTGCATCAACTCCATTATTGTAGTAATCGATTTTGTTGCTCAATCCTGGGCTTAGATTTTTCATTAAACTCGCTTCTGAGGAGGACACCAATAGACTTTGTTCAGATCGGTCTATTAGGGCTTTCTCGAACTCCAACAACAATTTCGCTTCCCGACGATACAGCCAGCTTAACGGCCAGTACTTCTTCTTTGAATATTGACGCCACTTATCCGAATCCACATCCACTAAATCCACTACCGAACGCAACTGCGCTAATGAATTTGAGTATAGGTATTGCCCCATTGATGAAGAGAACACAACGCAGCGATCAATACTCTCGTGCATAACCGTTTCTTCCACCCAGTGACTGAGCCTTTTGTCGTGATAATACGGAATCGTCAAAGCACTATTTGTAAGAAAGGCGGTCAGAGAAGTGACCTTTTTGTACAGAGAAGAAAGTTCTACAATAATGACTTCTTCGCATAGATCTCGCAAAAAATCCACATAGGCGAGATCATCAGGATCATCGACAAAGCAACCAAGATAGACGCGGTAAGAACGACACAGAAATCGCAGTAAATGATAGGATCGTATCTTGTCCCCCTTATTCGGTGGATACGGAATCCTGTGACACAAAAACAGCAGCTTAGGTTTAGTCATTATGTTTATCCTAGACTCTTGGCTAGCCAAGGGCCTACGGTATTGGCAATCGGTAGTGGTAGATTCCTCCAAGCCTTGATTAATAGTCCATATTTAGGATTGGTTGGATTCACATTTGGAATCGTATCGCTGTTGACCAGATGATATTCGTAAGACAAGGGCGTGGGTTTAAATCCCCAGTTTTTCTTGAAACTGTATGATCCGGTGTCAATCTTACTTCTGCCAAAATCAAAACTCCCTACGCCTTGCTGAGCCGCACTCTTCATTAATGCCCAATACATATAGCCATGGGCATGTAGCCCCTTCGACGCGCTCGTACTCCCTGCGTAATATGGAAGCACCTCATCCTTAAAATAAAAACTCAACACTCCGGCAACATCTACGCCGTCGTGTTGAATCATTAAAGATCGGCAGTCTTCGCCAAACTCATCTCGCAAGATATCAAAGTAGTGACGGGAAAATACGGGAGTCCCCAAATTTCGAACACTCTCTGAGTAGACCTTGTGCATTCGACCACCATGCCAACCCTCGCTGTATGAAAGTCCGCTCTTGATACCTTTACGAACAACCGCTCTCTGCTTATTTGGGATTGACAATAGAACTTGTTCGGGGTCCTGAGGGATGGACTTCTTAAATGTTACGTATAGTTCTTTACGCAACCAGTCACTGTCACAATACTGCTGATGCCGAAGCTCTAGGCTATCGACATCTAGCTCTTTCGCCAATTCGCATGCATGCTGCCGCAACATGTCAGATGCAGTATCGTTCTCTGCTACAATTCCTCCGTATACGCAAAATGGTGTCGACACCAACGAGTTTCCGAACAACATACTTCTAACGTGTACTAGAGGAAGAACACCAACCACACGACCGTTCTGCTGGGCATAAAAAAAGTAGGTAGGATGGCCAAACGCCTCTTCAATAACACGCTTCCATCCGGACTTATGAAAGAAAGTCGCCTCTGGGCAATTGTCGACGAAATAGTCCCACCGCTCTCGCGAGGCAGTGTCCAAGCGTCTAATCACTAATGACATTTCGACGCCTCCATAATCGGGCTTTCCACTTCAGAATACATTCGAGAGTTAAGATAGACATTCTGCATTGTTGACCATTGAAAGTCTGATAGTAAACACTTCAAACGATTTGAGGTTTTAGACAAATTAACATAGTGGCGAAATTTTGATTTGGCACTAGCACTTTTCACCCTAGGCTGGTTTGGGTCTATTTCCCAAGGGTGAAAATAGAAAACACTAGGACGCATCTCTTTTCGATTAATCGACGATATAGCCCACTGGGTAAAGTGATAGGGAAAGAGTCGAAACCAGCCTCCTCCCCCGCAATTGATGTTCTTTCCAAAAAATCTGACCGTGCTAATAGGTATCTCTAACAACCGTCCCTCAGCCGTAAGATAAGGAAAGCGATCTCCGTTGGGAATACCGTAAAGATCGTGCTTCACAGGAACCACGCTCGAGCTGTACTTAAAACCGGATTCAGCGAGTATATCGTGAGCCCAAAGCGTAGACTCACCAATGGAATAGCTGGGAGCGCGATAGCCAATAACCGGTTGATCCACGAGATCTTCAAGTACCGCCTTGCTACGAAGCAAATCCTCGCGGAAGACCGACGGAGTTTGTGTGACAATTCTTTGATGCCCGTAGCCGTGGCTTGCAATTTCATGACCTTGATCGGCAATTTTTGTCACTACTCTCGGATAACGTTCGGCAATCCACCCGAGGACAAAAAACGTTGCCTTGATATCAGCGGAAGAAAATAAGGCGAGTATCTTCTCTACATTTTTCTCTATACGACAGGGGATCGAATCCCACTGAGATCGACCTATCGTCGATTCAAATGCAGAGACCTGAAAATAGTCCTCAACATCCACCGTCATCGCGTTAACCATCTCTTGGTTATCGGAAAGGTAGCTCATGGCAATACTCGTGATTCAGAACAGGGATTGATTGCCCCCAGAACCTCTGAGATTCTGTCGGCTGAATGACCATCCCAGAACTTGGGAATGCACCCGGTTTTTCCTCCACTGGCCATCACATCGTCTAAGGCCGACAGTATCTTCTCTGGTTCTGTCCCCACTAGGACATTTGTACCTTCGGTAATAGTAATGGGCCGTTCAGTGCTTTTTCGAATGGTAATACAGGGAACGCCTAGGGCAGTAGTTTCTTCCTGAAGCCCTCCGGAGTCGGTTAAAACCACCGTAGCCTCACGCATCAATCCTAACAATTCGAGATACCCCTGTGGTTTAAGAAGCACTATATTTTCCGCCTCAAGCGCAGACCAATAGCCCTTCTCTTTTAATGATCGCTCGGTACGAGGATGAACTGGAAACACAAGAGGAAGTGACTTTGCAGCTCGAATTAAGGTACCGACAAGGCCTTTCAGGATGGAATCAACATCAACGTTAGACGGTCGATGTAGGGTAACGAGAGCATACTTCTTGGAAATACCAAAGTGGCTCAAGGTTTGAGCTGCTGGAGTTGCCCTTGAAAGATTAAATCGCAAGGTATCGATCATGACATTTCCGACGAAGTGTATGCGATTTCGATCAATTCCTTCTTTTGCCAAATTGTCTTCGGCGGATTCTTCCGTGGTAAAAAGAATGTCTGAAATCTGATCGGTCAATACCCGATTAACTTCCTCCGGCATATCGCGATCGTAACTTCTTAATCCCGCCTCGACATGGATAACTCCAATTCTCAGCTTGCGAGCAACCAAAGCGCAGGCGAGCGTTGAGTTAACGTCGCCCACGACCAAGACAAAATCAGGCTTTACTTCAAGCAGCACGGGCTCAAAACGCTTCATGATATCGGCCGTTTGAACAGCATGTGATCCGCCGCCGACACCAAGATCAATAGTCGGTTCGGGAATACCCAACTGGTCGAAGAAGGACTGCTTCATTGCCTTATCATAATGCTGACCCGTGTGCAGGAGAGTCGCCTTTATTTGGCTTCCAGCACGGTTAAAACTTCGCATTATGGGCGCAATTTTCATGAAGTTCGGTCGCGCGCCGACGACGCAAAGGACCGATACTTTACTTTCTACTGCCATAGACAAAATCCTTCGGTTGTACTCATCATCCCTGATGAAGTGCCTACCAAGTCATTACAAGACCGAGCGACACACGATTTTCACGATATTCATCTTCTGCTTGATCTGACCGACGATCGTTATGGGTATAGTTCATGGTCAACGAGGTCTTTGTACCTAACTTACGTCTAGCGCCCAAATACAATCGATACTCTTGCGAATCATTGCCAAGCGTAGAGTTATCTTCAACCTCAGCCTCTTGATAGTGCAGCCGAGTATCTAATGTTAGTTTCGGAGATAACCTTCGACTCAGCCCAATCGAAGCCGAAGAAAAGGTAGACGATTGCTCATCTTCTTCTCTCGTTTGCTTTGACTCAGTAAGATCCACAACGACATTAGTACGCCCCCTTTCCCAGCGATATCCCACGCTCAAACGCTCATCTACGATGGGGCTTCGAGTTACGGTAGTGGAGGAAAGGCTGAAAAAGATAGGCAGTCCGTTCACATCTAATATCAAGTCGCCATTGTCGTCGATTACCGGAAGGTCAATCTCATCGGTTCTAAGAGCGCGACTGAAAGTGACGGTTTTCTGGTACTGAGCCGTCAATAGACTGTGTTTTCTTCGATGGTTAAAGTCAAAAAATGGCGTGTTTCCAATAAACCGGTCGCCGCTGCCCACCACAAGAGTAGTGCGAGGACTAGGGCTCCAAGTGATCCCGGCGTCCCAACGACTCCCCTCAATGTCACTTCCGGAAGACTGAAAATCGTTAAAGTCCTCACCGGTAGAGGCGTAGACCTCCCATTTTCGATTGAATCTGTAGCCCAGTCGAAATATTAAAGACCCTAAATCCTGACTATCGTTATCATCGGCATTATCTTTTTCATAGTCGACAGTTTGGTAGTTTCCGACCAGTAACCAGCTGAGAGGAGACTTCCCTGCAATGGAGCTAATTGTGACATTGGCGATTTGTTGTTCACTATCATCTAAATCATTGTCTGAATTACTCTGGCTGTCATAGCTGTACCTTAAACTCAGTTGGGCTAGATCTTTTACCTTGCCAACAACATAGGGACTGACCGCATAGTTGTAGGTGGTATTGTTATTACCACGTCTATTTAAACTACTGTCACCACCACCGACAAAAGCATCACTTCGATTTTGTTGAACCTGCGCCTGAAGATCAATAAATGCGGAGTCGGAAATCAGCTCGATTCTACCTTTAGCGTCTACCTTCGGATTAAATCCATCGGTACCGTTTCTATCAGATGAGCCACTTCGACTATTACAGCGCGCAGAATCATCATCTAAGTTATTGACTTCAAAGGCCGCCTTAATATCTAGCTCGGCCCTTCCTCCTTTTCCACTGAGCACCAAAGAAGGTGTCATGGTCGCAATCCATTCGTCTTGGTCACCGCCGTTGTCCAAGCAAACATTGTCGCTGTACTCTTCTCTTGCAGTAACTCCGTAACGAGTCTTCCAATCTCCAGCCGACGACAACTCGCAATAGCTCGCAAAAACAGTCAACCCGGCAATTGAAAGATAGTTAAGAGAGTTCATGACCATAAGTTAACCATTATCTTGGACAAGATCGAGGTTCGACTTCTTCTGATAACGACGCTCACCGTTGCCATAACCGTAGCCATAACCATAACTATACCCATAGCCGTAACCGTGGCTCACTAGAGGGTTTTGCCGCGCCTTGTTAAGTACGACGCCAATTGCCTTATCTTCACTTAAGTGTTGAATAGCCTCATTTACCGCCTCTTGTGAAGACTGCTCAGCCGCTACGACATAGACAATTTGCCCCATAAAACTCGATAAAACCGAAGATTCGGTAGTCATTAACAATGGCGGCGAGTCAAAAATTATCACTCGGTTCGGGTATCGATTTGATAGCTCTTCCATTAACCGGTGCATGCTTTCGGATGCCAACAATTCGGTAGCATGCTCATGAAGATGGCCTGCCGGGAGAATCCTTAGCTTTGGTAAATTTGTATGAATTAGAATGTCTGAAAATTCTTTTTCTGGATCTTCCAATAAATCGATTAAGCCTTCGCAATCGTCCGGAATCCCCAAAACTCTGGCGGCAGACGCTTTGGTAACATCCGCGTCGACTAATAGCACTGTACGGTCCTGTTCGGTCGCCATACTCATGGCCAAGTTAATCGCGGTAAACGTCTTTCCCTCGCCAGGTAAGGCGCTGGTTACCATAATGAGATTCGCGTTCTCAATCGTGGCCGCACCTTTGTTTTCGATATTTTGTAAAAGCGGCCTTTTAATCGCTCTATATTCATCTGCAATCCGGCTCCGAGGCTTTTGCGGTGTAATCATTCCCCGCTCTGCGAGAACATCAACTGGAATCTTGTGAACAGGATAATCCGATTTTACGCCTGCGCTAGGCGGTGTTACTGTTTCTGAACAACCAGAATCTAGTTCGACATCTACGTGAGAATCATCCACTTTAGCGTCGGATTCATAGTCTATCGATATTGCCGCCACACCATGGGATGCCGCGCTCAGGGGAGAAGATTTACGGGTTAGGTCAGAGTCTTTGACCAATTGATCTTTACCCTTTTCTCGCTCTAGCTTTTTTATCGCTTTTTCAATAATACTCATAATGAATACTGTTCACCTGGTGCGAAAACGACATACATTCACAAGTTTTCTATTCAAAAAAATAGGTTTTGCCCCAAGTTCACCCCAGTAAATACAACTAGCAAGGAAGCCACCATCGTGAGGTAAACCATAGAGGATCTAAATTCTTTACGCGCTTGCTCGGGTGGAAGCATCAAAGTCACACACCCCAATACTGGCAACCCCAATTTCTCGCTCACCGTTCGCCTATCCACGAATACAGGACTGAATAGCGAAAAGACGAACCCCACCGCCCCGCCGACCGCCAGCGAAAACATCAGAACCACCACATTCAACATCAACTTATCAGGCTCAGTGGGCTTTAGAGGAACATAGGGTGGATCGATAATTCTGAATTTTATATCATCCGCATTCTTTTCAACCTTCTCAGAGAGAAGCGCTGACTCTCTTCGCTTTAGAAGCGCATTATGCTGCTGAGCAATCACTTGATAGTCACGGTCGAGCTGCTGTAATTCAACTTCAATATCAGGAATACTGTTGACAGTATTTTCTAGGGCTTTAACACGGCTATCATATTCTTGAACTCTGACCGTTAACTCTGCGACCTTGGCTTCCGTTTCGGCCATCATCGTTCTCATGTTGAGGTAAACAGGACTTGAAGAGTAATTCGAGTTTTCCGTAGACGGCATACTCGTCGACTTTTCGTATTCTGCATCGCGTTCGTTTTTAAGAGCTTCAATTTTATGTTTAATCTGTACCACCTCAGGGTGAAGTTCGGTATAGCTTATTGACAAAAAATCGAGCTTTTCTTGCAGTGTATTGATGCGATGATCTAATGGGGATCCCATGCCACTAGAGTTCTTACTCGTCGCAGAAAAGAATACCGGCTCTTCTCCCTTAAGTTGACGAGAGAGTTCATTACGACGATTCTCTAGTTCTTTTAGTTGTAGCCTTGCGCTACTGAGTTGGTTTCTAGCCATATCTAACCGCTGATAATAGCCTCCTGCCTCTCCCGGTAACATTCCTACATTGCGCTGCTTAAAATCGGCGACTCTTTGTTCCGCTTCTGACAACCTAAGTTCGTAATCTGCAATCTGTTGGTCTAAAAATGCTTGAGCGCCCGAACTATCTTTTCTCTTTTCACCAAGCGTACTCTCGATAAAAATAGTCATCAGTGATTGAACAACTTTTTTCGCAGTCGCTCTATCTTCATGCTTAAACGATACCGAATACAAAGATGAATTTTGCCTATCACCTCTAAGTGAGATTGACTCCTTTATTGATGTCAGCAACCTTTCTTCTTCTAAGTCCGATGTTACACTCAAATCAAGATCTGCCATGCGCATTAATTTTTCAAGATTGGGACGACTAAGCAGCGTCTTACTCATTAGTGCGACTCTCTGCTCGACATCAGGCTGTATGGCTAAACCACGCAACAACGGTCGTAAAATATTAGTGCTATCGACATCTAGTCTCGCGGTGGCAAGATAGGATTCTGGCAATGACCAAACCCATAGCCACCCCGCCACTGATAGCGTCCAAGTGACGCCCAGCGCGAGCCAGCGAAAACGCCATACCCCTATTACGTAGGTGTATATTTGCGCCAATATCTGCTGCATAGAATCCTTCCTCGAACAGCGTTTAGAACCAAGCTTCGGGGATGATGATGATATCGCCAGGCATCATATGCGTATTCGCGGTAATATCCCCGTCACGAATGAGATCTTCTATGCGTAAATTGAATATCTCTTGCTTTCCTCCGTAATTACGGATTAGAACAGACCCGTTACCGTCTGCAAAATCGCTCAGACCTCCTACGGAAATCATTAAGTCCAGCAAAGACATATGTTTGTTGTAGGGAATACTCAACGGATTGGCGGCTTCACCCACGACTCTCACCTGTTGAGTCGGTATCCCCACAAATGAATCTACGATGACACTCACCACCGGACTTTTTACATACTTCCCATAGGCCTCTTCAATTTCTCGAGCAAGCTGAGTTGACGTTCGACCGCTGGCAGGAATATCTTCGACCAATCTGGTTGTTATCTTTCCATCAGGCCTCACTTTCACAGATGCACTCAGCTCGCTATTTCCCCAAACGAAAATATCAAGATTATCGCCGGCACCTATCACATAGTCGTAATCGGGTGCGGCAGACACAGCGGGATACTTCTGAACCGAGCAGCCGGCACAGATCATTAACAAAACTGAGAACACAAGGTAGGTATAAGGCTTATTTGGAAGCCTTGGACTGATACGAATCGACACGGAATCTACTCCTTAGATACTTTATGTGTTGTGACCACGACTCAATCAAGTATAGACGCGCATTTCCACATCACGTCTTTTCGTTATTATTGTTTCTCAAAAAATAACAGACGCCATACTAATATTCATTTCTTTATAGGAACAACCTCTGTTTTACGTTTTCGCTATAAAAACACTGAAAGTGTACGATTTTGTCGCGCAAATAATCTTTTTCTTAGTATTTAACTTTCTTTCCTAGATGGATTATTCACTGCTTGTTAGGCTAAGCCAATGCTTGTGACCTAAAGTTAATGGACTTACTTTTTCAGAGATAAATTGTTCTGGAATAAGAACTCTAACTTTTAAAAGCAATCTGAGATAAGCAATGAAAAAGCTGGTAATTACAATCGCAAACTTCATGGGTATTTTTGGAGTTTCGATATGCGCCATTTCTGGTGCACTGCGAGTTGCAGAGGTTCATCAACTGTTTGGCTACGAGAATATGACCCTATTTATTGCAGGAACAGGGATAATGGTTGCTAGCATGCTCATAAAACAAGAATTGATTCTATGGAAAACACACCATTCGACTGGCTAGGAGCTAATTTTTTGTATGTATGAATCATTTTATGACCTCAGTGAAGAGCCCTTTCGGCTGACCCCAGACTCTAGGCTCTGCTTTTCTCACCCAAGCTATAAAAACGCGAAAGCCTATATGCATTACGCGCTATATAGAGGAGAAGGATTTGTCGTAGTCACCGGCAACCCCGGAACAGGAAAATCAACGCTTATCAGCGACTTAACCTCGGAGTTTGATGGCGGAAAGGTCCTTTTTACCAGCCTAAATTGTACGCAAGTCGCCGGAGACGATCTAATTCGCCTAATCGCCCTTAACTTTGGTCTTGACGGTGGAACCGAATACAAATCGCTCTTACTCCACAATTTGAAGTCGTTGTTCACACGACTGCACAATGAGGGTCGGCGGTGTCTGCTGATCATTGACGAAGCGCAAGACTTGCCATCAGAAGCTCTGGAAGAGTTGCGACTGTTGACAAATTTACAACAGAACAATCAGCCCTTATTACAGATCTTTCTCGTCGGCCAAAGTGAACTCAGAGATACCATAAAAAGCCCAGAGCTGGAACAGCTTCATCAACGTATTGTAGCCACCTGCCACCTTCAATCCCTCAAAGAACCTGACATCAAGAACTATATCCAATATCGATTGGAACAGGTTAACTGGAAAAATAACCCTTCATTGTCCGAGGACATATTTTCGCCAATTTTTAGAGCTAGCCGTGGAATACCTCGCCTCATAAATCTTATCTGTAGTCGACTCTTTTTACACGGCATGGTCGAAGACAAACAACACCTTGATTTAGAGGATATCAATCAAGTTATAGAGTCTCTAGTTCAGGAAGAGCTGATAACCGGCATCGACACCCCTCCGGTTGACCAAACGGTATTGAGAAGCATCTAGCCAGATAAGACACACTTAATTAGCGCTGCTGAGCAAACGCCATGACCATAGGAATATCACTAGAGCCTCACCAAGTCGTTCCAATATTCTCAGGAGGAGGCACGCGATTACCTGCGCATATCGGCATATTACAAGCAATGCACGAGCTCGACATAAGCTTTAGTCATATTGTTGGTGTCTCCGGCGGCAGTATTGTGTCGAGCCTATATGCCGCTGGGTATTCTTTGGATGACATAAAAGAGCTCGCCGTATCCACCGACTTTAATCAATTTCGAAGCTTCTCTCTCATTCGCTTACTAATGGACGGCGGTCTTTCCTCTGGTGACAAGTTCGAACAGTGGATGGACGAAATTCTGGAAGGCAGAACCTTTTCCGACATGGACCTCAATTTTCATGTCCTCGCCACTGACGTCAATGGCGGTGGCCCAATGATCTTTGACAAGAAGAATACGCCCGACTTAAAGGTCTCTCGGGCAGTTAGGTTTTCAATGTCGATCCCCCTCATTTTTAGTTTTAAGACCTACGACAAACACGTACTTGTTGACGGTGCGATCCTTTCTGAAGACGCTCTATTTAGGGATTGGGCTGGTGATAAGACACCAGCCATATGCTTTCGACTAAAAAGTGATCCTGAGACTAATAAGGAGTTCAAAAAACCCATATTCCCCTTAAAGAGTTACGTACTTATGCTGGTAAGAACATTCATGAACGCGATTTCCCGAGAGTACGTTCATGCGGAGCACTGGCACAACACCATCGTGATCAACACGGGCAAAACCTCATCGGTTGACTTCAACATGAGTAAAGACGAAAAAGAAGAGCTTTTTCAAACTGGGTACGATACCGCAATCGAGTTCATCCCCAAAAAAATTCAGCAATGCATGAACCATGAGGCCCAGGTAAAACATGGCTAGATTACTCTTGTCGCTTGTCTTTTTCTGTATTAGCGCACTAAGTTTCGCACAGAAGTCTCCTGATGAATTTTATGAAGATGCCAGCAGACTCTTCTACGCTCAAGAATACCCCGCGGCGATCATTCAACTTAAGAATGCCCTTCAGAAAAATCCAGAGCACGTACCCTCATTAGTCTTAACTGCGGAAACCTATATCGCACAAGACAGATCGGCAGCCGCCGAAGAAACCCTGATTAAAGCTCGTGTTTTGGGCGCAGACAGGCGTTTTATCAATATAAGTCTCGCTGAAGTCTATCGACGACAGGGTAAATACCAGAGCATATTAGATGAAATATCCACACGTAACCTTCCACCAGAGACCGCCGCAGATATATTGGGATATAAGTCTATCGCATGGCTTAGCTTAGGAAAATCCACTAAGGCTCAAGACTTAATCGTTGAATCGGAGACGATACAACCTTCCACTAGCTTTAGAACGCTCATTGCGAAAGTTCTGATTGCAATATCTCATCGCGACTTTGACTCTGCGATTAGTTTGAGCGAAGTACTAACTGAGAGGTTTCAAGATCGAAGTGAGTCTTGGAATACCTACGCATCAGCACTACACGCCAGTGGGCAATTACAACTCGCCCGCGATGCTTACACCAAAGCGGTTAATGTATCGCCTATGTTTGTTGACGCAAGAGTATCAAAATCCGCGCTAGACCTAGATCTTGATAACTTATCTGAAGCCAGAGGAGATCTGGAGTTTTTGAAAGACAAGTTCCCGTATGAGCCCAGAGCAGCATACCTAAGGGCTCTGCTGTATACCAAACTGAACGAAGAAGATTCTGCCAAAAAATCATTCGATGAACTCAAAGTTTGCACTGAGATTATCGCCCGCTTGCCCCAGGCTCGAGTAAGCGCTGACAAGCAACTGCCCATGGTAGCCGCTCAAGCGCACTACGGCCTGTCTGAATTTGAATCCGCTAAAACTTATCTTTCTCTGTATTTAAAAACGAACCCGCAAGACGCTGGAGCCAATCGATTGATGGGAGACATCCTGCTCAAACTAAACGATCCAGTGGGCGCGATAAAATTCTTGCGCCCCGCCTATCAACGCCAGCCTCATGACAGCAAAGCTGTCAGCCTTTTGGCGACAGCTTATTCAAAGGCCGGTCATCACGAAAAAGCAACCCGTTTGCTAGAGCGGCTAAGACATCAGGACTCAGAAAACTCCAACTTAGAGGATCGCCTAGCCATCACTTTGCTTCAGGCGGGTCACAACGACAATGGTATTGCGCAGCTGAGCAGCGCTTTTAACAAGAGCATAGAAAACACCCAAAGCGGTTTTCAGCTCGCAATTGCCCTGCTCAAAAGCAAGCGCTATACCGAAGCTCTAGAAACGGCGAAGACGCTGGTCGAGCAAACCCCGAATAATATTGCCTTTAAGAACTTATTGGGCATCGCTCAACACAGCGCTGGGCATACCGCCCAAGCACGGCAATCTTTTGAGAACATCTTAATAGAGCGGCCCAATTCAACCAGCACAGTCATAAACCTCGCAAAACTAGAGGCGCGATCCGGCAATACCAACAGAGCCTTCTCACTGCTGCAAGAAGCTATAGAGCAGACTCCTGAATCCAGCGATACTATGCTTGCCTTAGCCCAGCTAGAAAGAGATCAGGGAAATATTGATGTCTCATTAAAGCTCGCAGAAAAAGCTCGATTGATTGACTTAGAAGATATTGATATTCGTATCTTCCTGATGGAGCTCTATGTCATTGATAAACAATATGAGAACGCCATCACCCTCGCACTTGACACCAACATACTCGCTGAACATAGCTTCGAGTCAACGATTACCCTCGCCAAAGTCTACGAAAAAACAGGGCAACCACGAAAAGCACTGGCGATATACAAACAACAATCAAAAAAGGTTGGCTTTCACACGGAGAGACTGCACTTTCTCGCTCAAGCGATGATAAAGCTGAACGCGAACTCTGACGCTAGACACGCTCTCTTCAAGGCCACCGAGAGCAATCCAAAACACCTTCCTTCACATGTGAGCTTAATCTCGCTGCTGCTCATAACTGGCGAGCAAAACCAAGCCTTGGAGCATGCAAGAGAGCTCGTTCAAGAACACCCTAAAGAATCCATCTCTTACCTAATGCTTGCCGATAGTGAAGTTGCAGTAGGATCCCTAGCCGAAGCGTCAAACACCTATTCGAAAGGACTAGAGGTAGGGTTTATGCCGGAACTTGTATTAGGACTTAGCCATACACTGACCACGCAGGGAATGCATGAAAAATCGCTGGTAACACTCGAGCACTACTGGAAAAGGCACCCAGCCATCGGAGGAGCTTATAGCCTTCAGCTGATCCGTGAAAACAAACTAGTTGCAGCGAAGTCAGCGCTGACACGGCTGATTGAGGCCGACGCTAACGACGCCTCCCACCTCAACAATATGGCTTACGTCCTCGATGAACTCGGCTCGTCGGAGGCGCTGGGATATGCCCAGAGAGCGCTTAGGGTATCCCCGGAAAACCCCTACGTTAATGATACTGTTGGCTGGTTGATGGTCAAGGCCGGGAACCCCGAGAAAGGCTTGAAGTATCTCCGCCAGGCAGCGGTTAGAGCCAGTAACGTTCCGGAAATACGCTACCATCTCGGCAAGGCATTGCTCGACTTAGGTCGCACCGTAGAGGCTAAGCGTGAACTAAAAGCATCAGTTGAAAGCGGCGCATCATTCGACGGTGAATCTGACGCTAAGGCACTCTTGAAAAGTCTGGGTTAAACAGAGACATTCGGCGACAAAGCGTTGGTGTCAGCTTTATTTACAAGGACCTCATATTCATTGCCAAAAGGGATATTAACTTACTGAAATAGAAAGAAATAAAATTACTGGCCTTATTTTTGCTCTTGTCTATATGTAGGTTGATTTAGAAGACAATTTTACAAAGTAAGCGCTAAACCTAGCCGATGAAGCTCACAACACCCAAGTCATACTAGGCTCATCGCAGAAAATATCTAATTTAGGCGCTGTTTATCAGCTTTTTTTACAACATCAGGGAATGATCTTGGTCGCGGGTACCGATACGCCCAACACCAAATAACGGAACGAAGCGTCACGCCCCGATTTAAGGAGAGAAAGCTCCATATGGCAACGCCTGTGAGAGCGACTTTGGAGATGTTGGTAATGAGTAATACCCATATACGTGTAGGATTTAAAAAAGGCTTGTTAGCCGCAGCATCACTCGCTCTCTTCGCTTCGCTGGGCGTAAATGCGGCGGTTGATGCTACCTGGGGCCTCAAGCGTTCAGATGTCGGGTATTCGTACAGCGTCTACGCCTCTACCGCCACCGGCGGAACATACAATTATGTCGGGAATGATGGCGACTCGGACAACAGCAATAACATCACCGCCAATATCTCAGGCTGGGCAGAAACTTCTGGAATCAGAAACTACAACTCAAACTTGGTACATTGGAGTGGGGGTATTGGCTTAGATCGCTCGAATGACGGCCACGCCGTGGATAATAGCGGCTCTGATGAATTCTTAGTATTTCGTTTCAGCGAACCAGTATCGATCTCAACCTACAGTTTCGGATGGGTTGGTAACGATGGTGACTCTACACTACTGGCCTACGACCCAAATAACGACGGATTTCACGACGGTTACGAAAGTAACGCCTCTCTGGGCTTGCAATCGTCTCAGGATATTGGTGACTTAATCAGTAATGGCTGGGATGCCATCGGTCACTACGCCGGTAATAGCAACAACCAGCAAACCATCAACCCGTCGACTGACACGCAAGATATCTTTTCGAGCTATTGGATTATTGGTGCCTATCTCAGCGATATTACTCCACTCTTAAGTGGCGGATTGCATACCAAAGACGCCTTTAAATTGTCGTCCATTGGCGTCATGAGACACACCCCTGATACTCCTGATGGTGAAGCACCTATACCAAGCTCAGCCTACCTAATACTCTTGGGACTTGCATTATTGAGGCGTCAACGCAAATAGGCCAACCACTTTGAAGTCAGCTGTGTTGGCAATGGGTTACTTGACTTGCGCAAACAGTTTCTCGAGTAACAGCGACTCGGGCGATGAATAATCACTTCAGGCTTCTGTCGGCCTTAGACTCAATTAAACGTTGAAGAATATCCCCTTTAGACCTCTCCCTCCTCATCTCCTTAAGCCTCTCTAGAGTAGGTAAAAACGCCTTATAGACGAGATGAGGAATCAATAGCCTGAGCGGCATGCGTAGATAGTGACTTCTAAGATAAAGAAAATAGCGAGCGATTGAATTCGCCCGGCCCGAACAGGAACTGTGAATCGGCAAGAGGCTTTGTCTAAATAAGAATATCAATACAAATCGTCTGAACACTCCCAACTTTGCATCTGAAGATACTCTAATCAAAACCCAATCAGGAACAGAAATGGAAAACCACTCCCTAGAAAAATAAAGTGCAAAATAAAGTGGATTGGAAATCCCTAAGCAAGCGGCTCTTTCTATTAACGAGCTCCATCGATTGCTAGCCCCCTGCCACGCCGTCATCATCGAGCGAATATCTTCTAAATCACGAAAGCCATGATTGAACTCGCCATCAAAAAATAGGTGTGCTGCGCTGTGAAGAAGCAGATCATCATCGCTTAATCGATACAGCCTTTTATCCGAATTTATCGGTACTGCGTTACGAAAAAGTAGATTAGTATCCGTTTTAAATCTCGATGTCTTTGGGAGAATGGCATGATGAAGATCTAACTCCGTTTGTCGCTGCCCATGTTTCATCGGAGGTAACTCGTGCATCCAGCGCCGATAGTAGCGCTGATCATATTCACTCATATGCGAAGATAGCCAGCCATTGCGCTCAAGAAGTCCCTCTGACGCCCCAATCTCTTCTTCGCCAACGAGCAAATCAATATCGGTAAATATTCGCCCCTTTAGTGCGTCAATATTCCCATAACTATAAGCCGCTCCCTTTAATAAAATTATTGGCCCAGCCAATGAAGACAGCACCTTACTGATACCGTCAACCTCAACACCGACAAGCACCACATGACGACGAGAGATCACATCCCCCCAACGAAAGTGGCGTAGAGCTGCATCAGGAACTCTATGAATAACATTTTCGGAATCCAGAATATGGAACAAGCGACCGAGCATTCCCACTGAGCGAGCCTGGCTGACGATCAAATCCCACTGCTCTAGTGTGAGCTTGTCAACAAATTCTTCAGGGCTATCGAGCAAACCGATTAGATCCGATACACAACCAGGTTTAGCATTCATCGTGTACAAGTTCTCGTGAGCGGGTTTCATGGCTGAGATTATTAATCATGGACACCGCATCTTCTAGGCTTGAATACTCAAAATCAAAACAATCACTAGCACCAATAACGTTTTCTAGTGCTTTGAACCCTGTCATACCCAACACGTGAAAGTTGAAGGATTGGCGTGCCATTTCAAAGAAGGTGGTTGCCTTTGAGCGCGGCGACATGGTCGCACCTTTACCTTTGACATAGCGCGGAAAGATAATCCACTTTGCCGGAGCTCGGTTTTCGATAGTGGCAACGTGGGCCTTGGGTGCAATCATGTGCGACACATCACCTTTCGTTGTGCCTTTACACACCTCACCAAATTCCGCCTGAGGCGAAAATTCCCTAATAATCGAAATTGATTCATTCTTCAGACAAACCGGACGGCACAGCGGCACAATTTTGTTTCCATCTGAGAGCTCTATAAGTGTCAATTCGTCAGACAGCAAACGCCAGCCAGAGCAAACTAGAGCGGCGCAGAGGGTACTTTTACCTGCACCTGGAGGCGCTGGCAATACGAGACATCGCCCAGCTTTCTCTACGACAGCAGCATGAACCGTTAAGTATTCATGGCAGTGATTGGTCATACACCAGTTAAGCCCCCACTCAAACAGCGCTACCGCCTGATCCTTGGGCAATGGCTTAAAGGGCTGAACACCATCAAATACAAAGTTCACCTGAGGCCGAACCCATCGACGAAGCCCTTTGCCCTGCTCTAATGAAACACGAAAGTCGATAAAACTAGACGCAGGAGAAGAGAAACAACCGTAAAACCGATCCAAACTGGCAAGTACATTATTGAGATTTGTGGTTACCTCAACACTAAACGGCCCAATTTGATAACGCCGCTCGTACTTGTAACATTTAGTTTTTCCCAAACGAAAATCTCAACTTATTATTCGGCTTCGACGAGTAAGCCCAGTGAATTTAGTTGGACAATTTGCCGATTAATAGCGTCCAACTCAATATTGTCTAGGCTACCGGTATTTACCAAAAGTCCCAACGCCTGACTAGACATTGGCTGTAGTTTTAATGCCGAAATAATGGATTTTGCAACTCCCGCAATGAGATGAAGATCCCCGCAATCACTCAGATACACTACCGCGTCATCTTCTCCCCACTCCGCAATCGTTAATTGCTCCTTACATTTCCATTCGGTCGTATTCAAACTGAGTTCCTCTAAAACAGAATCAACCAGACAGACTTTTGAATAACAAAACGCTCACGGCGACTGATGTATATTGTCGTCCCATTCTGACGTTTTAACACATTGTCCTGATGTCATATCAAATTGCCATCCGTCTCTGCAGCTGGGGATACACTGGCCGTCGTGCTCCACATAGCCTGGACCGCATTGTGCGTGTGCATTCAAAAAGCAACTACCCGCTTCGTTCATGCGCACCACGAGATCGAACAATTCTTGGCGAGTCACTTGGTGCCCCTGATAGGGAATTCCGTTATGAGCACAGCGCGCAAGCTCAACGATTTCGTCGACCGTGGCACCGTATATATAAGGTGCCTTTGCAGCGTTGAGTAAGGCTGCCACTAGATGATTCTCGTAGGTACCTTCGCTGCTGGCTTGTTGATGTTCTAACATGACGTCCAAAAGGCTGATGGCCGATGAACTCGATGTGGAGATCGCGGGACGGAACCCAAACACATCAAAAAATGTGGTGGCTCCCACGGTATTCCATTCGACACAGCGACCATGCTTCCATCGAATACCAGTTCCGGGAGAAAATCCGGTTCCCTGCCACGCTAATAGATTATTCTTCCAGAAGCCTGGGGTGCAACCGTTACCATCACAATCGCTTTGATGTCTTCCTGAGGCATTACCAGACGCCAAAGAGGACGGGGAGCAGGCGACTCCCCATGCGGGGCGACTAAATAATGACAATACAATCGGAGCTGCCGCTCCTGCTTTGGCAAGATTACGGCGAGAAATTCCAGCACCGCCAGAGTCTAAAGAGGCCTCTTTGGTTTTGACACCTTCAACGCCATCGTTCGATTTTTTATCAGTCATAAAATTAGTCCAAACATACGACTTAAGGGTCCTTCCTGAGCAGTGGCCTTGACTCACTCTCCACTCGATATTTTATACAAACAATATTCAATGCAATTATCACACCTTTTAGCTAAGTTCTTGTTTTCTAATAACAATAATTTCGCTTTAGCGCGTAATTCATCCAACCTGTAAAGATCTCTGACACAAATTTCTCTATACAAGCCGCCTTCAACTCAAAGACGCCAATAGTTAACACCGTTCGCGTCTAGGTCTTCACGGTCAACATAGGATTTAACATCTATCAGTATAGCGCCAGGATTCATAAATGACTTAAGATCTAGAACCGCCAGCTTTCGATATTCAGCATGAGGAACGGCAAGAACAATCGCATCTGAATTTCTCAGATCATCCCAAGACGACAATTCGATTCCATATTCATGCAGCGCTTCTTCTTTGGAGGCCAGAGGGTCATGAACATAAATATCGCACTGGTAATCCTGAAGCTCGTTAATAATATCAATGACATGTGAATTTCTAAGATCGGGACAATCTTCCTTGAACGTCAACCCCAGCACACTAACCTTCGCGTGATTGATGGGTTTGTCGGCCCTCGATAAACACTTGATGGTTTGTTCGGCAATGAACTTTCCCATACCATCATTGATGTGTCGGCCTGCCAAAATCACCTGAGGGTGGTAACCTGCTGCTTCTGCGCGATAGGTTAGATAATAAGGGTCTACTCCTATGCAATGCCCACCAACCAAACCCGGCTTAAAGGGCAAAAAATTCCACTTAGTACCGGCCGCCTCGAGCACATCTGCGGTATCTATATCCAACCGATGGAAAATTAACGACAGCTCATTCATTAATGAAATATTAAGGTCTCGTTGCGTATTCTCAATAACCTTAGCAGCTTCTGCAACCTTGATACTGTTAGCCTCGAAGATCCCAGCTTGTATTATTTCGCCATACAATGCCGATAAACGAGACAGCGTATCGGCGGTATCACCTGAAACAACCTTAGTGATACTTTCCAATCGGTGCTCTTTATCACCGGGATTTATACGTTCCGGAGAGTAACCGACGTAAAAACCCCCTCTTTTTGAATCGTCTGCCGATAGACCGTCCCCGCACCGGCCTCTCCATAGTAAACCCGAGCCCTCCTCCAGAATTGGCACACAGAATTCTTCCGTACAACCAGGATAAACCGTCGACTCAAAAACCACGATGGCCTCAGATTTCATATGCTTCGCAACCGCTCGGCAAGCTCCACCCAAGGGGGAAAGGTCAGGCCGACGCGCATTGTCAATTGGCGTGGGCACAACAACAATGATGATGTCCGCCTCACTTAGAAGCGCGGAATCGCTGGAAAATTGAAGAAGCGACGCGCCCTTCAATTGCTCTGTTGAAACCTCACCACTTGGATCATTCCCCCCGCGATAGGCCGAAAGCTTCTCTTCGTTAAGATCCAATCCTATCGTTTTCGTCTTAGTACCAAAAGCTACAGCCAGCGGTAGACCAACATAGCCAAGCCCAACAACAGCAACGGTTTCCATATCTTCGTATTATCCTAGTTAAATCGTTATAAAATTACATCTCTGCTAATCAGTAATAGGTAGTTTTGGACTCAACCTCGATTAAGCCCCAAAGCAGTTGACTCCGACTCCAAATGACTGGAAAGAAACCACTCTGCAGTTTTGAGAAGACCTTGCTGAACCCCATGAGTAGGAATATACCCGAGCCTCGTAGTCGCCTTGGTAATATCCGCTAGAGAATGTTTAACATCGCCGTCGCGAAACTCTCGATAAACAGGCATCAACGTATTAGCGCCTGGTATTTTTTCACCCACCAAATCTCGAATGTAATCATGCAGTTGATTTAACGTGGTGCGAGAACCAAAAGCAACGTTATAAACCTCGTTTAAAGCCTTAGCATTCGTCGTTGTTGCCGCTAAGATATTCGCTTGCACTGTATTGGCGATGTAGGAAAAATCCCTAGAGGTTTCACCGTCTCCATTTATAAAACAAGGAGATAAAGACGCCATAGCATCAAACCACTTTGGAATAACAGCAGCATATGCGCCGTTGGGGTCCTGCCTGGGGCCAAACACATTAAAATAACGCAGACCAATACATTCGATCCCGTAGGTTTTCGAAAAGACATCGGCGTACAGCTCATTTACGTATTTTGTCACTGCGTAGGGAGACAGTGGCCTACCAATTTCACTCTCGATCTTTGGAAGCCCAGGATGATCACCATAGGTAGAGGAAGACGCCGCGTATACGAATCTCTGAACATTCGCCTTGGAGCTGGCTACAAGTATATTTAGAAAGCCGTCGATATTGTTCTGATTCGTGAGCACCGGATTTTCAATAGACCTTGGAACACTTCCTAGTGCCGCCTGGTGTAGGACAAAGTCGACATTTTCAACAGCTCTATGACAATCTTCCAGCGCTCGGATATCTCCCTTCAAAAACCTGAATCTACCCCACTGCTGCTGACTCACCGCACATTGGACATCATCGAGATTTTTCTGGTATCCAGTAGAGAAATTATCGAGACCGACAACATACTGATCGAGTGTTAACAGGGTTTCGACTAGGTGAGATCCAATAAAACCAGCTGCTCCAGTTACTAACCAAGATTTAGGAGATTTTGAAATTTCATCTTTAAGCGTTAGATATGACATTTAGCAAATTCCATCTGCATTATTTTGGCCACTCATATTACGAATCTAGTTTCTACTATCTATACTAAAAATAATAGACAAATTATCGATATGGCGCCCCTTTCCCTGTCGCTTCGATATAAAGGAAGGTAGTCTATATTACTAAAAAAAATGAAAAAACATGATGAGTCACACGCTAAGCCACTGCAGAATAAAACATGCCCATTGAAATCGGATTTCTGAGCCACCTATTCCTTGCAGTGACGATGCTAATGATGCTTTTATTTATAGCATCAAAAAAAATCAGAACCCAACAAAAAATTCCGCTCGCTCTTGTTTGTCTTTCAACATTATTATGGTCTGTCGTCACAGCATTCGACAACAATAAATCCTTCATAGTCGTCATTTCAGAAAGTCTTCGCTATGCCAGCTGGTTCCTTCTCCTACTTTCGGTAACGATCGCTAATGGATTTTCGAGATCGGGGTTGACCCCATTATTGTTATCCATACTAATCCTACTCTCTTTCACTGCCTACCCCGACAACAGCTCGTCAAAAAATATCCTCTTCACAATTTTGGATCTTGGGCAAATAAAGCTCTTAGCACTGGTTGGCATCAACATCATAGCATTAGGAATAATCGAACAGATCACCCGAAACAGTAATGAGCAGGAACGCTGGAAACTCAAATATATATTGGTGGGTGCTGGCGCAATATTCACCTATGACTTTTGCATGCACAGCGATGCGCTAATGTTCCAAGAGACTAACGAGTTATTCAAGTCTTCTAGAGGACTAATAAACGCACTAATCACGCCCATTTTATTCATAGGAATCAATCGTTTAGGCTCTAGAGAGTTCAACATCCATATTTCCAAGAACGTTGTTTTTCATTCGGCAACAGTTATTACAGCGGCATGCTACCTTCTTCTTCTGGCCGCAGCCGGATACTACGTTCGCTACATCAACGAATCCTTGGGCGGACTCTTTCTACTGATTTTCATTTTTGGCGGCGCCCTCATTCTGGCAACCTTGCTACTGTCGGTAAAGTTAAGGCAATACATTAAGGTTGTTCTCAATAAGCACTTTTTTGGACTAAAACACGATTATCGAAAGCAATGGTTAGACTTCACACATAATCTCGCCAATAGCGAAGGTCAAGTTCCTATTCGAGTCTGTCAATCCATGTCGCAACTCATTGGTGCTAGCGGAGCCCTACTCTGGAAGAAGCAACAAAACCAGCTAGCGCCTATTGCACACTGGCACATTCCAGAGCCCAACACCGGAAATAGAGAACAAGATAGAAGCCTTCAATCTCTAGTTCGCTTTATGGAGGAAACAGAATGGGTCATAGACTTGGATGAGTACCGGGAGTCTCGATCCGTTTATGGAACCTTAGAAATTCCTAAGTGGATCCTATCGATCTCTAAATGCTGGCTTATCGTACCTCTACTCTACCAAAACTCGGTATTGGGAATAGTTCTCCTTAGGAGATCGGATCTCAGTCGAGACATCAATTGGGAAGACAGAGATCTTCTCAAGCTTGCAGGACAACAAGCAGCTATCCACCTTTCCCAATATGAGTCCGAGCGTGAGCTCGTTGAAGCACGACAATTTGAAGCCTACCACCGACTGTCAACCTACGTCATGCATGACCTAAAGAACATCCTTGCCCAGCAGTCGCTACTAGTCGCCAACGCCGAGAAACACAAATCCAACCCAGACTTTGTCAATGACATGCTGAGTACTATAGCAAACTCTGTCGACAGAATGACTCGCCTACTGAAACAAATGAAGTCTGGTGAGCGCAATGATGTTATCGAACCGGTGCTCATTTCCGATGCGTTGGGGACAGCGATCAAAAATTTATCAAACAAAAAGCCTACGCCTAACTTCAATTTCGCGAAATCAGAAAGTGCAGTCGATGGAGATAAAGCACAGCTAATCACCATCTTCGAGCATATGATTCAAAATGCCCAAGACGCGACTCCCAATTCAGGTTCCGTAAACATTAGTGTTGATTCCAGGTCCAAATCCACCGTTATCAAAATTTCGGACACGGGTTCCGGAATGAGCGCGGAGTTTTTGAAGCATCGACTTTTCAAACCATTCGACACAACCAAAGGTCTTGCCGGTATGGGTATTGGGGTTTTTGAGAGCCGACAAACAATTTCGGCTCTGGGAGGAGATTTGGAGGTGGAATCCAAAGTTGGCGTCGGATCAGAATTTACCATTACATTGCCATCCTATATAGTTTCAGCTAAAGACAACGAACAGCTATCGACAAGCAACAGCACCCAGTTAGCGGTGCAAGAAATCAAGGAAGAGTAATGAATCACGGCGATCGCTATCTACTGGTCATAGAAGACGACCCAGGATTACAAAGTCAACTCAGATGGTGTTTTGACGACTATAAAGTAGAAATATGCGGAGACCGACCATCCGCAGTCGCCGCGGTAAGACGACACCCTCCAGGGGTTATCTTGCTTGATCTTGGCTTGCCACCCGATCCTGGCGGGATATCTGAAGGCATGGCGGCACTAAAGGAAATCCTCAACCTCTCTCCGGCGAGCCGAATTATCGTGGTAACAGGTGATCACGAACGAAAACACGCTGTTATGGCCATTGGAAATGGCGCTTACGACTTCTATCAAAAGCCGGTTGATCCAGAAATATTAAAGCTAATAGTAGAGCGTGCTTATCAAGTTTTCGAACTAGAGCAGGAAAACCGGCGCCTCCAAGATATTTCTAAGTCCGGTCCCTTACAGGGAATCATAGGTTCGAGCAAAAACCTTCTGAAGGCCTGCCGCATTGTTGAGAAGGTGGCTCCAAGTGATATTACTGCGCTTCTTCTTGGAGCAAGTGGAACCGGAAAAGAAGTCTTTGCACGAGCCCTTCACGAATTAAGCCCCCGATCCAACAAAAATATGATCGCTATTAATTGCGCCGCAATCCCTGAGAACCTGCTTGAAAGCGAGCTCTTCGGCTATGAAAAAGGCGCATTTACTGGCGCAACAAAACAAACTCCAGGAAAAATTGAATACGCCAATGGCGGCACTCTATTCCTCGATGAAATCGGTGACCTTCCCTTAGAACTACAAGCAAAATTGTTGCGTTTCATTCAAGAGCGGGTCATTGAGCGGGTTGGAGGACGTCAAGAAATTCCTGTGGATGTTAGAATTATCTGTGCCACACACCAAGATCTTTCAACACATATCACCGAAGGTCTGTTCCGAGAGGACCTGTTTTACAGAATAAGTGAGATCACAATAAATATCCCACCACTCAAAGATCGAGATGGAGACGCCTTACTATTAGCAAGGGTGTTTCTCGATCGTTTCAACCAACAATATGGGAAGAATATAAAGGGTTTTACCGAGGACGCACTTCTAGCAATTGAAAATTATCAGTGGCCGGGAAATGTCCGAGAACTTGAGAGCCAAATTAAACGAGCTGTCATTATGGCAGATAATGGAAAGATCGAGCTCGATGATCTGGAGATAGAAAACGGTGATACAGAAAAGTCTCCATTAAACCTAAAGCAGGTCCGAGAGGATGCTGAGCGTACGGCTATTCTGCGCGCCCTCAATAGGGCCAATGACAACATATCTGAAACCGCCAAAAGCCTCGGAGTTACTCGACCGACGCTTTATAATATGCTGGACAAATACGGGCTCAAAACCTAGCACAATATTGCGTTAATCAGATATTCGAACGGTGCTAATTTCTTATTGAAAGCGTTAAATTCGCCATTCGAAAGAATGATTCCTTGCGCGCTAAAAACCACTGTCTTAGCGAGCCCCCTTCTTAAACAATACAACCTCCGCAGTTTGCATAAGTATAAATAGGTCCAAGAAGAATCCTTGATTTTTGACGTAATAGAGATCGTATTTTAGCTTCTCTATAGAATCGCTTGTAGACGCTCCGTAGGGATAACAGAGCTGCGCCCAGCCTGTAAGCCCAGGCGCTAGGCGATGACGCTCACGGTAGAGCTGATTTATTTCTTGTAGGTTTTCAACAAACTCAGGTCTTTCAGGTCTCGGCCCCACGAGACTCATATCTCCCTTAAGTACATTCCAAAGCTGAGGCGTTTCGTCGAGACGGTACTTACGAATCACCTTACCCACCTTTGTCACTCGCTGATCGTTAGCCGAGGCCCACTGCGCCTGACCAGGTTTCTCAGCATTAGAGGACATACTGCGAAACTTGTAGATAGTAAACGGTATTCCTCCTCGACCGATACGCTTCTGTGTATACCAAATAGAAGATCGTGCTCCGCACTCTAACTTAATCATAAGCGCCGTCAGCAACATAAACGGCGCTAGAAGAACACCCAAAAATAGTGCCCCCACAACATCAATTACCCGTTTTTGGATATAACGATAGTAGTTGTTTGAAAAGCCTCTGGTATGAATAAGCCAGCTTGACTTAATTAGATCCAATTGAATGAGTCCCGATTCTCTTTCGAAGAAATCAAGATCTTCAGTAATCTCAATTCCGCTCATTCGACAATCGAGCAGCTGATCCGTTGGAATACCATGACGGCGATCATCGAGCGCTACGACCACCTCATCGACCGCATTCTCGAGTGCGTATTCGCAGACATCTTTAACATCGAGCAATCGTTCAGCGTTCACATAACAGTGCTGGCAACCTCTAGAGGCAATAAAACCTAACAACTCAAATCCGCGCCGATCAGACTTTCTCCTCAGTCTTTCTATTTTGGTCGCTCGCTTACCGGTTCCTAACACCAATATACGCTTACGAAGAACGCAACCATCTACGTAGCGATCGAATAACGCCCTACCACAAGAGAAAATTGCTGCTAGCGTCAAACTGGCGATGACCAGCGTTAACAGTGAAACGCTATCGCTTGAATAGACACTCTCGATTAATAAGATCGCCACGGCACTGAACACAGCTGCCACGAATATTCTGGTGAAGATTCCAATATACCGATTGCGCTGACGATTATCATATAACCCCATCGCGAGCATCGAGAAAATACTCAATACGGCATACAAAACCACACTCGACAAAGGAGATGCCAAAGGTGAAGTCACATTGATAGCTAGAGACCAGATGAATACACTGAGAACAAATTCCACAAACATGAGTGTCAAATACTCTACATGCATGAAATTTCCAGCGACTCTGATATTACCCTTTAACGAATGATTGTTAGAAAACGTATCACGAGTACGATTATTAGAAAACGTCGGTTTTGCGGTAATTCCTACACCCGCTCCCACTATAGTCTCAACTCGTTCATCGTGGGTAACAATGCTCTTTCCTGAGTGAACCTTGACCTGTGCCATCGGCTATATCCCCAATTTAATACAACTCCGTGTTTAATTCGTTCATCCTAAACAAGCACCAAGAAGTAGGAAGAAACCCCTAAAGACCCGTCATCCAAAAAAATCTTGGCAATGTCAAAATGTGTATTTTGACGTCATTTCAATATTCTAACTATAGTTAAGTCGGATATTTTTACAACGCGAAAGACCGATCAAATATTTATTATAAATGTGAATTCCCTTCACTATTTTTTATATGGAAACACACATCACTCAAAGCGGCGATTGTCGAAACTGACTTCCCATAGAATCCTCCTCTGGCTCTTCAAGGAACTTAATAATACGATTTCCGTAATCAAGAACTCCCTGCGCCTTTTTGAGTTCAAGCACCTGCCTCACATCTTCTTCACGAACACGAGCCGTTTTCGCCAACTGAGAAGGACCGACTTTGATAGATCTCAGAGACGAACCCGGAGTTTCAGGGTCTGCAGATCGCCAAAGCTCCTTGAGCGCAAAATCGACTCGTCCAGTTTGATGCGCGAACGCTTGTACCATGGCCATATTACCTGAATCCCTAACCAATGTTGCAAAATGCTTGAGCAATTGCGCCATATTTTCAGGATTTTTTTTCAACATTTCAAACATGTGAGATCGTTCAATGGCGATCAGCTCAGTGTTCGCTAAAGCCACTGCTTTCGCTGATCGTCGCTCGCCATCAAAAACCGCAACCTCCCCAAATAGAGAACCACGCGACAGGTTTGCCAACACCATTTCGTTTCCCTCTGGATCCTCCCTAGAAATCGCAATCCACCCCTCATCTACTGCAAAAGTATGATTGGCTTTGTCATTTTGATTAAAGAGAACCTCACCGGGCGAGAGGATAATACGCTCAAATTGACCGCAAAAATTGTCGAGCCAGAAGTTATTAATTGTTTTTCGAATCTCTCCGAACGACCAATCAAACACCTTTTTAAAAGGAGCCATTATTGGAAGCATATCGTCTGCTACTGACTCTTTCCACTCACTCTCGGACAATCGCTCGAAACCTAGGCGCCCATACATTGACCAAGTTTCACTGCTAATAGAACACAATACATGGGTAGTTCCCCACGTATGCATGATACCCGTTGCCATTTTGAAGACCGCAAATATGACACTACGACGATTACGCCAATTTTGATGAATCGCCAACATGCTTCCACTTGCTAGCTTAGGCACCTCACTGCGGATCCCAGAGTTATCGTTTAAGTAATCATTCTGTATTGACTGCCTAACCTCGCTATAGTCAAAGTACTGCTCGGCAGGTAAACCGACCTCGGTATCTTCGTTGACACGCATCGACGCAATCGCTTGCCCCT
Organism: Cellvibrionaceae bacterium; assembly: GCA_050633365.1. GTDB lineage: Bacteria > Pseudomonadota > Gammaproteobacteria > Pseudomonadales > Cellvibrionaceae > Pseudomaricurvus. The sequence goes on along the minus strand of JBOEGJ010000045.1, from coordinate 118,982 downwards.
CGTGATAGGCGACGATATTCACCGCGCCAGGCAAGGCGTCAAACCGATCAATCACTCGAGGATGTCCATCTATTGTTTCGGCGAACTTTCCACGCTCTTCGACATAGACCTCGAAGCGCAATCGATAAACATCATCTAGTTCTTTAGGGGTGCGTGCAATTTTTATGATAATCGACATAGCATCTAACCGTTTGACGAAAATCTAATTTTTTATCTATTCGAAGAATTAGAACACCATGCTAATTCGACACATCCTTCAAAAGAGCCAAGGCCAATTCTCTTTCGGGGAAGCTCTGCGTACCATCAATCAACCCCTGGAGCGTTGATCGGGAGTACTCTTTCTCTCCAACTTCAACCGCGATAACTGCACTGTGGTACTTTATCGAAGCACTGTTTGGGTCTAATGTCGTAGCTTTTCGAATACTACGCCATGCATTTTCTAGCTCTCCACCTCCCAGATAGGCCATTGCTAAGGTATCCATCACCCCAGGAAGATCAGATCGTATCGCTACCGCTTTTTCTGCATATTCAATCGCCAGATTTGAGTCATTTTCAATAAGAATCCAAGCCAAATTATTAAGCGCCGCAACATTATTCGGTTGAAATCTCAAGATAGCCTTGAGCTGCTCAGATGCCAATTCGAATTTATTGTCTAAGAGGTAGAAGTCGGAAAGTGTTTCTCGAACCAACACATCCTCTGGGTTTTCTTCAATCCACTGATTAATTAGTGCTAGGGCTTCCTGGGTATCACCAGCGTCCCAATACAACGCTGCAAGCGCTAAGACACCATTACTCGTCGGCTTAGACTGATATACAATCTTCGCGTAATCAATTGCCTTACTCGTTTCACCAAGAGCTGCATGATAGCTGGACATTAATGACTTAACCTCTAGTTCATTCGAATACACTGAGTTTAGCTTTCTCAAATGAACTTCCATACCCTCAAGTTTTTCTTGAGCCAAGAATAGCTTTGAAATAGCTAATAACGACGGATAGTGATCCGGATCAATATCTAGAGACTTAAGCAATTCATTTTCTGAAGAGGATTTATCGCCTAATGCTAGTTTGGCTTTAGACAAATGATAATGAATAGCAGGCTCTTCTATTTTCGAAACATCCTTTAATTGTTCCAAATAAAAAATCGACTGCGAAAACTCTGACTTACCATATTCAGCCAACGCCATGACCTTCAGATAATTTTTGTCTTCATTAACATCTACAGCCCCCAAAAATGCCGACCCTACGTTATCGTAATCGGACTGGGTAAGATAATAATTTGCGAGTGCCATCCTAGCATCCATATTGCTGGAATTAGCCTCTATCGATTTCCTCTGGTAATCGATAAATGATTGCTCGTCATTTTGAAGCAACTTTATCTTTCCATAGTTCGACAGCACTGCAGAATCATTTAGTGCTAACACAGGCCTATAGACGCTCTCCGCCTCATCAAACTCTTTACGAGTAATGTAGATATTTGCTAGATTTGAGACTGCAAATAAATTTTCCGGAAATAGAGATATCACCCTTCTAAAGTCATCAATCGCAACGTCTATGTCACCTCTCTTAACACTCAATATCGCATTCATATTTAGAGCATCAGAGTTTTCGCTGTCGTTTCGGGTATATTCCTCGACTACACGGCTTGCATTTGTAAGGTCATCAAGATAGATATAATTTAGGAACAATAACCTTACCGATTCTATTGACGCGGGGTTTTCCTCTACAATCTTCTCAAGAGTCTTTATTGAATTTACATGATCACTTTTCCGAAGATACCCCAAGCTTAGGTTTAGTTTCGCCTTTTCCGAATCTGGAGTTAATCGAGAAACTTCATCAAGCAAACGAATACTCTCATCCAGCCTGCCAATTTCCATTAACGCAGTCGCTCTTATTCCTTTGAGTTCGATATCACTTGCGGAGTCTTCCCAAATAGCGTCGATATAACTATCGGCCTCGGAGAAGTCCCCGCGTTTCAAATTTATCAGAGCAAGCATTTTTACCGCAGAAACAGACTCAGGAGAAATACTTAAATAGCGATTTAGATAGTCTTCGGCTTTTGCCGTATTGCCGTTTTTATAATTAATTTCCCCGAGATAATACAGAGAGGACGGATAAGCTTCGTGTGCGACAGAGGCAACTTCAAGTGCTTTTTCCGCCAGATCAAGATTCCCTCCGAGATATGCGTGAATCCCAACCAGATAATTGACGCTAATAGCCTCTGGGTGACGCTTGGAGACAACCTTCAGATCTTCGCCAGCCATTTCAATATTGTCTAACTGGATATGGAGAATCGCCCTTTTTAAATTGGCGTCGTACCTGTATGGGTTAACAGTCAATACCTTTGTAAAATACTCCAAAGCGCTGGCTTTCTCGTCGTTTCTTGCAGAAAGATCGCCAAGCTCTAGCAGTGCGAGATAGTTAGAAGGATCTATATCGATCATTCTCGTAAGAAGGTCTTCAGCCTCTTCATATCGTCCGAGCTGAATTAGGATTCTAGCGCTAGCCAGTTCATATGGCGGGAAATCTGATTTTCTCGAAGAATATAGGTCTATGATCTCTTTTGCATCATCGAGATTTCCCTGCCAAATTTGGCCAGTTGCAATCGCAAGATTGACCACAATTTTTGCCTCACCCGACAAGACATTCAAATCCAGAGCGTTAAGGCTTTCTAGATCTCGAAGCTCTAGATAGATGGAGGACATAACAGGATAGGCCTTATCAACGTCCCCATTATTTTCCAAATAGATATTTAGAGTAGCCTCGGCCTCGGAGTATTCACTGAGCTCATAGAGACTTTTGGCCAACAGAAGTCTTGCATCCAAATTTTCCGGATTATTCTTCAGTATGTTTTTTAGCTCGATTATGGATGCGCTATAGTCACGTGATTCATAGTAGGCGTTGGCGTTAGAGAGAGATGTAACCTCATCATAATCAGGAGAGCATGCTGCTAGTAATGAAACAGAGAGAATGACCAACATTCGAGTAAGCGACATACTTTATCGTCCTTGTCACAGAAAAGCGGAATTTCTTTTTCGTCGATAAAACGCAGAAAGGGCCAACCCGTTAAGGTCAGCCCTTTATTAACTAACAGCTTCTTTAGGCATCAAATTCTGTTTTTCTTCTGCGGATTAGGGCCATTGCCAATAGACCGATGGACATCAACATGGTTGTCAGCGGCTCTGGTATTCTCAGCAAATCCAATCGGCCCTCACTATTAACAACACCTGTCGCACAGAACGCAGTATTGTCAAACGAGCAGGGTCCTGCAAAGGCAAACGGACTAAAGATACTATTAGTCGTTACTACCTGAGCAAATAATTCGTTTGCTGCTATCAGTGGACTTAGTGAGTTACCCGCAGAATCTCTGAATAAATCTGAGACGCTGTTAACAACCAACGAAGAGATTGTAGACTGACCTTGAGTTCCCGCAGATCCACCGAAGTCACCTAAGTCACCACCCGATGGGCTGACAACAGAGAATGATGCAACCACATCTGTGACACCTCCGATCGTCGCTTCGAGGTTAACGGAACCCACTCCAGAGTCGAAGAGAAAATCAATCGCTCCCGTGGCGATATCATAGGATGTCACAACGCCCTGTAAACCATCAAACACAAGCTCCAGCGACATTCCTCCCGCAAACACACTCGGCAAGCCAAAATCTCCGAGACCAACAACATTTTCGGGGGTATAGGCAATACTGAATATTGATCCAAATTCGTCGAATCTAGCGCCGGCAAATGGATTGCCCAGTAGATTGACTTCCTGTTCTACCGTTGCGCTACCGCCTGCCAAATTCAGGTGCCCGATATTTGTGGTTACGGCCGGGGCTATCGTCGGTGCATTGGTGGTATCGATTTGCCAGCCATCTATAGCTACCAGTGCATTGGCGAAGGAGGCACTCATCATTAAGCTGGCAGCTGCCGCTACCTTGATAAACGATTTACTCATCATTTTTTATCTCCTGATCAAAAGTTCTCTCGGCCTAAGTGAATGCATGCCGTAGTAACTTAACAAATGCAGTATTTAGACCAACTTAGATTTCTTTTTAAAAAACAATAAGTTAAACAATCTGAAAAGATAAGAAACACGACCAGTGTAAAGTAATTCGACATATCTGAAACGGTCCAAAATGGCAGCACAAACGATTAACGGATAATCGCTCGACAATAGTGGCTTAGGCTTGTATGCCATCTATTTTCCACGGTCCGAGCGCTTCTATTTGATTTTCTTCGAAGCTAACGGCAAACGAGTAGATCTAGCAGTGGGCACCTTGCCGTATCCCATACGCCCCATAAAGACGGCGTTGGATAATGATTTTCCTTGTCTCTTCAATACGTCAGAGAGTTTCAGTTTTACGCTTTCCGCTCTGGTATTGGCGATCTCGTTACGGGTAAACGCAATCTCATCTTGGCGATACTGCGAAAATATCAGAGGAGTCATTTCCGGTTGGAACTGCAACCCCAGTTTTGTCGTTTCTAACCAAAACCGCTGAACCGCTCGTCCGGCTTCGAGGTAGTCGACGACTTCGCAAGGCTTCTCTTTGGCGAGAAGAACAAAATGAGAACCACAAAAATATGCCGGCAACAGGTCCAATTGTAATCTCGGCGCAATTGTTCCCGCGGCAAATGTATTTAAGAGCTCTACTCTCTTCCAACTTTTTAGTGACCAACGCATCAAAGCCAACATTAAAGGCCCCAAACCAACCGCTTTAGCAGGTATTTTGGTTTCACTGTGAGTCGTATTGTCCCAATCAATGATGTCTTTATGGACTTGATAGGCCTCTTCAGTGATCAATCTAATTTTTGCACTATGAAAGAGAAGCTTCGCCATTTCCCAGCGATTGTCCGTACCATCTAACCAAATCACTTCAAATTTTTCGCCCAATACCGCTTCTAGCCTACGCTTTTTCTCGACCTCGATTTCGGCGGTCCGCAACGGGCGCCTTTGTGTTGTTCGGACGCGAATATAAGGCAGCAATGGACTTTCAGTCACCGAGTCGCTCTTATCAAAAGATACCGATATATCGAACTCTGTTTGGTCGTTATGAGCGGAAGTTTGATATGAAATTCGACACCCGTCCGCGCTTGCAGCAATATCCATATTCTCTATCGCAGCCCCAGCCGCGAGCTGACTCGCCCTGCCTCTTAGATCGTAAACACAGCTCTTACGGGTATCCTTGACACGCATCAGTACCTTATTATCTTTTTCCGAGGGGAAAGACCAAGGTTGATTATTATCTCCGCTAGGCGCCCAGATCGCCGCATCCTGAACACGGTCCGTCATAGATTTCAAGCTTGAAGCTTCAGAGCCTGACGTTAAGCCATCGCTCAAAGTATTCGATAGACGCCGCCTTAATACCGAGAGAATGACTCTCTGAATGGGATTGTTATTACCCCAGGGTCGCCATGTAATCTTAGTTTTGTTCTTATAAGCGTCGAAATGCAATCCGTAAGGTGCCGCCAACACCTCTCCTCTGCTCAGTAGCAATTTCAGTGAGTTAGTCGCGGCAACACCGGCGCATAGTTCACACGCCATTGGCGTAGATGGGCCTTTTTTTGCTTTGAAATCAATTCTACTTTCATCGGCCAGATAGCCCATTTGCAACATGGCAGGCGACAACCCACCGAGAAATCCCCACTGTCTTTCGTCGGCAGAACAGCCTTCCATACGGAAAAAATCTTCAAAGCTCATTTTGCCTGGAACAAAGCAGAGTAACGCTGTCCCCATGCCGAGGGGCGCCGCAGTCACGGCAGGAATTCCCAACTCCCAACATCTTGCAAAGACCTCGCGCCGTATATCTAAAACAAAGAAGTCCAATCCATCAATATAGAGATCGACCCCCTCGAGAAATGCGTCAACATTCTCCGAGTTAATGCCGGAGGGGAAAGTAGTACACTCCATGTCAGGATTAATGCTCTTCGCCATCTCCGCCATAACTTCGACCTTCTCACGACCGACGGTATGCATAAACGCACCAGCTTGGCGATTGAAGTTACCTTGCTCGAATATATCCAAATCAGAAATATGGAATTTTCCAATCCCTAAGCGAGTATGTGCAAGTAGATGTAGGCCACCAACTCCACCAACCCCAGCAATTGCGACTTTCTTGGACTTAAGTACTAGCTGTTCATCCTCGGTAACCCAGCCTATATTACGAGAAAAAGCCTCTTGATAGTCGAATGTATTATCCGCTGCTGCGCTCATTGATCTGCCTTAGCATTGATTTAATGGAGTTTTGATCGATGGGATTCACACAAAAGATATCAGTTCAATTGCATCACGTGATCATCTTTTTGAAATTGATCGAAGATAAGGTGATAGAGATCTCGTAAATCGCCCCTCAACCCCTTCGCAGCTTCGTCGGCGGTAATATAGTATGGCGCTCGAACCCCGTGATAATCGACATCTTTCCCCGCTCTTCGCACGACGATACCCGAACGCTCTAATAGCCGAGGTAGAAAAGGTTCGGTCATCATGAACACATCGCATCGCCGAGTCAGGTTGGTCAGCGCCGTAGAGGCCAAGAACGCGGAAACGGCTATGAGCGGAAAGGTTCGACGCTCCTCTTCAGTGCTTTGAAACTCTTCGGTAATCCCGCATCGATTGCGACGTTCGCCCGCCCGCTTTCGAAAATCTCCATCAACAGCAAGACGCGATATTTCACACATAGTCTCTCGAGCTGGTGATATTTGGGTAAGAAAGTCACGGTCCAAGCTATCGGCGCAGTACTTTTCGAACGGCAGCGGATCGCGTACTTCGGTACTGTAGGTAGGCACCATTCTTACGCAACCCGCGGGTTTTCCCGTGGGGCGATGGGTAATCAGGCAGTGGGTTGATTGCGGGTCGTATTCATCAAATTCAATTTGATCTGGAAACTCCTCGATGGACTCAAACCCAAATTCATCGCAATAAACTCTATAACGAATGGAAAATACCGAGTTTTTCTGAGTTTGAGACGATGCAACACTTACATCGAAAAACTTATGAAAGGTCTCCGCCACTGATTGCTGATCCATAAAGCCTCCCTTTATTCTTTTTATGGAAATAATACTAATCAGTGTAGTCAGAAATGGCGCTGAAGATAAAATCAAATAGGCGCCAAGACCCAACGATATCAGTCTATGCATCACTATTTTTATAGCGATGTCATTTATTATCGGCGATCGATCTCAAGCCACAATCAAACTCAGGCCATCGAGTGGGTACAGGTTTGTTATAGGCAAAAAAAAGCCCCTAAAAAGGGGCTTTAATCAGTATCAAAAAAAGGCGCTTTGATCGTCAATATATTTTACACCGCGCCCAAGGCCTTCAGTTCGGCCAGTGCAACTGCATCGATTCCGATGGAGGCCAATACGTCATCGGTATGCTCGCCCAAGCTTGGACATTTACCGATCTCCGGTTGAAATCCGCTCAGCTTAGGCGCAGGGCTTGGCTGATAATTTCCGTTAACTTTTTGATAGACGTTTCGAGCAACATTATGAGGATGCTGCTGCGCTTCGGTAAAACTCAATACCGGTGCAAAACATACATCGGTACCTTCGAGTAATTCACACCATTCATCTCGAGTTTTGCTCGCGAATATCTCAGCCATAGCCACTTTACCTTCAGGCCACTTGTTCACGTCCCACTGGTTAGAAAACAGGTCATTGCCCGTGAGTTCGAGTTTTTCCAATAGCAGCGCGTAAAATTGTGGCTCCAGTGCACAAACCGAGATGTATTTGTCATCAGAGGTTGGGTAATTATTGCTCCAGGGTGCTGCGCCGTCGGCCCAACCGTTGCCTCTTTCGTCCTGAATCTGCCCGGTGTTGTGCATCATCATCAATAAACTGGAAATATACGCTGAGCCATCGGTGATGGCGGCGTCAACCACCTGCCCTTTACCGGTTTTCTGAGCCTCGATGACCGCGCACAAAATGCCCCAAGCCAAAATCATGGTGCCTCCGCCAAGATCACCCACTAAGGTTAACGGCGCTGTGGGGGCAGTGTCTTTGGTGCCGCCGTGGTAAAGCGCACCAGTTAGGGCAATGTAGTTGGGATCATGTCCAGCGGCGTGAGACAAAGGCCCCGTCTGACCCCAGCCTGTCATACGACCAAATACCAGCTTCTCATTTCGAGTGTGACAAACCTCAGGGCCTAAACCGAGACGCTCCATCACCCCAGGACGGAAACCTTCTATCAGGACATCAGCGGTATCGATAAGCTTCAATACAGCTTCAATACCTTCGGGCTTCTTCAAATCAACCGCCACCGACTTCTTACCCCGGTTAAAGAAGGTAATTTGAGAAGCATCGGTGCCAGAACCAGCCCCTAAGTCTGCGGCATTGGCATTGGCGACCTTGCGATCGACCAAAATAACTTCCGCGCCCATGTCGGCCAGCATCATGCCCGCGCAGGGGCCGGGGCCAATACCTGCAATTTCTACTACTTTTATTCCTGCCAAAGGTCCTTTGGTCACGATTCTATCCTCTTTCTATGAATTCCGGTCTATCCCTCGGATACCTAAGTAAGGATTCTGTCCCATGTGGGCACGGCGAACAATGGCAGTAAATGCCTTGAAAATTGTCATTATCTCTCAGCGCCCGAAGAAACAAGCTTCTAGCGCCTGCTCTCTCTTGAAGACATAAACCGGTCGGATCTCTGGGCTATCAAACGCTGCAGCCTTGTGCCTCGGGCGTACCACAGATGGTAAACAGCAGGAATCACCAAGAGGGTCACAACCATAGACGACAAAATGCCTCCAACCATTGGCGCAGCTATGCGCTGCAAAACCTCACTACCGGCGCCTTCCATCATCAACGCCGGCAGTAATCCCAATAGAACCGTGGTCACCGTCATCATTACCGGTCGAATCCTTTCGATGGCCCCCTCCACGATCAAGCGCCTTGTATCTGCCTTGGCATTAAGCGGATCCGAGGCGTCAGAAGGGTCCGGCAACTCATTGGCGCTAGATAGGGATTGATTGAGATACACCATCATCATCACCGCATTGCCCACGGTTACACCCGCAAGGGCCAGAAAGCCCACCCCAATGACCACAGACAAGTTGAAGTCCATCAACCAAATCAGCCAAACCCCTCCTGCCAAAGCAAATGGTATCACTAGCAGCGCCACGCACACGTCGAAGCCACGACCAAAGGTGAGAAACAACAGAGCGATAATAATCAATATCGCCATAGGTACAATAACGCCCAGACGTTTTTTGGCTCTCTCTAGGTGCTGATATTGGCCGCTCCACTCGAGGCTGTAGCCGGCAGGCAGCTGTATACGATCAGCCATCAGCGCATCGACCTCGGTGACAAATTCGGAAATATTTCTTCCCTCTATATCGATCAAAACCCGCGCCGAAGGTCGAGTATTCTCTGTGCGTATGCTGCTGGGGCCAGACTCGATATAGACACTCGCCACATCTGCCAAGGTAATACTCAATCCCGCTGGCGTTAACATTGGCAAGTTTCGCAGATCTTGAAGGCTGTCCCTCAAATGCCGAGGGTAGCGCAGGTTGATTGGGTAGCGTTCCAGCCCCTGAATACTGGTACTGACATTGTCTCCGCCGATGGCCACTGCGGCGATTTCATGAATGTCCGCGATGTTTAATCCGTAGCGGGCGGCCTTCAAGCGATCGACATCAACCCGAACATAGCGACTGGCGGCAACTCGCTCGGCGTACACAGAAACCACTCCATCGAGATTATTCATTAGCGATTCGATTTCAATGCCAAGAGTTTCCAACTGAGCTAAGTCTTGTCCGGTTAAAACGATACCCAAGGGGGTTTTGATGCCGGTGGCCAGCATATCGATACGGGTTCTAATCGGCATCACCCAGCTATTGCTAACACCGGGAAGCTGTAAACGCTCGTCCAATTGACGTCGAATATCTTCGCGGGTTATTCCGGCACGCCATTGATCTCTAGGCTTAAACCTAATCAGCGTTTCGATCATATTAAGCGGCGCAGGATCTGTAGCAGATTCGGCCCGACCAATTTTTCCGAATACTGAATCCACCTCAGGCAGACTCATGATCAATTTGTCGGTAATTTGCAGTAGACGCCGCGCCTCACCAATAGAAAGCCCCGGTTGAGTGGTGGGCATGTACATTAAATCGCCCTCATCAAGTGGCGCCATAAACTCGGAGCCCAACTGAGATAGCGGCCAAACACAAGCCAACAAAAATAGGCCGCTCATGAGCAAGAATTTTCGCGGGTGCTTAAGAGTGCCCGCAAGCAGAGGACGATAAATTTGTTTTAGACATCGATTAACGGGATTGGCGGTTTCGGCGTGGATATTTCCTCGCAAGAAATAACCGATCAACACAGGCACCAAGGTAATCGTAAGGCCTGCTGCAACAATCATTGCGTAGGATTTGGTAAAGGCCAAAGGCGCGAACAACTTACCTTCTTGGGCCTCGAGACTGAGCACCGGCAAAAAGCTCACAGCCTCAATTAACATCGACACAAATACCGCGGGACCAACCGCCACACAGGATTCTTTTACCAGCTGCCAACGCTGACTACCGTCGGCAACACATGAATTTTCTCCTTGGAATCGACTGATATTTTTATGAGCGTTTTCCAACAGTACCACAGCGCCATCAACCATGGACCCAATGGCAACCACAATACCCGCCAGTGACATAATATTCGCATTCAACCCTTGCCAGTGCATAATCAAGAAAGCCCCCAACACTCCCAAAGGTAAACTGATCAACACCACCAACGACGATCGAAAGTGCCACAAAAAAATTGCACAGATTAAAACCACGATCAACATCTGCAAGATCAAAGTTGACGATAGGGTTTTCACTGAAGCATCGACCAGTTGTGAGCGATCATAGGTGACTTCGATACTCACTCCTGCCGGTAAACCGCGTTCTAACTGTGAGAGTTTTTGCTTCACTTGAGCAATCACTCGATCTGCATTTTCGCCGTAGCGCATCACCACCATGGCTCCGGTGACTTCTCCCTGCCCATTCAATTCGGCCACACCTCGACGCATTTGTGGCCCGAGTCTCAAGTCGGCCACGTCCGACAACAACACGGGAACGCCGGCTGAGGTTACCTTTAGCGGGATGTTGGAAAGATCCTGCAACGACTGGAGATAACCACTCAGTCTCACCATGTATTCGGATTCCGCCATTTCCAACACGCTTGCACCGGATTCTTGATTGGCGCTGGTGAGTCGATTTTTCAATTGGGATAAGGTCAACTTATGAAGACGTAACTTATTCGGGTCCACGATCACTTGGTATTGCTTAACCATCCCTCCTACTGTGGCGATTTCACTAACTCCGGGCACAGACTGAAGCTGAGGTTTTAGATACCAATCTTGTAAGCTGCGAAGCTCGGCGATGTCGTGTTTTCCAGAGCGATCAACCAGCGCGTAACTGAACACCCAGCCAACACCGCTGGCATCAGGTCCTAACTGCGGGCGGGCTGAAACCGGTAAACGCCCCTGCAATTGACTGAGATATTCCAGCACCCGAGCACGGGCCCAATAAATATCGGTGGCGTCTTCAAACAAGACATAAACGTAGGAAGTCCCGTACATCGAAACACCTCGAACACCGGTGGCACGAGGCACGGCCAACATAGCCGAGGTAAGCGGATAGGTCACTTGATCTTCGACCACTTGAGGAGCTTGTCCGAGATAATCGGTTTTGATGATCACCTGTACATCTGACAAGTCAGGCAGTGCATCGACCGGAGTCTCGCGAGTAATCGAGCTGCCGACAATCAATAACAACAGCGCCAACACCAGAACCACCACTCGATGTTCAAGCGCGGAACGAATAACAAAAGCGATCATGGCAAAGACTCCATGCGGGAGAAGGCCGCTCTCAAACTCGACTCGGAATCCAACAGAAATTGCCCGCTGGTGACCACCTTGTCGCCATCGGATAAGCCCGACAAAATCACTTGCCGATCCCCCACTTGCCAGCCGGTTTCAACCGTCACTGAGCGGAACTCACCTTTCCCAAGCGCCAGCACCACTCGGCTTTCACGCTCGAGCTTTATGATCGACTCAATGGGCACCGATAGAGCCTCAAACGGCGAAGTGTCAATATTGACCGACGCAAACATATTTGGCTTGAGCCTGCGCTCAGGATTGTCAAAACGCAGCCGAACGCGCAGGCTGCGAGTTTTCGAATCAAGCATGGGATAGAGATATTCAACCCGCCCAAACCACTGTTTGTTAGGGAAGGCTGGCAACTGCATTTTCGCGTTCTGCCCGAGCTTTACCTGAGACATTTTTCGCTCAGGCACATCGGCGATCAACCAGACACTTTCAATGGAAACCAACTCCATTACCACGCTAGAAGGAGCAACGAAACTGCCCTCTCTTACGCCCAGAGACGATAGATGACCACTGCGCGGCGCTCGATAAGCTAAGTTTCGAAAGCTATCAGGCAAGTGCGTTTTCACCGAAAGATTGTTGAGCGCTTGAATTCGTGACTCTGGAATTGCCAGAGACCGCATTCTCCCGAGCGCGCCTCGAATCAGCCGCGACTCGTTAGCGACCATTGCTCGGAGATAATCATCCTGAGCGTGCACGAGTTCCGGGGAATAGAACTCGAAGAGAAGATCACCCTCTCTGACCATTTCGCCCTCGTCCGACACATACAGTTTTTCAATCCAGCCTTGGCTACGAACCGTCATTCGCAAACGAGAATTTTCGTCGTGAGCGATGATGCCAAAGGCATTAATATGAGGCCGTAAAAGCTGCCGACTGGCCACTTCAGTGCGAACGCCAAGCGTGTTGATGATTGCAGCGCTTACCTGAACATCTCCGGCCTCTGATCCAGCACGGTCATAAACCGGAACCAACGCCATTCCCATGGGAGACTTACCCGGTTGATCCCGGCGATAATTGGCATCCATTGGAGCCACCCAATACAGCACTTTCGACGATGACGGTTTGACGGGGCTCGAGGAGTCAGACGATCCGTTGACATCGGGAGTGAGCGACGAACGATGGCCTGAGTCATCCACACCCATCCATTCGGGGACACCATACGGGATAACACCCGTGAAGGTTGCGATTATTAGCGTAGCGATAATCACAACAACACTCAGGACCGAAAATGCAATGGTCCGATTCATTCGAAGGAAACGAAATACAGAAAACTGTGACATAGAAAAATCCTAGAAACACAAAAACCACAAGCGTGGGTACGCTCAATTTCAGAGTGTGAATCTAAGAGTATTTATTCGAGGAAAAGACCCAAGAGAAGATAGATAGGCTGCAAAAGCCCCCACCAAAGTGTTTCTCGATAACGCCAATAGAGCGTTATCGAATCGCGAAAAACAACATCGCGAAAAGCTGAGAATTCGCTGCCGAGAGCAGAAAGAGTATCTGCGAGCTGAGCGCGAGAGTCTGCGAGAAGATCATCAACGCAATTTTCACAAGTTTCGGGGTTTACCTCCGGCGAAGATGTCTCCGGACAACAGCCGTGCCGCTCTTGCTCACTCTGTTTCTGCTGATGCTGAAGCGTCGAATCGATAGCCAACGAAGACGATGAAGTTTGTTCGTAGGCCACCTCATCAAGGTTTGCTTGCGACTCACTAAGAGAACGAATCGACTCAGGCAAAGATTCAGCGTTGAAACGACCGGCGTTCATACTCGCCTGACACCATTGGCTCAACAATAGCAACACCAATAACGCCACAACCTGCCTAGGAGAAGGCTTGGAAGTAAAGCGTCGAATGGACGAGTTAATGTTCGATCGGAGCGCGATCATAGCGTGCCAGTCATACCTGAGTTTATGGTTGATTAAACGTCACTATACACCTTCCCCCAGAGGAAAGGTCAAGACTAAAACGCCATCATCGATGGCGCTGCTGATCGGCGATCAATGGCAACTGGCTACTAGCCCCCAGCTACTAGCACAGTGGCCCGTTAGCGATTCTTGCCTTTCCAATTTCCCCAAGGGTTATCGGATGACGTGCGCTCCGAGTTAGTCCCAGACTTTTTTGGCGCAGTTCGCTTGTGCGAATCTCCACCCGCACCCTTTGTTTTTGACGGAGTTCTATCCTGCCGACGGTTGTTGGGCTTGTTATCGCGACTTGCAGCAGGCGGATTTTTGGGAACAAAGTTCAAGCGTGAAATAGGCACCACTTTCTTTGGCGTAAAGGCTTCAATATCTCTGCGTTCAATGAGTTGATCAAGGCGCTTTTCGATCGCGCAAAGATTTTTAAAATCATCTTTGGATACTAGGGACACCGCTTCACCGGAAGCGCCAGCACGCCCTGTGCGACCAATGCGATGAATGTAGTCGTCAGGCTCAAACGGCAAGTCGTAATTAACCACCCGAGACAAGTGGTCCACATCGATTCCCCGCGCGGCAACCCCCGTCGCGATCAAAAATCTAATCTCACCAGATTTAAAGTCGGCCAATATTTTTGTGCGCATGGCCTGGCTTCGATCGCCGTGAATACTCTCGGCTTCGATGCCACGCTTGGCCAATTGACTCACCAGCTTGGCCGCGCCGTGTTTTGTACTGATAAAGATTAGCGCCTGATCCCACTGATTTTCCTGAATAAGATGACTTAGCAGTGCTGATTTTTTGTCCTTGTCGACCGTAATCAACCATTGATCAATTTCAGGTTTGGCAGTGCTATCGCTGGCGATGGAAATTTCAACAGCGTGGTAAATTGTACTCTTGATGAGATACCGAACATCCTTCGACATGGTCGCCGAAAACAAGAGATTTTGACGCTGCTCCGGTAAGCGTTCGATGATTTTGTTAATATCGGCTATGAAACCCATGTCGAGCATGCGATCGGCTTCGTCGAGTACCAAGACTTCGAGCTCATCAAAATGTAGGGCTCTCTGATGGGCCATATCCAGTAATCGACCGGGTGTGGCAATGACAATGTCGACCCCGTCGAGCAATCGTTGTTTTTGCTGCTCCACATCCGTGCCGCCCACCATGGCCATAGAGCTGAGATTTAGATTTTTACCGTAGCGCGATACGCTATCTTCGACTTGAATCGCCAGCTCTCGGGTGGGTACCAGAATCAGGGCTCGAATTCGCTTGCCACGTAAGGTTCGATCGCCGTTGATTCTCTGCAACACAGGCAATACAAAACCGGCGGTTTTTCCGGTTCCCGTTTGCGCAGTGGCCACGAGATCTTTACCGGCCAAAACCACCGGAATCGCTTGCTCCTGAATAGGCGTTGGCGCGGTATAACCCTGATCGGCGATAGCGTCGAGGATCGGGTCGCTCAGACCAAGCGTGGAAAATTGCATGTTCAGCCTCTGATATTTGCGGGGCCCTCAAGACAAAGAAAGCTCGAGCCCTTAAAAGACGCGCACTATATCAAAGACCGGCGCAAGATGATCGAGAAGTCGTCAAACAAATCCCAAGCCAAGATCTCTGCCAAGATCTGTCCCCTCTAACCGCCCCTTGCGCCCTTTAGGCGAGCAGCCCGTAGCCGGCAGCTCTCAGCCCCTCGCTCATCCAAAACCGTGAAATGACACCGCCTCTTCCAGCCCCACACGAGATTGCTTGGCATGATTCACCGGCGCCTGAGTATCGGCATAACCCAGCGCCATACCGACCATCACCATTTCAGACTCTTCAAGCCCCAAGACTTCTCTGACCGTTTTAGGCCACATTGTCCAACTCGCCTGAGCACAGGTATCGAGCCCTCGCTCCACCGCCAAAAGTTGAATGTTCTGCAAAATCAGACCGATATCAACGATTTGTGCTTTAGACAAGCTGCGATCCATGGTGATGATCAGCCCAACCGGTGCACCAAAGAAAGAGAAGTTCTTCAGTACCTGCATCATCCGCGCCATTTTGTCATCCCGCGCAATGCCCAAGGCCTCGTAGACCACTTCTCCGCAAACTCCGCGACGCTGTCGCCAAGGCTCTTGCAGCTTTTCGGGATATATAGGGATATCACCACCCTCTCCCATCGGCAGCTCCATAATGCGCTCATTAACCGTTTGCGTTAATTGCTCTTTTGCCTCACCACTGACCAAGTGAATTTTCCACGGCTGTAGATTACTGCCAGATGAAGACAAGAGCGCTAATTGGAGAATCTCTTCCAACAGCGCTCGTGGCACGGCTTTGTCCTGAAATTCACGTACGGACTTACGTTGTTTGATCGACTCTGTGACGCTTAATCCAGCCATGATGTCTAATTCCCCTTACAAACTACTGATTAGAAAGTGCCTTGTTGAGAGAGCACAAATGATGTGGACACAGTGTATTGCCTTAACGAAAGGAAACAAATATGACAAAATGAATAACTAGGTTTCCTGCAGGAAACAAAAGAATACTCAAGACAGCACCGAGGACTCGTCAACATGCCCCATAAAACCCCGCAGCCAAGGTCTGTCATTGATGAACTTCACAACATTGCCATCTTCAATCAAGTCATTGAATCGGGGAGTTTTTCAAAAGCGGCCGTCGCGCTGAACATTGCCAAGTCTTCAGTCAGCAAGCGTATCCGGGCGCTGGAAACCAAACTCAATCTGATATTGATTCAACGCTCCACCCGACAGCTGACCATCACCGACGAAGGCTGGTCGCTGTACAAACACAGCCAACGCATCATGCTGGAGCTCGATCAGGCCACAAATTTAGTCTCGAGGCTCAGTGAAGTTCCCCAAGGGACTCTTCGTGTTTCTGCCCCACCGCTATTCGGTCGCAGCGAGATCGCACCATTGCTGGCAAAGTTTCAGCAGCGCTATCCCGACGTAATCATCGAGCTTTACCTAACGGAAAAATACAGTGACATGATCGCCGAGCGTTTTGATATCTCGGTGCGAATGGGACCTCTACCCGACTCGGGTCTAGTGATGCAGCCATTGTGTATGGTCGAAGCGGTGTGTTGTGCATCGCCCCACTATCTCGATGCAAGAGGAACGCCGAGCTCGCTAACGGACCTCGCCCACCACGACTGTATCGTCTGGCGCAGCGACGATCGCAAAGACGCCGATACTTGGTATTTACAGCGAGACAATCACACCGAAAAAGTCCGTGTAAAAAGTAGCATTACCACCAACGATCACACCGCCATTAAAAACATACTCTTGGAAGACGGCGGAATATCGGTGTTGCCGCTCTACACCATCAAAGAAGAGCTGAAACAAGGGCAGCTGGTGCGGCTACTGACAAACTACCATCAGCTGAACTTCCCAATCAGTATTCTCTACCCGCAGCGAGAAAATATACCGGCAAAGACTCGAGCCTTTGTGTCATTTTTAAAAGAGCATATAACTTAAGCTCCGTTTCAAAGTCGCGCAGAAACGCTTTATGACTCGCCCTGTTCCAGCGATAGCCTTTTATGTAGATAGGCGATTCCCAACAGCGCCAAGCCCAACCCCATAAACGAAGCGACTCTGAGTAACCCTTGCAAATCAGACATATCGATTAAGAAGAGTTTAACAATCACTAGGGCTAATAAAATCATACCCGCTCGATAGGTTTGTTGCGCAGCCACAGAACCAGAAGAATACACCCAACTGCCGCCTAATATGATTGCTATTGCCAGCGCAAGCCAAACCACCGAGTAGGTATAAAGCTCTCCACTACTGGTGGGAAGCGACAAATCAATACTGCCCTGCCAGAAATGACGTATCTGAATCGATATAAAAATAAATGCCGCTAAGCCTGCGACAATGGCCGAAACTCGCCGCAAACTTGGCTCAAAGCAGCGATAACTCATATAGGCCACCAAGGCAGGAGCGCCGTAGGCCAGCAAGGTGAGATTAACGAACTTTCTGCTGCCGATGTGCAAGACCGCCCAATCCGCAGACGCCAAAGTAGACATGATGACTACACCATAATTGGTCGCCGCCATGGCCATTAGTACGAAAGAGCCCAAATGATAAACCCGTCGAAGTTGATCACTGACCTCTCCTCGATGGTAATAAACCAGCGCCAAGGCACCGAAGAAAGTCGCGTTAATGGCCGCCTCTAGAAAGTCGTAACGAGCGCTGAATACATCTCCGTCATAAAGCCAATAACGAGTTTCAGTCCAGACAAATAAGACAAATAAATGCAAGGCCGCGGCACCAACCCATCGCGATGCATCGCTCAGTGCTCGATCGACCAGCGCCTGCTCAACACTAGGACTAGAGCTTGAGTGAACACCGGAGCGATTTTCACCGCGGCGAGACAAAAGCCACGCTGCCACGCCACAGCATAAGGCTGCGCCGCCGTAGCTCCAAAGGCTCCAGTGCACATCGACGGGATAAGTGGCCAACCAAGGATTGAGTGACAAGCGCATAATCACCAACGCCACCATCGCTTTCAGTAGCCAACTCAATCTGGGTATTTCGAATTTCTGAATCACCCAGCTTAGCGAAACAACCAACATCGCTAGGGCCAAGGTCAAGCTGGCCTCTCGCAAGACCATCGCCGTCGCCAGCGCGTAAGCCATATGACCGCTGAGCAGTAACCAGATAGCGCTCTGGTCGCGTTCATTTGAGCGCAAGATCTTAGCCGCCCAAGACAAATACACCGTTCCCAATAGGATGCTGCACAAACTCCATTGCCAAGACACGGTCCATTGCGTCGACAAACTGTACGCCAACCCCAAGGTCAACAGCGGCGCCATAGTTGCCAAAGAAATACTCAATTGGCGCCAAGGAAAACTCGCCCGAGTGAGGGCCCAAAGGGATAAAACGCTAAACAAGGCCGCCGTCATCGCAAGATAGATGAAAACGCTGTTGGCTTCTGCATCTTGCAAAGGAACGATGGCCAGCTGATGGTCTAATGCGTCGCTCGCGTGAAACAGGTCCACTTGTGAACCTAACCACGCCACTAACTGCAAACCGAATAACAACCACGGCAGTGGGGCTAAATGCTCACGCTGACGCATCCCTAAAAGCACCACTACGGCCAGTGGAGACCACTGCAAAAATAGGCTCAAGGCGTTGGTATCAAACCCTGACAATAAAATCGACAGCGCCTGAGCCACTATAATCAGTGCAAAACTGGGGAGCACCAACGCCTCAAAAGCACTTTGACTGCGCTGCTGCAATCGCCACGTTTCGTCGTCACTGGCCTGAACCTGAGCAATGAGCCAGTCATATAGACCGTCGCGGCCGGAGACCACTAAAATGAAGTAAGCTAGAAGAGCCAGATACCAACCGCGAACACCGTCGGCTTGAACCGCCCCTAAGGTCAACAACCACCAACCCAACGCACCGACCAACAGGCCGTACCAGAGCCAAGGACGAAAGACTTTTCGAATCAGTACTAAAGTCGCCGCACTAATGATCAACGAGTAAATCAATGCACTAACAGCGTTACCGCTGCCGGTACTGACGAGTATGGGTACCGCATAGGCGCCCAGCATCCCCAGCGCCGCCAATACCGGGCCGTGAAGTAATGCCAATCCCAAGGTAATCACCGCCACCAATGCCATGAGCACAAACGCCAATCCCGGTGAGATTAACTGATACATTTGCAGCGCCGATAACAAGGTCGCAAATAATGTAATACTGCCGCCGCCTGCCAAGGCGGCAAAGCTCGCATGATGACTGAGTGTACGGCGCAAGTATTCCGCGCCCGCGTGTAAACTAAGCCCAAGAATCAATCCCGCGATGATTCGAGCTCCGGGTCCCAAAAGCCCCTGCTCGACGCTGTATTTCACCAGAAAGATACCGGCTAAACCAACGCAGGCTCCCCCCAACCAAATCATCCAATTATCGAGCAGTTGCTGCCACACACTGGGCGAGGCTGAAACCTTCGAATTCTGTGGCTGATTAACTCTTGGCTTGGATTGAGTGGCTGCTTGCGCACTGACGCGAGACGCTGAGTTCTGACTTTCATCCGGCAGATCGAGGTTTAGATCAAATTCGTACTCGGGTTGAGCGGTTTCACCCTTCTCCTCGACATCTTGACCACTGAGATTAGTGACGCCGGATTCTCCGGTATCAGGAGTTGTGCGATCGCTATCGGCGCTATCGGTTTCAGAGCTATGGGGGGCAGAGCTATCGCTAGTGACTGCGTCAGTTTGGGTTGGGCCTAGGGCAGCTTTGTCTGATTCAGCAACGTCTGCCCCATTCTCTCGATGTTGATGTTGCTGTCGCAGACGCTGGATCGCTTGGTCCGATGAATGAGCTTCTCTTAAGAGCCGAATCTCTCGTTGAAGGCGCTCGACTTTAGTCTCTAGCTGGCGATGGCGAAAGAATGAAATCCATCCCAACACCGCGCCGATACTCAATGCAACACCGATCAAAATTGAAATATAAATGGTCAAGTTCCCTTTCCGTAAAGGCTCCGCAAGAGCACATTGCGCACTTCGCGCTACCCTGTCGAATATCAGCAAACTGCTTATCTATTTAGCGTCAATCACAGGTCTCTATAATGGCTCTACTCTGACATTACCAGTCAATGCAGATCAATGCCGAAACCAGAGCGTCATTCTAACTCTTTCTCTTCCAAATACAGCGTCCGCAGTCTCACCGCAGATAAGTCTTGCGGTAAGGGCACGAGCAACAAACTATCATCCGAAAGCGCCTCTAACAATAGTTTCTCACTGGCGTATAACGTGGAAGCCGTATCCCCGTGAACATCAATACAGCCGTTATTTAAGCTCTGTAGCCCCGTGACTTTTACCACATGATCAGCCTCTGGACGAAGCCCCAACTGCTTCACCAAATACTGATTTCCGTTAGGCGACGGAGATGAAAAAGCACAATAACGCAAGGGTGCTCCAGCAGCCGAACGGCGCTGTTCTGTCTCTAAGGGCCTAAATACCAAAACCTCCTCGACAACAATGTCCACTCCTGTAAAGCGTCGCTCTCCCCCTCGCTCAAAATGACCTTCTGTGACGTCCACACGCAGACTTTTCACTGTCGATTCATGCGCTGGATCGAGTCGCATCAAATCAAAGACTTCTGGCAACAGAGTCCAAATCGCCGCTGACTTTTCATCGGTTAGCGCTAGACTCGACCTTACCGCGCGATCAATGGTCAAGTTGGAAAATCGAAAGCGGAGAATCACCTGAACATTGTGCGGGCGATGGTACATCGGAAGGTGGGAGGCAAACAACACATCACCGTCGCCAAAAATCAGCATGCCGTGAGAGCCGTGGTGGTTAGCCATGGTCTGGGCATCGGCGGTTGCTTGGCAGGTTAATACGGTAAAAAAAGAACAAAGCAAAGATGCAGTAAAGGCTTTTGCTAAATAGCGGTTAGCGCGGTCACCGTAACTACGACTAGTGCGAGCGAAGGAGTAGATTGAGAACATAGATAAGGCCCTATCTGTCTGTGTCAGATGGGGCCGTCCCCGAAATGAAGCTCGCCGTTTAATCCAATCACAGCCAGTAGAGGTCGTCCTCAGAAGAAGCTATTCTACTCACCTCTCAATTCATATTCTAGATGGTGACATACAATAACTTCATCAAGAATCAAACCAAAATAAATTTTTTAGTCTGCCGGATTGTTTGCTAAAAGGAACTGGTCGATAGTTTTCAGCATTTGTAATCGCGCACGACTCGTAGACAACCAATGGTCTTCATCTTTCAACGTAACAAAATCCACCTCTTTACCCGCCTTTTTTAGAGCTTTGAGCATTCTTTTACTTTGCTTTATTGGGACAACGGTATCATCCTCGCCATGAATCAATAGTACTGGCGCCTTGTAGCGCTCAGCAAAATTCACGGGCGAGATATCACCTAACTTATCTCTCTTCGACTTCGAAGTGCCTATCACCTGATTCCAATAACTAATTACCCAATGATTTGCACCCAGTTTTCTGGTCTTTTGATTTAGCATTAAGGGAAGATCTGACACACCATTTACTGAGACAATACAACGATACAACTCTGGGGTGAAAGCACCTCCTGCTAGCGCGGAGTAACCAGCATAGGATGCGCCAATAATACACACTCGACTTGAGTCAACGTAATTAAGGTCCGTCAGTACCTTTACCACGTCACTGACATCATTTTGCATGCCCTTGCCCCATTCACCGTGACCGGCATCCCTGTGTTCGAAGCCAAAACCGGAAGAACCGCGATAATTAGGCTGTACCACCAAATAACCTTTGGCCGCCAAAAACTGAGCCCACCAGTCGAATTGAATACTATCGTAAGCTTCAGGCCCTCCATGCGGTAGAACAATCAATGGCAACATCCGTTCATCATCCCTTCCGGGAGGAAACGTGAGCACTGAAGGAATCTTGCGTCCATCACGCGCGGTAAACTTAACCGCCTTAAGCGTACCAACGACTGGCACCTCCGGATATTCAGACAGTAATAAATCCAATTCGTTTTTGGTCGTATCATAAAGCACGTATCTATTTGCTGCCTCGGCACCACTGACCCGCATGACGACTTTTTCTAGTGCCACGGTGGAGTTGCCATAGTCAATGCTACTCATCGGAAACGTCAGTGACATCCTGCGCATTAAACCATCAAGCCGATCATTCACGAACGTATACTCTGGCTTAAACCCATCGTATTTGATTGCAACTAAGGTTCGATTTATATCGACAATTACGTCATCAATATCGCGATCCTCACGTTCGAAAACGGGCCCTTCCACCGCCCCATCGCGTAAACTCATAGAGTACACAGCTTCCCGATTAGAACTCTGCGCGATAAAGAAAAGAGACTGTTTATCCTCGGACAGACCTTCCAGACTGATTCTCGGAATGGCCACCTTTTCGGAGAAGATCAATTCCCACTGACCCGAGAGCCTTGAATAGACTCTGTAGTCTTGCGAATCCTTAACATAATCCTGTCGCGCAAGAACTCTTCCATCATCTTCGACAAACCAATCTCTTGTCGCCTGCCGCCCTTTTGCATGCAACTTCACTGCGCCAGTGTCGAGTGACACTCTATAGAGATTATAGGTCGGAGAACTACCCCGAGAGAATGCGGGCATATAAACTACACGCTGCTCAGTATTTAGCCCTACTATTCTCCCCAACCCCGTCTGCGCAGGATGAATATCGTCCGATTTAATTAGCAATTGCCTTAACTTTCCAGTTTTAAGGTTAAACGCAAACGCTGCGCTGCTTTCCCATCGGCCTCGATAATTAAAGTGCATTTTTGTCTTAGATGCTCTCAGAATGAGATCATCGTTGGTAACAAATTCAACTGATCTTGCCTTGACTTTACTTGCGTTCAACCCAGCCACATACTTGCCAGTACTTGCATCCGAAACTACAACGTAGTCTATTTCACCTTCTCTCTTAATAAACGCGTAGTACTTCCCGTCAGGAGAAATAGTCAGAGAACGAAACTTTGGGAGCAAGCCATAACTTTCTACCGAAATATCCTCCGCAAATACCGAAGGTGCCCCAAGAACAATTGCTCCGACAATCAAAAGAGAGCACAGAATTTTGTTTTTCATTTTAGATCTACTTTCCTTAGTTACCAACTCTTCGCTGAGTCGATATTCCTTCAGTAGTTTCTTATTCCGGTCATGATTACAAACGTCCAACCACAGAAACAGCCCCTAAAAACCAACCAACAATATATGCTTATGCTTCGTTTAAACGTTCAATTCTGCGCGGATAATTTCATGATCATAAGTGGTAATTTCGTGAGCATTACCATCTGGATCACTAAAATACATCGACCACGCCAAATCATGATCACTGCAGCGGACCGATAATCCCTGACTTTCCAGTAGCTGCTTCCACTCAAGAAAGTCTTCGCCGCTTGCCCTGAAAGCGATGGTGCTGGCAGGATGGAATTGTTCACGTTGAAACAACGCTAGGTGAATTTGACCTGAGCTATCCTCGATGGTTAACGGGCCCAGCGGGTCATTGGCCCAGGATTCAAACTCTGCATTGATGGTAAAACCCATCACCAGGTTATACCACTGTGCAGCTTTCGTCCGATCAGCGACATAAACATGTACATGATCGATACCTTGTAGCTTAGGGGACATACTTCCTCCACAAACTCATTCTTGGTTATCGCTAGCCGTTGAATTAATCAAACAACTCTACGGTCTTCGCCTCGGAGCGCTCTATGGTTTTTACGAGCGCCGATTGAATCACTTCATCTTCACGCGCGTCGAGCTTACTGTGAAAAACCTGCTCCATTACGGGCGCGCCTTCCTCCTCTTGAAACTGAACCACGGCTTGCTCATAGCCGTCCCCTTTATAGTGAATCGATATCTTGGGGTAGCCCTGAAAGCCCATTTTAATTTTTTTAGCAATTCGTTTTTTCGACTTTTCTAAATTCACGATGATTCCTAAGTTCTCGACAACCCATAGAGTTGTGCGATATTGATGAGGTTAGTCGGTGAGAAAGAAAGTCACATTGGTCACCACTCTGACGTCTTTCTCGATCTTCTGTGTATCGCCATAACTCTCGCCCACATCGCGAATAACAAAACCGCCCTGACGCGCGCTGCGAATACCGCCAACCTTTACGCCAGCATTTGTGGCAAATTCGTTCGCCGCTAAACGGGCATTGGTGGTAGCCTCTTTGAGCATATCGGGCTTGATATCGTTAAGCTGGGTAAAATGATAAGCCGGTGGGTTGTTTTTAATGTCTAACCCCTCTGCGATCAATTTGTTCAATTTCGATCGAACCTCGGCAACTAAACGCACTTGCGAAGTCCGAACTTCAATTTCACCGACGAGCACATGCTTTTCTTCGACGAGCTTTTGGTTTTCGTCACGAAACTCCTGTTTGTAATAATCGATAACTCCTGGAGAAACTTCATCTTTTGAAAAGCCACTGTCGAGCAACATGGCAATGACCTGAAGTTGATCCAATTCAGACTTTTTGTAGAGCTCTGGTATTTCATTTTTTCGACGACCAGAGACAGTATATTGAATGGACCAATAGGCGGTATCGGCTTCGACCTTTCGTTCGGCGAGACCTTTAACATCGGCAGTATTGAGGGCAACCTTCGAGTTATAGAGAGTTTGGCTGACAAAGTAGCCTGCCAAGCCTATGCCGATTGATAATAACAAGGCTCCGACCAACGATTGAAATTGATTACCTTCCTGACTCATAAATACTCCTTATCCATTAAACGTCTAAATCCTTCACGGTATGACTAACCAAAACCCAGCGGCACTCTAGGCCTCTAGAAATCTTTAAGCTGTGGCTTTCTCAGTATTGTTGAAGCACAGAATTCACTCGATATCATCCTACAATTGAAACCGTCTGCGTCCAAGAGACGTGGATATCAGCGTCCTCCTAGAGCTTTATCGTAACACCGCCAACCAGCGCCAAACACTCAAGACATCGGCGAGAGCGCTTGCAACATAGGTCAGTGCACAGGCCTTCAGTACCTGTCGCACAGCCGGAAAGTAGGCTTCTGGTAGATACCCCTCTTCCAAGATCGGTAGTGCCTTGGCAAAGCTAGCATCAAACTCTTCCGGCAAAATAAGCGCATGGAATGCCACCGCCGCCAACATCGCAACAATGCCTACTGCAGCCACTAACCCAATGAGCGCAGGACTTCGTGAAACGGCTCCTACGATAGGCGCACAAGTTAATACCCAAATACCAATATTTTGTATCTGACGAGCGCGACCACTATAGCGATCACGCAACTCACTGATCGGCTCTTTATTGACGTATTGAATGGCATGCCCCACCTCATGCGCGGCAATAGCGACGGCGGATAGGGATTTACCGTGAAAGACCTCGGGCGAAAGACCGACTTTGTTATCCGCAGGAGAGAAGTAATCTTGATCCTTGGAGGTTTCTTCGACAGTAACCCCTTCGAGCTTAAACCGCTCGATCAGATGCTCAGCCAACTCTGCACCAGTGCCCGGCATTCCTTCCAGAGGGCGACTATGCTTGCGAATAACGTACTTGACCCAAATATTTGGCCCATAGATCAAGCCAATCAATACCAGGACGAAAAGTAGATAAATCATAGAAAACTACACTACCCTGTTACTTAAACTGCGATTGAGCATAAAACCAGCAAGATTAACCAATAGGGTCCTAGACTCACTTAACAATTGGGCTAGATACACTAAAAAGTGTGTTGCCTTGCATCATTTAGGAAGAAAATCCTCTAAAATACGAGATTCATGATTCTTGCCAGAATCAGCCCTAGTGTTACGGATATCGATGTTATGAGTCAAAAGAAATATCAAATTACCCTCGCCGAAGAAGACGGTAGTTGGAGCGCCGCTATCGTGCGCAAAGTCTCTTCACGCAAAAGCACCATCACCAAGAGCCAAGACGGCTTTGGCAACGAAGCCGAGGCGTCAACCTGGGCTGAGGCCGAACTTAAAGCACTACTGAAGGTGCTGAACGAACGCAACCAACGTCGCGACAAATAATACCTATGGCTATTAATAACAACGATATACTCCGCCGCTTACGCTATGCCGTTGAGCTAAATGATGCCTCGATGATCGAGATCTTTGGCTTGGTCGAATACCCAGTGGCCCGCGATCAGATTCGTAATTGGTTAAAAAAAGAAGAAGACGAGGGCTTTGAAGCCTTAAACGACAAGACGCTCGCCACCTTCCTGAATGGATTCATCGTCCAGAAACGCGGTAAACGCGACGGTGACACCCCAAAAGCAGAGCAGCGTTTGACCAACAACATCATTTTTATGAAGTTGAAAATCGCGCTAAACTTGAAAGCCGAGGATATTCTCGAGTTACTGAAACTCGCCGATTTTGTCATCAGCAAACATGAGCTAAGCGCGTTTTTTCGCCGTAAAGATCACAAACATTACCGCGAATGCAAAGATCAAATTCTGCGCAACTTTATCCAAGGTATTCAATTCAGGTACCGCGACAAAAAAGAGCCCACAAAGACATTTGAATGGAAGTCGCCCAAATAACGATTTCACGAGTGGTGCGTCGCCATCAAAGGCTATGGCACGTACCAACTGGATAATCCCCCTGCCCCTGCCCTTCGACTCCCTTTACCAGTCATAAACCTCTATTGTTGCGATACTGGAATTTTCTGGGTGTGCCTAATTGCCGTCATCGCCTCGACACAATCAACGCCTAAAACTCTACCGTTGTTTTTTCTTAATAGGCAATACAAAATTCCGCTACACCACACTCTAATTTGTAAGCCTGACTGCTCGATGAGTCATTTTGTGGAGCTACAGACTGAGCTAACATCAAATAACAATTGTGGTTAATCGTTGAGTCTCACCTTTGCCTCCAGGTAGGTAGTACGCGATAGGTGCAGTTCAATAAGTACTGTTCGACAAGTACTACAAGAAAAGTAACAAGCTCTACAACGGAAAAACATCACACAAAATAATCATTCAACGCCCGCGCACGCGAATTCATCTCCATCGCCATTTGTCATCGTCCAAAATACCGCGCCTATCGTCTAGTTTCACACAATCGCTTTGATATACTGCAAAACTCATCAATCTGAATGCTACACGAGTTATCATTGCCCTCATGACAAAAGATAGAGAGTTCTTAGCGCCAAGATACTGGCCAACATGGCTTGCCATTTGGTCGTTACAACTCTGGGGAAAGTTGCCTTGGAGATTACGATATGGAATTGCGCGAATACTGGGCTTTGTTGCGTTTCACCTCGCTCGTCGTCGCCGGCATATTGTCGACGTCAACTTATCTTTGGCCTTTCCTGAATGGAGTAAAAAAGAGCGCCGACAAAAGGTTGCCGACGTTCTATTCAACAACGTTATAGGGCTCGCAGAGGCCAGCAATGTCTATCAAACACCCATCGAAGAGCTCCGGCAAAACACCACCATTAAAGGTCAAGAAGTTTTGGAGAAAGCTATCGCGCAAGGGCGCGGAGTTTTGTTGTTGGGCGCCCACTACAGTCATTTGGATCTCGGCGGCGCGCTGGTCTCACTGGTATGTCAACCGACTGCAATCTATCGCCCCAACAACAATCCATTGATGGACCATTACATTAAACGTGGACGCATGACCTTCATGCGCGACGTAATATTGCGTTCAGATATGCGTGGAATCGCTAAGGCTCTAAAAAAGGGCGACGTAGTTTGGTATCCACCGGATCAAGATTACGGAAGATCGCACGCCGTTTACGCGCCGTTTTTTGGCGTCAACGCCTCAACCATTATCGCCACCAGTCGATTGGTCAAATTCAATCGATCTCCGGTGGTGGTCATGTCTGTTTCTCGCAACGGTAAGAACGCCCAGTACACCTTGGAATTCCAAGAATTACCTGCTGAGATTCCCTCCGGTGACGACGTGAGAGATGCAACAATCGTCAATCAAGCGTTGGAACACTGTATCCGCAAAGCTCCGACCCAATACATGTGGACTCACAGACGCTTTAAAACCCAACCTGACGGTAGAGCCAAGCTCTATAATTAGAGCCCGACTCTCACGCAGAGCTTCCATCGGGGAGCCTCAGCCATCCCGTTGAAACGGATTTACAAACGACGTGCCAAACAGCCTCTCCCCAGAATCTTAGACCCGCCGTCTACACGGAGACATAGGCCTGCTAGAATTGAGGATGACGACACAACACTATCCGAGGACACACGAGACTTTCATGAGCCTAGCTCAATCCGTCGCCATTACCTTCACCCTAATGTGGTCATCTATCACTCTAGGGCAGCCCAAAGATCTACCCACCAAGGTAGTTTTGGCGGCTACTGACTGGTGCCCATATTCCTGCGCCAATTCAGATGCTACAGGACAGCACCGAGGTGTCCTGGTTGACTATCTAGACGCCATGTTTAAGGGGTTAGGTATAGAGCTGGAGGTACAATTCTATCCGTGGTCCCGCGCGGTAGCCTTGGCCCGCAGAGGGGATAAAGTTCACGGACTCTTGTCTGCGGTTCACTCGGAAGCCCCCGACATGCTGTTTAGCCAAGTCCCCACTATGAGCTATCGCACCTGCGTATTCACTCGCAAGGACTCCCAATGGGAATACTCGTCTGAGCAGTCGTTTAATGCCCTTCGCCTCGGTTACATCCAAGACTACGGTTACGGTGGATTTGTGGATGAATACATCTTCAGCAACCAAGGTCTTGATCACCTAATGGCCATCACCGGTAACGGTGGAGTGATGCAGCTTTCTCGTATCCTCAGGGCGAACCGTATTGATGCATTTGTATCCGACCCGCTAGTGGTCTCTTATGATTTACGCAGTGAAAACTATCAACTCAAAGTAAGCGCCTGCTTTGAAGAGCAGCCTTTTCACCTATCACTCAACCCAGATCTAGCGTGGGCTCAAGCACTGATGAATCGATTAGACGCAAGCTTCGAGCGGCAATCAAGTCGAGAGATTTTGGGAGATATGATTGCCGATTACTTGAAAAACAAAGAGCCTAACTGATATGGCTAAACACCTGGTTCAGTAGTTTCCCACTCAGTTAAGAGATCTCGACGGCTCTTCAACACAAACGCCCTCAAAGACTCACCGTAAATGTCGTTTGGTTTTCGCGGTTGCTACTGCTTCTAACGGGTTATCCGGCCACGGGTGTTTTGGGTAACGGCCCTTCATTTCTTTTTTAACTTCTTCATAACTGCCGCGCCAGAAACCGGCGAGATCCTGGGTTACTTGCAGTGGCCTCTTAGCCGGTGACAACAAATGTACCATTAATGGGATACGCCCGTTAGCGATGGTTGGTGTGCTTTCACAACCAAACATTTCCTGAAGCTTTACCGCCAACACTGGCGGATTTTGACTGTAGTCAATACTAATATTCGATCCCGATGGTACGGCTAGTCGCAATGGAGCCAATTCATCGAGGGTTTTCGGTAACGGCCATGCAAGCCGAGCTAAAAGAATACTTTTGAGGTCGAGATTGGAAAAATCTCGAAGATGATTAACCTGATCCAGGTAGGGCGATAACCACTCCTCGATACTGGCTAGCAGGCCCGATTCTGACATATCTGGCCACTCCGTATTGCGGTCAAGGCTGCGCAGTAATTCGATGCGCGCACACCACTGACGCAAATCATTATTCCAGTTCAACAATGACAGCCCGCGCTGACGAACCAACTGAAGTAATGCATCGCGCTTGGTGTTTGTGTCTAAGTCGGTAAGAGCGTGGCGCCGTAAAATGAGCGCTCCAATACACTGTTGTTTTTCGGCTACAAGCTTGTCGTGTTGCTTACTCCACTCGACCTGAGTGCGTTCTTCAATCAGGCCGCTAAGCTCATCATCGAACAAGGTTTCGTCTAATATCGCCGCCAAGAAAATCCGCTCCGCAGACTGATGCTGACTTCCACCGAGATTGGCGATAACTAACCAATGGCATTGTTGCAAGCTGTCGACATTAACAAAGCTCGCCGAACGACCGTTACTCAGTTTGTAATCTCCCCCGCCTTGACGACGAGCTTGTGCAATTCGATCGGGGTAAGCGCAAGCTAGTAAAAAGCCAATCCAGCGCTCATGGCGTATATCATCAACCGTACAATCGGCTGCTGTCTTTGGCAATAGACGTCGAAATTGTTTCGCCTGTTGCTTGATTCGTTGCAACAGGCCTTTTTGTGCTCGATCCGCTGAACGCTCGCCATGAAGTAATTGCAATCGCAATTGAACATCGGCTGGCCCCTGATAAATGGGATCGCGTT
Organism: Cellvibrionaceae bacterium; assembly: GCA_050633365.1. Classification (GTDB taxonomy): domain Bacteria; phylum Pseudomonadota; class Gammaproteobacteria; order Pseudomonadales; family Cellvibrionaceae; genus Pseudomaricurvus. Next base: position 88,528 of record JBOEGJ010000045.1, on the reverse strand, counting down.
CCGACAAGAGTGCCGCGAGATCACAGGCGAGCGAATCCAAGCCATAGCGCTGCCCAGTCAACATCATGTGGGCCAAGCGCGGATGAACCGGTAATCGATTCATATCTTCACCGTGTGCGGTCAATTGATATCGACCAGTTTTCTCTGGCTGCTCAACCGCGTCGAGTCGTATCAACAAATCCACTGCCTGCTGATAAGGTGCCGACGGTGGAGTATCGAGCCAATTGAGCTCCGTTGGGTCTTCGACACCCCATTGCAACAACTGTAAAACCAAGGGCGCCAAATCGGCTTGTTGGATTTCCGGCGGCGTAAAGGGGCGCAGCTCATCTTGCTGGGTTTGACTCCACAACCGATAACAGACACCGGCCTCCAATCGCCCTGCTCGCCCCATTCGCTGGGTCGCAGACGCTTTGGATAAACGCTGGGTCTGTAACCGGGTCATACCGGTATTGGGGTCGAAGGCAGGCAATCGTGATAAACCACTGTCGATCACCACGCGCACGCCATTAATCGTAAGACTGGTTTCGGCAATGCTGGTGGCCAGAACAATCTTTCTCTGCTCCGGCTCACAGGCGGCTATGGCGCGACGCTGATCATTCAGACTCAGATCGCCGAATAAAGGCGCCAGTAGTATGTCACTGCGATCACTTAAGCGCTCCTTTAATTGTTCATGTGCCTGCCGAATTTCTCCCTGCCCCGGCAGAAAGACCAGCAAGCTGCCGGACTCGTCGTCGAGCGCTTGCAACACCGTTTGAACGACTCGAGCAACGATGCGCTCGCCATAACTGTAGGGTGCACCGTAGTTCACCGTCACGGGATACATTTTGCCATGACTTCGAACCACAGGCGCTTGATTCAAGATTTCGCTCATGCGCTCTCCGTCGAGCGTTGCCGACATGAGCATTAGCTTTAATGGGTGTTGTCGAAGGTCACCAAACAGCTCTCGTCCTTGTAAGGCCAACGCCAATCCCAAATCCGCATCGAGACTGCGCTCGTGAAATTCGTCAAAAATTAGTAAACCAATGCCTTCCAATGACGGATCCGTCTGTAGCATTCTCGACAAGATACCTTCCGTCACCACCTCAATGCGTGTGGCCTCGCTCACCTTGGTATCGAATCGCATTCGATAGCCCACGGTTTCACCGACTGTTTCACCCAAGCTTTGGGCCATGCGCTCGGCGGCCGCTCTGGTTGCCAGACGACGAGGCTCTAACATGAGTATTTTTTGCCCCTGCAGCCAATCTTGATCCAGTAGTGATAAGGGGACTTGGGTTGTTTTACCGGCCCCGGGAGGCGCCTCTAGAACCAGCTCATCTCGCTGTCTTAGCTCGGATTTGAGATCGTCAATAATGTCTAGGATGGGTAAAGACAACATAAAAGCCCAACTGTATTAAGGGAGTGACCGAAGTTTTTATAGCGGCAGACGGATTACTCCGGCAGTTTAACAAATATGAACTACAAACCCGAAGCGAGATTGGTTACTCTCTCGCATTCGATATCAAATAAAAACAACTGCTCTAAGAAGCCATATTAATCCATGGTGTAGACAGAAATACCCTGAAAGGATGTCTCGATGATCAAACGACTATTAAAACCCACGCTGAGTATGGCGCTGCTGGCCGCCTCGGTAGGGTTAAGTAATCACAGCCTAGCTCAAGCTGAATCCGAGTCGCCCGAGATTGGAGATCGAAGAAACGTCATATTGATTATTGGCGACGGCATGGACGATCACCAAATCACCATCGCAAGAAACTACCTCAAAGGCGCCCAAGGCAAACTCCTGCTAGATCAAATGCCGGTGCGCAGCGCATCGCAAATTCTCACCCAAGACGATGAGACGCCTTCCAAACCTGTCTATGTGGCAGATTCAGCTAACAGTGCCACCTCAATGGCGACAGGGGTTTCTACCAGTCGCGGACGTATTGCCACTAGCGCGGGCGAAGACCGGGACCTCACCACGATTGCCGAAATGGCCAAACAAGCCGGTTACGCGACCGGTATTGTCACCACCGCCAGTGTCACCGATGCGACCCCTGCCTCGTTCATTGCTCACGTCGCTTCCCGAGGCTGCGAAAACCCAGGGCGCATGCTGCCATCTGATGACAGCCCTCGCTGGTTAGATCCCAGCGCTTGTGAAGGCGACCGTATGATCAACGGTGGACCGGGCTCTATTTCTGAGCAAATCGCCTCAGGCAATCATGATGTGATCTTGGGGGGTGGTAAAAAACACTTTAAGGGCACAGCAGAGAGCAGCGATCAAACGATCACAGAACTCGCACAAGAAAACGGCTACCGCATCATTACCGATGAAACAGGCCTAATGGAATTGCAAAACACCGCCTTGGTGCAAGACAAAGTATTGGGCCTTTTTTCGCCCAGTACGATGCCCACTCGATGGCGCGGACAAGACGGTCGCAGCGCTGAAAAACCCGTTCCTAGCTTACTCAATATGATCGACTGGCGGATTGGCAGTGTTGAACTGCCAAGCCCCATGACCTGCGAGACTAATCCAGAGTTTAGTTCCATGCCGTCGCTAAAACTCATGACTGACACGGCTTTGGAGCAGTTATCCAGACGCAGTGATCAAGGTATGTTCTTGATGATTGAGTCCGCCTCTATCGACAAACAATCCCATCTGCGCAACCCCTGTGGCAGCATTGGCGAAGTCGAGCAGCTCGAAGAAGCTCTAGCCAGCGCACTCGCATTTGCTCAAGACAATCCCAATACACTTATTTTGGTCACCGCAGATCATGGCCAAGCCGCGCAGCTTATTCCCTCTCCGAGCATGTATAAAGCGGTAGGCGTTCCGGTATACACTCCCGGCCACATGGCTCGTTTGATCACGCCGGAAAATCAAATTATGGCGGTCAACTACGCCACCAATGACTTTCCCTCGGAAGAGCACACCGGGACCAATGTTCCGCTATTTGGCAATCAAGTGGGGGCCGGCAGAATCGCGCCGATGGTCACACAACCAGAGATATTTATAATTATGAAAAACTATCTTCTGCCATAAACCCGAGACAGAATCATAAAGAGAGCGTCTATCGCTCTCTTTTTTTGTCTCCTACCGAGAGAAAGCGATGGCTATCGCAGGCAGAGAATAAAGAAGTCGGCATCAATCTATAGAGAAGCCACTAGATAGATTGGCCAGGTACCAGCTTATAGCGACGCGCCAATTCGAGAATTCTCCCTGACTCCTTCATCGCCAATAATCGACGATTAACAAAGTCGATGACCTCGTCCCCCAAATCGTTACTCATCAACAGGGTAATCTGAGTTGGGGGTATTTGGTCTTCCAACGAGTAAAAGCCGTAGCGATCTGAATCAATATCTAACTGTTTCATCACGTGGCGCATTCTCGGTGCATGCTCCATAAAAAACTGCGTACGGCCTGCCTCGACCATTTTCAGCATTGCCAAATGATTCTTTACCCGTTGAAACTGAAAGCCGTATCGGTCGGAAAATTCGTTGGCTCCGGGGTAACGAAATCCTTGAATCCATACAACACCGCTGTCTTTCAGACGAGGTAACTCTACTTCTCCCGAAACCTTTTTGTAGCCCAACGACAAGTGATATTGAAGGAGATCAACACTGGCAAACGTGGTATCGCCCCACACGCCTTCTGATTTCCAAGATCGCAACGCGTAAGCAATCCAACGTTTAGCTTCCCCTTGGATCATTTCACGTTTAATGCGTTTAATGGGCTTCATGACCGGTGTTAGCGCTATATCGCTTTGCTCAAAAACTTCGTCAACAATATCGGTGATAAAGCCCGATGATAATCCGTCGGCACTTGTTATTTGAAAAGGCTCGGCGGCGGTGCCGTAGACGAGGTAATGAATCGGCGCTGATTTGAGCAAACGGTGGGAATGACGACTTTTGATGGCTGAACTTTGCTCCACACCGTGACTGCGAGCACTGACGTCCGGAGGAAAATACGACGGTGAATAAGAATTCGCCAGATTCGACGCTAAACCTAGAGTTACGATAATGAGCACGAGATGCAACCTGAGACCGGCGGCACTATTCGGAGCGCCACTAATACACTTACTTTTTACAGTGCTATAACTCACCAATAATTCCTACCCTGGGCAAAGACTGACAACCGGCAGACTATACCCATTATAGCGGAGCAAAAAAAGACCGCCGAGCGAGTGAATCGCTGGGCGGTCATTTCCAGTTTTTTGCTCCCCCTATGCGAGCATCAAACTGAAACCTTTAATATTAACTTGGTAGCTCAACAGGCTAGCAATTATCCCGTCAAGACGGCAACAACTGCTTAGGAATCCGAACCTCCATGGACAACAGCATTTGCCCTAGTGCTTTACCCTGTGTATCCACTAGCAATGACGCCGTTCCTCCCCCACCTAGAGCTTCTGTCATGAAGAAGTTAAAGGCGTTAAATCCAGGCATGTCAAAGCGCGTAACATCACCCTTGATACTGTGGGCAAAGTACTCTGCAACCGCGGCTTCACTGAGCTGATCTTTCAGGTAAGGTAGATATTCAGGTTTGCGAGCAATGACACCGATATTAGCGTTATCGCCTTTATCACCACTGCGAGCATAAGCCAGTTGCTCTAAGGATACTTCAACGCATTCACCGTCGTAGTTTGCCGCGGGCAATGAATACTTTTCACCTGAGGACTTGTCCGACGCGGCATCTTCGGCATAAACCTTGTCGACAATAATCTCTTTCCCTAACTGAACCTTCACTGGCACTTTGGCCTTATCCACCAGTGTGGAGTGCACACGCATCAGCGGCGCTGGACGTGTACGTCCTGCACCAAAACCGCTCATGCCCGGCGTTGCCGAAGTGGCGAGATAGGCAAATTCGTGGGAAGCAAACTTCAGCGCTTCGGGATTGTCGTGATGCAGTCCATATTTACCCATCACTTCACGCACATCGTGAGTTCGACTGTGCGGCCCATAGGTATCTTCGGCACCAATAATCTCAATACTCACATCGCGGTATGGCCCCCAACCTTTCTGCTCGAATACATCGCTGGTGCGTTTTACCCAAGCATTAATACTGGTGCGCGCTTTCTCGGCGCAACGCAAACCGCCCATGAAAAACGAGCTGGTGAGCTTAAAGCCATCGACGTAAGTAGCGCAGACTTTGTACTGCTCACCCGGCGCGCGACCTTTGGCACCACTGACTTTGAGTCGATCTTTACCCACTTCTTCCAGCTGAACTGAGGTCCAATCGCAAGCGACATCGGGCAATAGATAATTTGCGGGATCGCCAATTTCGTAGACGATCTGCTCGGCCACGCTACCGGGACTGACTAAGCCACCAGTTTGTGGAGGGATTTGAACCACGAAGGAACCGTCGTGACTGACTTCTGCAATGGGGTAACTCATATTGGAGAAATCGGGAACCAACTGCCAATCAGTAAAGTTACCGCCGGTACATTGAGCGCCACACTCAAGCACATGACCAGCCAAAGCGGCCTGCGACAAACGATTGTAATCGGTAAAGTCCCATTGAAACTCGTGCATCAAAGGCGCGATCACAACCGCGCTATCCACCACGCGGCCGGTAACGACCACATCGGCACCCGCAGCCAATGCGTCGGCAATGGGCTTGGCGCCAAGGTAGGCGTTCATGCTCGCCAAACGCTCGGGTAGAGGCTCACCGCTTTGATTCTCTGGCATAGCTTCGCCTGTAAACTCATCCGTGCGATCAGCTAGGTTATCGCCATAAACACCGGCAATTTTTAAATCCAAATTCTGCGCGGCACACAACTGCTCTAAAGCGCTGATACAACCCGGCACATTCACGCCGCCGGCGTTGGCAATCACCTTAATGCCTTTTTTGGCGCAATCGGCCAGCACATCTTTCATGGCGACGGTGACAAAATCCATGGCGTAACCGAGACGCTCATCTTTCGATTTTGCCTTCGCCAAAATGGCCATGGTCACTTCGGCCAGATAATCGAACACCAAATAATCGATTTCGCCTTTCTCGACTAGCTGTCTTGCTGCTAACTGGCTGTCGCCATAAAACGCGGATGCACAACCCACGCGAACTTTCTTATCGATAGTGCTCATTCTGAATTCCTTCTAGCGTTTCAATGTTGGAATCAAGCTTCCACTGGCGCTTCGACTGTCACCAACAACTGCTTGGATTTAACCTGCTGACCCGCACTACAACTGATCGCTGTTACCACGCCAGTCACACCGGCTTTTAGCGGATGCTCCATCTTCATGGCTTCGAGTACAACCAACGTTTGCCCCGCTTCAACGCGGTCGCCTTCGGCAACCAACACATCGACAATGGCTCCATCCATCGATGCCTTCACTTGGCCGCTACCCGCACCACCTGCCGCAGTTGCCGGTTTATGAGTCACATTCTCAAAAATAAAGTGACCGCTTCCATCATCAATATAGAGAGATTTTTTTTCAAAACTGTAGGCAATTGATTCCCGTACGCCGTTATTGATCATCAGCGCTTGACCTTCGCTCATACTGATCAACGCAATGGTTTCGGTCACATCACCGACAACCACAGTAATGCCATCGGCACTTTCACTCAAACTAACTGCCGTCGTCTCACCGTCAAATTCCAATTGATAACGGTACCCCTTCGGCGTCGGACGAGTAATCGAAAAATCTTGTGCGCTGTTATCGACACTCTGCTGAAAGTACAAAACAGCCGCCTTTGCTAAAGTTAGCGAACTGGGCTGCTTCTGATCCATACTCACATCGGAAGTAAAGTGCTGCTCAATAAAAGCCGTGGTGGCCTCGCCGGCGCCAAACACCGGATGACGCAACACGTTCTGCAAAAACAGTTTATTGTTGTTCATACCCAATAGTTGCGTATCCTGAACAGCCGAGGCCAAGCGGCGAATGGCCTCACTGCGATTGTCGCCAAAGGCAATCACCTTGGCAATCATCGGGTCATAATGAGGACTCACCATTTGCCCTTCTTGAATGCCGTGATCCATACGGATACCTGCGCGTTGAGGAATACTCCACTGGCGCACTTCCCCCGTTTGCGGCATAAAGTTATTGCGTGGATCTTCGGCATATAAGCGCACTTCTACCGCGTGACCCTTGAGCTCGATCTGCTCTTGAGTCAATGGCAGAGTTTCACCCGCGGCGACTTTTAATTGCCAAGCCACGAGATCTTGCCCGGTGATCAATTCGGTCACCGGATGCTCTACTTGCAGGCGTGTATTCATTTCCAAAAAATAGAAATTCTTGTCGCTATCGACCAAAAACTCTACCGTACCAGCGCCACGGTAATTACAAGACTTGGCGGCGTTAACGGCAGCTTCTCCCATACGTTGACGCAAGGCCTGATCCACAAACGGCGAAGGTGCTTCTTCAACAACCTTTTGATGACGACGCTGAATAGAACAATCACGCTCGCCCAAGTAGACCGCGTTACCATGCTCGTCAGCGAACACTTGGATTTCGATGTGGCGAGGCTCGATAACAGCGCGTTCCAAAATGAGCTCACCAGAACCAAAGGCACTTTCCGCTTCGGATCGAGCGGTGCGAATCTGTTCTGCCAGTTCACTTTCTTCAAACACCAAACGCATGCCGCGACCACCGCCGCCAGCTGATGCTTTCACCATCAAAGGAAAGCCAACTTCTAACGCTTTTTCGATCAAAACGTCTTCAGATTGATCGGCGCCTTGATAACCGGGAATGCAAGGCACTTCGGCTTCAAGCATGGCAATTTTAGATAGACGCTTGCTGCCCATCAAATTAATCGCATCAGAGCGGGGACCAATAAAAATGATGTCGGCCGCTTCACAGGCTTCGGCAAAAGCAGCGTTCTCGGAGAGAAAGCCGTAACCAGGATGAATCGCGTCAGCGCCGGTGCGCTTGGCGGCATCGAGAATCTTCTCTGAGAGCAAATAGGATTCACCCACTGCGGCGGCACCAATGCAAACCGCTTGATCGGCTTCTTTCACATGTAATGCACCTGCATCGGCTTCGCTATAGACCGCGACGGTTCGATAGCCTAGGTCTCTGGCAGTGCGGATTACTCGCACGGCTATCTCACCGCGATTAGCGATGAGTATTTTATTCATTGAATTCATAGTATTTTCCAGTGTCTTCTCTAGAGGCGTCGCTCAATCATTGGGCCCAGAAGGGTTTACGTTTTTCCATAAAAGCTCTGGTGCCCTCTTGCCCTTCTTCGCTGCGCAATGACTCTGAGAACATATCCGCAGCGCCATCGAGAAGTGCTTCGTGCTCCACCACACCTACCTGTAACATCAACGCCTTTGTGCTGGCATTCGCCTGCGGTGCACAACGTTTGATCTTTTTCAACACATCAGTCAATTGTGTGTTCATCGCCTCGCGACCATCGGTCACATAATGTGAAATTCCCAAGCGGGTGGCTGTGTCGCCATCAACTCGTTCGCCCAACAACGCCAGCCGACGCGCTTGAGTCAAACCAATTCGAGAAACTACAAAAGGAGCAATTTGCGCAGGAATAATTCCCAAGCCAGTTTCAGGCATGGATAACATGGCCTTTTTATCGGCAATGGCAATATCTGAAATACAGGCCAAACCAAAGCCACCGCCGAGCACAGCTCCTTCCAACAGGGTAATCACCACCTGAGGGGCACTGTTTACCTGAGTAATCATATGGCCAAAGCTGCGATTGAAATTCCACGCCGCTTGTTCGGGGCTAACATCCGCTTCAGCATCATTCATGCCTGAGATATCACCACCGGCACAAAAAGTGCCTCCGGCCCCCTGCAATACCACCGCGCGCGTACTGCGATCATCTTCAATCACATCAAATACCGCCATCAACTCTTTGACTAAAGCAGAGTTCATGGCATTGCGTTTTTGAGGGCGATTTAGTGTGATAGTCAGCACGCCATCGTCCAAATCAAGCAGCAACTCTTTACATTCTGGCAACATAGGATTCTCCTTAAAGACGCGCAATACCAAAGGTATTGGTGTTGACAGTACGCTCATCACCTTCGCGACAAACACTCAAAGCAAAGGCGACTACCGAGCGGGTATCGGCAGGATCGATGATGCCGTCGTCCCAAACTCGAGCGGTATTGGCCAAGGCGTTGGACTTTGCTTCCATGGTTTCGACAGTATCTTTTTCCATGGCATCAACCATGCCGCGCATCTCATCATTCATCTCTGCTCCTGAGCGCGCGATTTTGGCTTCTGCGACTTGACGCAAAACGCTACCTGCCTGTGCCGGCCCCATAACCGAAACCACACTGCGAGGCCAGGCAAACAGAAATCGAGGATCCATCCCGCGCCCAGCCATAGCGTAGTTACCTGCACCGTATGAGCCACTGACAATAACCGTGATTTTTGGCACGGTGCAGTTGGTGACCGCCTGAATAAATTTAGCGCCGTGTTTAATAATTCCGCTCTGCTCAGGTTCAGTACCCACTAAAAATCCGGTGGTATTGGTCAAGAACAACAAGGGAGTACCCGACTGTTCACACAACTGGATGAACTGAGCCGCTTTGGCAGCCCCCTTCGCGGTAATCGGGCTGTTATTACCAATAACGCCGCATGGTTCACCTTCAATGTCTATATGGCCGCATAAGGTGCCATTATCAAAATCACCTTTGAACTCCAAGAAATCGGAGCCGTCGGCAATGCGCGCGATTACTTCACGCATATCGAATGGTGTTTTAGAATCTTCAGGGACAATGCCACGCAGCTCTTCGGCGGCGTACAAAGGTTGCTCGTAAGTAATCTCTGGCCGCGCCGACTTATTGCGATTCCAGCCCAGTTTCTTAGTCACATCGCGAGCAATACGAATGCCATCCGCATCATTTTCAGCCAGATAGTCGTTGGTTCCCGCCACTTCACTGTGCATTTCAGCACCACCCAAATCCTCATCGGTAGCGATTTCACCGGTGGCAGCCTTCAACAGCGGTGGCCCAGCCAAATACATGGTGGATTGCTTACGCACTAAGATCAGATAATCAGACAAGGTTGGCTGATAAGCCCCACCTGCGGTGGCACTGCCATGAACTACGGTAATTTGAGGAAGGCCCGCAGCGGACATACGACACTGTCGCGCAAACATTTCACCGGATGTCCCAAAGGTATCGCCCACCAATTTCAAGTTGCCGCCACCACTTTGCGACAAGTTCACCATCGGCAATTTATTTTCCATGGCAATGTCCAACGCGCGATTACGCTTTTTTCCACCGGTCGGACCAATACTGCCGCCTTTGGTTAGGTAATCATCGATCGCCACCATACAGCGAACACCAGCAATATAGCCGATACCGGCAATGTAGCTGCCGCCAGCGCCAGAACCGTCGGTATCTTCATCTTGTAGATATCCGCACAAGGTCGACAATTCCAAAAATGGCGCGCCTGCATCAAGCAACAAATCCAAACGCTCACGTGGTGGAATAAAGCCTTTTTTGATGTATCTTGGCGCTTTCGCTTGCGCGGCTTCAATGACCCGACGTTCAATTCCGCGAAACTCATCCACGGCGACGGTCATTACTTTTACGTTGTTTTGATAGGCATCTGATTGCGTATCAAGCTGTGATTCGATAACAGCCATAACAAACCCTTCTACTCTAATTCTGAAAGAAAAAGCACTTCATCACATTATGAGGCGCTAACGACACCAGCCTATTTTCGACCTGGGGCTATACCCATTTTTTTGCTAATAATGCCCAGCATCACTTCATCAGCGCCACCACCGATGGAACACAAGCGCTGGTCGCGATAGGCGCGCGAGACAGGGTTGTCCCACATAAAACCCATGCCGCCCCAATACTGTAAACAGGAATCGGTTACTTCGCGTACTAAGCGACCGGCTTTAAGTTTCGCCATGGACGCTTTTAGGGTCACATCAACGCCATTAATGTAGCCCTCTACTGCGTCATAGGTCAGTGCCCGCAAGGCTTCCACTTCTGTCTGCAATTCTGCCAATCGGAAATGCACCACTTGATTGTCGAGTAAAGATTGGCCAAAGGCTTTGCGATCGCGGGTATATTCAATGGTGCTATCAATGCAGTACTCCATCGCTTTCAAGGCACCAGAAGCACAGTACAAACGTTCTTCTTGGAACTGCAGCATCTGATAAGTAAAACCCATGCCCTCTTCGCCAATAAGATGGCTTTGCGGTACCCGCACATCGTCGAAAAAGACCTGCGCAGTATCGGACGATCGCATACCCAATTTGTCTAGTTTCTCGGAAAAAGAAACTCCCGGAGTATTGGTGGGCACCAGGATTAGTGATTTATTCAGGTGAGGCTTATCATCACTGGTGTTCGCCAAGAGACACAAATAGTCGGCTTGAGTAGAATTGGTAATCCACATCTTGGTGCCATTGATAACGTAATCATCGCCATCTTTTTTTGCGGTGGTTTTAATCGCCGCCACATCGGAGCCCGCATGGGGCTCACTCACGGCGATCGAAAATACTGCCGCACCAGAAATGGCTTTGGTCAAGTACTTTTCTTTTAACTCTTCACTGCCGAATTTGGCCAGCGCGGGTGTCGACATATCAGTCTGTACGCCAATACCCATAGAAACACCGCCGCTTTTGATGCGACCCAACTCTTCAGAGAAAACGATTTGATAGCTGTAATCCAATCCCATACCACCGTACTCGGTGGGTTTAGCGATACCCAACAGGCCCAAGTCGCCCATTTTTTTAAACAATTCGTGTGCAGGAAAAATTCCGTCTTTTTCCCATTGATCACAGTAGGGGTTGATTTCTTTATCAATAAAACTGGCAATGGTCTGACGAATAGCGTTGTGTTCTTCAGTAAATTTCATCTCTGATTCCTATCTCTTTCCTATCCAATGTGGCGGCAATCCAATCTACTATTGCCCATTAATCCCGAAGCTCGATTAAGCGCCAAGCCCCTTAAAGTTGCTGTCCTCTTCGCCGATGACAACCACTTTTTGAAACGCTGGTCGCGTTTTCATGCGCTGTAGGTACTCATTAACGTGAGGCTCATAGTCTTTACTAAAGCCCAATAGCTCACCCAGATAGAGTGCGTAGGCAATATCGATATCAGCCACAGTAAAACGGTTATCCACCAAATACTCTCGATCTTGTAAATGCGCATTCAAACGACGCAAACGCGCCAAAAACCATTTCCGATAATCGTCAGCCGCTTGTGGTAGCTGGCGCTCTTTGGGCTCCAATATGGTGTACCGAATGGCGACTGTTTGCGGGAAAGTCAAAGTCGCATCGCTGTGAAACAACCAATTTAGGTAGTCGCCGTATTCGGCATGGTCAGCTTTTAGACCAAAGTCATACTTACCGTAACGCTCCACCAAATAGAGAGGAATGCCCGAAGACTCGGTCATGTGAGTGTCGCCGTCGACCAAATAGGGAACCGTGCCCAGAGCATTAACTTCAAGATAATCCTTTTGGAAAAAGCGCGGAGGAAACGGCAAAACTTCCAATTCATACTCTAAGCCCATTTCTTCCATGGCCCAGAGAGCTCTCAGTGAACGGGAGTTGTGGCAGTGCCAAAGTTTTATTGTCATGATTGTTATACTCCGTATTGGCGTGATGCCAGATCACGCATGATTTCTTCTGAACCGCCGCCAATGGCATTGACGCGGACCTCACGATAAATACGTTCGATTCGATTGTCGCGCAAGTAACTGGCGCCACCTAAAATTTGGCTGGCTTCGCGGGCGCAAAATTCCATGGTCTGACTGCACTGTACCTTGAGCATGGCGATGTCACCTGGATTCGGCCTGCCCTCTTCAATCTCTCGCGAACAGTGATTAATGTACGCCTGACAAGCATTGATACGCTGTTTCATCTCGGCAATTTTGTGACGAATCACTTGATGGTCGGCGAGGCGCTTACCAAAAGTTTTACGCTCTTTGGCCCAGCTCACAGCCTCTTCCAAACAGATGCGAGCGCTGGCTTCCATCCCTACACATAACATCATGCGCTCGGCATTAAAGTTATTCATGATGACTTGGAAACCTTTGTTTTCTTCACCAATGAGATTGCCCACCGGCACCTTCACATTGTCAAAATAAATTGTTGCTGTATCGGAACACCACCAGCCTTGTTTGCGATCGAGCTGAGTGCGCGATACGCCTTCAGCGTCCATGGGGATCAACAGCATGGATACACCACCAGGGCCCTCACCACCGGTACGAACCGCGGTTGAGGTCCAGTCGGCATTCATTGCGCCAGTGATAAAGGTTTTGGAGCCGTTAACGATGTAATAATCGCCTTCGCGCTTGGCCGTGGTTTGCAAACTGGCAACATCGGAGCCGCCGCCCGGCTCGGTAATTCCCAAAGAGATTCGCTTTTCACCACTCAATACCGCGGGAACGACTTGCTTCTTAATCTCTTCAGTCGCAAAGTTTGCCACTGGAGGTAGACCTATACCGTGCACACAAAGAGTTGCCGGGACGCCACCGACGCCGGGACGCGCTAACTCTTCGTTGAGGATGTTGTGATACCAGACGTCAATGCCTTCGCTGATGCCGCCGTATTCTTCCTGATACCCCAACCCCAGAATGCCTACTTCACCGGCTTTTGGCCAAAGCTCATCGGGGATTTTGCCCGCTTCGTCCCAGTCGGCCGCAAAGGGCATGATTTCGCGATCGATAAAGCGGCGAACCTGAGTGCGCCACTCTTCATGCTCGGCGGTTAAATAGGGGTTACTAAGACGTGCGCTATCAAAATCTAAAGACATACTATTCCCTCATTCGTATCTGCCATGGCTTTACTTGACCGTACTGAGGAATCCCTCGCTCGAGCAAGTGTATTTCTACAGTCTAATTGGGATACAAACGAGTGCTTGGGATTTTGTGCCACTCAGTCGGGGATTGGTGCCAGAATACGACACAGAGAGACTCTAACGCTAAAAAATACCGATTTAAGCCGATGAGATTCAGCTCAAACCGGTGTTACCAGCTCCATCGAGTAGCTTACTTGCACTCAATTTTTCAAGCGACAGGTTAGGCGAAACTCTCCTTTAACTGATATTTCAGAACTTTACCGGCTGGATTTCTGGGCAGCAGATCGATGAAACGCAACTGTGATGGCAATTTATAGCGAGCCAGGTTTTCTTCGGCAAAATCGCGTAAGTCTTCGAGGGTAAGCGCCTCGCCCTGCTCTAACACCACAACGGCCGTGACGGCTTCCCCCCATTTTTCATCGGCCAGACCAATAACGGCCACTTCTTTAATGGACGGATGTGCGTAAAGCACACTCTCTACCTCGGCGGGATAGACGTTTTCACCACCGGATATCACCATGTCTTTGAGCCGATCGCAGAGAAACAGATAGCCATCAACGTCGAGATAGCCCATGTCACCACTGTGGAACCAGCCCTCTTGATCGATCGCCTCCGAGGTTGCTTCGGGACGATTCCAGTAGCCCTTCATCACATTGGGGCCCTGAATGCAGACCTCTCCAATTTCACTAGGGTCAAGGGCTTTGTTGTCTTTGTCGACGATACGCACAAAAGTAAATAATGGAGCCGTCCCCGCCGAGCCAACTTTTTCCATGGCCATATCGCCAGTTAATAGGCTGGCAAAAGGCGCAGTCTCAGTGAGACCATAGCCCTGATTAAATTGAACACCCCGTTTACCATAGAGCTCAATCAACGGCACTGGAACGGGTGCACCACCACAAATCAACGCTCGTACACTGCTCAGATCCGTCTTTTCAAATGCGGCGTGTTGGCTCATCATCAAGAACATGGTCGGCGCACCGAACATACTGGCCACCTTATGGCGCTCTATATTATCCAAGACCTGTCCGGCATCGAAATGCCTCAGCAAAATAACCTCGACCCCTTTAGCCAAGGATTGCAATGTCGTCACATTTAATCCGCCAATGTGAAACAAGGGAGCGCAGGTTAGGGTCGCCTGCCCCATTAGCTCTTCGCTAAAACAGCTGTTGAGTGTATTCCAGAAGAAGTTACCGTGAGTCAACATTGCCCCCTTAGGCAAACCGGTAGTTCCGCTGGTATACATGATCAAGGCCACTTCATCGGCGCCCACCGACTCAATACTCGGCAGCGGCTCCCGTTCCATCATCGACGCTTCAGCAAGATCCCAACCCTCTGGCGGTTTGGCGTCGGCTTCGGCGGCGAGGTATCGCTGACAACAAAGATTGGAAAGCTCTTGCTCAATCACCGGTTGCATTTCATTATCGACAATCAGCGTATGAATACCCGCATCGTTGGCAATGTAGCGAATTTCGGGGCCACTCAAGCGAAAGTTCAAAGGAACAAAAATAGCCCCCAGTGAAGACGCGGCGAATAAAGCCTCGAGAAAAATCGGGTGATTAAAACCAATGTAACCAACTCGATCGCCGCGACAGACTCCGTTAGCCCGAAGATCGGCGGCCAGGCGACGCACCCGATCACTCAGTTGATCGAAGGTCAGAGTCTTATTTTCGAAGGTTAATGCGCGACGTTTGGGTGTCAATTGAGCGCGTCGAATCAGCAAATTACCTAGGCTGACATCGGGCGTATGAGTAGCGGTCATGATCAATCCTCTCTGATGATGATTATTGTTATCTAGATCGAATGATCTTTTTATATCAATAATTGCAAAATCAGAAAAGCGGAGAGTTTTCTTTATGGCCTTCATATGACCGCAACATGGCCGTCGCGACACCTGTCGAAAATGCCTATCTCGTCCCAAGACTAGGCTTGTCGATACTCCCGAGGAGAAACGCCATGCCAAGATTTAAAGGCGCTGGAAAAGGAGCTTTGATCAGAATAACCCAACAGGAAGGCGATATCGGTAATACCCAAGCGCTCGTCGGACAAATAACGCAGAGACAAACTCTGACGTACACCTTGAAGCACCTGCACAAACTGAGTATCGCGATCAGACAGTCGACGTTGCAGTGTGCGACGCGACACATTGAGCTGAGCCGCTACCGTATCGATGGTCATCTCTCCCGCTGGCAGTAACTGTAAAATGGTGGTGCGTAACTCTGCTAAAAAAGCATCCTCCTGCGGCCCGTCATCGACCAAGCTGCGGAATGAACCCGGCATGGTTTTGGTCAAATCCACATGCATTTGCGTGAGAGGATAATCAAGACTTTCACGAGCAAAATACAAACAACTAATAGGCTGATCGAAACTTAAATCATCACCCAAAAATGCCTGTAGTAGCCCGACATCGTCTGGCTTAGGATAGGTAAAATGAGCCTTCAGTACCGGAATAGGTTTGATGCAGAGAGAGTTTACAATATTGGCTGAAGTCACCAATAGCTCGTCGGAAAGGAATCGATGATGGCGAGTTTCCTCCCAAAGCGGATGCCACTCCAGACGAATAAAGTTGCCCTCCCCTCTAATTTTCACCTCACCAATATCCCCCGCGAATCGCAACACGCTGGGCATTAAGTTCAAATATTCACGAAAGGTATGACACACAGTCGACATATACAACTGCAAATTCAAGCCATTAATGTGAGCTATTCTACCGGTATATAAACCAATTTCCGGGCACTCACCGGCCAGAGCAATAGACTCATAAAGATTGAACAGACTCATGACTGGGAAGCGAGACTCGGGGTCTTTCAAACGCTCTCTATCAATGCCCTCTCGCGCGAGAAATCGATCGACCGGTACCGACAACATATCCGCCGCCTGCACCAAGGCATTGATGGACGAGCTGTACACCGTCCACTGAGGATTCAACTTTTCTTCAGTTTGAGGATTCATCAGAAAATTAAACCTGCGTGGCCTTTAAACGAGATATTTGATCGCGCAAGGCAGCCGCTTGTTCGAACTCCAAGTTTTTAGCCGCTTGAAACATTTTTTCTTCGAGCTCTGATACTTGCTTCCAAACGTCGCCTGAAGAGACTTCAACCTCGTATTTGCCCTTCTTCTCGGCCGCTTTTCGATTCTTGCCTTTGGCGCCAGGAATATAAGTGCCATCCATAATATCGGTGACGTTTTTGTTGATTCCCTGAGGGGTAATACCGTGCTTTTTATTATGAGCTTCTTGTTTTTCTCGACGGCGCTCGGTTTCGTCAATGGAGCGCTGCATGGATCCGGTAATTCGATCCGCGTACAAGATGGCTTTACCATTAACGTTTCGCGCCGCGCGACCGATGGTTTGAATCAACGAGCGGTCAGAGCGTAAAAAGCCCTCTTTGTCGGCATCAAAAATTGCCACCAGAGAGACCTCTGGCATATCCAATCCCTCACGCAATAAGTTAATGCCCACCAGTACATCGAATTCACCCAAACGTAAATCGCGAATAATCTCCACACGCTCGACGGTATCAATATCGGAGTGAAGGTAGCGAACCTTAACACCGTGATCGGATAAGTAGTCGGTCAGGTCCTCTGCCATGCGTTTGGTCAACACCGTAATTAGAACACGCTCTTCCAATTCAACTCGTTTGTGTATTTCTGAAAGTGCATCATCCACCTGCGTGCCTGCGGGCCGCACTTCCACAATCGGGTCAACCAATCCCGTAGGTCGCACCACTTGTTCCACCACCTGGCCCTGATGCTCTTCTTCATACTTACCGGGGGTTGCCGATACCATGATCATTTGCGGCGCGAGGTTTTCCCACTCGTCGAAGCGCATGGGGCGATTATCTAACGCCGATGGCAATCGAAAGCCATATTCCACCAAGGTTTCTTTGCGCGAACGATCGCCTTTGTACATGGCGCCAATTTGCGGCACCCCCACGTGAGATTCATCAATCACCAATAATGCATCATCGGGTAAATAATCGAACAAGGTGGGCGGCGCCTCGCCCGATGGTCGACCGGACAAATACCGGGAGTAGTTTTCGATACCGTTGCAGTAACCCAGCTCCTGCATCATTTCAACATCGTACTTAACCCGTTGTTCCAAACGTTGCGCCTCAACTAGCTTGCCGTTGTCGCGCAATTGGGCCAACCGCTCCTTGAGCTCGGCTTTGATTTCGTCTATTGCGTCAACTATTTTTTGTCGAGGCGTCACATAATGAGATTTTGGATAGACCGTAATACGATTGAGCTTTTTGAGAATTTCACCGGTGAGCGGATCAAACAACGACAGCTGCTCAACCTCTTCGTCGAACAATTCAATACGCAGCGCTTCGGCCTCGGAATCGGCGGGAAAGATATCGATCACATCGCCACGCACGCGATAGGTGGCGCGATGAAAATCTACATCATTGCGAGTGTATTGCAGCTCTGCCAAACGGCGCAGTAGTTGGCGCTGATCAATTTCATCGCCCTTCACCAAGTGCAATACCATTTTCAGGTAAGAATCTGGATCACCCAGACCGTAAATGGCCGAGACAGTAGCCACGACTATGGCATCCTTTCGCTCCATCAACGCCTTAGTGGCTGACAGACGCATCTGCTCGATGTGCTCGTTCACCGAGGCATCCTTTTCGATAAAGGTATCTGATGAGGGAACGTAAGCCTCTGGCTGATAGTAGTCGTAGTAGGAGACAAAATACTCGACGGCATTATTGGGAAAGAACTCTTTGAATTCACCGTAAAGCTGAGCAGCGAGAGTCTTATTGGGAGCCATGATCATGGTCGGGCGCTGAGTCTGTTCGATGACATTGGCGATGGTGAAAGTCTTACCCGATCCGGTCACCCCCAACAGTGTTTGATGGGCCAAACCCGCTTCGATTCCGGTGACTAGGCCCTTGATGGCACTGGGCTGATCGCCCGACGGCTTAAACGGGCTTTCGACTTGGAAGGCTTTACTCATGAACACTACACCTAAGACTGAATTCAGCCGGCTATGTTCGCAGTTTGGCCCAACCGCGGCAAGAGGCAGAAAGGCCCAACAGCGTCTGTTGCAACACTTTTGGGCCTTTCTGTCACAACGGGTAAAACGCCGCCTATTTCCTGATCATGGCTCTGGCTAGCGGCCTCTTGTGCTCGCAGGGGCAACAGAAAATACTAATCGTTAGTGATTAACCAGCACTGATGAATTTTAGCGTTGCGCTTAAAATCTGGGTCAAGGGTTGACTGGGTAATATTTTCGATTTGGTACTTAGCCAAGGCCTCGGCGTCGAGTTTAAAGGAGCGCAAGTTATTGGAAAAAATCAGGGTTCCTCCAGGCGTTAGTAACTCCATGCAACGAGTGACCATCTCCACGTGATCGCGCTGAATGTCGAGCACACCCTCCATGCGCTTGGAGTTAGAGAAACTCGGAGGGTCAAGCATGATCACGTCAAAGCCTTCGCGGCAATCGCGCAACCATTGCAGGCAATCGCCCTGCTCCAAATGGTGTTTGTCCGTCGACAAATTATTGGCTTCGAAGTTCTTTTCAGCCCAGCGCAAATAGGTCTTCGACATGTCGACACTGACCGACTCACGCGCCCCGCCTAGCCCAGCGTGAACCGTTGCGGTTGCGGTGTAGCAAAACAGGTTCAAAAAGCGTTTGCCGCGAACGATCTGACTAATGCGTTGACGCACCGGACGATGATCGAGGAATAGCCCCGTATCGAGATACTCCCAGAGGTTCACCAAGATAGTGGCGGCACCCTCTTTAACTGGTATTAACGGATGACTGCGCTCACTCTGCCTCTCGTACTGATCTTTACCGCGATTGCGTCGACGCTGTTTGAAGCTGATATTGTCGGGGGACACCCCCAGAGCCGCCGGCACAGCGGCTTCAATTTCAGCGAATCGAGCAATCGCTTTTGCTTCATCGACACTTTTAGGCGCGGCGTATTCTTGCACGTGCACATAATCGCCGTAAATATCGATAGCTGCCGAGTATTCGGGCATATCGGCATCGTAGAGGCGATAACACTGTATCCCCTCACGTTTAACCCATTTCGCCAGCTGTTTTTGATTTTTACGCAGTCGATTGGCGAGCATTTCAGCCCCCGCCGTGAGCGGTTTTTCTCGCTGTATTTCGGCCGGCGGCGCATTCACAAACTGAGCTTGTTCAACATGAATCAAGATCAGCTCACTGGGCAGTGCACCGTTGAACAATTTGTAGCGTTTATGAGCTTTTAAACCCACGCTGCGCCCCAAACCGGGGTTACCGGTAAAGATACCTAACTTCCAACCTTCGAAGTGCTCTCGGCATTTATCGCCCAATAGGCGATAGAGACCTTTCAGCTCTTCTTGTTCACCCAAGCGCTCGCCATAGGGGGGATTGGTGAGAACCAAGCCAGACTCCAATACCGCGTGAGTGGGTTTGACTAAATCCTGCAGAGGTTTAAGTAGCACCCGGACGTAATCATCCATGCCAGCCATACTGATATTGGACTCCGCCGCAAACAACACTTTGCGATCGGCATCGTAGCCACGGATTTCTGGGATTTCTCGTGTACGACCTTCTCGGTAGCGCACGATTGCCTCTTGGCGAAGCTCCAGCCAGACGTCTTTGTCGTGATTCAACCAACGCTCAAAACCGAAACCTTGTCGATCCAACCCCGGCGCGTAATCTAACGCCATTAGGGCCGCCTCGATCAAAATGGTGCCCGAGCCGCACATGGGATCGATCAGAGGACGGCCCTCAGCGGCAAGCGCCGGCCAACCCGCGCGAATCAGCAGTGCCGCCGCGAGATTCTCTTTTAAGGGAGCTGCGCCTTGCTTGGTGCGATAGCCGCGACGGTGCAAGCTCTCGCCGCACAGATCAATGCTTAAAGTGACATGGCCGCGATTTAAGCGCGCATTCACCCGTAAATCTGGGTCTTGCTTGGACACGCTGGGGCGCACGTTGGCATGGTCGCGCAAACAATCAACGATGGCATCCTTGACCTTCACAGCGCCAAATTGCGTGTTGCGAATAGCGCCGTTGGTACCGGAAAAATCCACCAATAGCGTGCCTGTAGGCTCGAGATGATCTTGCCAAGCAATTGCTCTGGCCGCCTCATAGAGATCGTCGGCATCTTTGATCTCAAATTTGGCCAAAGGCAAAAAAACCTTGTTGGCTAATCGAGACCACAAACAAGCCCGGTATGCGCCTTTCAAATCAGTGGTGAAATACACGCCACCCACGGTTTCACGGACTTCACTTGCCCCCAAAGTCGACATTTCGTCAAAAAGAAGTGATTCAATACCCTTTGGGCAGGTGGCAAAAAACTGTTGCTCTGTCATTACGGCCTTTCTAGAAAAGTCACGCTTTTCAATTGGTTAACTGACTCAGTGCAGGTAGATCCTCGAAGACTATTCCTCGACAAACTAACCAGCCTCTTCAGTATAAGAAATAAATCGTTCACACAACCGTCACTTCTTTGCTGTACTGCAAATTCGTGACTTGGAACTTGGGGTTCGCAGATTTAACGCTGCGCTTTCTATGGGATGTCCTGTAGAGCCTTCCTCTGTACGCTTGCCTCAGACCTCCATCAACGAAATTTTGCATCTCAGACGCATCGGGAACGGATCGTTCGCAGGAGCTTGACCGGTTCAGATAGCGTAGACAACAAAACCACCCTGAGAGGTACTCGTACTGATGAAAACCCAAAAACGCAATCAAATCGAACGCGCTTTTAGCAAAGGATATCAAGCTGGCATCGATGGTCGCTCTCGCAGCCTCTGCCCACACGATAACGGCAATGCACGACAAACATGGCTTTCGGGCTGGCGAGAGGGCCGCACCGATCATTGGGATGGCTTCAACCGCGCCGCCCAAGCTCAAAAACTCAGTAATCTCTGACGCCCTAGGGCACTCTATCTTACTCACGGCTCATTGCCGTGAGTGGACCAACCGTTCTCGGAGCCTACTTTAGGTCGCAGCGCACAGCGCTTGAGGTAAGGCTCCGATTGCTACTCATTAGGACTTATTCGCCAATCCAGCAATGGCTCGGGCAGATTCGCCAATTAGCTCCGGTCCGCGATAGATGAATCCGCTGTATATCTGAACCAAACTAGCCCCCGCTTCAATCTTCTCTGCCGCGTCTCGGCCACTGACAATCCCCCCCACACCGATAATCGGCAACTGCCCTTTTAGACTCTCAGCCAACAGCCGAATCACTTCAGTCGACTTATCTTTTACCGGCGCACCACTCAAGCCACCCGCTTCTTGGGAAACCGGTGAGTCTTCGACGCCATCGCGCGAAATGGTGGTGTTGGTGGCGATAACGCCATCGAGCCCACTCTCCAGCAACACTTCTGCCACTTGCTCAACCGCGACCTTATCCATATCGGGTGCGATCTTTACCGCCACAGGTACATAACGATCGTAGTGCTTTTCCAGTGCTAGCTGCTCTTCTTTAATCTCGCCCAATAGATCTTTAAGGGTGTCACCGAATTGCAGATCACGCAGCCCCGGGGTGTTTGGAGAAGAGATATTGACGGTAATATAGTCAGCGTAAGGATAAACCGCCTGCATACACAACCGATAGTCGTCAGCGGCTTTCTCAACCGGGGTATCGAAATTTTTACCAATATTCATCCCCAAGATGCCGCTAAATTTACGACGTTTGACCTGCTCGACCATGTGCTCAACGCCCTTATTGTTGAACCCCATGCGATTAATGACACCTTGGTATTCGGGCAAACGAAACAAACGCGGCTTAGGGTTACCTGGCTGGGGTCGCGGCGTGATGGTGCCAATTTCGACCGAGCCAAAGCCCAACTGCCCCAAGGCGTTGAAATAATCACCGTTTTTATCGAGACCGGCGGCCAATCCCACAGGGTTGGGGAAAGTCAGGCCCATGACCTCAACAGGGTTGTTTGCCACGGGCTTAACAAAAGGCTTAAGCAATCCCAAGCGGCCACCGGCACCCAGCAAATCCAAGGTAAGTTCGTGAGAGGTTTCAGCGTCGAAACAAAACAGGGCTTTACGGGCCAAATCGTACATGTGGCGGTCACCTTTGCGAGGGTTGAAAATTTGGCCGCAAGGATACTCGAAAGCCGCTATTTATGCGAGATTAACAAGGGTTTAAAGGCGCTGGATGGACTCGAATCGGTTGTCATCGTCAAAGCGAATCATAAAACGCCCTCGAATTCCTTCTCGAGTCACAAATTGACGCAAGATATTACCGGGAAATTGCACCCTGCGACCATCAACCGCAATGGTGGAGACATCTCGTGCCGATCCCGAATAGAGGCGCTGAAACTCTTCAGGGTCGATCAGCAAATTAACAACTAGGGCTTGCATATTCTTTTCTTCAATCAGTCGATGGCAATATGGTGCGATTGGACGACAGGAAAATCAACCCCCTCCCTCCGACAAAATCGCCCCCTCTCTTTTTGCCTGCCAGCTATTCCAAGCTATGGAAAAATATCGATACTTGCGGGCCAGCTCAAAATCCTTCGTCAAACCCCACCCGAAAAACCACTAAAACGTCAAAATATCTGACAATAGAATCCAAAGAGAACATCAAAAAAATGAAAATAAATTCAATTTTTATTTTCAAAAAAACTGTCCAAATAATTTACAAAACATTAATTTTTATCGCCGCATTCATCATTCAATAACTTTTAACCACTTTTTGTTATCACAATTTATTTTTTATATAAAAAACCCGTCTTTCGAATTCTCATCAATCCTGTAGTCTTACCTCCAACAATACAACATCAATGTTTCACCGTTTTTTCTAAAGAAAACGAGTGTGTATTCTGATTTTTTTGGCTCGGAGTTCTCACTCGTTACGCTTACTAATTCACAAGATAGGGAGATTATTGTGAACTCAAAAGCCGTGTTGGTAAATTCAGTTTCTTGCTTAGTTCTTGCTGGCTCCGCTCAGATTTCTTTTGCGAACACCACCGATGAAGAATGGGAATCCGCGTACCAAAACGCACTCAACTTGCGTGCAGGTGGCGATCTTTTTGGTTCCATAGAATCACTCAACAACATCCTAAACTCGCGCCCAACCTCTCATCGTGCACGCCTGGAGTTGGCCGTCAGCTATTACCGAGCCGCTCGCTACGAAGAGGCACAAGAGCACGCCAAACGCGTCCTCGCCGACCCGAGTACTCCGGCCAACGTTCGTGAAACCATTGAACTTTTTTTGGATCAAGTTGCGGCAATCAAAACCGCCGACGATGAAGCACGCCATAGATACAGCGGCTCCATTGGCATTGGTGCTGGTTACGACGACAACGTAAATGTCGGTCCAAGCCAAGACACTTTCGACATCAACGGCTCAGAATTTCGCCTACTTGCAGGGGGAAAAGTGCAATCTGACGCCTTTGGCAGCATTAATCTTCGCGGCGAACATACCTACCGAATGCCCGGCAGTGTGGGCATCGGTGAACGCCCAGTACAAATGCTGTGGCAATCAAATGCCTCAATGTATCGCAAGGAATATCAAGACGAACACCCCTACACCACCGACGTAGTCAGCATCAGTACGGGGCCGGCATGGATCTCGCGTACCAATTGGCGCGCGGCGATCAATCTCCAAGCGGACTACATTCGTCTTGGCGACGACGCACTCGCCCTCTACAGCAGTTTGAACCCGTCCTACACATTCATCAGCGGCGACAATGAATATAACTTCCGCGGGCAATGGTTGTATCGAGAATTCATGACCGACAACAACGAAGACCGTGAAGGAAATCGATTCGGCTTAGGCTTTGACTTTACCCATCGATTCAACTCGACATTATCTTTTCAAGGCGGAATTAGCGGATACAACCAAGACGCTCGAGTCGAGAACCAGCGCTACGACGCTTACGAAGGTTACGCCAGTCTGTATTGGTTAGGCTGGTCCGGCGGAGCCGTTTACGGCCAAATCAATTACGAAGAAACCGATTACGACGGTGAAGAGATTCTGTTCGCCACTGGTCGCAAAGAGCGAGAACAACGCTATGTGTTGGGCATGACTCACAACTTCAACGATGGCGCCATGCAAGGCTGGGGAGTGGGCGCGAGATTTGCGTTCACCGACACCCACGCCAACGTCGAGATTTATGAATACGATCGAACTGAATTCACTATGGACCTAACTCGCCGCTTTTAATTCTGGCCTGATTCAAGGAGAGCAGCCATGAACAAAAAATTTGCACTGAGCACCTTAAGCTTAGCCATCGTTATTGCGTCGGGATCTATCCAAGCCGAAACGCCGCAAGAATGTATCACCGATAACGGTAACGGTGAGACCATGAAAGAATGGGGAATCTGGTGTGGTGTCGAAACCTTTCTAACCAGCCTTACCGAGCAAGAGCCCGCTGCCGCAGGCCCGGCAGAAACTGACGTAGATATCGTATTGGGCGAGCTAGGTCGAGGGGATGCGGAGGAGTTTGACCCTAATGCAGAAACCAACGCCGCCGATCCGGTTATTCCTGACCCCGTAATTCCTGACCCCGTAATTCCTGAGCCTGAACCAGAGCCAGAGCCAGAGCCAATCACTCCACACATTACCCTCAACGAGCAGAGCCGTGGCTACGTCGCCAGTTACGATCTGGATTTCCCTGACGACATCTATGGCGAAGGTCAAAAAGAGCGAAGCATAGAGTCATTCGATGAAGGCGAGCGTACCATGGCCGTCAATCCTCGCGTCGGAACTTTATCATTAAGCCTCAACGATAACTGCCAAGGGTGTGATTATTACTACAACGACACGCCGGATACCGGAAGCTATGTCATCTTCAATCAAGTCGGCGAGGAAGAAGCCCAAGCGGACTACGAAGACAATGGCTACACCCCCTTACCAGGCGGAAGTGAACATCAAAACGTCAGTATCGACAGCGACAGCGGGGAAACGGTTTTCCGCATGGGGCTATCTCGCAGGGAAAGCAGAGACGAAGATGGCCAGCAGAACTATCTCAATCAATACTCTCAAATTAGCGGTGGTAGTGTTGCGAAAAGTCCTCAGGATTCCGAATCTGAGCACTTCGACAGCTTTCTGGTGGCTTTCTTTGGAGAAGAGAGCTCAGTAAGAACCGAAGGGCCAATTCCAGATACCGACGCCTTTGGCATCACTTACGAAGCGTCGGGGCTATTCAGAACCGCGGTACAAGGCACGTTAACACCGCAAGTGGAGCTCGACAATCTTCTGGCAGGCCAAGTGAGTGCAATTTACGGAGGCACTACCGGTATCCTCCGACAAAGAACCCTGTTCGAAGTAGATTTTGGCGACCGGACTTTTGATGCCAGTTTTGGCGATGCCAACTTTGGTCTATACCGATATGAATTTGGCATCAATGTGAACCCAGAATTGTTTGGAGCACCAGATGAATTCGACTTTAGCTTTAACGCCAGCGGTGTCATTGAAGGCACAGAACTGATCTCCACATCAGTTTCTAGTGACGGCGCTGCTACAGAAGGGTTTGTGCAGGGCTCGTTTTTTGAGGCCGGTGCGCAAGCCATAGGCGGCGCCTACAAAATTACCAAGCAAGACGTCGAGTACGCTGACGCCTTCGGCGCCATTCAAGGCTTCACACCCGAACACATCCAACGGGTCACCTACAGACGAGGAAATTACAGTGGCTACTACGCCGACACCGACTTTGAAGACGGTGAGCTAGATCGACAATTTGTCGGTGCCTTCGATCTCAATGTTAGCGATAGTGATTTCAGTGGCTACGCCGGCGATCAGAACTTCTATGGCTCTGAAGGGTTTAAACTTGGCGATTGCTCTACAACCGATCGTTGCTCTCGAACCTTCGTCGATAAAATTGCTACTGAGGACTACGCATCGTCTTTCCAAAAAAGAAACCAAAACGACGGGGTGACATTTTCCGAAAATTGGAATGGTTACGAACCCACGGTATCCAACGACGATGAAACTCAAGTTCTCAAAGACTATTGGAATGGGTACTATACTGGCCAAGAAACTGACTCCAACTCTGGCGTGGTAGGGGAAACTAATCGAACCTTTGTCGCCGGAATTGCAACACCGATCTCCGACATCAACCAGCTTATCAGCGATAATACCTCACTGGTGTATTCAGGAAATTCACTCAACCTTCTGCAATCGGCGCGGGTAGTGGTTAACTTTGGCGATAAGAGTTACCAAGCGCAGTTTGGTGATATGGATGCCAAAACCAAAAGCATCAGAGGAATAGAAGAGACCAAGAACATGAGCTTTACCAGCCAAGGGGTAGTCAGTGGCCAGAGGCTAATATCAACCTCGGTAAGTGCCGATAGAGGCATCATGGAGGCGACTTTCTATGGCGCAGGCGCGGAAAGAGTCGGGGGCGTCTACGACGTGACCATCAGTGGCGACCGAATTACCGATGTCTTTACCGCGGCCCAAGGCGAGAATAATAGTATTAGGAAAGTTCTTCCCCCGCAATAATCTGGCCACCGAAGCTCAACTGCCACTGGGATATCTCTTGGGAATATCCAAGTGGCAGTACTTTTATCAATTAGAAACCGCAAGTGCTGCTCCTTACAAGCCACACTCTTGAAAACACTCATCAATGCGTTGATCGACTCGGGCGCTATTCATCCACGAGGCACTTCGGTGCTCTACTCGTTCAATCTGAAGCAACCGCTCAACACTAGAATGGAAATCTCTATCGTCGGGAAACGCAATCACTCCTCGCCCTGCTCGCTCAACTCTGACAGACAACAAATATTGCTCGCGCTGCAACGGAATCAACAATTGCGGAACACCCGACAACAGCGCCTGAGCCGCGGTATTGTGATTACCATTGGTGACAAAAAAACAACCACTCTGCAACAACAACTGCATGCTAACGGGCTTATCGCAAATAGCTATTCGCTCGGAGAATTGCTGTCGAATATCATTAGGCAGATTTTTGCAATACAACAATACTCGTGATCGAGTTAATAGGGCCTCCAAAAGCTGAGACAAGCCAACAAAGTTATTCGCATAAACAAATACTCGAGGCTGATCCGACTGCCCTGCTTTGCTATCCAGCCAAATGGGTGCCTCTCCGCTCACTGACGAAGTCACCCCCAAATAATCGCCACCTTGACGCTGACCAAAATGATCGACGTCTGGAACGGTTGTCAGCAGTTGACGTTCACACTGTTCAAACCAAGGCTTGAGAGTCTCCCACTCCGGAAGTTTTTGACGCCGCAGTACACCATTGATCATCGCCATAGCCTGCTGTTCACGAAGCCGTAAGGTTTCACCGTTTTCGCGAGAGCGGCGCACGTCGGGAAACACACCTAAATACTCGGCATCAGTTCGGGGGATGAGAAAACCACTGCCCACTATCCACTTTTTCCAAGGCATTGCTACCGAGGCCACCAAGGCCGAAGGCGCGTGATCGTATATCACCAGATCGGGCTTCACAGCGGCATACAGATTTTGCCAAGCATCAACCAATCGCTGTAACTGTTGCTCAGACCCAAAACCTTGCTGAACTACCATATCGGTGTAACTCACCATAGGCTGCTTGCCATTAACCGAGGGGAGCTTGAGATGAGGGGCCTGCCAGACATCAATATCCAGCTCGCCAAACACGGCCGGAACTTGATGTAACTCGCGCACCGCGAGAGAGACGCTATGCCCCCGGCTGAGGGCGCGATCGACAAATAATTTCAGGTTGGTGAGATGCCCGAGGTTTCCCCCCATCTCCCAAACACAAAGAATGCGAGCCTTTTGACTCGCATTCTTTTGAGTATCCTTACCCATCGCTGTGTATTCCTGTTGTTTTATTCAAACAAAGACAATATCACACTCCCAGTACACACAGAGAACTCTGGTCATCCAAGGAGGTGCAGTGCTGACTGGCTTGAGCCAAGTCGAGCAGTTCTCGCAAGGCCACCGAAAACATGGCGAAATCAGTCCCAGGCGCGCCTTGAAGCTCTGTGATCATTGAGCGCCAGCGATCGACGAGTAAAACATGTTGATTGGCCCAGCGCTCAATCGTACCGTTAATATCCATGTCTTTGCCCGCCAGGCGAATAATCGACACTGCCAAAGTGCGCATTTGCGACTCGAGATCATCCATAAAGGCTTCACGAGCCATGGCCTGCCAGTAGTTTTCCACCTTTACTTCAGACACTTGATTACTAAACCACGCGAGTCCCAATTGATCACCCAGAGCAAAGTACACCTTAGCCACATCCGTTGGTGTGGCGTCCGTGGCACGAGAGGCATCAACAATATTCAACGACGAATACAGGGTTGCCGGTAACGAGGCTCTTGACGCCAAAGCCTGAGGAATCCCCTGCTTCACCAGTTTTTCGGTATCTGCCATCCACTCGTCTTTAGGAGACCCGCACATTAATTCAGGCAATTGATTATTCAGAGCCTGCACTTGATCGGCAAAGGCGTCCACCTCCGCTTCAGGCGATAAGTGACCGCGTCGATTGCGCAAAAACCAACGAGTGGCTCGTCGCATCCGCCGCATCATCTTCGACTGCATTCGGTATTGCAGATCCGACTCCACCTGATAATCCAAACTTTCGACGGCTTCGAAGAAATCGTGTAACTGATAGATATCCCGTGCGGTCACATAAGCCATGGCAACATCGATGGCACTGGCTCCGGTCGATTCAACCAATCGATGGGAAAAATTAATGCCCATATGATTGATCATATCGTTGGCGACCTGCGTTGCCACAATCTCTTTTCTCAAGCGGTGAGCGTATATCTTCTCGCCGTATTTTTTCCGCAGTACCGGCGGAAATGCACACTCCACCGCTTTTGCCATGTAGGGATCGTTGGTGAGGGACTCATCCGCCAAGGATTCTTTCAGCTGAACTTTGGCGTAGGAGATTAACACTGACAACTCGGGTCGACTCAGCGACTTGCCCTGTTGTTGACGCTCAACAATTTGATCGTCTTCGGGCAAAAACTCCAACGCGCGATCGAGACGCCCGGAATCCACCATGTGATTAATAAAGCGTCGATACTCGCCCACTCGTACTGAAGCTTGTTGTTCAGCTAGGGAAATGGCTTGAGTTTGTTTGTAGTTATTGCTCAGCACCAGATCAGACACGGTATCGGTCATTTTTTCTAGCAATGCGTTGCGTTGTTTCGGTGTCATGTCGCCATCACTGACCACACCATCAAGTAGAATCTTGATATTCACTTCGTGATCCGAGCAATCGACCCCTGCGGCATTATCAATGAAGTCGGTATTACAACCACCGCCATTGAGACAAAACTCGATTCGCCCTAGTTGAGTCATCCCCAGGTTTCCGCCTTCGCCAAAAACCTTACAACGTAAATCCTCACCATTGACACGCAGTACGTCGTTGGCCTTATCACCAACATCACTGTGACTCTCGTCACTGCTCTTCACGTAGGTACCAATGCCGCCATTCCATATCAAATCGACGGGAGCTTTGAGCAACGCATTCATCAGCTCCGTGGGTGTGAGCTTATCGGCGCTGATATCAAATCTCGCCTTCATCTCTTTACTAATAGGAATCGATTTGGCCGCTCGAGAGAAAACTCCCCCGCCCTTAGAAATCAACTTCTTGTCGTAGTCTTCCCAGCTGATACCAGGCGTATTGAACATACGCTCACGTTCTTTGTAGCTCTTGGCTGAATCAGGATTCGGGTCAATAAAGAGGTGCAAATGGTTAAACGCTGCGGTTAAGCAAATATGCTCGGACATGAGCATACCGTTGCCAAATACGTCGCCGGCCATATCTCCGACAGCGACCACGGTAAAATCTTCTTTTTGAACATCAATGCCCTTCTCTTTAAAGTGCCTTTGCACCGACACCCACGCGCCACGAGCAGTGATGCCCATGCCTTTGTGATCGTAACCTTGACTCCCTCCTGAGGCAAAAGCATCGCCTAGCCAATGGTTGTATTGCTCAGAGATTTCGTTGGCAATATCCGAGAAAGTCGCGGTTCCTTTATCCGCCGCAACCACCAAATAGGGATCATCATCATCGCGTCGAACCACTTGTTTGGGTTCAACTATTTCGCCTTCAATAATGTTATCGGTAATATCCAAAAGCCCGCGAATGAACGTTTGATAACAAGCGATACCTTCTTTTAGAAAAGCCTCCCGGCCTCCTGTCGTAGGCAAGTTCTTGGCGACAAACCCGCCCTTGGCACCGCTGGGTACAATCACCGCGTTTTTCACTTGCTGAGCTTTTACTAAGCCTAGAACTTCGGTGCGGTAATCTTGCAAGCGATCGGACCACCGCAGGCCTCCCCGAGCAACGGTACCGCCTCTAAGATGCACCCCTTCCATACGCGGCGAATAGACAAAGATTTCGTACAGAGGGCGAGGTTCAGGAATATCAGCGATCGACTGAGGACTAAACTTGAACGAAATATAGCTTTTGGCATTGCCATCTTGATCGGGCTGAAAAAAATTGGTTCTCAAGGTGCCCTGAATAAAGTCGAGATAACGGCGGATGATTCTATCTTCGTTGAGATTATCAACGTGATCCAAGCTCTCGATAATTTTGTTACCGAGGCGCTCAATCCTTTCTACATCTTTTGCGTCATTTTGATTGACTCTAGGGTCAAACGTCGACTTAAAAAGCGCGATGAGATTGCGTGTAATCCCCAAATGATTGGCGAGAGTATTGGCAATATAGGTTTGGCTAAAATTGAACATTGTCTGCTTCATATAGCACGCGTAAGCGCGCAACACAGCCACTTCTCGCCAATTTAGTCGAGCGCCAAGTACCAAGCGATTAAAGGCGTCACTGTCAGATTTTTTACGCCAAATAGCTTCGAAGGCTTCTTGGAAGTTATTGCGAGTCGAATGCACGTCAATCTCAGCATTGAGATCAAAACGCAGATCAAAATCATGCATCCATACCCGGGTACCGTCGGAAGACTTTACTTTATAGGGATGCTCACCAATAACTCGCAGGCCAAGATTTTCCAATACCGGAATCACATCCGAGAGCTCAAGCACCTCGCTTAAATGGAAGACCTTAAAACGCATGATATTCTTAGCCGAACCAATGGTTTGGTAGAAACTCATGGCAAGTCGATTATCGTCACTAAGGCCGTCGATAATATCGATGTCTTGTACCGCCGAACGGGCTTCAAAATTCTCTTTATAGCCCGAAGAAAAGGCGTCATCGTAGCGGGAAAACAATCGTGCGCCTTTCTCCTCTCCGTGTGAATCGCACAAAGACTCTAATAACCTATCATCCCAAGAGCGGGTGATATCGACAATTTGGCGCTCTAAACGCTTAACATCCAAGTCGATTTCTTGGTCCGGATCCACTTTAAAAACGATGTGCGCGCGTGCTAACACGGACTCAGAAAAGTAGGTGGTAAATTCGTGCTCTTGGGCATTGATTAGATTGCCCACAAGATTCTGAATTTTGATACGAATGTGAGTACTAAACTCGTCACGAGGCACATACACCAGACAATTCACAAACTTGCCATAGGGATCGCGCCTTACAAACAAACGCACCATATGACGCTCTTTAATTCGCGCAACACCCATAACGGTTTCAAACAACTCGGACTCGTTACTCTGAAACAATTCATCGCGGGGAAAAGTCTCGAGAACTTGCCTTAGAGCTTTGCCGTCATGGGAGCCTAAATCGAGGCCTGAACGTTCAAGTACATTGTCAATTTTGCGGTTGATTAACGGAATTTTACTGGGCGACAAGGTATAGACCGGCGATGTATACAAGCCTAAGAAACGCGCCTCACCAGACACCTTGCCCTTTTTATCAAACAATTTCACCACAACGTAATCAGAATAGGCTTGACGATGTACCCGTGATCGCACCGCTGACTTAGTAAATGAAATCACTTGAGGTGTTAAATGAAAACGCGTCATACCGGCGTTAAATTCTGACTCAGTCACGCTGGCAGCTTTGGTACCGTGCATACGGAAGAGACCCAAACGGGAATCGGTTTTTTCCGTCAGCTTGCGCTCCTCTCCCTTGCCCTCAAATTGATATTCAACATACCCCAACAAGGTAAAGTGTCCATCACCGAGCCATTTCAGGAAATCATCGGCCTCTTTGGCATTCTCACTCACCAGATCTTGTTTCGACAGTTTCAAACTCGCTCGAGTCGTTGCCACTTGATCGAGTAGAGGGCGATAATCTGAAACCACAATATCGACATCTCGCAGCACTGAGCGCAGTGAATCAGCCAGATCCTGCATGGCGGCTTCGTCGGTGTGTAAGTTGATTTCCAGATACACCATCGCTTCTTGATGGTATTTTTTGGATTTTGAGCTCGGTTTCCCACCTTTAGGAATCACATCCTGCAACTTGCCGTTCTTATCCCTCGCCACAGTCACCACGGTGCTTTTAACTGCGTGAATATCGATATTGCGACGATTGACTTCGATGCGGATAGAATCGACCAAAAACGGCATGTCGCGCTGTAGTACAGCGACAACGGTATGGCCACAGAGCCAACCGTCTTCTTCCAGACTGGGATTGAAGACACGCAATTTAGGGCCGCTGAGGTCGCTTTGCTGAATGAAATTCCACCAGCCAAAGGCGCTGCCAAACACATCGTTAAGCGCCTTGCCCTCTAGCTCCTCTAGATCCGACTGTTCGTAGTATAGTGCGGCAAAATCTCGCACCTTGTCAGCCTGTGAATTGGACAATTTTTCATCAATACAATCGGATAGCTGATGAAAAAACGCTTCTTTCGTGTCTGCGGCAACCAAACTTATATCCACTTTTTTTCCCTCTGGAGAGCTCAATCAGTTATTTTTGGTATAAGAACCTTCCCATAGCATAGACCATGGATTTCAACATGGCATAAGCAGCACGAGTGATAGATCGGGACGAAAACTCGCTGAGAATACTGGAACCGACGGCGTCGAACGTGGTCTACTCTCTCGGCGATGGAAGAATGACTTGATCAACGCTGATCAAGCAGTAAAATCCCAAGCTATTTCAGAGACTTACTTTATCGCGTCGATCCATTTCGACGCGCAGGGGACCCCAATAAAAACCATGAATACCCAGTCTTCACTCTATGCACTTAAAGAGTGGCTGCAATCCCAGATTGTCGGCCAAAGTCATCTTGTTGATAGCTTACTCATCGCTATCTTGGCCGACGGCCACCTTTTGGTAGAAGGTGCACCCGGATTGGCAAAAACAAAAGCCATTAAAACCCTGTCTGACGGCATTGACGGCGACTTTCATCGCATTCAATTTACACCCGACTTACTGCCGTCGGATGTCACCGGTACTGACATCTATCGGCCGGAGAACGGAACCTTTGAATTTCAGTCCGGGCCGATTTTTCACAACTTGGTGCTTGCCGATGAAATCAACCGGGCACCGGCCAAAGTTCAGTCGGCTTTATTAGAGGCCATGGCCGAGCGACAAATCAGTGTCGGTCGCAACACCTACCCATTGCCCGAGCTATTTTTGGTGATGGCCACTCAGAACCCCATCGAGCAAGAAGGCACCTACCCGCTGCCCGAAGCTCAGCTCGATCGTTTTTTGATGCATGTGACCGTGCAATACCCCAACGCTGAGGCCGAGCGGGAAATTCTGCGACTGGCTCGAAACGAAGCGGCCCACAACCCCATCGAACAGCCGCGTAAAGTCACTCAAGACGAGCTTTTCACCATGCGCGACCAGGTGTTATCTCTGCATATGGCGCCAGCGGTCGAGGATTACATCGTCAACCTAACCACCGCCACGCGCTGGCCCGGCGATTACAGCGAAACCTTAGCAAAATGGATCGAGTTCGGTGTCAGCCCACGAGGCACAATCGCCCTCGATCGCTGCGCTCGCGCTCACGCGTGGCTCAATGGCAAAGACTTTGTCAGCCCCGATGACGTACAAGCCATACTGCCAGACGTTTTCCGTCATCGTTTGATTTTAAGCTTTGAAGCAGAAGCCTCGGGCGTCAACGCCAATCGCGTCATTCAAGAACTCGTTGATAAAGTGCCTGTAGCCTAATGAATCCAGCGTCCCTTGCGAGTTTTCGACAACCGGCGACTGGCGCCTACGTCGAGCTAGATGAGCTACTGTCGCTGCGATTTGCCGCGCGAGAACTGACCTTAACCCCACGCCAAATGAGTCAATCTCAATTGGCAGGTGGTGTGCGCACGCGATTTCGCGGACGCGGCATGGAGTTTGAAGAGGTTCGACATTATCAACCCGGTGACGACATTCGCAGTATTGATTGGCGAGTTACCGCGCGCACCCAAGTCACCCACACCAAATTGTTTCGAGAAGAGCGAGAAAGACCGGTTATCGTTATGCTCGACCAGCGTTCATCGATGTTCTTTGGCAGCCAGCATTGTTTTAAATCGGTGGTTGCCGCTCACACCGCTGCGTTGATGGGCTGGGCGGCACTCGCCAATAACGACCGTATCGGGGCGCTTATTTTCAATGATCAACAAGAGCGCGATATTCGCCCCAAACGCAGTCGCCATACATTGCTGAATGTTCTGCAAGAATCGCTCAACTTCAATCGACAATTGTCCTCACCAGTTGCCGCGCCGAATGTCATCAGTTTGAGCCAGCGTCTCAGTGATTTACGCCGAATCGCCAAACCTGGCAGCGCGATCATTATCATCAGTGATTTCCGCGGCTTAGACGATGCCTGTGACGAGCAGCTCTATCAACTGGCACGCCACGGTGATGTGTCGCTGCTACATGTCTCAGACCCAATTGAAGCGCAGCTGCCTGATAGAATGCGGTTGACGATTACCGACGGCACTCAACGCCATACGGTTGATACTCGAGACTCGAGTCTGAAGAACACTTACGTCCAACAGTACAGCAGCCACTTGCAGCACTTGACCACTGTGGCGGGTCAGTTGGCATTGCCCCTGCTGAACATCAGCACTGCGGCTGCACCTTTACTGCAGTTACAAGCGCTTTACGGGAAGACACCATGCCGTCGTTAATACCTTCCCCCAATGCGCAAACTGCAAACCCTTTAGGGCAAAACCTGGCACAAAGCCCTGCCGCTATACCTGCGTCTCCTGCTGCACCTGGACAGATTCCGGGGCAGTCACAAACCATGGACCCGCTGGCTAATTTACGCGACATTCAGCTACCCAGCGACGTCTCGGCGCTGCCCGCTTTTGGTTGGTGGCTATTAGCCGCCACCGCCCTATTTACGCTGATCGCTTTTGGGTATTTTTTGTGGCGACGATATAAGCAGAGACAATATCGACGGGCCGCGCAACGCTTGCACGGCGAAATACTTAAGTCGGAAGACTCCGAGGCCCAGAAGTTGCAATCGTTAAACGAGCTGCTAAAACGAGTCGCCATTTATGCCTACCCGCAAACCTCGGTAGCTGGACTGCACGGCGCTCAGTGGCAAGCTCTGTTACAAAGAGGTTGTCCAGAACTCTCCATTGATGAGGGCATTGCTCACGCATTAACCGATCAGCGTTACAGCGGGCAAACAGTAGACGCCGACCAGCTAAAACGCTTCGATGATTATGTTAAGGCATGGATCCACAAACATGGCACCTTAAAGCCAGCAGCGGCAGTCAGCGTTACCAACACCTCGAGCGCACAATCAACAACCGCCAAAGGGGGCCAGCATGCTCACGTTTGAATGGCCGTGGCTGGTGGCGCTTTTACCTCTGCCGTGGCTTATCTATCGATTTATGCCCGCCCACAAACAAGAGGACGCCGCGCTGCTTGTGCCCTTCTACGAGCAGTTACAGCAATCCCCCGCCAGCGCCTCTGGTCAGCAGCGTCAGCGCCACTGGCGCCTGTTCATATTGAGCCTAATCTGGCTGGCAATCTTGACGGCATCGGCTCGACCCATGTGGATTGGGGACCCCATTTCTCTGCCCGCCAGCGGTCGCGACCTACTGCTTGCCGTCGATATCTCCGGCAGTATGGAAACTCGCGACATGTCGTGGAACGGCGACAATTACGATCGGCTGAGTATTGTCAAAGCTGTTGTCGGTGACTTTGTTCAACGTCGTCAGAGCGATCGCTTAGGATTAATTTTGTTTGGCACCCGCGCCTACCTTCAAGCCCCTCTCACCTTCGACCGCAAAACTGTGAACCAATTATTGCAAGAGGCTCAACTGGGGTTTGCCGGTGAAAAAACCGCCATTGGCGATGCCATTGGCATGGCGGTAAAACGCCTGCGAGACCGACCGCAAGATAGTCGCGTGATGATTCTACTTACCGATGGCGCCAACACCGCGGGACAAGTTAAACCCTTGAAAGCCGCCGAATTGGCCGCCCAATCACAAGTAAAAATTTACACCATTGGTGTCGGCGCCGATCAAATGCAAACCAAAGGTTTTTTCGGACTTGGCAAACGCACCATCAACCCCTCGGCCGATTTGGATGAGCCCACCTTGCGCTCGATTGCCGAGCAAACCGGTGGTCAATATTTTCGCGCCCGCTCACCGGAAGAGCTGCACAAGATTTACGAAATTCTCGACACCTTGGAACCCATTGAGCAGGAAGCCGAAGTCTTTCGCCCCACCTTATCGCTGTTCTTCTGGCCGCTGGGGATTGCTTTAGCGCTCATCACTGCACTGATATTACAGCGCTTAATAGAAGATTTCTTTGCCGCTATTTCTCAAAGGACTTCAGCCAAAAAAGCCAACAATCTAGGTTCACAGACAAACCAAAGCCGCGAGGAAGTATCCCGTGGATGAGTTCACCATGACACAACTGTTAACGGATTTTCACTGGCAACGTCCGCTGTGGTTGCTGGGGATTGTCGCCGCGATTCTAATCGCGCTCTATCTCTTACGCGGTCAGACGCAAAACAGTGGCTGGAAGCAGGTGATTGACCCGGCGCTAATCGAACACTTATTGCAAGGCTCCATCAGTCGCCAACAGCGCTGGCCACTATGGGCGCTGGCCATTGCCATCATCATTGCCTCTGTGGCGATGGCAGGCCCCAGCTGGGAAAAACTCCCCCAGCCTATTCACAAAACCGAGAGCGCCCTAGTGGTGCTGCTGGATCTGTCACCCTCAATGATGGCACAAGACATTAAGCCTTCTCGCTTGATAAGGGCGCGGCTGAAACTCATCGACCTACTCAAGCAACGCAAAGAAGGCCTCTCAGCACTCATCGCATACGCAGGAGAAGCTTACACGGTTACTCCTCTGACTGACGACACAGAAACCATCATCAGTCTGTTGCCATCACTGTCACCTGCAGTGATGCCCCTCGGTGGCAGCAATACCGAAATGGCTCTGGATCAGGCCTTGGCCCTGTTTCGTGACGCCGGTTTAGTGCAAGGAGACATACTCTTAGTCACCGACGGTGCCACAGAACAGGCCATCGATTACATCGACACTGAACTGCCGTCGAGCTTTCGCCTGTCGGTATTGGGCGTTGGCAGTGATGAGGGCGCCCCAATTCCAATTCAGAATGGGGGTTTTGCTAAAGATCGCAGCGGTGCCATTGTGCTAGCGAAATTAAACAGCAATGATTTATCGACATTGGCTAGATCCCACCAAGGCCGCTACCGAACCTTAAGCAATAGCGACAGCGACATTGAAGACCTCGTCTCACAGCCCCAACTACTGAGTGAACAAACTCGTGAGCTGGAAAGAGAATTCGATACCTGGATCGATCGTGGCGCTTGGTTGTGCCTATTGTTGATTCCCTTTGCCGCCCTGTCATTTCGCAGAGGCTGGTTGCTGGCCCTCCCCCTATTGTTGATCCAGCCCGAACCCAGCTATGCCTTTGGCTGGCAAGATGTTTGGCAAACCAAAGATCAACAAGGCCAAGCGCTGCTGCAACAAGATAAAGCCGCTGAAGCCGCGGAAACTTTTGAGCGCCAAGACTGGAAAGCCGCTGCACAGTATCGCGCCGGTGATTATGAAGCCGCCGCAAAGAGCTACGCCGACGACGACAGCGCCACAGGTCGATACAACCTTGGTAATGCGCTGGCAAAAAGCGGGAAGCTAGAAGAAGCTCTCGAGGCATATGAGCAAGCGCTAAAACACAATCCTGACTTTGAAGATGCTGCCAATAACCAACGGGTAGTTGAAGAATTAAAGAAGCAGCAACAACAGAATCAAGAGGGAAATTCGGATCAACAATCGGATCAAAGCTCCGACGAAAGCTCCGATGGCAATCAAAGTGATTCCGAGTCTGAGGACGGTGGGTCTCAGTCGGAATCAGATGGCTCTCAATCTGATGACGCTGATGGCTCTCAGTCTGATAACGCTGATGGCTCTCAATCTGAAAATGCTGATGGCTCTCAATCTGACTCGGAAAACTCTCAATCGCAAAGCGACGAATCTCAACAAGGGGATCAGAGTCAAGACCCGAAAGACGATCAACAGGCATCGAGCTCAGATCAATCTCAAGAGTCGCAAGATCCTCAAAATAAAGACTCTTCAACCGATCAACAAACTGAATCACAGTCGTCAGATAAAGCCTCCAATTCTGCGAATGCAAACGTCGGCGAACAGGAAGGACAACTCAGCGACGAAGAGCAACAAGCTATGGAGCAGTGGTTGCGTAAAATTCCGGACGATCCGAGCGGCTTGATGCGCAAGAAGTTTGAGCACCAATACCGTCAGCGGCGCTTGGAGTACCAACAAGGCACCTGGCAACCGCCCGAGAACGAAGCCAACAAGCGCTGGTAACGGTTTGTGAACACGCTCGATAACACACAACTCTATGCACTACACCCAATTTAAGACGCTTATGATGATCAGTAACATGCCGACCACAGCAACGCCCTTTTCCATCCGCCCCTATGCGGCGCTGTTATTGAGTCTCATCTTTTTCGCACTCTACAGCCCCGGCACTGCAGCCAAGAGTGAGCTAGTTGCGAAAGTCGATCGACAACATGTAAGTCTCGAAGAAACACTAAAGCTGACGCTGCGGTACAACGAGCAAGTTATGTTTGGCGAGCCAGATATCTCTCAGCTGCACGCCAACTTTGATGTACTGGGAAACCATCGCAGCAATCAGTATCGCAGCGTTAACGGTCGCGCTGAATCTTGGACTCAGTGGTCGTTAACCTTGGCCCCCAAAAAAGAGGGCAAGCTGTTGATCCCGTCGTTTAGCTATAAAGGCGCTTTTAGTGAAGCCATAGAAATAACCGTCAAAAAAGCGGCCAGCTACCAAAGTACAACGGGCAACAAGCCCATCTTCATCGAGTCCAGTATTTCTAAACCCGAGGCCTTTGTACAAGAGCAGCTTATTTACACCATCCGCCTGTTTACCTCGGTTGGACTTACCAGCCTAAACCGACAAGACTTTGCGGTGGAAAATGCCCTACTCAAGCAGGTCTCTGAAAACCGATACCAACGAAATGTGGGCGGAAATCCCTACAGTGTTATCGAAATTGCCTACGCTATTTTTCCCCAGCAAAGCGGTAACCTCACCATTCCCGCGCACACATGGGACGTCACCGCTCAGGCTCGTCAAGGCCAGCGCTACGATCCATTTTTATCCAGACGAGGCCAACGGCTGCGATTACGCGTCGAGCAGCAGAGTGTCTCGGTGCTGCCCAAACCCGCAAACTACAGCGGTAATCACTGGCTTCCTGCGGCCGACCTCAGCCTTAGCCAAAGCTGGAGCCAAGCCCCCAATACGTTTAAAGTCGGCGAGCCCATTACCCGCACACTGAGCATCAGTGCCAAAGGTTTGATGGCCTCGCAACTGCCGCCCTTGATCCTCGATGAAGTCAATGGCGTTAAGTACTACCCCGACCAACCCCAATCCGAAGAAGCTCCCGGGCTCGATGGCATCACCACCCTCAAAGCTGAAAGTTACGCCATCGTGCCCAACAAACCCGGCCGCTTCACCTTGCCCGCAGTCACCCTCACTTGGTGGGACACCCAGCAAAACCGCATGCGCGAAGCCAGCCTTCCGATACAAACTATCGAGGTCGGTGGCGAAGCGATTCTAACCGCAGCGGCTAATGAAGAACCAACAACAAGCACAAGTGCTTCGAACGACAGAGAAATTCAAATCACCTCAAGTACTTCTCGCACTTGGCTATATGTTTCGATAGTGTCTATCGCTTTCAACATTCTGTTGGCGATGCTTTGGTGGAGTGCTCGTAGTAAATCAAACCAACACACACTGGGTTCTCCAACCACTCGCCCCCAGAGCACCGACCGCTCTGAATCAAGTCGCTACAAACACCTAAAAAGCTGTTTACAAGGTGGCGATGAAAACCAAATTCGCCAAGCTCTGTTACTTTGGGGTCAAAGCTTTTACGCTCAGCACCAATTGGGCCGAGAACCCCTGACTAGACTACAAGAATTGGGACAACTATCCCCTGCTTTGCGTCAGGCGATCAGCGAGCTTGAATCGCGACTCTACGCCCAGAATACCGCCTCGTTTAATCCTTCAGCTTTAGCCCAAGCCATTGAGCAATTGAGAAAAAATCCCCCCCAGTCAGACGCCAATCGCAAGGACGAGCTACCGCCGCTATATCACCCTCATTAATGTGATCGATGCCCACAAAATTTCGAATCTAGCGTTACACTGAAGTTATCGGCAAGAAAAGGTGGAGACGTGGATAGCGGCTTTGACATTCATTACGATCGACTGGTGGGCACACAGGTTCGCTTAGAACCTATTCATCAAGCGCACGTGCCCGGGTTATTCGATGTGGGCCAACACGCCGAAGACTGGGTCTACTTGCCCATCGCCGGCTTCAGTTGCATTCGCGACGCCGAACAATGGGTTCACGAAGCCATCGATCTCGCGCAGGCCGGTCTGCAATACACCTATGTATTGATCGATCCGCTGCATCAAACCATTATGGGCAGCAGCCGCTACCTGAATGTTCGAGCCAAACACCGTGGACTAGAGATAGGATACTCTTGGCTCGGACATCAATTTCAGCGTAGCCCAGTAAACACCGAAGCGAAGTTTTTATTACTCAAACACGCTTTCGAGGTCATGCACGCGATTCGCGTTGAATTCAAGACCGATAGCCGAAATCTGCGTTCGCAAATCGCGATTGAACGTTTAGGGGCTGTACGCGAAGGGGTTCTGCGCAACCACATGATCGCGCAAAACCACTATTACCGAGACTCCATTCTCTACAGCATCATTGATGAAGATTGGCCCGAGTTGCGACTTTCACTAAAGCAGCGCCTGCGGTCCTATCCCCTATAGAAGCGTCCTCCCAGAAACAGCTATTAAACCTGCGGGGTTGCCCTTTTGATAATCGCCGCGCAATCGATTCCCTCTGGCAAGGTGCCATAGACCCAGCCGCTGTTGTCAGCCAAACGAGAGCGACAAAATGCATCGGCGATGACTGCATCACCGAACTGAATAAGAGTCGAGGCCTGAAACGCTAGAGCCATCTTTTCGACCACAGAACGAGCGCGATACTCCAAGGTTTCTGGTTTCGCAAACTGCGCAGACAAATCATCAATTGCCTGATCCAA
Organism: Cellvibrionaceae bacterium; assembly: GCA_050633365.1. Lineage (GTDB taxonomy): Bacteria > Pseudomonadota > Gammaproteobacteria > Pseudomonadales > Cellvibrionaceae > Pseudomaricurvus. Next base: position 46,513 of record JBOEGJ010000045.1, on the reverse strand, counting down.
CAGCGAATTCACACCACGAGCCTTATTCACTTCGGCTAAGAACGCCGGTAGGGATTGCGGCGCTTTCACCATGGCACGAATCATATCGAGACATTGAACATTACCGCTGCCTTCCCAGATAGCATTGATGGGCGCTTCGCGATAAAGACGTGGCATCATGCCGTCTTCCATCACCCCCATCCCCCCAATGCACTCCATGGCTTCATAAGCGTGACCTGGGGTTCGCTTACAAATCCAGTACTTACCCACCGCGGTCCCCATGCGAACCAACAGCTTTTCCTGCTCGTCCTTTTCACTGCTGTCCAAGGCGCGCGCCATACGTAAAGTAATCGCCAAAGCCGCCTCGCTCTCGATAATCAAATCAGCCAGAACATTTTGCATCAAGGGCTGATCAGTCAGCAGTTTTCCAAAGGCCGAGCGCTGTGAACAGTGATGAGTAATCTGCGCCACCGCCTGACGCATGCCTGCCGACGAACCGATCATGCAATCGAAGCGCGTCATAGCGACCATATCCAGAATCGACGCTACGCCACGCCCTTCGGAGCCCACCATCCAACCCAAGGCACCGCGTAACTCGGTTTCACTGGAGGCATTAGAAACATTGCCCATTTTGTTCTTGAGCTTTTGAATTTGAATCGGATTTTTACTGCCATCGGGACGCCATCGCGGTACCAAGAAACAGGACACGCCAGATTCAGTTTGCGCCAAGACCAAAAAGGCATCGCACATGGGTGCTGAGACAAAGTATTTGTGGCCAATCAGCTCGTAGGCTTGACCGGGACCGGCATTGTTTTTATCGACCGCGTAAGCGCGAGTAGAATTGGTCCTCACATCAGAGCCACCCTGCTTTTCGGTCATGGCCATGCCGATGGTCAATCCGGCTTTTTCTCCGTCGGGAGAGTTCTTGGCGTCATATTGACCCGCCATAATTTTTGGCGCCCAAACCGCAAACAAGTCCGGTTGATTTTTGAGCGCAGGTATCGCCGCTGAGGTCATGGTAATCGGACAACCATGACCAGCCTCGACTTGGGTTTGCAGGTAATACTTTGCGGCCCGCACCACCTGAGAGCCGGTTTTTTGTTCGAGCCAATGGGATGCATGCAGCCCCTCTTCGATGGCCAATTTCATCAGCTGGTGATACGCGGGATGAAACTTCACCTCGTCAACTCTGACACCATGACGATTATGGGTGTGCAACACGGGTTTATTGTCATTGGCTTGATAACCCCACTCGATAACTTCAGCCGAGCCCGTAACCGCCCCAAAGCGGGTGAGATCCTCTTGCCCCCATTCACCACCATGGGCCTTGACGCCTTCCTGTAACGCCAGATCTTGGGTATAGGCGTTGTAATTTTCTAGAGCTGGAGGCTGATTAATGACTTCGTGGGTTTCGGCCCAGTAGACAGTACTGGGCTCAAACGGACTGGAATCGCTCATGCTGTATCCTTAAATGAATCGCTCGACAATAAAATGAATCAGTGTTCACACCTTAAATAAAGTGAATCATGATTCACACCTATAGTCAATTTCATCGCTTAAAGATAGAATAGCTCTCTTCGATGATTCAGCCTGATGAGCGACTATGGCCTACCGCCCCACTGAAAAAACCAAAGCCCACCGTGCAGCCCAACATGACAGCTTAATGAGCGCCGCCATCGCCATTGTTGCCGAGAGTGGGTTTCAGGGGCTGACCATCAGCGCTCTCGCTCAAAAAGCCGAAATCGCCACCGGTACGGTGTATAAGTATTTTGAGTCGAAGGCCCATTTATGCGCTGAAGTCTTTAAGCAGGCCACCGAAAAAGAGGTGGAGCAAGTTAGAATTGCGGCCTTGGATGACAACCAACGCCCCTGTCGCCAGCGGTTGATCCAAGCCATTCAAGTGTTCTCTGAGCGAGCTTTGAGAGGTGACCGTTTGGCCTACGCACTGATTGCCGAGCCGGTCGATCCGGCGGTGGAAGCCGAGCGCTTGGTTTATCGACAAGCTTATGCGTCAATTTATGCCGATTTAGTGAGAGAAGGGATTCGTAAAAAAGAGTTTCCCGAGCAAAACGTCGAAATCACCGCTACGGCACTGGTCGGGGTCATCGCAGAAACAATCATTGCTCCCCTAGGGCGCCGAGCAGGCATCGAAGAAGCAAGTCCTCGAGAGTCGGGCATCCAAATCCAAGACCCTTCTAAAGCTTCAGAACAATTGCTCTGTGACATTCAGCAATTCTGCCTAAGAGCGGTCACGGGTATGCCTTGCTAGCGTTCGACAATGCGAACCCCAGATCGACTAACACTTACGCTTCATATCAGACTCGTAGGTTGCTAGGCGCGCCTTAAGCTTAGCCTCCGTTTTGACCTTGATTCCCGCGCGCTTTCGAGCGCGTAACTCAGCTTCGGCATCTTCGTATTTGTACCGAGCCTTATTACAGGTTTCTCGCTTTTTACGGTTTGCCTTTACCTGTTTAGCCCGCTGCTTTTGTCGCTTGGCCTCCTGCGCCTGACGCTCTGCGGTGCGCTGATCAAACCACTTGGCGTTTTGCCGCTGTTGTTCGATATTATCGCCCATATCACTTTGGCGCACGGGAGCCTTAATCTCAACTTCTTCAGCCTGCCTCTGCTCGGCGGTTTTCGGCTCATCGGTATAATGCACCTTGCCACTCTCATCCACCCAGCGATAAACCTTACTGGCCTCTACCGGTAGGGCTAGACAGAGAATAATTCCGAGCACTGCGGCGCAGAGAGTCAGTGGATCAGCTTGCTTCATAACGTTGGCTCTTTATCCTTTAAGAAAAGTGGGGTTTGTCGTTCTAAGGTATTTAAAAAGGTATTTTCAAAGACAATTGGATTTGTCTCGCTATCGTATTGTGCACGGTTTTGCCCTCTCATCAATTAAACTGCGCCATGGCGGCAGACGCCCCTTCACTCCTTTTCCCTCACTTGCTTCTGGTATGTGCTCTGGTATGAGTTGACAGGATTTAACGCCACCTTAGCCCCTAGCGAGATCGAAACCAAGCCCCTTTAAGAGGGTTGAACTGCTACAATGTCGGCTCTTTTTTTATGAGCCCACCGATAAGTATGAATTTACAGGCCGCTGAGCAACTTCTTCAAACCACCTACGGCTTTGATGCCTTCCGCGGTCAACAGGCTAACGCCATAGAGGCGGTATTATCTGGCCGAGACGCCTTGGTGTTGATGCCCACCGGTGGCGGAAAGTCTATCTGTTACCAGATACCCGCGCAGTTGAGAGCCGGTACCGGCATCGTCATTTCTCCCCTGATCGCCTTGATGCAAGATCAAGTCATGGCCTTGAAAGAGCTGGGGATCAATGCAGCGTTCTTGAATTCTACGCTGTCGATGGAAGAACAGCGGCAGGTGACCCAGCAGTTCGCCTCAGGTCAACTGCAGATGCTCTACGTCGCCCCGGAACGTTTACTGCAGCCAAAAACACTGGCGTACCTGTCGCAGCAACCGATATCTGTGATCGCCGTGGACGAGGCACACTGTGTGTCTCAGTGGGGACATGACTTTCGGCAAGATTACTTGGGACTCGGAGTTCTTAAAGAGCACTTCCCCAATACGCCGTTGATGGCCCTAACCGCCACCGCAGATCAGCGTACACAAACCGAAATCGAGCAGCGTCTGCAGCTGCAAGACCCGGTGCGTCTCGACGCCAGTTTTGATCGTCCCAACCTGCAATACCATGTGAGTGTTCGTCAAGATGCGCGCAAGCAGCTCATCAAATTTCTAGCCCAGCACAAACAAGAAGCCGGCATCATTTATTGCCTGTCTCGTAAAAAGGTCGAGAGCACCGCCGAGTGGTTGATCAGTCGCGGTATCAACGCCCTGCCCTATCACGCTGGCCTGCCGGCGCAACTGAGGCAAACTCATCAACAGCGTTTTTTGCGCGAGGATGATGTAGTGATTGTGGCAACCGTCGCCTTTGGCATGGGTATCGACAAACCCGATGTTCGGTTCGTCTTTCATATGGATTTGCCCAAAAGCCTCGAAGCTTACTATCAGGAAACTGGCCGTGCCGGACGCGACGGTGAACCGTCGGAAGTACACATGGTCTATGGGCTTCAAGATGTGGTTCGACTCAATCAAATGCTCAACGAGTCGCAGATGTCTGAGCAGCAAAAACAAGTGGAGCGACACAAGCTCAACGCGCTGCTGGGGTGGTGCGAAATCACCCACTGCCGTCGACAGGGTTTGCTCAACTACTTCGAAGAAGAAGCCCCGACATTTTGCGGCAATTGTGACGTGTGTATATCGCCACCTCAGACCCGTGAAGCCACGGTAGAGGCGCAGAAGTTTTTATCAACGGTGTATCGCACCGGGCAGCGTTTTGGCACCGCACATATCGTCGATGTACTGCGCGGATTAGACACCGACAAAATCAAACAATACGATCACCAGCAGCTCAGCACTTATGACATTGGCGCCGATGTCAGTGCCACGCACTGGCAATCGATTGCTCGCCAGTTGATTGTTCAGGGTTATCTCAGCAACGATTTTGAGCGTTACGGGGCCTTAACGCTCACCGAGAATAGCCGCGAGCTCCTGCGCGGTGAAAAGAACTTCCACTACCGGGAGCAGCTTGCAGAGCCCGCTCAACGTAAAAAGAAAGCCTCTCGAAATGGCGTGTCTGAGCAAGATCGATCACTCTGGGAAGCGCTGCGCGATTGCCGCAAACAACTGGCCACCGAACACGACTTGGCTCCCTACATGATTTTTCACGATGCAACCTTAATGCAAATGATGGAAGAGCGACCGAAAAACCTCGACAGTCTCAGCTTTATTCACGGCGTAGGTGCCAGCAAGCTCGACAAATACGGCGACGTCTTCCTCGAGGTGATCGAAGCACACGCCTAGCGGCCAATCCCCCCCCTTTAGGAGGGGGCACTGTATTCACAATGAAGTCACAATTTCAGCTATATTGATTGCGGCTAGCGCCGTTTAATAATCAACCTCTTTTGTGTGCGACTTGAGAATAACTATGACTAAAGTACTGATCATTGGCAGTGGATTTTCCGGCATGGGACTTGCGATTCAATTGCAAAATGCCGCGATTCACGATTTTACCATCCTAGAAAAAGCCGATGAAGTGGGTGGCACATGGCGAGAAAACACCTACCCCGGAGCCGAGTGCGACATCCCGTCTGCCCTCTATAGTTATTCTTTCGAGCACAATGCCGACTGGGAATACAAGTGGTCTGAACAACCGCAGATTTTTGCCTATCAAAAGCACGTGGCTGAAAAACACAATTTGTATAAACACATTCGTTTTGGTCAAGAAGTTCAGTCGGCAAGCTACGACGAAGCCCGCGACCTATGGACCGTGACCACTCAAACCGGTGAGGTATTTGAGGCTCAACACCTCGTCAGTGCCGTCGGCCAGTTGCACCATCCATCAACACCGTCCTTCAATGGGCAAGACAAGTATCAAGGCGCACATTTTCACTCGGCCAATTGGGATCACTCGATCGACTTAAGCGGCAAAAAAGTAGCCGTGATTGGCAACGCCGCCAGCGCCCTGCAGTTCATTCCTCAGATCGCCAAACAAGTGGCCAAGCTCAGCGTCTTCCAGCGCAGCGCTAATTGGGTTTTACCAAAACAAGATCGCCCCTACAAAGCCTGGGAGCAATGGCTGTCGGCCAAACTTCCCATCATCACTAAACTCTATCGCTTTAAGATTTGGATTCGTGGCGAAGTGTTGTTATTCAAGATGATGACCGGCAATAAACTTGCTCAGAAAATTGGCAAAAAAATGAGCCAATCTTACTTAAACAAAATCATTTCGGACCCGGTGCTGCGTGAGAAACTCACACCTGATTACCCCATTGGGGCCAAACGAGTTTTGTTTTCCGACGACTATTATGATGCCTTGGCACAAGACAATGTCGAGCTGGTCACCGATTCGGTCAAAACGTTTACAGAGACTGGCATTACCCGAAGTGACGACACTCACGAAGACTACGACGCAATCATTTATGGTACGGGGTTTAAGACCAACCCATTCTTAGCCCCCATGGACATCAAAGGCTTAAACGGTGTCAGCTTACGCGAGCACTGGCGCGATGGAGCTCAAGCGTATTTGGGCATTACCACCAGCCATTTTCCCAATCTGTTTATGATGTATGGCCCCAATACCAATTTGGGGCACAACTCCATCATCATTATGAGCGAGAGTCAGGCAAAGTATATTGTTGAGTGTATTCAAAATATGGATCGCAACAACTGGAAGCGAATGAGCCTGAAACCTGAGATTGAAGAACGCTATAACGGCGAGCTACAACAGCGTCTCAACAATACCGTTTGGTCTCAAGCCGCCGACAGTTGGTACAAAGACGGTGACAAAATCACCAACAACTGGGCTGGAACCACCTACGAGTACATGAAGCTCACCCGCAAAGTCGATTGGTCGGTCTTTCAAGTTCAATAGCTCAAGATCGAGAGTTCAAGTTCAAGAGTCGAGTTCAGTCATTCACAACGATGATTATTGATCACTCAAGCGAAGTCGCCAGCGCGAATATTGGTAATCGTTACTCGATAGAGAGCGCTCTTGCAGCTCAATTATCAGATCCGTTTTGTCGCCACTGATACCAATAAGGTAGCAGTGGCTTTTTTCATCCTCGTAGGGAAATATTGAACGGATGCGCAACGCGTTAAGAGCTCGATCGTAGGCGTAAAGGTCACCACTATCCAAAGTGACCACCACCCCATCGCCCACGCTCACCGGCGCACAATAGGCAATATGAGTTAATTTGGGGCCCCGTTCAACATCTCCCTGATCGAGCAGTCTCACATAACGGGCAGAGCTGGGCTTCGTGGTACTGATTTCCAACACTCGAACAACCTCTCTCATTGCGCTGGTTTCAGCGGCGTTTCTTTCGTCGCCATTTTCGACAAGGTAATGCCCGTAGCTCGGCCACTCCAGCAATTGCTCTCCCGACCGATCGTACAGCCACGTGTGAAAATAGTCGTAACCGCTTAGCCCTACTAGAAACCGACCATCACTCAATCCGGCAATACGATCGCCCCTGAGTTTTGCCACCATTCGTCCATCACTAAAATCCAACAAAAATACTGGCCCCAAGGTGCCCCAAGCACCATAGCTTTTTAAACCGGTAGTTAACAATATCCGATCATCAGACAGGCACAGATCAATCACCCTACCATCGATGGGTAAGGTGCAGTTCCAGATCACTTCTCCACTGGGCTTAATTTTTGCCAAGTTAGGGCCGTCACTTACGACAAAACCCTCGTCGTATTCTGCTATGGTTGTGGACCAACCTGCGCGCTTCACGTGCTGCGGTTCTAGCTGCGATCCTATGCCCGCAATATCACTAACCGCCTCGAACTCAATTTCAGTGCATCGCAATACCATCGCCTCCTCTTATGCCTCAATGAATTTGTCGCACAATGACTAAGAGGGATCATGAGCTCGATTTAAACACTGCAAAAATGTCGACACTATTCGTGAAGGCTTTGGCGAAATACGATGAATCGCCACAAAGTCACATTGGTAGTGATAGCGCGCGGGACACAGTGACCGAATCAACTGCTGATCTTCGAAGGCTTTGGCGTAATGATCCGGTAAGTAGCCAATGTAACGACCCGACAACAGGCAATGCACAATGGCCTCTTGATCGTTGACGGTCACATCACGCTGCAGACCGAGGCGATTTCCCACTTCCATGTTGGGTGAGTGATAACCGAGGCCTGCGTATTTCGTCGCCAATACCGCGTTATCGTCGATACTTTCATCATCGACACTGAACAGCGAATGCTGACGTCCGCAATAAAGATACATCTGCTCATAAAACAAATGCTCATAGGCTAGGCTTGGCGAACTGCGATGTGCGGGTATGACACCCAATTGAAAGCGCCCTTCCATTACACCTCGTTCCACCTCGTTAATGGGCTCGATATGAATATCGAGACTCACTTCTGGCGCGAGCTGATCAAACTCCGCCAACGCTCGGTGAATTTTCGAATGAGGGTTGGTGGCTGTTTTATCAAATACGGCAATCGAAATGTGGCCCGTCATACGCTTGTGGACGTCAGCCACTTCTGCGCGAAAGGCGTCTAGCGATCCCAGTAAGGTTAGGGTCGCCTGATAGATTTGAGAGCCTTCATCAGTCAATGAAAAGCCACCGCGCCCACGTTGACACAGTGTCACCCCCAGACGAATTTCCAGGTCTTTGATGTGCCGACTGATGGTAGAGCGGCCGATATTTAACTCTAGCTCGGCGGCTGTAAAGCCTCCAGCCTCCGCCACCGCGCGAAAGACCCGCAGGAGGCGCAAATCAATATCGCTCAGTTGCCCCAATAATGCCGTCGACTTCTTCATCTCTACCCTCGTAAGGAACATTGCCTAACACCCAAACCCTCAATCACTAGCCACTTCAGGTCTCTCAAGCTGCTAATTCTATCCACCCCATTAGTTTCATTCAAATGAAACTAAAGATCGATACTTTACAGTTTATGAAACAAAACAAGATAAATATACTTTCTGCCAACTCCGCTGATGACCGCGCTGCTCATCGCAGAGCAAAAACAACGTTAAAAATCAGTGATTTAAGCAATCCTCTATAACGCCAGGAGACAGAGATGAACGACAAACTCGCCGGCTTGAACCAAGAACAGCTGGATGCCCATTGGATGGCATTCACCGGTAACCGCCAGTTTAAGAAAGATCCACGTATTATCACTTCGGCTAAAGGTGCCTATTACACCGACGCCGACGGCCGCCAGATCTTTGATGGACTCTCGGGCTTATGGACTTGTGGAGCCGGTCACGCTCGACCAGAAATCACCGAAGCGGTGAGCCAGCAAATTGCCACCCTCGACTACGCCCCGGCCTTCCAATATGGCCACCCCAAGGCTTTTGAACTCGCCCATCGAATCACCCAGTTCATGCCAGCGGGTCTTAATCGTGTCTTTTTCACCAGCTCGGGTTCGGAATCGGCTGAAACATCACTGAAAATCGCCCGTGCTTACTGGCGCAAAAAAGGCATGGGCACAAAAACCAAACTCATCGGTCGGGCCAAGGGCTATCACGGCGTCAACTTTGGCGGCATTAGTGTTGGTGGTATCGGCGGTAACCGCGCGCTGTTTGGCTCCGCCGTCGACGCCGATCATCTGCCTCACACGGTACTGCCGCAAAATAAGTTTATCAAAGGCATGCCTGAAGAAGGAGCTCATTTGGCCGACGAGTTATTGGAGCAAATTGCACTGCATGACGCTTCGAATATTGCCGCGGTAATTGTCGAGCCCATGGCCGGTTCTGCCGGTGTACTGCCCCCGCCGGTGGGTTACCTACAGCGCCTGCGAGACATTTGTGATCAACACAACATTTTGTTGATCTTTGACGAAGTCATCACCGCCTTTGGCCGCATGGGTGCCAAAACAGGCGCCGAAGCGTTTGGCGTAACCCCCGACATCATCAATACTGCCAAGCAGCTCACCAACGGTGCGATTCCCATGGGCGCCGTTATTGCTAAGCAAGAAATTTACGACACTTTCATGGAGCAAGGCGGCCCCGAATACGCGTTAGAACTCCCTCACGGCTACACCTATTCGGCGCACCCGGTGGCCTGCGCCGCCGGCTTGGCATCACTTGATATCCTCGAAAATGACCGCCTTATTGAACGCTCAAAGGAAATGGCGCCGGTATTGGAAGATCGCGTTCATCAACTCAAAGGTCTCCCTTGGATCAGCGACATTCGCAACTGCGGTTTGGCCGCAGCACTCTCTATAGAGGCCGCACCGGGCGAACCTCTACTGCGCCCCTACCAAGTGGCTATGAAAATGTGGGAAAAAGGTTTCTACGTGCGCTATGGCGGTGACACCATTCAAATGGGTTTGCCGTTCATTGTCGAACATGAAGAGGTCGACAATTTGATCAGCGCCCTTGGCGACAGCGTCAAAGAAGTCGCAAACGGCTGACAGCACACCACCATTTATTGAAAATCTTTGAAGACTTAGAGGTATAGCATGACATTAGTAGGCCATTTAATTAACGGCGCAAGCTCCGAAGCGGCAGAGAGAACTCAAGACGTATTCAACCCCGCCACCGGTATCGCCACCAAACAAGTTGCCTTGGCGAGCAAAGAAACCGTCGAGCAAGCGATTGACGCAGCTCACCGTGCCTATCCGGCCTGGCGAAACACGCCTCCGGCAAAACGCGCAAAAATTATGTTTCGCTTTAAGCAACTGCTTGAAGAAAACGCCGATAAGATTTGTGAGTTGATTGGCGAAGAGCACGGAAAAATCTCCCACGACGCCATGGGTGAACTGACTCGCGGCATCGAGAATGTAGAGTACGCCTGCTACGCTCCCGAACTGCTCAAAGGCGAGCACAGCAAGAACGTCGGCCCGAATATCGACTCTTGGAGTGAGATGCAACCGCTAGGGGTTGTCGCTGGAATTACGCCGTTTAATTTTCCCGCTATGGTGCCCCTGTGGATGTACCCCTTAGCCATCGTTTGCGGCAATACCTTTGTCTTAAAGCCGTCCGAACGCGATCCGTCGGCGACTCTTTTTGTGGCACAACTGCTGCAACAGGCTGGCTTACCTGAAGGCGTTATCAACGTCGTCAATGGCGATAAAGTTGCCGTGGATACTCTGCTGACCGACGAGCGCGTGCAAGCGGTTAGTTTCGTCGGCTCTACCCCTATTGCACAATATGTCTACGCTACCGCAAGTGCCAATGGAAAGCGCTGCCAAGCACTAGGCGGCGCCAAAAATCACGCCATAATTATGCCCGATGCCGACATGGACAACGCCGTTGCGGCTATGACCGGCGCTGCCTTTGGCTCGTCTGGCGAACGCTGTATGGCGCTATCGGTTGCCGTTTGCGTGGGTGATGAAGCCGCCGATGCACTGATCGAAAAAATGACTGAAGCAATGAAAGATTTGAAGGTTGGCGCTTACAGCGACAGCAGCAATGACTTTGGTCCGGTCATTACTCAGGCTCACAAAGATAAAGTGCAAGGTTACATCGACAGCGCCGAGCAACAAGGCGCGGTGGTCGTGGTCGACGGACGCAACCCAAAAGTTGACGGTTACGATAACGGATTTTTTGTCGGCGGAACCCTTATTGATCAGGTAAAACCTGGAATGACTTGCTACGACGAGGAGATTTTTGGTCCTGTGTTACTAGTCGTTCGCGCCGACACAATGGACCAAGCCATGCAGTTGATCAACGATCATGAGTACGGTAACGGCACCTGTATTTTCACCCGCGATGGCGAAGCCGCTCGCTACTTCAGCGATAACATTCTAGTAGGGATGGTAGGTATTAACGTGCCTTTGCCAGTGCCCGTGTCATATCACAGCTTTGGCGGCTGGAAGCGTTCATTGTTCGGCAACTTAAGCGCTTACGGCCCCGATGGTGTTCGTTTTTACACCAACCGTAAAACCATTACTCAGCGCTGGCCTTCCAGCGGCGTACGGGAAGGTGTTCAGTTTTCGTTTCCCAGTAATTAGGATTAGGAACTAGGAACTAGGAACTAGGAACTAGGAACTAGGAACTAGGAACTAGGAACTAGGAACTACAGTATGAGCATGATTCGGTAAATTTCCGCCGATTCATGCCTTACTTTTTTCGCTTTCTTCGAGCCCGAGCCGTTGACCGGCCGGATTTATAAGCATGGTCTCTGCGGGGAAAATCACTTTGAAGTCACTGCCCTTGCTCGGCTCACTCTCAACTTCAATCCTACCACCGTGGCGTTCAACCAACTTGGCGCATAACGACAAACCAAGCCCCGTGGATTGCACGGGTTTTTGAACTCGGCGACTCAAATTGTTGTAGACATCAAATAAATTATCTAAGTCATCGGGATCGATCCCGACCCCCGTGTCCTTGACACCAAAGATGATATCTTCTTCAGTAATTGAGCAATACACGGTCGCACCACCTTTCTCGGTGTATTTCAAGGCATTACTAATCAAATTAGAGACCACCTGACGCAACCGGCTACCATCAGCATTGATCGAGATACTTTGCTCGCAAGACTGAAAATTCAAATCGAGTTTATGTTCAAGCGCCATTCCCTGCATGTCTTTAACGCAAGACTCAAGTAAATCGTTCAAGCTAATCCTTGAACGCACCATCTCCAGCGCTCCAGATTCCAACTTTGATAAATCCAATAATTCATTAATTAGGTGAAGCAGCATTTGCCCATTGTTGTGAATGCAATCTAAGGCCGCGGCGCGACGCTCTAACACGGCGGGACGATCATCTGGCGGATCCTCACTATGACGAATCAAATGGCTGCTAAAACCGATGATTGAATTCAACGGTGTTCTCAGTTCGTGACTCATACTTGCCAGAAACTCGCTCTTTGCCTTATTGGCCCTAAGCGCCTCTTGTTGCGCGGCTTCGCGCACAGCCACTTCTCTATCGAGTTGATGAATATGATCCTCGGCAATTCGATCTGCCTCCGCTGTGTGACGTAAAAACGCGACCGTAATAATCGCCATGAGAATGAGCTGACCAAACAATAGGGATCGGTTTTGCCAAAACTGAAGCTCGATTGGCGTTAGATCTAACGGCGCACCAAACCTATATTCGTAGAAGGCAGAGCCAATCAAAAGAACCGCAGCGTAAATAAACCACACCATGCCTACTTGGCGCCCGCCAATCAAACCCGAGGTGGCAGCCAAAATAAAGATCCAGCCAACACCGGACCCCATCAGACCGCCGCTGCTGTAGAAAGAGAAGCTCGCAGCCACCATGACTCCTGTCATGGCAACATGAGCGACTATTTTGGTAGAGACCTGCTGTTTCAGTAGATAGAGGGCGATAAAACAAGCCCCCGCGCCCGTCAGCAGGGAAAGGATGCGAATCAAGATATCCGACTGCCAAGCGCGAAAGGCAAAAAATAGACAGACACAACCCATGGTAATCAACGAGGTGTGTAAAACGCGGTAACTTCGCTCTTCTCGAGACAGAATTAGCGCTTGTTCGTGGGTAGTGCGCGACTCAGGCATAAAAACAATAGATGCTTCCAAATGCTGTAATTGTAGACGCTAATTCATAAAAAAGGGGAGCATGAAGCTCCCCTTTTTATAACAATCAACAATTACCTATACAATCAGTTAAGCGTCATCACATCTTGCTTAAGCTTACCCATTACGCGCTCCGACGTATTACCGCGCATGGCTAACATGATGCCGCGGCGCTTAAGGGTACCAATAACGACGATATCGGCGCCGATCTCGGCGGCAACCGAGGAAACCACATCTTCAGCAGGGCCTTGCTGAACGTGAATCTTGTCTGATTCGATGTCGATTTTTCTCACCATGACGCCGCGATCTGGGTAATTCATAGAGTCAGAGTAGGCGTTAACCACCTGGAAGTCGGCACCGTAGCGCTCTGCCATCCACTTACCACGAGCCAAAATCTTTTCGTTCAGCTCGGCGTAGGCTTTAGAATCATCTTGCATTTTCACAGCCGCCAAAACGGTTTTGCGCTGGCTGTCGGCTCCTGGACGGCAAATCAACACTGGGCACTTTGCATTTCGCAGTAACTGCCATTTCGCATCTGAAAAACGATTGCGAGAGTTTTTAATGGAGTAATCGGGAATTAAGATCAAATCAGCTTCTGTTTTCTTAGCGGCTTGTAAAACGGCATCTTGCCATTGATTCGACCAACAGATTACCAAGGTGTAATCCAAGCCCTCTTCTTCCAGCGGTTTTTTAAGATCTTCAAACCAATGAGTATCGCGGTAGATATCAGGATTATCCGCATCGAGAGATACGGCAGCTGAATCGACCCCGACAAAAACCTTTAACTTGGGAGACACATCACGCAAGCGCGAAGTAATGATGGCACGCTCCAGTGCAACGTGTTCATTTTGAGTGGGATCAACAACGACGAACAAGGTATCCTGATTAGACATTTCTTACATTTCCAAAGCATGAATTAAAAACACAGTGTACCGTTTTGGCGAAAAGCAACGTTGATTTCCATCAAAATCCCTCTGAATTCTCACGCAGAATCCGCTACACCACTTTTAACAGCACCGCTCTCAAGGCGGGTTTTGAGAATACTCCTGTCCCCGCAGCCCATCAACTCTTGATTGCCAAAATTAGCGCAAAATCGAAAACGTCATGGCATTTTGACCTGCATCAATAGACCAATATTCTGCCGCGCTACACTGGCCACACCTTAATTTGAAAAACTGTTACCGACTTATGCGCTCAGGTGCTCCAACGACTTCTACCGCGTCCCAAACCACGTCCATTGTGGCTCCGCCCTCGTCAGGCGCCAGCCACTGCTGGGAAAAGAGTATCCTTAAAAACGCCATAGCCACCACCGGTCGAACCGAAATCACACCACTCAAGGCCAACGGCCAAACTCCATTGGGTTTAAGCCTCTATACGCCTGAGGCACTCATCCACCAGCTAACGGCGGGCCCTTTTAGCTCTCGACATTTGATCGACGGTCTACTGGCGGAACTCACCACCCGAGCAAAGGACACCGGCCAGAGAAAAACCCCCTGGCTGTATTGGAAGATCTCCCATCAACTGCTCGACAGCGCCGAAGTGATGGAGTTGATGTACTTTATCGGCAAACAATTTCAACTCGGTGACAGCAACAGCAGTCACTACAGCGTGTGCTTTACTCCAGAACAACTCGATCCCCAGCGAGCGGCATTGTTTAAAGGCCTTGGATACAATTGCCTAGAACTCGAACTGGCCGCGAGTATCGCGGCCTCGGAGCCCCAACTCACAGAACAGCTGACGTTAGCGGGGAGCCTGTGCCAAGATTATCACTACCCACATTTTGCCCTGCGGATGAATGAGTACAACCCATCATTAACGACAGCAGTTAATCGACTGCAACAAGCCCAGCGGCGCTTACCCGACAGTATCCATATTGCCAGTTGCCAATTTCCCTCACCACTGGACTTTCAGGGGATGTTTTATGGCCTGAGAGACCTGGGCTATCGGGTACTCGGCAACGACTGCTTTGTTCGCCCGGGCACAGCCTTGGCCAACGCGCAAATCAACAATCACCTGAAACTGAGCAGTGAGGGCTATAACTGCCAAAACGTGGTCGATATTGTTGGACTCGGCCCGGGGAATCGCTCCACCTTAAATCACACTCATTACCAGAACCCAAGCCTACTGCCCCAATATCTCGCCAATCCGCTGGGGGAGCGTTTTATGACCCCATCGCCAGCGACTCGACTCAAGTTAGTGATTGATAATCTTCTCTGCTACCACCAGCTTGATTTCAAATATTTCGAGGATCGCTACGACTTGCCTCTCGAACAGATAATCACTCGCGCTTGGGGCCCTTTAGCAAACAGCCCCTACGCCCACTTAAACAAGAAGCAATTGCGACTAACCGCCAAGGGCGTGCTTGAACTTACCTCGCTGTGCCAATCACTGATTGATCATTTTTGCACGATTTAACCTTTACCTGTCGCTATCGCTATAGGAAAATGCTTAGATATTGCGAAGCAGTCTCTGCTCATAACCCTGTCAAACTCATGCAGAGCACTTTGCCTATCACAACATAGATCCCTATAAATCTGAGTGAACGTCATGAGCGACAACATTGCCACCAGCGGCAACACAGCGACAAAATGTCATCACAACCCGCTTGTCTCCTGCGGAGATTGCCGGCTCAACGCTATTTGCCTGCCAATCAGCCTGCATGTCGACGATATCGACAAGCTAGATGACATCATTCAGCGCGGACGCCCGCTACAAAAAGGCGAATACCTCTATCGCTCAAATGAACCCTTTCAATCCGTTTACGCGGTGCGATCAGGCACCATCAAAGCCGTCAACATTACCAACGATGGCCAAGAGCAAGTCACTGGTTTTTACCTGCCAGGTGAAGTCCTGGGAATGGATGGCATTGCGCAAAACCACTACACCAATTCCGCCATCGCCTTAGAAACTGCGGCCGTTTGCGAGATCCCTTTTTCACGCCTTGAAGATTTGAGTTTGCAACTACCGACACTGCAAAGACATTTCTTCCAGTTAATGAGTAAAGAAATCACTTCCGATCAACAACTGATCACGCTACTGAGTAAAAACAGTGCCGATGAGAGAATTGCTTCTCTTCTTCTCAGTATTTCTACCCGAAATCACAACCGCAGCTTATCAGCCACCTACTTCCGATTGCCCATGTCCCGAGCGGATATCGGCAACTATTTGGGCTTAACCATCGAAACCGTGAGCCGTGTTCTCAGCCGCTTTCAAAAACAAAACCTGTTAGAAGTCGATAAAAAAGAAATTTCGATTACAGATATGGAAGGGTTGAAACGAGTCGCCAACGTCGAGCCCGCTTGCAGCTAACTGGCGCAGGTTTTGATCACAAAAAAAGCGCATAAAAAAGCCCGGATAAACCGGGCTTTTTTGTTTCTGTCGCTAACGATTAAAACTTGTAACCCACAGAAACGGTGTAAACATAAGGGTCGATATCAACATCAGTTTCGATCTTTGCGCCATTGGCCTTAACCGTAATGTCTGCATCGGTAGAAATGTCGATATAGCGAACGGAGGCATTAATCATCCACTTGTCATCCACGTGGTAGTTAACACCCGCTTGTGCAGCCAAACCCCATGAATCATCCAGTTCAACATCGGTATCGCTACCAAGAGTAGCTTCTAACTCACTACTGCCATCTTCGCTGAAGAACACAGTGTAGTTAATACCAACGCCAATGTATGGCTGCCATGCACTGTTGGTGTCGAAGTGGTAGTTCAAGCTCAAAGTAGGTGGCAAGTGCTTAACATTAGCAACGTCTTTACCACCCTGGCCACCCAAAACTGTTGCGAGAGTACCTTTTGCGGTAACCGTATGCTCAAACGGCGTTGCGGCAAGCAGCTCAATACCAAGATTCGGAGACAACATATACTCGATGTTCAAGCCAAGCTGAGTATCGTCTTCGACATCGACTTTAGATCCAGCAAATGCATCTGCACCATTTAGGGTAACGATGTCGCTGCTTGCGTCTGGATCGACCATGGTCGCACCAACGCGTACAATCCAATCACCTTCTTCGTAAGCCAGTGCCTGAGTTGAAGCCATTGCGGCGGTAATTGCTGCTGCCAAAGACAAATGCTTGAAAACCTTGTTCATAGTTTGCTCTCTTGTTTACGTGTCGTTATCTAACGGTTGCTATTAGACACCAAGCGACTTAATCAGCACTTGATCTGGATTAAGTCTTTTACAACTAATCAAAAAATCACGACAATATAGCGCTTGATTCCCAGCGAGACCGCCCATGCCACATTCAACGCAATTATCCGACCTAATCTCCGCCATCGACGAGAAAAACGCACTTGACCCAAACCAAGAAAATGTCGACGGCACTCTTATCGCGAAAGAGCTCATCTATGGCCAGCGAATGAGCGAGTGCTTAGCTGAGTTTTCTCCTCAAGCGTCTGAACACCTGCAGATCGCCTGCCGTGCCCAGCACATCCAACGCTGGAGTATTCCACGCAAAGACTACCCCATGGATCGCCCTGGATATAAACGCTGGCGAACAGAATTGGCCAAGTTTCACGCTCAGCTCACCGCCGAGTTAATGGAAGAAAAGGGGTATAACACCGAAGACCGTGAGCGCGTGCAGCACCTATTACAAAAGAAACAATTAAAACGCGATGCCGAAACACAAACCCTCGAAGACGTGGCATGCCTGGTGTTTTTACGTTTTCATCTCGATGATTTTGCCTCTCGCCATGAAGACGAAAAAATTATCGACATCATTCAAAAGACTTGGAATAAGATGTCCGACGACGGTCATGCTGCAGCGCTCAAACTGCCCTTTTCCGATGCCATGGGTGAACTGGTCGGCAAAGCACTCAATGGCTAATTAATGGCCGACTATCTGCTTATCAAAACAGCACACATCAGCTTGGTGTGTGCCAGCGTGTCGCTGTTTTTTGTGCGTGCCTTTTGGGCCTTTAACGATCAACTGTCACTCAAAGGACGATGGGTAAAACGACTACCAGTATTAATCGACACATTTTTACTAGGCACCGGGGTTGCTCTACTACAAGCCAGCGGATTGTCACCGCTACATCATCATTGGCTGACGATAAAGCTGGTCTTTTTGGTGCTTTACATCATTTCAGGCAGTCTGGCGCTCAAGCACCGACAGCGCAAGATTCGTCTGATGTTCGCGCTGATGGCTGTATTACTGATTAGCACGATGGTTGCACTGGCTATTCTCAAGCCGAGCTTGAGCTAAAAGCGAGCTGCTCACTTGTGGTCAGTGTGGGGCTGAGCCATAATGCGCGGCCTTCAAAACAGCGATAAAAATAACTTTCTATGTGGTTCAAAAATCTACTGATCTATCGATTCACCAGTCCTTTTGAAACCGAAGCTGAAGAGCTCGGTCAACAGCTCGTCGACAACGCCTTTAAGCCCTGTGGTCGCCAGGATATCAGCCAATATGGCTGGGTCAGCCCTATGGGTGCAGATTTGAGCGAAGAGCTCTATCACGCCGCTAACGGCTGCTTTATGTTGTGCTCGCGCAGAGAGGAGAAAGTACTGCCCGCCTCGGTCATTCGCGACAAGCTCGACGAAAAGGTCAAGCACATTGAAGCGCAGGAAGATCGTCGGGTCTACCGCAAAGAAAAAGACACCCTCAAAGAAGAGATCATGTTCGACTGCTTGCCACAGGCGTTCACCAAATCTCAACGCACCTACGGCTATATAGACACCCGAAATGGCTGGCTATGCATTGACGCTAGCTCCTACGGGAAAGCCGAAGAATGGATGAAACTGCTGCGCGACTCCCTAGGCACCCTGCCGGTTGTTCCAGTCCAAGTGAGTGAATCCCCCGCGGTGATCATGACCGGCTGGTTAAGAGGCGAAATGCTGCCCGAGGATCTCGAGCTAGGGGACGAATGCGAATTGCGTGAACAGCGCGAAGACGGCAGCATCGTTCGCTGTAAAAAGCAGGAACTTCTCAGCGAAGAACTAGAGCCTCATCTAAACGCGGGCAAACAGGTGGTTAAGCTCGCGCTCAATTGGGATGAGAGCATCCAGTTGCTGTTAGCCGATGACTTGTCAGTCAAACGAATGAAATTTGATGAGCAGCTAATCACTGAATCTCGCGATAGCGCAGACGGCGACAAAGCCGCAGAGTTTGATGCCGATTTTGCCTTGATGACAGGGACGATCCAGCGTTTTATCCCTCAGCTACTCAGCTACTTTGGCGATAGTCGCAAAGATCCCGTTTAGTTGGCATTGCATTTGATCGAGATTGCATCGTCAGAAACTTCATAAGTCAGAACCTGCACTGAAAAGCAGCGAGGGCTGGGCACAAGCTAATGCCTTGGCGCCTTGCGTGCTTTCACTTCTCACTTTTCTCTTTTTCGCATCTTTCTTTTTCACGTTTCTCTTTTTTCACGTCTCTCTTTTTACCTCCTCCCCTCTCTCCCTCTGCTCTCCACGTTCTCCTAAACGCCAAAGCCAAACGCTCTAAACACAACCCGATCCGATCAAAACTTAGTTTGCTATAACAAATTTCTATTTAAAGTTTTTGGATATATCGAATGTCATTTCTGGAAAAGAAAAGTCATAACCGGCCAAGTTTTTCCTTTTCGCATAATTCATTATTGACTTGAACCCCTTTCGTGACATATATCACATAGTAAGCGTGAAATGTCGTGGTTATAAGCGGCAATAATAATGATAAAAGCAAACTCGGGCGTACTCCTTATGAAAAAGCACATGTGTGTAGCTCTCTTTACCCTGCTAGCCAGCACCGGCTTTAGCAATGCCTTTGCGGAAGAAAAGTTTCCCAGCTATCTCACCGAAAAGTACTGCAACAGCATTAAAGTCGACTTTATGACTAGTTCCATGAAGAGCTTACAGCGCTATCGCGACAAACAGCTCCCCAGCCAGCACCGCGGTGGCATGAACAATATTCGAAAGTATCTGGAGCAGCGGGAAGATTGGCTGCTGGAATGTGACAACTATCTGGCCAGTACTTCCAGAGATCGACTGTTTAAAGACAAGAAGACCACCGACAGTATTTTCACGGCTATCTCCTCAGTGACCGGCGAATTAAACTCGCTGATTACCGGTGTGACTTACTCGACTGAGCTAGGTGAATCCCCTACCAGCGTTGCGAGCCAGAAATTTGATCATCTATTCAAACTGGTGGACGATCATCAGACTCTGATGTTAATGAAGGGCCAGGTGGTTTATCGCTAAGGATTAGCGAGACATTAAGTCCAAAAAAAGGCGCTCTAGAGCGCCTTTTTTATTGAGCCAAAGAACCTAGTGCTGAAGACTAGGACTCTGTTTCTGCAACCGTCTTTGCACTGCGATTGAGCGATTTTTTGAACGAAAGCGTATCGCGTTTAGGCCGGTTTGCCGGCGCGACAAAGGTACTTTTGGGAGCCGAAACTGCGCGTGCCTTCTTACCTTCGCTGGCAATCGCCTCGACACCTGTGCGTACCAAACGCACCTGATCAATACTGCTAAGACCGGCGGGAAACTTGCCTGGGTGCACGGCATTGGGATCTTTGGGGTTGCCCTCAACCTCTATTCGAAAACCACTGCTGTGAGTCGCCGTTAAAGACTTCAAATCAACGGTCCAAGCTGCGTAATCCATCCTCAATAATCTCTACACCTAAAATTTGGGCCGCATTAGATCATAATTAGCGTCCCAAGGTAAGCAAATAACACGCATTTTGAGTAATAAAACTGCTTAATTAACAGTTATTTACCGAGCTTTTGACGCTCGGGAGGTTCAGCGCCAATATGCACTTGGTTACGCGCTTTGGCCAATTCCATCTGCTTCTGTCGCTCCAAGAAACGCAGGCGTTGCTCATCGGTTTGAGAATCAAAGCAGCGCGGACAAGACACGCCTTCAATGAACTTTGCCGAGGCCTTATCGTCAGCATTGATGGGCTCGCGGCAGCCGTGACATAAGTCGTAAGTCCCGGGATTCAAGTCGTGATCGACGCTGACGCGATTGTCAAAAACGTAGCACTCACCGTTCCACAAGCTCTCTTTTTCAGGCACGTCTTCAAGGTATTGCAAAATGCCGCCGTGCAGGTGGTAAACCTCTTCGAAGCCCTGCTCTTTCATGTAGGCAGTGGATTTTTCACAGCGAATTCCACCGGTGCAAAACATCGCGACTTTTTTATGTTTCTTGGGGTCCATGTTATCGGCGACGTACTGTGGAAACTCCCGAAAGGATTTGGTCTCAGGATTAACCGCCCCCTCGAAGGAGCCGAGCTCATACTCATAGTCATTGCGGGTATCGACTACCACCACATCAGGGTCGGCGATCAGCGCATTCCAATCCTTTGGCGCAACGTAAGTTCCAACCACCTGCAAGGGGTCAATGCCTTCGACACCCATGGTGACAATTTCTTTTTTGAGTTTGACTTTCATGCGATAAAACGGCGTTTCATCGTGGAAAGATTCTTTGTGACTGAGCCCCGCTAAACGCTCGTCAGACTTGAGGTAAGCCAGTATCTGATCAATGCCTTCACGAGTGCCCGCAATGGTGCCATTGATGCCTTCAGACGCCAGCAACAGGGTACCTTTGATGCCCGCCACCTGACACTGCTCAGTTAATGGCTCTTTTAGGTCTTGAAAATCCGGCAGGGAAACGAATTGATACAGGGCAGCAACAACGATCTGGCTCATAGGGAGGGTCTCAATAATCAGTGTTCAGGCACAACCAACGTAAATGGTGGCCCACAAAAAGACGCGCATTTTAGCGAATTGATGCTTTTATGGACAGCCCCAATCTCAACAGAGCTATCCATCCTTAGGCCCGAGACAAACTCAAGGCTCAGTCTACTTTTGACCCACCAAGGCATTCAGGAGAGCTCGGGGCACCGCTTTCGGCAGCCCATTCTTCTGGGGTATAGGTATGAATCGCCAGCGCATGAACGAGGCCATCAAGCTCCTGCGCCAAAACACCGTAGACGCGCTGGTGACGGGGCACTTTACGCTTGCCTTCAAACTGATCGCTAACCACCACCACTTTAAAATGAGACTCTGAACCCGGCGGTACATTGTGCATGTGACTTTCGTTGATCACCTCTAGGTGACTAGGACAGAACTCCTGTTGTAACTTGGCCTCGATACTGCTTTGAACTTTCATAAGAAGGGGGTCTCAAATAGGGGGATTTCAGAGCGTGTCATAGCGCACGATTTATGACGCGCGAAACATTATACCCCACTTGCACATCGACGCTATTTACCGTAACTTTTCCGGTCTCTTTTTCTCGGGGTTGCCGAATCGACATTGTCGACCGGCCAAGCTAAAACAATAAATAAACATTATCGAGTTATGAACACAGCTACTATTTTCGTCAATCGCCGTAAAGGCAATGATCGTCGCTTCGACGTCGACCCCTGTCAGGCGATGCCAATCGATCTGTTCCATCGCAAACGCCGTAAGAGTGCCGACCGACGCTCGGAACGCACGCTAGTAGAAGACTATTACGCCTTTTTTGAAAAAAGAACGGCTCTGCCGGTGGTTCAGCCTAGCACTGTCTGCGAAAGCGACATCTCCGAATAATCACGCACCCAAAGCTTAACTCAGGCCAAAGGCGCCGAATCAAGGTCTTTTCGGCACAAGAACATGCCCCACCAAGCCATTATTTTGCAAGCAGAGCAGATCGCTCCAAACCCTGTTCAGCGCACATCAATGGCGAAACTTGTTGAGAATCAAAAGATCTCTAGATCCTCATAAGATGAGCAGAAACCAGAAGATCGCTAAAAGATCGGAATCGAAGTCTCTGGGCCGACGGGATACATGGGATAGCGACTGAAGAAGTCAGAGAGGTCAAAGTCTTGTTGCACGCGATCGCTATAGCCACGGTGACGGTGGCGATGCTTGTCAAAGTTTTGATATTGAATTCGCTGTAAACAGCCCGTACACACCTCACAATGCTCCTGCTCGACAGAGCGAAGATGGGTTCTAGCCAGCCAGCGTGAACCTTTCAAACCACACTTAAGAATGGCCTCTACCTCAGCACAGCTAGCCAAATGATAAGGACGCTTTTGAGAGCCTATCGTCTCTGTCGAAGTAGCGGTAACAGTAGTCGTCGAACACTCATCCAAGAATAAGAGAACGCGGCTATCTTTATAAATCAGCGTAAAATCCCCCCCCACTCGAAAGTGCTCATCATCGACCTCAAGCCCTTCACGCTCAAGCGATAATCGCTCGTGACCGGTGAGGTTTAGATGAGGGTCGAAGAAGACAAAATCCCCGAGTGTATCGGCGCCCATGCGTTCTCGAATACCATTGAAGGGCTCGAACTCAATAAAATCAGGCAGTTTCATAACAATCAAGAAACCTAAAGTACATCGAGAATAGTGGCGATGCGCGATTCGGCGTCGGTACGCAATCGAAACTCCACACGTCGAGAGCGTATGCCATCCTCGGCGCCATCCTCGCCATACACCACCTTGGAAGACGACAACCCATTAGCGGTCACGTGTTCCGTCAACCAGGGTTTATCGCCTAGCAGCGGCGGTAAGTCCAACAGGTAGGCCAAGGTCGTTCTTGTGCGCGCCTGCGATAGCGCCATGTTTTTGATGTAGGCAATATCGTGGTCATTGGCCGAGCCCCAATCACTGGAAGTATGCCCTTCGATCCGTACTTCGAGAATATCGTCTCGATACTTATCGGACATAATGATGCCCACATAACGCGGGAAGAAATCATCCAAAATATCGCGAAACGCCGGTTTGATATCATCAGAGCCGTGGGCAAAAAGCACTTCGGTGTTGTAAAAGCGAAAACTCAAATCACGACTGACTTCCGCCCCCCAGCGGGGCAAGTCATCTTCAAATTCAGTTTTCAAATCCTGATAGAGCTGCGTGCGCAAGCGATCGTAGAGCACTGCGACATCTTTGATTTTTCGCGTTTGAATCTCCAGCTGCACCAGATAAATAACGGAAATCAATAAGAACACCATCATCAAGCCGCCCATCAAATCGCTGACGGCGACCCAATGTTCTTCGTGTTCTATCTCATTGCTGGGCTGAAATTCGAGGCGTTCTGCCATTGTCACTCGCTCCAAGCGTTGATTTTTCCTGAGGTATTGCTTCTGCCATAGCGATTAGGTCACGCAACTTATCGGTTAATGGCACATAATCACTGACAAATTTCTCTGACAAAGACGTCAACTGGTAACCAAAGGTTTTTAGCGCCTTGGTGAGCTCATCTTCCATGGCGTCATCCAAGCGCATGACTTGATTCTCGGTGCGGGTAACCATTTTTTCCACTTGTTCGAGCAGACCTTGTTGCTGGCGCTCCATCACTTCAGCGAGTTTTTCATTCACCAATTGCGACGTTTCTCGCAGCGACTCCGCCGAGGCTTCGACGGTTTCGCTGACCTTGGCCTGACTGCTCTGAATACTCGACGCCAAGCCTTCCGTTAGAGAATGAACCCGCTGCTCCAGCGCAGGTAAATCCTTGGAGGCCTGCCCCGCCACTTTGGCCAGCTGCTCAATGTATTGATCCATACCCTCTGCCTGCTGTTGCAGAACATCGAGCATTTTTCCGAGTGAATTAGAAACTTGCGTGAATATTTCTGAGTGGCGAACCATCTTCTCGTAAGCGGCACTGGCCTTGTCGAGTAAATCGCCGTTGGAGCGCTGAGTCGTCAACAGCTCTTCCAATTCTGTTTTGTAATTGTCTTGCCAAATCAGCATCTGCCCAACCGCTTCGTTGAGCTGTTTAAAGTTGTCGCCGTATTGCGAATTGATTTGGGTATTGAAATCTCGCATCACCTGCTCGATGGCATCAATAAACGAGCGTGTGTTGGCTTCGACCATATCCGCTTGATAACTCTTGAGCGACTGCTGTAAGTCGTCAAGTTTGCCCTCCTGGCGCGCTTGCATGGTTTCCAGTGAGGCGCGCAACCCATTGGCGTCGGCGTTGGACATAGAATCACGAATATCACCGAGCAAATTGGCCAAATCGGTGACCGTTGCGGCGCTGTACTGCTCTTCGACCTGACGTTGTTTCAACACCGCCGTGAGATGCCTAAACTTAACGATAAGTGAGCCTAGTAAACCGGCAATCGAAGTCCAAAACGCTGTTTTCAGGCCTTCAATTAACCCAGGGACACTGGCTTCGATATTATCTGTTTCAAAGGTAAGAAGACCCAGAGCAACCCCGAGAAAGGTGCCAAAGATACCCGTACTGGTGAGAATCGTCGGAGAGTGTGATGCGCTGTGACTGTTGTAGCCAGGCCCGGCGAACCATACCGTCATCACCGCGATCACCAGAAACAATGTCAGCGTTAGGGCTGGAAAGCCCGCCAAAAAATCCATATTAGCCTGCTTTGTCGAAGAGTTTACATCGCTACAACCGCCTGTATTACTCTTCAAAGTGTAGACCAAGGGTCTAAAACCACTAGTTTTTATAGCCGATCGTCAATTTTCTGAAATTTCAACCATAAAGCCCATCACTTGGCCGTTTAACTCGCCACGTTATTTGCTATGATGACGCCACTTTTTGGGCCCTAACGGCCCTCTCATACGCGCCTGCTCGCTGGCGTGTGCAGACTCACTAACGATGTAGCCAATTCATGCTTGATCCCAACGCGCTGTCACAACTCACACAACTCAAACAAGACATTCGAACTGAAAAAAATCTAAACGAAGGCACTGTCCGAGGCAGTCAAGGTCGTTTTGGATTTGTGGTTTTGGACGACGGCCGGGAAGCCTTTTTACCCCCCGACGAGATGGCTCGAGTACTCCCCGGCGACCGAGTTGAAGTCAGCGTAAAAGAAAAAGAAGACAACCCTGAGAGCAAAAAGATCGACGCGCAGCTAGATAAGCTCATCTCGTCGACAACCAAGAAGCTCATCGGTCAATACATCGTTAGAGGCAAAGGCCATTTCATTGCGGTGGACATGCCCCAACTCAACCGCTGGATCTTTCTGCCGCCTAAGGCGCGCGGCAAAGCCCAAGCTGGCGACTATCTCATTTGCCGCCTGACTCGCCATCCATTTGACGATGGTAAAGGTCAAGCCAAGGTGCTTGAGGTCTTGGGCAAACCCGACGATGCACACATTGAGCATAAGGTGGTCTCGAGCAAACACGATCTGCCCAAGCACTGGAACAAAGAGCAATTGGCGCAGACCGACAAAATTGCCGTATCCGCGCTGACCGAATTAGAAGATTACGATTCTCGCGCCAAGCTGCAAGATCAACCGTTCATTACCATCGACTCCGAGACCACCCGCGATATGGATGATGCCCTCTTCATCCAAAACAACGATTCTGGCTGGCGGTTGAGCGTCGCGATTGCCGACCCCACATCATCCATCGCGGCCAATTCGGCGCTGGATCGGGCTGCCATGCAAAGAGCTAACACCGCATATCTACCCGGCA
Source organism: Cellvibrionaceae bacterium (assembly GCA_050633365.1). Lineage (GTDB taxonomy): Bacteria > Pseudomonadota > Gammaproteobacteria > Pseudomonadales > Cellvibrionaceae > Pseudomaricurvus. Next base: position 20,157 of record JBOEGJ010000045.1, on the reverse strand, counting down.
AAGCCGTAACCATGCTGCCAGAAGCCCTGTCGCATAATGTTTACTCGCTGGTTGAATCCCAAGAGCGCCCGGCTCTGTTGTGTCACATGCAAATCAATCGCGATGGCGCCATTGCCAAAGCAGATTTTGAGTTTGGTATCGTGCGTTCGGCGCACAAACTGAGCTATGAGAAAGTCGCGGCCTTCCTAGAAAACAACGACACTCAAGCGATCGCTGAGCCCTGCCAGAATCTACTCAAAGATTTGCTCGATTGCAGTAAAGCACTCACCGAGCATCGCCGTGAGCACATGCTGCTGATGGAAGATCGAGACGATTATCAACTGGTGCTGGGAGACAGCGGCCACATCAATGACATCAAACGCGAGCAACGCAATTTGGCGCAACAAATTGTTGAAGAAAGTATGCTGGCGACCAATCGCAGCGCCGGTGATCTGTTCGCGCAACACGCCGATACGGGTATTTTTTCAGCGCATAAAGGCTTTCGTGAAGAGCGAATGGACAGCATTGTCAAAGTCATCGCTGAAGACTTCCCCGAGCTGGCCGAACTGGATCTGCGCAGCTGTGAAGGCTACCGCGAACTCATCCAGCAACTTCAACAGCATGCCAATAACACCACTCAGTTAGACGCCATGCGCCTGATGCTACAAGCGGGCACACTGACCACAACCCCGGAGCCACACCTAGGGTTAGGGATGCAATACTACGCCACGATTACCTCTCCGATTCGCCGCTACAACGATCTCTACAACCACAGGGCCCTGCGTGCGATTTTGACTGAGACCAAGGTAACCGCTCCAGACAGCGACGCACTTGAAGCCATGCAAAAACGCATTTCTACCACTCGCCAAGCCAGTCGAGATTTGGAACAGTGGCTATTTTGTGAATTCATGCAGCAGAAAAAAGGCGAGACTTTTGAAGGCCGAGTGTTCCGAGTCACCTCTCAAGGCGTTACCGTGCAGATCAAAGATTGGGGTATCAACGGTTTTGTAAAACTCGATCCAAAAGCGTTTAAATTTGATGCCGACCGCATGACACTAATCAACGATGACCAGAGCTTTGTCTTAAACCAAACCGTCGAGGTAAAACTCGATCGAGTAGACATGGACAAAAAACGTATTAACTTTTCACTTATTGAAAAGACTGCATAACCGTTTGACGAGAGCACTTAGCTTTCTCCAAGACGTAAAAAAGCCCGCCAATGCGGGCTTTTTTGTGGTCGGCTTATTCGTAGACCGTGACCAATAGGGATATATGGATGCTAACTTATGTCATTTGCTAACTAAAATGACCACTATACGGAAGTATCCACGATAGGCTGAATCGATGGTCGATCATCGACAGCCTCGCCAATGCGCTCTAGTAACGTCTGTTGTTGTCGCTCTCTCGGCCCAGTGAGCTCTGAGTCGGCAATCGCTTGTGCCGTCTCACCACGACGAAGCGTCTGATTCAGATCGCTTAAAGCGCCAACATTGCCCCCCGAGCTATCAACGCTTTCTTCTGTGACGATAGACAGGTACAAATCCACCTGATCTTGTTGCTGCTGCTGACCATTGATTTGTACGATGGCGCTGCGAGTATCTTCACGGCGAGCGGCTTGAGTTTCGCCAACTTGATCGACCCGTTGATCAGCTCGATCGACAGCGGCGTTCACCTCTTCTGGAGTGACCAATGCTGGATCGGTTTGTGATGGCACCACATTTTTTTGAGCCGCTTCTCCAGCTCGATTAATGATTCGAGTGGTCAGTGGCAGTGAAGTTGAGACATCGACAGGATTCATTTTGATGGCCTCGAAGTTTATAAATCTTCTGAATTTGTGAGTCGCCTGAGCTTGTCAAAACTCTTGGGTTTATCAAACACCTGAGCCTGTTAGCCAGCTGAACGTTTAACCCGCCCCCTTGCGGGCAGCAACTCAAGCGACGAAAAATCGGGGCAGTAAATATCAGAGTCAAATTATAGGCCTGTTCTACACACTAGAAAATGATCAATCCGCTATATAAGAGACACGATTAACGGCGCCGCGCTATATATCCAGAAGCGCCAAAAATTGGTCTTTAACCCTGAGCTTCGCTCCAAAGTTTCTTTAATCGCTTTTCCGACACAGGCATCAGCGTCTTTAATGACTGAGCAAAAAGCGACACACGATACTCTTCAATCATCCATCGATAATTGATGAGATGTTCATTGCCATGAATAACCGCCTCGCCTTCTTTATCGAATCGCTGTTGCCATTGTTGCCACAACTCATCGACTTCCGCGGTCCAGATTTTATCCTTCTGAATTTGCGACGGAGCCTTGTCTAAGCGAAGCTGAATGGCCTTTAAGTAACGAGGGTACTGTTGCAGCCATTTGCCCGGCGTTTCGAAGAGGAAGTTCGGATAAATCAATCGCTGCAGCTGTTGATTGATATCACCAGCAGCCACCGCAATGGCCAGTGCATTTTTATTGCCCTTAATGGCCTTTTTGATCGCCACTACTTGTGACAAGACATCCACGACTAACTTCTCGATATCATTTGCACGAGCGGTAATCTTGTCTTTGCCCTGCTCTATGGCTGATAAAAATTCGGACTTAGTCGAGGGTAAACCGTCTGAAAAGCAAACATCATTGATCGCCGCCATAATCATATCGTCGACAACCGCTTCACGCTTACCTAAGGACACCACGGTCAGACCGAGATCTTTCCCCTTCAACAACTCCTTTCGAAGGTACTTCACACTGCCGTGTAAATGCAATAACGCCAGCCGAGTAATACCACGACGACTGTCGAATTGAGCTTCGACTGGATTGTCTTTTAACCGCAAAGCTACCGAAGTTTTATCATCAACCAAACTGGGGTAAGCCGCGATACTCATGCCCGCACGCTTGAGCCTTACCTCCCGGGGTAACTCTTCAAAATCCCACTCAGTGATGTCCGCACGCTCTATGGAGTCATCGCTACTTTGTAGCGTCTTTTGCAACTGATCTCGATAGCGCTCGCGCAGCAGCATAAGATCACGATCCTGAGCCAGAACCTTACCCTTTTCATCCACTACCTGAATATTAAAACGGTAGTAATCATCCAACTGAACCGACTGCCATTGTTCAACTGGAACATCAACACCGGTTTGACGTTTTAACTGATACCCCAGCATTTCCGACAAGGGCAGGTTATCGGGCTTAAGTGACGCGAGAGCCTGATCCACATAGTTGGGCACTGGGACAAAGTGCTTACGCCATTGTTTCGGCAGCCCCTTAACCAATTGCACGCACTTCTCACGCAAGATTCCTGGGATAATCCATTCCAGGCGATTCTCAGGCACCAAATGCAAGGCCGCCACCGGTACTCGAATGCTCACCCCATCGGCAATGTGGCCAGGCTCAAAGTGATATGTAAGCGGAAAGGTCAAACCCTCCCAAAGGAGCTCGGTCGGGAACTGCGCTTCGGTGATGGCACTGGCATCGTGCTGCATCAAATAATCGCGATCCATATACAGCATCTTTGGATTGGGCGATTGCTTGTTCAGTTCTTTGTCTTTTCGCCAGTGCTCAAAGCCTGCTAAGTTCACGATATCAGCCGGAATACGTTCATCGTAGAAGCGGTAGATTACCTCCTCATCCACGAGAATATCGCGTCGGCGAGACTTAGCCTCCAACTCATGCAACTGTTTAACGAGCGCTTGATTGTATTTGAAGAATGGCCCTTTACCGCGATAGCGTTCTTCCACTAAAGCCGCGCGAATAAATACCTCGCGAGAGGTTTTGGGGTCGATACTGCCAAAACTCACGCGCTGCTTTTCGACCAGTAACAAGCCGTACAAAGTAACTCGCTCAAAGGCCATAACCTGACCGGTTTTAACGTCGTAATGAGGCTCAAATTGATTGCGCTTTATCAGGTGCTGGGCCGCTTGAAGAATCCAACTTGGATCAATTTTTGCCACTTGATGGGCAAATAAACGCGAGGTCTCGAGCAGTTGCCCCGCCACCATCCACTTGGGAGATTTTTTATTTTGAGAGGATCCGGGAAAAATCTGAAATCGACGATTGCGCGCGCCCAGATATTCTCGGTCTTCAGCCTTACTACCGACGTATCCCAACAATCCTGGCAGCAGTGCTTTATGAACCGATTCGTAACTGGCGGATTCGGTGTTTTGCTTGAGCTTGAGTGGTTTAATCGCCGTCAGCAGTTGATGGTGAATTTCTCGCCACTCTCGCAAACGCATAAACGACAAAAACTCTTTTTTACACAGCTTTCGAAACTGATTTTGCGACAGTTCCTGGCGCTGCTCTTCGGCGTAATTCCAAAGATTAATGTATGCGAGAAAATCGGAATGATCATCATTGAAGCGTCGGTGCTTTTCATCAGCAGCTTGTTTCTTATCCGACGGTCGCTCGCGAGGATCTTGGATCGACAAGGCACTGGCAATAATCAACACTTCACGCAAGGCGCTGTGTTGCTTTGCCGCCAATACCATCCGCCCTAAACGTGGGTCGACGGGCAGAGTCATTAACTGACGCCCCAGCGGTTTGACCTTACCGTGCTTATCAACGGCTTCGAGCTCTTCCAGTAACTTAAAACCATCATTGAGCAGGCGAGAATCTGGCATATCCACAAAGGGAAAGTGCCGCACATCGCCAATGCGCATATTCAACATTTGCAGTATCACTGCAGCAAGATTCGTACGTAAGATTTCGGCGTCGGTGAATTCTGGACGATTCAAAAAGTCTTGTTCGTCATAGAGACGATAACAAACCCCTTCACTCACTCGTCCACACCGACCTTTACGCTGATTAGCACTGGCCTGCGAAACCGGCTCAATGGGTAGGCGCTGAATCTTAGAGCGAAAGCTGTAACGGCTAATGCGGGCATAGCCTGGATCAATCACATAACGTATCCCAGGCACGGTAATACTGGTTTCGGCCACGTTGGTGGCCAGTACTACGCGGCGCCCTTTGTGATTGTTAAAGACTTTATTTTGATCCTCTAAACTCAAGCGTGCATAAAGCGGGAGTATTTCTAAGTGAGGGAAGTTCGCGTGTCTTAGTGCCTGCGCCGCCTCGCGAATCTCCCTCTCGCCGCTCATAAACACTAAGATGTCCCCGCCGCGGCGAGTGCCGCCTTTTTCGGTTTCCAGAATTTCAGACACAGTGTCGGTAATGGCGCTGTAGAGATCGTCTTCACTGTCGGTCATGGGGCGATAGTGAACATCAACCGGGAAGGTACGACCTGATACCTCGATCACTGGCGCTCCGTCGAAATGATCGGAAAAGCGCTGCAAATCAATGGTTGCCGAGGTGATGATGATCTTTAGGTCGGGGCGTTTGGGCAACAATCGTTTGAGATAACCCAGCAAGAAATCGATATTGAGACTGCGCTCGTGGGCTTCGTCGATAATCAACGTATCGTATTTTGTGAGCAAACGATCGTGCTGAATTTCGGCCAGTAAGATCCCGTCGGTCATCAACTTAATATGACTGGTATCCTGAGTATGATCGGTAAATCGCACCTGGTAACCCACCGATTGCCCCAGCGGAGTGTTGAGCTCTTCTGCAATACGAGAAGCAACCGTACGAGCGGCAATTCGGCGAGGTTGCGTGTGGCCAATCAGACCGTGAACACCACGGCCAAGTTCGAGACAAATCTTGGGAAGCTGCGTGGTCTTACCGGACCCAGTCTCGCCAGCAAGGATGACCACTTGATGTTTTTCGATCAGTTCACTAATTTCTTCTCGCCGACCTGAGACCGGTAGATTTTCAGGAAATTGTATTTCTGGAACGGCAGCTTGGCGCTGCGCCAACAACTTCGTCGATCGCTCAATCGCCTGCTGCAATTTAGCCAGGCCTTTGTCGATGGGTTTTTCCGCCTTCAATCGCTGACGCAGATCGTTGAGCTGCCGCTCTAGCCGAAAGTGATCCCTCCCCATGACGTTGTCGAGCTGCTGCTGACACTGGGCTAGCGAGTCATCAATGGATGGGGTTGAAGCGTTAGTCGTCAAAAAATCGTCTCCGAATTACCTCGGGCGACCTAGATTACGTCTCAATCCACTCGGGAGTGACGACGTGTATAGCTCGATCTCAACGCAGCGGTTGGGTTGTGGCAAGATCGAATACTGGATAGGCAGCCTAGTGTTCTGTCATTGTCTAAGGCGGCCATTATACGTGGGATCTGGCTGAGATAGTTGGAAATCTACCGAGAAACTTCGGCTTCAGGCGCACTGCGCTGCCACGATTTGATACCATCCACAAACACCAACAATTCACCGCCGACCATTTGATTCCATTGCTCGTTAGAGGTCAGCGGCTGAGTGGCAATCACAGTGACCACATCATTCGGCGTAGTCTCACCGGCGAAGTTTATCTCAACCTCGGCGTCGGTCAATTGAGCTTGGCCAAAAGGTGCACGCCGCGTGATCCATTGTAACTTGGTCGAGCAATAACAGATCATCCAGTCGCCATTGCTGAGCAGACAATTGAACACCCCCAAAGAGCGTAAGAACTCAAATCGAGGATAGAGAAACTCAGCCAAGTCACTCGAATCTGGAGCGCTGGTAAAATGGCCCCGAAGCTCTTGCAGTAACCAACAAAACGCTCGTTCACTGTCGGTGGAACCCACAGGTAGATCTCGACCGACCGCTAAAGCATCACTGTCTTTCAGTTGACCGTTATGGGCAAAGGTCCAGTTTTGCCCCCAGATTTCACGGGTAAAAGGATGAGTATTTTCGAGGCACACCTCGCCGACGTTGGCTTGGCGAATGTGGCTAATGACGTAACAGCTCTTAATGGGATAACTCTGCACCAACTCGGCAATCTTTGAGTTTACACCCGGAGTTGGATCTCGAAATTCCCGCACACCTTTGCCTTCATAGAAGACGATACCCCAACCGTCTTTATGGGGGCCTGTACCTCCGCCTCTCTGCATCAACCCCTGAAAGCTGAAACAGATATCGGTAGGAACGTTGGCTGACATGCCCAGCAGCTCACACATAATTCACCCTTTCTTTGATCTTTCTATCACCGCCATACCTAGCACCGAGATTACCGAGATTCAATGATCTGCTGGTGATTCTGCCAGATCGCCGATAAAGGCAGCATTGCACATAATACAAATCTTTCTCCCTTGTCGTTGATAGCGAGAAAAGGGGTCAACAATAGAACTTGGTAGTTTACTGGTCTCCTGTAACTTAAATCCCGCCGCCCCATAAAAAGCAACAAGATGATCAAAAGGAAAACAATAGACCGAATGCGCATTCAAAAAACTCTGCATCTGAACCAGCAACTGAGTGCCCACTCCCTTTTCGCGCAATTCGGGCAAAACGCACATAGCGCGCAAAAAGTAGGCGTCGTTTGGCTTGGGCTCTAATCGCACCGCCGCGACGATACCGGCATCCCCCTTGAGTACAAAGACGACTTCACCTCGCCCCGCCTTTGAGGAGTAGCGAGCTTGTTTATAAAATTTATTGACCAGTGGAATCTGTAATTCGGTCAACTTCTCAAAACGATACATCAGTAGCCCTCATCGCTGCCGTCGTTTGCCAAGGTATATCCGCTGCGATTGGCTTCGCTATGGCGTAAAAACCGCTCAAAGTAAGCTTGTAATCTATCGGCGTCGGCCTCAAGTGCGAATTCACGAAGAAGACCATAACCGGTCTCGACAGTGGAAACATTGCCGGCGGATTGATTGCGCCTCAAGCTGTACTGACTCTCTTGGTCAATGGACAGCGATAATCGCGGACAAGCTTGTAGCGACGTCGATTGACGCAGCATTTTTTTCGCTTGCTGCCAGGTCGCGTCGACAAGTACAAAAATGTGATTTGTCATTAAGGCCTGTTTTTCACCGATCGAGTGAAAACTCTCTAGCTCAACAACCGCTGCGGTTGTGACCTCATCGGTTGGAAACAGCAGTATCGGGGATCGTGATTGGTTTTTTAGGAAGCTCTGCCATCGGCCTTCAAACTCGGTACGCTGCCACGGCCAAACCTCACACCGAGGCAAAGCACGCTCTAACAAGCGCCCGGTGTTGGTGACTTTTCGCAGCTCATCGGTGTGAGTCAGTAACACTAAATGAAAATCTTCGAGGGCTTTACTGAGCACAGGCGCTTGATGGCAAAGACACAGATCTTGGCGCAACAGACAGCGAGAACAATGAGATGTCGACAAGGTAACCAAGGTAAGCCCTACTCCGAGATCAGGAGTCCGAAATAGCCAGCTCGAAACAAAAGAGCCCTAAATAAAGGCGCACCCTACCAACTTACCACACAGTGGGCAACGCTTAAGGGCGCTCTCGCTCTTTCATCGAACGTTACTCTTTGGGCGTGCCCTCTTCGTCTTCGTCTTCATCGAGTGAATCAGGGGCAAAATCATCGAGAGAGAAGCCTTCCATTGCATCATCTAGTGCGCTGTCACCCTCTTCTGCGCTCGCTTCGCCCTCGTCGAGCCCGGCCAATAGGTCATCTGCGGCCTGTTCATCGGCTGCACTATCGCTAACGGATTGCTCGGCATCAGTCGGTAGCTCGGCCTCAGTCACGTCATCAGACGATAGATCAAGACCATCGTCCATGGGCATTTCTTCCATGTCCATGCCATCTTCAATCGGTTCAACTTCGGAGATTTCTTGCATTTCAGGCACCGGGGCTTCGGGCGCCTCCTGCGCCGGTTTTTTACTTTCTGCAGGCTCGGTATCCTCGGCTTCCGCTTCGGCGACAGCCTCTTCCAGCTCTTTTAGACTGTCTCCTTTTCCGGAGCCCATCACCATCCGATAGGCGAACACCGCCAGAGCAATAATCAGTAGATTGCCAATGCCCAACCCCACATACAGAGGCCAGGAGGATTCCTCTTCAACGCTCTCTTCCTCAGCGGGTTCTTCCTCAGTGATCTCCGCCTCTACTTCAGGCTCTGCCGGCGCGGGCTCTTCCACTGGATCTTCAACCGCGGGCTCCTTCTCAACCTCTGCGATTGGCTCGGGTTCGGGCATAACCTCTGCCGCTTGGGCAAAAGGGTTATCTTCCGAGGGGTAAGTAAAGCTCTTCAGACCCGGATCAAAATTAAACGATTCGCCGTTGCGATCATCACCGCTAATTCTCAATCTGACTTGATAACGCCCCTCGGTCTCCGGCTTAATCAAGAGCTGCCAATCATCTTTCTGGGTTAACTGCAGAGGCTTAATACTGCTTCGCCCCTCGGGATCTTTGATTCTGGCGACCACCTGAGTATTGGCAGGATCCACCAGCTCACCATGGGCTCGAACGGTTAGATTGTATTCTTCCCTGCCGGCATTTATCTGTTTTTCCAACTCAACCGCAAAGGGCTGGCGAACGGTAATATTGTGCTTAAACTGACGCTGGAAGCTCTTGCCGTCGACCGCCACCGAGACTTGATAGCGCCCTTCTTCTTGAAACATGTCCAAGGCGCTGGTGTAAATACCGTTGCGCGGCGGCTCCTCGTTACTGAGGGGCCGATCCCAATGTTCACTGCTCTCTTGATGATCAATCGCACCATCGATCTTAAGTAGACTTAAAAAGTCTCTATCGGTAATCGTTTTGTTTTGCTCTTGAAACAGCACCGATAATTGAGCCACTTGATCGGCGAACAAGTTAGTCGGTAGAGGTTTAACCAACAGATTGAGATTACTGACAACGGTAACTCGACTGTCGGGATCGAGATCAGCGATGACTTTCCATTCACCCTCTAAAGGTCGCTGAATCGTGATCAAGTCGTAATCATCGGTTCGATACCAGTTGGCATCGCTCATCTCTTTATCAAAGCGGTATTCGGTATCGTCCGGCGCAATCAATCGTGTCGGCTCACTGGTTGGTTCAGGAAAAATTAGGGCCGTGAATTCTTCGATGCTGGAATCCACTAGGAAGGTATTCCCCTCTAGAGGTACCTGTTCGCTCGGGGCCGCTTGATCAAAAATCCGCAAGAAAATCTTCATCAAATCATCAGCGCTGTTGGCCACTTCAGACAGACCATCAGTTCCCAGCGCCAGCTTATCCATCAACGCAGTGTCGGCATTTTCCGACAGGGCAACGGTATGAACCTTGTAGCCTGACTGCTGCAATCTAGGTAGCACCTCGTCCACCAGTCGCCGCCATTCCTGCTGATTTTTTTGCGGATCTTTGTCGATATCGACCATACCATCGGTCAATAAAATAAGACTGGTTTGGTAGCCTGGGTTGGGGCGATCGTAATCGTAGGTGGCTTTTTCTAGGGCCTCACCAATGTTGGTGTACAACCCCACAGAGTTGATGTCAGCCGATAGTTGTGTGGCGTCGCGTTTCCATTGATCGTTGACCTCTCGGTGCTTGACCAACATATTGATGTAGCGGCCGAAGGTCCAGATACCGGCTTTACTGCCATCTGGAAGTAACTGTACCAACAGCTCAACGGCGGGCTGGCGAAGATTAGCGGGATCATTTTGCTTCATGCTCCCCGAGACATCGATGATGACTCGAACATCGGCTGGCAAGGGTGCCTCATCTGCCGCTTGACTCTGAACACTGGTAAAAACGAGAGTACCGATGAGCGCGAGCACCAAAGCTGGTGATAGTACCGCAGTGAGAACAGGAGAGAGAACGGGTGAGAGAACAGACAGGCGAATCAAAGATAGTGCTGAAGTACAATCGATCGCGACTTTCCATCTTGGAAGCGCGGGTTTCCATCTTAGAAGCGCGGGTTTCAACAAGAATTTAAAGAACCTGGTCAGTCCTAAATACCGATTTCGCACTCTCCAAGGCCTACCAGAACAGTGACCGACTCGTCGCGATGCATTAACCCGACCCAACGTCTTATCCAACCAACTGCTCATGTGTAAATCATCACCTTCATCTTTTGTCCATCAACAACCGACGGCGAGAGACATACTACTTTGACTCTCCCATACCAACACGATTGCACCGCTATTTCTAAAAGTTAGTTCACTACCAACAGAAGATAGCGGCGCGACTAATAGAAGATAGCGGCATTGGACGAGAATGCTTTAGAGCGCGAGCTCGGGATTATGCCGTGAATTACGCCACGACATCCATCATGCGGCGACCCTTTTCGGTTAAGTACCAGCGCATGCCTTTTTTACCACTGATGCGACCGGCCATATCCCGAGTCACAAGAACGTTCAGTGTTTTGCCCATAGTCGCCTCATCGGTGCCCGCTTCGCGACACAAACCCGCCATCGAGCGGAAGATAAAACGGCCACAACCCAAGGTTTTCAGGACTTTCGAGGAAGTTACATCGAGATCACTCTCCAACTCGATTGGCGCGCTGTTGTCATCACTGGGGTCTTGCTCAGTTTCGGTTTCAACCAAGGGCATCAACTCATCTTGCAAGATGCGCAGGTCGTGGGAAATGGTATCCGATTGCGATCTTGCCAAGGTGGCTTCGCGCAGTATCCGGTCAGACATATTGACAATCACAACCCTTGAGGCGATGGACGCGATCAAGCAAAAACCGGTGTAAATCAATAGCCGAGATGGATCGCCCTGAATCTCCAAGATCAGATCGCTATTGACCAAGTCGAGCACCACAGGCACTAAAAACGCGGCGCCAATACCAATCACGATGCAGCGCTGCAAGCTCGCCGGATCACCGTCTTCCTGATTCATTTGATAATAATTAATGAGACCGCCAAACACGCCGGCAATCATCATCACTGCGGCCAAAATAAAGATATGGTTAGCCATGATTTCTCCCTCAAAAGTGCATACATCACATCAACGAACGGTGAGCTACCCTGCAGCTTTTTGGTCAAAAAACTGTTCACAGGAATTGTTCACCAAAAATTTGAACGACTTGATAACAATCGAGAGAGGTGCAGAGCTTCCACAAATCGAAACACTACAGTAACGGCGATTGGCCACTCCCTGCCCGACATTATTACTTGTAGTTATAGCAGCTGCCGCTGGGTTGGCAATTTTTCAACCCAAAAGAGGCGGGTCAAAAATGACAGGAAGAACTTTTGCAGAGGAAAAACCAATAAAGACGCAACCAGTACTCAGGCTGCGCCGCTATTTAACTTGAGGAAACTCAGTCTAGGCGGGCTTTTCGATGACGACTGATGACTCGCTAGAGCCTTCAGCGCTGTCATCATCGGGCTGAGATTGCGCCAATAGCTCATCGTGAACTTGATTAAGTTCTGCCTCTTGCGCGCGCTGCTTCGCACGACGCCCCAAGAAGCTATCCCAAATCAATGCGGCCACAATGGAAAGCGCCAGCACCACCAACAGGGTTGGCCCGACTCGAAGAAAAGCCTCAGGCCCCTCAAACACGGTTTCCATGGCCATCATCAAAAAGGCCGGTGCCATGTCACTGTATCCATCTGCAATACTGAAGGGGCAAATTAACATCGCCATCATGCCCGCACGCAGTGAACGCTGTAACTTGAGTATGGTGATGCCTCGAGTCAACCGCCACCAAAATGCAAACAAGCCTAGGACGCCGATCAAATAGTAACACCAAGCCAAAAAACTACTTTCTAACATTCATATTCTCACTATCTATGAGTTCTATTAAGAAGCTCTTATCCATCTAAAAACCGAGAAGTTGCTGTCTATTCTACCCAGTGAACGATGTACTCTTCTAGATCTTCTTCATTAACCTGCTCTTCACCATAAACTCGCCCCATCACCGAGATACCCGCTTGATGAACAGATTTGGGGTCACCACTGATCAAGGGATGCCAAGGCTCTAAGGGCTTGCCCTCACCCACCAAACGATAAGCACAAGTCTGTGGTAGCCATTCAAGCTCACTGCGATTCTCGGGCGTTAAATCGACACATTCAGGTACATTACTCAGGCGATTGGCGTAATCCGTGCAGCCGCCCTTATCACGATCTAAGTATCGACAGGCCACGCAGGTGTAATACACCTCGTCGGTGTCTTCGTCTTCGAGCTTGTGCAGACAGCATTTGCCGCAGCCGTCACAGAGTGACTCCCACTCTTCTTCGGAGAGCTCAGCGAGAGATTTTCTCTGCCAGAAATAGCTAGTTTGAGCGATCATTGGAGGCTGAACTTCATGGCTAAACAACAAGAATTAAACAAGGATGAGAAAATAGCAGCAAATTCAATGTGAATCTTTTACTGCTATCACTAGTCAATCGGAAAGGATAACTCGGCGGGCGCTAGAGATTCATCTTGGAATTTTGTAGGTGAATTTCATTCATTTCCTGATCTTTGGCCGGAGGCATTTGCAGGTAGAATCCGCTCGCCTCAATCTGTTCCATCACTCGCTCGACCTCAACCCGCGCCAGTTTTTTGCCCGGCTCAAGCAGTAACGTCATGATATGGCGAGGTTTACCAAATTTGTCTAATAACGCTTCAGGAACCCGGGTTAGCGCCTCAGTTTTATTGACGTAGAGGTACATTTCGTCGTCGCGAGGACTTTTGTAAATATCACAAATCAGTTTCATATTGCTCTCTTATGCAGTGAGCGGGTCCTTGACAGCTCAGAATCGATAGTCGGCATTACGATGCCGACCAATTTTGAGCAAAGCGTAACAGCTCTTCACCCACAACGTCACGTCGCCAACCAGATAGGCGCGTATTTAGACTATAGCTCGCATTTTCCATTCTGGAACGTACTAGGTCTTCAAAATCTTTCTTTCTCACCAAGGCTTCTGGCGCGACATTGATGGCTTCGGCAATATCTCGGGATTTCTGCTTGAGGGCTTTGATCAGATCGCCCTCTTCTGGCGGTAAAGGCCGAGGCAACCTGGGGGGACACTGATCCTCAGCAACCAAAGACGCAGCTTGGATCACATCCAATAGCTGATCGCCATCCTGCTTGACGGTTCTTGGCGTCATCCCTTCTAATCCGCTGATTTGGTGAATTTCTGTGGGTTGCAGCCGCGCCATATCCCAAAGCGCTCGCTCTTTAATTAGGCGGTTACGAGGCACATCCCGAGCTCGCGCTTCGTATTCGCGCCAGCTCACCAAGCGCTGTAGTACCGACAATTGCTTGCGATTGAGCTTCCACGCAGATTTCACTTTTAGATAGAGTTGCTCGGGGTCAACCCCTTGCTGGGCTTGACGAACGATATCGTCACAGTCGGATTGCACCCAAGCGAGACGATCTTGCTGCTTTAACTCTTTTAGCAACATTCCGTAAGCCACCAACAGATAGGCCACATCGACGGCGGCGTATTGCAGCTGCGATTGACTGAGAGGTCTCTGCAACCAGTCGGAGCGGGTTTCACTTTTGGGAATTTCCACTTCGAGCATAAGGTGGATTAATTTCGCGTACCCCAAAGAAAAGCCTCGCCCGGCGACCGCAGCGGCAACTTGAGTATCAAATAATGGCGTTGGGGTGACTTGCATAAAGGTTTGGAACACCTCCATGTCTTCAGAGCAAGAATGAAAAACTTTCACCACGCTGGGGTTAATCATTAACTGCGCAAATGCATCAAAATCATCCACGATCAGCGGATCGATTAAGTAACAACCGGTGCCGTCCCCCACTTGAAATAACGCGGTTTTGGGAAAGAAGGTTGAGCTGCGCATAAACTCAGTGTCTACTGCGATTGCCGCTTGTTGCGACCAGCGAGCACATAACTCATTGAGAGTTTCGGAATCGGACACCCAGATCGGGTCGGTAGCTATTGTTGCCATAATGACTAAACCGCTCGGCGAGAAGAAAAGGCGTGCGCGAGCGTACCGCCATCAATGTATTCAAGCTCCCCTCCCAGGGGAACACCATGTGCAATACGACTCACCGCAACCTCTTGAGCCCGAGCTTGATCGGCAATGTAATGCGCAGTCGCCTCACCTTCAACGGTAGGGTTGGTTGCCAAGATAAGCTCTTTGATTTCATCGCCCTGCAAACGCAACAGCAAAACATCGAGCCCTATATCGCTCGGGCCAATGCCGTCGATGGGAGAAAGATGCCCCATCAACACAAAATACTTACCTTGATAGGTACCGGATGATTCGATGGCGAGCACATCCGCTGGCGTTTCTACCACGCACAACAAGCCGTCATCGCGACGGGTATTTTTGCAAATACCACAAACGTCTTCTTCGGTTAGTGTTCTACAGCGGGAACAATGCCCAACACCTTCTACGGCTTTCGCCAATCCTGACGCCAATCGGGCTGCGCCCTCTCGATCACGTTCCAACAGGTGCAGCGCCATCCGTTGAGCGGATTTTGGACCGACGCCTGGAAGACACCGTAAACTACTCATAAGCTCGTCTATCAAAGGACTAAACATAAAAACCGATTTGACTATAGGTAATGGGTAAGAAAGATATCAACGTAGTTTCAAGCCTCAATATAGTTATGAGCCTCAATATAGTTTCGAGCCTAAACTTAGCTACGAGCTCAATGTAGCTAGCAGCCTCAAGTAGGCACCAGCCACTTACAGCCCGTTAAAACGGCATCTTAAAACCCGGAGGCATCTGCATCCCCGAGGTAAGATCACCCATTTTATTCTTGGTACTAGACTCAACTTTGCGCACCGCGTCATTGACGGCCGCGGCCAACAAATCCTCTAGAACTTCTTTGTCTTCGGTGAGTAAGCTGGAATCAATATTCACCTCGCGCACATCATGTCGCCCCGTCATGGTGACCTTCACCAGACCCGCGCCTGACTCACCAATCACTTCCGCATTGGCCAACTCTTCTTGCATCTTTTGCATGTTGGCTTGCATTTCTTGGGCTTGTTTCATCAAATCGCCAAGACCGTTCATAATCACCTCTTTCACTCTATTGCGTGAATTACTATCTTCTAATAACAGATTAAGCTCGCGCAACCGCGTTGGTATTATGAGCCTTAGCTGCGTTCGTCTATCTACTGCGGCAAAATTGCCTGAACCGATTCTTGATCAAGTTCGCCTTCAAACTGCGCCAGTAATTGTTGCACCACAGGGTCTTGATGCATCGCTTGTAGCGCACCCTGATACTGCTCTTGTTTAATGCGAGCGGCGCAGGCCGCAGGTGTTTCTTCGGTAACAGTACCCAGTTCAATAAACGCTTCTATGGGCTGATCAAAGTAACGGCTCAACAATTCAGCCAAGCGCCCTTGATGGGCAGGATCGTATAAAGTGCTGTGATTGTGATCGAGCATGAAATAAAACTTCTGATCACTCACTTGCTGCAATAAACAATTGGAGACGGTGCTTTGTAAAACACCGCCGACACCCAAACCGGCATAGATTTCGATCCAGCGACTTGGCTCAGCAGCGGCCAGCGCGACTTTTACCAATTCGGAAACTTCAGGGGCTGGAGCGACCTTTGGCGCCTCGATATTCCGGGCACTTTGCAGTCCCATGGCGGACATTTGATCGGGGGTTAAGCCGTTCCCACCTTGCTGTAACTCATTATCGACAGGATCTGCGGCCAAAGGCCCCAAATCGGGTGCCACACTCTGAGCTTGTGCTAACGGAGAAGCTTGGGGCTGCTGAGCGGTTTGACTCGGCACCTGGCTGGCCGCTACTTCATTAGCAGCATTCGTGTTCTCATCGTTAAACGCGGCCGAAGCGCCCTCAGTGTTTGCCTCTGGTACGGAATCCCCCAAGGGAGCCTCTGGCGCCTGAGTCTGCGTTACCGGAGTCTGTATTGCCTGAGTTTGAGCTGCTTGGGGCTGAGCTGCTTGGGTCGTATTTACCTCATTCACAGAATGCTCTTGAGTCGGTTGAGGCGATACCGGAGCCTCTTCCCAAGGTGGCCGCTGAGCCTCATCAACCGTCTGAACCATCGGGGCCTGAACAGGAGCAACAGCTACATTATTTGTGGGCATGCCCTGTTCTGGTGACTGACTAGACAATACCGGCTGAGCGGAAGCTTCAATTGTCGGTGCTGCAGAAACAGGCTCTGCTGACGAAACATCAACCGCAGAAGTGGCTGCCGTTGCCCCTTGGGTTTCAGATGCCGACGCCGGACTTGGCACAGGAGCTGCTGGACTTGATACAGGTGTTGTTGCTACTGGCGTTGGAGTCGCGGCTGGCTCTAGAGTCGCTGCTGGACTGGAATCCGCCCCAGGGGCAGAGGCAATTTCTGATGGCTTAGCTGCCACAGGGCTCCCCGCTGGCAATGCCTGAGTAGGAACACTGTGAACCCCTTGCGGTCGGAACGCCAACATTCTCAGCAATACCATTTCAAAGCCCGCGCGCGGCTCTGGCGACATAGGCAAGTCGCGACGCCCCATGAGCGCGGTTTGATAAAACAACTGAACGTCTTCTGCCGCCAACTGTTGAGCCAGTTGCAACAACTGCTCGCGATCACCACGGCTATTATCAACGGCTTCTGGCAGCGCCTGAGCAATGGCGATTCGATGTAACGCCGACAATATTTCTGCCAAAGCGCCACTATAGTCGGGGGCGTGCTGAGCGAGCTGATCAACCGCCTGCATCACCTGCGAGGCATCGGTACTAACCAACGCATTGAGCACTTGGTAGACCAAGTTCTGATCGATGGTGCCGAGCATAGCCCGCACGTCGGTATCGGCAACCTTGCCACCACCAAAGGCGATCGCCTGATCGGTAAGACTCATGGCATCGCGCATACTGCCATCGGCGGCGCGGCCCAGCTGCCATAAAGCGGCATCGTCAAAGGGCACCATTTCTTGTTCGAGCACGTGCTGCAAGTGCCCGACGATACGCTCTGGGTCCATATTCTTCAGATGGAACTGCAGGCAGCGAGACAAAATAGTGACTGGCAACTTCTGCGGATCAGTGGTGGCCAGCAAAAACTTAACATGGGGAGGTGGCTCTTCGAGTGTTTTGAGAAGCGCATTAAAACTGTGCGATGAGAGCATGTGCACTTCATCGATGAGATAGACCTTATAGCGGCCTCGAGTCGGCGCGTATTGAACGTTCTCGAGTAATTCTCGCGTATCTTCGACTTTGGTTCTCGAAGCGGCATCCACCTCGATCAAATCAACAAATCGACCCTCGTTAATCTCAACGCAAGAGGGGCACTGGCCGCAGGGCTCGGAGCTCACCCCTGTTTCACAGTTGAGGCATTTGGCCAAAATACGTGCAATAGTGGTTTTGCCGACACCTCGAGTGCCCGTGAACAAATAGGCGTGGTGCAGCCGATTATGATCGAGTGCATTAACCAGCGCTTGTAGCACATGCTGCTGCCCCACTAACTCGCGGAATGTTCGCGGACGCCATTTACGGGCAAGAACTTGATAGCTCATCTCAGCTGGGGCTTCCTCTAAGGTTGCAAGTGCTTAAAAACACAGCACTTATCGAGAATCTTATTATGAAATTAATCGAGCGATTATATCCGTTGATGTCACTGCTGGCGAGTGCGCCATGAGTATCTAGCATCAAAGAATTCGGGGAAAAGGCAATAGAGATAGAATAAGAGATAGAATAAGAGATAGCTTTGGCTTGGGTGGCGGCTCAAACCAGCCACATCTCGGCACATGAACTCACTGCTACCGTTGCTCCCTTCCGGGCCTGGCGGAGTTTACAGCTAATCATTGCGAGAGGACCGGAGAGAGCCACCATTGCAAAGCGCGGGCGATTATTCCCGTTTTGATCTTCATTTGCAAGTCTTTCACCGACCTATTTTTACCTTATCAGACAATCACTTAGGGGAATCTTAGTTCACCAGTTCCATTTCACCGGCACACTGTGTCAAAACCCTTTGTAATAACGAAGTCTCAAGACTTTATTCACCCTGCCGCTAATCAGCCTAGAGAAAGGAAACGTTTCTTTTGGCTAGCATCACGCAAAAATGAAATTAGTTTCTATACTCGATGCAGGATGACAGTTTTATGAACCGGCATCGCAGGGAAGAAAACAACAACACGGATTTAAGACAACTACTTGCTTCAACGGCGTTTTGTACTAAAACAGGTATATCGCCATCTCTGTAATGTAAGGACGAGAGCATGAAAACAAAACTATTGACCCCATGCCTTTTGGCAGCCAGCATCATGGCTACCACTGGGACACAAGCCGCCGACATACGATTTAACGGTTTTGCATCCGTTGTTGGTGGTATGACCACCAGCGAAGGTGATGACAATCTAGCTGGACGCCCTTCCGGATTCACCGCTGACGCACCAACCCAAGCGATTTACGACGACGATTTTAGCTTTAAACCAGACACCAACTTTGGCCTACAAGTCAGCGCCAATCTGGGTGATGGTTTGAGCGTTACCGGTCAATTCACTGGCGCCGGCGGTGAAGACTTCGACGCACAAGTATCTTGGGCGTACGTTAGCTACGACCTCAATGACTCCTGGACGGTACTAGCTGGACGCCAAAGAATTCCTTTTTTCTTTTATTCAGACTTTCTGGATGTAGGCTACGCCTATCACTGGATCCGCCCGCCCGTTGAGACAAACGTATCTTTGGATAGCCTAGATGGTGTTCAATTTAGATATCAAGGATCCATGGGAAGCTGGGATACGCGTGTTCAGGTTTATGGCGGAACGAGTGACAGCACCACAACTCTTGGAGGTAATAGTGTCGACCTAGGCTTAGAAGACGCCGTAGGCGTGGTTTTTTATGCTAATAATGACTGGCTACAGCTAAGAGCTACACATATGGTTGCCGACTTCTTCTTAGAAGCACCTGGATCAACCCAAACAGACAGCGATCCAGTTGGGGTTAACTTTTCGGGTATAGCCGCACACGGAACCTTCGGAAACGGATTTGTCGTAGCTGAATACATGACTTACACCTTTGACGACCCTGTTTTTGCGGCCGCCTGGGATAAATATGAAGGCGCCTATATTTCTGCTGGCTATCGCTTCGGGGATGTCACACCTCACATTACCTTCTCAACAGCCGATCAATCGCTTGAGGGCTTTGCAGGCTCTATTGACGCAGATGAAGGTTCAGAGGCTGTGACCGTTGGCGCCCGCTGGGACTTCCACCCACAAGCAGCATTCAAAGTTGAATACACTAGCCGCTCTGACGAGTCTGATGCTGCCGTGAAAGCAATTAAAGGTGAACCACGAGAAGTTGACGTAGTTACCCTCGGCTTTGACGTAATATTTTAATCTGGAGAACGACAATGAAATCAATGACATTAAAAAGATTTATTGCCGCGTCTCTGGCCGGCATCAGTTTAGTCGCTTCCGCAGCGGCATTTTCCGCCGTCGCGGTAATTGTTCACCCCAGTAATGCCAACTCTCTCAGCGAGTCGGATATTACTCGGATCTTTTTGGGTAAGAAAAAATCCTTCCCAGACGGTGCCGATGCCATTCCAGTAGATCAAAAAGAAGGCTCTGC
>JBOEGJ010000044.1:9023-22978 GCA_050633365.1 Cellvibrionaceae bacterium | reverse complement strand
GGCGCCTGGGGCGTGCATGATGTCGAAGATGTCTGCGCTGCAGTGAATCATCTCGCGAAGAAGAAGCTGGTCGACGCCGATAAAGTTGCCATCAAGGGATCAAGTGCCGGCGGTTATACGGTGCTGGCGGCTTTAACTTTCAGTGACACCTTCAAAGCGGGGGCCAGTTTATACGGCATCGGTGATTTAGAGACTCTCGCCACCGACACGCACAAGTTCGAGTCTCGATATCTCGACAGCTTAATCGGCCCCTACCCCGAAGAAAAAGCGCTTTACCAAGCGCGCTCGCCCATTCACCACAGTGAACAACTCAATTGCCCAGTGATCTTTTTTCAGGGGCTCGACGACAAAGTTGTGCCGCCCAACCAAGCCCACGCCATGGTCGATGCTCTCGATCAAAAACAGGTGCCAGTGGCTTACGTTCCCTTCGAGGGCGAGGGACACGGCTTTCGTCAGGCGGCCAACATTCAACGCAGCCTCGAAGCTGAATGGAGCTTTTATGGACAAGTATTCGGCTTCGACATCGATGCCAGCGTTGAGCCAGTCAACGTAAAACACTTACACCCGCAGATCCAATAGGAAATTATGGCATGGGACGTTGGCGACCACCGCGCGAGCGCGGCTCAACTTATATCACTCCTGCTGGGGCAAAAGCCCTTCAGGATGAGCTCACTCAACTTTGGAAAGTCGAGCGACCACAGGTGACAGACGTAGTTCATGAAGCGGCTAAGAATGGTGATCGCTCTGAAAACNNAAAACGGCGATTATATTTATGGAAAGCGACGCTTGCGAGAGATCGACAGTCGTGTTCGCTTTTTAACAAAAAGACTCGATGAACTCACTGTCGTTGATCGTATTCCCGACAATCGCGACAAAGTCTTTTTTGGCGCCTACATCACTCTAGCGGATGAAAACGATCAGCAAACCACATACCAAATCGTCGGTCCGGATGAGTTTAATGTCAAACAAGGCAAGCTCAGTATGGACTCCCCTCTGGCGAAACAATTACTAGGAAAAAACTTAGACGATGAAATTGTACTGAAGACTCCCGAGGGAGAAATTCAATACGACATCATTAACATCGATTACAAGGCTTACCGCACATCGTAAGCGTTGAATCTTAACTCTCATAAAAATGATAAGAGCAACATCACATGAGCGATTCCACAGCGACCACTTTCAATCCGCTTGACTATGACATCCCTGCCCATTTTAAACACTATCCGGGCGATACCGCCGAGGACTACATAGGACCGTTTTTCTTTCATCGCGACAGTGACGACTGCAAAGAAGGCGAAATTTGTCGAGCGGCTTTTCGTGTACAGCCCCACAACTGCAATATGGGGAAAACCACGCACGGCGGAGTCTTGATGAGTTTTGCCGACTACTGCCTCTGCATGGCGGCATTCAGCTCTGATCTTGTGGGAGTATTAACCGTGAACTGCAACAGCGATTTTGTCGGCGCCTCGAAAGCCGGCGACTTAATCATTGGAGAATCAGAAGTGACGCGCAACGGCAAGTCTCTTGCTTTTACTCGCTGTCGACTACTAGTCAACGACCAGCCGATTCTGACCGCCAGCGGTGTCATTAAAAAGCTCCACCGCCGTTAGAGCGTCAGCACCTAGTCCTAATGACCAACAGCGCGCTGTAATTCCAAATCGGCGCGCATCACGTAGTCGTGTAACGCTCGGTACTCTTTCTTCAAGTTATCGCCAAACAACGGGTCCTGCACCTGGTCGATTTGGCCTTGCAATATCGTCCAGTCATCGCTGGTTAGACAATTGGATAGCAACGGATAAACCATTTCGTTTTCGCGATCGATGTGGGAGATTTGACGTTGCAGAAATTTTCGCGTCAAACGGGACAGCTCCTCTCTAGACACCACGGTATCGTTGGCAATCGCCTCAAACATGGTGTTGAGCTCTTTGGTTAGGGCTTCGAGATCTTTGTGCTCAGCGTGAAGTGCCGCAACCACATTGGCATGTTGGGGGTAGTGTTTTGCAATATAGGCGAATATTTTATCTTCAACCGGATGATGCCAATGCTCCGGATAAACCTTAATGTAATCCAGAGATTCGAGTATTAGAGACAAGTGTTCAGCCCAAGCATTTGCGCCTTCATAAGTCTCTAGGTTGCGCTGAAGGCATTTCAGTAACCGACTAATGTGGTAGTGATCTAGGTTCAGCTGCTTTTCAATAGGGTGCATGGGTTTACCTCGGCTATCGCCCTCTATGGCTCACGATAAAGTCTAGGCCTCTCACCTCAAACCACCTTGATGCAAATCAAACAACGGGTACACTAAGCGCTGGTGAAGATTAACGGCTCCGCAATGAACGACAACCGATGGATTAACCTGCTCAAAGAGCATTACAGTGCCCCATTAAGCCTGAGCTTTAAACAGTTTCGGTTGGGGGCTGGATTGTTCTTTGTTGGCGGCATCATGATCTATATCGCCAACCAACAGCTAACGCCGTCGACGACACAAGAGCTGTTAGTACTGGCGGGAATGCTCATTGGCGGTGCGGGTTTCATCTGGGCCATGCTGGCCCAGATGCGTATGCTGATCAGTCGAATAGTGCGCTTTTTTCAACAATAGTATTCACATACTTCAGGCTTGAGTGCTCGTGGTATTAGTCTATAAGAATCAATCCGGCAATTTTGCATTGACGTATACATCGTAACGACTGGTTTTTCCCTGAAGCTGATAACTCGGTGGCTTTTTATCAAGAAACGGCGCCTTGCGAGGCCTCTTTACCACT
Organism: Cellvibrionaceae bacterium; assembly: GCA_050633365.1. GTDB lineage: Bacteria > Pseudomonadota > Gammaproteobacteria > Pseudomonadales > Cellvibrionaceae > Pseudomaricurvus. The sequence goes on along the minus strand of JBOEGJ010000044.1, from coordinate 20,219 downwards.
ACTCGGTATTTAGCCCATTGTAATGCTTGTGTCAGCAGGCCGTCGGCATCATCGTCTCGCCCGACAATAGTGTGAAAAATGGCCATGTCTTTTTTGACGCTAGCCGACTTACTGCGCTCGGGAAACATTGGATCGAGATAAACCACATCGGCACTGACAGCCTGCGCCGTCAAACTGTCCTGGTGGGATAAAGTCATACGACTGATGATATTAAACAGCTCGGGGTCTTGTGTTTGATGGCCGCGCCTAAGCCCATCTTCGAGCAACGCAGAGACCACAAGATTGCGCTCGTGGAGCGTGACTCTGCATCCCAAACTAGCCAATACAAAAGCATCTTTGCCTAATCCTGCCGTCGCATCTAAAACATGCAGAGGTCGACTGGCCTTCACCCCAACCGCCTTTGCAATCATCTGCCCCGAGCCACCGCCGAACTTTCGCCGATGATCTACCGCGCCGCTTGCAAAATCGACCCTCACAGGGTTTGGTGCCTTTCTTCCAAGAGGTTGCAGCGCAAGCCCCTTCTCATCCCAGCGCAAGACATAACCTTCGCTCGGCAGAGGCTGATCACTATCGTATTGTGGCAATTGCAACCGTTCGGCAAGCTCCGCCACCAAGGATTGACTCGCACTGTCTTGGATATGACAAATAAGTGCGGTTGGAAATACTTCTAAGGACATTTTAATCTTTCAGCAATCACATGAATGGTCGCTAAATCCAAAAGGAAATCAGCGTTTTGATACAGCGTTTCCATCCCTACTCGGGAACAAAACCTGCCAAAAAAGCCCCATAAGGGTTGAGTATTCAGGAAGTCTTAGGGAGCAAAAACGCCGGATGAGCGATCATCAATTCAAGGCGTTTTTGTGACTCTTTACTGCTGCGCTAGTCGAACACCATAAGCGCTATCCAAATAGGCGAGTACCTGCTGAGCCTCGGTAATCGCAACGACCTGCTCACATTGTTTACTGGTCCACTCCTCGCCGTCGAACGACATCATCACAATGTACTTTTCACCTTTTTGCAGTGACCGAGCGCAGTCTTTCAGGTCTATTCTTAGCTCTTCACCGACTCGAGTGTGCCCCTTCCATTGACGATAGGGAGACAGTTGGTAACTGTACCCCTCGACTGACAGCATGCCAGGAAAACTCAAAGCGCGGTTAATCAAGCTATTAACGTGAGTCACCTCCACAAGGGCAACCGCTTGCGCTTGCTCGATCAGCGTTTTCTGTAGCTGCGGCAAAATCGAATCGGCCTCTTGATCTTGCTGAGCGAAAACCGCGAGCGACAGCGCAGTAAAGGCAATCCCGATAATAAATTGTCGCATGACGCTCTCCGATAGGCAGTGACTTCTCAACCGCCAGAAAACTGACCAATAATTAGTCAGCAAGCTTAACGAGGAGCGACCGAGAGAGCAATAAAAAACGACCTGTGAAGGTCGTTTTTAGTGTTTATCGCGATTCAATCGTCGAGATGGAGGGAACCGCTTTCACAGCCCGCTTCGACTGCGACGATAAAACAATACCACAACCATCGCGATCATTAGCAATAGCGGCATCAAACCCATATTTAACCAGCGCAGCTGAGATTCGAGCGCCTCAATGGATTGATTCAGGTGATGCTGTACCTGACGCAACTGCTTTCGAACCTCCAACCTCTGAGCCTCAAAAGCCTCAATTTCGGCACTTTGCTCGGGACTTAACATCAGCTGCCCTTGACCATCGGCTGCAGGTGTCAAATTAGCAATTCGAGCCTCGAGCTCTTCGAGTCGATGGGTCAGCGCTTGCTCCTGCTGCTTAAACTCCTCCGCAGCGGTTGCTCTGAGTTGGTTAACCACCTCAAATGGGCGAGCGTACTGACCTCGTGAGCGCAAGCTAATCAGCGCCTGACTGCCGCCAAGATGCTCTACCGCGTTCATCACAAAGTCGCCATTGTTAGCCCAAGGCACAACCACCTGCTGACCAAAAAAGTTCGACACTTGAACCCACAAGCGATCACTCAACAAGTCGACATCGGCAACCACAATCAGCTGCAGCTGCCCCTGAGGTCGATGCTGGGTCGGTTCGTCGCTGCCTGATGGCGAGCCAATCTCAGCTGCGGTCTCTCCGGCAAGCCCAGATTCGTTGCCTGACGCCGAATCGCCAGACACCGCATCAACGCCGCTTTCGGGAGCTTCGGGAGCCTCATCAAAGGCTGAAGAGGCCGGCCCAATGACCCTCGCTGCCAATACATAGCGCTCATCACTGACGCTGAAATCAGCGAGTAACTCCCCGTGATCACTCATGACCACGTAATCTTCAATGGGCAACAGGGTCGATTGCGACGAAGACCAAAGTAATGGCTCAAAAGTGAGTGAAGTATCTTCGCGCTTAAGCAAGTGGCCACCGCTGGCAACATTAATACTTTCGAGCTCTGCGGTCAGCACTGAATCGTCTGCCATCGACTCTTTCGGCAAACCAATAATCCCCACATGAGGCAGAACAGGCCCGGAGCCTCCGGTTGAAATGCGCATTCCCCACTGACGATCGCCAACCACCTGATCGGGGTTAAAACCAATCCCCCAGGCATCAAACAGTCGATCGAGGTTTGAGGCTTGCGCCTGCCCTGGAGCACGTGCGTTAATCTCTGCGTGTGGATNNCGCCGCGCAACTGCTCAACCACCGCCCAAGGGCCTGTAGAGCGCTGACTGGCAAAGTCGTAACCGCCAAACATCTGCACACCGGAGAGCACTTTCACATCAATTGGAGACACCTGCCCCAAGCGATGAAGAATCTGACTGACGTCATACTCCAAAAACCGCTCTCGCTCGGGATTAAAAAAGCTGATGATCTGCTGTTCGCCATCGTCACGGGTTGCAATCAAGCCAAGATACAAACTATCCCCGCCTAAGGTGACGGGCGCGCCTTGAAGGCCCGCGGCAGAGACCTGATCCTCGGCATCCGAGAAAGGCTCTGGATCTATCACCTTGACGATCACTTTATTTGGATTCAACGCCTGGTATTCAAACAACAAATCTTCAATACGCTGGGCGTAATCTTTCAGCTGAGGGAGATCATCGGCGAGAGATTGTGAAAAATATAAACTCAAGGTGATTGGCTGCTCTAGCTCAGCAACTAGCTGTTTACTGCCACTGCCCAGGGTGTAGAGCTCGTCTTCGGTAAGGTCAAGCCGCCAAGCAGGAAGAGCATTAAAGGCCATCGATCCCGCCACAAAAACCACCAGACACATGGCCACGCTGTAACCGCGATAATTCGTAAAGAACTTCATCAAATTACTCCGCCCGCTTCCATTCAACCACCGCCACAGTTGCTAGCAACCAGGTGGCGATAAACACCACAAAGAAACCAACATCCCTAACATCAAGAACACCCCGCGTGATCGCCTGAAAGTGTGTGAGAAAACTCATCGAAGACAGAGTTTCTGACACCCAGCTCGGCAGCACCTGCTGTAACGCAGCCAGCACCGGCGCAAATCCCAATAGCAAAAAACCCAAGCTCACCATCAAAGACAATACAAAAGCAATTACTTGATTCTTGGTGAGCGCCGAAAGCATACACCCCAACGCCAGAAAACTACCGGCCATCAACCAACTGCCAAGGTAAGCGGCAATCACAACGCCATTGTCGGGCTGACCGAGGTAGTTAACCGTCCACCAAATCGGCGTGGTTGCCAGCAGCGCGAGCGCACAGAAAAACCACGCCGCAAGGAACTTCCCCAACACCGTATTCAACGTTGTTAGCGGTAGTGTCATCAGTAATTCGATGGTGCCGGTCTGACGCTCTTCGGCCCATAAACGCATCGCTAACGGAGGCATCAAGACTAAATACAACCAAGGGTGGAAACTAAAAAAGGACATCAGGTCCGCTTGCTCACGGCGAAAGAAACTGCCAATTTCAAAGGTTAAAAAGCCACTGAGCAAAACAAATACCGACAGAAAAATATAGGCTAAGGGTGTGGCAAAATAGTTGCGCAGTTCACGTCTTGCGACAGCGTAAGTTCGACGAAAAGAATCCATTACAGCGCCTCAGTCTGGGTGATACGGCGAAACACGTCATCCAAACGCCCTGCGGATACGGCGATTGATTTTGGCGCTACGCCTTTTTTATTCAACAAGTTCTGCACCGCGGGAAAAATCACCTGCCCTGAATCAGGAATAACGACCCAGAGATCGCGCTGCACTGAATCTCGTTCGACGGCGGCGACCCCCTCAACACTGAATAGCGCTTCCTGCAACGACTGCTCGGCCTCTATCGCAAGAGACTCATGCTCAACAGAAAACTCCACCGCTTGAAAATATTTCGAGCTCTCTCGCAATTGCGCAGGGGTGGCATCGGCGACGAGCTTGCCCTGATTAATAATCACCGCGCGCTGACAAATCGCTTCAACCTCCTCGAGAATATGGGTTGAGATCACAACAATTTTGTCACTCGACAACTCACGAATCAGTTGTCGTATTTCAAATTTTTGATTGGGATCGAGGCCATCCGTGGGCTCATCGAGAATCAACACCTTCGGATCGTGCAGAATTGCTTGAGCAATACCGACACGACGCTGAAAGCCTTTAGACAAGGTTTCGATTGGACGCTGAGCAACGTCGCTCAAGTGCAGTCGCTGCATCACCTCGGTGACCACTCGCTGACGCTGCTTCGACGGTACCGCTCTTGCCTGAGCGATGAACTCAAGAAATGACACCACCCGCATGTCGCCATAACTGGGCGCCCCTTCGGGCAAATACCCCAGCAGCTGTTTGGCGGCCAACGGCTGTTTCGCCACCTCATGCCCAAAGATAGACACATACCCCGCATCGGGCTTCAGAAACCCAGAGATCATGCGCATAGTGGTGGATTTTCCGGCACCATTGGGTCCGAGCAACCCCAAAACTTCGCCAGCTTTAATACTCACTGAGAGGTTATCAACCGCCGTAAAACGGCCAAAATGCTTGCTTAACTGATGAATTTCAATCATGAAAGGATTTCAAACCTGAAGAATTATAATTATCGATATGAGACGGAAATATAATGATCGGTGCAATGATTTTCAAGCCAGCGGTTAACGACCACGATTAACCATTGAGCACGGATTTCACCATCGTGATTTGCTCACGCGCCTCATCCAAGATTCGAATGGTCAACTCTGGAGTCACATCGCCCAAGGGCAGCTTCTCGAAGGCCGGCAACTGGTCAATCCTAGGCAGCGGCAAAGCCTGCTTGCCCCAAATATAACTGTGCAATTTTGCGATTTGCACCACATCACAATAATCGGCGCCATGAGGATGTTTGCGATCCCATTGCGTCGCGCCTTTGGCGGTATCAATTAAGTTCTCGGGAAATTTCCAGCGTCGAAGAATGACCTCTCCCGCCTCCCCTCTGAGATTTGCCAGTAAAACCGATAAATGCTCGGCGCTGTCCACCAAATCCGGTNNCTCATGCGAGCGACTACATAACTAATCGCTGCCACTTCGACACTTTGCTGCCAGGTTTTTCGCATGACCTGCCTGAGTATCTTCGACTGGGTATCAAATAAGTCCCTCATCGCGAAGCTCACCACCAACTGACGAGTGGTGGCCAAACCCAAGCGCACAACGGCATCGCGAGTGGTTTCACAGGCATTGGTACGGTGGTACATGGGGCTATTGGCAGCTCGGATGAGCTTGGCCGCAATTGAAGGATCGGCATTAACAGCCCTTGAGATCATTTCAGCACTGACATCGTCTCGATCCAGCAATTCACGAACCTTCATCGCAACTTCTGGCAAACTCGGCAAGACAAATTGGCTGTGTTGCAGTGCATCACGAAATCCGCTCAACAACTCTTGGGATTCCAATTCGTCCATACTTGAAATTTCGCTAACACCGTAGCTATCAAGGGCTAAACCTGGGTCTTGAATGTCTTCTTCAAGATTTTCTATAACCCCGGCATCCACCACAACAATGTCACAGGCGCTAAGCGCGACGGCGGTATACTGCCGCGGCCTGAGTCGCGCCAACTGACGAGCGGCGGTAGGATGCTCGTCGGACAAGCGATGACGAACACCGTCCGGCGACTGAAGCTCAATCTCACCCTTTAAGAGAAAATACTCGGTGCTATCAATATCACCACTATTGAAGAGAATCTCTCCTTTGGGATATTGCTGCCATTGAATATGACTGCGTAACAATAGGAGCTGATGCGGATCCAAATTTTCAAAAGGTTGGAATTTGACGAGGCGCTCTGGGCTCAAATCATCACTATTCATAAATTAGAATTAATCGGTTGTGGTAGGAGAATAATTTTGAGTGGGAGCTAAGGCGACATGCTCCCACTCTAATTAAGATTTTAGCTATCTAGCGGCACCAATTCCAATTCGACACGACGGTTGGCCTGTCGCCCCTCGGCCGTGGAGTTACTGGCAACGGGGTATCTAGGCCCAAACCCATTGGTATGAATGCGGCCATTGGCGACATTCTGAGTGACCAAGTATTGTTTTACACTGTAGGCTCTAGCCTCGCTCAAGCGCTGATTAAGATCCGCGCCACCCGTAGAATCGGTATGACCTGCGACTTTAATGGCGGTGCGANNCAAACTCCGCCAGCACCACAGCCACAGAACCTAAAGTCGTGTAAAAATCCCCGCGAATATCACTCTGCCCCGTTGCAAAGGTGATGTTTCCGGGCATCACCAAGCGGATGGTGTCCCCCTCTCGCTTCACCTGAACGCCGGATGACTGCAGTTTCTGACGCAGTAGGGCTTCTTGGCGATCCATGTAATAACCGACCCCACCACCGATCGCACCACCAGCAACAGCGCCAGTTAATGCACCTTTTTTACGATCTTTTTTACTGGCAGTTGAAGCACCAATGATCGCCCCAACCACGGCTCCCACTCCAGCGCCTTTTGCGGTATTACTGGTTTTTTGCTCGCCAGTGTAGGGATCCACCGATGCACAACCTACACTGAAGACTGCCACCACTACCCATATCATTCGAATCATTTTTGTCTACCTCTGTTCACTTTTTTATCGTCAGCTATATGCGCGGTCGCTCCGCCAAGATAACCTCAGAGTTGTCATTCACTGTCTGAGATACAGTTTGCCCCATTTAGTTTCCAATTGCCTTAAACTATCACGCATTTATAAGATCAAGTTGATACAATCGTTAATTCCGTAAATGACGGCTTCATCCTATAAGCCCTCTTCTCTTGATCAAACAACGTCAGCTAGGAAGAACGCATGCTCGAGAATCAAACCACTCATCGCCCAAAAACAATTCAGAGCTCATCGGCAGTTTCACCTAAAAGTAGAGCTCAAGTTTTTGCACGCTTGAGCGGATGCTCGATAGTCAAAGTCTGTTCGTTAGCGCTGCTAATGTGCGTCACCCTGAGCAGCTGCAGTAAGTATCAAATGACGGTAAATGAAACCGTGGTCTACACGCCACCGGCGATAATCACTGACTTCAACACTGAAGATCCGCGCTTAAAAGGCTGTTTAGATCAAATCATTAAAGACGGTCAATTCACAGAACTAGGACAAGTCACACAACTGATCTGCAGCCACGCAGGCCTGACGAGTCTTGAAGGGATTCAGACGTTCTACAATCTCGAGCAAGTCAACCTTGGACACAACCAAATAACCGACCTCTCGCCAATTAAGTTTCTATCGAAGTTGGAAATTTTGTTGCTCAACGACAATCAAATAAGCCAAGCACCAGAGCTATTGAACCTGCCTAAGCTACAGCAAGTTAGATTGGACAATAACCCTCAACTCCAGTGTGGGGATCTGCATCAGTTGCAGCGAGTTGCAGAGATTGATCTAACACTGCCTTCGCAGTGCCAATAACGGTTAAATGGTCGATCGATAAAGTTCATAGCGCAACGATGACCTGCGGAATCGGCCCGTGCTAGGAGCAAAGTTCACGTCACGAGCAAAGTTCACGCTGCGAGCAAATCCCACTCCACAAGCAAAGCCTGCTAAGCAAACATGAGTCCGGCGGTATTTCTGTGAAGATGCATAATCTGCATTTTCACAGGCTCTTCATTGATGGTTCCCACCACCTTTCGAAAACACACATCAACCACGGTGCCTACGGGGGGGATTTGATAATTCTCGATCAGCACCGAAGCTCCGCCATCGGAGACATCTCTTGCGAATCCGATAATGGTCCCAAATGCGGGGTGAGTGATCTCCACTCGAATGGAAGTTGATTTTCGCTCAAATCTGCGACGCTCATCCACGGCCATGACTCCTTATGCCCAAGCGTTGTAAAGACGTTTATAGAACCATAATTCTCGAGATGGATAAAGAAAAACCCTTGGTCTCGTTTAGTCTCAAAGGTAAACGCGGTGCAATCCGTTAAATATGGCACCAAAATCCAAACTTCGCCATTAAGAAATTCTCTTCCCCCTCAAAACAATCCACAGTTTCTGTGGATAAATCTGTGAGTTAATATTGAGCAAAGGCCGCAATCACCCGAAAGTAGGGGCATTGTTACAACTTGAACACTTTATAACCAAAAAATGTTTTCCCTTTAAAATCAAAAGCTTAGGCATTTTTTACAAGTATTAAATTAAAAAACAAGTCGCCATAGAGATTTTTTTAGAAAAAACCAATGCCATGTGGACAAAGCTGTCACGATTGACAGGTTGAATTCGATATTAATTGGAAGTGATTACCAACTAGAGCTCAATCCAGCCAAAACCTTCGTCTTGGCAGGCGTAGGAAACCTGCTCTATACCTTCTGTAACGTCGCGCAAACACTCTTGCGCGCGCTCAAGGCTGTTATTCTTCTGACTAATATGACCAACCACCAATCGTTTCAAGCGCTCGCTATCCACCCGCTCGAGAAAGCCGGCTGCCTGCTGATTACTCAGATGCCCCCAAGGGCCGCCCACTCGCTGCTTTAATGAATAGGGGTAAGGGCCCGAGGCAAGCATCTGTGGGTCGTGGTTGGCCTCCAGTAACAAGCCATCGCAATCACAGAAGTGCTGCTCCACATGAGCACTGATACTGCCAAGATCGGTGAGAATACCGAGACGCTTGTTGTCGGCACTAAAGACAAATTGCGCAGGCTCGCGGGCATCATGAGGCACCGCTACGGGGTGCACCGCTAATTCGCCAAAGGAAAGGCTCTGATAGCCTTCAATTAGGTTCAGTAGCGGTAGCTTTCCGAGATCACGACTGCGAAAGGTTCCCGGCGTCATATAAACCGGCAATTTATATTTTCGAGAGAGAGGGGGAACCCCTTTGAGATGATCCGCGTGTTCGTGAGTAACCAGAATCGCGGAAATATTCTCGGCGCAGCGCCCCAAGCGCTCCATACGCCGCTCTACCTCTTTAATGGTAAAACCACAATCGACCAGCAAGAGCTGGTTGTCGTATTCCACTAAAGTGGCGTTGCCACGGCTACCGCTGCCAAGCGAAGCAAACCTCATCGCCCAACAAACCGCCTTTAAATCAGATTATTACGAATAACATTTAGGAGGTCTTTTGCCTCGCGAGGGTCGATAACGCGCGCGTAGCCATCTCGAACTCGAACCTCAACGTTATTGTTCTCACCGCGAACAACGACTAAGTAGCCCGGAACATTCTCAAGAGCCGAGGCCGCCGAACTGTTAACACTGCTAAAAATCTTGCGATTTTCTTCAGTATCGTCGAGTTGCAGATGGGCTAACACCTGCTCTAACGAGTATGGCGTTTTGGGAAGATCTGCATCATCGTCATCGCCACCAAACCATCCTGACAAAAACCCAGGCTCTGAGTCTTCTTCAGTCACAGGCTCGTAGTGAACGTAGAATACGCCAGTCACATCATCTTGATCCCACAGAGAGAAACCGCTCTGCTTCACCGCGTGACCTACCGTCGCCCAAGCACGGCTGTGAGCAAGGTTCAATTTCAATACCGGCTCTGCGCCATCGCTATCAACTTTGACTTTGTCACTTAAGCCAATAGTTTGCGCCAGCAGTGAAGCGGCTTGCCCGCCGGATTTATCACTGGCGATTGTCGCGGCCAGCTCATCGCGCATCCAAGCTTCACGCTCTTCATTGATCGATGCGGTTGGCCAGTTAACTTGACCACGACCGGGAATGTTTTTGTCGACACTCATGTGAAGCACGTGGATTTCAGTGCTTTCCGGCTGCACGCCCTGCTCAATCTGTAAACGGTATTTATCTTTGGTGTTTTCTTCGCCTTTGAACTTCAACCAACCGGTTTCGATGGTTCCGTTCTGAGCATTGGTATAAACAACCTCTAGGTTGTTACGAGACAAGAAACCACGTACCTGCGGCCACACTTCTGCCGGTGGAGCACTCACGAGAATCCAGCGCTTTGAGCCCAGCTTTTGAATCTTAACGCGATCAGTAAAGGCGTTATCTGATAACACTTGTGGACGGGGAACTTCAAAAGTCTTCGCCACCTCGACATCATCAGAGGCGATGGTTGGCACTCCATACAAATCTTCAATTCCCTGTTGAGTCACCCCTTCAGGTAATTTGATCGGATCAATAACGTCTGCTTTTAAATAATCATCCCCGCGATCGCGGAAATAGCCTTCTGGCCCGAACAGATTTGAGCACCCGGTCATGCCCCCAATGGCTACCAACACAGCAGCTCGCAACACTAAACGATTCATCATTATTTTTTTCATCTTATCTAAGTGATCTTAATAGACTTACAGTAGACCCGCACCCTTCAGCGCAGTTCGAACTTGTGAATGATACTGCTGCGCCATTGGCGTCAATGGAAGACGCAAGCCGCCCTGCATCAACCCCATCTCTGCCACAGCCCACTTCACTGGTATTGGGTTTGATTCAACGAACATGGCATCGTGTACCGCCATCAGGCTTTGGTTGATGGCGCGAGCTTCGTCGGCTTTACCTGCAATAGCCAATTCACACATTTTCGCCACTTCTGCCGGCGCAACATTGGCGGTAACACTGATGTCGCCCTTACCACCCACAAGCATCAATTCCACCGCGGTCACGTCGTCACCCGACAGGATCACAAAGTCGTCAGGGGTATTTTCAACCAGCCACTTAGCGCGATCAATTTCGCCCGTTGCCTCTTTAATACCAATGATATTCTCTACCGAAGATAGGCGCGCTGCCGTTTCTGGAAGCATATCGACGCCAGTACGGCCGGGAACGTTATAGAGAAGCTGAGGCAAAGCAACCGCCTTAGCGATCGCTTGGTGATGCAAAAACAAACCCTCTTGAGTAGGCTTGTTGTAATAAG
>JBOEGJ010000044.1:0-9017 GCA_050633365.1 Cellvibrionaceae bacterium | reverse complement strand
CCGGCATCTTTAGCCGATTGCGTCAGCTCGATAGCTTCAACGGTAGAGTTAGCCCCAGTACCCGCAATAACAGGGATCTTGCCGGCGACTTGATCCACCACCTTCTTGATGACCTGTAAGTGCTCACCCACCGTCAAAGTAGCGGATTCACCAGTGGTACCCACGGCAACTATGGCGTGAGTGCCCTTTTCAAGGTGCCATTCCACCAGTTTGTGGAGGCCATCCCAATCCAGCGTTCCATCTGCTGCCATAGGGGTCACCAGAGCGACCATACTACCTTGAATCATGCACTGTCTCCGTCGAGCTAAAGCAAAAAGCGTAATGTTACTGACGCCCTACCCCCGACACAAGTTCCCGCGCCACTTTCTTTTCATTCTCGACGATTTAATTGCCTTGCAATTCAGGATTTACGGAATTCATGATCGATGACGGCCTGAAACCGCAATTTGGGCCCATCAAGTCGAGCAATTTGGAGTCGAATTCACCAAACTCACCCAGACAAAGTCGCCCAATCCTGTCGACAGCTAACGCCCACAGGATTCACTTAAGAACAAAAAGCAACTCGATGAGGACCACTCAGGATCTATTGCATTTTAGAAGTGGCGAGCCTGAAACTTAAGCACCGGCAACCTTAGGCGTGATCAATGGCGAAAGTTGACTGCCCATGAACAAGCTCCCCGAACATAGATTGACGCCATCCCCTTGAGGAGACGCCCCCCCCCCGTGAGGAGATGCGAGCACCCAGCACCCTTAAGGGGCTGGATTTGGATTGTCGTTGTGAATTTGATGAATTGCGCGCTCAAGCTCTTTGCTGAGGGTGAGCTCGGAGCTGTCAATATTGCTCTTGAGCTGCTCCATCGTGGTTGCACCAATGATATTACTGGCGACAAATTCTCGACTGGTTACAAATGCCAAAGCCATTTGCGCTGGGTCCAGTCCATGCTCCTGAGCCAACTCCACGTAGGCTTGAGTTGCTCGCTGAGTGCGCTCATTGGTGTAACGTGTAAATCGCTCAAACAGCGTTAACCGACCTTTCGCCGGCTTTTGGCCGTTCAAATATTTGCCGCTCAGCACGCCGAAGGCCAGTGGTGAGTAGGCCAACAAATCGATTTTTTCACGCATCGCAATCTCGGCGAGACCCACTTCAAAAATACGGTTAACCAAGTTGTAGGGGTTCTGAACTGAAGCCATAACCGGCAAATCAAACTCTTTAGCCAGCGATTGATAATGCATCACTCCCCAAGGGGTTTCGTTGGATAAACCTATGTGCTTCACCTTGCCTTGCTGCACCAGCTCCGCCAAGGCCTCGAGGGTCTCGCGAATATCAATACCGTCGTTAGTATTGTGGCGATAGCCCAACTGACCAAAAAAGTTTGTCCCACGCTCAGGCCAGTGAACCTGATAGAGGTCAACATAGTCTGTTTGCAAGCGCTCCAGTGATCCATCAATAGCTTGGTGGATGTGTTCGCGACTCAAACGCGGCCCTTTACGAACATGTTCCATACCGGGATTTAGGTCGCCACGGCCGGTCACTTTGGTTGCCAATACCAGCTTGTCGCGACAACCACGACTCGCCAACCAATTGCCAATGTAGGCTTCGGTCAGGCCTTGAGTTTCAGGGCGCGGCGGTACCGGATACATTTCCGCCGCGTCAAAAAAATTGATGCCTCGCTCCACCGAATAATCCATTTGCTCAAACGCTTCAGCTTCGGTGTTTTGCTCGCCCCAGGTCATTGTCCCCAAAGCAATCTCACTGACTTTGAGATCGGTTTTTCCTAATTGACGATACTCCATTGAGTTTTCCTTATTTGAGTGGCTACATATGACTGATTAGGTGTAGGTACTTTTAAGCACTGCGCACAAGCCGTACATTGGAATATCGCGACTGAATAAGACCACCGGTGCTCACCGAAAAGCCCTGCTCTGGAGCAAGACTTTCGAAACTTCAGACAAACAAGAATGAAGATACAAGACAGTATCTCCGGGTGCATCAGGGCTCAACAATCTCCCAGATCTCTTCCCCCATAATCCAGTGTTTCTCGTGATGTTTGCTAGCAACACCATCGTGAACTAACTTTTGCAAATGAGACCAAAGTGCAAAGTGCGTTCCCTTGATCAAATCACCTTTCACCTCAGGATACACAAGCGGCGCCAGCTCTTCGATGGTGCCCTTTTTCTCGGCTTGCAACACTTCGATGGCGCGACGCTCGCGGGACATTCGATGATCGTACAACTCTTGAACCACTTGATCTGCGTGAGACAAGATATGCCCGTGAGCAGGCGCTAGCCAATTGATGCCCTGGCCTTTAAGTTTCATCAAGGACTCAAGATATTCCCACATGGTTCCGCCATGAGGAGGAATAATCACCACGGTGGCGCCCTGCATAATATGGTCGCCCGCAAAGAGTGTATTTTCCTGCTCTAACAAATAACACACGTGCTGCTTCAGGTGACCGGGGGTATAGATCGCGCGCAACTGAAAATCACCGGCATCAATCACTTCGCCATCAGTGACATCTCGGGCTGGCGCAAAGGTTTTATCAAGATGTTCGCTATCAACATCGCAACAAAAACCAATCATGGTCGCCCCAGTTGCATCTGCTAAAGGCTTGCCGGCAGGTGAATGGTCTTCATGGGCATGAGTGGCAAGGATATAGTCAATCTTTCCGTCAGTTGCTTTCAAAATAGCTTCGACGTGAGCAGGATCATTGGGGCCTGGATCGACGACCACAAAGCGCTCCTTACCAATCACATAGGTATTGGTGCCCGGACCGGTAAATGCACTGGGATTATTGGCGGTAATACGCTGCACCCACTCACTGAGCACAACTGGCTCATCATAAACAATGTCGAAATGTACAAGGGTGGTGTGAAGATCGGCCATGACTACTCCTAGATAGAGGCATTAGGCTAACAAGATACGCAGAGCTTTGGAAATGAGCATAGACCGAGACACCGCGAAATGTCATTAATAGCCTCGATCGCTTCACAATTGGCTTAGGCTCGCATCAGCTTTACTGGACAGAGGAATTTTCAGGCATAAAAAAACGAGACAGACTCATCTATCTCGTTTTTTCAATCGGGGCACCTCGCCCTGCAGTTGCAGCCCAGCCAAACTCAGCAGTGGCCAAAGCCACCCCATTTTCAGCGGGTCAGTCAAACTTGAAGCGATTACTTGAAATCGGCTTCAACCAGCGGACTCACGTCGGCTTCGTAATCTACGCCATCCCAACCAAAACCAAACAGCTTTAAAAACTCATCGCTGTAGCCCTGATAATCGGTCAGCTCCATCAAGTTTTCTTCGGTAACCTGTGGCCATAGAGCCTCGATTTTCGCTTGGGTTTCTGGACGCAACTCCAAGTTATCCATACGGAAGCGATTGGTGTCGTCTAGGCGAGGAGTATCGGTGTACAAGCCCTCGGTAAACAGGCGATGCAACTGCTGAATACAGCCTTCGTGCGTCCCCTCTTCTTTCATGACTTTATACACCAGGGAAATGTAGAGCGGCATGATAGGAATGGCCGAGCTCGACTGAGTCACCAGCGCTTTCAAAACTGCAACATTCGCCTGCCCATTGACTGACGATAACTGCTCGTTAATCGCGGTGGCAGCGCGATCCAGATCCTCTTTAGCCTTACCAATGGTGGCGTGACCGTAGATTGGCCAGGTCAATTTTTCACCAAGATAAGTATAGGCAACGGTGTTGCACCCCTCAGCCAATACATCGGCTTGTTTGAGTGCGTCAATCCACAGCTCCCAATCTTCACCACCCATAACTTTAACAGTTTGAGCGATCTCTTCTTCGTTGGCTGGCTCAACGGTAATGTCGGTGATTTTACGAGTATCGGTATTCAGATTCTTCGCGGTGTAGCCTTCGTTAATAGGCTTCAACACACTGCTGTAAACTTCGCCGGTTTTTGGATCTTGACGACGTGGCGCGCCCAAGCTGTAAACCACCAAATCAATCTTACCCATATTTTCTTTGAGTAAACCGATGGCCTTTTCTTTGCATTCATCAGAAAAGGCATCGCCATTGATACTGGCGGCGTAGAGCCCCTCGGCCTTAGCGGCTTTTTCGAAGGCGACCGTATTGTAGTACCCGGCTGAGGCTGTGCGCTTTTCAGTCGGCGGCTTCTCAAAGCACACCCCCAAAGTATTAGCCCCACCACCAAACGCTGCGGTGATACGAGATGCCAAACCGTAACCATTAGAACAACCAATCACCAATACGTTCTTGGGTGCACCGCTAACAGGGTCTTTGGCTTTAATGAAATCAATTTGCTCTTGAACGTGCGCAGCACAACCCACTGGATGAGACGCGGTACAAATAAATCCACGGACCTTTGGTTTGATGATCATGTCGAAATCCCGTATACGATACTTTCTTGTTAAATGATCGGCCTAGAGCCCATCATCGCTTTATTCTTAATTGTCGCCGCTCTCTTGCGGTCAACAATGGCAGGCTATTATAGTCACCCCAACAGGATAAAACAGCGATTTCCCCTCATTCCCCTGATCAAACTGTCTGATTTTCCGTGAGAGCTGGCTATAATGCCCCGCTACCAAAGTGCAGCAATGCATCATTCAACCGCTCATTACAGGTTCTTCCATGTTCAAACTGCGTTTCGACACCACCGACGAATGGACTCAAACCGTCATCGACAATATGGATGATTTTTTGATCGATCATGCCGCCGCCGAAAAAAAGGCCTCCGGCATGGCTATTTCGATGCTGTCGCACTACCCAGATCGCACCAAGCTGGTCAAAGCTATGATAGATCTATCCATCGAAGAGATGACTCACTTTCGTGAAGTGGTCAAAATCATGACCGAGCGAGGCCTGCAATTAGGCGCCGATGAAAAAGATCCCTACATCAACCAGTTTCGTAAAGTCATGCGCAAAGGAAGCGATGTGTACTTTCTAGATCGACTGCTCACCGCCGGTATTATTGAAGCGCGAGGCTGTGAGCGCTTTGGCCTAGTGGGTGAAGGCTTGGCAGCAGGAAAGCTACAAGAGTTCTATCGACTGATCGCCAAATCCGAAGCCAAACACAACACACTCTTTATCGAATTGGCAGCCGAGTATTTCCCTCAGCCGACCATTGACAAGCGCATGGATGAGCTACTGGACATTGAAGCCGATATCGTGACTCGCCTGCCGATTCGTCCGGCGCTGCATTAATCTGCCATGAAGGCCATCACACAATATTTAGAGCGCCATGCGGAAGAAGAAGTCCAAGCGCTGAAGCCTTGGCCTTTACGGCAGCAGTTTTCACGCTGCTTAGTAATCCCTGTTTACGACGAAACACCGGCATTCATTGACCGGCTTTATCATTCGGCATTGGCGCAACATTTATTGCTAATCGTCGTCGTTAATCGGCCGGATAATGTTTCCAACTGTGACGCCAACGATGCGCTATTAGCGCACATACACCAAAGTTTTTTTCAGCAGTTTCAGCAAGATTGCCTCAGCCTTTATACTAAGGAGAGCTTTGGCATCCTAGTGGTGGACCGCCACTCTGCGCCTATCCCTTACAAACAAGGCGTTGGGCTAGCACGAAAAATTGGATGTGATTTAGCCGCACAACTTATCTTCGACAGGGTCATCGACTCCCACTGGATTCACAGCACCGACGCCGACGCGCAACTGCCCGATGACTACTTCGAAGCCGAGTCGCTGTCAGCGTCATACGCGGGAGCCACTTACGGGTTTAAACACATTCAAAACGGCAGCGACACCGCTCGAGCTACAGAGCTGTACGAGCAAACATTGCACGACTATATTGACGGTCTCGCCCGCGCAAACTCCCCCNNNCCCCCTACGCGTTTCACACTATCGGCAGTATCATCGCCGTCAATCAGCGTCACTATTGCCAAGCTAGGGGATTTCCAAAACGATCCGGCGGCGAAGATTTTTATCTGCTCAACAAGCTTTGCAAACTTGGCGATATTGCTCGACTAAAGCCGAGTATTTTACTTGAAGCCAGAGTTTCTCATCGGGTCCCCTTTGGAACCGGCCCAGCAACCGCCAAGATCCTTCAAGCCTTAGCCGCTGAAGAAGTCATCACCACTTACAACCCCGCCCTATTCGATCAACTGGCGTCAACCATTAACGGTTTAACCAACGCCATAGAGCGAGGTGAAATACTTACAGATACTCTAGCCTCGCTGCCAATCCAATCACAACAAGCGCTAAGCTCGATGGATATCGACAAGTGCTTCAGCCATCTCGCCAATCGTGACGACAGGGCCTGGCGCTTACGCCACTTTCACGATTGGTTCGACGCCTTTAGAACGCTTAAATTTGTGCGATTTTTGCAGGCAAATCACTTTCCAAATGTTCCCATCGCGTATTAGGTTTTTCGCCCACCCATAAAAAAGCCCAGTAACAACCATATTGAAACTGGGCAAACTGACCGAACATCTATCAATAAAACTCAGACCATTCAGCGAATCAAACTAAAACGAAACTAAAAACAAAAAACAAAAAACGATTACAACAATCGACTACAACAACAGCCGACGAATATCTCCTAGAACCGCGACCATATGCGTGAAGAAGCGACCACAGTGCGCGCCGTTAATGGCGCGATGATCGTAAGACACACTCAGCGGTAACATTTGTCGAGGCTCGAAGTCACTGCCATTCCAAATGGGTTTAATTTGAGCCTTAGAAACTCCCATGATGGCCACTTCAGGCGCATTGACGATGGGCGTAAATCCATTACCCCCAATCGCACCTAAACTCGAAATAGTAAAGCAAGCGCCCTGCATATCCCGCGGCATGAGTTTTCCAGCTCTCGCTTTTGCCGCCATCTCTGATGATTCTGCGGCTAGCTCCCACAGACCTTTTTTGTCCACATCGCGAATCACAGGAACCATCAAACCGTTGGGAGTATCCACAGCGACACCAATGTGGATGTAACTTTTCTGAACAATATGCTCACCGTCGGCATGCAGCGACACATTAAAGCTCGGCTCAGCCCGCAGCGCGTCGGCAGCGGCTTTCAGTAAAAACGGCAAAGGCGTTAGTTTCACGCCGCGCTTTTCCGCTTCACCTTTCATCGACTTTCGAAACGCTTCTAACTCGGTGATATCTGCATCATCAAACTGAGTGACGTGAGGAACATTCAACCAGTTTCGCGACATGTTGGCAGAGGTGAGCTTGGCAATTTTGCTCAGCTTCACCATTTCTATCTCACCAAATTTCGAGAAATCAATTTCGGGAATGGGAGGAATTCCAGCGCCGCTGGAAACTTTTCCACTATTTACATCGGCCACCAGCTGCTTCACATAGCCGCGAACATCATCTTTGGTGTATCGATTACGTGGGCCAGAGGCCTTTAACTTAGAAAGATCGACACCTAACTGCCGAGCCAACTTACGCACCGAAGGCCCCGCGTAAACATCCACGGCGCTAACGCCGCTGGCGGAGTCAGCTGACGGCGTTGGTGTTGATGCAGGCGCTACTGCAGGTACAGATTGCGGCGCTGGCGCGCTTACAATGGCAGCCTGTTTTTCTGACGGTGAATCAGCCACGGGGGGCTCAGCTCCCCCCCCAACCACCTCAATAAGCGCCAGGGGATCGCCTTCAGAAGCCTTATCACCCTCTTTAAGTTTGATCTCTAGAATCTTTCCAGATACCGGCGAAGGTATTTCCATGGAGGCTTTATCACTTTCGAGCACCACTAAAGAGTCGCCCTCGCTGATTTCATCACCCACAGATGCGCAAATCTCGATCACATCCACAGTATCGCTGCCACCCAAATCTGGAACCGGAACCAATTGCTCTGAAGCTTCAGTAACAACAGGCTCTGAAGGTGCTGCTTCAACGACGGGTTCACTCACCGTTTCAATCTCTGGCTCAGCACTCGCTGCGACTTCCACCGCCGGTGCATCACTCGATACTTCTAACTCAATAATGGCGTCACCTTCAGACAAGGTGTCGCCTTCGTTCATTTTTAAACTCACCACTTTACCCGACATGGGCGAGGGTATTTCCATCGATGCCTTGTCAGACTCGAGCACCACCAAAGACTGTTCCTCTTCGATGACATCACCAGGCTGTACACAAATCTCGATCACTTCTACCTTGTCCGCTCCACCAAGATCCGGAACAGGAATAATTTCAATAGCCACAAGCACTCCTTATTCTGTTTAGCCGGATCAGCACATCAACGGATCAATTTTGTCGGCAGAAATACCGTATTTCGTCATCGCCTGAGACACGACACTCAATTCGAGTTTGCCTTCATCTGCTAGCGCTTTCAGAGATGCCAAGACAATAAAATGTCTATCGACCTCAAAGAAACGACGCAGCTTTTTACGTGTATCACTGCGACCAAAACCATCGGTTCCCAACACCGAAAAGCGACCAGGAACATAGGCTCTCAACTGCTCTAGGTAGCTCTTCATGTAATCGGTAGCACCGATAACGGGGCCTTGACGCCCTTCAAGCTGCTGAGTAATAAACGCCTTCTGAGCTTCTGCTTCCGGGTTCAGTAGATTGTGACGCTGTGTTTTTTGACCTTCTCGGGTCAATTCATTAACACTGGTCAAACTCCAGATATCCGACTCAACACTGAAGTCTTTCTTCAACAACTTAGCCGCAGCTTCCACTTCTCGAAGAATTGAACCGGCACCCATTAGCTGAACCCGCAAATCCTTCTTCTTATTCTTCTTACCTTCTTTCAACAAGTACATCCCCTTGATGATGTCCTGCTCGACACCTACGGGCATTTCGGGATGTTTGTAATTCTCGTTCATGGTGGTGATGTAATAGAAACAGTTTTCTTGCTGCTCAAACATCCGCTTTAAACCATCTTGAATGATCACCGCCAACTCGAAGCCGTAGGTAGGATCGTAAGTTCGACAATTTGGAATGGTATTGGCCAAAATATGGCTATGACCATCTTGATGCTGTAATCCCTCGCCGTTCAAGGTGGTACGACCTGCCGTCGCCCCAATCAAGAAACCTCGGGCTTGGCTGTCGCCTGCAGCCCAAGCCAAATCACCAA
>JBOEGJ010000043.1:0-108913 GCA_050633365.1 Cellvibrionaceae bacterium | reverse complement strand
GAAGGCCCGATGATGTCGATCAAGACGGTTAACGCTTTGTCTCACAATACTGACTGGACCATTGGCCACGTACATTCTGGCGCTCTGGGTTGGGTTGCGATGATTTCTATTGGTGCTATCTACCACTTGTTACCGGTTCTTACCAACCGCAAAGCCATGTGGAGCACGACCTTAATCAATACTCACTTCTGGTTGGCAACTATCGGTACGGTTTTGTACATCGCTGCGATGTGGGTCAATGGTATTATGCAGGGCTTGATGTGGCGCGCGTTTAACTCCGACGGCACCTTGACCTACAGCTTCGCTGAATCAGTAGAGGCGAGCTACCCTGGATACTTTGTTCGTGTGTTGGGCGGGGCATTCTTCCTGCTGGGTATGTTGCTGATGGCTTACAACACCTACCGCACAATGGCTGACTCTGATGAAGAAGCCACTCAAACGCAGCCGCAAACGGCCTAAGGAGAGCGACTGTGAAGAATCATGACATAGTAGAAAAAAATATTGGTTTGCTGATGATTTTGGCTGTTGTTGCCATTAGTTTCGGTGGACTTGTAGAGATCGTACCTCAGTTTTTCTTGAAAGAGACGACTGAGCCCATCGAAGGTTTAGAGCCTTGGGATGCGGTTGAGTTGGAAGGGCGAGACATCTATATCCGCGAAGGTTGTCACGTTTGTCACACTCAGATGGTTCGTCCTCTGCGTGCTGAGGTTGAGCGTTACGGTCACTACTCCGTTGCCGGTGAATCCGTTTACGATCACCCGTTTTTGTGGGGTTCTAAGCGCACGGGGCCAGACTTGGCTCGTGTCGGTGGTCGTTATTCTGATGCTTGGCACAAGGCGCATTTGTATAACCCTCGCAACGTTGTTCCTGAATCTAACATGCCGGCTTTCCCTTGGTTGTTTGACAACCTATTAGATGGTGAAGACACTGGCAAGAAGATGGCCGCTCTGCGCTCTGTGGGTGTTCCTTACACCGACGAAGATATTGCCGGAGCAAAGGACAAGGTTAAGGGTGTTACCGAAATGGACGCATTAGTCGCTTACTTGCAGCAGTTGGGTATTTTGCTGCAGCAGAAGCGTTAATAGCGGCTTACCAAAGCCTGATAAAGCGATAAGAGCGAGCGACATCATGGATTTAAATACGTTAAAAGGTTTGTCTACCGTGTTGGTGATGATTACCTTCTTGGGGGTTTGCTGGTGGGCGTTTGCTCCCAGCCGCCGTAAGCAATTTAACGAAGCGGCCAATTTGCCGTTTGCCGATGATGTCGATCCACAAAACGAAAAACTTCATCCTCAAACTGATGAAGATAAGGCAGGATAAATTATGAGTACTTTTTGGAGCCTTTGGATCATAGGCCTGACTTTGACCAATTTGGTCTTAGTATTTTGGGTGCTGATGGCCAACCGTAAAGTTGCCGTTAGTGATGACGACGATCCGGAAAACGTAACCACTGGCCACGTCTACGATGGTATTGAAGAATATGATAACCCACTGCCTAAGTGGTGGTTCATGATGTTCATCGTCACCTTTGTTTTTGGTGTTATTTACTTGGCTCTCTACCCAGGTTTGGGTACTTGGAAAGGGTTGCTGGGCTGGACCTCTCACAATCAGCTAGAGCGTGAGCAGCAAAAAGCCGAAGAGCAATACGGTGCAATTTTTGCGAAGTACTCTGCGATGCCGATTGAAGAAGTGGCTCAAGATCCGCGTGCCATTAAAATGGGCGTTCGTCTGTTTGCCAACAACTGTGCGGTTTGCCATGGCGCCGACGCCGGCGGTAACTTGGGCTTTCCCGATTTGACCGACAGCGATTGGTTGTATGGCGGCAGCACCGAGCAAATTAAGCAAACTATTACTCACGGCCGTAGCGGTGCCATGCCAGCATGGGGTCCAATTATCGGTGAAGAGAACGTAGTCGCATCCGCTGAATTTGTTCTGAAAATTTCTGGTCAGGAGCACGACGCCGAAAAAGCAGAGGCGGGTCAAACCGTGTTTGCTCAAAACTGCGCGGCTTGTCATAACGCCGATGGCAGTGGTAATCAGTTGATGGGTGCACCTAATCTGACCGATGGTATTTGGTTGTACAAAGGAACACCTGAAGGCATTCGACACTCGATTCGTAACGGTCGAGCCAATCAGATGCCAGCGCAAATTGATAAGCTACGCGAAGATAAAATCCATCTTCTCACTGCTTATGTTTACGGTTTGTCGCAAGACGTTGAGTAAGTCGAGTCGCGGTAACGTTAGATTCTTCTAAGCTTAACTACAAGGCCCCGTTATCGGGGCTTTGTTGTATTTATAGGATCAAAAAAGCGATCACTGTCTCTAAAAAATTGCGCCTTGTGCCGATAACCATGAAGGTGGAAAGGGTATAGCGCCATTGAGTTGAGCTTAATCAAGGATCGCCCATAAAACTAAAGGTTATAATTATATAGCTCGTTGCACGATCAGTCTTGATCGCTGTGACCAAAACCGTTACCGATGTGAAAAGGCCGCAGAGTCTTACGAATTGCCCAGGGCGATTCCTTTAGCCGATTCAACAGGAGTTTAGTTATGGGAGATAAAATCCCAACGGTCGAAGAAAATACCGGCGAGGATGCGGTACGCTACCGCATGCTGTATGACAGCAATGGCCGTGTGTATACCCGAAAAATCTCCGGTTTTTTCCAAAAAATAAGACGCTATACCGGTCTGCCTCTCATCATTGGCTTCATGCTAATGCCGTGGTTTGTCATCGATGGCAGGCCCGCCATGTTGTTCGATCTACCCGCGCGTAAATTTCACATTTTATGGATGACCTTTTGGCCGCAAGACGGAATGCTGCTGGCGTGGCTTTTGATTATCGCCGCATTTGCGCTGTTTACGGTAACCGTGTTGGTTGGACGTGTATGGTGTGGCTTTACCTGTCCACAGACGGTTTGGACGCTGATGTACATCTGGGCTGAGCATTTTTGTGAGGGCGATCGCAACAAAATGATCAAGCTCGACAAGCAGGCTTGGAATACCGAAAAAATTCTGCGAAAGGGCGGCAAGCACTTTCTTTGGTTGCTCATCGCCTTGATAACCGGAATCACCTTTGTCGGCTACTTCACCCCGGTAAGAGAGCTTATTCTTGGCTTCCTGCCCAGTGTGGATGACAGTGGCTTTGTTACCTTTGCAGTGCATCCTGCGGCGGCCTTTTGGACATTGTTCTTCGCCTTTATGACCTATCTCAACGCCGGTTGGATGCGTGAACAAGTGTGTAAATACATGTGTCCCTATGCGCGTTTCCAGTCGGTCATGTATGACACTGACACCTTGGCGGTTCACTACGATGCGGCTCGCGGTGAAGATCGCGGTCCGAGAAAACCCAAGGAGGATTATAAAGCCGAGGGCAAAGGCGATTGTATCGATTGCTCTTGGTGTGTGCAGGTGTGCCCTGTGGATATCGACATTCGTGAGGGGCTTCAATACGAGTGTATTAACTGTGGCCTGTGTATCGATGCCTGCAACCAAGTCATGGATAAGATGAACTACGAGCGCGGCTTGATTCGTTTTACCTCCGAAGATCAGCTCGAGAACGGCGCCACTCACTTTATGCGACCGCGTTTATTTGGTTACATCTTTGCGGTGATCGCAATGATGGGGGCGTTTGTCTACGTGGTGGGAACTCGCCAGCCGGTATCGGTGGATGTCATTCGAGATCGCGGTGCGCGTATGTATCGCGAGACCAATGAATTTGTTCAGAACGTTTACACGGTGAAGATCAACAACATGGATGAGCGGCCTCACAGTTATCAAATAGCCGTTGAGGGTGATGGCGCCTTTAAAATCCGAGGCTATCGTCCGTTGGAGCTTGAGGCTGGAGAGGTCTTTACCGTACCCGTACGCGTATCGGTCCCTAAAGATGACCTGCGAACGAGTAAAAGCGTTATCAGCTTTGTCGTGACCGCTAGCGATAACGAGGGCATCACCGCTCACGAGGAAACCAGCTTTATAGGTCCTAGCAAATAGCACCTTTAAAGGTTGTTCGAGTTCAGCGATGACAGCGCGTTGAGTTCAAGTGTTCTAACCTCTGCCAAAGGCCGCCGACAATGATAGAATGGCGGCCTTTGTGCATTTACGATGATTCTTTTATGAGCAATTCCCCTTTAGACGATAAAGACGATGGCCCTTGGTATAAGCAATTCTGGGCGTGGTTTATCTTGGCACCACTGATTATTATCATGATCGTATGGATTCCATTTTTGACGATTGTGGTCAAAAATGCCGACGATACGGTGATTGATAACTACTACAAAGAAGGTCGAATGATTAACCAGCGAGTTGATCAGGATCGACAAGCTAAGGCACTGGGGTTGGCGGGAGAGCTATTTCTCGATTTAGACGTTGGCGATATTCTGTTGACTCTAACCAGTACCGACGCCGCTTATCAGCTGCCCCAAGAAGTGCTGTTGCATTTGGATCACCCGGTCGAAGCCGATAACGATCTAAGCATTCGTCTGCGCCAGACAACACCCGGACGTTATCAGGCCGAGTTGCAACAACGGATTCAAAACCGTTGGTACATTCGATTGCTGCCACCGGTTAAAAATGCAGAAGAAGTGGGCAGTTCTCACCCGGATAAAATCAAAAATCTTGCCGGCGGCGTATGGCGAATTACCGGCGATATGGACCTCAGCAAAGGTTCGCGCTTGCTCTTTGGTGGCGATGAGTGACCGACTCGTTAAAAGCGTGTTATCACTGCGGTTTAGACGTACCAGAACGATCTGACTACTGTTTGCGGATCGATGATCAACCGCGGGACTTTTGTTGCCCCGGTTGTCTGGCTGTGGCCTCTGCCATTATTGATGGCGGCCTCGAGCATTTTTACCAATTTCGAACCGAAAACAGTGTTCGTCCCAACGAGGCGGCAGCGGACTTTGCCGTTTTCGACTTGCCGGATGTTCAACAGGATTTTGTTTTTCCCGTTTCAGACAATTCCAGTCAGGCGCAACTGCTGCTGGAAGGCATTAGCTGCGCTGCTTGCGTGTGGTTGATCGAGCATCATCTGAGTAAGTTAGACGGTGTTGAGTCGGTTCGAGTTAATGCCACCACCCATCGCTGCTTGATCCAGTGGCAGCGTGATTCGGTGGCGCTCAGTGAGCTCATGGCTGCACTGTCGCACATTGGTTATCACCCCATTCCCGCCACGCAAGATCGACAACAACAGCTGCGCGAAAAAGAAAACCGCTCGGCATTAATGCGATTGGCGGTTGCTGGATTTGGCATGATGCAAGTGGGTATGGTCGCCGTTGCACTCTATTCCGGCGCCGATGCCAGTTGGGAAGTTTACTTGCGCTGGCTGAGTTTTATCATAGCCACACCGGTGGTGTTGTACTCCGCCCGACCTTTTTTCAGCGCTGCTCGCAGCGCTATCTTGGTCCGTCATCTAACCATGGATGTACCCGTATCCATCGCCATCGGCGGAGCCTACATCGCCAGTACTTGGGCGACGGTGTTTGGCGGCGGCGAGGTGTATTTTGATTCGGTTTCCATGTTTACCTTTTTCCTGTTGTGGGGTCGTTATCTCGAGATGCGCGCACGCCATCGCAACGGGATCGAATCGGATCGATTGGCGCAGGTCCTACCGGCCACCGCAGAGCGTTCTGATCAGCGAGGTGGTTGGCAAACTATTCCGTTAAAACAGCTCTCTCTCGACGATCGCGTTTTGGTCGCCAGTGGCACAACCATTCCCTGTGATGGAGTAGTGGTCGACGGTTCCAGTGGTGTGGTCGAAACCCTGCTTACCGGTGAGCCGGACGCCGTGCAAAAAGCAGAAGGTGACAATGTTATCGCTGGAACTTTGAATACCGATAGTGCCTTGCAAGTTCGAGTCACCGCTGTGGGACAGTCGACGCGTTTGTCGGCGATCGAGCGATTGGTCGAACAAGCCCAGCAAGACAAACCCAATCAAGTGGCCATGGCCGATCGCCTAGCCGGATACTTTGTCGCGGCCGTGTTGTTGGTGTCGTTGGTGGTGGGGCTGGCGTGGTGGCAAATTGATTCCAGTCGCGCCGTTTGGATTACCTTGTCGGTATTGGTGGTGACTTGCCCCTGCGCTTTGTCGCTCGCATCTCCGACGGCGCTCACCGCCGCCGTGGCCTGGCTGCGCCAGCACGGGCTATTAGTCACCCGCGGACACGTTCTTGAGGGATTAACTCAGGTCGAGCGTGTCATCTTCGATAAAACCGGAACACTTACGGTGGGCAGCCCGCAGATCGAAAGCCTGTTGAATGTTGATCAAACTTCGATGAGTGATGCGGAGGCGATACCTTTATTACAGGTGTGCGCTGCGCTTGAGGTGGGATCGACTCACCCAATTGCCAAAGCTTTTTCGAGCTATCAAGGTGCTCGACAGGCGACTCAAATTCGGCAAGTCACCGCCCAAGGCGTTGAGGGTATGATTGATGAGACGCTCTACCGTTTGGGCAAACCCGAGTTTCTCGCGAAGGGCTTAAGGGCTCCGAAGCGCAGCGGTCAGTGGTTGGTATTAGGCAAGCAAGAAGCGTCGGTCAGCGAAACCGCGTGGAAGCCCATCGTCTGGATTCAGCTGCAAGACCAGTTGCGTGACAGCGCAGCGCCTTTGATACAGTCGCTATTGGCTCGTGGGCTAGATGTCGAATTACTCAGTGGTGATGGTGAGGCTGAGGTAGAGCGAGTTGCTAAGGCGCTAGGTTTTACTCACTGGCGACACAATCAATCGCCGGATCAAAAGTTGTCGATTATTCAAATGCTTCAGCAGCGCGGCGACAAGGTGTTGATGGTCGGCGATGGCATCAACGATGTGCCGGTTCTCAGCGGAGCCTATGTGTCGGTGGCCATGGGCGGCGCCACCGATCTGGCGCAAACCCGTGCTGATAGCGTGTTACTGGGCAACGATCTAATGGCACTCGACAGCGCCTTTACTTGTGCCGTAACCACCCGCAAAATCATACGACAGAATCTGGGATGGGCCCTGTGTTACAACCTAGTGGCACTGCCATTGGCGGCTGCGGGTTTGATCGCGCCGTGGGCTGCGGCCATTGGTATGTCGGCCAGCTCACTGGTGGTGGTCGGCAATGCCCTGCGAATTTCGCGACAGTAACGGCCGATGAAGCTGAAACGTTTTTCTGGGTTTGGCGCTGTCGATCGATCGAGATTCTTTGGTTTAGTTTAATACGCGACAATTGGTCGCATAGGAATGAACGTGGAAAGTCTATATCTTCTCGTGCCTGTGGCTTTAGTGTTTTTGGTGATCGCCATTCGCGTGTTGTTTTGGGCCGTTAACAGTGGCCAATACGATGACTTGGATACCGAGGGGCATCGCATCTTGTTTGATGAGCCCAGCAAAAAATCATCGGCGCCGACCGATGAGGTGAAAACTCAAGACGATAAGACCGCTAACGATTAAATGGTGTGAATATTTTTCTAGTTCTTGTAGGTAGTGTTCGTGTTCGATTCCTTAGCGCTTAGCGCAGATTTTGCTGCATCAATGGCGCCCTATATGGCGGCGATGCTGATCGGTTTTCTTGGTGGCGGCCATTGTATCGGTATGTGCGGTGGCGTAATGGCGGCCTTGAGCTTTGCCATTCCTCCCGAGCAGCGAACTCGTCGCTGGCGGGTGCTGTTGTCCTATAACGCAGGGCGTATTCTCAGTTACACCTTGATCGGCGTTCTTGCTGGCGCAATTGGTTTTCAATTGTCCTCCGGCCACGGGCTGAGCATATTGCGTTTAATCGCGGGCTTTTTGTTGATCGCCATGGGGTTGTATTTGGCCAATTGGTGGCGCGGGCTAACCTATCTCGAAACCTTGGGCGGATTTTTGTGGCGACGTATTCAACCGTTTGGTAAACCTCTGATGCCGGTAAAAAGCAGTGGCTCAGCTCTATTGCTGGGCATGCTCTGGGGCTGGTTGCCCTGCGGTTTGGTTTATACTGCCGTAGCTTATGCTATCGCCCAGGGTCAGGTAATCGAGTCGGCGGGTGTGATGCTGGCCTTTGGTATTGGTACTTTACCTGCGGTTTTGGCCAGTGGAGTATTTGCCGAGCGAGTTAAGCAGTTGATGCAATTGCAGCGCTTTCGCCTGGTGATGGCGCTGTGTATCCTTTGCTTCGGCCTGTGGACCATCTGGGGCACCTATCAACATGTTGCCCACGGCCAAGATCACAGTCAGCATCAAGGACATTCCATGATGGCCTCACCGCTCGACGAGTCTGCCCACAGTATTGGCGATAGCATTGATAAGACGCCCGACAAAAGTGCCGGCAAAAGCGCCGACGAGAGCTTCGACAGAAGTGCCGACAGCGAAGACAGTGTCCCGGAAAATGCCACCAGCGCAGAACAACACGATCCCCACAAACATCACCACTGATCTACCCACACAAGGACATCATTATGCGGTTACTCCACACCATGTTACGCGTTGTTGATTTAGACGCATCCATCGCTTTTTATACCGACATCATGGGCATGAGTTTACTGCGCAAAAACGATTACCCCGACGGTCGTTTTACCTTGGCCTTTTTAGGTTACGGGAGCGAGGCGGACAATACCGTACTTGAGCTTACTCACAACTGGGACAGCAGCGACTACGAGCTGGGTACGGCCTATGGCCATATTGCGATTGAGGTGGCCGATGTCTACGCCGCCTGCGACAAAATCAAAGCCAGTGGTGGAAAGGTGGTTCGCGAAGCGGGCCCAATGAAGCACGGCTCCACCATTTTGGCATTTGTGGAAGATCCCGATGGTTATAAAGTTGAGCTGTTAGGATCAAAGTAGTCTACAAATAAACGAAGAAAATCCCCTGTCTCTTGTCTAAGCTTTAGATAAAGGCGTCATATCCAGACCTTAGCAACGACTCCTAACGGGATTTTTATCTCCGATATTCACCGATAATCGGGCACTCCCGTAGATTTGCTCTCGCAGCTGACGCCGCTACGGACTCACCGATCGACACAAACGTCGATTCGGTGATCAGTTGAATTCATTACTCTCTTGATAGCACTTACCGTCGAGAGGGGAGAGTTGCCCATGTCAGAACACGTGCCCAGAGAGCCTCTGCTTGAGGTGGAAAAAGTACTCCCTATACTCGATAAGATCTCGATCTTTGGCGGTATGAGCGAAAGCCAACTGTACAAGATCTTTCAGCGGTTAAAGCTGGTTCACTACTTGGCCGGTGAAACCATATTTGAAGAGGGATCCGCGGCGTCTTATATCTACATCATCGAAACCGGCAAGGTTGATTTGGTGTTTGATGTGGCTGGGCAGCCAAAGCTAAAGGCCGAGCTGGGACCTGGCAGCTGTTTTGGCGATACCTCGCTGATCGGCATTCAGCCACATTCTGCCACCACCTTGGCAATGGAAAAGAGCGATTTATTGGTGCTCTCGGGAGAGGCGCTCGATGAGCTGTTTCACGAAGATAAGACCCTGTTTTCACTGCTGATTCTCAATATCGCTCGCGAAAGTTGTCGACGACTGAACAAGACCAATCAACGCTTGCGCGAGCACATGGTGCAATTTCCGCAAGCTGCGGGCGACGTGATTCAGGGCTACTGAATCGTCGTCTCTAACTCCGTATCATCACCGGGTTGATCTTCAGCCCTCAATCATTTCGGTCGCTGGCCGACAAGCCTAGAGTCCACTAAGATTAGTTCACACACAGGAACAGCGGCCACGGAATGAAACAGGTGTTTGTTGCCAACCCCAAAGGCGGTTGCGGAAAGACCACGCTAGCCACTCAGCTCGCCAGTTACTGGGCGGGTACCGGTGCCAGTGTTGCTTTGGTTGACCACGATCCACAGCAATCGTCACTGGATTGGTTGAGATCGAGACCGAAAACCTGTGCCAATATTGTGCCCATTGCCGCCTTTAAGGGCGAGCAGGTGAGCGAAATTTTTGATGTGGTTATCCACGATATGCCTGCCGGTTGCAGCGTGGATGACTTGCAGGCGTGGAGCTCCCCCAACAGTCAGTTGGTGATTCCTATACTGCCGTCGCCTACCGATATCAAGGCCGGCGTGCGTTTTCTGATGGCGCTCAATCGACACGACTGGCTAGCCAATTCGAAAATGGATATTGCCTTGGTGGCTAATCGTGTGCGCACCAATACCAATTACTTCAAAGTACTGGTGGCATTCTTAGAGCAGGTGAATATGCCGCTGATTGCCAGTATTCGTGATACCCAAAACTACATCAGGGCTATGGACAGCGGGGTGAGTATCTTTGATCTGCCCAAAAGTCGAGTGTCGTCTGATCTAAAACAGTGGCGACCGCTGCTCGATTGGTTGCAAAGAGATCTGGCCGTCGCCGAGCCGGCCTAATACCGATGACTAAGAAATGACCACAGGGGTTGGAGCCATAGGCCCTATCTGCTAGTATCCCCGCCCTTTCTAATCGCCTTCCTAGCTGAGAAACCTCGATGTTTAAGCTGATTACCTCTGAACAAAATAATGTCAAAAATGACGTGCTTTCGGGCTTTACCGTCGCACTAGCGTTGGTTCCCGAAGCGGTGGCTTTTGCCTTCGTTGCCGGTGTTGAGCCTATGGTGGGCCTTTACGCCGCTTTCATGATGGGTTTATTGACCTCTATCTTTGGTGGCCGTCCGGGAATGATTTCTGGTGCAACCGGCGCGACCGCTGTGGTTATGGTATCTCTAGTTGCCGGTCATGGTGTTCAATATCTTTTTGCCGCCGTGGTCTTGGCCGGTGTGTTCCAGATTTTGGCCGGTGTCTTCAAATTGGGTAAATTTATTCGACTTGTACCGCATCCGGTCATGCTCGGCTTCGTGAATGGCTTGGCGATTGTCATTTTCTTAGCGCAAATGGGACAGTTTAAAGTTGAGGTCAGCGACGGCGTGATGGCCTGGATGCAGGGTGAAATGCTTTACACCATGGCGGGCCTGATCTTCATTACCATGATGATCATGCACTTTTTGCCGAAAATCACCACTGCCGTTCCCTCTGGCTTGGTTGCCATTATTGCGGTGACTCTGGCGGTGTTAGGGCTGGACTTAGAGGCCCGTACCGTTATCGATTTTGTTCGCGATATGTTACCGGCGGATCAAGCGGCTACCGCGACCTTGAAAGGTGAACTGCCTAGTTTTGCCATTCCGATGGTGCCGTTCAATCTAGAAACCTTCAAAATCATCGCCCCTTACGCCTTTATTATTGCGGCCATTGGGTTGATTGAATCTCTGTTAACTTTGACCTTAATCGACGAGCTTACCGACACTCGTGGTCGCGGTAACCGCGAGTGTATTGGTCAAGGTATTGCTAACACCACCAACGGTTTCTTCGGTGGTATGGGTGGTTGTGCGATGATTGGTCAGTCGATGATCAATATCAACTCGGGTGGTCGCGGTCGGCTATCGGGTATTACCGCAGCCCTGGTCTTGTTGGCGTTTATCTTGTTTGGTGCCAAGTTCATCGAAATGATTCCGCTGGGGGCTCTGGTGGGCATTATGTTCATGGTCGTACTGGGGACGTTTGAATGGTCTTCATTCCGCCAGATGCGCAAAATCCCTTTGACCGATGCCTTTATTATTGTCTTGGTTTCCGGTGTAACCGTGGCCTTTGATTTGGCTATCGCGGTGATTGTGGGTGTGATTGTGTCGGCATTGGTTTTTGCTTGGAAACACGCTCAGCACATTCAGGCCGATACCTACGAAGACGAAGAAGGGCGCAAGGTTTACGACCTACGAGGCCCAATTTTCTTCGGTTCAGTGAGTAACTTTAAAGACATTTTTGATCCTGTGAATGATCCTGAGCATGTGGTTATTGAGTTCAAGCGCTCTCGCATCAGTGATCACTCGGGGATTGAAGCCATCGATAGTTTGGCCGAGAAATACAAAGCCCAAGGTAAGCATCTTCACCTTCGTCATCTCAGTCCAGAGTGTCGCACATTGCTGAAGAAAGCCGGTGATCTGTGTGAGGTGAACGTGATGGAAGATCCTAAGTATCACGTGGCGACTGATGTATTGGCATGATGGCTTAAGCTGTTGGTGATTAACAAAGGGAGAGGCGAAGGCCTCTCCCTTTTTTGTTTCCGCCATTCAGTGATTTTCGATGATGCGATCTGACAGATTTATCCGGCGCCGGCTGCTTGACTAACCTACCTACTGGTAGGTAGTCTTCTGCGTCGCTGTCATTGTTGGGTGATGCCCACCCGTTTATAGGTCCTGTTATGAAGAAAATCTTGTCTCTTGCTCCGTATTTTTTTGGTTGGGCATTGCTGCTGTTGACCAGCTCATTGTTTGAGGTGAGTCTCGTCAACGGTTTCCTGCAGTTACTGCTGTTTACCTTGGTGGTGTGCATACCGGCCTGGCGCACTGGGCGAATGTCCTATGTGGACATTGGCTGGCCTTGGGGCTTGCTGGTTATTGGTGTGGTGACTTTGGTGATGGCTGATGGCCACTGGTTGCGGGTAGCGTTGGTCAGCGGCGTCTATATATTCATGGGCGGTCGTATGGGCTGGGCTGCAATAAAGCTATGGCGAGCAGGGCATCTTAAGTCCGAGTTACCACGCTATAAATACCAGTATCGTCGCTGGCAACATGCAGGTATTAAAGATCACCGCCTAGTGATGCAGGTGGAAGTTTTGGCGCAAGGCTTGGCGAATGCGTCATTTCTCGCCTTTCCCGCCTTGATCATTGCGGCCAACCCATCAGCGGAGATATCAGTTTTTGAGGTCTTGGGATTGGCCCTGTGGGTGTTGGCCTTTACTATTGAATCCGTTGCCGATGTTCAGAAAGATCGCTTTATTCGTGATATGAACGCGGCCGGTGAAAAGAATCGAGTCTGTAACCTTGGGCTCTGGCGCTATAGCCGACACCCGAATTATTTTGCTGAATGGATGGTGTGGAATGCGCTGATTGTGGCCGCCTTACCATCGCTATGGGCGTTAAGTGCACAGCAACCTTTGTGGTTGTGTGTACTGTTAGCTCTGGGTTTGGTATTTGTCTCGCGTATGATGTACGTGACCTTGGTTTATTACACCGGAGCCAAACCGGCCGAGTTCTACTCAGTGCAGAAGCGCCCAGAATACAAAGATTATCAACAGACCACGAATCGCTTTTTTCTCGGTCCATCGAAAGCAGAATCATAAAAAAAGGAGAGGTTTAGGCCTCTCCTTTTTACTCTCAGGGTACTGAGCTTAAAGCGTTTTGTGCCCTAAATGGAGCAGGTTAACTCACCCAGTCGTCGAGTCAGCTCCATATTTTCTCGGTAATCAATCGGCAGCACCAACAGGCTCGGGCCATCTTCATTGAGGGCTTTATCCAGCGTGCCTTTCAGGTCGATAGCGTTGTCTACACGGTGACCATTCCAGCCGAATGACTCCGCCATTTTCACCCAGTCGGGATTGCCAAAGGCGAGATCGGTATGGCGGCCAAATTCATTGCTTTGCTTCCAGCCAATGAGTCCGTAACCGCCGTCTTCCCACACCATCACCGTGAGTTTGCAGTTGAGTCTGCGCGCCGTCTCCATTTCCTGCATGTTCATCAAGAATCCGCCGTCGCCACAAATACCCAGAATTTTCTTATCGGGATGGACGAGGCTGGCGGCAATAGCGCCGGGTAGTGCAAAGCCCATGGAGCAAAAACCATTGGGGATCAGGCAGGTGTTGGGCTCGTGGCATTGGTAGTGACGAGCGATCCACATTTTGTGAGCGCCGACGTCAGACAGTAAGATGTCGTGCTCGCCCATCACTTCTCTGGCATCGTGTAACACCTTTTGAGGTCGGATCGAGCCCTCGGTGGTATCGCCAGCGTGACGATTGAGCTCCTCGGTCATGTCGCGTCTCACCGCTTGTTGTTGCGACAGATCGAAGCTGAGTCCGCCATCGGCGTCGATGCGTTCATTGAGCATCCATAAAGAGTGAGCGAGATCACCCACCACTTCGACTTCTGGGTGGTAGTGTTCATCGATTTCAGCGGGTAGAAAGTCGATGTGCAGTACGTCTTTATTCTGCTCGCCATTCCAGAGTTTTGGATGGTATTCCACCATGTCATAACCGATGGCGATGACCAGATCGGCGGCGTCGATGGCGCAGGCAGGAATGTCTTTAGCACCTAGGCCAATAGTGTAGAGGCAGTAAGGTGCATCCATATCGACACAGCCTTTGGCCATAAAAGTACTGAGTACCCCAATACCGGTTTTTTCGCACAGAAGTCGCAGTTGTTTACTCGCTCGTCGACGGATGCAGCCATTACCGGCGATGATCAATGGGCGCTTGGCGTTTTTAATCTTCTCAAAGGCCATGTCCATGATTTTATCGGCGGGAACTGGGCGGCGGAATTTACGTACCGGCAGCGGGGCCTTATCGCAGGGTAATTTGGCGATGTCTTCAGGCAGTTCTACCAAAACTGCGCCGGGTTTTTCAGTTCGAGCCAGTCGAACCGCTTTGCGCATGATTTCGGGAATGTTCTCAGGGTGCCAAACGGTGGTGGCCCACTTAGTCACGGGCTTAAACATTTCCACCACATCCATGACTTGATGAGATTCTTTGTGCAGTCGGGTCGAGGCGCCTTGACCGGTGAGCACTAACATGGGGGCTCGGTCCATATTGGAGTCGGCAACACCGGTAATCAGGTTGGTGGCACCTGGGCCGAGTGTACCTAAGCAGCCCGCGGGGTTACCAGTGAGGCGGCCGTAAATTTCCGCCATAAAGGCAGCGCCCTGTTCGTGGCGTGTTAACACAAATTGAATAGAGTCCGATTTCTCAAGAGACATCATGAAGTCGGCGTTTTCTTCGCCGGGAACACCGAAAATATACTCGATGCCTTCTTCTTCCAGACATTGGACCATGAGGTCAGAGGCTTTCATTTCCTTATACCCTTTTGTTGGCAGAGTGACTACAGCATAGACCATAGCAGGAATATGTGGAGGATTTTGGTAGCGGGCGACTACCCTAGAGGGCATACGGGGCTGAGGGGATTTCGATGAGCGGCGCGGAGGTGAAAGAGTCTGAGAGGGTGCGTGAATGGGGGAGGTTGGCTCGAGCCTGAGGATTCTCTACTTTAGGCTCGAACCTTATCTTCTAACAACTTGGGCTAAGTCTACGGCTTAGTTAATGTATTCCACCGCCTTGACGACCTTTTGAACCCCGCCAATGTTGCTCACCACTTGCGCGGCTTTATCGGCTTCCATCTGTGACAAGAGGCCCAACAGGTAAACTACGCCATCTTCAGTCACGACTTTAATGCGGCCGCTATCCACGTCTTTGTTCGCGAGCAACGTGCTTTTGACTTTAGTCGTCAGCCAGCCGTCGTTGGTGCGAGACAAAAATGAGGTGGTGCCTTGCACTTGAATCTCGTTGAAAACCTGGCGAACACCATGGATTTTCTTGGCGGTATCCCCTGCAGTCACTCGCAGCTGATTGGTCGGGACTTGGCCGGTGAGTAGAATAATGCCATTAAAAGCCACGGTGTTGACGTTAGATTGCGACAGTGCCGGATCGGCTTTATTGATGTTCACCTGAGCCACTGTTTCCAATTGCTCGTCGTCAATCATAGCGCCTAATGTGCGTTTGCCAGGATTGAGTTGAATGGGCTTGTCGTTGGTGGCTTCGAGAATTGGTGTGCAAGCGCTGGTCATGAACACCAAGGTCAGTGAGAGTAATGCCAGGGTTAGGCTGTGATGTTTCATAGTTCTTCCCCAAATAGCTGTTGGTCAATAAGGTCACACAAACAAAAAATACTGAGTAGGTGGATTTCGTGCAAGCGGGTACGTGCATCTACCGGCACTCGCAGCTCCAAGTCGTGAGCGTCCAGCACCGAGGCAATATTGCCGCCATCGCGTCCAGAAAGAGCAATCACGTTCATTTCTCGCTCGTGGGCGGCGGCAACGGCTTGAACCAAGTTACTGGGATTGCCGCTGGTAGTGATGAGTACCAGGCAATCACCGGGTTGGCCCAAGGCGCGTACCTGTTTGGCAAAAATTTCGTTAAAACTGTAATCGTTGGCAATCGAGGTTTGTGTGGTGAAGTCGGCACCCAGCGTCATGGCCGGCAGAGATGGGCGCTCGCGCTCGAAGCGATTGCAAAGGTTGGCACTGAGGGTTTGAGCATTGGCCGCCGAGACGCCGTTGCCAGCGGTCAAAATTTTTCCCTCGTTGAGCAGGCAGTGCACCAAAATCTCACTGGCTTCACAGATCAAAGGGGCCAAGTATTCACCCGCCTGCATTTTGGCTTCGATACTTTCGTGAAAGAGGGTGATGATGCGTTGTTCCATAAACTCGCTACTTTCTATTTGCTGTTGTTCGTGAATGCCATGGCTCTGTATTCGCTAACATCATTAACCAATATTATTCGTTAACACAGCGCTGAGCATGGATAGCGCTTTGTGTTGCTTGGTCGCGTCTAGTACAGATAGTACAGAGCTAGTTACCGAGTGTGCAAATGTCTCACGCGGTAAAGGCATTGGGCAGCCATTCTATCGGGTTTTGTGACGTTTTTGGGGTTTGATTTCCCTCAATCGCGACCACGTCAAAACGGCACGGCGGTTCGTGGCGAGGGAAGTTCTTCTGTAAGTAGTATTGTGCCGCTTTAATCAGTTTTTGTTGTTTGCGGTGATCTACCGATTCGAAGGGAGATCCATACTTCGCCTGCTTGCGGTAGCGTACCTCGACAAATACCAACACCTCTTGATCGATCATCACCAAATCGATTTCCCCCCGACGGCAGTGATAGTTTCTCTCTTTGAGTTTTAGTCCTCGACGAAGCAGATATTGTTCCGCTAAACGCTCATTTTTTTGCCCTGTAATCATCGCCGGGGTGGCAGCAGGCTTGCTAAACAGAGCTTGAGTCAGCCGCGATCTTATGGATTTTGTCGAGGCTGTGGCTGGCTTGGGACCTTGCTTAACATCACTGGCAACGGTGTTAGTGGCATTTGGGGCTGAGTTTGTTGGACGTTTTGGCATACAGCGTCGGCCTCCTTGCCGAGCGAGTACTTCTATTTAGTGGTGATCACTGATCGGTTATTACCGAGTGTGACTGACCACCATGGGCAGCGATTGCGCACGGCCGTTGTTCATCTTGGCCCAAATTTGCTCGCGTTCAATCCGCCCTTCAGGGTTCATGCTCAATGAGCCGGTGACGCCGTAGAGGCGGGTGTGCTCTGATTGTTGCAACTGCTTCAAGCGCGGGTAGAGCTGGAAACTATCGACTCCAAGGGCATACAAACGCTGATAGGATGGATTGGGATTGGCCGCTTCTTGAATCAGCTGCTTGGTGGCGTTACCGTCGTCGAAAAACCAAGGCAGAGTCGAGAATTTAATGTTGTTCAAATCTCGATCGGCTTTTTGATCCTGAGCGCCAGTGTAGATATGGCTGGACGCGTAAACCGGTAGTTTGCTGGCGTAGTGAAAGGCCAGCGTGGGTTTGATTTGGCGAGCTTCGGTTGGGCGAGCCACCATGAATAGCATGTCGGCGTCCTGTCGGCGTCGAGGTTCAAATTCCACCGCCTGTGGAAACAAACTGCGAATTCTCTGGGCGCGTTTTTGGCTTTGGTCAATTTGCAGTGCGCTCTTGATCACCCGGGAATAGTCTCCATCGCCAGAGACCTCACTCTGGTTAATGATGGTGCCACCGAGATTCTCCCAGGCGGTGCGGAAGGCATCGGCACTGCGTTTTCCCCAGCTGGCATCGGTGGTGAGAATCATGGCATAACGATGACCTTCAACCCACGCGCGACGCGCTATTTGTCGAGCTTCGTCTTCAGCCGACAAACCAAACTGGAACAGACCGATCGCGGACTCGTTACTATCTTCGCTGTAATTAACGGCTAGGGTAGGAATAGGCAATGATTCTTGCTGGCTCAAGAGGGTGACTTTATTTTTGTCGAGCGGACCGACAATGATTTCGGCTCCATCAACCACCGCGCGGTTGTAGACGTCGACAATATTGCCTTCTGAAGTGTCGTAGAACTTGAGCATGGGTGTATGGCCACTATTGGCGATAGACTCGTAATAGGCGGCGACAAATCCATCGCGAACGGCTTTTCCAGCTTTCGCCAGTCGGCCCTGTTGCGGTAGCAATATAGCCACTTGATTGGGCCGCTCTTGAATCAATTGCTGCAACAGTTGCAGGTCTTTTGGCAGTCTCAGGCTGGCGGGATGCTGCGGCCAACGGGCCACCCACTGATTGATTTGAAACAGCTGCTTGTCTAAGTTGGACTGATTGTTTTTGCTGATCAGCGCTAGGCTATACCAGCCGCGTAGTTGCTCGTTTTGGAGTGTTGGCGTACTGGCGGCTTTTTGGCTGCGGTAAGTGAGTTCCGAGATTGGCATCGACATGAGCGATTGCCAGAGAACGTCCTGGTTGTCGACGTCGAGTAAAGGGTCGCTCAGCAGGGGCTGTAGTGCTAGGCGCTCCTCGATACTGGCGTTTGGCTCCCCCAGCACGGTAAACAACTCGGCGCGGCGCTGGCGCAAAACGATTTGTTGCTCCAGGTTTAGTGTTTGCCACTGTTGATCAAGGCGCGGGTTGGTTAGAATGCGCTGCGCGAGAAAGTAGGCGTCATCGGCAAGGGCCAGTTGGCTGAAGGTGAGCGTGTAGGCAATAAACTCCTCTTCACTCAGTAAGGTTGGGTCAATGGAGTTGAGTAAGTTGCGCGCCCAGTGCGGCTCATTGGTTTGGCTCAAGTACTGTGCGGCCTCAAGCAGCAGCTGCTCTTTTTGCGGCGAGCGGCTCATTTGGGCTCGGTTGAGTAGGGCATCGATATCGATCACCGCAGGCTGCTCTAATTGAGCGCTCGCCTGTTGATCCTTTATCGGGGTATTACCGCCGCAGCCGTGCAGACCTAGTGCGATAGCGGTAATTAGGGACAAGCGCCCCGCGTGTTTGACAAAATCCATGCTCTTACAGCCTTAAGGTTGAGCGATCTTTAAATCAGTTTTATCGGACAGAGAATCTACCATGACGCAGCCAAAAACCTCGTTACTCGAGACGGCACTTTACGTCGTTGCAACCCCCATTGGCAATTTAGGGGACATGGTACCGCGTGCGGTGGAAGTTCTCCAAAAAGTCGACGTTATCGCTGCGGAAGATACTCGTCACAGCGCACGATTAATGGCGCATTTTAGCATTGATACCCCCTTAGTCGCCTACCACGATCACACCGATGAGCGACAAGTTTTACAGTTGCTTGATCGATTGCGGCAGGGAGCGTCGATCGCCTTGATCAGCGACGCCGGTACGCCTTTGGTGTCTGATCCAGGTTATCGCTTGGTGCATGCGGCGCGGCAGGCTGGAGTGCGAGTGGTTCCAATCCCCGGGGCCTGCGCTATGGTGGCAGCGTTAAGCGCGTCTGGATTGCCCTCCGATCGCTTTTCCTTCGAGGGCTTTTTACCGGCCAAAAGTGGTCAGCGCATCAATCGTCTCAAGCCGTTGATGGTCGATGATCGCACCCTGATTTTTTACGAAGCTCCTCATCGTATTGAAGCTTGCCTGCGAGATATGGCCGAGGTTTTTGGTGTCGAGCGCGAAGCGGCTATTGCTCGCGAAATTACTAAGACCTTCGAGACCATTACTAGCGGCAGTCTCGCTGAGCTTGGAGAGTTTGTCGCCGCTGACCCCAATCAGCGAAAGGGTGAAATGGTGGTGATGGTGCGCGGCAAACCAAAAGTTATCGAGCAGGCTATCGATAGTGAAGCTGAGCGAATTATGACGATCTTATTGGCGGATCTCTCGGTCAAACAGGCCAGTCAGCTTGGCGCTGAAATCACCGGACTTAAAAAGAAGGTGCTGTATCAGTGGGCTCTGGAGCAACAGGCCTAATTGCTAAGGACTACGGCCTTGGGTATTAACGGCGAAGTGCGCCTTGCATCTGGACGTTTTAAGGCCCGCTGAGCACGACTGCCATTATTCAGAGCTGCCCTAGACCTCTTTTTACCTTGTTTGCGCCGAGGCTCATCCCATGGGGTGAGCCTTTTTGACAATAGCGCTGTAGTTTTCGCACATTCCCCCTCCGACCGGTTAAGCGCATAGTTACTCCATCGTTAATCCAATGAATGGAGAAAGAATATGTCTAAAGCTCTTGTTGCTGGCGTTGAT
Organism: Cellvibrionaceae bacterium; assembly: GCA_050633365.1. GTDB lineage: Bacteria > Pseudomonadota > Gammaproteobacteria > Pseudomonadales > Cellvibrionaceae > Pseudomaricurvus. Next base: position 88,870 of record JBOEGJ010000043.1, on the reverse strand, counting down.
ATGGTGAAATTCGCCAAACCAGGTCAATCTGAATCCTACCGAGTGATGGCTTCTAAAGCTATTCAGGGCGCTGTCAAAGAAGCTGGAATCGACCACAAGCTGATTGAGCAAGCCTATGCTGGCTATGTTTATGGTGATTCTACCTGCGGTCAGCACGCGCTTTATGACGCTTTCCAAACCGGTATACCTGTTCTTAACGTGAACAATAACTGCTCCACTGGGTCAAGCGCTCTGTTCTTGGCGCGCCAAGCGGTGAAATCTGGCGCGGTTGAATGTGCACTGGCCTTTGGTTTTGAAGAAATGCAGCCAGGCGCGTTGGGTTCTCACTGGGATGATCGCGAGGGGCCATTCGATCGCTTTTTGAATGTTCTAGACGAGAAGGGCTATCCAGAAGCGCCCTTGGCATTGCGCTGCTTTGGTGCCGCAGGCCACTACTACATGGAAAAATATGGCGCCACTGCCGACCTTTTCGCCAAGGTTTCTGTGAAGACTCGTAACCATGCGCTGAACAATCCCTTTTCTTTACTGCAAACTCCACTGACCGAAGAAGATGTCATGAATTCCAAGGTGGTGTTCATGGATTATTTGACTCGTTTTATGTGCTGCCCTCCAACCTGTGGTGCCGGCGCTGCCGTCGTTGTTAGCGAAGCGTTTGCGAAAAAACACGGTATCAGCAACGGCGTAGAAATCGTTGGTCAGGCAATGACTACCGATACCCCAGAATCTTGGGTCGACCCTATCAAGTTGGTGGGCTCAGAAATGACCGCTAGCGCAATCGCCAAGGTTACTGAAGAAGCCGGTATTGGCGTTCAAGAAGTCGATGTGGTTGAGTTGCATGACTGCTTTACCACTAACGAAGTCATTACCTATGAAGGCCTTGGTCTGTGCGGCGAAGGCGAAGCTACCAAGTTTGTTTTGGACGGCGACAACACCTATGGCGGTAAATTCGTGGTTAACCCGTCAGGCGGTTTGATGTCCAAAGGTCACCCATTGGGTGCAACCGGTTTGGCTCAGTGTTATGAGTTGGTGAACCAGTTGCGTGGTAACGCCGACAAGCGTCAGGTTGAAGGCGCTAAAGTGGCTTTGCAGCACAACTTGGGTCTTGGCGGCGCTGCCGTTGTGACTATGTACAAAGCGGGTTAATCGAGGATTTTATTATGCTAGATCGCAACCATATTGGTCACAAGTTTGAGCCGCACACGGTAGAGATCGAAAAGGGGCGTTTGCGCTTTTTCGCAAAAGCTATCGGTGAAACCAACCCAATTTATTTTGACGAGTCCGCCGCGCAAGCGGCGGGTTATCGCAGCTTGCCGGTGCCGCCGTCATTTCCATTCTCGATTGATTTAGATAGTCCTGAGTTTTTGCCGGTATTGGGTTTGTTGAAAATGGACATCGGTCGTATTTTGCACGGCTCGCAAGAGTTTGAGTACTTTGCACCTATTTGCGCAGGCGATGCGATTACCTGTCAGACCGAGCTAAAAGAGATGTTCGACAAAAAGGGCGGTGCACTTGAGTTTGTCGTGCTCGAAACCGTATTCACCAATTCAGATGACGAGGTTGTGGTGAAGTCGACTCAATCTATCGTCTATCGCAACTGATTACGCAGGAGATCTACTATGTCAGACATTACTATTGGCACTGAAATTCCTGGACTGGAATTGGCCCCGATTTCTCGCACGACTCTGGCGTTATTTGCCGGTGCGTCAGGCGATCACAACCCTATTCATATCGATATCGATTTTGCTAAAAAAGCAGGCATGCCGGATGTTTTCGCACACGGTATGTTATCAATGGCCTACCTTGGACGTATGTTGACCAACTGGCAGCCACAATCGCAGTTGCGCAAGTTCAGCAATCGTTTTGCCACTATTACTCAGTTGCAGGATGTGATCACTTGCCAGGGCAAGGTTGTTGAATTGGTTGAGCAGAACGGTGAAACCTTGGCTCGCTGCGAGATTCAAGCCACCAAGGCCACAGGCGAGCAAACATTGGTTGGCGAGGCGTTGGTTGCTATTAGCTAAGTGCTGGTAACCCTCGTGAGCCTGTCTAGCCATAAGTTAATGGCTAGACATTATTTTTGAGTGAGAGGTAAGCATGACTCAATTTGCAGATAAAGCGGAACTTGAATTGTTTCGCGATAACGTAAGGCGTTACGTTAGCGAAGAAATAGCCCCTCAATATGACGACTGGGAAAAAGAAGAAATCTTTCCACGTCATATCTGGAACAAGCTTGGTGAACAAGGCTTTTTGGCCGTCGACATTCCCGAAGAGTATGGCGGTTACGGCAGCAACTTTGAATTCTCCATGGTGATTGCCGAAGAATTTTTACGAGCTAACTTCGGTGGTTTGGGTGGCCCAATGATGGTCCACTCAGATATTGTTGCTCACTACGTGCTCAATAACGGTACTGAAGAGCAGAAACAAAAATATTTGCCGAAAATGGTCAGCGGTGAATGTGTTGGTGCTATCGCCATGACTGAACCTGGCGCTGGCAGTGATTTGCAGGGCGTTCGCACCACCGCCAAACGAGACGGTGACGACTTTATCATCAACGGCAGCAAGACTTTTATCACTAATGGTCAACATTGCGACATGGTCATTGTGGTGGCTCGCACTAACCTTGAGGTTTCCGGAGCAAAAGGCACTACCTTATTCTTGGTCGATACAGACAGCGAAGGATTTAGTCGCGGCCGCAATCTAGAAAAGATTGGTCTTCACGCTAGCGATACCTCAGAGATGTTTTTTGAGGACGTTCGGGTTCCAGCTTCAGCCATTCTTGGATCATTAGATGGCGGTTTTGGTGTGTTGATGGGCGAACTTCAGCGCGAGCGACTGTCCTTGGCGATCGGTGCGGTGGCGGCCTCTGAAGGCATCCTTGAAGAAACCGCCACCTACGTCAACGAGCGCCAAGCCTTTGGTGCTCCCATTGCGAAGCTGCAGAATACACGCTTTAAAATGGCTGAGATGGCCACCGACGTTCGTGTCAATCGCGCCTTTGTCGATGAGTGTACCCGCGGCTACATCGAGGGCACCTTAGATGTAGCGACGGTGAGTATGGCGAAACTGTCCACCACCGAGATGCAAAATCGTGTTGCCGACGGTTGTCTGCAGCTACACGGTGGCTACGGCTACATGCGCGAATATGGTGTGTCACGGGCCTTTGTGGACGCGCGTATCCAGCGTATCTACGGCGGTACGTCAGAAATTATGAAAGAACTGATCTCCCGATCTGTGTTGGGATGATCCTGCCAAGAGATGTCGCCGTAGGTGACATCTCTTTGTCCTAGCGTTTCACTGTTATCCTCTTCTCCCTGCACAAAACTAGCCGATTCTAGCTCTGGGCTTACCCGATAGAAACAGATCGGTTGGAACTGATTGAGCTCAATGCATACAATGTCTGCTGCTATGCTATAGAAGCGGTCTGGGGTTTGAAATCATGCCAATCGAGATGCCTAAATGAGCGACACTAGTTTTCAGAGAGTAACCATTCCTAGCCACTATCTACGAGTGCTTAGAGATGAAATCGAAAGCGCAGGGCATGATTTCGATGTATTACTGGAAGAGCAGGGTATATCACAGGAGCTCTATCATTCCCCCGATGGTATGGCGCATCCCGATCAGTTTGTTGGCTTGATTCACCGAAGTTGGGCATTGCTGGATGACGAATTTTTGGGCTTGACCGCAGAGCCTTGCTCGCCGGGATTGTTCAGCTTGATGGTTCGCTATGTGGCGCAGCTCGATACGCTACAGGCGGTTTTAAAAGAGTGTGTTCGATTTTATCGCATCACACGCCGAGACCTTCGCGTTGACTATGAGATCACCGATACCGAGGTTTTTTGGTTCATTGATCTGGTCGAGCCAAATCGAGACAAAGACCACTTTATGAGCGAGTTTCTATTGGTGGTGTTTCATCGTTTCCTGTGCTGGATTTCTGGAACTAAAATCTTTCCGAAACAACTTCGGCTTTCTTATTCGAAACCTTCTCACGTAAAACATTACACCGGTTTGTTTAATTGCGATCATCATTTCGATTGCGCGAGATCGGGATTTAGTTTTGATAAAAAATACTTGTCATGCCCAGTTGTTATTGGTGCTGAAGAGTTGCGAGAATTTTTGGAGCACGCGCCGGCCCAATTGATGGTGACGCCGGGCACCGATAACAGTTACGCAACTCGTATCAAAGGCATCGCATTGCGGCAACAGCGAGAGGGACGTGGTTTCCCCGATTTTGTCACCGTGGCGTCGGAGCTCTGTGTGAGTCCGCAAACCCTAAGGCGAAAGCTGCAGGCGGAAGATTCGAGCTATCAAACACTGAAAGACATTTTACGACGCGACATCGCCATTGATAAATTGGTGAACGAAAAGCTATCTGTGGCGGAAATTGGACAGATTCTAGGGTTTGTCGAGCCAGCGTCTTTTACTCGAGCTTTCAAACAATGGACCGGTGTGAGCCCCGCTCAATACCGATCCGATCCTTCATCAAGCACGTCCGTCGATTAATCAAGCGGACGTGTTTAATGTCTGTTTTTACTGACCGCTAAACTCTGGCCTGCGTTTATCTGCCAGCGCTCGAAAACCCTCTTGAAGATCGTCCGAGGCGTTGCATCGTGACGCGATTTGGTTGGCTTGTTGTTTGTTGAGCTGACTTAAAGCTGCCTGATTACAAATCTCTTTCATTGCCGTCAGGGCAAGCGGGGCATAGTTGGCCATCCGCTCTGCCAATTCATTGGTTTTATTTTGTCTTTCCTCTCTGTTCACCAAATGGGTTAAGTAGCCGGTGCTAAAGAGTTCTTGTGATTCAAACTCTTCGCTGGCCAGCAGCAACCGCTTGGCCATATTGATGCCCAATACACTGACAAATCTCTGTATGCCATTGACCGGATAGCACAGCCCTATCCGCGCAGGGGGTACGAATAGGCGCATTCCCTCGATACCAATACGGAAATCACAGGCCAGTCCAATTTCAGAGCCGCCGCCATAGGCGCTGCCGTTGAATGAACATATGGTTGGAATTTTTATGGCCGCCAGTTGGTCAGTCATGTCGGCAAAAATTTCGCCACTGATAGAACCGGAGCCCAGTTGATTAAGCGCGGCACCGGAGCAAAAGGTCTTGTCGCCAGCTCCGGTAATAATCAATACGCGAAGTTGCGGATTTTGTTCTACGGTGGTTAAGTGTTTACGCAGCAGATCAATGTCCTCGCCAGCGAGGGAGTTGTGTCTGGAAGGGATATTCAGTGTGATTGTGGCAATCTTGTCATCGATTGTTAAATCGACGCCATCGGCAAGCGCGGTCATGGGGATCTCTCAAAAATGATTGGCATGCCATAGTATAACTCATCACGTCTTTGGAAAAATGGCGCAGAGTGGGAAGTGAATAATCGCGTCTATCGCGTCTATGGCGTCCTGTCTGGATATAGTTTTGGCGCTTAAGGATAAGGTGATAGTTATGAATGCTCTTATACTCGTTAGCGCGATAGATATTTAGTAAGACGATATTTAATAAGAACGTCTAATGATGAATCATCATCATTTTTTGTGATAGCTGTTTATAACCGTCGAATGACGATCCAATGGGAGAAGAGAGATGCAATCAGCGAATGAGATGCCTCGCTATCCACTGTTTATTAATGGTGAATATTGTGAGCCTGAAAGCGGTGAGTACACTCAAGTAATTAACCCTGCCACGGGTGAAGTAGTGGGTGAAGTGGCAATGGGCAACGAGGCCGATGTGGATAAAGCCGTGGCTGTTGCTCGCGATACCTTTGATAACAATACGGACTGGCGTCGTATGTCGCCAGACAATCGCAGCAAGATTCTTAAGCAGTGTGCGCAAGTCATTCTTGCCAATGCACAAGAGCTAGCGCTGCTCGAGGTGTCCTGTTCAGGCGGCACGCTCAATCGCGTTGGTGGAATGGATATCATGGCGGTGGTTGATCTGTTCAGCAGTTTGGGTGATGAAGTCATGAACTTCCCATTTGTTGAAGCCCTGCCCGCGCGTCCTCTTCCAGAATTAACGCAAACTCAAGTGTGGCGTGAGCCTGTAGGTGTTTGTGGTCTGATTACCGCGTGGAATTTCCCGCTACTGTTACTGGCGATGAAAGTTGCTCCTGCGTTGGCCGCGGGTAATACCATGATTGTGAAACCGGCAGAGATTACGCCTACCTCCACCGTTCGCTTGGTTGAGCTGCTGAATACCGTGTTGCCAAAAGGCGTGCTGAATGTGGTGGTGGGTGCTGGTTCTGTAGTCGGTGAAGCTCTGTCATTGCACAAAGACGTCGACAAGATCTCTTTTACGGGTTCAACCTCTATTGGTCGTCATGTTCAGCAAAATGCCGCTCAAACCATGAAGCGTGTAACTCTCGAACTCGGCGGTAAAGGCCCAGGTATTGTCATGCCTGACGCAGATATCGAGCGTGTCGCCTATGGTGCCTTATGGGGCGTATACATGAACGCTGGCCAAGCCTGTGAATCCGGTACCCGCTTGATTGTTCATGAAGATATTTACGATGACGTTGTTCAACGCCTGAAAGAAGTCTCTGAAGATGTCGTGGTCGGTGATCCCATGGATCCTGCCACCGGTATGGGGCCAATGTCTACCGAGACCCACTTCAACAAAGTTATGTCGTACATTGAATCTGCTGTCGCCGATGGCGCTAAGATTATCACCGGCGGTAAGCGTGCCGATGTGCCGGGGTGCGAGGGCGGCTTCTTTGTTGAGCCGACTATCATCTCGGGTGTGAAAAACGACATGAAAGTGGCCTGCGAAGAAATCTTTGGCCCGGTTTTGTCGGTCATTAAGTACTCGAGCTTAGATGAGGCGATCGCCATTGCCAACGATTCCGACTACGGCTTATCCGCCGGTGTCTGGACTGAAAACGTGGTAAAAGCTCAGCAGATTGCTCGCGACTTACGAGCGGGATCTGTTTGGATTAACGATTGGCACATGATGCGCACCGATGCGCCGTTTGGTGGTTACAAACAAAGTGGCTACGGACGTGAGTTCGGAAAATACAGCATCAGTTCTTATGTAGAAACGAAGTCGGTTTCTACCTCTTTTGAGCGTAACCCCGCAGCGAAAAAGATGCACAAGATTGTGCACACTAAACTCGCGTAAGTGTCGCAGAAACAGATTCGAGGCTATTACTATGTCTAAGACAGGATATTTTCAGTACAACATGCGCACTGCGGTTCATTGCGCGCCCGGTAGTATCATTCGCTTGCCTAACCTATTTGCAGGCATGGGGGCGAAACGTATTCTCTTAATGAGTGATGAAGGTTTAAAAAAGGTCGGTATCGTCGACCAGGTTATCGATGTGTTTGAAAACATGTCGTCTGGCAATATGCCAAAACTTGCGGGCGTCTACGCTGAAGTGAGCCCTGATGCTGGCTGTAATACGGTGAACGCTGCGTTAGCTTATGCGCGTGAAATTGCAGCTGATGCGATTCTTGCGGTGGGCGGTGGCAGTGTGATGGATGCCGCAAAGGGCGTTAAATACAGCCTGCATAATAATTTGGCTGATTTTCGTGAGGTAGTGTCCGGAGGCTTTCGTCTAGAGACTTGGCCTGCGGCTCAACCCATAGCGATTCCACATATTGCGGTTCCAACCACGGCGGGTACCGGGGCAGAAGTCTCAGCGGCCGGTGTTTATCAGGATGAAGAAACCGATATCAAGTGCAACTTGGCGGTACCATTTATCGAAGCTGACATGGCCGTACTCGATGCAAACTTGACCATCGGCTTACCAGACTTCTTGACTGCATCAACCGGTATGGATGCGCTCACCCACGCGCTTGAAGGTGTGGCTTCACCATCGGCCAATCACTTTTCCGACGCTCATTCAATCACAGCCGCGCAGCTTATCGAAAAGACTTTGCCTAAAGCGGTTGCCAATGGCAAAGACGTGGATTCCCGCAACGATATGTTGCAAGCCAGTACCATGGCGATTAATGGATTCATCGCTTCATTGAATGCTATTCCGGTACACAATTGCGCGCATGCATTTGGTCGCTTGTATCACGTCCCCCACGGTGATGCTAACGCGGTTCTTTTGCCGATTGTGATGGAAGCTTTACCGGAGTTCTATTTACCTAGCGCCAAACGTTTGGCCAATGCACTGAACATGACGGTTGAGGGAAGTGATGAGGCGGTATTGTCGTCTGTGATTGAGCGCTTGAAAGCCCTCCAGAAAGAAATCGGTTGTGCGACTGATTTCAAACGCTGGGGTGTGAAGGTCGAAGATATCGAAAACATCATCATGGCGATTGCGTCTGATCCTGCCGCCTTGTTTTATCCGATCCCACTTGATCGTATTCAGCAGATTGCGGTTAAAGCTGCCGGCTAATCTAATCGGGTATTTCTGATGACGTTAAAAAGCGAGGCTTGCCTCGCTTTTTTATGCCTATTTGATAATGCTCAGTTCTCTTGCCTTGGCGATGGCCTGGGCTCGATGTTTAGCGTCCAGTTTTGCGTAAATATTTTTAAGGTGCCATTTTACTGTGGATATGGCGACAAAACGTTTATCGCTGATTTCTTGGTTCGAAAGCCCATTGGAGATATCAATCAATAACACTAACTCTCGCTTGGTTAAGGGTTCGAGAAGTGGTCGTGCGCTGGTGGGTTTCGCTTGATCTTTGGCGTGTTCATCGCCGCTGGATTTCGGGTTCAATTCCGCCTGGAAATCGGAGTGTAAAAAGCTGGGCATTGAATGACCAAGCTGAGCCACCATTTCATCGAGATCGACAATGTAATCCCGGGGCAAACAAAAATAACCTTGTTGGTTGGCGGACTCGATCAGCTGAGCGAGTTGGGTTAGGGCCTGTTGTTGGTCGCTTTTCCAGTGACTCGAGATTCTTAATGCGCTCACAATCGTGGATACGTATCGATTCTCTCCTGACGAAAGTACGGTTTCAACGTGTTCGAGTATTTTGTCGGCATCGGAAAACCTGTGATTTGTCAGATGATAAACGACTTCCACTAGGCAGCTCAGGCCCCAGTTGTGCAGATCATCGCCGTCAACGAGCTTCTCAGTTTCTGCGCTTAATTGTTGCTCGATGTGGGTTGGTTGGCTTTGAATAAAGTGGTTGCGTAACCGCGTTGCTCTTTGCGGGTCTTTGTCGATCATGGCTTGCCGCAATCGCTCAAAGGCTGCCATGGTGATTGCTCTAGGGCTGTGGGGCGCGGACGCGTGATTGAGCATGTCACTCAGGATGCGGTCGGCTTGAGCTGTCTCCTTTTTTCGGTGAAGAAGTTTCGCGTAGGTGAGATGGTAAAAAATAGCCACCTCCAAGTGAGCCTCGTTGGAGATCTCTTCGCCGATGGAGTCAAAGTACTTATGAGCTTGTGAATGTTGATTGAGCTCGTAATAGATGGGGGCTGTCGCGACGCACATGAGGATATAACAGGGTTGAGATCTCTGTAAGTGTTTTGCGGTCGCGAAGGATTCTAGATTTTTTGCCAATTCAATTTTATTGGATCCCATAGAAAATTGCGCCGTAGATTCGATGTACTCACTGTAGCTCTCTCCATGGATGCTGTTGGCTAGTCGATGATAGCGTTTGCCTTCGTTGGCTAGGGCTTTTGCTTCGCTCATGTTGAGTTTGAGGTACGCTGCTAGTGCGGCGAGGTTGGTGATGGTGCCCAGTGCGAAGTTCTCTAATGCGGTTTTATCAGACTTTAACAGCAGGCGCTGGCGAGCATTTTTATTGTCGTCAGCTTTGTTAGGCTCAGATTCTAAGGTGAAGGCGCGGATCAATTGTCGGGCAACCGTGAGCGCTTCGTCGGGATCTGGATGCAGTTGGTCATAAGTTTTGAGCAGTTGGGTGGCTTCGGAAACGTGAAAGCTCAGGGTTAGGCTGAGTAAGTACTGCAAAAATAGTTTTGAGTTTCCAAAAAGTCGGTCTGAATCGACCAGGGAACACCACCGGTTCGGCTGTTCGAGGTCGCCGTTCAATAGCCACTCTTCAGAAATTCGCGTGAGATGTCGGTCGAATCCTGAAGCGTCTTTCGCGAGTGTCAGCTGCTCTAATCCCCGCTCATATATTTGATGCTCAATTAGCCACTCTCCCGCGCGTCTGTGCCGCTCCCGCAAAGAGTCTTTGTCACTCAGTTTTAGTTCTTTTTTGAGAGCAATAAAAAACAGTGGGTGTATGTGAAACCAGTTTTCTTGTTGGTCGAGTGGTTGGATAAAGAGGCAGTTGTTGATCAGATAATCAATTGCTTCCTGACTATTGTTTTTGTTGTTGATGTAGTCTGCGAGATCAGCATTGATTGGATTGCATAGGTTGGCCGATTGGATCAATTCAAACACGTTTTCGGGCAGCTGATTTAGTGCTAGGTGATGGAATAAATCAACCGCTTTTTGAGATGGCTGAGGACATGGGTTTTGCGCAGCATTCGAGTTCTTTAAAGGCTCCGTGGCCAAGCTCAGATTGACCCCAGCGATCCAGCCTTGGGTGTTGTTAAAGATTGCGCTGGCATTATTGTTTTCGCGGCCACGTGTTTTCGACAGCGCGGTAATGTCTTTTTCTGAGAAGTTCAATTCGTTTGAGCTGAGTTCGATTAGCTCATCTTTTAGTCTCAATTCAGTGAAGTCAATGTTCGGCTTTTGTTGGCTGAGTAGCAACCAGTGAACTCGATTAAATGGATCTGTGATGCAGGCTTCAACAGCCGTCAACAATTCGGCGTTGTTAATCTCGTGGAAATTATCCAGGCAAACAACCAGTTCGGGCTGATGCTCATGGAAGTACTCGTTCAGGTGTTCTAGATCGTCATTCGCCATTGAATGGGTTAGCGAATCGCTTCCCGTAGTCTCGATGATCGCTTGAGTGAGGTAGCGCGAGAATTCCGCTAACTGATTGTCTGCGCTGTCTAGGTTGTACCAAACCAGCGAAGTTTGAGGGTGTTGACTGCGCCATAGTTGGATGAGTTCCGTTTTTCCTGATCCCGCTGGGGCCGCGACGACGGTGAGTCGATGCTCAAGACAGCGGTCCAACTGTTCTACAAGATCGGTTCTTGGGAGCAGTTTGTCGTTAAAGGGCGGTAGCGTAATCTTACGGCGTTTTATGGGTGGGCGGCGTTTTTGAGGGGTAGTCATCGGGGAGGGCTCACCATGGTTGAAGGCCGTAATTATTATCGTTACATCATAGCGACTTCTGAAATTTAAAAACACTCCTCGGGTAGGGGGTCGAGGAGGTGAGCCGCTCTATGATACGAGATCGGTCGATAGGGAGAGTAGAGTGTTATGCTGTGCGTCTTTACGGACTTTTAACGTTGATAGAGTGCCTGCGGTGTCTATTTCAGAAAAGAATACGATTTCAGAAGAGAGTGCTATGTCTCAAGAGAAGAAAACACTGAGGGGGCAGACTTCTTGGGGGCAGTCCGCGGTACGTTGGCTTTGGCGTAAAAGCTACCATGCCCCGTTGAGTGAGCGTGGCTTGGCGGCTTCGCAAGAGAAGTTGGTCCGCTGGGCTTCCCTGTCAAAACCCCTTGAAGGGCAGAGTCCGGCCAAGTCACGCAAAACCTATCGCTTGCTGGATCAGTTGTTTAGTTTGGATCTATTGCCGGTGGCTCAAGTCACGGATCATCCGGTGGATGTTGAGGGCGGCGTGATTAGCGCTCGGAGTTATCGAACTGCTGCGGCCTTGCAGAAGTCGAACAATAAGGGGTTGGTTTACTATCACGGCGGTGGTTGTGTGATTGGTGATCTTGAGACTCATGACCGTTTTTGTCGTCAGATTGCGGTCATGACCGATATGGTGGTGATTAGTATTGATTATCGCCTCGCTCCTGAGTATCGATACCCGACGCAGATTCTTGATGCCATCGCCGGCTGGAATTGGGCCTTGAGCCACGCCTGCGAGTTGGGTGTGGATACCGCTAGGCTAGGGGTGGGGGGCGACAGTGCTGGAGGCTATCTAGCGGCTTCAGTGTGTCAGCAAGCGGCGGCTTCAACACTGCCTCAGCCGGTAGAATCTATGCCTAGGTTTCAGTGGTTAGTTTATCCATGGCTCGATTGCCGCATGGTGTCCGAATCCTCAAGGCGTTGTACCGAGGCTATGCTCTTAACTCGTCATACCATGGCGTATTTTATCGATCATATGTTAGGTGGTGAGAACACTGCTGCCAGCGAGCAAGCTCTGGATCATACCGTGAGTCCGCTGCTCACGCCGGTGCTTGATTCGATGCCGCCAGCTTATATCGCCATCGCAGGCTTTGATCCCTTGGAGAGCGAGGGCAAAGACTATGCTCGGCGATTGAGGGCCGCCGGCTGCGCAGTAGAAGAAGACTTCTTTCCAGAGGTGATGCACGGTTTTATTGGGTTGTCTGGCACCTGTTTCCACGCCCGAACTCGATCCGAACAGATGATCTCTCAGCTCGAGATGCTCTCGACTCACGTTGATAGCGTTTAGTGAGGTGGTTGATCGAGATTAGGTCGATTATGGAGGCCAGTTTCGGCCTCTAACTATGGTCTCTAGCTAAGGTCTCCAACTTACGCTCTCTAACTTGCCATATGGTCATTCTTGACCAACACTCTGTTATTGGTAACGACAATAAAACGCTTGAGTCTCGGTGTTTTTCGCGCCTCTTAGTAGGTGTTTATAGTAGGTGCTCAAGATAGGTTTTTAAAAAAACTAATAACTAGATGCATTCCTATAGAGATGGAGAACTTATGAATTCTGCAATGTTTCCTCGTTCTGTTTTGTCTTTGGCGGTCCTGATGGCAACCACTTCGGTGGCCTCACTCAATGTTTCAGCAGAAACCTTTGCGCTGGAAGAAATCGTTGTAACCGCGCAAAAGCGTGAAGAGAGTTTGATGGATGTGCCGATTTCGGTGAATGCCGTCAGCGGAGAGAAGATGTCGGAGGCCGGGATCACTGAGCTTGAGGGGATGACTGCTTATGTCCCCAATTTGACCATGAATCAAACCGGTATCGGGACAATTATCGCCATTCGCGGTATCAGTTCAGGCATTAACCAGGGTTTTGAGCAGTCCGTGGGGCAATATGTCGATGGCGTCTATTATGGCCGGGCGCAATTGGCCCGAGCACCTTTCATGGATCTTGACCGCGTAGAGGTGTTGCGCGGCCCACAGAGTATTTTGTTTGGTAAGAACAGTATTGCCGGTGCCATTAGTATGCACACGGCTAAACCGACAGATGAATTCGAAGGCTCGGTAACCGCCTTGTACGAGCCAGATCATGGCGAGCAGGACATCCGATTGGTTGTTTCTGGGCCGCTAACGGATAACTTGTCGGGACGCCTCGCTATTCTCGATCGAACCATCGACGGATACTATGATAACGACACCCTAAATCGCGACGAGTCTGATGAGGATGTGAGTGTGATTCGCGGTAGTTTGCAGTGGGATGCCAGCGACGATTTAACCATAAACCTGAAAGTGGAAGATGGCTCCTTTGATACTAAAGGCCGATTCTTAGAGGTGGTGAATCCGGTTGGGGCATCTTATGGAGGCGTTTTGTCCACTCTTACGGGAGGGGCTTATACCCTGGATACGGATCAAGATTTTAACCGCCAATCCAACGGCGATAAGAGTGTAAATGATACGGAAAACGTCACGTTAAACATCGATTATGCGTTAGGTGATCACACACTGACTCTGATTTCTGGGTATAACGCTTACGAGTTTGCCGAAGATTGTGATTGTGATTTTACCGGCGCATCTATCTTTACTGCCGATACTGCTGAGGATTTTGAGCAGTGGAGTCAGGAGGTTCGTATCACTTCTCCAGGTGGGGAAACTGTCGATTACATTGCGGGCTTTTTCTACCAGTCGCAGATATGGATTTTGAAGATTCGATTAACATACCTTCCGATAGCTTACTGTTAACAGCACTTGGTCTTCCTGCTTCGGTGTTTGGCAATACTGCGACCAAAAGAACATTCAGTCAGGAAAGTGATCTCTGGTCTGTCTTTGCACAAGTTACTTGGAATATATCTGAAGAAACTCGTCTGACGGTTGGCGGTCGCTACACTGACGAAGAAAAAGAGGCTAGTCGCCATCAATTTCACGTTGATCCTACTGGTGCCGTGCAACCAGTAGGTACTTTTGCCGATCCTCTGAATGTCTTCTTTGGTGGTTTTAAAATTGAGCCCTATGATGAAATACAAGGCGATAGAAGTGAAACCTCGTTTACCCCGTTGATTACTTTACAGCACGATCTTAATGAAGATGTGATGCTCTACGCGACCTATACGACTGGATTTAAATCCGGCGGTTATGACGTGCGCTCTAATGGTCACCCAGATTCCGCAGTTAACAATGCAAGATTTGCTATAGCTGACAATCCGCCTACAGGCCTAGCGATTGACGGTGTTTTCGAGTACGAGGAAGAAGAGGCTGAAAGTATAGAGTTTGGCGCTAAGTTGACCTTGGCTGATGGGGCGGGTGAATTGAATGTAGCAGTTTTCCGTACTGAATATACTGATCTTCAAACTAGTCAATTTGACGGCACGCTAGGGTTTAACGTAACTAATGCGGGTGAGGCAACGAGTCAAGGTCTAGAGCTGGATGGTCGCTGGAGAGTCAGTGAGGGGCTCACTTTGTCAGGTTCTTTAGCCTATCTCGACTTTGAGTACGACAAATTCCCAAATGCTCAATGTTACTTTGGTCAGGCACCTAATAGCGCCTCGGATCCAGGTCTATGTGATGTTGCCGGAAAGCGCCGAGAGTTTACGCCTGAATATCAGGCCACCTTGTCGGCGGACTATTCCATGGCTGTCGGTGATGCTTTAGAGTTTCGCGCCAACATTGATTTCATCTACAGTGATGACTATCTAGCATCTCCTACTTTAGATCCCAATCTTGAGCAAGACTCCTACACAAAGGTCAATGCTCGAGTTTCCATCGGCGGTGCTGACGGCATGTGGGATGTGGCCTTGGTGGGTAAAAATCTAACCGACGAAGAAGTCGTTAGTTTTGGTAATACCACACCGCTATCAACGACCTTAACCGGCGGTGCTGGTGCAGCTTACTACGGTTTTTATGATCGTCCTTCGAGCGTAGCGATTCAGGGAACTCTACGTTTCTAAGACAGAAAATCACTCGAATCAAAGGGGCGCATTAGCGCCCCTTTTTTGTTTTAAATGACGTAAATAGACTCATTTGCCCCTGAACTCAGTGCTACAATCGACCATCAAATAACTTTGTGCCTCCTCTTTATGTCGGAATATACATCGCTTCCCGTTTGGATTGATGCTGCGGTCATACTGCTGCAAGAGCGTGAATACGTGTCGGGAAAGTTGCCTGAGCCTCTGCGCAAACAGCTGCAAGAGTTTTCGCAAAGAGAGCTTGGCGAGCGTGTTGATGTCGATATTATCGCTGAGGCATGGCGTCAGTTGGCGAATGTAACCCACGATCCTGCCATTGGCTTGACCGCCGTGAACGATTACTTTCAGCCGGCGAATTGGCATACCGTGGGGTTGGCAATGCTCTGTAGTTCCAGCCTGCGTGATGCATTGGAGCGCTTAGGGCGGTATCAATCATTCTTAACGGATGCGGGCAGTTTCTACATCCGAGAAATCGACGGCAGCTTGTATTGTTCTATGCGCACCGAAATCGAGGCATCTCGATTGGGATTCGAGGCGACGGATTTTGGTATGGCGGCGATTCTGAAAGTTTTGCGGATTATTTATCCCGGTAGCTTACGACCGCAACAAGTGAAACTCATGCGCCCGAAGCCAAGTCAGGTTGAGCGCTATTATGACTACTTTGAGTGCAGTGTTTTGTTTGATCAGGATGAGTTGGGTTTTTCTTTCTCGTTGGATCAAGTTGATAGGGTGTTACCGTCGGCCAATGTGGCTTTAGCTCGCATTCAAGATCAGCTGACAGAAGATTACTTGGCAGAATTAAAATCCGAATCCCTTGCGAGGCAAGTTAAGCGTCTGATTGAGCCGCGCTTGCCTAGTGGCGACGTGGGTTCTATCGAAATCGCTGACAGCTTGCACATGAGTAGCCGCAATCTCCAGCGCCGTCTTCAGGAGGAGGGGGTGAGCTTTAAGCAGCTGCTGAGTGAGGTGCGACAAGAGTTGTCACTACGATATCTGGCTTCATCGCGATACAGTATCAGTGAGATTGCCTACTTGCTGGGTTTTTCGGATCAGAGTAACTTCACCCGAGCATTTAAGCGCTGGTTTAAGATTTCGCCCAGTGATAAGCGCACAGAGCTTCGCCAAGATGAGCATTCCGCTTGAAGTTTTGTAAAACCGGCGCTAGTCTATGGCGCTGAAGTTGGTCAGGCAGTCGCCGCTGGTATTGATGTAAGTCGATAGCAGGGGAGGAAAGTCCGGGCTCCATAGGGTAGAACGCCAGGTAACGCCTGGGGGGTGAAAGCCCACGGAAAGTGCAGCAGAGAGTAGACCGCCGATGGCCCTCTAGCAATAGAGAGCACAGGTAAGGCTGAAAGGGTGCGGTAAGAGCGCACCGCGCAACTGGTAACAGCTTGTGGCATGGTAAACCCCGTTCGGAGCAAGACCAAATAGGCCTTCGTTGGTGCGACCCGCACTGAAGGCGGGTAGGTTGCTCGAAGCTTGTGGCGACGCAAGCTCTAGATGAATGACTGTCCACGACAGAACCCGGCTTACCGACCAACTTCTTCATATTCTCGACACCGGCTGTCTTTGGCGGGTGTCAAAAAGTGGGGGGTCTCCCCCATATATGCCTTCTTTTTCTAAGAGTGCATCTTTATCCTAAGCATTTGTTCTCAAACTTAAAGTAATACATTAACTTCTCTTTCTATCCTTCTGAATTCCATCCGGTTTTTTCTTTCGCCTGGCAGTCATTAAATCTTGGTTTTGACCTGTTAGCGACAGATCCCTTCTTGTTTACCGATTTTAGCTGCCTATTTCCTTGACTTTGCCTTCTGCCGACTTATAGTGGCAGTGTGGTGAAAAGTGGATAAAAGTGTAATTTTGTGGAGTTTAGGTGGCGGTCAGTGGTGATCGATACCCTCCAAACTTGGGGAAACAGCGTGTTTCAAGGCAGTCAGTCCATCAACATGGATACCAAAGGCCGAATGGCGATACCGAGCAAGTATCGCGATTTGTTGGCGGCTGCCTGTAATGGTCGTTTGGTGATCACTGCTAATCCCTATGAGCGTTGTCTCAACATTTATCCTGAACCGCAATGGCGAGAGGTTAGCGCCAAAATAAGTGCATTGCCAAACAGTCACAAGCAGGTGCGTCGATTGCAGCGCTTGGTTTTGGGTAATGCCAGTGAATTGGAATTAGATGGCAATGGGCGAGTCCTGTTGCCAGCCATTTTGCGCGACTACGCCGGCTTGGATAAAAAGCTGATCTTGGTCGGGCTGAATGAAAAAGCTGAGTTGTGGAGCGAGGATAGCTGGAACGCCCTGTTGGATGAACAGGATGACGAGCCGCTACCCGATGAGTTGCAGAACCTATCTCTTTAAGGAATGGGAATAATGAGCGACGAACACATCACGGTTCTATTAAAAGAGGCGGTCGAGGCCTTAGTGGTTGATCCCAAGGGTGTCTATGTGGATGGCACTTTCGGACGTGGCGGTCATAGCCGTTTGGTGTTGGGGGAGCTCGATGCCGAAGGTAGCTTGATTGGGGTGGATAAGGATCCGGTGGCGATTGCCGAAGGCAAGCTGCTAGAGGCCGAGGATTCTCGGTTCAATATCGAGCACGGCTCCTTTGCTCAGTTGCAAGAATTTATGGCAAAGCGCGGACTCGACGGAAAGCTCGATGGCGTTTTGGTTGATTTGGGGGTGTCTTCACCCCAATTGGATGTTGCTGAGCGAGGCTTTAGTTTTCTCAATGATGGCCCGCTTGATATGCGCATGGACACCACTCGGGGGATGAGTGCAGCAGATTGGGTAAATTCCGCTGAAGAGGCTGAAATTGCTCGTGTGCTGAAGGTGTATGGCGAAGAACGTTTCGCTAAGCGAATGGCCAATGCAGTAGTCGCAGAGCGAGAGCAAGCGCCAATAGAGCGCACTCTGCGGCTGGCCAATATTATTAAAGAGGCGAATCCCGCTTGGGAGAAGGGTAAGCATCCCGCGACCCGAGCGTTTCAGGCGATTCGTATCGAAGTCAATAATGAACTGGGTGACCTCGAGGCTCTGCTTGATCAGGCGCTTGAGGTTTTGCGCCCTGGTGGGCGTTTGGTTGTCATCAGTTTTCATTCACTGGAAGACAGAATCGTAAAGCGTTTCATTCGTCATCACGAAAAGGGGATGGATCTGCCGGCCGGATTGCCGGTCATGGATTCTGAGCTGAATAAGCGCCTCAAGTCCGTGGGCAAGGCGGTGAAAGCTCAGTCCGGTGAAGTAAGCGCTAACGTTCGCTCAAGAAGCGCTATAATGCGCGTTGCTGAAAAATTACAATAATACAGAGACAACAATTGGTGGCTCAGGTGCAGGCTTCTACAACGGGAAAACAATGGGCTTTATTGCTCATTCTTTGGTTGCTGGTATTGATCAGCGCCATGGCCGTTGTGCGCACCACGCACGAGGCTCGAACCCGGCTCAATCAATTGGAAGTTATGCGCCGAGAGGCTGCGCAGTTGCATGTCCAGTGGGGCCAGTATCTGCTTGAGCAAAGCGCTTGGTCGGCCTATGGGCGAATCGAGCAGCAGGCGACCGACAAGTTGCAGATGCTCATTCCTCGGGGTGATCAGCTAGTGGTGGTGTCTAAATGAGCCGCTCAGTGAAAGCTAAAGAAAGTCTAGCCCTAGGTGCATTAAAGGTGTCTCGCTGGAGATTTGCCTTGGCGGTGTTGTTGATTGCAGTGCTGATGATGACTCTCTTATGGCATGTGGCCTTGCTTCAGGTTATCCCTGGCGAAGACAAGGGGTTTGAGTTTCTTCAGGGGCAGGGCGATGCTCGCACTGTGCGAACTGAAGTGCTTCCCGCTAACCGCGGTGTGATTACTGACCGCAACGGCGAGCCTTTGGCCGTCAGTACTCCAGTGGTTTCGCTGTGGGCTAACCCGTCTGAGTTGCAAGCAGGCTCGCCTGAAGTCACAGCCTTGGCAAAGGTGTTGGGCCTGTCGGTGAAATCACTGAAAGCCAAGTTGTCTCGCTACAGCGATAAAGAGTTTATTTATTTGAAACGCCATATGCCACCGCAAGATGCTGAGAGTGTTTTGGCTAATCGCTGGGCGGGCGTATACGGAAAAACTGAATATCAGCGCTTCTATCCTGCGGGAGAAGTGGCGTCTCACGTTGTAGGTTTTACCAATATTGATGAGCAGGGTCAGGAGGGGTTTGAGCTCGCCTTTAACGAATGGTTGGTTGGTGTGTCGGGCTCTAAGCGAGTCTTAAAAGACCTAAAAGGCAGCGTCATTAAAGATGATGGAGAATTGAAGGCGCCGGTTCCAGGAAAGGACATTCATTTAAGTCTTGATCTGCGGATGCAGTACTTAGCTTATCGTGAATTAAAGCAGGCGGTCGCGCAACATGAAGCCAAGTCTGGCTCATTGGTGTTGTTGGATGTGAAGACGGGTGAGGTATTGGCGATGGTCAATCAGCCTTCCTACAACCCCAACAACCGCGGTGGAATTCAATTGTCGTCTTTGCGTAATCGCGCCATTACCGATCAGTTTGAGCCGGGTTCAACCATGAAGCCTCTAACGATTATGGCGGCACTCGAAACTGGCCGCTATCACCCACACACAATGATTGATACGAATCCTGGTTATATCCGTGTCGGTCAAAAAACGCTGCTCGATCCTATTAATTATGGTCGTATTGATTTGACCAAAGTGATTACAAAATCAAGCCAAGTTGGCATTAGCAAGGTCGCATTGGATATGAAACCGGAGACCATTCGCGACATGTTTTTTCGGTTGGGCTTAGGTCAGGGAACTGGCGTAGGTTTTCCCGGTGAGGCTGTGGGTGTTCTTCCCTCCCGCCGTCGCTGGTCTCCAATTGAGCACGCAAACTTTGCTTTTGGTTACGGTATGAGTGTGACTGCATTGCAGTTGGCTCAAGCCTATTCGGTTGTCGCAAATCATGGAGTCAAACGCCCGATCAGTATGCTGCGTCTTGATCAAACGGCCGGTCATGAACGTGTAGTGAGCGAAAAACAATCCGGTCAGTTGGTTTCAATGTTGAAAACGGTATTGCAGTCAGAAGGCACGGCGCGCAATGCTCAAATCGACGCTTATCCTGCGGCGGGAAAAACCGGTACTGTGCATAAAGTAGGCAGCACTGGTGGCTATGCGGATGATCGTTATCGCTCGGTTTTTGCGGGTATGGCGCCAGCCGATAACCCTCGCGTGGTGGCCGTTGTGGTGATTGAAGAGCCAGAATCCGGAAAGTACTTTGGTGGTGAAGTTGCGGCTCCGGTTTTTGCAAAAGTTGCAGAAGGTGCTCTGCGCTTGATGCATGTGCCGCCAGTGAACCGGCCAGAAGTTGCAGCGGCTGACCGATCGTCGCGGCCGAGGCCCTTGTCATGATGGCTGCGCAAAACAATCAAAACACGTCAATGCTCGGACACTTAGTGCCCGAGCTGAGTGCGTTCAAAGAGGCCGGCTTATCTGTGGGTCGCTTGGTGCTTGATAGCCGAAAGATCGAAGCGGGCGACTGCTTTGTTGCTCTGCGCGGTACGCAGCTCGATGGTACGCAGTTTATTGATGGTGCTATTAAGCGCGGCGCCAAGACCGTGATGGTCTCAGGTGCTTCTTTTGATATCTCTTACCTCGCCGGCCCTGTGACCTTGGTTACGGTTCCGAACTTAGAAGCAGAATTAAGTGCAATTGCAGGCCGCTGGTTTGATCGGCCATCGTCGAAAATGAATGTCGTCGCTATTACTGGAACCAACGGTAAAACGACCTGTTGTCAGTGGTTGGCGCAATTGCTCGGTAATGATCAGGCGCCTTGTGCTTCTATAGGCACCTTGGGGTTTGGTTTGCTCGGTGAGCCGCTGATTGAAACGGGTCTTACGACTCCGGATGCCATTGCTACTCAAGCCATTTTGTCGGAGCTCCACATTCGCGGTGCCAAGAGCGTGGTGATGGAGGCATCGTCTCACAGTTTGGCACAGGCCCGCGCGGCGGCAGTCGATATTGATGTGGCTGTGTTCACTAATATCGGTCGCGATCATCTTGATTATCACGGTGATGTTGATTCCTACGTCGCGGCAAAGCTCAAGTTGATGGGCTTCAGTAGCCTTCGAGCGGCGGCGATCAATCTCGACGACGCTTATGCTAAGTCTTTTGTTGATGCGTTAGACAGTTCTGTTGCCGTCATTACCTTTGGTTTTGATTCGAGCGCCGATCTTTCTGCAGCGAACGTTCGCTACTTGGCTCAAGGTGTAGAAGCCGATATTACCTATGGTGGTGATACTTGGCCTATCGCGCTCCCTATCTGGGGTGAATTTAATGTTAGTAATTTACTGGCAGTAATTGCTGCTGCGATTGCGACAGGTCGCGATATCGACAAGCTGATCGAAAAACTAAATTCACTGAAACCAGTGGCGGGTCGTTTAGAGTCTGTTAGTCAAGATTCGAAACCACAGGTGCTGGTGGATTTTGCACATACCGCCGATGCCTTGGAGTCGGTGTTGTTGGCTATTCGCGCTCACAGTCAGAAAAAGCTCTGGTGTGTGTTTGGTTGCGGTGGAGATCGTGACAAGGGCAAGCGCGTATTGATGGCTGAGGTAGCTGAAAAGTACGCCGATCATGTTGTTGTTACCAGCGATAATCCTCGTTCAGAAGATCCTCAATCAATTTTGCAGGATGTATTGAAAGGCTTTCAGAAGCCCGAACGGGTGATCAGTCAGGTAGACCGTCGAGCCGCAATTGAATATGCCATAGAAAACGCCGCGCAAGCCGATTGCGTTCTCGTTGCAGGTAAGGGGCATGAGCAATATCAGTTGATTGCTGGCGAAAAAATCAGCTTTAGTGATCTCGACGTTGCAAAGAATGCCGTCGCTAGGCGAATGAAAAAGGAGAGTGTTCAATGATCAATGCGATCTCCTTAAGTGAATTAGTTGAGCCTCTAAAGGCAACCTTGCACAACGGCTTGGTTACAGTGGAAGGCGTGAGTACGGACACGCGCTCAGTCGAAAGGGGAGATTTGTTTGTCGCCCTGAAAGGGGATCGATTTGACGCCCATGATTTTTTACAAGATGCCGTTGAGGCTGGTGCAGCCTCACTGCTGGTTGATCGACACATTGACGGCGTTTCGCTGCCTCAATTGCAAGTTGAGGATACGACTCTCGCTTTGGGCGAACTCGCTAAAATAAATCGACGCGCGTTTCACAAACCGCTCATTGCAATGACTGGCAGCTGCGGCAAGACCACGGTCAAAGAAATGTTGTCCACAGTGTTGAGCGCTGAGGGGCGGGTTCACGTCACCTTAGGTAATCTCAATAACCACATTGGTGTGCCTCTTACCCTATTGGCTCTGGATGAGGCCGCCGACTACGCGGTGATTGAGATGGGCGCCAGCGGCTTGGGTGAAATTGACTATCTGGCCACAATGGCTGAGCCAGACGTTGCGCTGCTGACAAATGTCATGCCCGCGCATCTCGAAGGTTTTGGCAGCAAAGATGGTGTGGCTCAAGAAAAATCCAATATCTATCGAAAGCTAAAACCCGGTGGAACTGCAGTTCTCAATCTCGACGAGCCCTACTGTGATCAGTGGGTTCGGGAACTGGCAGAGACAAGAACGGATGTTGCTCAGTTAACGTTTTCGACACAAACACAAAGTGCCGACGTCTATGCAAAGAGCGTCAAGCTTGGCGCCAATGGCCGCTATGAATTTGATCTGTGCAATGACAGTGATCAGGCCCGAGTTAGTCTGCCTTTGTTGGGGGCTCAGAACGTGAGTAATGCTTTGGCCGTTGCCGCTTGTGCTTTGTCTGTAGGCGTGTCGTTGGAATCAATCGCGTCCAGTTTACAAAAGGTCGTGCCGTTTTCTGGCCGTTTGGTTTCTAAGCCGGGGCAGAAGCAGAGCATTGTTATTGATGATACCTACAATGCAAATCCAGGCTCTGTTTTGGCAGCCGCACGAGTGCTGATGGATATGAGTTCTCAGGGCAAAGAGGTGGTTTTGGTTCTCGGCGATTTGGGTGAGCTGGGGGAAGACGAAGTACAGACGTTGCGTCAGCTCGGTTTAGATCTCGCGGCTTTGGGGCTGCCGACTTTGTTCAGTCTTGGAAAAAACAGCGCGCAGATCAGCTCTGCATTTTCCGCCTCGCAGGTGGCAACTTCAAGCAGTCAGCACTTTCTGTATCAACAAGAGCTGATTCAACATTTAACAAATTTATTAACAGATAACACGGTTGTATTAGTGAAAGGATCTCGAAGCGCACGTATGGAAAACATCGTGCAGGCAATCACGTTAGGCGGAGAACAATAATTATGCTGTTGTGGCTTGCTGAATATTTACAACAATACATGTCCCAATTTGCGGTTTTTCAATATCTGACGCTACGGGCAATCTTAGGTGTACTTACGGCGCTGGCAATTTCGTTGTTGCTCGGGCCGTGGATGATTCGAAA
This sequence comes from Cellvibrionaceae bacterium, assembly GCA_050633365.1. GTDB lineage: Bacteria > Pseudomonadota > Gammaproteobacteria > Pseudomonadales > Cellvibrionaceae > Pseudomaricurvus. The sequence continues at coordinate 65,380 of JBOEGJ010000043.1, read as the reverse complement.
ACTGAATTATCTACAGATCGGTCAGTCGGTTCGCGACGATGGGCCTGAATCTCATTTGAGTAAATCGGGTACGCCCACCATGGGTGGTACTTTAATTTTGGCGGCCATTTTTATCAGTGCGCTGCTTTGGTCTGATCTGTCTAACCGCTACGTGTGGGTGGTTTTAGTGGTTACGGCCTTGTTTGGTGCCGTGGGCTGGGTCGACGACTATCGTAAAGTCGTGGAAGCCAATTCCCGCGGTTTACCGGCTCGTTGGAAGTATTTTTGGCAGTCGGTTGGTGGTTTGGGGGCCGCGATTTTTCTCTATTACACGGCCGCGAGTCCTACAGAGATACAGCTCATCGTTCCATTTTTCAAAAATGTAGCGCTGGATATGGGCTTGTTTTACATCGTACTGACTTACTTTGTCATCGTCGGCTCTAGTAATGCCGTTAATTTGACCGACGGTTTAGATGGTCTCGCGATTATGCCTACGGTATTGGTGGGCGGCGCCTTGGGTGTTATTGCCTATTTAGCTGGCCACTCGGAGTTTTCCGGTTATCTGCACATACCCCATGTGGTGGGTGCAGGTGAGCTGGTGGTGTTTTGTGCCGCCTTGGGGGGCGCAGGCTTAGGCTTTCTTTGGTTTAACACCTACCCCGCGCAAGTCTTTATGGGTGATGTTGGTGCTCTGGCGTTGGGCGCGGCACTCGGTGTTATCGCCGTTATCGTTCGACATGAAATCGTATTCTTCATCATGGGCGGAGTATTTGTGATGGAGACAGTGTCGGTGATCTTGCAGGTGGGCTCGTTCAAATTAACCGGGCGCAGAATTTTCCGCATGGCGCCATTACACCACCATTTTGAGCTCAAGGGTTGGCCGGAGCCGCGGGTGATCGTGCGTTTCTGGATTATCACCGTAATGCTGGTGATGTTTGGGTTAGCAACTCTAAAACTACGATAGTTAATTAATTAATTAGTTCAGTACAGAGAGACAGTCATAGTGACTCAATTGATCGCCAAAAATAACGTTAGTGTGCTAATCGGGACTGGTCTGTCTGGCCGTTCCGCTGCGCGTTATTTGCAGGCGAATAATCAGTTGTTTGTTTGGTTGGATACTCGAGAAAAACCGCCGGCTCTAACTGAGATTGAAGCTGAATTTCCCAGTGTGGATTTGGAGCTCGGGCCTCTCAATATCGACACATTATTGTCGGCATCGCAGATTATTGTGAGCCCCGGAGTGTCGCTTGCCACACCTGAGATTGCGCAAGCCAAGAAAGCTGGTATTGAAGTTGTTGGCGATGTGGAGCTGTTTTTGCGTCAAGCCAAAGCGCCGGTGGTGGCGATCACTGGCTCAAACGCAAAAAGCACCGTGACTAGCTTGGTGGGTCAAATGGCCGAAGATGCAGGAATCAACGTTGCCGTTGGCGGCAATATCGGTATTCCCGTGTTGGATTTGTTACAAGAAAAAGATGCCGAACTTTATGTGTTGGAGCTGTCCAGCTTTCAGTTGGAAACTGTAGAACAAGTTAATGCCGAAGTGGCGACCGTATTGAACGTGTGTGAAGACCACATGGATCGCTACGATTCATTGTTTCACTATCATCTAGCGAAACAGCGTGTGTACTACGGCGCAAAAACCGTTGTTACCAATCGCGAAGATCCGTTAACGGTACCGCCGATTGCTGAAGGTGTTAAGCAGGTGAGTTTTGGTCTGAATCAACCGGATCGTCACGGCTTCGGCATCTTACAAAAAGGTGGTGAAGATTGGTTGGCGTTTGAATTTAAGCCGCTGATGGCGTGTTCGAAAATCAGAATGCCTGGGCGTCACAATATTGCGAATGCACTGTCAGCATTGGCTTTGGGGTATGTGGTCAATATCCCAATGGAATCCATGCTGAAAACACTAACGACATTTTCAGGCTTGCCTCATCGTTGTGAGTGGATCGCTGAAAGCGATGGCGTAAAGTATTTTAATGATTCCAAAGGAACCAATGTTGGCGCTACCTTAGCGGCTATTCATGGATTGGCTTGCGGCAATAAGAAAATTGTATTGATAGCCGGTGGCGTGGGCAAGGGCGCGGACTTTTCGCCATTGTGCGAGGCTGCTGAAGATTTGCGCTGTGCCGTTTTGATTGGAGAGGATGCGCAGAAGATTGCCGAGGTGTTGAAATCGAAATGCGATATCAAATTCGCCGCTTCTATGGGAGAAGCAGTGGCTCTGTCGAAGAGTGTCGCGCTAGCGGGTGATACGGTATTGCTGTCACCAGCTTGCGCCAGTTTCGATATGTTCGACGGCTTTGAGGCGAGAGGCAAAGCGTTTGTTGGCGCCGTTCAGGAGTTATTGGCATGAGCGCCGTTACCGCCAAGCGCTTGCGAGTAAGCCCTGTGCCTATGCCGTGGACTGAGGGCGTAAATTGGCCTTTGTTGGCGATGATTATGATGCTCTCGTCCATTGGTTGGGTCATGGTGACTTCTGCGTCAATGGCATTTGCAGAGTCAACTTATAACGACCAATGGTTTTTTGCCAAACGCTACGCCACCTTTTGGATGCTAGGAATGGCCGGCGCAGTACTGGTTGCGGCGGTGCCTGTATCGTTATGGGAAAAGTACGGCAGTCTATTTTTGGTGGTGGCGCTGGTTATGTTAACTCTGGTGCTAATTCCTGGGTTGGGCAAAAAGGTAAACGGTAGTCAGCGTTGGTTACAGGTAGGTCCGCTGGCTCTGCAGGCATCTGAGGTGGTTAAGTTCTGTGTGATTGTTTTTTATGCGAGCTTTTTGGCTCGCCGTGGACAAGAAACGCTAGAGGATTGGCGAGGAGTATTTAAGCCTTTGCTGATTCTCGGAATGATCGTCTTTCTACTGTTATTAGAGCCCGACTTCGGCGCTTCTGTAGTGATGGCGGCGACTGTTATGGCAATGCTGTTTGTCGCCGGCGTACGGCTGTGGCAATTCATGTTGTTATTTGTGAGCGCTTTGGGCGGCTTGATGGTAGTGGCGGTGATGTCTCCCTATCGCATGCAGAGATTGATTACATTTTTGGATCCATGGGCAGATCAATTCAACAGTGGCTATCAGTTGACCCAATCGCTAATTGCCTTTGGTCGTGGCGAATGGTTTGGCTTGGGGTTGGGCAACAGCGTGCAAAAGTTATTTTATTTACCCGAAGCGCACACTGACTTCATTTTTGCAATTATCGCCGAAGAATTCGGCCTTTTTGGTGTGGTGGCGGTTGTTGGTCTATTTGTGGCCTTGGTTGTTGCGGTGCTAAATGTGGCGCAGAAAGCGATGGCTCTCGGTAATGTTTTTGCAAGCTTCGCTACTTTTGGTGTTGCCGTTATGTTTGCGGCGCAAGCGTTTATTAACGTCGGTGTCGCCTCGGGTCTATTGCCGACAAAGGGTCTGACAATGCCGTTTATTAGCTATGGCGGAAGCTCGTTGTTGGCCACCTGTGCATTGATGGCGTTGGTTATGCGGATTGATTGGGAATTGCATCGTCAGCAAGTGCAAGCTGAATCGCAGTTGCGTAAAAAAGCTTCGCGCAAGCGCGCGAAAAACCCGACAGCCGATCAGGATGTGCCTGTGTTAACAAAAATGGTGGAGGCCGCATGAATAAACAGCCTTCTCTAAAAGTGATTGTCATGGCCGGTGGAACTGGCGGGCACGTATTTCCTGCCTTGTCCGTAGCGGAGAAGCTCAAGCAGCGCGGGGCGACGATCAGTTGGCTCGGAACCGCACGAGGAATTGAGGCCGAGCTGGTTCCAGCAGCGGGTATAAAGCTGCATTGTTTGACCATTGAAGGTGTGCGTGGTCGTGGCTTAGGAGCGAAGTTAAAGGCGCCCTGGTTGCTTGTTAAGGCTGTGTTGCAGGCGAGAAGAATCTTGCGTCAAGAACAAGCGGATATCGTGCTTGGTTTGGGCGGTTTTGCTTCGGGCCCAGGTGGCGTTGCCGCCTGGTTGATGAGAAAGCCTCTGCTCATTCACGAGCAAAATGCGGTGGCTGGGACGACTAATCGCTGGTTATCAAAGATTGCGAATCGTGTGATGGCGGCGTTTCCCAATAGTTTAGAAGACGCTATACACGTGGGTAATCCGGTGCGCGACAGTATCGGCGTAGTAGAACCCGTTGATGAGAATAAAACCGGTTCGCTCAATGTCTTAGTGTTGGGCGGCAGCTTGGGAGCACTAGCTTTAAACGAACTGTTGCCCAAAGCGTTAGCAAGTATTGACGAGCAAGAGCGTCCGCAAGTTATGCATCAAACCGGTAAACGCCATTTGGCGGTGACTAAAGCTCTCTATCATGACCAGAAGGTGAACGCCGAGGTTGTCGAGTTTATCGCCGATATGGCCGCCGCCTATCAGTGGGCCGACGTGATTGTCTGCCGCGCGGGCGCGTTAACCGTGTCGGAGTTAACCTTGGCGGGGCGAACGGCGCTGCTGGTTCCGTTTCCTTTTGCCATTGATGATCATCAAACGAAAAATGCACAGTGGTTGGCAGACAACAATGCCGGTGTGTTGATCCAGCAAAAAGATCTCACGGTTGAAAAAATCGTCAGCTTTATCACTGACCTTAGTCGCGACCGAAAGAGGCTCGTGCAAATGTCAAACAATGCAAAAGCCCTAGCGATGCCCAACGCGGCAAACGATGTGGCCGATTACTGTGAACAAGCCGCCAGCGGCAAGCTTAAAGAGGCCGCCAATGGGTGATCAAGTGATAGACAATAAAGCCATTATAGAGATTCCAGAGATGCGCCGGATTAAGCGTATCCATTTTATCGGAATTGGTGGGGCGGGGATGAGCGGTATCGCCGAAGTACTGCTCAATCAAGGTTATGAAATTTCGGGATCAGACCTGCGTGAATCGAATGTGACTCGTCGCTTGCAGGCCAAGGGCGCAAAAATATTCTTCGGACACAGCGAAAGTAACGTCGAAGGCGCCGATGTGGTGGTTAACTCTTCTGCTGTCGATGAACACAACCCTGAAATGACCGGTGCTCGCGCACATCGAATTCCAATTGTTCGACGCGCGGAAATGCTCGGTGAATTGATGCGATACCGTCACGGAATTGCCGTCGCTGGGACTCACGGGAAAACCACTACCACTAGCCTATTGGCCTCGGTATTGGCTGCCGGAGATTGCGATCCTACCTTTGTGATTGGCGGTTTGGTTAATAGTGCGGGCGCTAATGCTCAGTTAGGTGCCAGTCGTTATTTGGTTGCAGAGGCCGACGAAAGTGATGCGTCTTTTTTGCATTTACAGCCGATGGTTGCCGTGGTCACCAATATTGATGCCGATCACATGGATACCTATGAAGGTGATTTTTCAAAGGTTAAAAAGACCTTTGTAGAATTTCTTCACAATTTGCCCTTTTACGGGTTGGCCGTCGTTTGCGGTGATGATCCGGTGGTGCAAGAGATCATTCCCGATATTTCTCGCCCGGTCTTAACCTACGGATTTGACGAAGATAATGATTACCGAGCGGTAGAGGTAAGTCAGAATGCCATGAGCACGAGCTTTACGGCGTTGCGTCCCGACGGGCTGAAACCCGTGGAAATAACGGTGAACATGCCCGGACATCACAATGTTCTTAACGCCTTGGCAACGGTGGCCGTGGCCACGGATGAAGGTCTCAGTGACGAAGCTATTCAAACGGGTTTGAAACAGTTTCAGGGTGTCGGGCGTCGTTTTCAGGTCTATGGCGATTACGAGGTTGGTGAGGGTTCCGCCATGTTGGTGGATGACTACGGACATCATCCAAGAGAAGTTGCAGCGACTATATCGGCGATTCGTGCCGGTTGGCCTGAGCGGCGCTTGGTGATGATTTATCAGCCTCATCGATTTACCCGCACAAGGGATCTTTACGAAGATTTTGTCGACGTACTGTCTCAGGTCGATTCGTTGGTGTTACTCGAGGTGTATAGCGCTGGGGAAACTCCGATACCGGGTGCCGATAGCCGTCACCTATGTCGCAGTATTCGAGGTCGCGGACATGTCGACCCTATTTTTGTTGAGGGTGTGGATGGTGTGCCAGAAGTGATCGCGGATATCGCCCAGCCAGGCGACATCATTTTGACCCAGGGCGCGGGCAATGTCGGTATGCTCGCCGTCGAGCTAGCGAAGCGTAAGCTTCAATAACGTTTTAGAAATTTTGAACAGAGTTAGAACGAGTATGAACGCAATTAACTTACAAGAATTTGGCCGTGTCGCTGTGCTCTATGGTGGTGAATCTGCCGAGCGCGAGGTGTCACTCAACAGTGGTCGAGCTGTCTGTAGTGCATTGGTAGAGCGTGGTATAGATGCTTTTTTAATTGACGTGGACTCACAAATTGTTACTCGTTTACAAAACGAAAAGATCGATCGTGTGTTTATCGCGCTGCACGGCGCCGCAGGGGAAGATGGCCGTATTCAGGCTCTGTTGGAGTTCTTGAATCTACCCTATACCGGCAGTGGAGTGCAGGCTTCATCGCTGGCAATGGATAAATGGAAGTCGAAACAAATTTTTACCGCAGCGAAGATTGCGACACCGGAATACCGAACCTTAAGTGCCGACAACTTGGAACATGTGGTCGAGCAGTTGGGTGAGCGCTTGATGGTTAAGCCCGCACACGAAGGCTCGAGTATTGGTATGTCGAAAGTGACCAGCAAAGATCAATTAGCGACGGCCTATAAAAACGCAGCCAAGTTTGATCGCAGCGTATTCGCCGAGCAATTAATCGAAGCGGCGGAGTACACGGTGGCAGTATTGGGCAAGCGAGCCCTAGCGCCTATAAAGCTGGAGACGGATCATCAGTTTTACGACTATGACGCTAAATACATAGCCGACGATACGCGCTATCTCTGTCCCTGTGGATTGACTGAATCCAAAGAGCAAGAGCTCAAACAGCTGACGCTTGAGGCCTTTAGCGCTCTCGGTTGTGAAGGTTGGGGACGGGTCGACTTTATGGCCGACGATAACGGTAATTTTTACACTCTAGAGGTGAATACAGTTCCAGGAATGACCGACCATAGTTTGGTACCTATGGCAGCGAAAGCCGAAGGCATGAGCTTTTCGGATTTGGTCATCGATATTCTAAGTCAAACGCTTGCTTCCTAGTTGAAGCTGAATGGGCAAAGCAGAGAAAGTTAATAAGACAATTCGTGGTGCTAGCCGTTCAGCCTCGCGAGAAACACCGAAGCCGCGAAATACGCGGTGGCTAGTCGCGGCGCGGAATTTGCTGATTTTGATGGCGCTAGCAGCAGGCGGATACGTTGCAGTTTTATGGTCCGTATCTCAGTTAGACAGGCCAGTGGCTAGCGTCAGAATTAATGGCGAGTTCTCTCGGGTGGCACGAGAGGACGTTGCCAAACAAGTGTACGACGCCATGGGTAACAGTTTTGTGCAGTTGGATTTAGAGCATATACAGAGCCAGCTTGAACAAATGCCATGGGTAGATGGGGCCAAGTTGTCGAGAGCTTGGCCGGATGGATTGAACGTTACCATCATCGAGCACAAGCCTATTGCTCGCTGGGGAAAGCATGACGCGCTCAATCACCGAGGTGAAGTTATTGCGCTTTTAGACGATGAGTCGAGTCGAGCATTGTTAGAGGGCTTGCCGATGCTCGAGGGAGCCGCTGGAATGGAGCGGCAGGTGATGGATCAGTACCGGGCCCTCACAAAGGTTTTGGCGGATCACGGGTTATCGATTCGCCGGTTGCGTTGCGACCTAGGGCGAAGTTGGTCGATGGAATTAGGTGAAAGTGTTCAAGTGAACATTGGTAGAGATCAAGTGATGGACAGAGTGAGCCGTTTCTTGATTGTGTTTGAGACTCAATTACAACAGCGGTGGGCAGAACTGAGCGCTGTGGATCTACGTTACTTTAATGGTGTTGCCGTTAAATGGCGTGAATCTCAGGTAAGTTCTGAAGCCGCAACAAAGAGTTAGTAATGAAACAACAACTAAAAATTAGACAGGCGATTAAGCCAGAAAGTGAGGTTGCGTAATGGCACATTCAGATGAAAGTCGAATGATTGTCGGGTTGGATATTGGCACCTCAAAAGTGGTGGCCATTGTTGGGGAAATTTCCGCGGAAGGCGAACTCGAAATCGTTGGTATTGGATCTCACCGTTCTTCAGGTTTGAAGAAGGGAGTCGTGGTCAATATTGAGTCTACGGTTCAGTCAATACAGCGCGCGATTGAAGAGGCCGAGCTGATGGCGGGCTGCCAGATACACTCGGTATACGCCGGTATTGCCGGTAGTCATATTCGAAGCCTTAACTCTCATGGAATTGTAGCGATCAAAGATCGCGAGGTGTTTAGTCAGGATTTGGATCGTGTTATTGATGCAGCTCAGGCGGTTGCCATTCCTGCGGATCAGAAAATTCTTCATATCTTGCCGCAAGAGTACCTCATCGATGAGCAAGAAGGCGTTAAAGAGCCGATGGGAATGTCGGGCGTACGTCTTGAGGCGAAAGTACATCTGGTGACCTGTGCGGTGAACGCAGCTCAGAATATTGAAAAGTGCATTCGTCGCTGTGGTCTTGAGGTTGAAGACATTATTTTGGAGCAGCTGGCGTCGAGCTACGCAGTGTTAACCGATGACGAAAAAGAGCTAGGTGTTTGTATGGTGGATATCGGTGGTGGCACCACCGATATTGCGATCTTTACCGAAGGGTCTATTCGCCATACCGGTGTGATCCCGATTGCTGGCGATCAGGTCACCAATGATATTGCTATGGCCTTGCGTACACCGACGCCGCATGCGGAAGAGATTAAGATTAAGTACGCTTGCGCACTGGCGAAACTGACTGGGCCGGAAGAAACTATCAAGGTTCCTAGCGTGGGTGATCGTGAGCCTCGGGATCTGTCTCGTCAGGCATTGGCGGAAGTCGTTGAGCCTCGCTACGACGAGCTATTCACTTTGGTTCAAGCGGAATTGCGCCGCAGTGGTTTTGAAGATTTAGTGGCGGCAGGAATCGTGTTAACCGGCGGCACCTCCAAGATGGAAGGCGTTATCGAGTTAGCGGAAGAGATCTTTCATATGCCGGTTCGGTTGGGAACACCGCAAAATGTTAGTGGCTTAACCGATATTGTAAATAATCCGATTTACTCCACCGGCGTTGGCTTGTTGCAGTACGCCAGGCAGCAACAAAACGAAGGTCGGGTTTCTCAGTTTTCCACCAAAACAGAAACAAATAATTGGTGGGATACGGTGAAAACTTGGTTTCAAGGTAATTTTTAATTTTCATTTTTTTATTGAATTTTTAATGGTTTGTTAGTGTAAAATCTCTTCGGGGATTTTGGTCAGGGAAAAGGGGAAAACCTATGTTTGAACTAGTAGATAGCATTCCGCAAAATGCGGTTATAAAAGTTGTTGGTGTTGGTGGCGGTGGTGGTAATGCCGTTAAACACATGATTGGTAATCAGGTCGAAGGCGTTGAGTTTGTCTGCGCTAACACCGATGCCCAAGCACTTAAAGATATCGATACTCGCACTGTGTTGCAGTTGGGTAACGCTGTCACTAAAGGTCTTGGTGCAGGTGCGAATCCCGAAGTGGGTCGACAAGCGGCAATGGAAGATCGCGAGCGTATCGCTGAAGTTCTCAACGGAGCTGATATGGTCTTTATTACTGCCGGTATGGGTGGTGGTACTGGAACTGGTGCAGCGCCTGTGGTTGCCGAAGTCGCCAAAGAATTGGGTATACTGACAGTGGCCGTTGTAACCAAGCCGTTTCCTTTCGAGGGTAAAAAACGTTTGGCTATAGCCGACGCCGGCATCAAAGAGCTTCAAGAGCGCGTTGATTCTTTGATTACTATCCCGAACGAAAAACTACTCGCTGTGTTGGGTAAAACCACTAGCTTGCTTGACGCCTTTAAAGCCGCCAATGATGTTCTATTGGGTGCGGTACAAGGTATCGCCGATTTGATTATGCGTCCTGGTATGATTAACGTCGATTTCGCGGACGTAAGAACGGTCATGTCTGAAATGGGCATGGCGATGATGGGCACGGGTACGGCTAAAGGTGAGAATCGCGCGCGTGAAGCTGCCGAGATGGCAATCCGCAGCCCACTGCTTGAAGATATTAATCTTCAAGGTGCTCGCGGTATTTTGGTGAACATTACTGCCGGTCTTGATTTGTCTTTGGGTGAATTCTCCGAAGTTGGTGATACCGTCGAAGAATTTGCATCAGCAGACGCAACCGTCGTTGTGGGTACTGTTATTGATCCAGAAATGAGCGATGAACTGAGAGTCACCGTAGTGGCAACAGGTCTCGGTGGTGTTGGTGAGATCGAAAAACCGGCTCCGACCAAAGTCGTTGTGGATAACACTCGTCGAGTAGGTGGCCAGCCAGATTACTCTGAGTTGGATAAACCAACGGTTATGCGCAATCAGCCGGTTGCTCATTCCAGCGGATCCGCCGCTCAGAAGCAGGTCGAAGACAAGGATATGGAATATTTGGATATTCCTGCATTTTTGCGTCGTCAAGCGGACTGATTCTCTATTTGTTTTAGACTGGGATGAAGTTTGGGAACCTTCGGTGAACTTCAAGGTCTGTGAATGAGTGGTTTTTCATAGGACGAGCGTGGTTAATCTGCTGTCTTATGCGTCTGCTTGGCCCTCGATGATCGAGGCCCGGTAGGGCGAGAGTTCGATACGGCGGTGAATATTGAGTGCCTAAGTGTATTGTTGTCGTTTGGGCGTGACTAAAGTAAGTGATCGTGACGGTTCGAGATGCACTACTTACTGTGCGCGAGTAAGGTGATTGTTAAGGTGCCTAACCATCGACTTTGATGATTGAGGCAGTTTGATTGATGTCAACTTATGAGCAAATAGTAGGGCAAAGGTGATCCCCTCACCGGCATGGAGGCCCTAATTGCGACTTGGAGCTTGGTTTATGGTCACTAACTTTGGTAATATTCGCCGATTAATCGCTTCAACTTTGTGAAAGATACTTCGATGATAAAACAGCGTACGCTTAAAAATGCTATTCGAGCCACTGGTGTGGGGCTCCACACCGGTGACAAGATCTACCTGACCCTATTACCAGCGCCTGTTGATTCTGGCATTGTGTTCCGTCGTGTGGATTTGGACCCTGTCGTTGAGATAGAAGCCAAAGCCGAAAATGTGGGTGATACCACCTTGTCGACCACCTTGGTCAAGGGCGATGTGCGAGTCTCCACCGTTGAGCACTTGCTGTCAGCCATTGCTGGCATGGGTATCGATAACGCTATTGTCGAAGTGAGCGCTGCCGAAGTGCCTATTATGGATGGGAGCGCCGGTCCTTTTGTCTTTTTGATCCAGTCTGCGGGCATCGAAGAGCAGGCGGCGGCCAAGAAATTCATTCGCATCAAGCGACCGGTGGTTGTGGAAGATGGCGATAAAGTTGCCAGTTTCTTGCCGTTTGATGGTTTTAAAGTGTCTTTTTCCATCGATTTTGATCATCCCGTCTTTAAAGACCGCACTCTCGATGCCGAGGTTGATTTTTCAAGCACTTCCTTTGTTAAAGAAGTCAGTCGCGCTCGTACCTTCGGTTTCATGCATGAAATTGAATATTTGCGCTCTAAAGGCCTAGCCAAGGGCGGTAGTGTTGATAACGCCATCGTCGTCGACGAATATCGAATTCTTAACGAAGATGGCCTTCGTTATGAAGATGAGTTCGTAAAACACAAAATCCTCGATGCTATTGGCGATTTATACCTGCTAGGTAATAGCCTGATTGGCGAGTTCAAAGCTCATAAGTCGGGTCATGCATTGAACAATAAGTCTCTGCGCGAGCTTATTGCTCAAGAAGATGCTTGGGAAGTGGTGACTTTCGACGATGAAAGTGCAGCCCCAATCTCTTATATAAAGCCTGTTTTGGCAGTTTAATCCTCCTTATTACTCCCAAGATACCTTCCGATTGATGCTGCGGTGCAGCTTCAATTAGTGTTGGTAATTGCTTGATTTATATGCGATATTGGCGTGTATATTGCCTCGGTTCTCGAGGTTTTTGCTATGATTGTCGGAGCGGTGTTGATTACCGCTTGGTTTAATTGAGCAAAGAGTCATCAACTGTACATAGTTGGCAATGAATTTAGTGGCCTGTTCCACCTTAAGTCGCGAATTGATTGAGAGCTAGTTTTGATCGGTAAGGAAACCTCTTGTAAGGGCAAGGATTTGAGCCCTAAATACGGATTAATTGAGTTGTCTGTTGCTGGTTGATGCCCATCAACAATAGATGAAATAGCAGGTGAACCTCGCGCGATGAAAGTCATTGTAGTCAGTAAACATCACGGTCGCAGTCGAACCTTCACCCTGGGTGGGTGGACTCGTGCGTTGCTGTCTGTGTGCTTGCTGGGCATCCCTGTTGGGCTCGGAGTTATGGTTGGTAATGATATCAACCAAGGCGATGGCGCCGATCTTTTCACTGGCGATTCAACCAAGGCTTGGAATGAAGCCCTCAGTAATCAAAATGCTGAAGTCGAGCAAACCAAAAAACACGCTGAAGAACAGTTAGGTGCCCTAACTTTACGCATGGCTGAGCTACAGGCGAGATTGCTCAGACTAGATGCTTTGGGCGAACGGCTGACCACAATCGCCAAGCTCGATAAGGGTGAATTCGATTTTAGTCAGCCACCAGCATTGGGTGGGCCTGAATCCGCCGAGTTGGGCGATGCTTACCAAGCTCCAGATTTCCTTAACGTTATCGACCAGCTTACCCGTCAAATATCCGATCGCGAGCAACAGCTCGACACCCTTGAGGCTCTGCTGGCCAAGCGCAAAGTTCAACGAGATGTCTTTTTGGCGGGACGACCCGTGAAAAAAGGCTGGATGTCTTCTCGTTACGGACGTCGGACCGATCCTTTTAAAGGACATGTGGCTTGGCATAACGGCGTCGACTTTGCTGGCAAACTCGGCTCCGACGTTGTTTCTGTGGCGGCCGGCGTTGTTACCTGGTCTGGTGAGCGCAGTGGTTACGGACAAATGGTTGAGGTCAATCACGGTAATGGCTTCACCACTCGCTACGCACACAATACAGAGAACATTGTTAAAGTGGGCGATGTGATTAAAAAAGGCCAGGTGGTTTCCCTTATGGGGTCCAGCGGTCGCTCTACCGGTCCTCATGTGCACTTCGAAGTGTATAAAAATGGCAGGGCAGTCGATCCAGCCGCTTATATTCATAGAACAAACCGCTAAATCCCATCTTTTGCTTGCTTCCGCAAGCGCCTTTCGGTTTACTTGTGCCCTTTGCGTCGGCGGCCAGTAAAACCGCTGATCTACTCGATATTCAAGGTATCTAGTCTCTTTTCGAAGAACTTCAATCGTTGAAATTGACTCCCTAATAAAACGCCTCGCGTAAAAATAGATAAAACTCGGTATTACTCATGATAGGTAAATTGGTCAAAGCAGTCTTCGGATCTAAAAATGATCGCGAACTTAAACGTATGCGTAAACTCGTTAAAGCCATTAACGAATTGGAATCTGGACTCGAAGGCTTGTCCGATACGCAATTGCAGCTCAAGTCGACCGAGTACAAAGAGCGTTTTCAAAATGGTGAAAGCTTGGATCAATTGTTGCCTGAGGCCTTTGCAACCTGCCGAGAGGCTAGCCGCAGAGCTTTGGGCATGCGACATTTTGATGTCCAGCTGATTGGTGGTATCACTCTCCACGAAGGTCGTATTGCTGAAATGCGCACCGGTGAGGGTAAAACCTTGATGTCGACCTTGGGTGCTTATCTCAATGCGCTCTCGGGGCGCGGTGTGCACGTGGTTACTGTTAATGACTACTTGGCCAGCCGTGACGCCGAGTGGATGCGTCCACTGTACGAAGCGCTTGGCCTGAAGGTCGGTGTTATTCAGTCGATGCAAGACCCTCAAGCCAAGTTTGAAGCTTACCAAGCGGATATTACCTACGGTACAAACAACGAGTTTGGCTTCGATTATCTACGCGACAATATGGCGTTGCGCAAAGACGACAAAATGCAACGCCCGCTCAACTTTGCCATTGTTGATGAAGTCGATTCGATCTTGATCGATGAGGCGCGTACGCCTTTGATCATCTCTGGTGCGGCCGAAGACAGCTCGCGTATGTATCAGCAAATGAATCTGTTGATTCCCAAGTTGAAAGTTCAACTGAGCGATGGCGAAGAGGTGACTGAGCCGGGCGATTACGTGATCGACGAAAAAAGTCGCACGGTTGAATTGACTGAAGACGGCCATCAAAAAGTCGAAGAAATGTTGATTGAAGTCGGTCTGCTTCAGGCTGATGATAGCCTGTATGCGGCAACTAACTTAAGCCTACTGCATCACGTACACGCAGCGCTAAAGGCTTATACCTTATTCCAAAGTGATGTGGACTATATTGTTCAAGATGGCCAAGTGGTGCTGATCGATGAACATACGGGCCGTACCATGCAGGGCCGTCGTCTCTCTGAAGGATTGCATCAAGCCCTTGAAGCGAAAGAAGGTGTCTCTATTCAGAACGAGAGCCAGACTCTCGCCTCAACGACTTTCCAGAACTACTTTCGTATTTTTCCAAAGCTCTCGGGCATGACGGGTACCGCTGATACTGAAGCCTTCGAGTTTCATCAAATTTACGGTTTGGATGTTGTGGTTATTCCAACCAACAAAGACGTCGCTCGTAAAGATTTGAACGATCTGGTGTTTTTGTCCGTTGAAGAAAAGTTTGAAGCTATTTCCGAAGCGGTGAAAGAGTTACAGGAGCAAAACGTTCCCGTATTGGTTGGTACGGCTTCCATTGAGGCATCCGAAGAAATGGCGCGTCGCCTGAAAAAAGCGGGCCTGAAACATCAAGTTTTGAATGCTAAGTTTCACGAAAAAGAAGCATCGATTATTGCGCAGGCAGGACGTCCAGGGGCCATTACTATTGCCACCAACATGGCCGGCCGTGGTACTGATATTGTCTTGGGGGGTAATTTCGAAGCTGAGTTGGCTGAAATGGACAACCCTAGCGAAGCTCAGATAGAAGCGGCAAAAGCCGATTGGCAAAAACGCCACGATCAAGTGATCGAAGGTGGAGGCTTGCACATCATCGGTACTGAGCGCCACGAATCTCGTCGTATCGATAATCAGTTGCGTGGTCGCGCGGGTCGTCAAGGCGATCCCGGAATGTCCCGCTTCTATCTTTCTATGGAAGATAACTTGATGCGAATTTTCGCGTCTGATCGAGTTCGCGGATTTATGAAAGCTCTGGGCATGGAAAAAGGCGAAGCTATCGAGCATCGCATGGTGTCCAATGCCATTGAAAAGGCCCAGCGTAAAGTTGAAGGCCGCAACTTTGATATTCGTAAACAGTTGCTGGAATTTGATGATGTCGCCAATGATCAGCGTCAAGTGGTGTATCAACAACGCAATGAGTTGCTCGAATCTGAAGACATCGCCGAAGCCATCACCGCGATTCGCGCCGATGTGGTGCGCGACACGATCAGTGGTTATATTCCTCCTCAAAGCCTAGAAGAGCAGTGGGATATCCCTGGTCTGGAGCAATTTCTTCAAGCCGAATTTGGCTTGCCACTACCCATTGCTCAGTGGCTCGAAGAAGATAAAAAGCTTCACGAAGAGAATCTTAGCGAAAAAATTCTTAGCGAAATTCAAACCGCCTATGACAACAAGTGCGATCACTTCGGCCCGATTATGCGAGAGGTGGAGCGTCAAATTATGCTCAACGTCTTGGATATGTTGTGGAAGGAGCATCTTGCGAATATGGATCACCTGCGTCAAGGTATCGGTTTGCGAGCTTTCGCCCAAAAGAATCCAAAGCAAGAGTACAAGCGTGAATCCTTTGAGCTGTTTGAGTCTATGCTCGACAATTTGAAGAGCGAAGTCATTCGCATGTTGGCGCGAGTGGAGCCGGTCAGCGAAGAAGAAATGCAGCAGATGGAGGCTCAGCGCCGCCAGCAGCAAGAACAGCAGCGCATGCAACTCGAACACGCGCAAGCTTCTGCGATGGAAGAGGAAGGTGTCGTCCCCGAAGGTGATGAAGGAAATCCGAAGCCGTTCGTAAGAGAAGCCGCCAAGGTAGGCCGTAACGATGCTTGTCCCTGTGGGTCAGGTAAAAAGTTTAAGCAGTGTCATGGCCGCTTGGCTTGATATTGTTTGCCCTACAATTGTCCGCCGATGGTGATGTCGGTGTGACTACCGTTAAAAGGTAGATATTTATGGCCGTTGGACAGTTTCCGTTTCCACCAATGACTCCAGTGGCGGGGTTGCGTCTCGGCACGGCCAGCGCCGGCATCAAGACACCAGGTCGACAAGATTTAGTGGTGCTAGGTTTGCCCAAAGAAGCGCGTGTTTCTGGAGTATTTACTCAGAATGCGTTTTGCGCGGCGCCGGTTACCGTTGCCAAAGAGCATTTGAATTCAAGTGACATTCGCTATCTGGTGATCAACTCTGGAAATGCCAATGCCTGTACCGGCCAAGAGGGCCTTGCAGATGCACGCCTGACCTGTAATAAATTGGCCGAAATGTCCGGTGCCAAAGCCTCTCAAGTATTGCCTTTCTCCACGGGAGTTATCGGTGAGCGTTTGCCTATGGCTCGTCTATTGGCCGCTTTACCACAAGCCCTTGAAAACCTTTCAGAAGATGGCTGGGAAGATGCTGCGCGCGGTATTATGACCACCGATACTCGTCCGAAAGGCGCCACGGTACAGTTTACCTACGACGATGAAGTGATTACCGTTTCTGGAATTTCAAAAGGCTCGGGGATGATTAACCCTAACATGGCCACCATGTTGGGTTTTATTGCGACCGATGCAAAGGTCAGTCAGCCATTGTTAGATCAATTGGTTAAAAAGGCCGCCGATCAATCGTTTAATCGAATTACTGTGGATGGCGACACGTCAACTAACGACGCGTGCATGTTGATCGCCACGGGTCAGAGTTCGCTGCCGGAAATCAACAGTACTCAAGGTGAGCTCTTCGCAAAATTCTACAATGCCGTTGTCTCGGTGCACATAC
This sequence comes from Cellvibrionaceae bacterium, assembly GCA_050633365.1. Taxonomy (GTDB): domain Bacteria; phylum Pseudomonadota; class Gammaproteobacteria; order Pseudomonadales; family Cellvibrionaceae; genus Pseudomaricurvus. Next base: position 48,468 of record JBOEGJ010000043.1, on the reverse strand, counting down.
AGTTGGCGCAAAACATCGTCAGCGATGGCGAAGGTGCAACAAAATTTGTCACCGTACAAGTCGAAGGGGCTACAGAAAAACCCGAAGCGGCTAAGGTAGCCTATTCCATCGCGCAATCACCCTTGGTCAAAACCGCTCTGTTTGCTTCGGATCCAAATTGGGGGCGAATAGTTGCTGCTATTGGCTATGCCGATGTTGAGAATTTGGATTCCAGCAAAGTACGTGTCTGGCTCGGTAATGTGCTTATTGTAGAAAATGGCGGGTGCGCCGCAAGCTATACCGAAGAGCAGGGTCAGGCGGTGATGGACCAAGAAGAAATTATGATTCGAGTCGATCTGGGTCGCGGCAACTCAAAAGACCGTGTTTGGACAACCGATCTGTCACACGACTACGTCACCATTAACGCCGATTACCGCAGTTAGCTCTCTTATCACAGTTAGCTCACTTATCGCAGTGAGCTCTCTTATCGATGATAAGCTCGGTCTTCGCCGGGCATCTCAAACCTGAATCTATTCTCATGACAAAAATCATTCATGTTGCCGCCGGTGTTGTCGTCAATTCTGATGGACACATTCTTATTGCTCGGCGCCCAGCAGCTAGTCACCAAGGCGGTCTTTGGGAGTTTCCCGGGGGTAAGTTGGAAGACGGTGAAAGCGTTCAGCAAGCGCTTGTTCGAGAGCTTGATGAAGAGATTGGTATTACCTCGACTTGTCTCGAGCCGCTGATTCAAATTCGACACGATTATCCCGATAAGTCTGTTCTCCTTGACGTGTGGCGAGTCACCCAATTCGAAGGCGATGCTCACGGCAAGGAGGGGCAGCCGGTTAAGTGGGTGAGTCCCGAGGCGTTAAACGATTTTAATTTTCCCGCGGCGAATGTCCCCATTGTAACTGCTGCTCAGTTACCACCGGTGTATCTAGTGAGCGCCGACGAAGTCTCAATTGAAGCGTGCGTTGCTAAAGTTCAATCGGCTTTAGACCGCGGTATTCGCCTGCTGCAATTGCGCCAGACTCAGTGGAGTTCCGATCAATGGAAGGCGGCTGTGCCGGATATACTTGATCGTTGTCGCCAAGTTGGGGCTCGTTTGATATTGAACTCTCCGAAAGGGGATGTGTGCGCAGACGGTTTACATTTAACCTCGGCGCAATTAATGGCGAGTGATCAGCCAGTGGCACGAGCTGCTCTGCGATGGGTAAGTGCTGCCTGTCACAGCCGAGAGCAACTGCTTCGAGCTCAGCAGCGGGGGGTGGATTTTGTCTGCCTGTCACCCGTCGAACTTACAAAGACCCATCCCAATGCGTCACCGCTGGGTTGGGATCAATTCTCAAGCTGGGTCAGCGATGCCAAGATACCGGTATTTGCATTGGGTGGCATGTCGGATCAAACATTGCCGGTTGCCTGCAAATCTGGAGCGCAAGGGGTTGCGGGGATAAGTGCCTGGTGGCCAAACTAAAGCTATTCCAAGAGCGCGGGGCTTGATAGGCTCGATCGCTCAATGATAATGAGCAAAAAGGCCGATGGATTACCGGCCTTTTTGCTCTATTCAGCTGCTTCCCTAAATCGCTCGTCTGAGCTTTTCAGTAAATCTCTGTCTTAACTGGTTCCTAGGATCTTTTTCTTAGTTTCGAGAAATTCTGCTTCAGTCAGACTGCCGGCGTCTTTTAGTACTTGCAGTGCTTGCAGTTGCTGGATTTGATCGCTCGATGTTTTCGATGTAGAAGCTCCGGCTGTGGCGCTCGATGTCGGCGTCTCTGGTGAAACGCTTTGCGGGGTTTGAGACTGGGATCGACTTTCTGCCTGAGCTTCTTCAACCGAAGATTTATCCACCATTCCAAGCCAGCTACCGATTTTCAGAATGATAGCTTTCAGTACTCGCCAGATCTTTGGCAGCAACCAGATCGCGATAATGATGAATACCACCAGCAGTGCAATGAAGACCATAGGATGATTGAGTGCAGTCCATAGTCCGGCAAAAACCATGATGTCTTCTGATATCGATGCGCCCCAGTTAGTGAAGGGTTCAGGGGATGTGTTAATCAGTGCGCGGCTTCCCGCTTTAGTGGCGTGGCTGGTCGCCGATAGACCTCCGCCCATAATACCTGCGGCAATCTCCATAACCGGGCTGACGTCTCCCACAGCACCAGCGGCTAACATAGCTCCCGCGGGAATTCGGATAAATGTGTGCAAGGTATCCCAACCGGTATCGACTCCCGGTGTCTTATCGACAAAAAACTCGACGAAATACATAAAGCCCGCGGCGGCCATCACCATAGGGTCACTTAAGGTTTGCAGGTCGGGTGGTAAATCAATGTTGCCAGTTGATCCTCCGATACCTAGTACCAGCAGCACCGCATACAGGTTGATACCGCTGGCCCACGAGGCGCCCATGGTGAGCCCCAAGGTGGCGATTAATGCTTCGTAACTTTCCATGATAATACCTCAGTTGACTCCAAGCGGTCTGAATGTGGCGAGTCTAGCACAGGCTAGTCCCCTCATCTTTAGTGTCTGATGTAGCAAATGTTAAATCCATGAAAATGATGGTTTACATGAAAGGATTTTGCGCCAAATAGATTCGATTGAAATCTGTTGTTGAAGGAATCGTAAAAGTTGTTGTAGCGGTTGTAGCTATTAAAGTGGTTGTAACCGTTATAGCGGTTGTATTGACTAGAATAGTTGTGGTACTTCTTGTGGTGCTTGTCTTTACGGTGTTTTTTACGATGATCACAATGTCGATCATGATGTTTGCCGTGATCGTAATGATGGTCTCTTTTGGTGTGGCTGTTTCGATGCCCATGACCATCGCTGTGCGACAGTGCTGCAGGGGTCACAAATACCAGTAGTAGAGCGAATGTTGCGATAACAGTTTTCATGGCGCGACCTATTCAAAGAAATTCGATGCCATTATTCGATGAGGCAACTGAATCTTGTCTGAATAGAGGGGGGTATTCTGGATCGGCCCCGCGAGTGTCACGGAGATTTCGGCAGCGAGTTATCGATTGTTAGAGGGGATCGGAGGGATAGCAGCGCCGCCCAGGGCTTCGCTGCTTGAGTCGTCTTAATCAGTAGACAAGAAATTACATTGCTTCTTTGTAGAGCGATTGCTTGGGTGCGGCAAAGACCCGCTCCATCATAGGGATGAAAAACTCAAGGGGCTCACTGTCATAGTCTTTGTCAAAGCTGTTTTGATCGTATGCGTGACAAAAGTGCGCGCAGGCTTGGTAGTAAGGGTGATCCTTAAACTCGTCGCGAGCGTTTCGGTCGAGCCCCAGATGGTGGAAAAAGTAATACCCTTGGAAGATGCCGTGGTGTTTGATGATCCAGTAATTCTCTTCACTGATGTAGGGCTGCAAAATAGTCGCTGCGACATCTGCGTGGTTGGTTGGCCCCAAGGTGTCGCCAATATCGTGTAATAGCGCGCAAACCACATATTCCTCATCGCGCCCATCTCTATGAGCTCTTGTCGCCGTTTGCAGGCAGTGCTCCAAGCGATCAACAGGAAAGCCACCAAAATCTCCATCGAGGAGTTTTAGGTGCTCTAGCAGTCGTCCACATAGGGCTTTCGCAAAGTCCCCATAGTGGCTGGCGATAATTCCCCAATCTTCTGGGGTGGCGTTGGTCATGGCGGTGAAGTCGGCTTGTTTCGCGTTCATAGCTAGGCCTCTTTGTGAGCTCTTGTTTTGTGCGTGGTAGAGAGAGTCAGCTGGTAGATCGTAGCGGCGCAAAGACAGGATTATTAGATCTTTGTGCTGCTCGGTATTCAGTTGAGTCATTCAGTGAATTATCAGTGTAGTTCAGGGGGATCGAAAAGAATGCCGCCTAAATGACATTTACCCTTGGTGGCGTTTTTTTGGGGGGGGAGTTGGCAGGCTTAAGGATTGCCCGAGAAGCCTGCCATTGTGGTTTAGCTTTCCTGAGCCCACTGCGCGAAGGTTTTGCCTTCCTCTGCCAGCTGCTTCAGTAATGCCGATGGCTGCCAGAACTCCTCACCAAAGTCTTGTGCGTATTGGCAAATAGTCTCGTAGATGGTTTTGAGACCGATGCTATCGGCGTAGTGCATGGGGCCACCGCGAGATACTGGGTAGCCATAACCGTAGATATAGACCACGTCGATGTCGCTAGGGCGTTGAGCAATACCCTCTTCAAGTACCTTTGCGCCTTCATTGATTAAGCCAAACGTCATGCGCTTCAAGAGTTCGTCTTCATCGATGTCACGGCGCTCGATGCCTTGGAGCTTGGCCTGGGTTTCAACGATTTCCATGACCTTGTCGTCGTTCATGCGCTGGCGCGTTTGCGGATCGTAGGTATAAAAGCCAGCTCCAGATTTTTGACCTAAACGATCCATTTCGACCAAAGCGTCGGAAACGCAAAAGGTTTTGGCGGGTCCCTTCTCATCGTCAGACAGGGTTTCTCGAGCTTTGTAGCCGATATCGATACCCGCAAGATCACTTACCGCAATGGGGCCCATGGCCATGCCAAACTCTTCCATGACGCTGTCAATTTTCTCGGGGGTAGAGCCTTCGATCAAGCACAGCTGTGCTTCACGAAAATACGGTTGCAGCATGCGGTTGCCGATAAAGCCGTAACAAACGCGAGCGAGAACTGGAACCTTACGAATGGTTTTTGCGATCTTCATACAGGTCGCAATGACATCGTCTGCGGTTTTTTCTCCGCGAACGATTTCCAGTAGCTTCATCACATTGGCGGGACTAAAGAAGTGCAGACCGATGACGTCTTCTGGGCGCTGGGTAGCCGCCGCGATTTGATCCACATCTTGATAAGATGTGTTGGTTGCCAATATTGCGCCAGGCTTACAGACTTGGTCGAGCTTAGTGAACACTTCTTTTTTGATGTTGATGTTCTCGAACACAGCTTCAATAACGAGATCGACATCATTCAGGTCGTCGTAGTTGGTGGTGCCTTCAACAAGACTCAAACACTGTTGCATTTGTTGTTCGGTAAGCTTGCCCTTTTTTGCGCTGATGGCGTAGTTTTTTTCGATAATTCCTAGACCGCGTTTCAGCCCTTCGTCACTGATCTCGAGTAGCTTTACCGGGATGCCGACGTTGGCAAAGTTCATGGCGATGCCACCACCCATAGTGCCACCACCGATGATTCCCACGGATTTAATTTCTCGCAGCGGCGTATCTTTGGCGAGGCCTTTAACTTTGGCCGCTTCGCGCTCGGCGAAAAACATGTGGCGCATTGCCGCCGACTGTGGCGAGGTGATGCACTCCATAAATAGATCGCGCTCTACTTTTAGGCCTTCGCTAAGCGATTGATTGGCCGCAGCTTCTACGCAACTGACAATGTTCTGTGGGGCGATTTGACCTTTTGCTCTGCGTGCCAAATTCTTGCGATAGGCGGCAAAGAACTCGGCGTTATTGTCGCTGTCATCAACGTTGAGTTGACCACTGCGTTTGATTGGAGCGTTTTGCGCAATGATTTTTTCGGCGAAAGTGACGGCGCCGGCTAACAAATCTCCCTCGACGATTTCGTCAATCAAGTTGATCGATTGTGCCTTGCCGGCACCTATTGGATTACCTGAAGTCATTAAATCCAGTGCCGCTTTGACTCCGGTTAATCTCGGTGTGCGTTGGGTGCCGCCGGCGCCAGGTAAAAGACCCAGTTTTACTTCGGGTAAGCCAACTTTGGCGCTGGCTAAAGCTACGCGGTAGTGACTACCCAGGGCGACTTCTAAGCCTCCGCCGAGGGCGGTGCCGTGAAGCGCTGCAATCACGGGTTTTGTGGATTGTTCTATCTCTTCGACCACGTCGGGAAGCGACGGCGCCATGGGCGGTTTACCGAATTCGGTAATATCGGCGCCAGCAATAAAAGTACGGCCTTCGCACAAAATAACAATCGCTTTACTGTCATCATTTTGAGCGGTTTTGATGGCGTCTTGGATTCCAATACGCAACGCTTGTGATAGGGCGTTTACCGGAGGGTTGTTAACTCGAATAATACCGATATTATTTTCAACCTGATAATTTACTACAGACATGTTGCTCTCCTGAATGTTGGTGCTGTGCCAATTTGTTGTGCTTATGCGTTTTAAATTAGAGTCGTTCGATGATGACGGCGATGCCTTGGCCTATGCCGATACACATTGTCGCTAGGCCGTAGCGTCCGCCCGTTTTTTCTAGCTGACGAAGTGCGGTGTAAAGGATGCGAGTACCCGAGGCGCCCAAAGGATGTCCAATGGCAATAGCGCCACCGTTGGCATTCACGCGCGGGTCATCAAAGGCAATGCCTAACTGTTTCATGCAGCCGAGAGCCTGAGTCGCAAAGGCTTCGTTAAACTCCATAACATCGAGGTCATCGATGCTTAAACCCGCTCGAGTGAGCGCTTTCTGGGTCGCCGGTACCGGGCCCAATCCCATTACTCGGGGCTCTACTCCGGCGATGGCGCCAGCGAGGATACGAGCTCGAGGTGTTAGCCCGGCCGATTGCCCAACTGCTTCGTTTCCGATGAGTACCGCGGATGCGCCATCGTTAATACCGGAGGCATTGCCGGCAGTCACGACACCGCCGTCGAATAGCGGCGAGAGCTGCTGCAGTGACGAGAGTTGAGTTTCAGCTCGTGGATGTTCATCGCTATCGACCGTCAGTGTGGGTTTCTTTCGGCCCTGCTTGACGTCGATAGGAATGATCTCGTCGACATAAAAGCCATTGGCTTTCGCCGTTTGATACTTTGCTTGTGAGGCCAAGGCAAAGGCATCGCTTTGCTCCCGGGTGATACCCAAATCCGCGGCAATATTATCGGCCGTTTGTGGCATGGTATGGCTGCCAAACTGATCGATAATTTTTGCATTGGTAAATCGAGCGCCCATGGTGGTATCGGCGATTTCTTGATTGCGGTCAAATGCACTGATGGCTTTCGAGACAACCAGCGGTGCTCGGCTCATGGATTCGACACCTGCGGCGACAAATAAATCCCCTTCGCCAACCTTGACGCAGCGGGCTGCGTCAAGCGCTGCAGCCAAACTAGAACCACACAAACGGTTGACGGTAATGCCGCCGGTTTCCATTGGTAAGCCTGCTAGCAAGCCCGAAAAACGAGCCACGTTGCGGCTATCTTCACCGGCCTGATTGGTTGATCCAGCGATCACATCTTCATAGCTGGCGAGATCAAAGTTATTGCGTTGCACCAAGCTAGAAATGACATGAGCTAATAAATCATCGGGGCGAACGCTCGACAGCGCTCCCCCATGTCGACCAAAAGCACTGCGACCGCCGTCATAAATGTAAGCGTCTTGAGTCATGGTTAATCTCCGCGCTGTTATTGCTCGATTTATTGAAAGTCGATATGAATAGGGAAAGACTGCAGTAGCTTTTCACTGGCGGCTAGCTGATCCGGTTTCGCCAGAATCACTTGCGCTTGTAGCCCTTTCAACTGATCGGTAGAGGCACTGACCGCAGCTTCAATATCCGCATCTGTTAGCAGCGCTTTTAACGCATATTCGGTGGCCATTTCACGCAGTTTTGGCTTAAATATTTTGGCCACGGCCGTCAGAGGGATTTCATCGACGATTTGAATACGTTTTGGAATCGCGGCACGTTCCGAAATAGTCTCTGCCGCGTATTGTAGGAGTGCGTCGACATCAATGGTGTGGCCTGGTTTGGCGACCACAAATGCCATGGGCAATTCGCCCGCGTGGGGATCGGGTTGGCCTACCGCGACCGCATTAGCCACATCGGGGTGAGCGAGCAAAGGCTCTTCGATCAAAACTGGATCGATGTTATGGCCGCCGCGAATGATCAAATCCTTGGCTCGACCGGTTAAAAATAGAAAGCCATTCTCGTCTTCATAGCCCATATCTCCGGTGTTAAACCAGCCGTCGACCCAAGCTTTGTCGTTGTCTTCTTGTTCTAAATAACCGGCAAAAATGTTGGGGCCGCGCGATAGTACAACGCCAGCTTGATTAGGCTCACAGACTTTTACCAGACGGTTGCCGTCAACATGAGCGACGATACGCTCGGCGTAAGGCACACGTAAACCACAGCTGCCCATAGGCACTGCGGTATCGCGTTGGCTGTGAGAGAGCACACAGCTACTTTCGGTCATGCCGTAGCCATTTCTGACCCAGCAATCGAAGCGTTCTTCGAAATTAATTTTTAAGTGGTCCGGAAGAGGGGCCGCGCCACTGACGATTTCATCCAGCGATGAAATATCATTATCTCCGATGGGAACTTCATAGAGTACAGATAGAATCGTTGGCACTGCGGCGATGCCTTGAAATTTAAAACGGTCAACATGTGCCCAAAAATTCTGAACCACGTTGGGATTTCTGAATCCCGTAGGCGACAAGATGACCACGTTGCGGCCAGAAACAAATGCCGCAATCCCGGTAGCGACCAAACCAAAAATGTGAAACATCGGCAGCGCGCAAGGTGTTGGTGTGCGCGGGCGGTTCTTGGTCATGTCGTCGGTCAGCTGTGCGATGAAAGCAAAGTGACCGTGGTTGAGCTGAGCAACTTTCGGGCGACCAGTGGTTCCACCGGTATGCATATAGGCTGCGGCATCATCGGCCTTAAAGACTCGCTTTGAATCCAACTCGGCGGCATTTTGCTGGTCGATCAAGGCGGTGTAATCCACCATAGTGATACCGTCGCGGGGCGCTTCGGGTAAGTCTTCGGTCAAGCCTGGGATGGTGATAACCACCATGTGGGTCAAACCTGAGGCTTCTTTAGCCACGGCGACGGCTTTGTCCCAAAGTTCACGATTCCCCTGAGCTGGCGCCATGGTAATGAGTACCTTGGATTCTGTGACGCCAATAATTTCGGACAAATGATGAGGTTCCAACAGCGGATTTAATGGGCTGGTGATGCCCGCCGCTTGCGCGCCCCAAATGCAATAGAAGGTCTGCGGCAGGGTAGGCAGCATTATCGATACCGCATCAGTAGAGCGAACACCCAAGCTATGCAGTAGATTGGCAGTCTGGTTCATTCTACCTGCCAGTTGTAAATAGCTAATAGGCAGAGTTGCCTCATCTTTGGCGGCGGTGGGCATGAATTCTAACGCCGTATCTTCTCCCCATTTTTGGCAGGCGTTAATGACCAAATCGTAAGTATTATTCCAAGGATAACGCTCTGCCAGCGGATGAGATTCAAAGGCTTCAATGGCCTTCATATTATGTAATTCGGTGGCTAGCGGGCTTTGTGACGCAGGTTGGGTGGACATCGCGGGTCTCTCTCTCATTATCATTTTTCGCAGTAAATCGACGTTCTCGGTATTGGATAGACGCCAAAGCGTGGGCTATTTTTATCACTTTTCACTCTTTGGTTCCACTGTGCGGAATTGCTTGTTAGTATTTATACCTATATTTGACTGATTAATCATCACTATTGGGAGCTCACAGTGATCAGAGATAGCGAAACTCTAAATGCACTGCTGGATGTGGTTAGGCGTTATGTCCGAGACCGTTTGGTTCCCTTAGAAGCTCTAGTGGCCGAAGAGGATGCTATCCCCGATGAAGTCATCGAAGAAATGCGTGAAATGGGCTTGTTTGGTCTCACCATACCGGAGCAATACGGCGGCCTAGGATTGACCATGGAGGAGGAAATTTTAGTAGCCATGGAATTAGGCCGCACATCCCCCGCCTTTCGGTCGCTCATCGGTACCAACAACGGTATTGGCTCGGCGGGAATTGTGTTTGACGGCACTGATGCGCAAAAGCAAAAGTATCTGCCCAAATATGCCTCCGGGGAGTTGATTGGCTCATTTTGCTTGACCGAGCCCGATGTCGGCTCAGATTCGGCGGCGGTAAAAACCACAGCCATCCGCGATGGTGATGATTACATTCTCAATGGCACCAAGCGTTTTATTACCAATGCGCCTAGGGCCGGTACGTTTACCGTGATGGCTCGAACTAATCCCGACGTAAAAGGCGCGAAAGGTGTGTCGGCTTTTATCGTCGAGGCCGGCAGCGAGGGCTTATCGCTTGGCCCTAATGACAAGAAAATGGGCCAGGCAGGTTCCTATACCAGCGATGTCATTTTTGAAAATGTTCGCGTTCCGGCAGAGAACTTAATTGGCGGTATCGAAGGAAAGGGGTTTTACACCGCGATGAAAGTACTTGACCGAGGTCGACTGCACATCTCGTCGGTGAGCGTGGGAATCGCTGAACGTTTGATTGACGACGCTCTGCGCTTTTCAATTGAAAGAGAACAGTTCGGCAAACCCATCTGTGAGCATCAATTGATACAGGCCATGCTGTCTGACTCGAAGGCAGAGGCTTATGCCGGTAAGGCCATGGTACTCGATGCCGCTCGCAAGCGAGACGAAGGCCAGATGACTTCCACCGAAGCGGCCTGTTGTAAATTATTTTGTACAGAAATGGTGGGCCGAGTTGCGGATAAAGCCGTACAAATACATGGCGGTGCGGGTTATATCTCGGAATACGCTGTGGAACGCTTTTATCGCGATGTTCGATTGTTTCGTCTGTATGAAGGAACCACACAAATTCAACAAATTGTTATAGCGCGCAATATGGTGAAAGAGTTAAGCGCCTAGCGAGCGCGTGATTAATCTCGAGAGCTAAAACTTCATTTAATTTAACTCAGTGAAGTAAATACTAATTAACCAAAGCAGTGGGAGAGAAACCATGAACGTAGAGTTTTCTGAGGAAGAACTCGCCTTTCAAGAAGAAGTGCGATCGTTCCTAAAAGAAAAATTACCAGCAAAGATTGCTGAAAAGTCCAAGCGAGAGCTGCACTTTACCAAAGAAGATTTTGTTGAATGGCAGCAGATCTTAGCTGATAAAGGCTGGGCCGCGGTCAATTGGCCAGTGGAATACGGCGGTACTGGTTGGACTCCAACTCAAAAGTACATCTGGAGTAACGAGTGTGCCAAAGCTGGCGCTCCCGGGGTGATTCCATTCGGAATGAATATGGTGGCACCGGTTATTTACTCCTTTGGTAACGAAGAGCAAAAGCAACGTTTTCTGCCCGATATTCTCGGCAGTAAAGTGTGGTGGTGTCAGGGTTATTCAGAGCCAAACTCCGGATCTGACTTGGCGTCGCTGAAAACCACCGCAGTCCGTGAAGGCGACGAGTATGTGGTCAATGGTACAAAAACTTGGACCACCTTGGGCCAGCATGCGGATTGGATTTTCTGCTTGGTTCGCACCGCAGGTAGCGAGGCGAAGAATCAAGAGTCCATTAGCTTTTTGTTGATCGATATGAAGACCCCAGGCATCAATGTTTCTCCTATCTATTTGTTAGACGAAACCCGTGAAGTCAACGAAATTCATTTCGATAACGTTCGTGTGCCGGTTGAAAATTTGATTGGCGAAGAAGGCAAGGGCTGGACTTACGCCAAAGTACTTCTGACTCATGAACGTACCGGTATTGCCGGCGTGGCTAAGAGCAAAGAGGTTCTGGCACAAGTGAAGCAGTTGGCGGCAGAGACCAATCATTTTGGTCAGCCGTTGATGGAAGACCCTGCCTTTGCACAAAAAGTTGCCGCTTTGGAGATCGATCTTCTCGCTCTGGAATACACCGATTTGCGCACCTTGGCTGCGGTCAGTACGGGTAAAGCGCCAGGGCCTGAATCCTCCATTTTGAAAATCAAAGGTACCGAGATTGCTCAGCAAATTGACGAGCTTAAAATGGAAATTGCCGGTTACTACGCCGTTCCATTTGTAAAAGATCAGTTCGAGTACGGCTTTGAAGGGCCTATGGTGGGGCCAGGTGCTGCAGCCAATAGTGCACCAGCCTACTTTAATCATCGTAAAACGACGATTTACGGTGGCAGTAACGAAATTCAGAAGAATATTATCTGCAAAGCCGTATTGGGTTTGTAAGGGGAGCGAACATGGATTTTTCATTAAGTGAAGAGCAGCAAATGCTGCAAGACAGCGTAGCAAAGTTTGTACAAAACGATTACGACTTTGATTCGCGTATGAAGGTTGTCAAAGGCGACGATGGCTACAATAAAGATCATTGGAAGCTGTTTGCCGAGTTGGGTTGGTTGATGGTGCCTTTCAAGGAAGAGGACGGTGGTCTTGGCGGCAGCGCTGCTGATCTCATGGTGGTTATGGAAGAGTTCGGCAAGGGCATTGTTGTCGAGCCGTTTCTGGCAACTGCGGTTATTGGCGGTGGTCTAGTCGCTAAGGCAGGCAACGAGGCTCAAAAAGCAGAGCTTATCGCCGGCATTATGGATGGCAGTCAGCAAGTGGCCTTTGGCTACGCAGAGCCGCAGAGTCGTTACGACTTAAGCGATGTGGCGACCACGGCTGAAAAGACTGATAGCGGTTATCGTCTTAACGGTCACAAGGCGGTTGTGCTAAATGGTGGCATCGCCAATACCTTAATCGTCTCGGCTCGAACTTCTGGCGCTCAGACGGACGACGAGGGAATCTCCTTGTTCTTGGTCGACGCTTCAGCTGCGGGCGTGGATGTTCAAAGCTATCGCACACAAGATGGTGCTCGCGCCGCCGAAGTAAAACTCGATAATGTCGAAGTGAGTGCTGCCAGTCTCTTGGGTGATGAAGGCAGTGCTCTGTCTGTGATCGAGTCTGTATTGCACAGAGCAACCCTAGCGGTCTGTGCAGAAGCGGTAGGTGCTATGGAAGTGGCCTATCAAAAGACTGTTGAATACAGCAAGACTCGAGTTCAGTTCGGTGTACCTATTGCCAAATTTCAAGCGCTACAACATCGCATGGCTGATATGTTCATCGAGCATCAGCAAGCCAAATCTATCGTCTTGATGGCGGCGATGAAGTTGGACGAGCAAGGTGCTGAAGGCGTCGAAAAAGCGATTTCTGCCATGAAGGTCTGTGTCGGTAAAGCTGCTCGCGCGGTGGGTCAAGAGTCGGTTCAAATCCACGGTGGTATCGGCGTGACCGAAGAACTCGACGTTGGTCACTACTTTAAGCGTTTAACCATGGTTGAGTTGCTATTTGGTAACAGTGCTTATCACACTCAGAAGTTTGCTCAGGCCTAAGCTTGATCCGATCAAGGCTTCATCGAGTTAACTTCTACGTCTATTGAAGCCTCGATCTAATAACCCCGTCGTGCCAATGTCGCGGCGGCGTTATTATCTCCTTTCCTTTGTTCATTATTACTTTCGTCGATTGGCAAAGACCTATTGCTGACACTAATACCCCCAAACCATTGCGTCGCGAGTGGGCGAATCGGACAAGATCCGCTAAATCCTTAAGCAACCCTATGCCTTGGCCATAGTTCGTCAATAAACATTCACAGAGGGGGAATAGAGTAGATTTCTCTATTATCGCCACTTGTTAGGATGGATATCCCGAAAATGGCGAAACTCTCGAAATCCTATATTGTATTTTGTTGTGTTAAGCTGCTTTTATTCTATTATTCAGTAATAAAGCTGGCTAACGGCCTGAATAGGGACGGAATGAACGAGGTGAGGGTGAAAAGGAATTGTGCCGCGATGGCCTTGGAGCGAGTTGAGCTTTGCCAACAATTGGGTCGTGACGATTTATCCTCAAGGGCTAGACGGCGAGATGTGTTGCAATCGCTTCTTGTGGTCTTGTCTGAGCTCAAGTTATTGCCAGTGCCTTCGAATTTCTCTCTTCTTGCCATAGCGCTTCCTTCTGTATTTCTTTTACTATTTCTTTCTGTGCTCAGCACCGTCGCTCGGGCCAACTTTGACGATGAGATGATGGAGCAGATCACACTTCGTGAAGGTCTTAGTCAGAGTACCGTTTTTTCGATCGAACAAGATACAACGGGTTTTATTTGGTTTGGCACTCGCAATGGCCTCAATCGCTTTGATGGCTACCAATTTCGCCATTATATGTCTGAGCAGGGTTTGCCTAGCAGTTTTATCTGGAGCGTTGTTCGCGATGGTGAAAGTCTCTGGTTGGGCACTCAAGGTGGAGGCTTAGTAAAGCGTCTGCCATCGGGCGAGTTTGTCACCTATCCGACCTCGGAGATCCGATCTTTACCGGCAGAGACGTCATTGAATGATTCGTCGCAACCTGACCCGGCGACGACTCGGCCTTCTTCCGAGCGGCGGGCCCCTCTGACGAGTCAGCATTCCCCTGTCAAAGTCATTGTCGATATCGAACTCAGTGTGAAGGGCGGGCTTTGGCTTGCAACCCAGGATGCCGGACTTCAATACTTTGACAAACAAACCCAGCAGTTTACTCGTCATGGGGAAGGCTTGGGGGATTCTATTTGGTCGGTGATGGAAGACAGCAGTGGCTCGCTCTGGGTCGGCTCGGCTGAGCAGGGCCTGTTTCGGTTCGATACTCAAGCCGATCGCTGGACGCAGTATCGCAAGAGCGCTGGCGATATTAATAGCTTATCTCACAATAGTGTGTGGAAGGTACTCGAGGATTCAACGCGAACCATTTGGGTGGCGACCTTTGGCGGTGGCCTCAATCGGTTAGACACCCGTACTGGAGAGTTTACTCACTATCGTCTTGATGTTGATGATCCCGAAAGCTTAAGTAACGATTTCGTCTGGACGATTTTTGAAGATCGCCAGGGGCGACTCTGGGTGGGCACGAATGGTGGCTTGAATCTCTTTGATCGTAAGACTGAAACCTTTTCACGATTTTTACTAGGCCAAGAAATAAAGTCGATTTTTGAAGACAGTTCTGGGATTTTGTGGGTCGGCACCTATTACGGTGGGGTGTTCAAGCTGGATGAAAAACGCAACAAGTTTAATCTGATGCGTCACCAATTGGGTGGTGCCGATTCGTTAGCATCCGATACGGTCAATGGTCTCTGGCAAGAAGATGACGGCACTCTTTGGGTCGTTGGCGACGGCGGCGGAGTCAGTCGTATAGACGGTTCCGACAAATCCGTTAGATATTTTCAGCACGATCCTCAAGATCCCGCCAGTATTAGCAACAATCATCCCATGAACATTATGCGCTTGCGCAATGGAGATTACTTATTGGGGAATTATTCCGGTGGTATGAATCGGTTTAATCCCAACACCGAAGTGTTTACTCGCTATCTCCCCGATACGAAAAACGAAAGCTCAATCAGTGATGACACGGTCTTTGACATCGTTGAAGATGAGCAGGGACGAGTCTGGGTAGGAACATGGCGTGGTGGGCTCAATCAATACCATCCAGAAACCGGTGAGTTTTCGATTTATCGTCACGATCCCAATAATCCCGAATCTCTCGCCGATGATTATGTGCAGGTACTCTTAGCGGACAGTCACAATCGTCTTTGGGTGGGAACGGCATCGGCGGGCCTGCAGCGCTTTTATCCCGAGGAAAACCGTTTCCAAAGCTTCAAGCACGATTCCTCGGACCCAAGCAGTATTAGTCACAATCACGTTTATAGTCTGACTGAGCGAAAAGATGGAAAGCTCTGGGTGGGTACTGAGCACGGCGGACTCAATTTGTTTGACCCAGTATTGGGGACCTTTGAGCATTTCATCGACAGTCAAAACTATCTTCAGACGGCTATCTTGGGGATCTTGGATGATGAGCGCGGTCATCTGTGGTTGAGCACCCGTGACGGTTTATTGCGCTTTAACCCCGAAACCGGCTTTGCACAGCGCTACGATGAAGGCGACGGCGTGCAGTCGCGAGAGTTTATTGCCGGGAGTGAGCTAAAAGGCCGTGAAGGCTATTTGTACTTTGGCGGTGTCGGTGGTCTCAATTTCTTTCGTCCTCAAAAAGTAGAGAACAATCAGTTTGTTCCTCCGGTGGTGATCACCAAACTCTCTGTATTGCAAAGTCAAAACGAGCGAGATATTTACGTCGACCAACAACAAACGATCACTCTTGATTTTGACGATCAACCTTTCGCGTTAGATTTTTCGGCGCTCAGCTATTCTCGCAGTGAGCAAAACCGTTATCGCTATAAGCTCGAAGGTGTCGATCGCTCTTGGTTGTCAAACAGTGCCGATCATCGAGCGGTTTACCATCGAGTTGGTCCGGGAAACTACGAATTTAAAGTGCGTGGGGCCAATAACGACGGCGTTTGGAACGCGATCCCAGCGACACTCACGATTATCGTCAAGCCGCCCTGGTGGCTTAGTTTGTGGGCGTATCTTTTGTATGCGTTGGTGATCTGCGTGTTGGCATTTTTCTATTGGGGATGGAGGCATCGAACACTGACAGCGGAACGGGACCGAGACGTTGCCCAGCGCTCTGAACAAGCCAAGCAAGAGTTTCTGGCGAAGATGAGTCATGAGATTCGCACGCCACTCAGTGGAATGCTGGGGATGAGCGAGTTGCTTGAGCGAACGTCGTTAGACTTTACCCAGAAACACTACGTAAAGTCTCAAATCAGCGCCGGACACTCGCTGCTTAAGATTATTAACGATATTTTGGAGTTTTCTAAAATTGAAGCCAACAAGCTTCAGTTGATGCAAAAGCCTTTTTCGCTGAGGCGATTACTGAACGACTTAATCGATCTCTTTCAGATTGAAACCGAGCGTCGAGAAATTAGTTTAACTTTAAATTATAGCGAAAGTGTTCCCGATCAGTTCTGGGGGGACCCGGTTAGAGTACGTCAGGTGTTGAGTAATCTGATTGGCAATGCGGTCAAGTTCACTGAGGAGGGCGGCGTTTGGATTGAGGTCACGGCGACTCGGATCGGCGAAAGTATGGCCGATTTGGTCATAGAGGTTAAAGACAGTGGTATCGGTATTGAGCCGCAGAAGCTTCAAAGTGTATTTGGACAGTTCTATCAGGCAAATTCCGACATTCAGCACAACTACGGTGGAACTGGACTGGGCTTGTCCATTTCACGGCAATTGGTCGAGCTGATGGACGGCAGTATGACTTTGCAGAGTCAATATGGCGTCGGAACAACGGCGAAGATAGAAGTCTCTTTACCTTTGGCCAATGATGATCATGATATTGGGGAGGCTTTGTCGGTGGACTCCTACCGAAGTCGCGCCCATGTATTGGTGGTAGAAGATAATGAAATTAATGCTCTGGCGTTGATGCATTTACTCACAGATTTTGGTTGTAATGTGGAGATCGTTGGCGATGGTTTTGAGGCGGTTCGCTATTTGGAAATGAATAGTGTTGATCTTGTTTTTATGGATCGTCATATGCCTAAAATGAACGGCATCGAAGCCACGCAAAAAATACGCGCAATTGATAAATTAAAACACCTGCCAATTGTGGCGCTTACCGCCAGTGTGTCTTTGCAAGATAAAGCAGAATGTCTCAATGCAGGCATGAACGAATATCTATTAAAACCGTTACTTAGAGAGAAGGCTTTGCGAGTGTTGAATAAGTACTGCCATCATTTACAGTGCAAAGATCTGGTATCGATAGAAACTGACTAGTGGCGCGAACGCCTTGGTTGCTAGCGGTCTTGATCGATAAGTTGCAACGAAATTTGACTGACGTGAGTTTTTAGAAAAGTAACAAGCGTGTCAGGATCAGGAGAGATTTTGATGGGTAGGCTAAGCTCTTTTGGTAAACGCTCATAGATGATACTCACGTAAAGGTTATCCAGTTCGCATTCAACCGCTAAGGCCTTGCAACCCATTGCCTCGAGTTCAAGGTAGTGTTTGGATAGAGCGCTAAGACCGCTGGTTGTAATACCTATATCGGGGCCGAGTCGTTGATAAAATACCCAGCTGTTTAGTGTCGCGGTGAGCTCAAAAAGGTGGCTGAAGAGGTCTTCTATCTCGGCTTCACTGTAATCTTGATTACCTACAAGACAGACCAGGTTGTTATCCAAATTGAGCGTGTCTTTATTAAGCGCATCTTTAGATTCTGGGTTGCTCATTGATAAACGTCTTTGTTAGAGAGTGAAAAATCGAAAACTTGAGAAAAACGACAAAATCGCTCTCAAAGAGTGTAGTTCATTTACAGTGAATGGGTGGTTATCGCGGTGATCAAGTTCATCGCAATAACCAGACCCAATGTCGTGATTTTCCTGTCGGGCTGACTCTATCGTAAGCTTGTTTTGAGTTCCGCTTCAGGTATGTCGCGACACAGAGCTTCGGCTTCGGTTTGAGATTTGTCAAAGGCCTGGATTTCCATGTTGATACAGACGCTTGTCGGTTTCTCGGTCCAATAGCTTTTACAGTTAGACAGGGTTTTGTGGCCGTCGGCGCTGGGCTCGATTCCCATTTTGGCTTGCCAGCATGCAGAGACCAAATCCTGTTGCATAACCTTGAAAGCGGCAGCTCGTCCATTTTCTTTGGCGTACCAGATGTAGCTGGGATGGTTGGCACCTAGAATAGGTGCTTGAATATTGTTTTCTATCGTGACGGTATCAAAGCTGTTAACGCCGAAGCTGTCGAGATTGAAGTGACTTTTCACCCAGCTTCGAACTGGGCCACCGTAGGCCACGATAGGGAGTGCGTTATTGCTGCCTTCATCAATGTTGAGTAGCAGTGGCAGCATTTTTACCACGTAAGGTTCGAAGTAGCTGTAGGTATCGCTTAGAGTGCTGCCTGCGCTGGCGGGGGCCGCGATTGGTGCAACGTCTAGAATGCTCTCATAAAGCGTCACTTCATTGACAGGTACCGAATTGAGCTCGAGAAGTTTTTCCCAGCGCTGACTGGTTTTCGAATCGAGATAGTCTTGATCGGGAAGAGAGTATTCAGGTGGAAAGTGCAGCAGTTGCACAGAGCGTTGATTAATAATGGAGAGCCCGAGCGGTAAGAAGAATCGCCAGTCCTCGTCGTTCCAGAGCTTTTGAGACTTCAACTCAGTGACCGCGTTTGCGGCAAGTAATCCATTATCCAAAAAGGTTGGAATCTGAGTGGCGTATTCACTGAGATTGCTGCCATCGCCTTTAAGCGTGGCGTGGTAGATCCCTCTGTCGTCAATCGACACCTCGGCTGAGCCATGGGTGATTCCGTCACGCAGCAGTCGCTGTCCAAGATAGTGCTCAATGGTCTGTTCTAGGGTCTCTTTTGAATCGCTCGCATTAGGAAAGCTGTAGAGCGTTTCTAGTGTATTGCGGTTACCTAATGTAATGGTGGTTTGACTAAGGTGATTATCCGACTTTCTGAAGGATTCCGTGGGCGAGCTTTCGATAACCTTTTCAGCTGAGTGTTGCTGGGATTGGGTTGAGTCTCCTGCACAACCAGCTAAGATCGCGATAAGTGAGAGAAGTGGAATTTTACTTCTAAAGGCTATGCTCATGATGACTATCCCTATAGATTGTGACTTTGAGGGATAAACTATAGGTCAGCTGTGAATTAGATGCATCTTTGTTGTTTTAAGTGATTCTGTTGCTGCACAAAAAAGCCCGCCATAGGGCGGGCTGAAGACAACGGCACCGAGAGAGACAGTGCGTGTTCGTTGTGCATTTGTTGTGCGTAGCTACATGGTTAGATTAGAGCTTGTATTGCAAAGACAATCCCCAGCTGCGCGGCTCGTTAACCCAGCGGCGGTAGCTATTGGCCGAGGCGCCAGCATCCGCACCGGCAAATAGGTTGGCCACCAGGTTGCTGGTGTGGGCGCCTGCGTAGTAATCGTCAGTTAAGTTCTTACCCCATAAGCTGATATCCCAGGAATCGTTGCGCCAGCCCATACGAGCATTCAGTAACTCGTAACGGGTATCGCGAGATGCCTCGCTACGGGTAGGGTCTGAAATGTGGCTGGTCTTAAACGAAAGATCACCGTGTAAGTACAGCTCGCCTTCATTCAGCGCAACGATGTAATCGGCGGCGACAGAACCGGACCAATTTGGCGCGCTTTCCATACGCTCGTCATCCAGTACGCAGTCTCCGTCGGTGTTAATGAACTCACCGGAGTTAACGGCACAGTTGGCACCGGTGAAATCTTTGTAGCGGGCGTCCAAGTACTCAACCTTTGCCGACAGTGTCAGGTTTTCGGTGGCGAGATAGGTGGCATCGATATCTACGCCTTGAGTGACTTGGCGGCCGGCGTTAATAACACCAAATGCGACTGAAACTGGGTCAAAAGTCGTGGCCTGAAAGTCTTTGTACTCGGTGTAGAAGTAAGCGACGTTAATGCGAGCACGGCCTTCCATCAAATCCAGCTTTGCACCAACTTCGTAGTTAACGGTTTCTTCACTTTCGTATTCTCTGTCTGATACGGGGGTTGCACCGAAGGAGCCGTTAAAACCGCCGGATTTAGAGCCACTGGCAATGGATGCATAAAGCATGTGGTCGTCGATAAAGTGGCTAATGCTGATCATGCCAGTGATGTCGGTGTCTTTACGATCATCCTCTACGTCCAGCGCATCACCTAAAGTGGTTTGGCCACTGATAGTTGGCAAAAAGAATCCGCCGGTGTAGCTGCCGTCTAAAATATTGGCAAGTCGGAAAGGCGTGCCATCTGCGTCAAAAGAGTCGCTGTAAGCAGTGAATTCTTTTTCTTCTTGGTTGTAGCGCAAACCGCCGGTGATCGAAGTTTGCTCACTCAGGTTCCAAGTGGCTTGACCAAACAGAGCGATAGACTCCGAAGAAAAGGTTTGGTTCCAAAGCATATAGTCACCTGGGGTAAACAGCTGAGTACCACCTAGATTCATGTCATAGCTGGAACCAGCGAAGACTTTGTTGGGGTCGCCACCTTGGAGATCGCTCTTGAAGTAGAAGGCGCCGGCAATCCAGTCGATGGTTTCACCGCCTGCAGAGGCAATTCGAATCTCCTGGCTGATGCTCTCCTCGTTGAAGGTCGCGCGAGAATGGGAAATATCGAGTCTGGTGCCATCGTTGTCGGTGAAGCCGTTGTCTTGTTCCCACTCTTGATAAGCACTGATGGACGTTATCAGGTAATCGTCCAAATCGTATTCAAGCTGAATCGAAGCGCCTTGCACTTCAACTCGACCACCAGCAGCTTGTGTCGGGGTTACTTTACGATCTTCAACATCGCCTTTTGCGACGGGCAGGCCATTAGCGGCTAAGTTACCGGCAATATAGCCCTCGAATAAGCTACCGGGTTCGATATGTACTTCATCTTGGGACTGATTGGAATCTGACAGGCTGTAGTAGCTAATGGCTCTTACCGAGAGATCCTCTGTAGCGTTCCAAAAGAGTTGTCCGCGGTAGGACTGTTTGTCAATTTGGTTGTATTCAGCGTTGGTGAATTCGTCTTCCATTGTGCCATCTTTACGACGGTTTCTGGCAGAAAAACGATAACCCAAGTCGTCGCTGATGAGGCCGCCGACATCTATTTTACTGTCGCTGAGAGAGTCGCTACCGAAGCTCTGTTCGATATCGAGTTCGAAGGTGTCTGGCATGCCTTTGGTGTGTACAGAGATAACACCAGCATTGGTATTTTTACCGTAGAGAGTACCCTGTGGCCCCAATAAAACTTCTACTCGATCGATACTGATCAGATCAGATAGACCAAAAATACTGCGTGGCATGAAGACGCCGTCAACAAAAACACCCACAGAAGGCTCAAGCGTTGGATCGGCTGCGCCGGTTCCCGCGCCGCGGATGCTGATAGAGGATTGTGCTGGGGAATTGCTCGACACAATGTTGAGTGCGGGTACCAGGGATTGGATGTCGGCAACGGATTCAACGCCGGATGTTTTCAGTGAGTCTTCTGAAAGTGCGGATACGCTCATGGGAATATCCTGAACAGATTGTGCTCTTTTTTGTGCGGTTACAACAATTTCTTCTAACGCTAAGTTACTACTGGTTGCGGCATTGCTTAGTAATAGTATTGCGCCGCTGATGCTGCAGGTTAGTGTTGATGGGGAAAAAATCTTACGCATGAGTGTACTCCTTGGCGAATTTTTAAGAGAATCGCCAATAGTAGTGAGATTGTGGTGTTTAAATTCGATGCCGTAGTAGGCGCGAAAGATTATTCTATGCTGGGAATTATGCGTGGCATGGTGGACTCTCCGGATTATTGTTATTGGAATATTAGGCGTTTCAGTATGCGCCTAGAGTTATGGTCTCTCATTTATAGAGATGGCTTTTGACAAATTGCGCAACTGAAGAGAGGTTAAGTATTTATGGCTCGAAGAATTCTTCTGTTACGAAGTTTTTCGATATCGCAAGGGAGAGAGTTTCATTTTATTTTTGAAAAATCGAGAAAAAACCGCGGTTTCGGAAAAGTGAAGTCGCTCGGCAATGGCGGTAACAGAGAGGTTTGAGCTTTTGAGGTAGTAACGAGCAAGGTCAATGCGTATTTGATCGAGAATGGCTTGGTAGTGAGTACCCTCTTTTTTTAGGCGATGCTGTAGTGTGCGAGAAGGTATGTGAAAATAGTGAGCAATGTCGTCGATGGTGCAACAACGTTCGGTGAATATGAGTCGAATGCTGCGATCCACTTGTAGCGTCAAAGGGATGGACTCTAGAGAATCATGTCGTTGCGTCGATTGGCTTAGTCGGAGGCGTAACCAGTCCTTTGGGATTGCTGTATCACAATCTTCGTTTGAAATGAAAATGGAATTTCGGTCTTGATTGAAGTGTAGATTTTTACCAAACACCTTTTCTAAAGATGTGCGATTTTTAGGAGCTGAATGCATGAACTGGGTGTGGTGTGGCCGCCAGTGTTCGCCTATTAGCCGCTGGCATTCGACAACACTGATAGCCATCCCCAATTCTATGATAGGCATGGTGTTTCTCGATTCATCATCGTCAATTCCGAGGCTCTGCCGGATGTCGTAACAAAAACTAATGCCATTCTTTTCTTCAGTGATATAGCTGTAAATTACTTGAGTGAACTGTTCTAGAGATGAATCCATCGTGGTCAAGAGTTGGTGCAATGTCTTTGCCTGTGAGAAAGCATCGAGCAAGGGTAGGAGGATATGCCAGCCTTGATGGTTGGCGAGCTCCAATAATAGAAAAGGGTTTTCTGTGGCGGCAATGGATTCTTGCAAAAATCGGTAAATGACGTCGGTGGAAATGAGTAGGGCGGGGTTGGTCAGTGCTTCTCTCGGGCATTGAGTTTTAGTGGCAATCTGCTCGGGGTCTAAACCGTATTTGAATAGTAATTCTCGCATACCTATCAACGACGAGGAGGGTATCAATGGAATTATTCCCATGTTCATTAACGAAAACTCTTATTGGAGACTATCGTGAAAATAAAAATTACTACTGATTGTAGTGCTTGAGCCGTAACTTGCTCGTTATATAACGACTAGATGTTTAAAGTACAGTACGAAGCGGTGGGGTATTTCTATCTCTATGGGGTTGGAGGTTCACGGAGATGAATCGAAATTACTGATTAAGACATTCGTCATGAATGTGTCAATAACGTTGGTTGTTGACTCTTTTAATGCCAAAAAAAAGCGAACCACATTAGGGTTCGCTTTTAATCGGGCCTTAGTTGTTATTCGATGATGATCAAATAACCCAAATAGGTTGTTACAGTTCGGCCAGTTTCTCGACTTGCTCTTCGAGTTTAGACAGAGCGCCACTCATGTCCGTGAGCTTATCTTTCTCCTTCTGGACAACTTCGGCAGGGGCCTTATCGACGAACTTAGGATTGTTGAGTTTGCCGTCAACACGAACCATGTCTTTCTTGATTCGATCAATCTCTTTGTTGAGACGCGCCGTCTCAGCTTCGACATCGATCAAACCCGCCATAGGTACTAGGATTTCCATCTCACCGACGAGGCCGGTGGCCGACATGGGCGCTTCTTCACCGGCGTTAAGCCACGTGATGGATTCCAAACTGGCTAAACGCGTCAAGAATTGTCGGTTGGTTTCTAGGCAGCGTTTGTCGTTGTCAGAGCCATTGGCAAAAAATACCGGAATGGCCTTGGCTGGTGAGATATTCATCTCGCCACGAATGTTCCGCACGCCTTCGATCACACCTTTCATCCATTCAACGTCGGTAACGGCTTGTGTATCAATTAAGGCTTCGTCGTACTGAGGCAGTTGAGCCAGCATGATGGTGTTGGCCTCGGTATCGACACCGGCCAGGTCTTTAACGCGCTGCCAAATTTCTTCGGTGATAAATGGCATTAGCGGATGTGCCAAGCGCAGAGTTTCTTCGAGCACGCGAATCAGCGTACGGCGAGTACCTTTCTTCTGCGCGTCGGTCGACTCATCGCTGGTCAAAACGGGTTTGGATAATTCTAGGTACCAAGAGCAGTACTCATTCCAAATGAAGTCGTAGAGCGCTTGCGAGGCAAGGTCTAAGCGGTAGCTGGCAAAACCTTCGGCAACGGCCTTTTCGGTTTCTTGCAGTTTTGCCACAATCCAACGATCCGCAACCGACAACTCATAATCATTAGAACCACTTTGACCGCAATCGTGGGCAGAAATACGGTTGCCTTCATCGTCTTGAACTTCGCAGTTCATCAACACGTAGCGTGACGCATTCCAAATCTTGTTACAGAAGTTGCGGAAGCCTTCGATACGGCCAACATCAAACTTGATATCGCGGCCGGTGGAGGCCAGCGAGTAGAAAGTGTAGCGCAGGGCATCGGTGCCGTAGGCTTGTAAACCTTCTGGGAATTCTTTGCGAGTCGCTTTCTCGATTTTCTTGGCGTCTTTCGGGCGCATCAAACCGGCGGTTCGTTTGCTTACCAAGGCTTCAAGATCGATACCATCGATCAAGTCGATGGGGTCGAGTACGTTACCTTTCGACTTGGACATTTTCTGCCCTTGACCATCGCGTACTAAGCCGTGCACGTAAACCGTGTGGAATGGCACTTCTTTCTTGAAGTAGAGGGTCAGCATAATCATCCGGGCAACCCAGAAGAAAATGATGTCGAAGCCGGTCACCAATACATCGGTGGAGTGGAACTTCTTCAGCAGATCGGTTTGCTCTGGCCAGCCTAGTGTTCCGAAAGTCCATAAGCCTGAAGAGAACCAGGTATCGAGTACATCATTATCTTGCTTAAGGGTCACGTCGGCAGGGATATTGTGTTTTTTACGCACTTCTTCTTCGCTGCGCCCAACAAAAACTTCGCCAGCATCGTTGTACCAAGCGGGAATACGATGGCCCCACCACAGCTGACGAGAGATACACCAGTCTTGAATATCGCGCATCCAAGAGAAGTACATGTTTTCGTATTGCTTGGGGACAAATTCGATATCGCCGTCTTCAACGGACTTGATCGCTTCATCGGCCAAGGGTTGAGTTTTTACGTACCACTGATCAGTGAGGTAAGGCTCGATAACCACGTTGGTGCGATCGCCACGAGGGACCTTCAACTTGTGATCGTCAATTTTCTCCAGCAAACCCAGCTCTTCGAAATCGGCAACGATTTGTTTGCGGGCGTCAAAGCGATCCATGCCCACGTATTTCTCGGGCGCGGTGCTGTTGATCTGAGCATCATCGTTGAAGATGTTGTGCAGCGGTAGGTCGTGGCGCTGGCCCATCTCGTAATCGTTGAAGTCGTGTGCAGGGGTGATCTTTACGCAACCGGTTCCGAATTCCATGTCGACGTAATCGTCGCCAATGATCGGGATTTCACGGCCCACTAACGGCAAGGTGATGGTTTGACCGATCAAGTGCTTGTAGCGCTCGTCATCGGGGTGCACCGCCACAGCGGAATCGCCGAGCATGGTTTCGGGACGGGTGGTGGCCACTACCAAGTGTTGATCACTGCCAGTAATCGGATAGCGAAAGTGCCACAGGAAGCCGTTTTCTTCTTCGCTGATCACTTCGAGATCTGAAACCGCGGTGTGCAGTTTAGGATCCCAGTTTACTAAGCGTTTACCGCGATAGATTAAGTCATCTTCGTAGAGCTTGATAAAGACTTCTTGCACCGCTTCGTAGAAACCGTCGTCCATGGTGAAGCGCTCGCGGCTCCAGTCAGGACTTGCACCCAAGCGGCGTAGCTGACGGGTAATGGTGCCGCCAGACTCTTCTTTCCATTCCCAGACTTTTTCGATGAACTTATCGCGGCCAAGATCGTGACGCGATACGCCTTGCGCATCCAGTTGACGCTCCACTACCATTTGGGTGGCAATACCGGCGTGATCGGTGCCCACCTGCCAAAGGGTGTCGTGCCCTTTCATGCGGTGGTAGCGTACCAAGGCGTCCATGATGGACTCTTGGAAGCCGTGGCCCATGTGCAGGCTACCGGTGACGTTGGGGGGCGGAATCATGATGCAGTAAGGGTCGCCTTCACCGGAGGGCTTGAAAAAGCCGCTCTCTTCCCAAGTCTCGTACCAGTTAGTTTCGATGGCCTGTGGTTGGTAGGTTTTATCCATAAGTTCAACAGTCTTTGTATGGGGTGACATTACTGGCAGTTGAATTCCGCCAGCAATACAGTAATAGGGAAATTAAGGCGGCGATTATACAGTGGCTGACGGACTCTTGGGAGGGTATAAGCGCTGAATAGGGCTGGAATTCAGGAAAATGTCTATATTGAATCTATCGTTGATGAAAAAAGTCACACCAAGCGCCTATCACTGGAGCAAAATGATTAGATTGTGTTTAGCGTTACTAGTTATTTGGAGCACTCCGCTTTGGGGCGAAACAGCGGCATTACGTGTAGCCGTATTCAAAGAATCTGTCGGATTTGGTCAGTATGCGCGGCTGGTAAATGGGCAGTTTAGCGGCGAGATGGCGACGGTGTTTGATTGTGTGGGTGATCAGTTGAGTGTTGATGTGGGCTATTTCGTTGCCCCGGCCAAGCGTGGCATTCACAGGATCCGTATGGGTAAGGCCGATCTGCTGTTGCCGATTCCTGTCGTAGAGGGGGCAAACCACCGCTGGAAGGCAGATTTGGTGTTTTCGGATTTTCTCCATCCTGGATATTGGGTGCTGGTGCATCGCGGGCAGGAACAAGTCGAGGTGCATCCTCCGTTCACGGATGTCACTCTAGGAATGTATTACCGAGCGGCCTACCACGAGCATTTTAAATCACTGCCCACAGTGAGTGCCACCAGTCATTTTCAGCTGTATCGCCTTTTGGTTTCGGGCCGTATTAATTTAATATCAACTTTTCAGCCGTGGCCGGCGGAACAGGTGCTGGCCTATGACGGACACCCACTTAAGGCACATCACTACAGAGATTCTCCCTATAGAGCGGGTATATCTCGCCAGAGCGTTTGGTTTCAGAAAGCCCAAAGGAACAAACTCAATGCCGCCATCAGACTGTGTCGAGAAAGCTTTCGGTTAGGCGAACGCAACCCATTTCATGGTTCTCTTAACTAGAACAGCCCCAATGACTGCAGTGGCGGCGATAGAAACTGCGCTGTAGATTAGCAGGCTTTGCGTTCGGTGCGAGGGGGCACGCATAGGTACTGAATTTTCTGGTAGAATCCGCGTTTTCGATTTTAGCGCTTTTTAGCGTGCAGTGATTAAGGCCCAATTCATGACTCACGATGCTTCGGTTTCTCTTAAAGACACAGTACTGGCCGTCAACGACGATCTGCCCATTCGCACCGATAAGTCGGTACACAGCGGTAAAGTCCGCTCGGTCTACTGGCTCACCGAGGCTGACAGCGCACGCTTGATCGAAGAGAAGGGCTACGATGTGGCGGGCGATGCGCCTTTGGCCATTATGGTAATCAGTGATCGTATCTCAGCTTTTGACTGTATCTGGACCGGTGAGGGCGACGTGAAAGGGGTTCCGGGTAAAGGTGCGGCCTTAAACGCTATCTCGAATCACTGGTTTAAGCGCTTTCGCGAGCAGGGGCTGGCGGACAGTCATATTCTGGATATTCCGCACCCGTTCGTATGGATCGTGCAGAAAGCGAAACCCGTGATGATCGAGGCCATCTGTCGACAATACATCACCGGCTCAATGTGGCGTGCCTATTCAAAAGGCGAGCGTGAATTCTGTGGTATCGAGATTGCCGATGGTTTGGAGAAAGATCAAAAGTTACCTGAATTACTGATTACCCCATCGACCAAAGGTATTTTGACCGGCATCGACGGGGTGCCCGAGCAGGACGACGTCAATATCACTCGCACCAATATTGAAGACAATTATCAGGCGTTTAATTTTCGCAATCCCAGTGATATCGACGATTACGAAAAATTGTTGAAAGATGGCTTTGACGTGATTAGTTCAGAGCTCGAAAAGCTTGATCAGATTTTTGTTGATACCAAGTTTGAATTTGGTTTTGTCACCGATAAAGCTGGCAATGAAAAACTGATTTATATGGACGAAGTGGGTACGCCGGATTCTTCTCGAATCTGGGATGGGGCCAGCTATCGCGATGGCGATATCGTTGAAAACTCAAAAGAAGGGTTTCGCCAGTTTTTACTCAGTCACTTTGATGATGCGGATATTTTGCTCAATAAGGATCGTATGGACGAGCGCTCGGCTTTGGCTCGAGACAATGAGTTGCCAATCGATGCGCTTATGAATATCTCGAAAACCTACACTGGGATTGCCGAAAAAATCACCGGTGAGAAAATTGTGCTGTCAGATAATCCGAAGGCAGAAATCATCGAAGTATTGAGAAAAGAATACGGATTGATTGACGCTTAAAACGCTCAGCGTTTAAACGTAAAAAAGGCGAGTCGTGATCTCTCGATCAGCGCTCGCCTTTTTTGTGCCCGCTGCGGTTAAGCGCGAGTGTGTTTTTAATGAAACGGAAACAAGTAGTTCATCCACGATGCCATGCGCAGCAAGATCTTGCGCATGATGGCGACATGGTGGAAATGCTCCGAATACACGGCTGTTTGCGCGTAGGCGCCTCCCGGTACTGAAGCCGCATAATCCTTAAAGCGGGGATCAGTAATCTCGATAAAAATGGGTATACGCCCAGGGTAGTTGGCTTGGCGGCCAGAAACCAAGTTGCTGCTGGCTTGGATTTGACCTTCGGCCAGCACGGGTGAAACCATCGCTACCTTGCCTGCGAAGACGGTGCCGGGAATGCCATCAAAGGCGATTTCAGCGTCGTTGCCCACTTCCAATCTCATCATGCTGTTTTGACGATACCAGCCGGTTAAGTAATGGCTTTCTTCTTGAACAAAGGTCATGGCTGGACGCAAAGGAATATTAACTGCAACCATACCGGGCCGCAGCGCCACTTGAGTCGCGTAACCGTTGGCGGGCGCGCGAACAACGGTTTCATCCAGTTGGTATTGAGCCGTGGCCAGTTGTGCTTCGATGTTACTGACCTGTGCGTTAGCCAAATCCAAATCGCGCTGTCTGCCCGCCTGTCGTTTAATCAGCTCCTGTGCGCGAACCTGATCGAGCTTGGCTGAGGTCAATTGCGCCTGCAGTGCATCCACCGAATTCTGGAATGGTGTGGGGTCAATGCGAAACAGCACATCGTTCTTTTGGACTCGTTGATTGCCTTTTACCGGCACTTCGATCACTTCGCCCTTTACGTTGGGGACGATGGGCGTGGTGACAAAGTAGGTGCGGCTAATCTCCGAAAACGGATGGTTGTAGTTCATGGTGAAGATCAATGTGCCAATCAATACCACGCCACCGAGCACTGCGGTGGGCACAGACCACTTGTTGAGAGGAATCTTAAAAATCTTGAAGATGGCAATACAAAATGCGGCGTAAGTTAAAACCAGTAATAAATCCATTAGTTGAGATCTCCTTCTGCCGCAGGTGGTTTCTCTAGCGCGCTTAGGCGTTGCTCAATTTTTTGCAGCTGCTCCTGCAGTGCTCGAGTTTCTTTCTCCCTTTCTATCGCCGTTTCACCAGCGAGGTCTTCGCAGTCATTGGCGTTGGGGCTTGTCTGGAGCTGGTTTTGTTGATGGGCAAAGCCCCAACCGCGATCCTCGCGGTAGAGTGTTGCCCAAATCCACAGGAAGGGCCACAACACGTGCAGTGTAAATAAACTAATCCATCCGGCGTAGTGGATGGCATCTTGATGAGGGTGGTTGCGCGAGACCGATATTTCATAGGGAATATCGTGGATGACGATAATCCCATAAAACATCACCACTGCGGCAAAAATGAGAAATCCTAGGGCAATATAGTCGAGCATTGACAGTTCCTTGTTGAGGGCGAAACGGCTGATGGTTATGCCTGCATCAGCCAATCCAGATACTACAGAGTCAGAGCTTGAGCTACTGTAGCGCGGCTAAAGACCTATGGGTAGGCCTTAGCACTTTTTCTCTGCGCGGGTATTGATTGAGTGGCGATGCCCTGGCCCTTGAGGCGATAGGTCGGATTGCGGTGGGAGTCTCGAATGGTGGAATCTTAAGCTCAGTCAAAGACAAACAGTGGTGGTTATTATCTTTAAAATTGAGTATTCTTTTGTTTTTGACAGCGCTGTCATTTGTGTGAAATAGCTTTCCTGCGGAGATCCAAGCCCGATGAATACACTCTTTCCTTTTCTTGTGTCCGATATTGGCGGCACCAACGCGCGCTTCAGTATCGTCACGGGTAGAAATGACCAAGGCTACCAAATGAGTCAGACTCGAGACTTGGTCACTGGTGAATACCAGACCTTTGAGGCTTGCGTCGCCGCGTATCTCGACACTCTCGAGGGGCCTGTGCCAAAGCGTGCCTGTATTGCCGTCGCCGGTCCGGTGGCAGGTGATGAAATACGTTTTACCAACGTGAATTGGGTATTTTCGATAGAGAAATCTCGCCAGTCTTTGGGCTTTGACTCTCTGCTCATACTCAACGACTTTGCCGCCTTGGCCTGCTCGGTACCTCATTTAGGCGACGGCGATACGGTGGAAATCCTCGCCGGAGAAGCTCAGCCCCAGGCACCAAAAGCCATTGTCGGGCCCGGCACCGGCTTGGGTGTAGCGGCCTTGGTTTATACCGCGGATCGCTGGGTTCCGGTGCCGGGAGAGGGCGGCCATGTGGCCTACGCGGCGCAAACACCGCGAGAGCATCAGCTGGCACAACGACTGCAATCGGGCGGCTATTTGTGTGCGCAACATTTGATCTCTGGCTTGGGGTTGGTGACTCTCTATAACACCTTGGCAGAGATCGATAACTGCCCCGATCGTGTTGTCAGCGGCGGCGAAGTGTCGGAGCGCGCTTTTGACAAGGGCGAGACCTTGGCGCTGGAAGCGATGAATATCTTTTGCGACGGTATAGGCACTCTGGTGGGCAACTCGGTAGTCACCTATGTAGCCAAGGGCGGTGTCTATCTTGGCGGTGGTATTTTACCGCGAATGGTTGAGTTCTTCCGCGCCAGCGGCTTTGAGCGTCGCATGAAAGAGCGAGGTGCCCTGGCAGGCTTTATGGATTCGATTCCCGTTTATCTCATCGTTCATAAGCACCCAGCGTTGATCGGTGCCGCGGCCTGGCTTGAAGACAGTTTGGCGGGGCTTTGAATCGTTTTTGGGACAGTCGTTTTTGAGGCGCTCATACGATGCGCCTGCATTAACCTGATCGGGCTCGATTGAGTTATGCTTGCGCCAACTTGGCGTAGGGAGGCGGCGACCGCTTTATGAGTAAAAAAACACAACCTTTATCTGTGCAGCCGAAAGTGGCGAGTGCTTCTGCGACGATTTACGATGTCGCAGAACGGGCGGGGGTGTCGTTGAAAACCGTCTCCAGAGTGATCAA
Source organism: Cellvibrionaceae bacterium (assembly GCA_050633365.1). GTDB lineage: Bacteria > Pseudomonadota > Gammaproteobacteria > Pseudomonadales > Cellvibrionaceae > Pseudomaricurvus. Next base: position 17,211 of record JBOEGJ010000043.1, on the reverse strand, counting down.
TAAAGAGCCCAGTGTGCGCGATTCGACGCGGGAGAAAGTACTCGCGGCAGCGGCGGCATTGGGGTATCAGCCCAGTCAGTCGGCCCGCAGTCTCGCTGGGCGAAAATCCTTCTTGTTGGGATTGGTCTATTCCAATCCCAGTGCCAGTTACGTCATGCGGGCTCAGAGCGGAGCCTTGGAGGCTTGCCGTGATCGCGGTTTTGGTTTGGTGATATTGCCCTGTGATTACCATCAACCAAATTTGGCCTCATGGTTGATTGCGCAGATCAAAGAGGCACGGTTGGATGGTGTGGTGTTGACGCCTCCGCTCACCGAAAATCAATCATTGCGCCAGGCCCTTATTGCTGCGGATATTACGGTTTCTTGTGTGGCGCCAGATATCGTCGAAGGTGCACCGTCGGTGGGTTGTGATGATCAAAAAGCTGCCCAAGATATCTGTCAGTATTTGATCGATCAAGGACATCGCCGTATTGGGCACATTGTCGGTCATCCCGATCACAGTGCCAGTTACTTGCGCTTACAGGGATATCGGCAAGCCCTAAGTGATAACGCACTAGAACAAAACCCAGAATGGATTTCGCAAGGGTATTTTGATTTCAGTTCGGGTCATCAATGCGCGCAGCAACTGCTCAGTCAAACACCTAGGCCAACCGCCATTTTTGCCAGCAGTGATGACATGGCCTGTGCGGTATTGGTGGCAGCGCGCAAGAAGGGTATTGAGGTTCCACAGCAATTGTCGGTGGTGGGATTTGATGACTCGCCTCAGGCGGTTCAAACTTGGCCCATGTTAACGACGGTGCAACAGCCCGTCGAACAAATGATTTCGAAAGCGACTCAGCTATTGGTTGATCAAGTGCGTGGAAATAACACTCACACTTCTGATGTGAGTTTAGGATCTTGTGCTGAAGTCCTGTCTTGCGAATTGCAAATCAGAGAATCAGTAGCGCCACCTGAAGCAACGCCATGATTGTCATGGCGTTGCGAGTTTAGGCGCTACTCATTCCCTTATCCCTTATTCACTAGGAAAAAAGCGTGGTGCCAACCTAAGACGACGTCTCCTTAAGCGACCAGCGATGAACGGCACTATAAAGTGCGGGCAATACAATCAGCGTTAGCAGGGTTGAAGAAACAATTCCTCCAATGACGACCGTGGCCAAAGGGCGTTGAACTTCGGCGCCGGTTCCCGTGTTAAAAGCCATAGGAAAAAATCCCAAGCTGGCGACTAGGGCGGTCATGAGTACCGGCCGCAGACGTTGGCTAGCGCCGTCTAAAATCGCGTGTTTCAGGCTGAGCCCTCGAACTCGCAGTTCGCGAATAAATGACAGCATCACCACGCCATTAAGCACGGCCACACCCGACAAAGCGATAAAACCAACCGCCGCCGAAATGGAAAGTGGCAGTTCGCGCAAACTCAGTGCAATCACGCCACCAGTGAGAGCCATGGGAACACCAGTGAAGACAATCAGTGCGTCTCTTAATGAGTTGAAACTGCTGTACAACAAACCCAGAATCAACAGCAAGGTAATCGGTACCACAATCATTAAACGTTGACTGGCCGATTGCAGTTGTTCGAAGGTTCCACCGTATTCGATCCAGTAGCCCGGGGGGATGACGAGATCCGAGTTGATGGTTGTTTGCAGCTCGGTGATAAAGGAGCCCAAATCCCGACCTTCAACATTCGCAGTAACCACGAGGTTGCGTTTGCCGTCTTGACGATTGATCTGATTGGGGCCTAAGGTTTTTACAATCTTAGCCACTTCACCCAGCGGCACATAGCGAAGTTCTTGATTGCCACCATCAACCGCAGAGATGGGAAGATTTATCGGCAGCTTCGCCAGTTTACTCTCGTCTTTCTGAAAAGACTCATCGAGTCGAACCAGCAGTTTAAAGCGTCGATCACCTTCATAGATGATGCCCGTTTGCACCCCGCCAATTGCCGCTTGAACCGCCCGCTGAAGATCGGCCACCGTCAATCCGAGTAGCGCTAAATGATCGCGCTCTGGCTCTATGGTGAGGGTTGGCAAGCCGGTGCTCTGCTCGACTCTTACATCTTTGGCGCCCTTGATTGTCGATAGAATTGACTCGGCGTTTTTACCGATGGAGTTGAGACTGTCCATATCGTCGCCATAGATTCTCACCGCCACATCAGAGCGAACTCCCGCAATCAACTCGTTGAAACGCATCTCGATGGGTTGAGTTAATTCATACTTGTTGCCCGGCACCTGCTCGACCGCTTGGCGGATTTCCTCTATCAATTGCGCTTTGTTCTTTTCAGAGTCAGGCCATTGGTTCCGTGGTTTGAGCATCAAAAAAGTATCGGCGACGTTGGGCGGCATGGGGTCGGTGGCGATTTCCGGCGTACCAATTTTGGCAAACACCTGATCCACTTCGGGGATCGACATGACTGCCGCCTCCACGTGTTTTTGCATCGCCACAGATTGCTCGAGGCTGGTGCCGGGAATTCTCAGCGCATGCAAGGCGATATCGTGCTCGTCAAGTTGCGGTAAAAACTCGGTACCGAGTCGGCTCAGTTGCCAACCGCTGGCAATAAGTAGCGCCAAGGCGCCAGCAATCATTGGCAGAGGTTTATTCACCGAATACTCGACAATTGGTCGGTACCCTTGACGAGCTTTTGCCATGACTCGATTTTCGTCTTCACTGACCTTACCGCGAATAAAGATGGCAATCGCGGCGGGCACAAAAGTCACAGATAATACCAGTGCACCTAATAGCGCGGCGACAACGGTAAATGCCATGGGGTGAAACATCTTTCCCTCGACACCCGATAGCGCGAAGATAGGCAAGTAAACCAACATAATAATAAGCACACCAAACACCGCTGGGCTGAAGACTTCTTTGGTGCTGAGGATGACCTCTTCGAGTCGCTCGTTCAACGTCAGTAATCGACCGCGTTGTTTCTGCGCCAAGCCCAAGCGTCGCAGAGCGTTTTCGGTGACGATAACCGCGCCGTCGACAATCAAACCAAAATCGATGGCACCGAGACTCATTAGATTGCCAGACACTCGTCCGGCCGCCATGCCGGTGAGCGCAAACAACATACTCAGGGGAATCACCATGGCAGTAATCAACGCCGCACGAATATTTCCCAACAGAGTGAAGAGCACCGCGATGACCAGTACCGCACCTTCAAACAAATTGGTCTGTACCGTGCGAATGGTTTTGTCCACCAGAGTGGTACGATCATAGAGCGGTTTGGCAACAACCCCCTTGGGCAGACTGCGATTAATGACTTTAAGCTTTTCGGCCACCGCTACCGATACCGTGCGGCTGTTTTCGCCCAAGAGCATAAAGGTCGTGCCGAGTACGGCTTCTTCACCGTTGAGGGTGGCGGCGCCGGTTCTGAGTTCTTTTCCGTAACCCACTTTAGCCACGTCTTTTACCCGCACCGGTGCATCGTCGCGTTTGGTGATGACCACATTTTCGATGTCGCTCAGATTCGATAGCTGGCCCGGCGATCGAATTAGCCACTGTTCGCCATTGCGTTCTATATAACCTGCACCAGAATTCTGGTTGTTGTTTTCCAAGGCCTGAATGAGATCTTCAAGACTGACTTTATAGGCCAACATTTTCCCCGGATTAGGCGCCACCTGGTATTCACGGGCGTAACCCCCAACGCTATTAATTTCCGTGATACCCGGAATTTTTACCAGCTGAGGGCGAATGATCCAATCTTGTACCGTGCGTAAATCCTCCAGAGAGTAGGGCTTTCCCTGGGCTGTTAAGGCTCCCTCGCGGGTGGTGACGGCGTAGGTGAAAATCTCCCCAAGACCGCTGGCGATGGGCCCCAGTGCGGGCGAAACGCCAGCGGGTAGTTGCTCGCGAACCGATTGCAGGCGCTCGCCGATTTGTTGTCGGGCCCAATAGATATCGGTGCCCTCTTCAAAAATGACGGTTACCTGAGACAGTCCATAACGGGACAGTGAGCGGGTATTTTGCTGTTTGGGAATACCCGCCATGGCGTTCTCAATCAGATAGGTAATTCTCTGTTCGGTCTCCAATGGTGAGAGTCCGTCGGCCTTGGAATTGATTTGTACTTGAACATTGGTGATATCGGGAACCGCATCGATAGGCAATGACAGTGTGCTGTAAACACCGATCACTGCCACCATTGCGGTGACTGCCAACATCAGCCAACGCCGATACACGGCGAAAGAAATGAATGCATTCATGGTTTTTTCCTAGGGGTTAAAAGCGGCAAGTTAAAAGACGTTTTGTTGGCATCAGTGATCATGACTGGCCCCATCTTTTAGAACGTCCGCTTTTAACAGATAGCTGTTTTGGGTGACGTAAACGGTACCGGGTTCAAGGCCGCTGAGTACTTCAACATAGCGGCCGTCGTCTTTACCCAGTTCGAGCATACGAACCTCGAAGGTGTTGCCGTATTTGGCGAAGACGACATCCATATCGCGAAAGGTTTGCAGTGCGATTTTTTCAACGGCCAAAGCTGCATCGACGGTCTCGGTGGCAATGCTCGCTTCCACATGCATGCCCGGGCGCCAATGCCCCTCAGGATTGGCGATCGTCACCCGAGCTCGGGCGATATGGCCCGCGGTCATTTGCGGTGCAATGTACTCGATTTTTCCTTGAGCTTGATCGTGATCGTGCATGTCTGTCACAGTGACGGTTTGGCCGATGGCCAATTGTTCGATATCTTCGGGAAAGGCCGACATCTCAACCCAGACGTTGGAGAGATCACTGATGCTCATCAACACCTGTTCATCGGCGCGCGCGCCCTGATTGACCTGTCGCTCACTCACTTCGCCGTCGGTCGGGCTTTTCACCGAGTAATTTTGCAGTGTTGAACGATTGCGTATGGTGAGCAGAGTCTGCCCGCGTTTTACCTTGTCTCCGGTGTTGACGTGTATTTTTGTGACGATTCCCGCGTAAGGGGCACTGATGTTGAAGATTTGATTCTCCGGCGTCTCGATGACTCCAAACAAGGTGTTGGTGAACTCGAGAGTTTGTTTCGCGGCAATTTCGGTTTGAATCTGTGCCTGTTTCTGGTGTCTTTCGGTCAACTGGCTTCTGCCTTCATGGCTGGCGTACTGCCAGCGCATGTTTCGGTTTTGCCAAGTGATTTCGACAGTGACATCGTAGGAGTGAGGTTCGCGAATAATTTGGTCGCTAACCCAATAATCCTGTTCACGATAAAAGCTCAACAGATCTTGTACGCCGCCGAGTCGATCCAAGACCACAGACACATCCACCGAGTCGGTCGAAATCGGGGTTTTGTCGGCGTAGAAATACAAGCGCATTTCCGGCTCAACACCAGTTTCAAAAACGGTAATCTCGACCGAAAAATTTCCATCGCTCAGGAGTTTTCCGCCGTGAGGTCCCTCTTGCGCTAAGGGTTCTTGATCGTGATGGCCCGCGTCATGTGCATGGTCTCCACTGGCAAGGGTTGCGCTGGAGATAACAAGTGTTGTTGCAATAGACGCAGCACTCATCCATAGCGACAGTAGGCGAAAAGCGGTTGTTCTAAAAAGGGGATTCAACATGACATTATGCCTCGGGCGCAGAGTGTGAAGGATGAGTTTTTGGCTGGGTGTCTAGCGCTTGACCGCTAATCCGTTCCACTTCCAAACGCTGTAAATAGAGAGTGGTGTGTAGCTGAAGCTGTTGCTGTTTGAGGGCAAAAAGTTCATCTTGCGCATCGATCCATTGCAGTACCGAATAGATTCCACGCTGATAACCAAGTTCAACTTCCTTGAGTAACTCTTGCGCTTTTGGCAACAATTGTTTGCCCAGCCTCGTCGCTTCTATTCGTCGGTTGTCGAAGCCAACGCTAAGGCTCTTAAGCGCTAACGCCAGTTCTCGCCGTTTAAGTTCTCGATCCTCATAGGCCCACTGTTGTTCGCTGTAGGCCGCCGCGAGTCTTCCTCGATTGGGATTGCTCAGGGTGAGGGGCATGGACAGATCAAAAACCAAGGCTTGAGAGTTGGAGGATTGAAAATCTCTCACACCAAAGCCGACGGTCAGATCGCTACTGCTGCGAGATTTTTCTCGAGTCACTTCAGCATCGGCGAGTTGGCTCAATCGGATCTTTTGCTGAATCAGTGGGGATCTATCTAGCTTTTGCAACAGCAGGGCTATGTCGATAGCAGCCGGCAACTTAAACAGATTGCCTTCAACGCTCGAGTAATCAACGTCGTTGAGCCACAGGCTCGATAACTCAGATTGTTGCTGTTGAAGCTGATGATTTAGCTGAAGCAGTTGCAGCTCCGTTTGCCCAAGCTTGAGCTCCATCTTTGCGGCGTCCGCCGCACCGACGGCGCCGGCGTTAACTCGGTGCTTGATTATAGCCAGTGCCGATTGTTCCAATCGAGCGCGCTCACTCAATTGCTCGCGGTAGGTTTGGGTGTTAAGCAGCTTGTAATAGCGGCGACCGGTTTCAGCGAGAAGCTCTAGACGAGCCAACTCATAGTTGGCTAGCGTTTGTTGCCAGCGTGCATCGCTCAGACCGATACGCGCCTGTCGCTTATCACCCAGTTCTATCAATTGGCTGAGCCCCAGGGTGGTTTCGGCGCTGTCGGTCGCAGAAAACTCATTGTTCCCCATGACATTGGCGACGCTCAATTTGAGCGTTGGTGTCGGCTGTAAGCTCGCTTGCAGTCGCAGGGCTTCGGCTTTTCTTTCCATGAATGGATAGCGTTGAAGTTGTGGGTTCTGGGACAAACTTCGTTGAAGGGCCTCGGCGAGGGAGAGGGGTTTTGCCTCGGCAGTTGCCGAACTCGTGCTCGCGATCAGCACGACGAGGGCCGTCGACGCCAGCATTTTTCGCAGGCGAGTTTGGGCAATGCGTTCAACAGAGAACGACTGAAAAATTAGCATGGGATAACTCCATTACGGACGCGCAGGGGTAATACTCTCCGATCAGGACAGCGGTGGTCGTGCGGCGTCGTTAAACGTTAAGTGACGAATGTAAGAGGGAGTTATGCGGTCGGGGGCGGGACTGGGGGCGAGTAAATTAACCCAAAATAGTCGAAGGAAAGGCTGGTAACTCTTGAGCTTTTTGAGATTAAGTCAATCGAAACGCTAGAGCTCCAGGGAATAAAGTGAAAGAAAATATGTACGTGAGAGTCATCGTGACCGCTGTGCTCGTCGCTTTGCTCACCCTCTGACGGGTGATGATCCTGATGATCACTAAGGTGTATATGCGCACGGTCACTGCCTCCGTGGCTAGGGTCGATACCATCGGCGTCTAAACTGTGGGCGTTAGCCATCACTGCATTGGTAATGATGCAGAATAGAAACAAGCTGAGAACCAGTGCCGGCTTCATTAATTCAGAGACCTAAAGGTGGAGTGAGGCCACATGATACGGTCTAGCTTCAAAAAACTGAACCGCTATTTGCAATTCTTAGCGTGATATAGAAGTGTATCGGTTTTAGTGGTCGAGATAAGAGGTGGGATATTGCGTAATCGGATTAGAATCTGTGATGCAGCTATCGCTATAGACCATGGTAGTCTTTACAGTTACCTTTGAACTTTGTAATAATTTTCCGTCAAACGGTATTTGGCCAAAGATCGGTACTTACTTATCGGTCTTCTTATGAGTTCGTCAATAAGCAGAGCCTACAATAATTCTAATAAACCGACACAGAGAGCAGAGTCCATGGCATTTCTACCAAGTGCTGAGGTCAGCAGCCATCCGCTGCAAGAGTTTCCGATTTTTCAGTCCTCCGATATCGATGAGGCGCAGGATCTAATTGCGCGTAACTTCAGTCGCCACTCTCTCAGCGTGCTCTCCAGTAAACAGGCGCTATCGAGCCGCTACGATGGCTTGTTTTTCAATAATATTGGCTTGATGTGTGGCACCTATGGCGCCGATGTCAAAATCAATCCTGAATCAAACCAGTATTTTTTCACTCAAACGACATTGGCAGGGCACACTCGAGTATCCATGGCTGGAGAGTCGGTGGATACCGACAACGGCACCACGGTTGTTGTGTCGCCGACGGCCAACTACGAAATGTATCTGGGGCAGGGTAGCAGTCGTTTAATCGCGATGATTGAGCGAGACGCACTCGAAGATCAGCTCAGTAAGATGCTTAACGCCCCGCTTCACAAACCGCTGACATTTGATTTGGGTATGTCTGACAACGCTGGTCAGCGCAGTGCGTGGTTGCGCAGTTTGGACTATTTGTGCGATCAATTTTCGATGGCCAAAGCCATGGCTAGCGACGAGGCTTTCTTAAAGCACGCTAACGATTTATTGATGACGCAGCTGCTCAACTCACAGTCTCACAATTACAGCGAACAACTCCAGAGCGATACGGTTGTTCAAAGCCCACGCCATATTACTCGCGCCATTGCTTATATCGAAGAGCACATTCACGAACCTATCTCTTTGGCCGACATGGCCGCTACGGTGGGCGTGAGCGCAAGAACACTGCAAAAAGGCTTTTTGAAGTACCTGAGCCTATCGCCCAGTGATTACATTCGCCAATTGCGGTTGCGCTGCATTCACGATGAATTGGTCCGCGCTAATGAACTCGATACTCAAGTTGGGGCGGTGCTGATGAATTACGGCATCACCAGCTTTGGTCATTTCTCAAAACGTTATAAAGCCGTGTACGGCTGCACCCCAACCGATACCCTTCGCAAGCGATAAACCCTCAACGTTCGCTTTTCGAATAGCGATGTGCGTATTTTGAATAGCGAGTGTTTCAGCGCTTTGACATAGTGATGAAACACAGAGAAGGGCTATCGGCGTACTCATAACAACGTCAGAATACTCTAATAAAAACGTCGTCCGACTCTGCCATAAAAACAAGAGGAGAGATGCGATGACAAAGTACACTAAATCTATGGGCGTTGTGCCTAGCGCGTTAGCCGCCGCTATTGCAATGACCACAACATCAATGGCGATGGCTGACAGCAGCGATCGTTTGGGCGGGCTTATCGAAGAAGTTCGAGTGATGGCTCAGAAAAAATCCACGTCTGAAGCCGTGCAAGATGTTCCTATATCCATTACCGCTTATTCCGGCGACAAGGTTGATGCCATGTTTGCCGTCAACCTTACCGATATTGGCCTTAATACACCTAATGCTAACTTGACCCCACTAACGACATCCCCTGGTGTCGCGAACTTCGTGATTCGTGGCATGGGCACCGTGGGGCAGAGTATTCCGTCTGCCGATCCCGCCGTAGGCGTGGTGATGGATGGCATTTCTTACGGCACTATCTACGGTGTTGTCACCGATCTATTTGATCTCGAATCCATCGAGGTCCTTCGTGGCCCACAGGGAACTTTGTTTGGTCGCAACGTGACTGGTGGTGCAATTTCCATGCGTTCAACCCGCCCCGGTGAAGAGTTCGAAGGTCGTATTCGTGCGACGGCGGGCTCCCACAATCGTCGTGATGTGTCGATGATCGTCAGCGGTCCGATCAATGATCAGTGGGGCGCAAAACTCGCGGTTATGTCAAAAGATCGCGATGGTTATTGGGACAATAAATACCTCGGTGGTCAGCAGGGCGCGGCGGATTCTCTACTTGTGCGCCCAGCGGTAACTTTTCAAAATGATTTGTTTGATGCCGCAGTTATCATGGAGTATGGCGACATGGAGGGCGACGCCTTAGCCGCGCGTACTTTCTGGGCCGATGGCGTTGAATTGTTTGATCCCTACGACGATGACTTTACGGTTCAAGATGAAAAGGGCAGCAGCAATCTCGAATGGCTTAACCTTATGTTCGAAACCAATTGGGATCTGTGGGACGGACAACTGACCACCGTGGTTGGCTATCGCGATCTTGAACAGCAAGTGGTTACCGACATTGATGGCTATCAAGGTGCTCGCTTTCACTTTGCCGATGGTACCGAATTAGAGCAAGATCAAATCAGCTTGGAAGTGCGTTGGGCTGGTGAGCTAACTGACGATGTGTCACTCACCACCGGCGCCTATTTGTTCAATCAAGAATACACTTACGCCGAGCGACGCCTCGTTGCTGACGCGGTAGATCGCCGAGGTAAGTCGACCATCGAGCATTCCACCGCAGGTATCTTTGCGCAGGCAGATATATCGCTGACCGATACCCTTTCACTGACTTTGGGAGGTCGATACACCCAAGAGTCCAAAGATGCAGAAATTGGTTTGATTGGAGATCCGAACGCCACTGGCGACTGTGCTACTCAATCTCTTCCGTCACCCACTAATGGCAGCCTCAATGATTGTGTGGCGGCCTTTGAAGATGACGAAACCTGGAGCAACTTTACCCCCAAGGTTGGCTTAAACTGGTACTACAACGAAGACATCATGGCATTTGCCAGTTACAGCCGCGGCTTTCGAAGTGGTGGTTACAATGTGCGTTTCACCGACTTGAGTTTTGTGACTGACGATCCTAAATCCTCTCCTGGCCCTTACGATGAAGAAGTGGTTGATGCCTTCGAAATGGGGGTTAAAACTACATGGATGGATGGTCGTGCTCGTGTGAACTTCTCGATCTTCCAAAACGAATACGACGATCTTCAACGTACTGTTCTTAACGATGCCGGTGGTCAAGAAATTCTTAACGCCGCGACGGCGACCATTAGAGGCGCTGAGTTCGACACCGTCTTGATGTTGAGCGATCAGTTGGCCGTTGAAGCATCTGTGGGCTGGATTGATGCGTCCTACGACGAATACGAAGCTGTAACCACCGCAACCGGTAAAAGTGCCGATGGTTTGAACTTCTTGATGGTGCCTGAAACCACCTCTAACGTCGCGGTGACTTACGATATGCCTCTGGGCGATCTTGGCGCTCTCACCTGGCGTATGTCTTACTCGTTTGTGAACAATACATGGGCAAACGACTTGAATACTTTGGAGATTGACCAGTACGAGCTTTACGACGCCAGCGTTGTCTTCACGAATAATGACGGCAACCTCAAAGTGGCCATGTTCGGTCGTAACTTAAAGGATGAAGTCTACTTCGATTTTGGCGCCGATTTCAGTACCAGTGTTCTGGCCGTTAAAGAGTACTTCTTGTCACCACCAAGCACCTACGGTGTCGAGCTGACCTACGAGTTTTAATGGTTGTAACTCCGTGACTGAATTTACAGTCTGACGTGTGATTTCCCGAAATCACCTAGCCCGATCGAATGCGGATTTATTCGTATACTAAGTACGTCGATTGCATGGGCTCTTTTGGCTCGACCCGTTTGGGTCGGGTCACTTTTTTAAATGAGAAATCTACACCAAAACTATTTCTGTTGTTTTTAATCCGTTGAATTCGATTGATTAGTGGACTAAAAAAATAGAAACCAATGGTTATGTAACAAGAAAAGAATGATGAAGGAAGAGGGCCGATCCATGACAAAACTAACGCAAAGCTATATGTGCGGCGACGCCACCCAGGCACTAATTTACGACACCATCGGCAATGTTTTCGACAAAACTGCCGCACAGTTTCCTGAACAAGAAGCATTGGTTGTCTGCCATCAAAAAATTCGTTGGTCCTATCGTGAGCTTCAGAAAAAGGTCGATGAATTAGCGGTAGGGTTATTGGCCCTAGGAGTTGAGCCAGGAGATCGTGTTGGCATCTGGGGGCCTAACAGTTACGAGTGGGTTCTTACACAATACGCCACGGCGAAAATTGGCGCGATCATGGTTTGCCTTAATCCAGCTTATCGAATCTACGAGCTGGAGTTTGCCCTTAATAAAGTCGAGTGCAAAGTCATCGTCACCGCCGAGTGTTTTAAAACCAGCGACTATTTGGGAATGTTGCAAGAGTTGGCCCCCGAAATGGCCGACGGAAATCCCTACAATCTCGAGCTGGCTCAATTGCCTCACATGAGAATGATGATTCGCATGGGGGATGAGGTTACACCGGGAATGCTGAACTTCTCACAGGTGTGCGATCTTAGAAATAGCGCGAGCGCCGAGCGCTTGCAGCAACTAAAAACGGAGCTGCAGCCTGATGATGCGATTAATATTCAATTCACCAGTGGCACCACCGGTCGGCCCAAAGGCGCAACGTTAACTCATTGCAATATTATGAATAACGCCGCGTTAACCGCTGAGGCTATGCAGTTTACCGAGCGAGATCGATTGTGTATTCCGGTGCCTTTGTATCATTGTTTTGGGATGGTACTTGCGAGCTTATCGTGTGTTGTGACGGGCTCTGCCGCCGTCTATCCCGCTGCGGCTTATGATCCACAAACCACTTTGCAAGCTGTTCAAGATGAGCGTTGTACGGCCTTGCATGGTGTGCCAACGATGTTTATTGGCGAGTTGGAGTTTCCGCAGTTTTCTGAATTTGATCTCAGTAGTTTACGCACGGGTGTGATGGCGGGCTCTCCTTGCCCTGAAGAAGTGATGCGCCGAGTGATGAGCGATATGCACATGGAGCATATTCTCATCGGCTACGGGCAAACCGAACTCAGTCCGCTTAATCACATTACCAAGCCTAATGATCCCGTGGAAAAACGTATTGAAACCGTCGGTCGTGCGGTACCGAGAGTGGAGGTGAAAATCTCCGACGAGCAGGGCCGGGTTTTGGCGGTCGGTGAGAAGGGAGAGGTATGTACTCGGGGCTATTCAGTGATGTTGGGTTACTGGAACGATGAAGAAAAAACTCAAGAAACCATCGATAAATCCGGCTGGTTGCATTCCGGCGATATCGGCATCATGGATGAAGAAGGTTATGTTCGTATTGTTGGCCGAACAAAAGATATGGTGATACGCGGTGGAGAGAATATCTATCCCCGTGAGGTTGAAGAGTTTTTGTACACTCACCCCAGCATTCAAGATGTTCAAGTGTTTGGCGTCGAAGATGAAAAAATGGGTGAAGAGGTTTGCGCGTGGGTCAAACTTCAGCCGGGGTGTGAGTTAGACGATCAAGGTGTTAAGGAGTATTGCCGTGGAAAGATAACTCACTTCAAGGTGCCTCGCTACGTACGTTTTGTCGACGATTATCCGATGACAGTGACCGGGAAAATCCAAAAGTTCAAAATGCGTGATCAAATGCAAGAAGAGCTTCAGGCGGCGATAGAACTCGCGTAAAGAGAATGATCAACGGTGCCGCACGGCACCGTTAGAAGCTAGGTGGCACCGTTAGAAACTAGGTGGCATCCGGTTGATTGCTAGGTTGTGCGTCAATAAAGGCAGCGTTTTCGTTGCAGTTTTTGTAGATCGCATTGATCTTTGGAAACGGAGACATATCGACCTTGAATCGCAGGGCGTTAAACACTTGGGGGACTAAGTAGACGTCCGCCAAACTGATTTTATCTCCGTTGCAGTAAGGCCCTTGAGTAAGCTGCGCTTCAAGGGCTTTAAAACCTTCACTCATCCATTGATGCAGCCACGCTGTTCTTCCCTCATCACCCGCGCCTAGATCGTTCGCCACATAATTTATTACCCGAAGATTACAGATAGGATGAATGTCGCAGCCAATTTGAAAACACCAGCTACGCACCTTGGCTCTCTCAATGTTATCGCTCGGGAGCAGTGGTGTTTCTGGGTACTGTTCTTCGAGCCATTCCAAAATGGCAGGCGACTGAGTTAACACATCTCCTGCGTCGGTCTTGAGGCTGGGAACCAAGCCCTGAGGGTTGATGGCAAGGTACTGCTCGCTTTTGTGATCACGGTTGAGGAGATTTATTCCCACTTGAGTGTGATCGAGTGATTTCAAATTTAAGGCAATGCGTAATCGATACGCCGCCGACGAGCGAAAGTAGCTGTAGAGTTCCATCAGGCGTTTCCTTGTTATTCATGCGAAATGTATTTGGGGCTACGCACATTTACGCTAACCCCAATAAATTATGCGCTGTATTTGCTCGGTGTCACGGTACTGCAAACTTCACCGAAACCAATTCTTACCGCTCCCTCACGTTGGCAGTAGCCGCGCATAATGACAGTGTCGCCATCTTGGATAAATGTACGGGTTTCACCATTGGCGAGTGTGATTGCTTGTTTTCCGCCATTGGTCAGTTCCAGCAAAGATCCTGCTTCATCAGCTTCGGGACCAGATTGAGTTCCTGTCCCTAGCAAATCACCGGCTTGTAGGTTACAGCCGTTCACCGTGTGATGGGTGACCATCTGCGCGACTGTCCAATAGGAGTATTTGAAGTTAGAGGTCGAAAGATGATTTTCGGCATCGGAGCCGGCGGTTTGTATTAGGCAATCTAATGACACATCGAACGAGCCCTGCTCGCTGTTTTGGTCCGAGCTTAAGTAAGGCAGCGGTTGCGGATCGGCACTGTCTCGAGTGAAGGCGCCGCGAAACGGAGCCAGCGCTTCGGTGGTGATGATCCAGGGCGATACCGTCGAGGCAAAGTTCTTTGCCAGAAAGGGCCCCAGAGGCTGGTATTCCCAAGCTTGAATATCACGCGCCGACCAATCGTTAAATAGGCACAATCCGAACACGTGATCTTCGGCCTGTTCGATATTGATGGCGTCGCCTAACTCGTTGCCTTTACCGATGTAGATTCCCATTTCCACTTCGTAATCCAAACGTTTACAGGGGCCGAAGCTGGGCTCAGCGGCATCGGGTGTTTTGGTTTGTCCGCAGGGACGTGGAAAGCTCTGGCCAGAAACTCCAATGCTCGAGGCGCGACCGTGGTAGCCAATCGGAACCCACTTATAGTTTGGCAGTAACGGGTTGTCAGGGCGAAACAAAGCGCCTACAGCGCTGGCGTGATGCACTGAGGTGTAAAAGTCGGTGTAGTCGGTGATACGGCAGGGCAATTTGTACTCGGCGTCTGCTTGAGCCACTAAGGCGCCTTGCAATTGATCTTGGTGGGTGGAGTCTGCGCGCAGCGCTTTCGATAAGGCCAATCGCAAAGCCGACCAAGCCTCTTTACCCATCGACATAAATTCATTCAAATCTTCTAGCACGCATAACGCTACAGCTTCTTGAGCTAAGCCATCGAAGATCCCAGTATCGGCAACGGCTTCCAAGTCAAGAATTTGATCCCCAATGGCGACACCACCACGAAAAGACTCGTTACTTCCCGCGGTTCTAAAAGAAGCGAATGGAAGGTTCTGAATCGGAAAGTCGGTGTTGCAATTGTTGGCGGATTCAACCCAACTTTTTAGCTCAATATTGTGTGTTTCGTTCAGTGCGCTCATGAGAGTAGCCCTTAGTAATTTCAGTTCAGTATAGACACGCTTCTTGGTGGAATCTAAGAAACAGGTCGCAATCAATTTTGTGGATAGTATTTTTTCAAACCGCTCCAGCAGTCGAGGTAGTTGCGCTGGCGAGCCGGTGTGTCCAATGCAAACTTCGTCGGCGCAATCACATAGCGAGATTCAAACATAAACGCCATGGTATTTTCGTAGCGCTGAGGTTCGAGTTCGGCGTTAGAAGCGGCCTCGAATACATCGGCTTCTGGGCCATGAGGGGTCATGCAGTTGTGCAAACTCATACCGCCGGGCTCGAAGCCCTTTTCTTTTGCATCGTAGCTGCCCTCGATGAGCCCCATAAACTCGCTCATGATATTGCGATGATAATAGGGGGGTCTAAAGGTGTTCTCAGCCACCATCCAGCGTGGTGGAAAGATCACAAAGTCGACATTGGCAACCCCAGTATTGGCCGAGGGCGAGGTCAGGACGGTAAATATCGACGGATCGGGATGATCAAAGCTAACGGTGTTCATGACGTTAAAACGCGAAAGGTCGTACTTATAGGGTGCTGAGTTACCCACCCAAGCAACCACGTCCAATGGCGAGTGACCCATACTGGCTTGGAATAGATTACCCGCAAACTTGGTGATCAAGGTGAAGTCATCCTCGATATCTTCAAACCAGGCTACAGGGTATTCAAAGTCGCGATCGTTGGCGTAGCCATTGGCTCCCACTGGGCCGCGTTCGGCCAGCTCAAGAGCGGCGCCGTAGTTTTCGCAAACGTAGCCGCGGGCTTGCCCGTCAGGTAATTCAATTTTAAATTTAATGCCCCGCGGGATTACTAGAATGTCACCGGGCTTCACGCTCAATATTCCCAGTTCGGTGTAAGCCACAAGTGCGCCCTGTTGCGGCACGATTAACAGCTCTCCATCAGAGTTGTAAAAGAAGCGTTTGTCCATGTTGGCGTTGGCGCAATATACGTGAATACCAATCCCGACTTGAGTGTTGGCATCGCCGTTAGCGGCGACGGTGATTAACCCATCGATAAAGTCGGTGGGCTGCTCTGGCATCGCCAGTGCATCCCAGCGCAAGACGTTCGGCGGCGCCGGGACTTCAGTAATCGGCGCAGTGCGTATCAGGCCATTGTCGATGGACTGATAATCTCCCATGGCAATCGAGGGACGAATACGATAAGTCCAAGTGCGGCGATTTTGATGGCGAGGTGCGGTAAATGCTGTGCTATTGAACTGTTCGGCGTATAAGCCATAGTTTAACTTCTGCGGACTAAACTGACCTTTGGGCAGCGCGCCATCAAGGGCCTCGGTTTCGTGTTCATTGCCAAAACCGTTTAGATACTTCAATGAATCGATTTTCATAAAGCCTGCTCCTATTTCGAAAGTTTCGATAGTTTTTTCTATTAGTAACAAATGCCACTAGTAACAAATACCACGCCATTAGTAACAAAAGTTACTTTAAGCTTGCAATGCATCCATTACCTCAAGCTTGGGCTTAGTGAGCCAAGCTTTTTTTCAGTTCGATCAATTGTTGCTGCGCTTGTGTTCTTATGCGCGCCTGTCTGATATTTCTAGTCTCAGATGCTGTTAGTCATTAGAAAGATCAGCAACGTGAGTCAGTAGCTTCTTGGTCAACGTCAGGTATTGTTTTTTTTCGCGCTCGCTCAACCCCTCGAGGATGAGTGCTTCTTGCTTTTTTACCTGGGGTACTATGTCTCGGTAGCATTTCATGCCGGCGCTGGTCAGTGCCAGTCGCATGATGCGACGATCCTCGAGATCTGGTTTTTGCAGTAGATATCCAAAGCCAGTGAGCTCTTTCATGGCTCGGCTTACCGGCATTTTTTCGAGCTTTACATAGTGAGCCACTTCTTTGGCCGACGCATCGCCTTGTAAGGCGAGAGCTGCCATGACTCGCCAGGCATTTCGAGTCAAACCGTACTCTTGTCGATAATAGCGTCCCACAATCTCGCTGACCTGTTGCTGCAAGATAGACAGCTGATAGGGCAGAAAGCTGGGAAGCTGCAATAGTTCGGGTTGATTTGGCATGAAGCTCCTGATTGATCCTATCGAAACAGTAGCGTCAGTATAGAGCGAAAGGCAACAAGTAACAAATGTTACTTGTTGCCTTTCGCTC
>JBOEGJ010000042.1:292-95462 GCA_050633365.1 Cellvibrionaceae bacterium | reverse complement strand
ATTACGCATACGAAATGCTCATTGCAGCACAAACCGAAGAAGATGGCATTCGCGCAGACATGGGGCGCACCTCTGTCGATGGCTTATATCAGGTCTTCCGCGAGCCACAGCGCAAGCACACAAACATCGCGGCAAATGACCCACGGTTAACGCCAATCGCGTCAGAAGCCGATTATCGCGCTCTGCTGGCGACGGGCAAATACACACGCCCACCAACGGCCCAAGAAATAGAGGATCAACGAGTGAGTGAAGTAAATTATCTAAATACTCAGATCGATAATGCGGTTAAAAAAGTTCGTCTCGCCGCTGCCAGTGACTTGCCGTTCCAGTCTGACGCTTATCACCTGAAAGAAGAGCAGGCAAAAGCGTGGGATGGCACGGGCGAAGCGCCACAAATGATTCAAGCGGTCGCTGATCGCTTTGAAATGTCACCGCTTATGGCCCGCGACACAGTCATCGAAAAAGGCAAGCAGTGGCGCAAGTTGCTCGATGATACGGAAACTCTGCGTGAACGCGGTTACGCGCTTGCACAGCAAAACGATGTGGATGGTGTAACGGCTATCGTTGGAGAAATCCTCAATCCATCGCCTGAAACGGACTAAGCCCGAAATGGATCAGCCGCTTATAAACCAAACCCGCTGGATTCTGCTTTGTATGTCTTTCTGGGTATTTGCCCTAGCGGGTTGCGTCTCGACATTCGAGCGCGAAGCTATAGATCTACGCGCAAAGATGACCTACGAGGAAAACCCAGCGGATCTTAAGCAGTATGAACCCTTGTCGGCAGATAAGAACTGGCGCGGTGATTGCTCAAACTACGCCGCAAGCCTTGATCATATCGATGGCGTGCGCGTTTGGGTGGGAAAGCTAAAGAATGGGCTCGCTCATGCAATGGCGTGCCTGAAAACTCGGTGTGCCGACACGATTTACGACCTGCCTTTTGATTTCAACCCTGACGACTGGTTTCAGCTTTGGAGTTTAAAGCCATGAGCACACGCCTTGAAAAGCTCATGTTTAGCATTGGCCTAATCGACAGAACCACCGGCCCCGCTGGCAAGATAATGTCGCGCTTTGATCAAATGCAAAGTCGAATTAATCAAGGCATGTTGAAAACCGGCGCAGGGGCGGCGGGGCTATTTGCGACCAGTCGCGCGTTAAGTTCGATGTTGGCGCCGTCGATTGAAATGGATCGCGCCATGGGCGAAGTGCGTAGCCTGGGCGTAGCCGATCAAGCGTTGAAAAAGTTAGAGCGAACCGCACTTAGTACCTCGATTAAGTACGGCATAAGCGCCACCGACATGGTGCGCAGTTCCTACGACATTCAAAGTGCGATTGCGGGGCTTAGCGGCCAAGAGCTGTCGCGCTTTACAGAGGCCAGCAACATATTGGCAAAGGGCACTAAATCAGACGCGGGCACCATTACCGACTACATGGGCACCATGTACGGAATTTTTCAGAACTCGGCCAACGCCATGGGCAAGTCCCAATGGGTCGAAATGCTCACAGGTCAAACCGCCAACGCGGTGCAAATGTTTAAAACCACCGGTGCCGAGATGGCGGGCGCGTTTGCCAATCTGGGCGCAGAGGCGCAAAGCCACGGCGTAGGTATGTCGGAACAAATGGCGATCTTGGGCACACTTCAAGCCACCATGAGCGGCAGCGAAGCGGGCACAAAATACAAGGCCTTTTTGGCGGGTGTGGGCAAAGCACAAGATGAATTGAACCTTCGCTTTACCGATAGCCAGGGAAAGTTGTTACCGATGGTGGATATTCTCGACAAGGTAAAAGGCAAGTTTGGCGAAACCTTTGATGTGGCCGAATCCGATGCGCTGAAAAAAGCGTTTGGCAGCAAAGAGGCCACCGGCCTAATTAAATTGTTGATGCAAAACACCGATGGCCTGAGCGAATCTATCGACGGGCTTGGCAAAGTGAAAGGCATGAAAAAAGCCGAAGACATGGCCAAGGAAATGGCCGATCCCTGGGAGCGTTTAAGCGCGCTAGGTAACGCACTAAAAACCGTATTTGGCCGAGTGATTCAGCCGGTGTTGATTCCGGTGATTGAATCGTTGATGGAAGGCGGCGAAACCGTAATGCGCTGGACAGAGATGTTTCCCAACTTAACCCGCGTCGTCGGCATTGGTATTTTGACCGTGTTCGGTTTAGTGGCAGCGGTGAGCGCGTTTAGTTTGGTGAGCGGTACGGCAAGCCTTGTTGTTGCTGGTCTCGCTCCGATTTTGGGGGCGGCTCGCATCGCAATGTTACTTTTTAATGCAACACTTTGGGCCAATCCAATCACTTGGGTGGTGGGTGGAGTGTTGCTATTAGGGGCCGCATTAGTGGGGTTAGCGGTCTATTGGGATGATGTAATGAAAGCCCTTGATGGCTCCGTATTTTTTCAGCTCCTTCGTTTACAAATTCAAATGATATCTGGTGCAGTATCAGCGCTTTGGAAGGCACTACTATTTTTGGGGGATGGGGTCACACTAATTATTGACGGCTGGAAACTGCTATTTGATGTGCTTGGAATAACCGCAGCATTTAACGGCGTCTTGTTAGTGTTTGAGGCGGTTGGAAACTCAATTAAAACGATATCAAATGGTGTCGGCTGGCTTATAGATAAACTGATTTCGTTTAGGGAAACACTAGCCGGTGTTCTAAAAGGCGTGGCCGACAACGGCCTCCTAAATACCGTTGTTAAGTTGTTCACCGGCGGTGATCTGTCGCTATCGTTGACTGAGACCATTCGGAACATTGGTAACACAGGTGCAGATAGCGCCGGACTTATAGAGAAGGTTTCTGGTTTTTTTGGTGCCAAGGGAGTCGTTCCCTCTTTGAATGAGAAGGGTAATACCCCAGACGAAACCAATTATAACGGCGTAGCAACGCGTGAAAGTTTGGGCTTGGTCGCCAATCGAGTACCAAACGGCGGTTTACAACAAGAATTTAACAGTGGCACCCATATTGAAAAAGTTGAAGTGAATACCACCGGCGGCGTTAACGGTTTCGACTTGCAAGACGAACTGCAAATGGCGGGGGCATAAGATGACACAAAAACACATCGACCTCCACGTGGTAGATGGCGATTTTGTTATCGACCCGACGGGCTTTAGCCAGCCGGTGAGTGATCGCCAGAGTATTGGCCAAGACATCAAACACCGAATTATCGAAACGGGATTGTTGCCTTTACTTATCGGCCAGCGAAGCCCAATCGAAAGAGATTCGATCATTAACAGACTAAAAATCGAAATTGATAAAGATACCCGACTACAACCTGGCACGGTGCGCTTTTTGGAAGTTGAGAACCAGCCAGGCAGCTATTACGTGACCGCTGTGACTCTTGAGTTCAGCGACTTAGCGGTTTATTTATAAGGCCAAACCATGCAGAACCACAGCGAAGATTTTGAAGCCTTGGCAAAAGAGGCCGACTTGCCCACAACCGAAGCCGAGATCAAACAACGCTTTGAAGCGCTACGGATCGAAAGTGAGTTGACCATAACCAACACCAGCGCCTTTGGCCCCTTTTGGCGATTCATTGATGCAGTGGCAACCAGGGCGGTTTTTTGGTTGGTACAGTTTTTGATTCACACGGTTTACCCGCAATCGTTTGTCAAAACGGCGACAGGGCTTGCGCTAAAAATGCACGCCTACGGTGTGAAAGTGACGCCCAAAGAGGCAAAGCGAACCCAAGGGGTTATAGAGTTCACCCGCGCCGATGGTGTCGGGGAATTGATCGTTCCAAAGGGGTATGCGATTCAAACCGAAGCGATTAACGGCGTAGTGTACAGCGTGACAACCACCGAAGCGGTCACTATAGCCGATGGTCAGCTCATCGCATTAATTCCTGTCGAAGCCGCCGAAGAGGGCGCGGCTTACAATTTGGCGGCAGGTTTGTTTACGGTTTTGGTCGAGAATTTGGGCGATGTGGCGGCGGTAACGAACAACGCCGATTGGATCACCACCCCAGGGGCCGACGACGAGACCGACGACGAATTGCGAGAGCGAGTGATCAATCAATACTCGGCCATTAACCAGTGGCACACCGACACGGTCTACACCGCGATTATTTCGAGTTTCGACGGCGTTAGAGCCAGTAATGTATTTTTTGAACACGACGCCCCGCGCGGCCCTGGCACTGCGAACGCTTACGTGATGTTTGAAACCGGAAACCCCAGCGCCGAATTCATCGCCAGCGTGCAAAGCGAAATTACCGACGAAGGAAACCATGGCCACGGCGATGATTTAGAGGTGCGCGCCATGCCCGAGAGCCAGCACAATTTGGCGGTAACGCTTTGGGCCAAAGAAAACACCAGCGACGACGACAAAGCCGAACTCTTGAGCAGCGTTGAAAATTTCGTGCGATGCGCGTTTCGCGAGAATTTGAGTTACACCGCAACCAAAACTGAACCTTGGGGGCTGTTTAGTTTTTCGGTGTTGTCCAATGAATTGCATGAAGAATTCGCAAACCTAAAAAATGTGGTTTTCGATTTGGGCTTTATCAGTAGCGAGATGGATTTGCCCCGACTGAACACGCTAACGGTGGCTTATCATGCTTAATCTAAAGTTGCCGGTTTGGCTAAAGGGGCCAAGAGTTACCGAGATTACCCAGTTTTTGCAAAGCTGGTGGGCGTTGGTCGAAGGCTGGTTGGCCGAACCGCTAAAGCAGATTGATCCCGATACCTGTAGCCCTGGCATATTGGATTTGATCGCCGCAGGGCGAAACGTAAAACGCTTCGAGGGCGAACCGCTTGCCCTTTATCGGTTGCGGGTTAAGTACGCGTTTGTGAACGCGGTCGATGCCGGTAGCGTTGCGGGCTTGCAACGAATCTTTGTGCGACTGGGCATTGGTTACGTTGAGGTGTTAGAACGCCAAGCCGGTAAAGATTGGGACGTGATTATTTTGCAGCTATCCAATGCACAGCTAAGCGGAAATCAAGAACTGTTAAAACTGCTTTTAACAAAGTACGGGCGAACCTGTCGCCGCTATGAATTCAATGGGATCGTGTCGACCAAAGTGGGTTTGTCGGCGCATCTATTCAACATTCAACGAAATTTTTATCGCGCACAATAGCGAGGCGTTTTAATGAGTACTCAAGCAATCACCAACGCCGGTCGGGCACTACTTGCCAGCAAACAGGCCGCAGGGCAATCACTGGATATTGATCGGTTTATGCTGGCCAATATTGATGGCTTAGATCATACCCAGGCGGTCAATCTTGATGAGCCGTTGCCGAGTGTGGGCGATCAAGTTGATACCCTTGCAGTGACAAAGGCGGGCTATATTGGCCCCGACGAGGTGGTGTATTCGCTCTATCTTCCATCCACGGCGGGCGACTTCACTTACAACTGGATTGGTCTATTAGCCGATGACGACACCCTAATTGCCGCCGCGTATTTGCTGCCGGTTAACAAGGTCGCCAGCGCGGGCGGATCGGTGGGTAACACTCTAAACGAAAATATCATGCTGGCGTATACCAACGCTCAAGCCATTACCAATTTGAGTGTGGATGCGTCGACCTGGCAATGGCAGTTTGATGAAACAACAGAAGATGCAAAAGGGCTTGCGGAGGTTGCCACGCAAGCCGAAGTCAACACGGGAACCGACGACGCCCGAATAGTAACGCCGAAAAAATTGGCGGCTTGGTTTGCGTCGGTACTGTCTAACGCATCCACAACGGTTAAAGGTATTGTTGAGCTTGCGACCACAGCAGAAACACAAGCGGGAACAGATTCAAGTCGAGCAGTTACGCCCGCAGGGCTTAAAGCAACAACAGCCACAGAAAGTCGGCGCGGTGTGGCAGAGGTTGCTACACAAGCGGAAGTGAACACGGGAACCGATGACACCCGAATGGTGACGCCGAAAAAATTGGCGGCTTGGCTGGCTGCTGCATTGTCGAACGCATCAACAACGGTTAAAGGTATTGTTGAGCTTGCGACGACGGCAGAAACCCAAGCGGGAACAGATTCAGGTCGAGCAGTTACGCCCGCAGGGCTTAAAGGGACAACAGCCACAGAAAGTCGGCGCGGTGTGGCTGAGATTGCTACACAAGCCGAAGTTAACACGGGAACCGATGACACCCGAATGGTGACGCCGAAAAAGTTGCGCTCGGGGGTATCTTACTTTGCAAGCTCGACCGGTTTTGTTGCGTTACCGGTTTGGCTCGGTAGTTTTAAGCTCCAATGGGGGGCGGTCACTATATCTTCATCTGGTAGCACGATTACATTCCCCAGTGGATTTTCTAGCGCCTGCTGGGCGGTGTTTGGTCAGACTCGATACACGACGCTAAAGGATGCTAACTGGTATGTGGGAACGCCAAGTAAAACAAACTTTTTTATGAAATGCCCCAACACATCGATGTCGATGTTTTGGTGGGCAATTGGCAAGTAGAGGCTTATCGAAATAATGGACATTTTTTATTGTAAAGGTGACGGCGGTTTCTATTTTAGTGAGGCCGAAACAACTGGCGATTACGTGACGGTGGATGAAGAATATTATGTCTCGATTATTAGCTCCCAAAACGGCGCACAAATTGAACCCGACGAGAACGGCTTTCCGGTTCTTAACTTGATCGTCACACCGCTAGAAGAGGCAAAGGCAAACAAGCTAGAAGAAATAAACACCGGGGCAGAACAGTCGATAATTTCAGGCTTTAGCAGTGATGCCTTGGGAAGCGAGCACTACTATCAAGCAGACCGAGACGATCAAACTAACCTTTTAGGTATGGTCGTGGCCGGTTCGGATGACTACTTTAAGTGCAGAGATTCGGCGGGGATTTCAAGTTATCGTTTTCACACAATCGATCAGCTAAAAAAGGTTTTGGCCGACGGTAAACAGGTGAAACTGTCCTACTTGATGCAAGCCCAACAGCACAAAGAAGCGCTGGCTCTAATCGATGATGAGACCGGAACCGTCGAACAAGTGGAAGCTATCGAGGTGAGTTATTCGTGATTAGTTATATCTATAATCTTCTCTTGGGTTTGGATCAAACACTTAACGCTTTACTGTTTGGGTCGGCCGAGGAAACGCTAAGCGCGCGGTGTTATCGATGCGGCGTGGTTAACCTTAACCCCAAAAGGCGTTGGGTTGTTTGTCGGAATTTTGTAGATACGCTTTTTTTCTTTCAAAAAAGTCATTGCCAAAGCGCCTATCAAAGCGAGATAGAAAGAAAACAACTACCAAACCACTATCGAGAAATTGACGCAAATGCGACTAAATAGCTACGACTTACCTGGCACCGATCATAAAGTCAGAGTTTCGACGACCTTTGAAGATGCCGACATGAGTGGCGAAACAAGCAGTTCAAGCCGAGCCCACAAAGGGATAAAACCAAAAGAATTCAGCGTTTCTTTTGTGGTTAATTTTGATGACAGTGATTCACTTGGTGAATTCTATCGTGTTGCGCAAGCTGTCGACGATAACGGCGACCTTGTGGTTTATGAAGTTACCGAACGAACTGCAAATGCTGTCAATGTTCAGCAAGTTAGCTTTTCAGGGCGCCTTGATACTGTTGAAATCGATGATTTGCAGGCTTGGCAAGTCAGCTTTAAGTTAAAAGAGTTTTTAAGTGTTCCCGAGAAGACCGAACAGCGAACGCAAACCCTAAGCGAAGAACCAGAACAAACAGCAGGCGTAACCGTGGCCACCGATGAAAGCGGCGAGCCACAGCCACAATCTAGTTTTGAATCTATGTTAAAACGCGTCGATCAAGCGTTGGCCACCAGTAATGAAACTTCATAAGCGATTGCAGGTTAAGGGCGAGCCGGTTGATATCGTTAACGAATTAGTCGTACTTAATTTGTTTTCGCCTGGCACCGCCACCATTGTCGTAAAGAGCCAAGAGGCACTTTCTGGCACGGTGGCGTTTTACTGTGGTTATCAATCTAAAT
This sequence comes from Cellvibrionaceae bacterium, assembly GCA_050633365.1. GTDB lineage: Bacteria > Pseudomonadota > Gammaproteobacteria > Pseudomonadales > Cellvibrionaceae > Pseudomaricurvus. Next base: position 87,581 of record JBOEGJ010000042.1, on the reverse strand, counting down.
CGTTAAAGCCTTGGTTTACCGGTGTAATCGAAAGCTCAACAGAAGTTGACAAGGATCATCAACGTATCTTTTGTCGTGAACTTTCAAGTTTACTTTTTTTGTCTCTGCCGCTTGCACTGCGTTCGGTTAATCTCGGTCAAGTGTTATCGAAGGTATCAGAAAAAACACGGCTCGAATTTTCTATTCCAGAAAGCGCAACTTATACCACCACAAAGGCACCGGCATTTTATAGCGTTGCAAATGGATACTTTGCGCTTGATTCCTTAGCAGCTGTTTTCGGCATTGATAGACTTCTTTGGCAACAACAGGTCGATGGCCGAATTTTTGTTGGCAGTTGGAACGATTCAAAATGGTCAGGTAAACCGGTCGATATTCCCAGGGCGTGGGAAGTTCAGAAGGGCGCGGCCAATACCGCCACTTTGCCAGCGGTGCCAGAGTTGAGACCAGGCGCCAGATACAATCAGAACATTCTAACGTCGGTACAGTTTACCGGCACTGAAATGAAATTGACTTGGGATAGAGACCCTTGGGCGAATCGGTAGCGCTATGATTGAAAGCACAATTAAAAGAATCGTAAAACGACTATGGCCCGAGTTAACCGGTGATTTGCATTTGCCTCAATGGGGCCGCATCGTGACCGTTCACGCAATCAAAGCCCCCGAAACCTCAACGCCGTTCGAGCCGCTGTATTGCCTAGACATACAACCGCTTAACAGCCAAGGCAGGCCAGCGGCTAAGGTTCCCGTTTTCGAAAAAGTACCGTTACCCGCAACCGGCGCTGGTGATCAACGCGGGGTTTATTGTTTACCCAAAGCCGGTTCACTGGTTGAGTTTGGTTTTATTCTGGGAAACCCGAGTAAACCGTTTATTCGTTCTGTGTTGGTTGAAGGGGTGAAGCTGCCAAACCTTGGCACCGATGACGTGCTGTTATCGAAAGACCAGGAGAACTATTACCGGATCGACAGCGACGACAATATTAGCGAAGAATGCCAGGCAATCGCGGATCGTATCGCAAAGACCAAGCAGCGCTTAACAGTGAAGAATGGCGGTAAAATGTGGCTGGGCAACGAAAGCGACAACGCGTTAGGGTTGCTCAGTGACTTAATGGCAGTGGTGATATCGATGGGGGACGCCCTTGCTAGCCATAAACACGGATCATCGACCACGGCGAATAATTCCGGCACTTACAGTAGCGCCAGCTCTAATGCTGGCGCTCTAAAAGCCAAGCTAGATGCCTTCAAAGAGTAGATTCTAGAGCTACCATCGCGATAGTAGCTATGGTGATCGGCAGATGGAATTCAAAGAATCTCCAGCGTAATTTCTGACTAATGTCGAAATTATTAAACCCTTTTTCGTAGATCTCCAAACTGGTGCAAATGTAGGGACTATGACGACTCAGCTGATCTATATTTTGTTTTATCTGGTTGAGAGTAGCCCTAGTTTCAGTTAGACGTTTTGCATCTGCTGCCGAGTGCTGGCTACTGGTGGTTAATTCATGTATTACTTTGTCGTCAGTCAAAAGATTAAATACACCTTGAGTTGAGTTTATATTTTCTGTCCACCAAGCACTGATTGTAAGTTGCTTTTGTTGGCTCCCTCCTGCACTAAAACCGCTCTCAGCGAATGCGCCTCCGTCTTTTGGTTTCGTAGCCTTTGCTCCAGTCAGCCTCAATTTCCAAGCGGTAAAGTCATCGATAGCACACCATGAAAAGTGAATAAAGAAATAGACCAGAAATAGCATTAAAACCAATGTCGGTCCATTCTCACCAACCCCAATGAATTTGACACCGAGCAGGCTAGATGATTCGGGTTGTATCCCGTCCGATCCTAGCGAATAGAACAGGGCAATTACACTTGTAGCAAGAAGGTTACGTCTTGTTCTATATGTATTGTCAGAGAATACCTCATGCGCTGGTTCTGAAAGTCTTGCTTTTTCTTCTTTGGCTATTTCTTCCCACGTTTTATTCCCCATACAGCTACCAATTCCCTTTCGATATAAATAAAAAATCATAGCGTTATCAAGCCAGAAAATCACTCCTCCCAACGCCTGCGCGTTTTGTGCACCTTTTTGGCCAGAGAAATGGCAATTATGCCTATACGCCCGCGTGTGCTGGCCTGTGGGAGCGTTTACGATTTCACAGATTGAAAGGTATAGATAACTTTTGAAATCCGTGCTCACTGGCAATAACGGCTACAGCCCAGAGGGGGCAAGGGTTACACAATATGCATTAATGGGTTTTTTGTTATGCGCTGTGGAGTAATAACTATACATTAGGGTGTAAAAAGTGCATTATTATCGAGCTTTTTACACATTCATGAGAAAACCCATTGACTTCATTCTATTTCGTATTCGATACTGCTTTCGCGCTGGCAAAATCCAGTGTCGGGATTGAGACCCCGGAGACGAATAGTGAAGCACAACACGCTCCGCGTGTTTTTTTGTGCCTGTAGAATAGCACCCCTTTTTTGGTGGGCTGTTCGGGGCTACCTTCGGGTAGGCCGGTTTCCTATTTGCCCGGTAGTCTCAACCCTAAGCAGCCCGCCACCAGTTCGATTGAGACCTTCTGTTGGCGGCTTTACCGTTCAATAAATAGGCTATTCATTATGACAACTTCTACCGTTACGTCTGCTTTCCCTTCTATCCAACTCACCGCCGATCAACTGATGCATTTTACCGGCGGTGATGGGCTTCATTTGCGCAACCCGCAAAACGAAATCATCGCCTTTATTCACGAAACCAATCTTGATAACCCGCTAGAGCTAAACCAACTGAAAGAAACGCAAACCGAAGTGCGCGAGGTGGTGACACTGATCGAGAGCTTGGTGATTAATCAAAGCGGGTATCTTGAATTAAACGAAGAGGCGACTCAGGGCCTTGGTACGGTGCTGGGTGATCTTCGAGACAAACTAACGTACTAGTCCCTCAGCTAATCTGACTTATTCTGATATAGCGGCTAAAACTGGGAGACTAATATCCAACAGTCTCCTAGTTTCAACATTTAAAACTCGATTAAATACAGTCACTTATGAAGTTTTTTTGGTGTCCACATTGATCCAAGGAGATTACCTAATCTCCTTGCTCTAATTTTTAGGCTATTTATAAAAAGGTAAATAGTATTCTTATAGGGGTAATATCTAGGTGTCCACATTATGTCCACGGAAACGAGCCGATACCAGCTTAAACGTGCTTATAAAATTTTGTAAGTCATTGATTTATAAATAAATATGTCGCTACGGGGGTTAACGTGGCGGTACAGAAAGGACTTAAAATCTCCCGACCTCGCGGTCGTGCCGGTTCAAGTCCGGCCCCGGGCACCATCTGTATTCTAATCTGTTGATCAGACAAGTTTCATTTTAATCCGCAATCATAATAATTTAGTGACTAGCTTGTGCTATTTCTGAGCTTCCGTAGCGGCTTATATCAGCGCTTTTGACGCAAAGGCGGAACACCAAATACACGTTTATAGGCTCGCGAAAATGCCGCTTCTGAGGTGTATCCCAGTTCTTCCGCCAATTCGATAAGTGGTACCGGTGACTGTAGGATTTTCATTCTGGCGAGATTCATACGCCACTCGGTCAAATATTGCTTCACAGAAGTTCCAATCACTTCGGTGAATTTTGCGGAAAACCCAGACCTGGACATACCAGCTTGCTCAGCCAGACGTTCGACTGTCCATGAGGATTCCGGGTGTGTATGGATTAGCGCTAAGGCTTTACCGATCTTTGGATGCTTGAGTGCGCCTAGCCAGCCTTCTTGGGCTTCCGGGGCGTGATTGAGCCAATAGCGAATGGCCTGAATGACAATGATATCGGCTAGGTGGGCCACTACGGTTTCCCCGCCTGGGTCGAGAGATGAGGCTTCGTCGGCCATCAGTTGAATAAGCGCTTTCAGTGACGTTGGCAGTTGTCCGTCTTCACTTTGCATATGAATAATTGGCGGGAGCTGGGCTATCAATTTTTCGCCGATGACGTGATCAAAGCTCAGTACTCCGCAGGTAAGCAGGGTTTGCTCTCCACCGCCGCCGTGGCGTATAAACTCGAATCGTTCCGATATCTTGGTGACCGGGATGTCGAAGAATGGGTCGTACCCGACATCGATATCTGAACCCAGTTTATGGCCTTCGCCCCTCGGCAATAGCACCAATTCGCCAGGTTGCAGATACACTTTTGATTGGTTGGCGAGACGCAGCCAGCAACCGCCTTGGGTGATGATGTGGAACATCATCTTTCCTTCCATTGGCGGCATGTCCATACCCCAAGGTGCACTCAGCTCCGAGCTCGCGTAGACGGTGCCATTTAATCTGAGTGAATAGAGTGCTTCGCCCAAGGTGTCTTCAGGCTCGGGGATATCACGTTGTTGACTATCGGGTTGAGTCATTGGAATTACCCTCAGATTTAGACGAATAGCAAAGAAATATAGATCTATAATCATTAAGCATCAAGTAAACCCCTCGTAAACTGGTTCTATTCATTGAGCAGCTCTTTGAAGCCCCCTGAAACCAGTGACTAGAACGAGGTAAAGCATGAAAAATCAAACGATAGCTGTCGTAGGCTCGACCGGTAAAACAGGCTCCCGTGTACTCTCACAATTGCAGTGCTTGGGCTATGCGACTCGAGCTCTTTCTAGGTGTAGCACTTCGGTATTTGATTGGTCTGATAGATCCACATGGTCCAAGGCGTTAGAAGGCGCAGTGTCGACTTATGTCAGTTATTTTCCGGACTTGGCGGTACCTCAGAGCGAAGATGATATTCGCGCTTTTGTTGACGTCGCCAAGACTCAGGGTGTTAAACACATCGTTCTGCTTTCAGGTCGTGGTGAAGAGGGTGCAGAGAAGGCTGAGCGCGTGGTTCAAGACTCTGGCCTAGATTGGAATATTATCCGTGCAAGTTGGTTTATGCAGAATTTTAGTGAGAGTTTTATGTTGGACGGGCTTAAGGCTGGTGAGCTTCTGCTTCCTGAATCTAAAGCCGATGAGCCTTTTATAGACGTTGATGATATTGCCGAAGTTGCGGTTGCGGCGTTGATAAGATCGGAGCTGCGCAATCAGTTATTGGAAGTGACCGGGCCAGAGCTGCTGTCATTTAAAGTTTGTGTTGACTCTATTGCAAAAGCTAGCGGTCGCAATATTGGTTTTCAAGAAGTCCCCATTGATGATTATCTTGTCGCTGCAAGGGAGCAGGGGCTAACTGAAGATATGGCTTGGCTAATAAGGGAGTTGTTCGTCGAGGTACTGGATGGCCGTAATGCCTCAATGACAGATACGATTGAGCAGGTTCTTGGTAGACCGGCAAAGAGTTTTGAAGATTATGTGAGGACCACCGCGAAACAGGCAGTCTGGTCTGCCCCCGAGACTCAGGCATCAGAGGAATTTGAGCGAGGCTTGTCATGATGGTTTTGCTGATTGTCATTACCGGTCTGATGGCTGGGGTGTACTTTACTTTCTCTGTGGTCATCATGAAATCTTTTGCTCTGCTGCCGGAGTTGGACGCGGCAAGAGCAATGAACAAAATTAATGAAGTTATTGTAAAGACGATCTTTTTACCGGTGTTTTTCGGATCGACGCTTTGCTTTGTCGGGTTGATCCTCTGGTCGATCGTTGACTGGCGGGGAATGACCTCTGCGCTGGTTGTTGTTGCATCGATTATTTATCTGATCGGAATGTCTATGATTACCGCATTTGGCAATGTGCCGCTAAATAATGGTTTAAAAATCAATTCGGACGATGAAGCCAAGTTGGTCGAGTACTGGAGGAAATACTTAGCGGTATGGACGGGACTAAATCATCTCCGAACGATCAGCTGCATTGCGACCTGCACGCTCTTGGCCATTGCGTACTCGTAATGATGATAAACCCTGTATAAAGTTCGACCTAGAACAAGGAAAGCTCCTACCTTGTTCTAGACTTCATTCTCTATTGTTTGATATCGAACGTCAGTAACCAAATGGGTGAAGTCTGAGCTTGAGAAACTGACCGCTGTGGCACGAGAAGAAAAGGGTTGTATTAACTACTATCTACATCAGAACAGCGAAAATCCCGTGTATTTCCTATTTTATGAAAACTGGGAATCTCACGAGCTTTGGCAAGAACACATGAATAACCAACACCTAAAAGATTACATGACGGCGACAGAAGGTGCTGTGGAGGAGTTTGTTGTGAATGAAATGACCCACTTGGATTAACCTTCAGATCAGCCGTGGTCAGATTGACAGTGATGGAGACTTGAAAGGCGACTGTAGACTACAGCCGCCTTTTCACGTTGTTAGAGAAGATCTTTCAGCATTTCTCGAATGGTATTGATGACCGGTTGGCATTTGGCGGAATCCAGCGCGTCAGGGTTAGGTGAAGAAAATTGACCAATGTCATTGTCATAATATTGGCCTGAGGCTTTAGTGAATTCATCGGATAAAGCGGCTCGGCTAAGAACGTCGGCCCCAATACTCAGATCCCCTCCAGCAACGCCATAGGCTTGTTTGACCATTTTACTGCCGAGAAATGATTTGGGATTCACGGCAATAATGACGGGCCCAGTGTCTTTCATTTCAAGCCCCATATTACGAGACCACATGGTGAGTGCCAGTTTGCTTTGAGCGTAGGCTTGGCCGTCGTCCAGCGCTATTTCACCTCTCAGTGCTGCTAGGTCCACTGGGGCCTGAGCGGCAGACGATAGATTCACCACGCGGCTTGATTTGTCTAGTAGAGGCAGGAGCTTTTGAGTCAGCAGATAGGGGGCGAGGGTGTTTACGACAAAGCGTAAATCCTGACCGTTCTCAGCGACTGGATTCGCTAGATTGAATACACCGGCGTTATTGATGACAACATCCAGTCGTTGATGATTTTGTGCTATCGCAGTTGCCATTGCGTTCACATCTTGCAGCTTGGAGAGATCGGCGGCGTAGCATTCAGTCTTGACTGAGTTAGGTATCTCCGCAAGTTGTTCTTGAGTGCGCGCGAGCTTGTCGGTGCTGCGCCCGTGAATCAACAGCTGATGTCCTTCTGCGGCCAACATCTTGGCGGTTTCTAAACCGATACCATCTGTAGAACCGGTAATTAGAATGGTCTTTTTCATAGGGTGTCTCCAGTTAATGTCGAGGCCAGACTAGGTTGGCTATTTAGTTACTGCTGAGGCGCGCTGAATGAGAGAGTCTTTGAGTTGACTGCGTTCGCGTTTAAGTTCGTGCATGGCGGTATCGTCAATTGGTGCATCTCTAAGTTCGAGTTTACGAATCTCTGAATCCAAATTGTTATACCGTTTATAGTCTATCGAAAAATTATCATCTGATAGATTGAGCTGATCAATTGAGTCTTTGAGTTGCGGAAACTCTTTGATTAAGTTGTGATCTTCGCCAAGCATGTGAACTCCTTCGTTAGTTGTCGTTTGGTATTGTCACTAGAATTTATAGTTCGGGGTTTTTCGCCGTCCAGGCTTTGTCTAGCGCCTGTTGGTCTTCTGCTTGATCAAGTGTCATAAGCGCTTCTAGGTCGTCGTCGTGGGATTGATACATTGAGATGTAACTCTTTTCTTCGTCGCGGGAGCGCTGCAGCTCTGGCATTAGATCTTTGTTCTTTTTCCTAACGATTCGCATTTGACGATATATCCTTGTGAAGCCTAAGCCCATCCATGTTCAAGAACTAGATCCATCCACTCTTGGACAATGGATGGGCAGGAGTACCAGTAAAATGGATGCTGGAAAATTATGGTGTCATGCGCTTCACACAGTTTTTGTTCTCGCTCTACATCAATTAGAAAGTCTGGATACTGCTCATAGAGATCGTTGACGGTAACATTGTCCATGCCCTCAACCGCAGCGCGTAATGCGAGATTGATCTTTGAGCGAGATCTCGCTGGGTGAGCAAAGTTTATGAGTATCCTATTCATCCTGTTATCCCTAATAACGAATCAGCGTGCGTGTCTCTATGCTTTTTCGAATGGCCTGTGTCGGTTGATTTTCTATGAGATCCAGAGCGCTGTGTCCTATAGAAGGCAAGCCTTGATTGTCGTAAATATTAAAAATAGCGACTTCATCAGGTGTCATATTCGACAGATAAACCCATTCGTGATTGTGGTTTGGAAGTACGCCCATTATCTGCCCGATACGATCTGGGTAGATAAGTGATAGCTCAAGCCAGTCGGCGGCATCAACCGATTGCGGACGAATAAAACCTAGTGGGGCGGTTTTGATGGGGGTTTCAATCGGTCTCCATAGGTTTACAAAACCGAAGTGATCGGCTTGCCATTGTTTTACGCGCTCGGGGCCGATGAGATCTTTTAGGCGTTCATGAGCTCCCGCTTCGCTGTAGTCACTGTGAACATTGCGTGCGGGTTTTCGGTTTGAGTCTGGGTCATCAATTCGAATGGTGTGATCAAATACAATCGCTTCTGTTGCCCCCAGCTGTTGTTTCAGTAATTCAACAATCTGTTGGTTGTAGTTGTTTTCCCAGCTTTTTGAGTCTATAAAATTCTGTACCGATGACGGACTTTGAACAAATAAAAGGCTGTCGCGCCAAAAGTCGGCTTCAGTATTACTATCGCGTGCATCGAGTACTTCGATCTTTTTGGGCGCGAGGATAGGTGAAAGAATCTTACCTTTCACGCCATTGGCATCAATGTGAAATGCCTGAGGTTCATCGCTGGTCACGTGGTAATTTACAATGGCTGTGGCGGTCACGTAAGGCTCCCGAAATTTACTCTAAAGTTGTTGATTGTCAATCCGTCGCGATAGGCCCAACATTGTTTATCGAGCCATCGCGTTGATATGATCGAATCAATTAACGTCTTGAATTTGTACCAGCATGTCAGGCCAAACTCGCTGGTTATCCATTTCGAATTGTGCTCCTTGTTCGTCAGCCCACTGAAAGCGTTTTAACGCTGGAGTCTGACTGGTCGCTTGATAGAGCCAGTAAGCTTCTGCGCGAAGCGCTTCTTTGATTGGGGCATCAATTGATTCGTAAACGGCTTGTTTGGTGGCGTTGATGGATTCTGCAGGCCAGAGAGCGATGCGCTGTGCCAGCGAATCAACAAAAGGACCAATTTCATCGGAATCAAGAGCGCGATTAATTGTGCCGACCCTCTCGGCTTCATCAGCATCAAAGTCTCGAGCGCCTAAAACAATCTCCAATGCCCGACCGAGTCCAGTCTGGCGAGCCATACGCGAGGCGCCACCACCGCAGGGCAATATGCCCATGCCCACTTCCATCTGCATAAACTTGGCTTTACCTCTAGCGGCAAAACGCATGTCCAAGGCCAGAGCAAATTCGTGGCCACCGCCCCGTGCAAAACCTTCGATTTTAGCGATGGTTGCCTGAGGAAGTTTACTGATGCGTTCCAGAACCACTTGCAGGTCGAGAAGTTCTACCTCATCGCGAGATACGGCTTTGCTCGACATGTCTTTGAGGAACTCGGTGTCGGCGTGGCACACGAAGATTTCGGGGTGGGCCGATTGAAACACCACAACCTTTATCGAGCGGTCGGCCTCGAGCTTTTGGGCCAGCATGTTGAGGTCTGCCAGCATCGGCAGTCCTTGAACATTTACCGGGGGGTAATCGAAGGTGACAGTGAGAATGCCGTTATCGGCTTTGGTGTTAAATGTGGTGAAGCCTTTGTATTCCATGACCTAAGTCCTCAGTAATTATTAGTGGGAGTACTAATTTGAGGTGCTTATCCTAGACCTGACGGTCAGACTTGATAATAGGGCGCAGAGGCTAATTACTTTTTAGGTTTTGTTGATAATCGATATGTTGTAGTCGTGATTATTCCCAATAAGGAGAATCACCAAAGTATTCGGAGAGATGATCAATAAAGACCCGGACTTTCGGTGCTAGAAGCCTCGAGCTTGGATAGACGGCCCAGATATTCGTTTTTGACGTTAACGGGAAGTCTTTTAGTATTTCCACCAGCTCACCACGCTTAAGCTGTTCATAGCAGCACCAGTTCGAGCAGAGCGTGACGCCAAGACCGTTACTCCCGGCATCTCTCGCGGCCTCACCGTTGTCTGTTCTCAGCCGATTGTTGGTTTTAACGACTTGCACGCCCTGAGGGCCATTGAACTCCCAGGTCTCTAGACCCATTAGGCTAACGCAGCTGTGCGAGCATAGATCGTCTGGCGATTTTGGCTCTCCGTGCTTTGCCAGATAGTCGGGTGAGGCACAGACGATTCTTTTCACTGGCGCTAACTTACGGGCAATCAGCGTTGAGTCCTGAAGAGCAGCATCGCGTATAGCAATATCAAATCCGCCTTCAACCATATCCAAGACACTGTCGCTGAGATGAATATCCACCGATAAGTCGGGATAGCGAGTTAGAAAGTCACGTAACGCCGGAAGTAAATGCATTCTTCCAAATGAGGCTGAAGCGGCAACTCTGAGTCGTCCCTGCGGGTTGACGTTGCCGGCACCTACCGAGGCTCTAGCGGACTCAACATTCTCCAATAAGTCTTGTGCGTGGGGAAGGAAAGCCTCGCCTTCTTCTGTCAGTGAGACTCGCCGAGTGGTTCGATGAATGAGCCGTACCCCTAGGCTTTGCTCGAGCTTGCTGATGTGTGCACTGGATACGGCTGGCGATAGCCCCAGCTCCTTACCAGCCAAGCTAATGTTGTGAAGGGCGGCGATTCGGATAAATAGTCTGACGTGATCAATATTCATATTATCAATAAAATCTATAAGCTGATTGTTTGTGTTTCAGTATTATCAAATTTTTATAGGTTTATATACTAGCTCTACTTTAAACGCGAGGGAGCTGAAAATGAAAGCGATGGTGGTTAACTCTTTTGGCACAAGTGATGTTTTTGAGGTGGCGGAGCTGGATAAGCCGGTTGTTAAGTCGGGCAATCTATTGATCAAGGTGGCTGCTACCAGCGTCAACACCGTCGATACAATGATTCGCCAGTTGGGTAAAGAGTTGCCTCTATCACCAGATCTGCCGGCAGTGTTGGGTATGGACTTTGCCGGTACGGTAGAAGCGGTAGGCGAGGGCGTTACTAGTTTCCAGGTGGGTGACGAAGTCTATGGCTGTGCAGGCGGACTCGCTGATTTACAGGGCTCTTTAGCGCAATACATGCTGGCTGACGCAAAACTGGTCGCGCTCAAACCCAAGAACTTGTCGATGCGAGAGGCCGCAGCTTTACCGCTGGTGGGGATTACCGCCTATGAGGGCCTGATTCGAGCCAATATCAAAAAGGGGCAGCAGGTGCTGGTACACGGTGGTTCTGGCGGTGTAGGTCATGTCGCTCTGCAGTTGGCGAAGCACTTTGGCGCAGAAGTGTATTCAACGGGTTCTGGTGACAGGTCGTTGGCATTGATTGATAAGCTCGGAGCGACACCAATCGACTACAGGCAAGAAAGCGTCGAAAGCTATGTGGAGAAGCATACCGAAGGGAAAGGTTTTGATCTTGTGTTTGATTCCGTTGGTGGGGTGAATATGTTGAACTCCTTCGAGGCCGCGGCTCTAAATGCTCAGGTGGTGACGACTGTGTCGATGGTCGAGTTGGATCTAACCGCGGCCCACTTTAAAGGCTTGTCTCTCCACGTGGTCTTTATGTTGATACCCATGCTGCATGACCATCACCGCGACCAGCACGGTCAGATATTGGCTAAATTGGCTGAAATCGCGGAACTGGGTGATTTGACTCCGATCGTCGATGAGCACAGCTTTGGATTAGAAGAGATAGGAGAGGCCCATGATCTGCTCTCTAGTGGTAAAGCCTTAGGCAAGGTAGTGGTCTCAATTTAAGCCTTTTACTATCGGCGAACGGGGCGGCAAACTCGCCCCTTTTCTTCTGGCTAAGCGAAGCTATCTCTGGGTCTTCTGTAACTCCTTGAAACTACACACCTTATCTCGTTGAACGGTTCTCTTGCCTGTTTTCGAACCCTCCGAAATACAATTGTTAACCTCACTTCTGGCTATTAATCAACCTTGTATCCCCACTCGAATTGAGGATAATAACCGGCCGTTTCTTTTAGCCCGTATCGTTGTGGCCATAGTCTTAAACCATGAGTAAACCCACCGGTCACAATTCCCCGAAAAGTTCGAGATTACTGCGCCAATTGGGTGACTTTGGGGTGTTAAAAAATCAGCCAGCTGAAAACCAATTTGGTGCTAGGTTAGGTCGCCTTATTGATCTTTCTGATTCTATCAGTCTGGCCGATACGCTGCGTCAGCTCTCGAAGGCTGCGTCCAGTGGCCAGGTACCGCCAGCGCAAAAACAAGGAGAGAAGCTAAAGGCGGAATTTCTCGAATTGCGCTCGGCTATGGTGGCTTTTATTGTTGGCAGCTTTTCACGGAGAGGGGCAGCTAATGATGATGACTCATCTCTAACCTCGTTCATTTTACCCGATTGCACGGACGAGATATTTGCGGACGATGGTTTTAAGCCTTATCAGCGATTTTATGCACTTCATCAAAGTGAGATGGAGCATCAAATTACGGGCTTTCTTGCGGCAGCAAAAACACAGATCAGTGCCGCGAGTCCAAAATTAGAGCGAGTAGTCATACTCGATAGCGCCTTATTCGATACGCTACAAGGTTATTGTCGCAAGCAGCTCGCTCAGGTGTCTTCACTTCTCAATAGGCGATTTGAGGCACTGAGAGCCGCGGCGATTGAAGAGGCGGGTGATGAGTTAACCGCCGAGAGCTTGGAGCAATGGTTGGCTCCAGCAGGTTGGTTGTCTCGATTTTATCGCGAGATGCAAAATTTATTATTGGCTGAGCTGGATCTGCGCTTGCAGCCATTACTGGGGCTTATCGAAGCCTGCGAATACGAGGAATTAAATCAACAATGACACGCATCTTTTCTTTGCTTGCACTGTGTGCCGGTGCGGCAGTAATCGCATGGACGGCAACTGGCTTTGTTTATCAAAATACCTTGGCGTTAGGCGTCACCCTGAGTATTGCCGTGGGGTTCTTAGTGGGATGCTTTGAGTTGTGGCGCTACCAGTACGCGACGCAATCGTTAACGAGCGCGCTTGACGAGGTAAAAGAGCCCGTCAATGATCTTGAGTCTTGGCTGTCACGAGTTGATGTGGGGGTAAGAGAGTCGACTCGATTGAGAGTCAAAGGTGAGCATGTGGGCTTGCCAGTCCCAGTTCTGACGCCTTACTTGATTGGCCTACTTGTTATGCTGGGGTTGCTGGGCACTTTTATTGGTATGGTGGATATGTTGCAAGGGGCCGTAACGGCTCTTAAGGGCAGTACTGAGCTGGAAGCGGTTCGCGCGGGACTGGCAGAGCCCATCGGTGGATTGGGCTTGGCATTTGGGACTTCGGTGGCTGGGGTAGCGGCATCGGCAGCTCTCGGGCTCATGTCAACGCTTAGCCGACGAGATCGCCTGGCTGCATCTCGATATTTAGATCGAAAGATTAATCAGGTTTTTTGTGAGTTTTCTCTGCTTCAAAAACGCGAGAGAACCTTTGATATTTTGCAGACTCAATCTAAGTTAATGCCGGATGTATCACAGCGGTTGATGCAATTGTCAGAAAATCTTGAGGCTTTTTGTCAGGATCTGGGCGAGCGTCTTCTCGAAAACCAAAAGAGCTTCAATGACAGTGTGGATCGTCACTTTTCTGGATTGACTGAATCTGTGTCTCAAGCGTTGAGTGAAAATCTCTCGGCCAATGTGCGCAGATCGACGGAAATTGTTGAGCCAGCGCTGGTCGCCTTAACCGATCAGGTCGCGCAACAAACGCAATCGACTCAGAAAGTTCTGACTCAATCAGTGGCAGAGCAGATCGAAAAAATTGGCGACACATTGCAAACGCAGAGCGACGCATTGGCGGAACATTGGCAATCAGGTCTGGAGGCGCAGCAGCAAAGTAATGAACGTGTCGCCAGTAAAATCGCCACCCAACTGGATCTCGCGTCTTCGGAGCTGATTAACAATTCTAATGACGCCAATACCGCATCCATACAAAAACTGATGCAGTTGCTGGAACAATCCCAAGTCATGATCGAAACCCGGGAAAAAGCTGAAGCTCAGTGGCTGGCTCAGCAAAATACGCGGTTGGAGTCGGTGGCCGAAACCTTGATCAGTCAGTTTTCGAGCTTGCGTGACGAAGAGTCCGCACGTGGTGAGCTCGCACAGCAGCGTCTTGAATTAATTCAAACGTCGATGTCGGATCAATTGCAAAAGCTCTCTCAATCGTTCGAAACGCCGATGAAAACACTGATCGATTCTGCCGCTCAAGCACCGCAAGCCGCAGCACAAGTTATTTCCCAAATGCGAGAAGAGGTGTCTCAATCGGTGGCGAGAGATAATCAATTGCTCACCGAGTGCACGTCTATTCTGTCGGATTTGTCGGGGCTTCGAGAGGGATGGCAGAGCAGCGCTGAGATGCAGGTGAAGGCGGTGGAAGTTCTGGTGGCAGAGTCGCAACAGATTATGCAATCCAACGCCGAACAGTTGACTCAGAACGCCGATGTCGAAGCGACTCGATTGACACAGTTGTCGGAACAAATGATGGCCAATACGGCGGAAATGATGACGTTGGGCGAGACCTTTTCGGTGGCCGTCAATCATTATGGTGACGCCAACCAGCAGCTGGTCGAAAATCTTGTCAAAATTGATGAGGCGTTGCAGACCAGTGCCAATCGCAGCGATGAACAAATGCAGTATTACGTAGCTCAGGCGCGAGAAATAATTGATCACACCATGCTTTCTCATCAGCAATTGATGGATCAGCTGCGCTCTATTTCACGTCGCGGTGAAGTGCTTGAGGAGGCTTAGTTTATGGCGGACTTAGAGGGTGGGCTCGAAGAACAACCTCCAATCTGGCCGATATTCGGCGACTTGATGTCGGGTCTGATGGGTATTTTTGTTTTGCTGTTGGTATGGACTCTTGGCTTCCAGGTTGAGTTGGCACAAACACTGGAAACCGAAGTGGCAAAACGCGAACAAGAAGAGCAGCGGAGGCAATTATTGGAGCAGGCTTTGGCGGCTCCGTTGGCCAGTGGTCGGGTCACTTTGGATGATGGCCGTATCGGCATTAGCGGCAGCGTGCTCTTTGCGACGAATTCGGCGGCACTGCAAGAGGAGGGGCGCAATCTGTTGCAGGGGTTGGTCATCCCTTTAAACTTTTATCTTTCTGAGCACCAAGAAGTGCTTATGGTGAGCGGCTTTACCGATGATATGCCTATTAAATCGGGCAATGCTCGATTTGCTGATAACTGGGAGCTGTCCGCTCAGCGCTCGTTGACGGTGACTCGAACTTTGATCGAGTTTGGCTTGCCCGAAACTCGAGTGTTTGCCGCAGCTTTTGGCGCGCAGCAGCCGATAGTGCCTAACACGGATCACCACAGTCGCGCGCAAAATCGACGTGTGGAAATCGCGCCTGTCCCCCGAGTTGGCGGTACGATCAACGATGACTGAGTTGTTAGCGGATGAATTGTTGACGAAGGCGTTGATTTCGACTGAGTCTGAGGGGAGTCAATCTACCTTAATGGATTCGGCCGCGAGAGGCTTAACGGTAGGGGACTCGACTGTTTGTGAGTCTTCCTCAAGTGATTCGACTGCAAGTGATTCGATAGCAGCTGATTCTATAGCAGCTGATTCTATAGCAGCTGATTCTATAGTAACTACGCTCGATCCCGCCGATCGGGTGGTTAAGCTTCGGCAAGAGCTCGATCAGTTGCTCAGCAATGGTGTTGGAGAGCGCCATTGGTTTCAGTGTGAGCAGCTCGAGCGTCTTTTGCAGCGGGCGAGCGAGGAAACTGCCGGCATCGCCGAGTATCTTTTGACAAAGGCTGAGCAAAGGCTGGTCGAACTTGCTGAGCTTACTAATCTTGCCTCAAGCAGCAATACGGCTGAGGCATCTTCTTTGCCGCGGAAAACAGCTCAATCGTTGACGGACTTGATCGCAGAGATTCAACCGGAAACACCGCGCTACGACGAAAGTAGTCGTGGCGCCGCCTTTGATGAGTTTCTTCAGCAGCAAGAGAATAATATTCTACAAACGATGGTGGGGGATTCAAGCGAAGCCGACACCACAGCTGTTGCGCCTGCTCTCACGAGAGCGAATCGTTACCTGCGCCATCGTCAGCTGCAAAGCAGTGCTGCACGCTTAGTGGATGTGGCGATCGAACATGGCCCGGAAAACCCAGGGCCGTTGAATCCTGAAATGCTGTCGATAAAATCTCTGAAACTCATGCGAGATTTATCGCCGCAGTATTTGAATCGGTTTGTAGCGTTTATTGATAGTATGCTGTGGATTGAAGAGTCTACTGGCGCTAAGGTTCAGTCGAAACCGAAGCAAAAATCCAAGTCTAAGTCCAAATCAAAGCCTGGCTCGAAGATTAAGGCTGAGGTTAACAAGCGGTAATCTGTTTCGGGATACTGATAAGAGTGTTATCTGATTTTTCAGGCCGCAATACCAAGCGGATCTCAGTTAGTAGAGATCCACCACCACTCGAAAGCCTACATCGGTGTAACCTTTACTGCTGTCTCGTTTGTCTCTGCTGTGAGTTTTCAATTGTTCGATGCTGTCTTTGATTGAGCCGCCTCTCACTACTCGAGCTGAGCAGTTGTCGCTGGTGACGGCGCTGCCATCGCGCGGAGCGCCCAAATAGTGATCTTGATAGCAGTCTTCAATCCACTCCCCAACATTACCTCCGGTGTCGAAAACGTTAAAGCGGTTGGCGTTATAGCTACCAACCGGTGCTGTTTTGGTGCGAAATAAGTTGCTGAAAGCGCTGCTACAGCCTCGGCGGCAATTGGCCACTTTTTTATCTTGCTCACTCCACCAATAATCTTCTTTTGTTTTGGCGCGCGCGATGTATTCCCACTCTGCTTCGGTGGGCAGTCGATATTTACTGCCTGTGGTTTTGCGAAGCCATGCTACGTAGTCTTTGGCGTCTTGCCAGTCGACGTTGATTACCGGTCGACTTCCTTTACCCCAACGATTATCGCTTGGTACTTTGCGGTTTGTGGTTCGAGTAAATTGCTCGTAGTCGGCAAAGGTAATTTCATACTGGCTAACCGCGAAGGGATGTTTGAATCTTACTTTTCGTGTCGGTGAGGTGGTGGCTTCACCGGCATTGCCCATGTCGAAACTGCCTGCGGGCACAATAACCATGGAGGGGCCCTTGGCGCCATTGCTCAGGGTGTTGGCAAAGAGCGCACCGGGTACAGGCGTTTTTCGCAGTGAGACCTCGAGCTTGAAGCTTTTGTCTTCAATTTCGATCCATTGCGTGTGTTGATCGTAACCTTTGCTGGCGACTTTAATGTGGTAGCGGCCAGGAAGTAATGGGATACCGGTGTAATAGGCTTCTTTGATATTCAGTATCTGAACTTTAGCGTCAATGGGCGCTGCGTTGACGCTGAGTTTAAAGCGCGGTGGGGCGGGAGGCTCGGGTTTGACCTCGACAACTTGCGGCGCTGCTGTTTGGGTTTCTTCTTCTGTACTACCTGTGAGTGCCGTGGTTGCGGAATTCTCTAGTTTGGCCTGAGTCGTCGCTAGGTTACGGTCCTCTAGCACCTTGTCTATCGCGGGCACGGTTTCTTTTTCAAGCAGAAAGTCGCTGATCCAGCGATCGGTAATGGCGCTTGCGTTCAAAAGTTTGGGGGGGAGTTGGCTTTCTCCAGGAACGTCATAGCGATTCAGTGTCATACTCAACGCGCCCCATATGATTCCCAGTAGCAGCATCAACGATAGCCCGCGAAACAAGTGGCCAATCTTTCGGTTTTCAACAGATTGATAGTGAGCGGCTTTCTGAACACGGGTCGACACCACTGTGGCGCGTTCATCTTCTGCGGTGGCCGATGAGGTCTTGATTTCTGTGACAGTGACTTTCGGGTGGCGATAGATGCCCCGTTTGGGGGTCCATCTCCAGCTGAATAGCCATCCACCGGCGATACTCAGTTGACTCATAACCGCCGCGTAGCTCGTCAGTACCAGAGCTTTAAACAGCGACATAATTTGAATGGCAGTCGGTTCTGTTTCGGTCAAGTAGCGCGGGCTGTTGCCACTTCTCGCAATGCCTTGAAGCTTCTGAATCGCTTCAACGACTTCGCGACCGCGTTGAAAACGATCATTGGGCTCTTTGGCGAGAAGCTTGTTCAACAAGGGTTGAAACAGTGAAAATTGTGGTGGCAGTTTGGGAATCGGTGCGGTCAAATGTTTGATGGCGATGGCGACCGCTTCGTCCGCTCGGTAGGGCACGCTGCCGGTGAGCATTTCAAAGAAAACAACACCGAGGCTATAGAGATCCGAGCGACCATCAATAGGCTTTCCCCGAGCTTGTTCCGGGCTCATGTAGTGGGGCGTACCTACTACGGTGCCTGCGTTGGTCATGTTCGAGGCGCTGCTGAGTGTCTTGGCGACACCAAAGTCAGACAGTACTGAGGCGTCGTCGTCACGGAACAGGATATTCTCAGGTTTGATGTCTCGGTGGATGTAACCCTTGTCGTGTGCGTGATCCAAGGAGTTGGCAATTTCCTCGGTAATTCTTAAGGCCTCGTTGGCGCTCAGACCTGTGCTCATTTTATCGTGAACAGAGCCGCCGGCGAGATAATCCATGGCGATGTAATTGAGGTTTTTAAAGCGCCCAATATCGTAAATGGAAACAATGTGTGGGTGCGATAGCTGCCCAACGATGTTGGCTTCTCGTTGAAAGCGCTCGCTGAACACTGGGTCGGCATTGAGCGCTGGCGACATCACCTTGAGCGCCACTTCACGGCCAACGCTCAGCTGAATAGCCAGGTAGACGGTCGACATACCGCCTTGATTGATCTTACGAATGATTCGATAGCCGGGGATTTGCATAGGTAGTGTCGGTTCCGGCGCTTAGCGCAAAGTCCAGTAGCCAATGAGAATAGCGCTGACGAGAGCCAGTCCGTATAGGCTGATATCCAGCCATTGGTGCCCTGTAACTCGCGGCAGCCATTCGTTGAGCTTATTCAACGGGCTTCGTTTAAATAATGGAGATTCGATGACTTGCACGGTGATGTTGTCGTGCCCGCCATTGTTGAGGGCCTCTTGCATTAACTGCTCTGCGGCATCTCGCGGAGTGCGAGCTTGGCACAGAATTTGGGCAATGCTAGTGTTGTCGACTTCGTCGCTGAGGCCGTCACTGCACAGTACAATCCACTGCTGTTTTTCCCAGAAACCACGTACAGTGTCGACTTTAATGTGGGACAGATCTACCGATCCGATGCATTGAGTAATGATGTTTTTGTCCGGATGGTTATCGACCTCATCGGCTCCAATGGCGCCCGAGGCCAGTAGCATTTGCACGTACGAGTGATCGGTGGTGAGTTGCTCGAGACGACCGCCGTCTCGCTCTTCAGACCAGAGGTAGGCTCTACTGTCGCCTACCCAGGATACTTGGTACTCGAGCGAATTGCAGTTTAGGGCAACAACGGTAGAGCCCATGCCCGAAGCGCCTTCCCCTTTTTGTGCGGCTTTTAAGACGGCTTTGTGAGAACTGTGGATTGCATCCTCTAGATTGCGGCCGCTGATTCGGGCTTCGTCTAGCGTTCGTTTGACGATGGCACTGGCGACTTCACCGGCTTCATGACCACCCATTCCATCGGCGACGGCCCATAGCCCCTCGTCTGATTTACTCAGGTAGCAGTCTTCATTGTTGTCCCGAATGAGCCCCTTGTTGGTCATGGAGTGAGATTGTAGTGGGGGCATAATCGTTCCGTGGCGTCTTTCGGGTCAGGGGTCCGGTTGATCCAATGCGTTGCAAGTTCGCAGCGCGTCTATAACTATTAGCTGGTGATTCTTCTATTATTGGGCCGTTTTTAATTCGTCATTCGCCGATTAAATAAACACTGTGGGCTATTTAATCGATGCCAGTTCAATCATACCCGCGAGCTTGGCTGGCGAGCTGTCGCTCTGAGTGACCCATCATCCCGAGCGACCCATCGTTATTGTTGTGTGATCGCTATTGTGTCTAGCTTAGCCGCGCAAAGCAAAGCGGCGAACTCAAGCTCTGCTAGAATCTTACAGCGCTAACGACATGTTTCAATATCGATTAACTCATCAGGTATAGCGTTATCGAGTAAAAGAGACACGAAATCAATGAGGCGCCAAGCAAAATGTATATTACCGCTAAATCTTAGAGAATAAAGTGAATTATTTCACCTAACCTATTGAACGGCCTCGGTCTTTTATGCATTATCGGTTCCACTTAAAGGTCAATTTCAGTTGAGGATATCCCTTTTATGCTCAAACTCCGCTTTACTAATAATAAACAAAATGCGGTGTGGCTAGTCGAGCCAAAAGTCACAGTGGGCAGAAGTGCAACTTCTAATTTGGTGTTGGACGGATCCGATATTACCGAGCACCACGCAGAAATATTGGTTAATCACGAAAAATTACAATTGCGCTTGGTGGCAGAGGCGACCAACGTCATGGTTAACAATAAACCAGTGGTGTTTTCTAAGCCCGTCGCCTTGGCCGCTGGAGATCTTATTCGCTTTGGGGGCACGGAACTGCAGGTTGTAGATCCCAAGCAGGAATCGCGTCCAGCGCCTACGGTCACTCGCCAAGAGGAAAGCTCTGGCTGGGCTTTAAAGGCTAATCACACCGCACTTTCTAATCGTATATTTGCGCTCAAGGCAGCCAATATCGTCGGTCGCTCCAACGAGTGCGATATCACCTTGGCGGCGGCTCATCTGTCTCGCCGTCACGCTGAGCTGCGGATTAAAAATGGTCTGCTCTACGTAAAAGATCTAGGCTCCTCCAACGGAACTTTCATCAATGGTGAAAGGGTCCGAGAGGCCAGAGTTAAGCGCGGAGATGATCTGCGCTTTGATACCCTGAGTTTTGGCGTGATTGGGCCATCGGATGACTTAGATAAAACCACTGTCAGAACCGTTCCAAAGGGGGCTGCTGCAGCAAAGGCAAAACCCAGAGCTGCCAGATCACCTGATGCAAGGGGGCCGCGACAGGCGCCACCAGCTCAGAGAGAGGCTGTTCGTCAGCGCTCGTCGGCACCGGTGGAAACCATTGAACCGACCAAAACCTCGAAGGGGCGAGCAGGCCTGATTGGCATTGGGTTGTTGATTATCATCGGTTTTGGCGTATTTTTGGGGCTTCGTAACGGCTGGTTGTAGCCCAAAGATTAGCCTCGGTCTATTGGACTCAGGCTTAGTTTCAGGCTCGGACTCAGACTCTGACTCAGGTAATCAGAGATTACAGTGTTCAGGTGAGTCAATCTTCTCAAACGCCGTGGTTAGAGCTTTTACGCTCTTCAGCGGCGGTCTTTAGAACCCATTCTTCCTATAGTTTCTATCGCTAGTGCCGACAACAGGGTAATGATCCTTGGGCACCTCACAGTTTGACGTCGTGAGGTCATTGACGAGAGACGGGAGGTTACCGTGTTTCCAACAGCGCTGCTTAATCAAGATTCCACATTTACCTACTCGCAAAAGTTTCAGGCACGACAAGACCTGAACTTTGGTCGATCGCAAGCCCCGAATGCAGAGGCTCACCATCACCCTCGTAGAGATGCGAGCCCATCTACCGTTTTTATTCGCTCCGAGCGCTACGAGGCCTATCAAAGTAGTTTGAGGGTATCGACCCAAAACAACACTGACGTTCAAGGGCCGGTTGCGACCGATAAGGTCAGTACCCCGTCAGATGGCGCGCTCAAGGCCTCTAGCAATATTCTTAAGTTCATTGAGGCTCAGCTGCTGAGAGACATCGAAGATGGCGCCAGCACCGAAGCCTTAGAATCTCGTTTGGCGGCAGGACTAGAAGGCTTTCAAAAAGGCTTCGCGGAGGCTGCGCAGCAGCTTGAAGAGATGGGGCTGCTATCTGAGGAAATGAGCGCTGAGATAGGCGACACCAAAACCTTGGTATTGGCGGGTCTCGACGACCTGAAGTCTCGCTTCATTGATGGCGCAGGGGATGACTCTAGTGCCGATGAGGTTGCCTCGTCCGCTTCTGCGCAAGACGCCTCGCCAGCGAGCTTGTCCAGTGTTTCGGCCTATGAGCGTCGTGACAGCGCTCAGAAAAACAGCTTCCAGTTCAGCCTGACCACGGCCGATGGCGATAAGGTGACGATTGACGCCAGTAGCATGCGCGCCAGCGTTACTCAGCAGTACGCATCGTACATCCCCGGGGTAGAGACCCTATTGCAGTATTCCGAGGCTCAGAGCGAGAATCATCAGTTTTCATTTTCGGTTAACGGTGAGCTCGACGAGGGTGAGCTAGCGGCGATCAATGATCTTTTAGGTCAGATGAATGATTTGGCTGATACGTTTTTTTCCGGCGATCTGGAGGGAGCCTTTGAGCAAGCGTTGGAGGTGGGTTACGACTCCAGTGAAATCAGCGCCTTCGCCCTAAACTTGTCTCAGACCTCTGTGCAGCGGGTGACGCAGGTCTATGAAGGCGTACAGTCTGACCGTCAGGCCAATGCTCAATCACAGGCTCCTGGGCTTGTTGAGCGACTTCAGCCGCTAGGGGGCTTTGTTAGAGATGTGTTGCAAGCACTAGAGACTGCCTCGGCGTTTCAGCAGCCTGGCGAGCTGATTCAAAGTCTTACAGAGTGGTTCGATCGCTCTGAGGATCGAGCTTTTCAAAACACCATCCAGCATATTCTTGAGGGGGTTGACGGGCGCGACGACGATTGATCGTCGCTTTCCCCCTTTGCGCTTCTCTCCACTGTCCTTTCTCGGTTTTGTCCATTCTCGGTGTCTTTTCTAGGTTTTATAGTCTTCAGCTTTTAGCCTAAAATGGCGCCCGATACTCTAGGGCGCTATGTTCATGAAAACACTTTTTTTGTACACCACATTGGGGTGTCATCTTTGCGAGCAGGCGAAAGTCTTGGCTTGGCCTGTGCTCGAACACTATGGCTATCGACTGCAGGAAGTGGAGATTGTTGATCAGTCCCAACTGATGGAATTGTACGCCGTGAGGATCCCAGTTCTAGCCAAAACACAATTGTCTGAGGGCCTGGGTTGGCCCTTTTCGCAGCAACAGCTGGCCGACTATTTAGAGGGAGCGTCGGACTAGGTCCTGCAACCGCTGTCGCCGTCATGGCGGGCTAATGATTCTCCGCGCTCGGCCGATGAATTCTCTGGGGAATGCATAGAGATGCACTACACTTACAGAGAAGTTAAATCCTAGGATGACGAGCTATGTCCAAACTGCTGGATTCTGTTGATCAGCGCACACAATTGGTGGGTGAAAACCGACTGGAACTGTTGATGTTCCGTTTGGCTGGGCGACAATTATTTGCTCTTAATGTGTTTAAAATTCAAGAGGTATTGCAAGTCCCGCCTCTGACCGCATTGCCGCACAGCGATCCTCACATCGTCGGGGTGACGCACCTGCGAGATCAAACCATATCCGTTATCGATTTGAGCGCCGCCATCGGAGGGCGTCCGCTTCGAGATCACGAAAACTGCAATCTGATTGTCACTGAGTACAATCGAACTGTGCAGGCATTCTTGGTAGGGGCGGTGGATAGAATCGTCAACCTTAACTGGGACATCATTCTTCCTCCGCCCAAAGGCTCTGGCCGCCATCACTTTTTAACGGCGATTACTCGGCTAAACGAAGAAATTGTTGAAATTCTCGATGTCGAACGTGTGTTGGCGGAAATTATTCCCTACGAAACCGCTGTTTCGGAAAGTGTTGTTGATAATGAATTGGTCGAATACGCCAGTACTCACGATGTGAAAATATTGATGGCTGACGATTCGTCGACGGCTTATCGTCAGGCCAGTGGTACCATGAAAAATATCGGCATAGAAACGGTTTATCGTCAGGATGGATTGAAATTACTGCAATTCTTAAAAGAAGAAACCGCTCGCGGAGTTGATGTGCCTAAGCATTATCTAATGCTTATCACCGATGCCGAAATGCCTGAAATGGATGGCTATCGTTTGACCCACGAAATCCGCAGCGATCCAGCATTGCAAGATTTACATGTGATTCTGCACACGTCTCTGTCGGGAAATTTCAATAAGGCAATGGTGAAAAAGGTGGGCTGTGATGATTTTTTGTCGAAGTTTCAGCCCGATGAATTAGCCGAAAAGGTACAGTCTCACCTTCGTCATCGACTCGAAAGCGGGGACTGGAAATAGCACTTGCTCAGCGTGGGATCAGCTGAGCTTGCGCTCGTCACCAGTGGATTCAATACCGCTAAAACAGTTCCACTTCGTCACCATCGTCTTCACCAGCATCTTCTTGGCTGAAATGGTGGTGATAGATCTCTAGCGCTTCTTTTACTGATGCGCCACGCATAATGTGTTCGAACATAATGCGCTCTGACTCCATTGAATAGCTGTTCTTCACTTCGTTTTGGATGTGTTCCCAGATACTGGGATTGTTGATGTCAGTGGGGTTGCCAATCACATCGCTTACACGCTCTAAGTTTCTTGCCACGTGATCGAGACGCTGACTGACGCGATCGTAAAACTGGAAGGCGGTAATTGCCTGATTGATTTTTGATTGCATCTCTTGCGACGTTTCGCTCACTTGTCGCTTAATATTATCGACGTCCGACAAGTCGCTCATCTCTTGCACATGTTGATCAACTTCCCGAGAGTGTTTGGCCAGATCGGTAAAAGACGAGGTGAGTGAGTCTACCGATGTATTGCTTTCCTTGATCGATGCCTCGATCTGGCAGACCGCCAGATACAACATTGAGATGGTTTCCTTGATATGCAGCAAGTCACCGGTGGTCGTTAAAACACTGTTGTTTGGGGTTGTTTCGGTCACTCTCTATCCTTGACGTAATCTTGTGGTTCTTATGGCTTGTTTCAGCATAGTTGAGATTTCACTTGTCACAGTGTTTTTCTCTGCTCAGAAGGGCTCAACATAGCGGGAGTGGTACCGGTGCGGTAGCCGTAGATGACTGAGTAGGCGAGTACATTTTGAACGTATTTTCGTGTTTCTTTGAAAGGGATGGTTTCTACCCAGACATCATGGGGTAAATTACTGGCAGAGCTTTTCAACCAGGTGTCGACTCGGTGAGGACCTGCATTGTAAGCCGCTGCGGCTAATATGCGATTGCCTTGATAGCGGTTCAGTAATTCGGTGATGTAGAAACTGCCCAGTTTAATGTTGGTATCAGCTTTGAGCAGATCCATTTTTCGGTATTTGATTCCGGCTTTACGCGCCGTTGAACGAGCGGTTCTAGGCATTAATTGCATCAACCCCATGGCACCAGCTGGGGAGGCGGCAGTTTCCGCAAAGGCACTTTCTTGGCGGGCGATGGAAAACAGCAGCAGTGGCGACACTTGATGTTGCTGGGCGGCCGAGAATACATGTTTGTTGTAAGCTAGTGGGAAGCGAAGTCTGAGATCATCCCAAGACTTTGCCGAAGCCATTGAGGTGATGGTCTTGTGGTGCCAGCCCCATTGATGGGCGAGCTTGGCCGCGGCGATATGCTCCTCTTCCCGATTAAAGCGGTTGGTCATGTATAGCCATTCACGGTTGGCATTGAGCTGATCGTTCACAGCCTTAAGCTCTCTGGCGCGCTGGGTTGCCGGATGATTGATAATGGCCAAGGTGACTTCAGCGGCCGGGGCGACCGGATGATCACTGAGCTGATAGCTGTGACCGAGTTTATCGGCGGCCAAAAACGAGTAATAGCTGCGCTCCATGGCTAGCTGAGTGTAAATCTGCTGAGGAGTTGCGAAATGTGGATCATCTATTTGCAGTTGTTCCAAAGCTCTGGCTCGCCAATAGAGCCACTTTTCCGATTGCTGTTCCTGTTCTGGCAGATGCTGTAGGTAACGATAAATTTTTGCCCAGTCCTGCTGCTTTAACGCGTCGCGAATTAAAAACTCCGTCACCTTGTCGCTGGTGATTTGAGCGATACCATCGACCAGCTGATCGGCCGATTTTTGGTGCCCGCGCTTAACAAGTTGCATTGCGAGCTGTTGCTGGGTTGCCAGTCGTTGCTGGTCGTCAAACAGTTGCTGGGCGTCATAGCGTCGCCATTCGTACAGTGCCGTTAGCGGGTCGTGGCGAGCGTAGCGGGTCAGCCCATGCAAGATAATGGTCTGCATGTCGGGTGTTTGTTGCTGAAAACGATGACGCTGCCGAATTCGCTGAGGATGGCTATACACCTCGAGGTGCAAGCTTGCCAGCGTTGCTTGCTCTCCTTCGAGGGATTTGGCGAGGTAGCGAGCAAGTGTGCGGTTGCGTGCTTTAATGGCCTTATTGAAACGCTCCCAGTTGATTTCGGGCGTACGCAGGCCGGCGGTAATCCAAGCTTTGAATAGATCGTCGCACTCTTTTGGTTGTGAATGCTCTACATTCCATAGCTCTGCGACTTCGCTCAACGCTTGAGTATCGCCCGTTTGGTGGCGGGCAAATAATGCCCTGCATCTCAAACTGGTGGAATTGATTACATCAGCGTCGTAATACCGTAGGAAGTCATCCCAGCGCGAACGTCTCGCCAGCTGGTGAAGCCAGCGCTGGCGCAGCTTGTCGCCCATGTAGGTATTGGGGTGGTCGCTGAGGAATTTGTCCACATCGTCCATGGGCAGTCGTCGCAGGCGGCGATTTAGTTCAAAGAAGTCTAAGTAGTCGGCTAAGGGGTAGCCGTGAAGTCGATCGCGGTATTTTCGATAGTTGACCATTTGGCCGCGACGCAAGGCTTCACGAGCCGAGAGATAATGCTGCCGCTGTTGGACAAGGAGGGCCGGGTTGGTGCTACTGATCAGGTTGTAATTCGCTTTTTGAAAGCCGCTGTCTAGCTGAAAGACACTGTCAGTTTGGCGCCCATTACCAGCCGCCGTAGAGTAGCTGCTGACGAGGCATAGACCTAGTAAGCCAGCGAGTGTGGCTGCCTTGAGGCGTGTATCGATGAATAAGCTCCGAAGTCTAGTCAGAGACTTAATGCACGTGAGTCTGTGTCGTGTGGGCATAGGCTCAGGCAACCCTTAATTCTTAGTAGAGTGCTAATGTGTGGCGCGACGCTATGTTTTGTCAACGGTTTTAGAATTGTCTTTCACAATACACGCTAACCTTTTCATTGTAGGGTAAAAATCGGAGCTATGACGCACTAAAATTCGACCTGAATTGGCTCTCTGGTCACGATTGTCCGCTAATTGCATCTTCTATTCGCTCCAGGCGCTATTTGTCGGTACCATGGCGCCCATTAAAACACCCTCGTTGTCGGATTTAGAAAGCCTATGTCATTGATTGAATTGAAAAAAGCCGGTTTACATTATGGCACGCAGATCCTGTTGGACGGTATTGATCTCACCATCGATCGCGGGCAGCGGGTTTGTTTGATCGGTCGCAATGGTGCTGGTAAATCCAGCTTGCTCAAAGTACTCGCTGGGGACGTCTTACTTGATGACGGCGTCGTGTGGCGTCAACCTACTCTGAAGATTGCTCGCTTGGAGCAGGATTTGCCAGAGGCAGATAGCTTGAGTGTCTACGATGTGGTCGCCAGTGGGTTGAAAGAGGCCGGGGCGCTGTTGGCTCAATATCACCATTTACTGGCCCACGTCGACGATGAAAAGTCTCTCGAAAAACTTGCTCAAGTGCAGCAGTCCATCGACAGCGTTGACGGCTGGAGCCTACAGCAACGGGTCGATACCGTCATCACTCGTTTGGATTTACCCGTTGATAAAACCATGTCTGAATTGTCTGGTGGCTGGCGCCGTCGAGTGGCACTGGCAAAGGCACTGGTGGTGGAACCGGATTTACTGCTCCTGGATGAGCCCACCAACCATCTCGATGTGTTGGCTATCGAATGGCTAGAAAAGCAGGTTCTCGAATTTCGCGGTGCCGTAGTTTTTATCACCCACGATCGCTCACTGTTGCAAAGCTTGGCCACCGATATTGTTGAATTGGACCGCGGTCATATTCGTTCCTGGCATGGTGATTACGCCAGCTTTCTTGAGTTTCGCGAGCAACAATTGGCCGAAGAGGAGCGCCATAACGCGCTGTTCGACAAGCGTTTGGCCGAAGAGGAAGTGTGGATTCGGCAGGGGATTAAGGCGCGGAGAACTCGTAACGAAGGTCGAGTTCGAGCCTTGAAAGCGATGCGCAACGAGCGCTCAGATCGTCGGGAATTGCAGGGCAAAGCTAAGATTGAAATTAATAGTGGAGGCTTGTCAGGCAAGCTTGTTGCCGAGCTTCACAACGTCAGTCACAGCTACGACGGCAAGAAAATTATCGACAACTTTACCTCCACTGTCATTCGAGGTGATCGAATTGGTTTTATCGGCCCCAACGGCGCCGGTAAAAGTACGCTCCTGAAAATTATCTTGGGACAGTTGCAGCCTAATGAGGGTCAAGTTAATTGTGGGACCAATTTGGAGGTCGCCTATTTTGACCAATTGCGGGATCAATTGGACTTGGAAAAAAGTGCAGTCGATAACGTCTCCGAAGGTCGCGACAGTATCACTATCGGCGATAGATCTCGTCACATCATTAGTTATCTGAGCGATTTTTTGTTTACCGGTGATCGAGCTCGCACACCTCTAAAGGCACTTTCTGGTGGCGAGAGAAATCGAGTGTTGCTGGCCAAGTTGTTCAGTAAACCGAGTAACTTAATGGTGCTCGATGAACCTACCAATGATCTCGATGTGGAAACCTTAGAGCTTCTCGAAGAAATCTTAGGCGAGCACAAAGGCACTATTTTATTGGTGAGTCACGATCGAGAGTTTCTCAATAATGTGGTCACTAGCACTATTGCCTTTGAGGGCAACGGCAAGGTTCGCGAGTATGTAGGCGGCTATGAGGATTGGTTGCGTCAGGGGGGGCAGTGGAATTTGTCAGACGATACTGGGGCAAAAAATGCGAAAGCTAGTCCCGAAACTGTTCCGGTTGCCGATACGGCAGAGAGCGCTAAAGACAAGAAAAAGTTGAGCTATAAATTACAGCGTGAGCTCAATGCACTGCCGGCAGACATTGAAAAGTTCGAACAAAAAGTTTCCGAGGCCGAGTCGTTGATTGCTGATCCTGAGTTTTATCAGCAACCTCAAGAGGCCATTAACCAAGGTTTAGCGCAGCTGGCTGAGCTTCAACAAACCTTGGAGACCAAATACGCTCGTTGGGATGAATTAGAAGGCATGTAAGTGCCTGTGAGCGGGCGGGCTTGTTAGTCTTTAACTCGCACGGCTAACACGTCGGTTTTTGCACCGTGTAAAACACCGTTGGCGGTTGAGCCTAAAAGTAGTGCCAGGCCTTTTCGTCCATGGCTTCCCACAACAATGAGGTCAGATCCTAAGGTGTCGGCCAAATCATGAATTTCGGTGATTGGCTGACCCACCAACACGTGGTGATCCTTGTCGTCGATGTTATAGGGTTTGGTGAGTGTCGATAACTGTTCCGTGGCCTGCTTATGAAGTTGCTCTTGTATTTCACTGAGATCGACGGGGATGTCGCCGCCGTAAGCAAAGGTGAGGGGTTCCACTATGTGCGCTACTGACAGCTTGGCACCACTGGCTGCGGCCATGGCGGCAGCTCTAGCCAGTACCTGTTGAGATTCATCGCTTAAATCGACGCCCGCTAAAATGTGGGTGTAATTAGACATGACCGCTCCTTTTCCCTTGAAGTGTTAAGGCTCATACTAGCGGCTCTCGAAATGCTTGCCTAGATCCAGATCAATTCTTCACCGTTTTCATCACTGCTCGGAGACCGATAGACACTATTATGTGGTTACCAATTATTATTTGTTTAGGGGTCGTGGCGCTGCTGCTGGGGCCAATTCTATTGATGCAACCTTCAGCGGGGCAGCGACGTGAGGCGCGTTTACGTCAGCGCGCAGCCGAGCAAGGTTTGCGAGTTCATTTGCAGGTGCCGCCGGCGGGGACAGAGGTTCCACGCCACATTAAATCCGTGCCTATGTACTGCTTGCCGTGGACGGAACAAGGTGATGCTCGGCATCTATGGTCACTGGTGAAAAAAAAGTATGAGCACGAATTGCATTGCGCGGGCCAGTGGGATTGGAGTGTGGCCTGCGAAAGTCGTGATGTAAATGCAGTTTTACCCGCTCTCGATAGCGTCCCTCCCAAAGTGGTCGCCGTGGCCGGTGGTCCACAGGGCTTGTGCGTGTATTGGAGCGAGATAGGACCAGAGACAGATGTCGATGACATTGCAAAATGGTTGCGTCATACGCTGGATACCTTAAAGGGCTCCTAAAGTCTGTTTGCTACTGTTTGATGACTAAGCTCTGTTGGGGTGGGCGTTTGTTGTTTGTCGGAGACTTTTATTCGCTTTCGGTTTTTGGTGCTGTCTGATCGTCCTGAGTCTCATCTTGCGCGAGCTCGGGCTCTCTTTGGGCTTGAGGCTCAGGGTTTAGGTGATTCTCGGGCATAATATCTTCAGAGATGGCGGTGCGCTTATTCGACAGCATTTCCGACAGCTCTTTGATGAAACGGTGTCGGCGTTTATCGGGATGCCCTGAATGCATGAGTATTTGTTGGGCCTTTTTGTAAAATGCATGAGCCGATAGCACATCGTGGCGGCGCTGCGCCTTGTGGCCCTGACCGACGTGGGTGATAGCATCAACCATTAGGTGTCCCCAGCTCAATTCGGACAAAAATGCGTTCATTTCCTCAAATGATAATTTCCCTGTAGCTTGCTGGCGACGCAATATCTGCGCGGCATCTTCAAGCGCCTTTTTTCCTTTGGCGATTTGTGCATCACTGTCTTTGAGGCGATCGAGAGTGACGGGAATACTCTCGTCGTTTAGTGCGTCAGCTCGGGCAATAGCAGTTTGATGGCTGGCATCCAGATAGCCGGTTTCAGGATTGGCGTTTTTCATTGCCAAGATCATCTCGATGATTTCATCGTTCATCAGTTTGGAGATGGCTCGGCTCTCAACCATTTGATCGACTTCGAGAATAAGCTCTTCAGTCGCAATGATGTGTTGCCGCAGCTCTTTAAGCTTTTTGGTCAAAACCTTGCGTTTATTTTCTCGATTGTTGACCCAGCTCACAGCGACCAGTGAAGTCGCGGCTAAAACAACAAAAACAATAAGACTGGCAAAAGCTGACATGGGATTGATTCACGCTAGAGTTTCTGAGGCGAATTGGCTCGGTTTCTATCTGGTTAGCGGCGCTTTAGGGCGCTTCTTTAGTTTGATCTATTGAGTGAAAAATAACCAGAAAATTGCTCTATTGAAATTTAGGGGCTTTTCATTTTGTGACTTTCTATGCTATCTGTAAAAAGGCATTTGTTCTCGAGGGAGCAAATTATTGGGATTTTGAGGGTTTTTACACTTAAATCCACATTGATGGCTTGACCGCTACCCAGTGAGCCCTTATATATGCGCATCCGGTACACAGACGCTCGGCACAACAAGCGTGATTGGGTATCGATTAAATTTAGCTGGCGCCTGTGCGAGCTACTGGACACTAGATTCTTTATATAGAAGGAAGATATGGGAAAATCCTTAGTCATCGTTGAGTCACCCGCCAAGGCGAAGACCATTAACAAATATTTGGGCGATGAATATATTGTAAAGTCGAGTGTCGGACATATTCGTGATCTGCCCACCAGTGGTGGTGCAAAGAAACCCGTGGACCCTAAAGAGCGGGCCCGCCAAGCGGCGATCACCAGAAAGCTCTCCCCCGAAGATAAGGTGATCCACAAGCGTAAAAAAGCCAAAGCTCAGCTGATTAATCGTATGGGGATCGATCCTGAGAACAATTGGCAGGCTCACTACGAGATCCTCCCCGGCAAAGAAAAGGTGGTAGAAGAGCTGCGCAAGCTGGCAGAGAAGGCCGATACCATCTATCTCGCGACGGATTTGGATAGAGAGGGAGAGGCCATTGCTTGGCACCTGCAGCAAGCCATCGGCGGAGACGAAAGCCGTTATCGCCGAGTGGTGTTTAATGAAATCACCAAGTCGGCCATTCAGGAAGCTTTCAAAACCCCTGGCCCGGTTGATCAAAACCGTGTCAACGCTCAGCAGGCGAGACGCTTTCTTGATCGCGTGGTGGGTTACATGGTCTCGCCATTGCTTTGGGAGAAGGTTGCTCGGGGTTTGTCGGCGGGACGAGTTCAATCGGTTGCGGTGCGTTTGGTCGTAGAGCGCGAGCGTGAAATACGAGCTTTTATTCCCGAAGAGTATTGGGATGTATTTGCTGACTTGGCCTCTGCGGCTGGTGAAAAAGTTCGCTTTGAAGTGAAGCGACAGAGTGGTGAAGCCTTTAAACCGTTGAACGAAGCTCAGGCTATGGCCGCGGTCGACGCGTTGCGTAGCGCCGCTTATAGCGTCAGCAATCGTGAAGATAAACCCACCAAGTCAAAACCCGGTGCGCCCTATATCACCTCTACTTTGCAGCAGGCTGCGAGTACTCGCTTGAGCTTCAGCGTTAAGAAAACCATGATGTTGGCTCAGCGTTTATACGAAGCCGGGTACATCACCTACATGCGAACTGACTCGACCAACTTGAGCAAAGAGGCGGTGGAGTCCTGTCGCGACTTTATTTTGGATAGCTACGGTAAGCCCTATTTACCAGCCAATGCTCTGTCGTACAGCAGTAAAGATGGTGCACAAGAGGCTCACGAAGCGATTCGCCCTTCATCGGTCACCACCAAGCCCACCCAGCTCAAAGGCATGGAGCGTGACGCTGAGCGTTTGTATACCTTGATTTGGCAACAGTTTGTGGCTTGCCAGATGAGTCCGGCAGAGTTTACCAGCACTTCCTTAACCGTCGCTGCGGGAGACTTCGAGTTGCGTACCCGAGGTCGAGTGATCCGCTTTGATGGCTTTATGAAAGTTCAGCCTCCCGCCGGCAAAAAAGACGATGATGTGATCTTGCCAGACTTTGCCGTCGGTGACGCCTTGACGTTGAACGAGCTCGAACCGAATCAACACTTCACTAAACCTCCTGCGCGTTTCAGCGAGGCAAGCTTGGTGAAAGAGCTGGAAAAACGAGGTATTGGCCGGCCTTCAACTTATGCTTCGATTATTTCAACCATTCAGGATCGCGGTTACGCTCACGTCGATAAACGCCGTTTTTATGCAGACAAAATGGGCGATATTGTCACCGAACGTCTGACTGAAAGCTTTACCGAATTAATGGATTACAGCTTTACCGCGAACATGGAAGAGTCTCTGGATGATGTGGCCGAAGGCAATATTGAGTGGAATCAGTTACTCGATAGCTTTTACGGCGATTTCTCGTCGACCTTGTTGAAAGCGCAAAACGACGAGGGCGGGATGCGCCCCAATGAGCCCACCGAGACGGATATCCCTTGTGCCACCTGTGAGCGACCAATGCAAATTCGCACCGGAACTACCGGTGTGTTTTTAGGCTGTTCTGGTTATGCCTTGCCGCCCAAAGAGCGCTGTAAGTCGACCATGAATCTGGTATCGGGTGACGAAGCTGTAAACGCCGATGATGACGATGAGGCGGAGTCAAAGCAGCTGAGAAATAAGCGTCGCTGTCGCCTGTGTAACACCGCGATGGATAGCTATTTACTCGATGAGAGCCGAAAACTTCACATCTGCGGTAACAACCCAGATTGTTCAGGTTTCGAAGTGGAGCAGGGCGCCTTTAAGCTCAAAGGCTACGACGGTCCGGTCATTGAGTGCGACAAATGCAGCAGTGAAATGCAGTTGAAAACCGGTCGTTTCGGCAAATACTTCGGTTGTACTGCCGAGGATTGCAAAAATACCCGTAAGCTTTTAAAGAGCGGAGAGGCGGCACCGCCGAAGATGGATCCGGTACCTATGCCAGAGCTCGAATGTTTGAAAGTTGAAGATCACTATATTTTACGCGACGGTGCTTCGGGACTGTTTTTGGCTGCGAGTCAATTCCCTAAAAATCGTGAAACACGCGCGCCTTTGGTTTCTGAGCTCTTGCCGCATAAAAAGGAAATTGATCCCAAGTACAATTTCTTGTTTTCGGCCCCGGTCGAAGATAACGAAGGCAATCCTACCTTGGTGCGTTTCAGTCGTAAGACCAAAGAGCAATACGTTCAGTCGGAGATTGACGGCAAAGCCACAGGCTGGAAGGCGTTTTATCAAAACGGCGGCTGGGTGGTAACTGAAAAGTCTACCAAGGCTCCTGCAAAGAAAAAAGCGGCCAAGAAGACTGCCAAGAAAAAGGCACCGGCTAAGAAAAAGGCCGCGGCAAAGAAAAAGCCTGCCGCTAAAAAGGACGCTTCTGAATAACTAAATATCAACGATTGAGTTTAGCGTTTAATGTCAGGTGTGAGCCCTCTTGATTGTGTTTGAGAGGGCTTACATTTGATGCCCTGCCTTTGCGTACCCGCACTAATCCCCATATAGCGCCGTATTATTATGTCGAATCCCTATCTCCCTAGAGTTCAGCAAAAGCTAGCACATTGCCGGATGACCTTGGAATTGTGCCAAAACGCAACCGAAAGCCAGTCGTTGCAAGCCATGGTTGAAGCAGCCTTGGTGCACTTGGCGGTCGGTCTCAGATTGTACATAAGAGAGCTAGCGCACTATCGAGGCGTTCCCTTGCCCGAGCGTCTGTATCGGCTCGAGGATCTCTGTGCCGCAACGGATGGTGGTATCTGTGTTGATGAGTTGGCTGAAAAAGAGTTTGTTGCCGCCATCGAATCGGCGGAGAAGAATGTGCTAAGTCCCGCTGTTGGCTCAGCGGTATTGATTGGCAGTGCCGGTAATATACAGGCTTCTGATTTGGATCGAAAACTACTCCAAAGTTGGTTGTCATCAATGCAAGAGCTGGTTGAGCGCCAGCGCCAGTCATTTCTGGAATACTAGTTCTCAAGGGTGTAGAATCCGCCTCCAGTTGTCGTCGCTAGTACGATCGGCGAAAGGCAAATCGGTCGCAATGGAGTAGTTTGCGGTCATCACTGAGGATTCTAAACATGTCATCATCCCTATTTGAAATTGTTGAGCTTGCCGATGGCCGTGTGGGGCTGCGCCGTGCAGGTGAAGACGGGGAGCCGCTGGTCAGCATTCAGTTCTCAAAAGAGGCTGAGGAGTATCTCAATGACTCTCGGTTTGAGGTGGTAAAGGCGATGATTGAGGCAGGCTTAGAGGCGGTTGGTGATCTGGCCGAGCAATCAAGTACGGAATTTGAGCTAGAATCTGAGCGACGCATTATTCACTAAGCTATCTGGATTCACTGATATATCTGGATTCACTGATCTATCTGGGCCCTAGTGCCGATGTGCTTCTTTAACCGTTGACCGCTCCTGGAAATACCTCAAGCTCATTACTTATTGAGCATTCCTCGAATTTCTTACTCTTCACTCATTGATTTAGCCGGTGCTACCGAAGGCATAGGTATAGATTCGAGCATTATGACGCTAGTCATAGCCGTAAAGGCGGTGTGCTAGGGGCGCTTCCGAGAAATCCTCTATTCGTTAGCTAAGGGGTCGGGCGCTCGCAGAGTATTGGTGAGCCGCGGGGGATTTCATTGTGTTGGCTATCTGTGGTTAGAGAGCTCCGTAGAGCCGATTGGCGAGCGTGCCGCCGAGCTAGCAATGGTTTCTTTTACTAGCGATAGCGAATAAACAACCCACGGCTACTGCCGGCTTGGGCTGCTTGTTCAAAGTGATGCATATCGCCATCACTTAAAAGCCCCGGCGTCGCGATAACCGTATGGCTGGTTCCCGCATTGAGCGCTTCCCATAAAACCCAGTGGGTATTGTTCAGCTGATCGCTGTAGATGATTCGGATTTTGTCCATGTCGACACCGTAATTTTGCAGGTGCTGGCGATCCACTTTACTGTCACAAATCCAAGTTATCCAGCGCTCCGCATCACGGCTCAAATGGGCCAGCATTGGCAATAGCAGCAGTTCCGCATCAGGGCTGTGCTTGGTTAACACCAGTTCAGTTATGTCGGAAGTTTGCTTTTGTTGCTGGCGAGAGAGGGCCTGCGAATCATTGTTTGGCGTTAAAGCATTGTTCGCCACTGACACATTGGCTGCTGCCGAGAATTCACTCGATAATGTTTGGCTTATGGGCAGTGCAGTAGACATATGATTCTCCTAAGTCTGGATTTGAGGCAGGCTCTGGCTGGATTAATCTCGGCGTAGGACCCCAACGCTCAGCCCTTCAATGGCAAAGCTGGTATCTCTCAGGTCCACTTCGATGACATTGAATTCCTCATTTTCAGGCCAGAGTTCAACTTGGTGGCTAGAGCGCTTACGTTGATAGCGTTTTACAGTGACTTCATCTTCAATTCGCGCAACCACGATATCGCCGTTGCGTACGCTTTCAGTTTTGTGCACCGCCAGTAGGTCGCCATCCATAATGCCGATGTCCTTCATGCTTTCGCCGGTAACACGCAAAAAGTAATCAGCCGAGGGGGAGAAAAAATCGTGGGGGACGTTGCAATAGTCTTCGATATGCTCAGTGGCCAGTACAGGGCTGCCGGCGGCCACTCGACCGACGATAGGAATTCCTGACACTTCATCCGGTAGGCGAATGCCACGAGATGCGCCGGCGATCATTTCGATGGCGCCTTTGCGAGCGAGTGCTTTAAGGTGCTCTTCAGCGGCGTTAGCTGACTTGAATCCCAGCTCTTTGGCAATCTCTGCACGGGTCGGCGGATAGCCAGTATCTTCGATATTACGCTTGATGAGATTGAGGACTTCTTCCTGTCTTGCTGTGAGCTTAATCATAGCGGGATTATTCTTCCTGATTTTTTATACAGTGACTGTGATTATATACAGTAAGCGTGCTCGCGCAAGTCTTTTTCTAAAAGCTGGCTATACTCAAAAGAAGGCCTGCATAAGTTGTTGTTTTAAGGAGGTTTTATGCTAGATGCCAAAATGCCAGAGGCTTGGCGGGTGCTGCGTATTCAATCCGAATTGGTGGACGGAATAGAGCAGCTGATTAAATTGAAGGGCGCCGTGACGGTTTTTGGAGGTGCTCGGTTTGCAGAAAGCAGCGCCTCTTACGAGCAGGCGAGGGAGCTGGGAGAGTTGTTGGCAAATGAAGGTGTGCCGGTTATTACAGGCGGCGGTCCCGGTATTATGGAAGGCGCTAATCGCGGCGCCTATGAGGCCGAGGGTGAATCCGTTGGGTTAAACATTACGCTACCAAGGGAGCAGGACGCCAATCCATATCAGAGTACCAGCCTGAGCTTCCGCTATTTCTTTGTTCGCAAGTTCATGTTCGTCAAGAATGCGGTGGGTTTTGCGATTTTACCAGGAGGCTTCGGAACACTAGACGAGTTGTTTGAAGCCTTGACTCTGGTACAGACTCATAAGGTTGAGCCGTTTCCCATCGTACTAGTTGGGCGAGATTATTGGCATGGATTAGTCGATTGGATGAGCAATACCATGGTGGAGCATGGTTGTATCGATCGCGATGAATTGTCTCTGTTTAGTGTGGTCGATACCGCAGAGGAGGCGCGAGACGTTTTTATTCGGCACATTGTCAGTCGATCTACCTAGCGATAGTGAGTTTTTCGCTGGCGATGATACCTGGCTCGAAGCTGTCAGTGTTTAAGAGTGGCTCGAGGTTATTCCTGACAAGCAGTGTGTTTCAACACTAAAAGTCCTCTGAGCCTTGAAATAGGTCTGGTTCAATGACGTTAAGCGGATCGCTCCAACCGCTTGACGATAGGGTGCGATCGTTATCCCAATTGTTGTCGGGCATGGACATTTCAAATGCAGCGCTGGCATCTTCAGGCTGGGAGGCAGGCGTGAGCGGCATATCATTCCAACTGTCTCGCTCAATTTCACTGACTTCCCCGTCCAGGTATTGAATTTCAATGGTGTCCGAGCTGGAGTCAATGGCGACAACTTCAAAGTAGAGGTTTTCTGTTGTGTCGTGGTACCACTGACCGATGGTGATGACTTGATTGGGGTAAGCCGATGCCATAATAAACGTCCTTATGTGTCTTGTGCTGGGGCTAACACTAGGAAACATAACCGTAAATATCTGGGGTTAAAAGCCTCAAATCTAATAGCGTTTTTTGGCGGCTTTTGGGTGTTTTTTGAACGATTGAATAAGCTCTTATTTTCTAAGGAGTTTTTACTTCGCGTTTTTGCGGTGCGATGTTTTTTAATGCCTCAGGTTATTCGCCTTTCGTTAGAGAGAACAAAAGGGTCTAAAGTGGGCTTAGCTGGCAATATCTGCGCGAAGTGGCGGGCTCGCTTGACATCAATATCGTCTAAACGTATGTTCCAAAACTTTGTTTAAATAAAGAGATGTAAGAGATGGCGCAGCCTGACACCATTGAACGAATATTGGACGCTGCAGGGGCATTATTTGCAGAGCGTGGCTATGCGGAGACATCACTAAGGACCATTACCAGCACTGCCAATGTGAACTTGGCGGCAGTCAATTATCACTTTGGTTCCAAGAAGGCGTTGATTCAAGCGGTTTTTGCGCGTTTCTTAAACCCGTTTTGTGAGCAGTTAGACAAAGCGCTCGATAAAAAAATCGACGCAAAAAAGGGCGATACCTTATCGGTTGATGAGTTGATCGATTGTTTGTTTTCGACCTTGCTGGCTTCAACCCAAGGCCTTGGCGAAACCCCCAATCAATTCATGCGGTTACTCGGTTTGGCTTACACCCAATCACAAGAGCATCTTCGCCACTTTATTATTGCTGAATACGGTGAGAATTATTCACGCTTTACTGTGTTGTTGCGCGAAGCCATGCCCGATGTAAAGCCAGAGGTTTTCTACTGGCGCTTGTATTTCATGCTTGGGGCATCTGTGTTTACGCTTTCCAGTTTTGACTCAATCAGCAGCATTCTGAAAGCCGATTTCGATAAGGACAGTACCGTGACCGATGCGGTAAATCTTTTGGTTCCTGCCGTCACGGGGATGCTAAATAGCGAAGACAGCGATTGATCGTCGATCCAGTATTTCTATCCCCCATAATAATAGCCGCCGTTGGATCATCGAAAAGAGGCCAGCACCTTTCGGTCGTTCAGCGTTGGCGCAGCATTTGTAGAAAGAGAGTTTTATGACCTTAGGTCCCGTAATCCTAGATCTTGAAAGCACCACCTTGACCGACGCTGAAAAGGTGTTGCTCAAGCACGACGCGGTAGGTGGCGTTATTGTGTTTTCACGCAATATTGAGAGCTACGATCAGTTGCAGTCTCTCGTTGCCGAGATTCGAGCGCAGCGCTCAGAATTGCTGATTTGTGTGGATCAAGAGGGCGGACGAGTTCAGCGTTGTAAAGACGGTTTTACCGCCATTCCTCCCATGCAAATTTTTGATCGCCTATACAGTGATAACTCGACAGAGGCACTAGCGCTGGCTAAAGATTGTGGCTGGTTGCTGGCCAGCGAGGTGCTCGCGATCGGTATGGACTATAGCTATACCCCCGTGCTTGATGTTGATGATGAGTTTTGCAGCGTCATCGGCGATCGCGCCTTTTCAGCCTCGTCAGAGCGTGTGACGAAACTGGCGGGTGCCTTTATCGAGGGCGCGCGCGAGGCGGGAATGGCCGTTACTGGTAAGCACTTTCCAGGACACGGCAGCGTGCGCGGCGACAGCCATCTTGAGTTACCGGTTGATGATCGTTCTGTGGAAGATATCACTGTCAAAGACTTAAAGCCTTTTGATCAGCTCAAGGCTTCACTCGACGCGGTAATGCCAGCGCATATTTTATTCCCGAAAATAGATGCTGAGGCGGCTGTTGGGTTTTCCAAGGTGTGGTTGCAAACGATTTTACGACAACAGATGGGTTATCAGGGGGTGATCTTTAGTGATGACCTGACCATGGAGGGCGCTACTCAAATGGGGACTTACCCCGAGCGAGCGCAAGCGGCTATCGAAGCGGGTTGCGATATGGTGTTAGTGTGCAACAGCCGTGAGGGGGTCATTAGTGTCTTGAATGAATTGAAGGCAGAACACTATCACTGCAATCGAGCGTCGCGGGAGAGTATGCGCGCTCGAGCCAGCGTTGATCGCGGCGAGCTGACAGCATCCGGCCGCTGGCAGAAAACCCATCAACGATTAGAGCAGTTGGTGAAACAAGCAAACGCTTAACGGATTCATTAAAAGGGAGTGAGTCGATGGAATTTAGCGAAAAGGCTGCCGATTGGATTGGCCGGGGTAACTACTGGGTGCTGGAAGTTTTTGGTGTCGTATTAGTGACCTTGATTGCCGCCTTGGTAGCGCGGTTGATTTTAGATCGGCTAATGCTCAAAGCGGAGAAAACACACAACCTCTGGGATGATGCACTGCTGGGGGCGGCACGTCGGCCCTTGAGGTGGCTTATCTGGGTGGTGGGATTGTCTGTGGCGGCTCAGATCGGGGCTCAGGCTTCTGATAACAGCTTGTTGGAATTAATTGCTCCGTTTCGCAAATTGTCCGTGGTGGTATTACTCACTTGGTTTTTGGTGCTTTTAATTCGTCGAGCCGAAGACAATTTGATGGACCCTCAGTTCTCCAACAAGCCCATGGATGCTACGACGGTAAGAGCCATTGGCAAGCTGCTGAGAATGTCGGTCATGATTACCGCGGCGCTGGTGCTGCTTCAGTCATTGGGCTATAGCATTTCTGGGGTGCTGGCCTTTGGCGGTATTGGTGGTATAGCGGTAGGTTTTGCGGCAAAGGATCTATTGGCTAACTTCTTTGGCGGCCTGATGGTGTACCTTGATCGTCCCTTTAGTGTCGGTGACTGGATTCGCTCACCAGATCAAGAAATCGAAGGTACTGTAGAAGATATTGGCTGGCGTTTGACCCGTATTCGCACTTTTGACAAGCGCCCCCTGTATATTCCCAATGCGACCTTTACTCATATCTCGCTAGAGAATCCTTCGCGTATGAGCAATCGTCGTATCTACGAAACCTTCGGGATTCGTTATGCCGATGCGTCGAAGATGAAGACTATCGTCGGTGACGTAAAAGCCTATTTACAAGCTCATCCAGACATCGACCAAAATCAAACTTTGATCGTCAACTTTAACGCCTTTGCGCCATCGTCGATGGACTTCTTTGTCTATACCTTTACCAAAACCACGGACTGGGTTCATTTTCATGAGATCAAACAAGATGTGCTTTTAGGTATCTTGTCGTTGATCGAATCGGCCGGTGCTGAGTGCGCCTTCCCGACGTCTACGGTTCATCTTCCTGATGCGATTATCCTTGATCGAGAGCAGGGCGAGCACTCTAAGCGATTATCACCCAAGGTTCAGACGTGAAGGTTGCGATCATTGGCGGTACCGGTCTTGGGGATATCCAGGGCGTTGACTGGTTTGATTCTCATCGGCCAGAGACTCCGTTCGGGCAGCCCTCGGCGCAGGTACGGATGGGGCGTGTACCCAGCAGCGATCTCGTGTTTTATTTTCTGCCACGA
Organism: Cellvibrionaceae bacterium; assembly: GCA_050633365.1. Classification (GTDB taxonomy): domain Bacteria; phylum Pseudomonadota; class Gammaproteobacteria; order Pseudomonadales; family Cellvibrionaceae; genus Pseudomaricurvus. The sequence goes on along the minus strand of JBOEGJ010000042.1, from coordinate 46,440 downwards.
CATGGTGGCGATCACTCCATTGCACCTCACAAGATTAATTATCGAGCTAACATTGCCGCGCTCAAGTCGCTTGGAATAACGCATATTTTTGCAGTTAATGCAGTCGGTGGTTTGAGCGACTCTATGGGGCCGCAGGCAATCGTGGTTCCCGACCAAATTATCGATTATACCGCAGGTCGGGAAACGTCGTTTTTTGACGGCGTTGCTGGCCCGCTGGATCACGTGGATTTTACCGAGCCCTATGATGCGGCGGCCAGGGAGGCGTTGTTGTGCGCAGCCAAAGATTTGAAACTCGGATGTGTCGACGGCGGCGTTTATGGCGCAACTCAAGGGCCACGCTTAGAAACCGCAGCAGAAGTAAGGCGTTGCCAGAAAGATGGTTGTGACTTAGTGGGAATGACCGGTATGCCCGAAGCGGTTTTGGCCAGAGAGTTGGGCATCGCTTACGCCAGTTTATGCTTGGTTGTGAATTGGGGGGCGGGTATGACCGCAGCGCCCATTACGCTGGATGACATTCACCGTGTTGTGCGTTTAGGTATGACCGATGTGCAGGCCATTTTACTGCAGGCCCTGTCACAGCTAGGTTATGTTAAGGCTGCGGATTAACTCTGCAATAGCGTCACCATTTATGCTGCACTGACTGCGAACGAACTGTTTGAAAAATCGGCAGAAACTCGCAACTTTTTCTGGACACCTCAGCCAATTTATCTTACAAAGGGACAGCTATTTATTGAGGGTAACGGGTATTAAGTCGTTATTATTCAGTAACAGCACTTAGGGTCGAAGTGTGGGAATTGGCTCTCGTCGAGTTTAGCGATCCAATTGGTTGCACTCATGAAATAACAATATATATAAAAATAATGAGGTAGGTAGTATGGCAGCTCGTGAAGTTGGCACAGTGAAGTGGTTTAATAACGCTCGTGGCTACGGCTTTATCACTCGCGGCGAAAGCAGCGATGATGTCTTTGTCCATTACCGTAGTATCGAAGGGGAAGGTTACCGCTCTCTCGCCGAGGGGCAATCTGTAGAGTTTGATCTTCTAGAAGGTGATAAGGGCTTGCAGGCAGAAAACGTCAACTGCGTATAACGCTCATTATTTTTGCACCACTTTGCAGCAAAAACGCCGACATCATGTCGGCATTTTTTTGGGTGGCCTATAACGGCTTAGAACAGAGGTGGCGCTTTTTTAAGGGCTTGTCTGCGGTTCAGCGGAAAACGAATCGGTTGTGTCGTTAGCCTGGTCTTCTATTTCAGCACTTTCTAAACCTGCATCTTCTGCAGTCGATTCGGTCGGAGTTAATTCGGGAATTTCGTAGGGCTCTAGCAGTATCACAATGCCGACCTTGGGGTGGTCGATGTAATGCACCTCTTTGCTTCGCATGCGTCGCTTTTGCTTGATCAAGGTGATTTGTTCCGGCACAAAAGGGCGATCCAATATCTTGTCATATTCGTCGTTTAAGGGCTGAACTCGGTCCCAGGGCGATTCAATATTCTCTTCAAATTGCGTCAATGAATACTCTTGTTGGCTCGGACGAATGGGGAGTTCAGGCCATAGGCCTTTGTCTTGGCCATAATTGTGGGCAAATTCACTAAACCAGAGATTGGTCTTGAGGTGTAAATAGCGCGATACGCTGATCGATAGTGTGCCTTCTAGTTCTGAGTGCGCACCATAAGCATCGCCAGCGTTGATGATGATCGATGTGGCTTCGGTCTTGTCCACGATGGGTTGTCGCCAAGCCTGGTGGAAGAGTACGCGGTGTTGGCGTGACCACTTTAATTCTTGCGCTTGTTCATTTAACGCACGCAACTCTTTGGGCAGTAAATAGTATGGCTCCCGATCAAGGTCGGCTGCTTGCGGGCAGCTTAATGGTTGCTCTGTGTCGGCTGTGCTTAAGGGCGAGAGTTCGCTTTTGTCACTGCTATCTGCGAGGCCGGACTCGATCGATTCTCCGTCCGTCTCAGGGGCTTCTGGTACACAGGCTGCAGCTTCGATTAATAAAGCTTCAGGGTCCTTGAGTTCGGTCCAGTTTGGTGGGTAGGCTAAGGCGATGTCGTTACGCCAAATCTCATTGTCGCTGCTGGTCTTGTGAGCTAAGAGAATAACTTCGACTTGATACCAGCGATCGGCTTCCGGCTCTTCGGTTTCCGAGCTTTGGGCTGCAGAGGCAAGGCCGCAAAGAGCAATCGACGAGAGGGCCACGAGGCGAATTTTTACTGAGACGCGTCGGGCCGGTGATAGAAGGTGAGTTAGCATAATTGGGGTCTTTTGTTTTGTTTTTTCTCGTTGCTCTTGTTGTTCTCGTCGCTATCGCAGTGTTGTACCCGCTAGTGCTCGAGACTATTACCTAGCCGTTATTCGCAGAGATCTTTGTCGCCAAATCGCTAGCGCCTTAAGCGGCACTTAATTGTTGCAGTAAATCGGTGACTCTTTGTAGTCGAGTCTCACCATTATCCATATCGAGTTTGAATTTGAAATGATTGCCGCCTTCGAGTCGGTATTTTTGTGGTTGATTTTGCACCATTTTCACAATTGTCAGTGGATCAACCTGTGTTACCGAGCCAAATTCGATACGTCCACTGGCGCTGCCCGCTTCTAGTTTCTTTATGCCTAGGGTTTGTGCTTTGAGTTTCAGGCTGCTGATTTTGAATAGGCTCTTGGTCGCCTCTGGTAACAATCCAAATCGATCAATCATCTCGACTTGCAGCTCCCTCAGGCCATCGTCGCTTTCCGCCCCAGCGATTCGTTTGTACATCATCAGCCGAGTGTGCACGTCAGGCAGGTAATCATCGGGGATGAGTGCTGGAATTCGTAAATTGATGTCGATGCCGGTATCCAGAGCGTCTTCGATGTTCGGGGTCTTGCCTTCTTTGATGGCTTTGACGGCGCGATCGAGCATCTCCATATAAAGCGTAAAGCCTACCGCTTGCATTTGACCGCTTTGTTCGTCACCGAGCAGCTCGCCAGCGCCGCGAATTTCCATATCGTGGGTGGCAAGGGTAAAGCCGGCGCCGAGATCGGTGGTTTGCGCAATGGCATCGAGCCGCTTTTGTGCATCATTGGTCATGGCTTTTTTATGCGGCGTTAGCAGGTAGGCGTAGGCCTGGTGGTGTGAACGGCCGACCCGCCCCCGCAATTGATGCAGCTGTGCCAAACCAAACTTGTCGGCTCGGTTGATGATGATAGTGTTTGCGTTGGGAATATCGATACCTGTCTCGATGATGGTGGTGCACACCAAGACATTAAAGCGTTTGTGGTAGAAGTCGGACATGACCTGTTCGAGTTGTCGCTCACGCATTTGACCATGTCCGATACCAACGCGAGCCTCGGGAATAAGTGCTTCCAAGTCGCGAGCGGCTTTTTCGATGGTTTTCACTTCGTTGTGCAGTAGATAGACCTGGCCGCCTCGCAAGATTTCTCGCAGCACGGCTTCTTTGATCATGTTGTCTTCGTTTTGACGAACAAAGGTTTTTACCGATAAGCGCTTTGCTGGCGGTGTGGCGATGATTGATAGATCTCGAATCCCCGACATGGCCATGTTCAGTGTGCGCGGGATAGGTGTCGCAGTTAAGGTCAGAATGTCTACTTCGGAGCGCAAAGATTTGAGTTTTTCTTTTTGTTTTACGCCAAAGCGATGCTCTTCATCGATAATAAGTAGGCCGAGATTTTTGTAGTTCAAATCGGATTGCAACAGCTTGTGGGTGCCGATAATGATGTCGATTTTTCCGTCTGCCAGTTTCTGTTGCACGCCGTCAATATCTTTGCCTGAGCGGAAGCGAGATATTACGTCAATTTGCACGGGCCAGTCGGCGAAGCGATCGCGGAAATTCTCATAGTGTTGTTGGGCTAGCAGTGTGGTTGGTACTAGCATGGCCACCTGTTTGCCGCTGTGAGCAGCAATAAAAGCGGCGCGCATGGCGACTTCTGTTTTACCAAAGCCCACATCACCACAGACTAGCCGATCCATGGGCTGCTTCGAGGTCATGTCAGAGTGAACGGCTTCGATGGCGGTCTGCTGATCGGCAGTTTCTTCAAATGGAAATCCGGCCGAGAAGCGTTGATAGGCTTCCCGCGGATCTTCGAATGAATAGCCTTGGCGCGCGGCACGACGGGCGTAAATGTCGAGTAGTTCTGCGGCGGTGTCACGCACTTGCTCGGCGGCTTTTCGCTTGGCTTTTTGCCATTGTTCGCTGCCCAGTTTATGCAGTGGGGCGAGTCCGTCGTCAGCGCCGGAATATCGGCTGATCAAGTCGAGGCTGGCAACGGGTACGTAGAGCTTGGCGTCGTCAGCGTATTCCAGAGTGAGAAATTCGCTGGTTTGACCGTCTATGTCGATGGTTTCCATGCCGCGATAGCGTCCCACACCATGATCGATGTGTACCACTGGAGCATTGATTCTCAGTTCGGTGAGGTTGCGAATGACCATCTCACCTTGGTCTTGCTGTTGCTTGCGGCGGCGACGTTGCTGGATGCGCTCGCCCAACAGCTCCGACTCGGTGATCAGAATGATGTTGTCGGTACTCAGCGACACACCTTTATCCAGCGGCGCCACGGTAATGGCGATAGTCTCTGCGCTGTCAACAAAGGCTTGCCAACTGTCCATTGCGGTCGGTAATACGTCAATGCGCTCAAGTAGCTCTAACACACTCTCGCGGCGACCGGCAGATTCAGCACTGAACAAAATACGTTGATCGGTTTCGAGTAGAAAGTTTTCCAGTTGCGCCAGCGGGTTCTCGGCTTTGGAGTTTATGGTGATTTGCGGTTGTGCGCGACAGGCAAAGTTGGTGCGTCCGGCGCCGGGTTCGAGGCTGGTGGTGGACAGGGTTGTGCGCGGATAAGTGTTGAGATAACCGTAGACTTCTCCAGCGGATAAAAACATCTCGGTGGGTTTTAAGATCGGGCGCTGCAAATCTCCCTGGCGACTTTCAAAGCGAGTATTGAGTTCTCGCCAAAAGTGTTCAGTGGCTTGATCGAGGCTGTCTTGCAAAAATACTTGGCTGGTTTGCGGCAGGTAGTCAAATAGCGTGCTGCAAATCTCAAAGAATAGCGGCAAATAGTATTCGATACCGGCCGGGCTAATACCGGCGCTGATGTCTTGATAAATGGAGCAGGCTTTGTGGTCAACCTCAAAGCGCTCGTGCCAGTTTTGACGAAAGTTGGCGATACCGTTTTTGTCCAGCGGGTATTCTTTCGCGGGAAGCAGTTCAATGGCGTCAACTTGATCGATGGATCTCTGAGTTTCCGGATCAAAAGTTCGTAAGGTTTCGACTTCATCATCAAACAGATCAATGCGAAAAGGGGTGTTGCAGCCCATGGGGAATATATCGACTAGCGAGCCCCGAATGGCAAACTCGCCGTGCTCGTAGACGGTATCGACGCAATGGTAGCCGGCGTTTTCGAACTGTCGGCGCATGTCGTCAATGACGAAGGTTTGCCCAGGCTTAACCATTAAACTGTTTGCGTGAATGAAGGACGCCGGTGGCAAACGGTGCATGAGCGTGCTCACTGGGACCACCAAAATACCTTGCTGGGTTTGAGGCAGTTGGTAAAGCGTTTGTAACCTTTCCGAAATAATATCTTGATGCGGCGAGAAGTTGTCGTAGGGTAGGGTTTCCCAATCGGGCAGGTGCAGGATGGGGAGGTTGTTACCGCTGTAAAACTGCAGCTCGTTTTCGAGTCGTCGCGCCGACTCAGTGTCGGTGGTAACGACGAGGGTTAAGCTGTTGTGTTGCTGAGCGGCGTTGGCCAGTGCGAGCGCACCGGCGCTTCCTGGCAAATTGCCCCATGTTTGTTTGTTGCCGGGCTTTGTGTTGATGACCGGTGACAGTGGGGCTTGTTCGCTCATATTCTCATGCTCTATGGTTAAGTACTTCGAGGCGCTCAGTTTTAGTGATAAGTTCACTTTGTTTGCGCGGCGCTATTGTAGCGACTGTAGCGAGCTTTGGCAGCTTTTACCGTTGTCCAAGACTGCAGGTTATGAGTGTGCGCCGCGAAATCGCTTAAGCGATCTGTTTGTATTGATAAGGATTATTGATGTTGAAGGGGCTGTCTGTGTTCATGCGCTGTTGTTTTCGCTGCGTGTTTTTGTGTGTGCTGGTGATGGTGGCTGGCTGTGCTCAGCAGGCGGGGCGGTTTCAGCTCAAGGATCTGGCGAAAAGTGATGTGGATTTGGTGGCTGACTTACACCGTCAGGCCGTCTTTTCGGCGCTCAAAGACCTTAATACCAAATTATACCGATTGAATCCGGTTCAGATCTCACGAGGTGCCGAGTATTCCGTCGCGGCGCGTATAGGGTCAAAGCCATTATCTGAACCTCAAGCCTCAAAAGACTGGATCGAGGCTCGATGGCAGCAGCTCGAGGCTTCACAGGGCGGTCTCTATGGGTTTGAGGAGTTATCTAATACCAGAAGTATTGAATCCATGAGATTGGCGTTTGATGAAGGTTTTCATGGCGATCGAGTATTTGCATTGATGGCCGGGCTCTATGGGATGTTCGACGAGGCCTATGGCTTTAAGCGAGAGTTTTACTTGCTCGACAGTGTTGAAGGGCAAAAGCTTTATAACAGCGCCCGCAATGTCGAGGTCATGGTTTGGTTGTTGCGCAGTAAGCGCGCTAGTGATGGTTCACCACTGTTGTTCAGTGACAGTATGTCTGCCGAGGTGGTAAATCTCAGCTTTGAACGGCTATTTGGTAAGTTGATTGCACATCAAGATATGATGTCAAAGATTATGCAGGGCCAAACTCAGAGGGCCGTCAATACCGTTGCACACGGATTGGTGAGCATGACATTCATACCTCTTTAAGGGTTCCAAGCCGTTAAATCGCGAGTACTTCTTGTAACTCCATTAAATTCTTCTCTGGGTTGTGCCCCGCTGCAATGTAATTCACTTAGATTTTACTCCCAGCCTTGCGTGGCGGGGGATGAATCACGATAATAGCGCTCCTTTTTATCGGTGGCTGGCGCGAACAAAGCGGCAGCTGCATTGGATTTTCTAACAAAGTTTAAGGTGACTACTCGTGAACCGACCTAAGCCAGACGATTTTTTCAAGGATTGGAAAGAGCGTGAAGCCCTCGCAGAGGCGATGATTCCACTGATTGGTAAGCTGAACCGTGAGAGCAATGTAGGTATCTACATGTATGGCCGTACCTTGGTCAATCGTTCAGTGATTGACATGATGAAGGCGCATCGCCGCGTACGTCAGGTCGAAGAGAACGAGTTGTCCGAATTTGAAACCTTCCCAATTGTAGAAGCTCTGTCAAATTTGAATCTTGGCCCTGCTCATGTTGATGTGGGCAAGTTGGCGGTTAAGTTCATGAAAGAGGGCGCTAGCGATGTTAACGCCTTTGTTGCTGCTGAAATGGCTGATGCCATTGATAGTGACAGCAAGCCGCTGCCAGAGCCGCAAGATGTGGTGCTGTATGGTTTTGGTCGTATCGGTCGCTTGGTGGCTCGCTTGTTGGTCGAAAAGGCCGGTTCTGGCGATGTATTGCGCTTAAAAGCAATTGTTGTGCGCAAGGGTAAGGCGGTTGATGATCTGGTTAAGCGCGCTAGCTTGCTGCGTCGCGACTCTGTTCATGGCACCTTTAAAGGCACTATCCGCGTCGATGAAGAAAACAGTACCCTCGTACTTAACGGCAACGAAGTTAAAATTATCTACGCCAACTCGCCGTCTGAAATCGATTACACCGATTACGGTATCAACAATGCCATCATCGTTGATAACACAGGTGTGTGGCGTGATGAAGCTGGCCTAGGTCAGCACTTGGAGTGCAAGGGCGCTTCGAAAGTTATCTTGACCGCGCCGGGTAAAGGTGACATCAAGAACATTGTTTACGGTATCAACAACTCCGATATCGCGGCTGAAGACTCTATTTTGTCGGCTGCGTCTTGTACCACCAACGCCATCACTCCAGTGCTTAAGGCAATGATGGATGAGTACGGCGTTAAGCACGGCCACGTTGAAACGGTTCACGCTTACACCAACGATCAGAACTTGATTGATAACTATCACAAGGGCGAGCGTCGCGGTCGCAGTGCGGCTTTGAACATGGTTATCACCGAAACTGGTGCTGCTAAGGCTGTTTCCAAAGCGTTGCCAGAATTGAAAGGCAAGCTCACCGGTAATGCTATCCGCGTTCCAACCCCGAACGTTTCTATGGCAATCCTTAACTTACAGTTGGATAAAGAGACCACTGCTGAAGAGCTGAATGCCTATATGCGCGAAACCGCATTGCACTCACCACTGCAGCAACAAATCGACTACACCAACTCGCCAGAGGTTGTGTCGAGCGATTTTGTTGGATCTCGCTACGCCTGTGTGTTCGATTCCAAGGCAACCATTGTCGACGGTAAGAGCGCTGTTCTGTACTGCTGGTACGACAACGAATTTGGCTATAGCTGCCAGGTTGTTCGCTGCTTAGAAGATATGTGTGGCGTAAGTTTCGACATTTTCCCAAAGGCATAAGTCTTTCAGGGGAGTGATCAAAGGGCCGTTGCAGAAATGCAGCGGCTTTTTGGGTTCTGGAGGGAATAAAACCGGTTGGTCATAAAATGTTCTGGGTGGTGGTTTTCTAGCTAGACCTTTGTCTAACATCTTGAGATTACAGACTTTTTTCTGACTAATTTGTGCTTAAGTGCCAACAATGACTGGTCAGCGTGAGCCCCCGTCTTTATAATTGCGCCGGTTTAATTTGGGGATCCTATATATAGGCAGTGTTTTGGTCGTTGGAAGCGGGTTAGGGGCTCAGTAATGAGTTCTTTTATGACCGGTTTTTGGGGCGCTACTTTCTATCTATAGTCTCACCCGCGCAGTTTGATGCATTTTAATCGTCTTTGACTACACTTGAAGTGGCCGTATCAGTCGCTTTTGTGCCCTTTCTGAGCACAATTGCCACGGTTTCTTCGGTTTTCACGCGGTATGTGCACAAGCTGAACAAAAAAATAAGGTCGCGCATCCGCGCAGCCCACACTTATTTAACGAGTGATTAGGCAGAGACGTATGATAAATATCCGTCGGGGATTGGATTTACCCATATCCGGAGCTCCCGAGCAGGCTATCGTTGATGGTCCGCAGATCCGCTCTGTCGCCATTATTGGTGCTGATTACCACGGTATGAAGCCAACCATGGCCGTTCAGGTCGGCGACAAGGTTAAGCTCGGGCAGTTGTTGTTTTCCGATAAAAAAACAGAGGGCGTTATCTACACCGCGCCTGCAGCAGGTACTGTTTCCGCGATTAATCGTGGTGCAAAACGTGTTCTGCAATCTGTGGTTATCGATGTGGAAGGCGACGAAGCAGAGAACTTTAGTCAATACAGCGCTGATCAGTTGGCCTCGCTAACTGAAGAGCAAGTCAAGGAAAACCTGGTGAATTCCGGCTTGTGGACTGCTTTACGCACTCGTCCATACAGCAAGGTACCAGCTCCGACGACGACACCAAATTCCATATTCGTGACAGCGATGGATACCAATCCATTGGCGATGAACCCTGAGCAAATCATCGGCGAGCGCCGAGATGAGTTTGTCAACGGGTTGACCATCTTGTCACGTCTAACCGCTGGTCAGGTTTACGTTTGTAAAGCTGAAGGTGCAGACATACTTACCGGTAATAACAGCCGTGTAAGCTCGGAAGAGTTTTCCGGTGTGCATCCTGCGGGCAATGCCGGCACACACATCCATCACTTGGATCCTGTGAGTGCGACTAAGACGGTTTGGACCATTGGTTACCAAGACGTCATTGCCTTCGGCCAATTGTTTGCCACCGGTAAATTGCCAACCGAGCGAGTCATTTCCTTGGCGGGGCCACAGGTTGAGCAGCCTCGCTTGGTTCGCACCCGCGTCGGGGCGAGCATTGAAGAGTTGACCAACGGTCAATTAAAAGATGGCGAAAACCGTATCGTTTCTGGCTCCGTATTCGGTGGTCGTACGGCTGCGGGTCCTCTATCTTTCTTGGGGCGTTATCATCAGCAAATCTCAGTATTGACGGAAGGGCGTGATCGTCCATTCTTGCATTACCTAAGAGCTGGTTTTAATAACTTCTCGAGCTTGAGTATTTACATCTCCAGTTTGTTCTCTGGTAAGAAGTACGACTTCGATACCACGACTAACGGTTCTGAGCGTGCCATGGTTCCCATCGGGGCCTATGAGCGCATCATGCCGCTGGATATCTTGCCGACTCAGTTGTTGCGCGCGTTGATTGTTGGCGATACTGACTTGGGTCAAAAACTGGGTTGTCTCGAGTTGGATGAGGAAGATCTGGCGCTGTGTACGTTTGTTTGCCCTGGCAAATACGAATACGGGCCGATCTTGCGAAACAATCTGACTCGCATTGAGAAGGAGGGTTAAGGCATGGGAATACGCACTTTACTCGACAATATGGAGCCGCATTTTCACAAAGGCGGTAAATACGAAAAGTTCTACGCGTTGTACGAAGCGATTGATACGGGTTTGTTCCGTCCTAACGACGTAACCAACAATACCTCGCATGTGCGTGATGGTATCGATCTTAAACGTATCATGATCACCGTTTGGGTTTGTACTTTCCCGGCGATGTTCGTAGGTATGTACAACGTGGGTTGGCAAGCCAATACCATCATGGCTGATTTGGGTGTCACTCAAATCGGCAACTGGCGCGATATGTTCATTATTGGCTTTGACGCCAATAACTGGTTGCATAACATGTGGCACGGTGCGCTGTACTTCTTACCCATTTACGCAACCACATTCATTGTCGGTGGTTTTTGGGAAATTCTATTCGCGGCTAAGCGCGGACACGAAGTTAACGAAGGTTTCTTTGTTACTTCAGTCTTGTTTGCACTGATCTGTCCTCCTGATGTACCGCTTTGGCAAGTCGCACTGGGCATTAGCTTTGGCATCGTGATTGCAAAAGAAGTGTTTGGTGGAACCGGAAAGAACTTCTTGAACCCTGCCTTGGCTGGCCGTGCATTTATGTTCTTCGCCTACCCAGCAGAGATGTCAGGTGATGCGGTTTGGACCTCTGTTGATGGTTACACGGGTGCTACGGCGCTGTCGGTTGCGGCTTCTCAGGGTGTTGATGCTCTAAGCGCAGCGAAAGAAGCTGGCGGCATGGGCTTAACCTGGATGGATGCTTTCTTCGGTAAGATGCAAGGCTCTATCGGTGAGACTTCAACCCTAGCGATTTTGATCGGTGGTGTTGCTCTGGTTGCTATGAAGATCGCGTCACTGCGTATCATTCTAGGCGTCATGGCGGGCATGATCTTAACGTCTCTTCTATTCAATGCTGTGGGCAACCCAGAAACCAATCCGATGATGGCACTGCCGTGGTCTTGGCACTTGGTGATTGGCGGTTTTGCGTTCGGTATGATTTTCATGGCGACTGATCCTGTATCTGCATCTATGACTAACGCTGGTAAGTGGTGGTTTGGTGCTTTGATCGGATTCATGGTGGTTGTGATTCGTGTGGTAAACCCTGCTTTCCCTGAAGGCATGATGTTGGCGATCTTGTTCGCTAACTTGTTTGCGCCACTGATCGATCACATGGTTGTGCAGTCGAACATTAAGCGGAGGTTGGCACGTGGCTAGTAACGATACGATAGGAAAAACGGTTGGTGTCGCTCTGGCGCTGTGTATCGTGTGTTCAGTAGTGGTTTCTACCGCTGCTGTTATGCTCAAGCCAGCACAGGTCGCGAACAAATCGCTCGATTTTAAGCGCAACATTTTGGCGGCCGCAGGCTTGTTGAAAGAAGGCGTTAGCGTTGAGGAACAGTTTCAGCAGATTTCTACCAAGTTGGTAGATCTCGAGACGGGCAAATACACCGAAGTCCCTGAAGGCGTTGAGAAATACGATCAGCGCAAGATGTCTAAGGCTCCGGGTCGTTCGGTTGAACTGACTGGTGCTGAAGATCTTGCAAAGATTTCACGTCGAGTCAACGTCGCTAAGGTCTATTTGGTTGAAAGCGAAAACGGTGTCGAGACTGTAATCCTGCCAATCAAAGGTTATGGTCTTTGGTCAACACTCTATGGCTTCTTAGCTTTGGGTTCAGACTTGAATACCGTGGTTGGCCTGGGTTTTTACGAGCACGCTGAAACCCCAGGTCTTGGTGGTGAAGTTGATAATCCTAAGTGGAAAGGTCAGTTTCCCGGCAAGAAAGCCTACGACGCCGAAGGCAATGTTGGTTTGACCGTTGTTAAAGGTCGAGCGAATCCAGATTCAGATCACGCTATCGATGGTCTTTCTGGTGCTACTTTGACTGGGCGCGGTGTTGATAATTTGATTAAGTTCTGGCTCGGCGATAAAGGCTACGCTGGTTTCCTCAATAACCTGAAGAATGGGGAGGCATAATCATGAAAATGAAAGAGCTTTTACTTAAACCCGTTTTCGAAAACAACCCAATTGCTTTACAAATTCTAGGAATTTGTTCTGCCTTGGCTGTGACCAGCTCGCTGAAAGTGACATTGGTTATGTGTATTGCACTGACCGTTGTTTGTGCTTTCTCTAACCTGTTTGTGTCACTGGTACGAAACCATGCTCCTGGTAGCATTCGTATCATTATTCAGATGACGATTATTGCCTCTCTGGTAATCGTCGTTGATCAGGTATTGAAGGCTGTGGCTTATGATATCAGTAAGCAGTTGTCAGTATTTGTTGGTCTGATTATCACCAACTGTATCGTCATGGGCCGTGCTGAAGCGTTTGCTATGAAGAACCCCCCTGGTGCCAGCTTCATGGATGGTATCGGTAACGGCTTTGGTTACAGCGCTATCTTGATTGCGCTGGGTACCATTCGTGAGTTATTTGGTTCTGGCAAATTGTTGGGCTACGAAATTCTTCCATTGGTAACCGATGGTGGTTGGTACGTATCAAACGGTATGTTGCTGCTGCCACCAAGTGCGTTCTTCTTGATCGGTTTGATCATCTGGGGCATTCGTGCCGCCTTCCCTGATCAAGTGGAAGAAGAAGAATTCAAGATTTGTCCTAACACTGTGAAGGAGGCTTAAGCTATGGAACATTATTTAAGCCTGTTTGTGCGGGCAATCTTCATCGACAACATGGCGTTGGCATTCTTCCTGGGTATGTGTACTTTCTTGGCAATCTCCAAGAAAGTCGAAGCGGCCTTTGGTTTAGGTATTGCCGTTGTTGTTGTACTGGGTATTACTGTACCGGTTAACAACCTGCTTTATACCTATCTCTTGGCAGACGGTGCCTTGGTTTGGTTGAGTCCAGAGTTTGCCGAAGTTGATCTGAGTTTCTTGGGTCTGATTACCTACATCGGTGTTATCGCCGCAATGGTCCAGATCTTGGAAATGTTGCTCGATAAGTATGTGCCTGCGCTGTATAACGCCTTGGGTGTGTTCTTGCCATTGATCACTGTGAACTGCGCCATCATGGGTGCGGTATTGTTCATGGTTGAGCGTGACTACGATCTTGCAGAGTCTGCTGTGTTCGGTATCGGTTCTGGTGTCGGTTGGGCGCTGGCGATCACCGCATTGGCGGGTATTCGCGAGAAAATGAAGTACAGTGATGTTCCCGATGGCTTGCGCGGTCTGGGTATCACCTTCATTACTGTGGGGCTCATGTCTCTAGGCTTTATGTCGTTCGGCGGCATTGATCTGTAATCAGCGAGGTATTACGAAGTATGGATATTACAATCGTATCAGGTGTCGCCATGTTTACCGGCATCGTACTTGCGCTGGTGGTCGTGATCCTCAGTGCACGTGCAAAGCTGGTTAACAGTGGTGACGTCAATATTGAAATTAACGGCGAGAAAACTCTCACCGTACCGGCTGGCGGTAAGCTGCTTCAAACTCTAGCTGAAGGCGGTTTATTCCTGCCATCGGCTTGTGGTGGTGGCGGTAGCTGCGCCCAGTGTAAGTGTGTAGTGAACTCTGGTGGTGGCTCAATGCTGCCCACCGAAGAGTCTCACTTCACCAAACGCGATGCCGCTGAAGGCTGGCGTTTGTCTTGTCAGGTTCCTGTTAAAGAGAACATGACAATTCACGTAGAAGAAGACGTATTTGGTGTTAAGCAGTGGGAATGTACTGTTGAATCAAATCCAAACGTTGCAACCTTCATTAAGGAGCTCACGCTCAAATTGCCAGAGGGTGAAAACGTAGATTTTCGTGCTGGCGGTTATGTTCAGTTGGAAGCACCTGCGCACCATGTTAAATACTCGAACTTCGATATCGATGAAGAGTATCGTGGTGACTGGGAACGCTTTGGCTTCTTTAACGTTGAATCCAAAGTGGACGAGCCGGTTATCCGCGCTTATTCCATGGCGAACTACCCAGAAGAAAAGGGTGTGGTTAAGTTCAATATTCGTATTGCAACGCCACCTCCGGGTTCTCAAGGTATTCCTGCCGGTCAGATGTCATCGTTTGTCTTTAATTTGAAGCCAGGTGACAAAATTACCGTATACGGACCCTTTGGTGAGTTCTTCGCAAAAGACACCGATGCCGAAATGGTATTCATCGGCGGTGGTGCGGGTATGGCGCCCATGCGTTCACACATCTTTGATCAACTTAAGCGCTTGAACTCTGATCGTAAGATGTCGTTCTGGTACGGTGCTCGTTCCATGCGTGAAATGTTCTATCAAGACGAATATGACATGCTTGCCAACGAGAATGAAAACTTCAATTGGCACGTAGCACTTTCAGATCCGCAGCCAGAAGACAACTGGACTGGTATGACCGGCTTTATCCATAATGTGCTCTATGATGAGTATCTGAAGGATCATCCAGCGCCAGAAGATTGTGAGTACTACATGTGTGGGCCTCCAATGATGAACGCCGCGGTTGTTAAAATGTTGAAAGATCTAGGTGTTGAAGATGAAAACATCCTCTTGGATGACTTCGGCGGCTAATCGATGATGCATTTGGATATGACTTGTTGTAAAAGTCAGACCCTCAAAACGAGGTCAGCATTGCTGGCCTCGTTTTGGTTTTGCCTAATAGCTTTAGTCGCGCTCTCGGGGTGCACTCAAGAGTCGAGCGTGCACAGTGTGCGACTCACTGGTGCAACCATGGGGACGACTTACAATCTTACTTTGGTGAGTGAAACGCAGATTGATAACCCCAGCGCACTCCAGGCGGAAGTTGATGGCGTCCTAAAGGCGCTGAATCAGCAGGTATCGACCTATATACCCGATTCGGAAATTAATCGTCTAAAGCAACGTCCGATTAATGAATGGCTCGATATCTCAACATCCATGGAAGACGTGTTATCGGTGAGTTTGACAGTGTCGGATTGGTCGGCTGGGGCTTTCGATGTCACACTGAGACCGCTGATCGATTTGTGGGGCTTTGGTCCTAGCGAAAGCCTTGATCAAGTACCCGCCTCCAAGGCGGTCGACGACGCACTCAGTCGTATTGGTTTTGAGCATCTGCGACTCGATACCGAGCAGCATAAGTTAATGCGCACCGCAGCGGTGGATTTAGATTTCAGTGCTGTGGCGAAAGGCTACGGTGTCGATCGAGTAGCGTCCGTGGTAGAGCAGCACGGTATTACGAACTATTTGCTCGAAATTGGCGGTGAAATTAGGCTCCGCGGCCGCAATGCTAAGGGAAAGGTGTGGACGGTTGCCGTTGAACGCCCACAAGACAGTCTTAGCCAGCAAGTGTATAAGGCGATAGCGCTGACTGATATTGCAATGGCAACCTCTGGTGATTATCGCAATTACTTTGAACAAGATGGTGAGCGCTACAGTCATACTATTGATCCGCGTACGGGTCGCCCAATTGTTCATAATCTGGCGTCAGTGACGGTGTTGCATTCATCAGCCGCCATGGCTGATGCCTTGGCGACAGCGTTTAATGTGATGGGTGTGGAGCAGGCTAGACCATTGGCTAATAGCAAAGGTATTGCTGCTTTATTTATTATTAAGACGGAGTCCGGTTTTTCTGAATTGGCTTCCGATGCATTCAAACCCTATTTGTCGTCGGCTGTTGTCGCGCCCTAGGGAAGGAGTATTTATGCAAACATTTCTATTAACTTTGGTGGTTCTGTTGTTATTCATCGTCGCTATGTCGGTGGGCGTCATTATGGGGCGCAAACCATTGAAAGGATCCTGTGGCGGAGTTGGTGCGGCGTTAGGCGAAGAAGACTACATCTGTGATCTTTGTGGTGGTGATCCCAACAAGTGCGAAGAAGAGCAAATGAAGCGCTTGCCCGCGCCTTCGAACCTATCCTACGACGCTAGCAAAAAATAAACTATTTTCTGAGGGAGTAACGAAAACAATGGCTGAATACACCTATGATTTACTGGTAATCGGTTCAGGACCAGCGGGTGAAGGGGCGGCCATGGCGGCGGCCAAATCTGGTATGAAGGTGGCCATTGTTGAGCGCCGAGATGCGGTAGGGGGCAATTGTGCGCATCTAGGTACTATCCCGTCAAAATCACTACGTCACGCGGTTAAACAGGTGATTCGTTACAATACTCATACCTTGTTTCGTGCAATTGGTGATCCGAAGTGGGTCTCATTTCCCAAGGTTTTAGCGGCAGCCAGCAAGGTGATACCTCAGCAAGTCGAAATGCTCACCACTTTTTATGCGCGCAATCGCGTTGATGTTCACGTTGGCGAAGCGTCCTTCGTGAATTCCAAAAGAATTCAAATCCTGTTAGAGGATGGTGCCAAAGAGTTTATCAATGCTAAGCATGTTCTGATCGCGACAGGCTCTCGCCCCTATCGACCTGAGAATGTTAATTTTCATCACCCGCGAGTCTATGACAGCGACACCATCCTTACGATGCAACACACGCCCCGAACTATGATTATCTACGGGGCCGGTGTTATTGGCTGTGAGTACGCCTCTATTTTTGCAGGCCTGGGCGTTAAAGTTGATTTGATTAATAGCCGAGAGCAACTGTTGTCATTTTTGGACGATGAAATCTCCGATGCCTTGAGTTATCACTTGCGCGATGGTGGTGTCACCGTGCGTCACTGCGAAGAGTACGAATCGGTCGAAGCCGATGGCAAAAGCGTTACCATGCATCTACAGTCCGGAAAGCGCCTACGTGCCGATGCGTTACTTTGGTGTAACGGTCGCACGGGCAATACCGATAAGCTCGATTTAGACGCGATTGGCTTGGAGGCAAATCATCGCGGTCAATTGGATGTTTCGGAACGCTATGAGACTAGTGTCGAGGACGTCTATGCGGCAGGTGACGTGATTGGTTGGCCGAGTTTGGCAAGTGCTTCGTTTGATCAAGGGCGAGCCTGTGCTCGAGGAATATGTGGTTTAACCGTTAGGTTTGTCTCTGATGCTCCGACGGGAATTTATACCTTGCCAGAAATTAGCTCGATCGGAAAAACCGAAAGAGAGTTGACCGATGCCAAGGTTCCTTACGAGGTGGGACGAGCATTTTTCAAAAACACCGCAAGAGCTCAGATCAGTGGTGAAGACGTTGGCATGCTCAAACTGCTGTTTCGTATCGATACCCTTGAAATACTGGGCATTCATTGTTTTGGCGCCGAAGCTGCGGAAATTATCCATATCGGCCAGGCGATTATGAGCCAGCCAGGTGAGGGCAATAGCATTAAGTTCTTCGTGAAGAACACGTTTAACTACCCAACCATGGCCGAGGCCTATCGTATCGCCGCACTGGAAGGGCTAAATCGTATAAACGGTTTGTAATTCTTCACACACTTATTCTTGTTGCGTGAGTGACAATTATGTAAATAAAAGGCGCTTATAAAGCGCCTTTTATTTTCGCCTATTGTTCGGTGTTGCTTAGGCAGGTGACTCGTCCTTTTCAGTGCTTTCACGCTCTGTATCCGCAATCGACTCGCGTTTTTCTTGCGCTGATGGAGCTGGCTGCTCAACACTCTTGTCGGTGGTGATTGAAAATTTGAAGTCACCGTCATCATCCACTTGTACTTCAACGCTGGAAATAACCGCTTCGTTGGCCAGTTGTTGTAAGCATTCACTGGCGAGAGACGGCAAGAGAGATTTGTTAAGGATGCTCTCGATATTTCGGGCGCCGGTATCAGACTCATGGCAGCGCGCGACTATGTGCAGCAATACATCGTCATGGTAACTAAAGCTGGCGTTGTAATGAGTTTGCACGCGTTTGCGAATTTTATTCATGTTGATCGCACAGATCTTCATTAAATCGTCATCTTCAAGCGGGTAGTAGGGAATCACGTTCGCTCGGCCCAAGAATGCTGGTTTAAAGCTCTGTAGTAAATACGGTCTGATGTTGTCGAGTAATACGTCGGGTTCCGGTTTTTCATCTACTTGATCCATGATCGCTCGAATCGCATCTTCTCCGGCATTGGAGGTCATGATGATTACGGTATTTTTAAAGTCGATATCTCGCCCTTCACCATCCTTGATAGTGCCCTTGTCGAACAGGTTGTAAAAAATATCTTGCACACCGGGATGCGCTTTCTCCATTTCGTCGAGCAATATCACAGAGTAGGGTTTACGCCGCGCGGCTTCTGATAATACGCCACCCTCACCATAACCTACGTAACCAGGAGGCGATCCCAGCAGCATTGAAACTTTATGTTCCTCTTTGAATTCCGACATATTGATGGTGGTGATGTTCTGTTCACCGCCAAAAAGTTCTTCAGCTAAGGCGAGAGCGGTTTCGGTTTTTCCCACTCCGCTGGTGCCACAAAACAAGAATACCCCAACCGGTTTACGTGGATCGGTGAGACCTGCGCGCGAGGTTCTGACCGCTTGAGCGACGGCTTCTAGGGCATGAGGTTGTCCGATGACTCGTTGCTCGAGTCGCGAGGCAATGTTCTGAACCGCTAGAATTTCGTTGCTCACCATTTTTCCCACAGGGATTCCTGTCCAGTTGGCGATAACTTCGGCAATAGCTTGCTCGTCCACGTAAGGCTGCATAAGTGGCGATTCGCCTTGAATGCTCTTGAGTTGATCTGACAGGTCTCGCAGCTGCATCCTTTGGGCTTCTTTGTCTTCGGCGGAGCTCTGTTCAGAGTTAATGAGTTGCTCTTCGATGTGCTGGCGTAGGTCTCGTATTTGATCAATAAGGTTTTGTTCGCAGCGTCGTTGTTCGGTCAGCTTATCAAATAGTGTATTTGCTTCGAGTATTTCTGCGTCTAGTGATTCCAGTTGATCTTGATGGTCTCCGGTCGCGGCGTTTTCGCGAACTAGAGAGGCCTTTGTGTGCTCTGCACGCTGTATTCGTCGCTGGCAATCCTCAATGGCACCAGGAGTCGATGATTGACTCAAGGAAACTCGGGCACAGGCGGTATCGAGTAAGCTTACCGACTTGTCGGGCAGTTGGCGGCCGGGAATGTATCGGTGTGATAGTTTCACCGAGGCGACAATGGCCTCGTCGAGAATTCGAACCTTGTGATGAAGTTGTAGTGAGGTGGCAATACCGCGCATCATGTCGATGGCTTTGTCTTCGTCGGGCTCCTCGACCTTGATCACCTGAAAGCGACGAGTGAGTGCCGGATCGCGTTCAAAGTACTTTTTATACTCGGCCCAAGTTGTGGCCGCAATGGTTCGTAATTCGCCACGGGCCAGTGCTGGTTTGAGTAGATTTGCCGCATCGCCTTGTCCTTCTTTGCCTCCAGCGCCAATCATCGTGTGAGCTTCATCGATAAACAAAATGATTGGAATCAGTGACGCTCGTACTTCTTCAATCACCGATTTTAAGCGGTTTTCGAATTCACCTTTTACGCTGGCTCCAGCCTGAAGCAGTCCCAGATCGAGGGTTCGAAGTTGCACGCCTTTGAGCGGATCAGGCACATCGCCCTTGGCAATACGAAGGGCAAAACCCTCGACCACTGCGGTTTTACCGACGCCGGCTTCACCGGTCATGATGGGGTTGTTCTGACGGCGCCGAGTGAGAATGTCGATACATTGGCGAATTTCTTCATCGCGTCCCAGTACCGGATCGATTTCACCGCTCTGCGCGCGCTGGGTGAGATTGATGGTGTACTTGTCCAGAGATGGTGTCTTACTGGCCGAGACTTTGGCGGCGTCGCCTACGGCTTCAAAGGATGCGTTTACGGCGCTCTGCGACTCACCGGTACTGCCGAAAATCGCTTTTGCGGTTTCTCGCAGTGATTCAGGAGCAATGGCTTCGAGCTCTTTGCAGCTTTGTAACAGCGGTAGGCGAGATTGATCGTTGAGTAATAAGGCCGCCAATAGATGACCGGAACTGATTGCGCCCTGACCGTAGTCTACTGAGGCGAGCATCCAGGCATTTTTGCTGGCTTCGACAATAGTAGGGGACAGTGCTGCTGGGCGGCTGCTGCCGGTCTTAAAGCGAGCAATAGCCTGTGCCAGCTGCTTAGCCAGCTCCGCGGCATTGACTTCGTGTTTTTCTAGCAAGGCTAGTAGGTCGGTATCGCCCGAGTCGAGCAGTTTTAACAGCCAGTGCTCGATCTCTACATTGTATTGGGTATGGGCTAGACATATTCCGGCAGCGCCTTCGAGGGAGTCTCGCATACTGACCGTCATTTTATCGACCAGCGATTTTAGATTTATGTGGATCATATTCACGTCCTGTTGAATGTAGGTTAAGAGGCAATCGGCAGACTGTCGTCTGGCGCATGTAAGTCTTGAGAGAGTTTAATATGGGTCATATTCTCTTCGTCACTGGTGTGAGATAGATGACTGTTCCATCCCAGTAGCGGTTGATAATTGTCGGTTTCGATCAGTTGCGCCGGTGGTACTTCGACATCAAGTAAGGTGACCTGAACATCGAAATCCAATTCACTGCCAACACTGAAGTGCACAAAGCTTTTGAGCGCTTCGAGTTTTTTGGTACCTGGTGCGAGTTGCATGAAGCTCTCGTATGGCATCGGCGCCACAACAACACTGAATTTATTTTGGATTTGAAAGCAGGATTCACCGAGAATGGCGTTAGTACCCAATTGATTGTTCATCCCTTTTGGGCAGTCTTGCCCGGGAAGACGGGTTTGAATATCTTTTGGCAGCGCCTGCCACTGACCTTGAAATTGCTCTATCTCTACGTCGATGTCGAAGTAGGCTCGAATCATCCCTTTCAGTTCATCGGCGGTGCGCACAGCGCGGCTCAGATTGCCACTAAAACCCGCTAGTGCTTCGTCAGCAATAGGTAGACGGTAGCTCAGCTCAGATGTTCCTAAGCCAGATAACGATAGCAGAGCATCCGAAAATAAGTCGGGCTGGGGTTTTGATGATGACGATTTATGCCTATTGCGCGTATTTTGTTGATGGTTTCTTTCGACATTAACCGGCAGCTGATATTTATGCCAGGCCTTAAAAAACAATGAAATGGAGCGGTGATTGAATAGGTTGAGAAAGTCGCCCAGCGTGGAGTTTTTTTGCTTGAGTTCCTGCAGTACCAATTCAGTCAGATAGTAGGGCATAACGCCTTGGCTACCCGTTAGTCCCATAAAGTTGACACCCACAGACCACTGCTTATCTGGCCGATTGCTGTCGCCGCAGTCTTCAGTGTCTTCCACGCGGACGCTATTGAGATCGGAGCCCTTAAAGCTCATCTGGTGGCTAGAGTGAAATCGCACCACTTCGCGATTGGGGAGCGAATTGTCCGCCACGGGTTCGCTGGCGAATTGCTTTTCTCCCTTGTTGAGTAGGGCGCTTCTTTCGAGCAAACGAATCGATTGAAAAAAATCGAAACGTTGCGGCTCTTCAAGTAACTGCTGTATTACAGTAAGGCTTTTTCGCCGGCGCGTGGTGACCATCGCTGCAGTTCTCCGTCTTTGCCTGAAAGGGTTACGATTAAACGAGTGAATGAATTGATCGAACAGTAGAGTCCGAAAAAACGTTCCAATATGCTGGAGAACAAGAGAGGACTGTTGCCTGCGAGCATAAGTGGATCTAGTTCCAGTTGAACTTCTGTGCCGCGACACATGGCAACAGTGTCCTCGATTTGAATAGGTGCGGTAATTGAGCGGGTTTGCAGTTTTTGGATCGATTCTATGAGGTTTCGCGTCGACGCTGAATCCCGGAAATCGTAAAGACGCAGAATCTCTTTTAGAGCATCAATAGAGCCTTCGCCTTGAGTGAGTGATAAGTGATTGAGGTTTAGGTGTGAAATCAGTCGCCAGTAACCGCGTTCACGTTGCGGCGGGCGCAACACAGCGGTGGGGGGAACCTGACAGCTTATGCGCTCGGCCGGTACATCCCCGTCGACGAGATGAAAGTCCGGTTGGCCGCCATTACTCGGCAATTTTTTGGGAAGATTTCGATTACTGCATAGGAGTTTTAGCTCCAGTGTTTTGTTGC
This sequence comes from Cellvibrionaceae bacterium, assembly GCA_050633365.1. Lineage (GTDB taxonomy): Bacteria > Pseudomonadota > Gammaproteobacteria > Pseudomonadales > Cellvibrionaceae > Pseudomaricurvus. Next base: position 24,246 of record JBOEGJ010000042.1, on the reverse strand, counting down.
TGGTCTTGTGTGGATTGAAGTCGAGATCCACCAAAGAGATATCCATATCGGTGGCAGTTTCGTTGCGGTGTTCCCCTTCAATAACTGTTTTTCGACGGCCAAACCAAAACGCACCTTGTTGTTCTGATTGGCCGTGCTTGATACCGTAGAACGGACGATAGGGAGTGAAGTTGCCTTCTTGGTCCGACGCGGCAACCTCGTCGATACTGTAAATTTCGAGTCCGTCGGTACGTCTGGCATCCGCGATAACCGGGTATTGATAGTGCCGATGAGAAAGCGGAATAGGGTCGGCAGTCTGTTCAAATAAATTGATGATCGGTGTACAACCCAGGGCAAACATCTTTGATGAAATCTGGTGTTCAAGCTCTGCATCGGTCTCTTTCAGATACAGGTAGATGTTCATTGTGTGGGTGTAATCACTGCCCTTAAAGTCCTCGAACTGAGTAATGTCGATAAACTGGTACTTTTCGGGAAACGCGAAATATTCGGTTAGGAGGCGATAGCCCTGAAATGACTGCGCGGGGTAGGGCAACATGGCGTCTTCAGCATTGAACCCTACTTGCTGAACGATATCGTTTTCCAAAAATTGTGGGTAGGGGTCTGATTCATCCTTTGCCACAACGACTTTGAGTGTCTTGGTAAGAATGAGGTCGTACAGGGGCAGTACGTATTGCGACTGACCTGATAAAAATAGTCGCAGTTTCGACAAATTCAGATCACTGAAGTGGATATCTTTGCCCAATGTCTTTAGTGAGAGTTTAAGCACTGCACCAGCGCCTGCTACATCGTTGGAGCCTGGCGCGATAAAGGGGCGTGGCAATAGTGATGCAGAATCAATAGTAATCGGGGCAATTTCTACGGGGTAGCAAGTCTTAAATTGACAGCTTTGTCCCTGGAAGGATTCGGTTTCTAGGAGCGTATCGCGTTCAATATTGGTGACTTCATCAGCTTGAGGATCGGGCGTGAATTGAGAGATGGCCATTGAGGGCAGGGGACGTAAATAGTGCGGATAAAGCGTCTCCAAAAAGGCATCGGTCATTTCCGGAAAGTCATCACTGAGTTTTTGCTGGGTTCTCGCGTTCAAGTAAGCAAAGCCTGATAGCAGCCGTGCCACCAGCGGGTCATCGACGGTGTTTTCGCTCAGCTGCAAACTTCCAGCGGCCGAGGGGTTTTGTTTGGCGAATTCATTGGCCGATTGCTGAATGAATGCCAGTTCTTTTTCGTAGTGCGCTAGTAGCTTGTCACTCATGGTGTCGGGCTCGCGATGTGGTGATGGCTGTCCAGTAAGGTGTGAATGACTAGAGTCACAATATTTCCGCCACTTGTACGGTTTGGCTAACCGGATTAAGGGTGGAATCAAACACGATAAGCTCTGGTGCTGGATTGGTGTGTAATACTGCTTCGACCCGAAAGCGTACGCAGGGGTCTTGGTTATTGATTTTTTCTTGGCTTTTAACTTTCGCCGACTTTATGCGCGGGTCATGCTCGAGAATAGTTTTCTCAAGCTGGCGACAAAAATGATTACGGCTTTCTTGCGTGCTCATGTTAACGGTTGAAAGATCGGGTAAGCCGAAGTTAAGTATTGATCCTGAAAACAACTCACTATCGCCGGTTGGTGTCATGCATCGATAGCGAGAGTTAAATAGGTGCTCCAAATCGCGTCTAACGCTCTCGCGTAGCTGGCGCAGTATCTGGTGGGGCTGAGCGAGACCGTCTTGATGACCCATAAGGCGATCTAAGAGCGGCGCAATGATTCTTTTCTGTTGCGAGTTTGTCATCTATAAGGCCGTTTATACCGCTGCTTTAGCGCCTACTGAGTTGATGGAAGTAGTAAGTTTGAGTTCGGAGACTAGATGATCAACCGTGTAGTGGCACTTGAGGTGAATGACACTTTGGTAACTTCCTGGTTTTTCCGGGTCTTCATTGACGATAACTCTGGCTTGACGAAGTGGATACCGCGCCATCATTTCCCAGCTGAGGTCTTCGCGCCCAGTGGTGTATTGATCAAGCCAATGCTGTAAAAGTCGCTCGCAATCTTTGGCGCTCACATAAGAGCCGACTTTGTCTCTCGCCATTACTTTGATGTACTGCGCCATACGTGAAGCACACAATATGTGCTGCAGCATAGCGCTGATTCTAGCGTTGGCATTGGCCGCTTCATTCTGAAACCGCTGGGGCTGTTGAATCGAGCGGCAACTGTTAAATGCGGCGTAAGGGGTGTCATAGCTGTGGCAAAGCGGGATGAAGCCCTGCTCCGAAAGCTCTCTCTCTAAGTAATCTGAGATGAGTACAGAGGTGAACATTTGTTGACGACTTAGGCTTGAATCGGGCTTGAACTTCAACGCGGGAAATTGTGTGACCAAGCCGCCACCGTTAAAATCACGCGGTGCGCCACGAATGTGCGAGAACCAACCCACTTCGGCGAATTCACGAATCAACACTGCTCCCATTGCAAAACAGGCGTTCCCCCAGAGAAAAGCCTCTTTATCACCGGTGTCGGTATCTTCATGAAATCTCAACCCTTGATAGGCTCCGAGTTGGGTATTGTAAGGTTCCCGCATAAGGACTCGAGGCAGGCAAAGAGAGACAAAGCGGCTATCTTCGATATCTCTCAAGGAACGCCAGCGAGCGTATTCGGCCTGTTTGAATACTGCCTCTAGATCGATGGGCTGGCCCAAGGTGTCGTAATCGTCTAAGCCAAAGAGCTGAGGCGCCGCGGCGCAGACAAAAGGTGCAAAGGCAGCTGCAGCTGCTTGGCTGATACCTTTCAAGGTATTGATGTCGTCAAAGCGGTGACCCTCATAGGGGCGATGGGAAACCTCGTAGTTTCCGAGAAGTACGCTGTAGGGTTGACCGCCTGGGGCACCAAATTCTTGGCTGTAAATGAGGTGAAAGAGTCCGCTTTGATCAAAGTCTGCGGCCCGCTCGAAATCTCGAGATAGATCTCGCCAGCTAACATCGAGACACTTCACTTTGATGTTTGCCTCGACTTCAGCGGCTTCGATTAGATACCACAGACCTCGCCATCCAGCTTCAAGCTTCTGGAACTTTTGATGGTGGAGTATGTGGTTTAGTTGTTCGTTGAGTTGTTCATCGATCGCGGCGATTTGTTGGTTCAAGGTACTGCGTATCGACAGCGAATTTTTTCGACTGCGAGGATTAATGAAACCGTCGCACCAAATTTCAAAGGCTTGGATGTCGTCACTCTCACTCAAGAAATAGTCTAGCCAGCTATGAGTATCGCCCCGAGTATGTTGATCTGAGTCGATAGGCTCAACGGCCAGTGTTGGAGTCGGTGCGTCAATAGTAGCCAGTGACACGCAAAAATCCTTTTGTCGTGGAAACGGTAATCGATGAAGTTACTAAAATAAAGGCGTCGACCAGAGTCTCTGGAGCGACGCCCTATAGAGGATGGAGCCGCAAACCTAGCCTGGGCTAGGGATGTTGGCAACCATGCGTAGGGACGTGGTCAGCTCTTCCATTTGCAACCAAGGTTTCAGGTAAGCTACGGCGCTGTATGAACCGGGCTGGCCTGGAATCTCCTTAACTTCAACACGAGCTTCAGCCAGTGGATACTTGGCTTTCATTTCTGCACTGGCGTCAGGGTTCGAGTTGGTGTACTGCTTGATCCACTGATTTAGCCAGCGTTCACAATCGTTAGCTTCCATAAATGAGCCGACTTTATCGCGGGCCATCACTTTTAGGTAATGTGCGATACGTGATGTGGCCATCAAGTAGGGCAAGCGCGCAGAGATTGAAGAGTTCGCTGTTGCGTCTGGGTCGTCATAAACGCTGGGCTTTTGAGAGGTCTGAGCGCCAAAAAATACTGAGTAGTCGGTATTTTTATAGTGGCACAGTGGTAAGAATCCTAATCCGCTCAATTCCGCTTCACGACGGTCGGTAATGCCAATTTCGGTAGGGCACTTTTGGTCGGTGTCTCCGTCATCACTTTTAAACAGGTGAGTCGGTAGGCCTTCAACCTTACCACCGCCCTCAGCGCCACGAATCGCAGTGCACCAAGAGTTTTCTGCGAATGCTTTGGTCATTGTGGTGGCCAAAACGTAGGCTGCATTCATCCAGCAATAGTCGTCGTGTTCGGCGGGCTTGGACATGCCAGAGGCATCCAATTCAAACTCTTCGAAATTAAATGATTCCACTGGCTTGGTGCTCTCGCCGTAAGGCAGGCGCGACAAGGTGCGCGGCATGGCCAGGGTGACGAAACGAGAATCGTCGCTGTCTCGGAAACTGCGCCATTTGATGTACTCACCGGCTTCGAATATTCCCGCGAGATCACGTGGCTTCGACAGTTCGGTGTAATCTTCGAAGCCGAACATGCCAGCCCCAGCGGCGGAGATGAAGGGGCAGAAGCCCGCTGCAGCAACGTTAGACATTTTGCTTAGCAATTCAATATCTTCTGGGTGGCTAGTGAATTCAAAATCACCCACCATGCAGCCGTAAGGCTCGCCACCGGCTATACCAAACTCTTCTTCGTAGATTTTCTTGAAGGTTTGGCTCTGATCAAATTCGACGGCTTTATCGAGATCGCGGAAGAGCTCGCGTTTGCTCAGGTTAAGCATACGAATTTTTAGTGTGGTACTGGTTTCGCTGTTCATAACCATGTGATTCAGGCCGCGCCAAGAGCCTTCGAGCTTTTGCAGTTTCTCGTCGTGTAAAATAGCAGACAATTGCTTCGACATAGCCTCATCAATGGCTTTAACCGCTAACGAGATAGTTTGAGTTAAGTTTCTATCCCAAGTAACAGTTCCCTTTAGTACCTGCTCGGTTAAGTTGCTGAGCAAATCTTCAGTCTCAGAGCGCTCAGTTTGCTTGGTGTAATTAATCGCTTGCTCGAGAAGGCTGTTTGATTGCTCTTCTGTCGCCGCTTCAGCGGATTCAACCGCATTGTTTTCGATTGCTTCAGACATTACTTGTCTTCTCCTTCAGCAGCTACGCCCAACTCTTTGGAAAGCTCGGTGATGTGGTCCGTGTTCTTTAGGATGTCTTCAAGAACGTTCTCCAGCTCTTCTGAGCGATCGGCCTTACTGAGAAGGTCACGCAGTTTGCTGCGAGCTTCAAGCAGCTGCTTCAGTGCAGGCACTTGATCGACGATGGCCTCAGGCGAGAAGTCATTCATGCTGTTGAAATCCAGATCAACGGCCATTTTGCTTCCGTCGTCGGCGAGGGTGTTTTCGACTTGCAGGTTGAGCTTTGGATTTACCTTGCCCATCGCTTCATTGAAGTTGTCGCGATCAATCTGGACAAACTTACGATCTTTTAGAGCCTTACGGTTTTCGGTGTTGTCACCGGAGTAATCTCCCATAACGCCCACAACAAATGGCAGTTCCTTCTTAACTTGCGCACCATTGGTTTCGACATCATAAGTGATGTGTACACGAGGCTTGCGCACGCGTTTTAGTTTGTTGTGAATACTCTCAGACATGGATGTCTCCTTTCCTTGTATTTTCCGCCAATAGCGGAGCTAAAAATCGAGGGTTAAAAAAATTACCAGCCACTACTCTGTGCTGGCTCAGTCGCCGCGGGTGCAGGCGCACTCTCAGCGGGTGTTTGTGCAATCGGTGCTGCCGCCACCGTAGGGGCAACGTATTTCTGAGTGTCACTGCCGTCGAGTTTGACGCCGGTTAACTGTGAGAATGCGCTGCGAGAATGATCTTCGGGCAACAGTTCCATCATTAACTCGGCAACCGTCATACGTCCCCAGTCGATGAGCCGCTCAATTCCCGGCGCGATAGGCGTGTGGGGCTCGTTTTGTCGAAAATAGTCCGCAACATCCTGCAAGCGCTTTAGCGCGTCTTCACGACTTTGGATGGCACCACTTGCCACCAGCGGGCCCGCTACCGCTTGGCTGAATATGGCAGAGCCAGGAGATTGCTCGTCGCTTTGATCTGTGGCTTCTGCTTCTGGCGGTTGCGCTTGCATGGCTTCGAGTTTGGCTTTACTGAGAAAGCGTACGCTGCGAAGAACTTCTTCGATAAGTTTGGTCAAGTTAGTGTAAGGGGGGGCGTCGTTACCACAGTAGGTTTTGAGGGCTGCGTTGAATGCTTTATAGGTATCGACGGTTTCTTGCAGTGTGTCGATCATGTCGACATAGAATTGTGTCTCGCTTGATTCAATCGTTTGCTCAATGTCTTGTAGGCTGAATCCGAGATTTTCAATGCGAATGGCTTTTTCGTCTTCATCGGCGATCTTATCGTTGTCGCGAGCCTTCTGATATTGCCACAAATTGAAACTGCCGTAGTCACCTTCGACGGTTAAAGCGGCGTTTCGAATTGGTGCCATCAATGTGCCGTCACCGCCATCGCCATTGAGTCCGGTGATTGGCGCCACCTTGGTTTCCAGCCCATCTTCGTCGGGGTGTGGGTAGAGATTCTCCCAGTGAGTATTGATCAGCCCGTTGATCAATAGGAAGCCATCGCGAAGTCCGGAAATACCGTGCAGTCGTATCAGCGCTTCGGTATACCAAGATGCAACTTCTAGATCTTTACTCTTGGTGCGTAGAATTTGCGGTGCGATATCCATCACTGCTCGCCAAGGCGTGATGAGATCAACGTCTTCATCGAACATTGATGAACGCTCTGCCGCTCGCGCATTATTACGTGCATCCTTAATGCTGTAATAATCAGAAGTGGGGGATCGGTCTTCGCGAATATCTTCGCCGGTGGGATTGTCATCGCTAATGGCGGTAAGCAATGACTCGACGTCTATAATTTTTTCAAATGGCATTGTTAGAGTGATTCCTTTCCTAAGCGCTAGCGTAATAGCCAGATACTGCTGCCGTTTAATCGATTCAACTTGTCTCGTAAAAATGAATTGCTATCGAGATTGTAAGAATCGATTGTCCCTTTTGGTATGCGCTATTCTATCGACAAAAAATAAATAAGCGTACCGGTTTTTTTGTGATTTTAGTCACACCAATCTAGTAAATAAGTAGTAAGAAAAACGTTGTTTTTGCTACTTTTTTAAAACTAATGATTTAGTGTTAGTTGCAATTTTCTTTGTGGTGATTTCGGTTGCGTTTTCACGACCATTGCCCATTTATCATGGATGCGTATTGTTGCGCGTTGGGTAATCCTCGACAGCTCAATAAACTCGACGGACGATTGCCTGATGGTGAGTTCCACCAGAGACTATGGCTCTCTCCACTGTTGTTCGATAGCGATTTTTGCCAACTGTTGAGCAGCGTCGCGTAATTGGCTTCGATGGTGTTGCTATTGTGGTTGGCAACAAAACCGTTCGGAGTCGTCTCAATTGATGAGAGGATTTCGACGTTAAGTTGTGCGCTGATGTTACTGAGTCGAAGAAGCGTTTCATCTGCGTTAAGCCCTTCTTGTAGACCACTGATGGCGATAGACTCGGCCGCTGAGAACCATTCGCTATTTTGTAATTGCAGCAAAAACGGATCGCTATGGCCTGCAATCGTACTCACGAATGCCAGGGGAAAATACCGTCCAACACTATCGACGCTGGGCAACAAAATCCCCGCCCAAGTATTGCTGTCTACAGTGCCTGGAGACAGTACGAAGCGCCAGATAGGGCTGGTTAGGTAATGGTCGAGCCAGTTACTTCCAATTTGCTCCCGGCTTGACGCCAGACATCGCTGTAGCCAGTCATCCCACGGCGTCGTAAAACTTCGAGGAAGGTTTCGCTCGATGAAGTCTCCGTGCGCGGGAAGTTTTCCGAAAATTCCGATACTTTCATTCATGACAGTCGATAGCCTACAAGGTTTTAGGGCAGCGGTAGTTTCTCAATAACCCTTGGTCGAAAGCGTTGATGCTGCTATTCGCAAGAAGCTTGAACTGCGCGCGGCGACCTTCTTCTTCGAAGGTGACCTTGTAAGTGTTGTTGCCGGCGGATTCTATGTTCGATTCGTCGAGAAGTCGAAACCAAGCCCAGTCCCCCTCAAAGTGTTTGCGGTGGATGGTCTCGTTGAGGTCTTCGAATATCACACGCGCTCTGAGGTCTTCGCCTCCCGTCCAGTTGAGATTGCTGGTGGTTCGAGGTCCGTGAGAGTAGGGCACGCGAGCATCTCCGATTTCCAGTGCGAATAGCCGCACGCTCGAATCGAGTCGTGCAGGTTCCACTCTGAAGGCGATTTCAGCGTTGTCACCACTACTGAAAAAGGCGCGTCGAATGTTCTCAGCACGTTTTAACTGCTTGATCGTTGCCGAGCTAATGGCCAGCTGTTGTCCATCGATGCTCTTTATTTTCCAGCGTCGAGTGTCGACAAATGGGGCGATGTACTGTTTGACAAAGGCCTGCTCAATACCACCGGGTTGGAAGTAAGTATTGAAATCGTCGATGGGTGTTTCGTTTCGTCGATTGGCCGCCATCGGGTAGCGGTTTGAGAGACTGTGGGAATAGGAACCATACACTTGTTCCTGCCAGACCGAATCCAAATGGTGCTTGGATTTTGCCAATACCAACGACCAGGTGTTGTTCGCGATCTTGTTAAGCCAATCATCAAACGGGGCCGGTGCGTTATTGGCTTTACTTCTCAGTTTTTGTATCGGATCGTTCCGATTTCCGTTGAAGCGAGCTTTGGCCGCATTGAACGCCGCTTCATTGCTGTTTGGTGCCGAATCAAGTTCAGAGATGTAATCGTGTATTTCCGAGATGGCGCCGAGATATTCTTGAATCTTGGCGGGACGGTTTTTTTCGCTGCGTACCAAACGTTGAAGCTCTTCAAATCGAAGATCGACTGACGTGGGTTGGTAGTGATCGCTGAGGCGGTCGCTGGCAAGCTCTCCTGCGGCCGATGCGGCTCTGCGCATATGGCTACTCACCGGGATTCGCAATCCATGGGTATCCATATTGGTATCCAGTCGCGGCGTCAGTGCGGTGTTGTTGGCCGTTACTTCTGCGACGGCCAACAGCGGCGAATAGATTGGATCCGACAAAAGATCCAGCGTGTCCAGTGCCTGTGAGGAGGAGTTAAATGCTGTGAGTTCGAGATTGTTGAGCAGTGTTTGCCACTGGGTCGCGTATTCACTCAAATAGAGTCTTTTAACGTCTGCCCCAAGCTTCTCTCGATCGGCCTCGCTAAAGTCTTCACCTTCGTTGGTGGCACCGCCGTAAATCCATTGATCTTCTGAGAAACTCAATAGCAGTGGCGAATCTGCACCAAAGTCCATGCTGTCGTATGACTGCTTGGTGAACAGCGTGGGAATAGTTGTTGCCTCTGGCTTGCTCGGTGCTTTGAATAGTGTTTCTGCGTCTTGGCCTAGTTGAGCGTAGATATCCACCTGCTCAGAATTATAACTTTGCAGCTGAGCGTACAGTCGTTGAGAAACTGGTGTGCGCATTAGCTGCTGGCGCGCTCGTTGTACTACACGTTGATTGGCTTCCAGCTCCAAGGTTTCACTGGCTAGAGCGTTGTAGAGGTGATCTAGAAGTTGTTGCTGTTCCGTCGCTTTACCGGGAAGCTGTTGTTGCCACTGGTATTTGGAGAATTCAATGATGTCATCTCGGTTACGTTTAGTGGCGTCCGATAGCATGAGATAGACCTTGAGTGTGTCGAGAAGCTCGGGGTCTTTAGCACTCATTCGGCTCAATTGTGATTCTATGTTTCTGGCGAAGCTCGGCAAAAATACGGCTTCCAGCTTGTGCTTGTAGAGTGCTTTGGCTGCGTCGTCGACACTGCTGTCGTAGAGACCTACGCCACTTAACCAGGGATGTTTTTCTTTGTTATAGACTTCGCTGCTGCTTTTTAAAGGATTTAGTGCTGGCAAAACCTTGAGGAGGTTCGGGTTGTTCCGCGGCAGTGCATTTTCGCTGGTCTGATATTGTTGAAGGTTCTCTTCAACTTCGTTCATGTACATTTTGTTGCGAGTAACACTGCCGGTCCAAAGCACTAAACAACCGATTACCACGGCGGATAGGCTGGCGAAGACGCCCCGGCGGAGCCAAATCATACTGTTTTCGATTTTTCGATTGACGCCTACCAGTTCAGACTCTGGGAATATTACGTCTTTGAGCAATCGCCCCAAAAAGAAGCTCTTTCCGGTGTTAGCCTGCTGATGCCCCATGTCGCGCTCTAAGCCAAAGGTTGCACTGACCGAGGCCATCATGCGGTCAATGGGCGAGCCTTCCTGGGTGGCACTGGTAAAGTAAACACCTCGCAGTAGGGGGGGAGTGTCAAAGCGGTTGGCCGAAAATGTCTGGCGAACAAAGTCCTCGACGATGACGTTTAGGCTTTCGAAGCGAGCGGGAAACCCCTGCAGGTTTGAGCGTTTATCGATATTTCGCTCTTGATGGACACGCCACAACAAACGCTCATTGAGACGCTCAACCAGTTGATCAAACTGTGGGGCAAAGGTGTCGAGATTAGCACCGCGAGAGGCATCATCCTCTTGTGGGAAGGTGACTCCCCAAACTTGATCTCGCTCGGAATGAGACAGGTTCGAGAAGAACTCGCTAAAACCGGCAACCAGATCGCACTTAGTGAAAGTCACGTAGATTGGAAAGCGAATTCCCAGTTGTTGTTGCAGCTCGTTAATGCGTTGGCGCAGCGTTTTCGCCAAATGGACTCGTTGCTCTGCGGTTTGTACCATTAAGTCTTGCAGGCTGACGGCTAAGATAGCGCCGTTGATTGGCCGTCGGGTGCGGTACCGTTTGAGCATTTCGACAAATTTTTTCCAGGCGTTATTATCGACAACACGATGGCTATCCTGAGTGGTGTAACGACCAGCAGTATCGATCATGACCGCATCGTTGGTGAACCACCAATCACAATTGCGGGTGCCGCCAATTCCACCCAGAGCCTCTTTGCCGTGGGATTGCGCCAGAGGAAATTCGAGGCCGGAGTTAACTAAAGCCGTAGTTTTACCGGCACCGGGAGGGCCGATGATCACATACCAAGGCAATTGGTAGAGCGATTTACTGCCTCCGTAGGATTTAAAGCGCGACTTCTTTAGTACAGATATGGCGTCTTGAAAGCGTTCTTGAATAGCCTGTTGTTCTTCTTGACTGCGCTCTTCATCGGGATTGAGTTCGTCGTTGTCATTGAGATTGTCGAGTAGTTGGGCGTTGTTACGACGCTCCATTAACGCAAGGCAGATATTCCAGGTTAACCAGACTAGGACAATTGTGGCGATGATACTGATTCGTACAGTCGGTGATAGCGTGGCGTTATCTTGGCCAAATTTTATGTATTCAGCTCCAAACCATATCAACAGCGATAGGGCGGTTAAGCCAATGACGCCCAGCGTCCATTTGTGGGTGAAGAAGGCTCTTAAACGACTCATTCATAAACTCCATTTGCCAATTTGATTGGCAGATTCCTTGATCCAACTGACGCTTATTGAAAGCGCTGTGGCGATTCCACCTTGTTAGGCTCGATCATGTGGCTTTCAATTTTGGCTGTGGTGGGTTGGGTGGTGTCGTATAGCCAATAACGGAAACCGGAATAGCTGACGACGAGCACCGCGAGCATAATGCTGGCGACAACCCACAGCGGGATGTAGTCCATCATGCTCGATTTCTTTTGACCGCAGCCCTGCCACTGAGCGGAGAGATCTTGCTCCATGTGACCGCGATGGTTTTCGATGGTTTGATACAAGCCCTCACGGATTTGATCCAATTGTTCATGGCCCCGTTGTACCAGCTTGTATTTCCCTTCGAAACCTAGGCTTAGGCACAGGTAGTACAGTTCGAGTAAGTCGAGGTGTTTGGAGGGGTTTTCCTGCATGCGCTGAAGAATCAAAAAACACTTTTCTCCGCCGAATGTTTCTTGATGAAACAGACTCAACAGTGAATGTTGGCTCCAGCCGCCACCAGCTCCCCAAGGGGTGTTGAGTACAATTTCGTCGACCACGGTGCAAAGCAAGTAGCGTGCACTCACCACGGTTTCGGCAGCGGCTCCCGCTTGTTGTGCTCTTACATCAAAGGCTTTTATCTCATCGGTCAAGCGTTTATGCAGTTCAACCACGTTGTCGTGTTGCAGCGTGGTTCTGAGCTTTATGGCGACCGTTAGTAAGGTGCTGGCGGCGTTAACCAGCGGATTCAGTCCGCGTTTTAGCTGGATCTTTTCCGGCGCTGAAAACTGCGCTTGCATCGCCGGCGACGGCGGCGCGACAGGAGGCGCTACGCCACCGGGGGTAGGGATCATTACAGTGCGATCGGCGGCGTTCGGTGCCGGCGGCGGAGTAAATCCACCTGGAGGTTGTCCTTGATTCATAATCAGTTCCTAACAGCCCATAGTTCCATGGATAACCCCGGAAATTCCGCACCTAGGTGAACGGCGAAACCGCCAGACTTAGACAGCGCTTGCCATAAGGGCCCGGTTTGATCGAGTTCGAAATAGGTGTAACCGGCATGATAGGGAATCTGGCGTGGCGCTACCGGTAGAGGTCTCAGTTTTACCCCTGGCATCTGAGTTGAAATAAGTTCGCGAATATTTTCAACTGGTGCCACTTTTGCTTGGCTCGGAAAGCGATTTCGCAACAATTCGGTTTGAATGTCCGCCTTGGCCGCTATGACAAAAGTAGCGTTGTTCATTAGAGAGTGATCGGTAATCGGCGCTACGTGGATGCCAAATTTTCGTTCGACCAATTCTAGTGAAATCGCCGATTGCTCCAACACCATGCTTAGTGACTGGCGCAAGGATCGAAACAGTCCAGAGAAGGTTTCTTGCAGCTTTTCATGGCTGTAGGGGGGGACTGGTGGTGGACGTTTGTTGGTGGCGGTGAAGGTTGATAATTCTCCTGCCAGTTGCAATAGCTCGGTGTACAGGGTCTGAGGGTGTAAGCCGTTGAGCTGTGAAAAATGCTCAACCAAAGGCTCGGAGCGGTTGATGACTTGCAGCAGCATATAGTCGGCGATTTCTGCCGATCCAGCGCGTCCGCTGTCGGTAAGGCGATGGCTGAGCGCTTCGCCGCGCTGCTCCATCAGACCTTTGAGCTCTTCAAAGTACGCTTTGATTTCAGGCGATGTTTGACAGTTCATGACAGGAGGGATGAACTTTCGATCCAGCTCAACGGGCTTGTCGGGCTGGCGCTCCCTAATTCGAGTTATGGCTATTGCGGCGTAGCCGCTTAGATCTTCAGAGCCAAGTTTTAGGCACATTCTGAGCTTGCCCACTTGGATGCGTACCGGTTCACCACTTTGTGATGTGCTGTTGCGGGCATCGAAATTGTACGTTTGGTAACGCGCTTGGGGCTGATCTTCTTGATCTCTTACCGACTCCATCGCGCCAGCGCGCTTGAGAGGAATACACAGGTAGACCATCTCATCCTGAGTGTTTTCCGGAACATCGATCACCTCGGGAAGGGCTTCGTTTTCGGGGGCGATAAAAGGGGTTCCGTCGGGAAACACGCCTTTGATATGCGCAACCGAAAGTTTGCCCATCGACAGGGGCTCATTGTCGATGGCGATTTCGGTTAATCCCCAAAGATAAGCGCCAAGCGCCTGTGTGCGCGCTTCGATATAGCGCTCGATATAGCGATCTTGTTGTTGAAAGTGTTGAGGGCGTAAGAACATACCCTCTGACCAAATAACCTTATTGTTTACTGACATGTGTCGAATTCATCCTTTTATTGTACTTCGTCCTGCGGCGTTGGTGCTCGGCTCGGCAGTGGCTTTAATCCTTAAGCGCTTTTCTTTGTTGCTCCCAGTAGCGGCGCTCGTCATTCGCTTTTGACACTGTCTCACGCGCTTCTTCATAGCGATTACTTGTTCCGCGGAAAGTCTGTGGTTGCGCCGGATCGATCAGTCTCAACGCTTGGGCGATGACTTCCACCTTATTGCGATTGTGGTCTTTAATCGGCACCACGATAATCGGCGCTGCTTTCTGGTACTGCATGTACTCGGCCATAAAACCTAAGTAGCGAGTGTCTGGGGTGAGCTCAATAAACTCTTGTCGAGATTCCCCCGGTACCAGCTCTTTGAGAATAACTACATCCAAAAGGTCATTGCCCAATCGTTGCTCGGCATTTTCGTAGAGGTTAAGAAAGTCCTCACGTCGAAACTGTCGTGCGTCGGTCAACTTGAAGACTCGAATGACAACCGGTGACGCTCGTCCGTCCATATCCGGGTTTACATCCGCTTCGGCGCTCAAGTTGATGGTGGCCGAGGTGTCGAAATTCAGTCCACGTTTAGTTGCTTGGCAGCCTACGAGTGTTAGAGCTAAGAGTGCCATCAGGCCGTAGCGTATTGACGCTTTAGGTGTCATTGTTTTCATCCTTTCTGCGTTGAAGTTGGCATCGAGTGTTAAAGGGTTGTTGTGAGAGAGCGCGCAGTCTTAAGCTCGGAAAGCTGTTTCTCGTAAGAGCTCGCAAACTCTTCGCCGAAAAGAAGGTCGTAACTGGCTTCGCCATCTCTTAACAGGCTGGCGTAATAGTCTTGGAAATCTTCCCAGTTTTTCGCCTTTTTGTTCGAGAGCATGCTGTTGCTGTTTTTGAAGCGCCGATCCAGCTTGTCGGGGTTGAAGTGCTTCAACATCGCATCATAAGCGGCGCGCATTCCTGACAGTACGGCGACTTGATGATCAGAGAGATCGTCAAAGCTGTCTTTCACCGCTTCGTTGGGACGCAAGTAGGCCTGATTGCCTGGGCTAAACATAATTCTCAAGGCTTCATCTGCTGAGGCCGAGAATTTTAGTGGATTGTTGTCTGTGGCTTGGATCATCGTGCGTTGAACTCGCAATTCGTTTTTGATGCTCGAGCGCGCGCGCAGCAAATCGATAAGACGAGTGACCGTTTCTGAAATGATGGCAGAGGCTTCCGGCACCAGTTGTGTCAGTTGTTGCTCGGGGAAGTCTCCGAGTCCAAGTGCTTGCGCGAGTCCCGGCGGAAGCGGCGCTGTAGTCGCGACGGGATTTGACGGCTGCTGCGCAGGAGCCTGACCCAGATGTGGTTGGGGAGACACTTGAGAATGGCCCACATTTTGAGCGGTGGTGTAAGCCTGGGGCTCTTGGTGTTGCTGAGGCGCGGCGGGGCTGATCAATGGTTGGTTGTGGAATTGCTGTGGCGCTTGAGCTGTCGGTTGATGCTGAGTTGTCGGTTGATTCCGAGCAATGGGCTGCTGAAGTGCGGCAGCGTTTTGAGGTTGCTCACTGGGTTGCAAGGGCTGCGGTTGCATCTGTGATTGGGTAGCTGCTTGCTTCGGCGCAATTGCTGCGGCGGTACTCATGGTCGCGCCGGTATGCTCAAGAGTTCCCCAGCCGGTCTGATCGGTCGATGCTGGTGTTTGTTGCTCGGGGGAATGCTGAATCGATGCTGCGCTGACAGTGGCGGCGCCAGACATGGTCGCGGGGTTTGGCTGTTCTGGCGACGGTGCTTGAACCGTTGGGTTAAGTTCAGCCGCCGGTGTTTGCAATGGCATCGACGCCGCAGGGTTTGGAATCGCAGCAGGGGCTGGTGTTGTCGCTGCATTTTCACGGCGGATCGCATGGGACTTTGCGTTGGCGTTATCTGACTGGCTACCTTCAAGCCACCATTCATCATCATTATCTTGCCATTGTGATTGTGGGGTGGATGCTGATTGATCCCATTGTGCAAGAGGGTCGAGAGAGTTCGTTTGTGATTGGTTGGCTTGAGGTTGAGCGTTCGCCAGTGGATCGTTACTGATGCCATTTAACGCGGAACTTTCACTCGAAAGCATGGCTAGAGGATCTTGAGATTGCGTAGAGTTTAAACCTGAGGTCGAATCATTTTGAGTTGCAAAACTCGGCGCGTTAGTGGCGACGCTATCCCAGTTTTGAAAGCTAGGTTCAGGAGCCCTTGCTTGAGCGGTAGGGTCCAAGAAGTCGTCAAGCTCCTTTACCTGCGCCAAGGATTCTTGCTCAGATTTGACCGCGGCTGTGAAGGTTGTTTTATCGCCAGAATCGAGAAAGTCGGCAGACTGTAAGCCTTTGGCTAATGACTGTTGTGACTGCTTTACGGAAACCTTGATTTTGTAGTTCCCTATTTTTAGCGTGTCACCAGAGTTAAGAGCGATGGTTTTTTCCGCGCCGACAGGTTGGTCTTCGTCGTTATAGAAAGTGCCGTTAGTGCTGGTGTCAGTTAGATAATAGCGACCATTATCAAAAGAAATTTTCGCGTGGGTCGATGAAACAACGCGTTCGTTGTCGGGCAAGACCCAAGTGTTTTTGTCGGCGCGTCCGAGACTTCCACCTTCAGCTCGAAAAGCTTTCGTGTGGTTGATCATGTTGGCGTCTTCGGGGGCGTCCGTAACTGTCAGCGTTAAATCCATTTTTGCTCCGTACCACATTTCCATTTGTGATCAATGAAATCATTGAAGGTTCCGATGCTCATGACTTGCATCGGATGGCGATTCTATCTCAGTCATAACGCAATGCGAAACAAAAAACATTCTGACTGGAAGGCGAATGGATTCTAAAGGAGCGGTTGGATTATTTTCTAGCACGTTCTAGTGAAAAAGTTGGAAATGTCTACTGGTTGGCATTAATTTTTATTTTTCATTTTGCCCATTGAATTATTTCTTTGCTGCTTTAACATTCGCGGCTTCGAACAGTGTCGGTCTATCCGAAAATATTCGAAAGCTCATATGGATAGTGAAATCAACGGAATTAGACGGTTATATGGACGTAGAAGATAAAACGAAGATCGTTTTGCCTGTCTCAAAGTACAGCAAGGACGCTGCCCCTTTAGCTACTGACAACGATGACGCGACGGTGTTTGTTGGAAGCGCCTCAAACAAAACTTCAAACACCTCAAACTTTAGCATTAGTTCTGAGTCGTTATCGCCTAATCCGGACTTGGAACGACAGTCCCAGTTAGCCGATTCTGATGTTACGAAATTTTCTGAATCCGTCGATCCTCAAACATTTTCATCTCAAAAACCTGAATTCACCTCGTCTCAATTAAGCGGAAACACCGATTCCTTTATTATTAAAAACCGATTTGAATTGGGAGAGCTTCTCGGTGCTGGCGGAATGGGCGCGGTCTATAAGGCAACCGATCAAAGAAAGCTCGAGGCAAGTGATAAAAACCCTTACGTCGCCATCAAGGTTCTTAACGACGATTTTCGCAATCACCCAGATGCACTGATATCGTTGCAGCGAGAAGCGAGAAAGTCGCAAACATTGGCGCATCCCAATATTGTGAATGTCTACGATTTCGATCGTGATGGTGACATGGTTTTCATGACGATGGAGTATTTGGTCGGCGCACCTTTGGATGTCCTGCTAAGGGAGCGCGCTGGATCGGGTTTTGCCACCGACAAAGCCGTCGAGATACTGAGTGATATTTCGAGCGCGTTAATCTACGCCCACTCCCACAACATTATCCATTCCGACTTTAAACCCGGAAACATTTTTATTACCGATAATAATGGCGCCAAGGTATTTGATTTTGGTATCTCGAAGGCAGTAAAGCCGTCTGAGTCATTGGTGTCGAGTATTAACGATAATACAATTTTCGATGCGGCCAGTTTGGGCGCATTGACGCCGGCTTACGCCAGCTTGGAAATGCTTCAAGGAAAAGATCCAGCGCCTGCTGACGATGTTTATGCGCTCGCTTGCGTGGCCTATGAGCTTTTCTCCGGCGGACACCCTTACAAAAAAGTACCAGCTGATAAAGCCCAGAAAGATCGACTGACACCTCCGCGCTTGAAGACGCTAAATCGTCGACAGTGGAGGGCCTTGGAACACGCACTACAGTTTTCTCGTAAAGATCGAACCTCCACGGTTTCCGAGTTTGTCGATGAGTTTTTTGGTAAGAGTCGATTGGCATTTTGGTTGGCGGGAGCCGCGATTGTGGGCGTCTCGCTTATTGGCGCGATATACGCGGTTAACTATACCAGTAAGGCCATCGACGAAAATGCGATTAAGCAAGAAATGCAAGTGGAACTTGAAAAAAGGATGTTGGCGCAGAGTATTGTGGAAAAGCGCGAGGGTCTATTTCGCTTGCTTAAGCTCGGTGTGGTCACTCCAGCGTGGGAATCAGATATAAAGGCGGCACTCGATCAATACCAGAAGCTGGCACCTGAAGATGTCGATGCGGTTGCAGAGGTTCGCCAGGGTGTAGCTTCAAACCTCATCAATGAGGCAGCTCGTCAAATGGAGCTGGGGCAGCTGAACGAAACCGAAATTCTCTTGAATCGAGCGCAAGATTGGGAGGCGAGTGATTCGGAGTTGTCCCGTCTTCAGGCTTCAGTCACCCAGCGTCAGCAGCAGATTAAGGATAAGGTTCTTAAAGATAAAGCTCTGGCCGAGCGTCGTCAGCGCGAGGCTTTGTCGAAACGACAGCGCGATAGAGAACTGCAGCAAAAGAAAGATCGCGAGAAAAAAATTGCTCAGGTGATGAACGCAATAGAGCAACAGTTGCGTTGCGGTAGTGGTATTGATATCACTGGAAAGCTAGCAGCGTCGGTTAATGGTTTGCGTTCTCTCGATCGAAACTTGGCCGAACGTGTGGCCCCCAATATCGCCAGTGACCTTAGTCAGTGTACTGTTAAATTGTCTCGTTCAAGCCCTGAATTGGCGCAAAAAAAGCTCGCCGAGGCCAAAACGCTTTTTCCAACTCAAACGGTCTTACTTAGCACTCGTATTGATGCTTGTAATCACCTGCGTGTTGGTAGCGGCGGTCGAGGCGCACGCTTTACCTGTCGAGACACATTGATAGATGGCGGCGAAGGCCCCGAAATGGTCGTGGTTGATTCTCAAGGCAGTCGTTTAGTGATCAGTAAGCACGAAGTGAGTTATCGGGACCTCTCGGGCTTCTGCCGCATCACAAAAAGCTGTTCAGCGAAGCTAACGCCGAGCGCATCTACTGCGCTGTCGCTGCCGGTTAGTAATATCGATATCTCTGATATTAATGAATATCTCGGTTGGTTAACTGCGCAAAGCGGCTATCAATACACCTTGCCGAACGAAACACAATGGCGTGACGCGGCCAAGCTTGACAAAGAAGACCCAGATCGCAATTGCCACCTGCGCTACGGCGCGATTCAAAAAGGTGACGAGTTGGTCGGCGTTGAATCAGGGAGAATGAACAAGCAAGGTTTGCGTCACGCGGTCGGTAATGTGCAGGAGTTGGTGAAAACCAACGGCGGCCTTGTGGCGCTTGGAGGCGCCAGAAGCGATGCCATGAGCCGTTGTTTAGTCTCCACTCGAAAACCTCATACCGGTAGTGCTGATGAGGTGACAGGGTTTCGTCTGATTCGAAGTTTGTAAGTTCAAGGAATTTGAGTTTTATGTCTGTAATGCAGGAGCAAAAAGGGAAGAGTATGTTGAAGGATAAAACAGGAAGTTTCGCCTTCGGAGCATTGGTGACGATGTGCAGCGCAACAGTATTGGCTGAAAGTGCTGATTTTCCAATCAGCAACTTTCATCGATCGCTGCAGAATGAGTCGATCCATGTGAACACTCCGTTTTCCGAATCCGATGTGACGCGGGAGTATTTGTATCGAACCGTTGAAGATAACGCTCCCGTACTCGATATCGACATTCCCGAGGTCGTTAGCCGCGTCGAAGGACCGAGAATTACAGTCAAGAAAATTGAGTTTCATCGCCTTCAAGATTTTCCTGAGTACGGCATAACGAAAGCGGAGGTTGAGGAGCTCACTGAATCGCTTCGTGTTAAATACATGAAAGAAGATCAAGTTTTTTCGAGTGGCTATACCCGAGACAACTTGGAAGAGCTGGCTGATTATCTCGACAAAATTGGCGCACGAGAATCGGTGGCAAACCTCGATGCTGACAATGTTAAGAATCTGATCGAGTTGATTAAACGCCAGAACGAAGAGCGAGGCATGAGCTACGGGGATCTCGAAGCTATTGCTAACGAAGTAACGGCGTTTTATCGGCAAAAAGGCCTTTTTCTTGCGCAAATTCAAATTCCAGCGCAAGACGTGAAAAACGGCGTGGTAACGCTCTCGGTTCAAGAGGGGAGGTTGGGCAAGGTTGTTGTGGACAACAACCAAAAATATCACGAGTCGTTGTTGAGTAACCCCTTTGAGGAAGGTGTAGGGAGCTTAGTCAGCCATGCAGATATGGAAGAGGCGCTTTACTTGCTTAACGATCTACCAGGATTAAGCGTGACGGGCTATTTCTCGGCCGGAGATGCGCCGGGTGAAACCGCTATGAATCTTCAGGTCAGAAAGGAAGAGGGTTGGAAAGTCGCCTTTCGCTCTGACAATCACGGTTCAAGATTTACCGGTGATAAGCGCGGTTACTTAGTCGGTGAGCTACTCAACCCGACAGGTATGGGCGATCGTTTAACGGTAGGCTATTTGAAATCGGCCGATCCGGGTAATACACAGTTATTACAAACAAGCTACAGCATCCCTTTGTTTGGCCCTAGGACCCGTTTAGAGCTTTCCGCCGAGCGCAACGAATTTGAGTTGGAAGACGGCGAGGGCGGTCAGCAATCTGTTATCAATCAGTTAGAGCTTGAGGGTACTAACGAATCTTACGCAATTGGTGTCGAGCACAAATTCCACCGTTCGCGAGATTTGAATATCAGCGCTGGTCTTAGTCTGACGGATAAGCGCACCCAAGTAGAGTCTGTCGATGCTATTTATGACCAAGAGGAGCACGTTCGCGGCGCAAAGGCGAGCCTTTACCTTGACGGTCTTTCAGATTCCATTCGCATGTTCAATGTCGCCAATATGGGGTTGACCTATGGCGAACACAAAATCGATGTGCCGGATGAGCGCGGCGATGATTTCTACAAGTTCTCACTCGACACGCACTCCTTGTTCTTTGTACCACTGCCTTTTTCTGATGCGGAAAGTCGTCTTATTATGAAGAGCCGCTGGCAGTATGCCGAACAGTTGTTGCCGTCATTCGAGCAAATGTCGCTCGGTGGCGCTAATGCGGTTCGTGGATTTTCGGTGAGAGATTTCTCGGGTGATCAGGCAGGTCTGTTGAGTGCAGAGTGGTACTTTGATGTTCCGCATTTGATGAACTTCGAAATATACGATGGCCACTATTTAAATGACATTCTGCAGTTCGGCCTAATCGCGGATGCAGGCTACGCCAATCTTGTGAACTTCGAAGAAGACCTTAATGATAGTTGGACCTATCTTTCCAGTTTCGGGGTGATTACCAAGTGGAGCTGGGATGATGTCTTCTCTTCTCAAATAACTTTATCAAAGCCCTCCTCGTCAAAATCGTCGGTAGAAGGGATCGGTGACGATGCTAAGTCACTACAGATTTATGCGGATTTTACATTCCAATTCTGATGCATTGATTCGCTTAGTAGTTTATTTGATAAGACGACAGACAAAGATTTCAGGACATTGACTATGAAAGACGCTAAAGGATTAACCGTGACCCAGTCAAGAAAACTCAGAAAATTCACCAAAAAACCACTTGTTAATGGCGTTCAGCTGCAGGTTTTGGCGTTGACAGGATTGGTGTTCGGCCAGCTGTTGACGAGTCAGCAGGTACTTGCGGGGCCCACCGGTGGCAACATTGTCGGAGGCACCGGTTCAATTGACTCGGCGGTCGCGAACCTAACAGAAGTGACGCAGAATAGCGCTCGGATGGCAATCAATTGGGACACGTTCAATGTCGCGAACGGCGAAACCGTCAGATTTGTGCAGCCATCGTCGTCTGCGTTTGTACTCAATAAAATCCTCGATCAAAACCCGTCATCCATTCAAGGTTCAATCGACGCTAACGGAAATGTGTTGCTGGTGAATCCTCGGGGCATTATGTTTTCGGAAAGTGCCACTGTGAATGTGGGCAGCTTGATGGCGTCGGGATTGGCCATCAATGCCGACGACTTCATGAATGGTGATTTTGTCTTTGATGGTATCGATGGCGATGCTGGCGCTGTGATCAATGCCGGTGTTATCAACGCCGCATCGGTGGCGCTTCTGGGTAAACAAGTCACCAACGATACCAATGCTGTAATTAGCGCCGAAGTTGTTTCCTTGTCTGCAGGCGATCAAGCGATACTAACCTTCGATTCCGACGGAATGATGGGCGTGGAGGTCACTAAGGCGGTACTCGAAAACGAAGCGGGAATTGATTCTGCTGTGCTTAACAGCGGCGCGATCAACGGCGAGAAAGTGCTACTGCAGGCATCCACCTCTGGTGATCTATTTACCAACGCTGTGAACAATACCGGTGTTATTCGCGCGCAGGGAATTGATACCAGCGGGGGTACGATTCGTTTGTTCGGTGGAAGTGATCATGTAGCCAATAGCGGAACTCTCGATGCATCCGGTATTGACGGCGGCGATATTCATGTCGAAGCAGATTCAGTCACGATTGGTGGCGAACTATCTACTGACGCTGATGCAGGTATAGGTGGCACCATTGCTGTACTTGGCGATACCGTAAAGCTAGACGCTAGTGCAAGCATATCGTCTAGCGGTACAGAAGCCGGCGGTACGATACTCATTGGTGGCGACTATCAAGGTAAGAACGATTCAGTAAGAAATGCGCGTAGTACATCGATCGCTGCAGGCGCAGAAGTCACAGCGAAAGGTATCGATAGCGGCGATGGCGGCAAGGTCATCGTCTGGGCAGATGACACCACGTTGTTTTATGGTTTTATCGATGCAAGCTCTGGTCTAATCGATGGAGACGGCGGCTTAGTTGAAACATCTGGCAAACACGCTTTGGCTGTGAGTGGCACAGTGTTGGCGCGCGGAGCTTCAGGCAGAAATGGTCTTTGGTTGTTAGATCCTATTGATGTCGTTATTCAGGATGGCAGCGGAGGTGCTGGGACAGTTGATGTCGCGACTCTTACTGGTGCCCTTGATGGCGGTACAGACATTGATGTGACAACAATCAGTGGTGATATCTCTGTTGATACCGTTATTGAAATGGATGGCTCAGGCACCACGGATGCTCAACTGACTCTGAGCGCCGGTGGCGACTTACACATCAACCAGAATATCCAAGGAGCTGACGTCGGCGATAATCTCGCGTTGGTATTGTTGGCTAATGGAGATATTAACGTTGATGCTAACCTTAGCTCTCAAGACGGCAATATTAGTTTAACAGCTGATGCCGATGGTGGTGGTAGTGGTGATCTCGTTATCTCTGCCGGTAATACGATCTCAAGCGGAGACGGGAACAACGGGAGAAACAGCGGCGATATACTGTTATCGGCGATTAACATTTCTAACGCTGGAGACATCGTTAGTGATGAGGGCGGCATGGTGAGTTTGGATGCTGTCACCTTGGTGAATTCCGGCACGATTCAAGCAAACAACGCCACCATTGCAATTGATGTAGGCACCCTGACAAATACGGGCGTTATTAACGCGATATCGGCCGCGGTCAATGTAAACGTAGGCTCTAACGGCCTTAGCGGTGTGAATCAACTGGGTACGATTACTGGCACGTCTGTCGCCGTAACTGGGCTTGGTGCTACAGATGAATTCAAATTTAATGCCGGTACAAGCGCGCAACTTCAGTCCGACACCGACGTGATTGTGAATGGCTATACAATTTCCGGCGCAGAAATAATAGATACAACTTCCGCGGGCAGTATTACCGCCTCCACTGCGACTGAAAACTTCTCGATAGTAAGCGCTAATTCTGTCGATATCACGACTACCGACGGTACTGTGAAATTTGTCGGAGTTTCATCGGTAGACGCCGGTGAAGACGCAGTCGATGGTGATGTTGCGACTGGCTCCAACGACTGGAGTTTAGTTGACAGCGACAAAGTAGAGACCCTTGGAATCGTCTTCACAAATCTCGAATCAGCTAGTACTACCAACGGAATAATTACCGGTAGCTCTGGTGATGACCAGTTCGACGTGAGCCTACAGCAAGCCAACGTCGTAGAGACAAATGGTGTTACGTTTAGCGGTATTAATGAGGTTGCCGCTGGAGGCGGAAGTACCGATGAAATTTTCAGCTCAGAGACTGAAGCTTGGCAAGTAACCGATACTGCGACGCAACTTGATCACAACGGTATTGTGTATACCGGATTGGAGCAAGCCAATGCAGGGGCTGGCAGCAGTGTATTAGGTACCTCAGCTGCAAACACCTTCAGTGTTCACGCCGA
>JBOEGJ010000042.1:0-167 GCA_050633365.1 Cellvibrionaceae bacterium | reverse complement strand
TTCCAGAATATTGAAATCGCAGCATCGACCGGCGGCAATGTACAAGGTCGCGACAACGTAGCCGATGGCTTTGCGCTAAGCACGGCGAGCAATGAAATCGAAGCGGAAGGCATTACTTTTACCACTGTCGACTTTGTGGACGGCGGCAGCGGTGCAGTGATCGATGC
>JBOEGJ010000041.1:89910-102131 GCA_050633365.1 Cellvibrionaceae bacterium | reverse complement strand
GGATAGAATCCTTACAGAAAGGTGCAGGCACGTAGATAACAGAGGCATCAGCACCTGTCGCTTCTACTGCTTCAGCAACGGTGTTAAAAACTGGCAGACCAAGATGGGTAGTACCACCTTTACCTGGAGTTACACCGCCAACCATTTGTGTACCGTACTCAATGGCTTGCTCTGAGTGGAAAGTACCTTGACCGCCAGTGAAACCCTGACAGATAACTTTAGTATCTTTATTGATTAAAACGCTCATTTGCTCGCCCCTTATTAACCTTTAGCCGCTTTGACAACTTGCTCAGCAGCATCGGTCAAGCTAGTTGCAGCAATAATGTTCAGACCGCTGTCAGCCAGTACTTTTCCGCCAAGTTCTGCATTGTTGCCTTCAAGACGAACAACAACAGGAACCTTAACGCCCACTTCTTCAACTGCACCTACAACGCCCTCGGCAATCAGGTCACAGCGAACAATACCGCCAAAGATGTTAATCAAAACAGCTTCAACATTGGCATCAGACAGAATGATTTTAAACGCTTCGATAACGCGCTCTTTGGTTGCACCGCCGCCAACATCTAGGAAGTTAGCTGGGTTGCCGCCATGCAGATTTACGATATCCATGGTACCCATGGCCAAGCCAGCACCGTTAACCATACAGCCGATGTTGCCATCAAGTGCTACGTAGTTAAGGTCCCATTTGGCAGCGTTAGCTTCACGCTCATCTTCTTGGGTTGGATCGTGCATTTCTTTCAATGCAGGGTGACGGTAGATCGCGTTACCATCAATGACGATTTTTGCATCGAGACAATGCAGGTCATCGGCAGGAGTAATAACCAGCGGGTTAATTTCCAACAACGCCAGATCTTTCTCTTTAAACATTTTAGCCAGACCCATGAAGATCTGAGTAAACTGCTTGATTTGCTTACCTTCCAAGCCCAGCTTGAAAGCCAAGTCACGAGCCTGATATGGCTGAGCGCCAGTCAAAGGATCGATGGTTGCTTTCAAGATTTTTTCTGGAGTCTCTTCAGCTACCTTCTCGATTTCAACACCACCTTCGGTGGATGCCATGAAAACGATACGACGGCTTGAACGGTCAACAACAGCACCCAAGTACAACTCTTGAGCGATGTCAGTGCACGGCTCAACCAAAATGCGACTTACCGGCTGACCATTGGCATCAGTCTGATAAGTAACAAGGTTGTTGCCCAGCCACTTTTTAGAAAACTCTTCGATTTCTGCTTTAGTACTAACCAGCTTAACGCCACCGGCTTTACCGCGGCCACCCGCGTGTACTTGAGCTTTAACAACAAATTTATCACCACCGATAATATCGGCTGCAGCGGCAGCTTCTGCTGGGGTTTCAGCAGCGATACCTTTGGAAACAGGTAGGCCGTATTCGGCGAACAGCTGCTTACCTTGATACTCATGCAAGTTCATGTCTACTTTCCATCCACATGCGCCAGAGGCGCTTGATTTATTTCTATGAAGACCGGCAAGCCGATCTTCATGTTTGAGGTACCATCATTACTCTTTTACGAGTAACAACTTCTCCCCTTATGCGCTATTGGTATTATTTTTTGCGCTTCTTGCGGTTTGGCATATGAATGGCATGACCATTCACCGCCAAGGCAGCTTCCTTAACAGCTTCTGAGAAGGTTGGATGACCAAAAACGGTCATTCCAATATCTTCAGCAGTGGTGCCAAACTCCATGGCAATAGCTACCTGCTGCACTAAGTCTGATGCATTTGGGCCAACAATATGGCAGCCCAACACACGATCTGTTTTCGCGTCGGCGATCATTTTCACCATACCATCCGCTTCATCGGCAGCGACTGCGCGGCCAACGGCAACAAATGGGAAGGTGCCGACATTATAGTCTTCGCCGTCCGCTTTTACCTGCTCTTCAGTACGACCAACGGCCGCCACTTCAGGGTGGGTATAAATAACGTTGGGGATGATATCATAATTGATCAAAGGTTTTTGGCCTGCAATGCGCTCAGCCACCATCACCCCTTCTTCCGAGCCTTTATGTGCCAACATTGGGCCGCGAACCACATCACCAATGGCCCAAACACCCGGCGCATTGGTTGAACACAAGTCGTTCACATAAATACTGCCTCGCTCATCCAAGTTCACACCGCTGTCTGCCGCCAGCAAACCTTCGGTGAACGGACGACGTCCAACACAAACAATCAACTTGTCGAAAGTGGCCTTTTGCTCATTGCCGTCTTTATCAGTGTAGGAAACTTCAACTTCTTTTCCTTTCACTTCTGTTGCCGTAACTCGACAGCTGAGGCGAATATCGAGGCCTTGCTTGGTGAGGATCTTCTTGGTTTCTTTGGCGATCTGCTTGTCCATCATCGCCAAAAAGTCATCCATAGCTTCTAGACAAACAACCTCTGACCCCAAACGACTCCACACAGAACCCAACTCAAGACCAATAACTCCAGCGCCAATGACACCTAAGCGTTTAGGTATTTCCTGAAACTCAAGAGCGCCGGTAGAGTCGACAATCACATCACCATCGACGGGAGCCATGGGAATATTCACAGGTACCGAGCCTGAGGCGAGAATCACATTCTCAGCCTCAAGAACCTTGATCTCGCCTTCATTGTCGACAAATTCAACTTTACGGCCGGCCAATAACTTGCCAGTACCGTATAACGAGGTAACCTTATTAGCTTGAAACAGGCCAGTAATACCACCCGACATCTGCTTCACAACTTTTTCTTTACGAGCAATCATCGACGGCACGTCGATCTCAACATCACTCGTGGTAATGCCATGAGCAGTTAACCCGGCCTTGGTGTCGTGATAGCGGTGAGAACTGTCAAGTAACGCCTTGGAAGGAATACACCCAACGTTCAAGCAAGTACCGCCATTCACACCCTTACCCTTGGTGTCTTTCCACTTTTCAATACAGGCAGTTTTCAAACCCAATTGAGCGGCACGGATAGCTGCTACGTAGCCCGCAGGGCCTGAACCGATAACGATGACATCGAATTTATCCGACATACATTTTGTCCTAATGATTTATGTGATTTCATCACGCCAGTTTCTCAAACAAACTACCCGAAAAACTGACGCCTACTTGTTCTACACACTGAGCTCTAATGGCAACTGTTATCTTCCGTTGCTTTTATAATTCCAACAAAATTCGAGCAGGATCTTCAATCATGTCCTTGATAGCAACCAAGAACTGAACCGCATCCTTGCCATCGATTAAACGGTGATCGTAAGAAAGAGCCAGGTACATCATTGGCAAAATTTTCACTTCGCCATTGACCGCCATTGGACGCTCTTTAATGGCATGCATACCCAGAATCGCTGTTTGCGGAGGATTAATAATTGGCGTCGACATCAATGAACCAAAGCCACCTCCGTTAGAGATCGAGAAGGTACCGCCGGTCATTTCTTCGATGGTCAACTTACCCGACTGTGCGCGCATACCGTAATCTTTAATCGTGTTCTCGATGGACGCAAGACTGAGGTGCTCGGCGTTACGAATAACAGGAACCACCAGCCCTTTATCAGTTGATACCGCGACACTAATATCTTGATAGCCGTGATAAACAATATCGTTGCCATCAATTGAAGCGTTGACCGCTGGGAAGCGACGCAAAGCCTCAACAGCAGCTTTCATGAAAAAGCCCATGAAACCCAAACGGGTACCATTGTGAGACTTTTCAAATTGCTCTTTGTATTTTTTACGCAGTTCCATCACTGGCGCCATGTTCACCTCATTAAAGGTGGTTAACATCGCCGTGCCCTGAGACGTTTCCATCAACCGCTCGGCGATACGCTTACGCATACGAGTCATTGGCACACGTTTTTCGACACGCTCACCAGAAAGTGACGATGGGATCTCAGTGGTGGCAGCTTTAGCCGCGGCAGGAGCGGCGGCTGCAGGAGCAGGAGCGGCGGCAGCCGGAGCCTTGGCAACGTCCTCTTTAGTGATGCGGCCATCTTTGCCAGTACCGGCAACAGCCGACAGATCAACACCCTTTTCATTCGCCAACTTTCGAGCTGAAGGACTTGCAGCAGCGCCAGTCTCGGCAACCGCAGCTTCTGCTTCGGGCTCAGCGGCGGCAGGTGCTGCTGCACCGGCAGCGCCAGCCTCAAACTTAGCAATGACTTCATTGCTCAGAATCGTCTCGCCTTCACCTTTGATAATTTCAGAAATAGCACCATCAGCTGGAGCAACAACTTCCAACACCACCTTATCGGTTTCGATATCTACGATCAGCTCATCGCGAGACACCGCCTCGCCAGGCTGCTTGTGCCAAGTTGCGATAGAGCCATCCTGTACAGACTCAGGAAAAGTTGGAGCTTTAATTTCAGTAGTCATTCTTGTGTTCCTTAGCGCATTGCTAACAAATTTCTTTTCAAACCGAAGCACTACATCAGCTACGGGTTTATTTTATCTTCATACCAACAAAAACAAACGAAGCGGCCGAGACTTACTTGATCGTCAAGGCCTCGTTGATAAAGCGAGTTTGCTCTTCCAAGTGAATCGACATGTAACCCGCAGCAGGCGCAGCTGACGCATCGCGCCCCACATAGCTGAGATACAGATCGGGGTTCAGATCGTTCAACACTCGGCGCATATGATGCTGACTGCTATACCAAGCGCCCTGGTTCATTGGCTCTTCCTGACACCAAACAACTTCTTTCAAGTTAGTGAACGGAGCCAAGGCTTCTTTTAACTCATCCTCCGGGAACGGATAGAGCTGCTCAAGTCGAACCAAAGCAACATCGTCTTGCTTGCCTTCCATGCGCGCTTCAAGCAAATGGTAATAAACCTTACCACTGCAAAGAACCACGCGCTTAACCCCCTCAGGCGCAACTTCTTGCTCGCCAATAACATTCTTGAAGGAGCCTTCAGCTAACTCTTCTAATGAAGAGGTCGCCAGCTTGTGACGTAAAATCCACTTAGGACTCATCACCACAAGAGGGCGACGCATCGGCCGAACCGCCTGACGACGTAACAAGTGGAAAACCTGAGCGGGCGTTGTAGGAATACAAACTTGAATATTGTGCTCTGCACAAAGTTGCATATAACGCTCGAGACGAGCCGATGAATGCTCCGGTCCCTGCCCTTCGTAACCGTGCGGTAACAACATGGTCAAGCCGCACAAACGACCCCATTTATGCTCACCACTGGTGATGAACTGATCGATAACAACTTGAGCGCCGTTAGCAAAATCGCCAAACTGAGCTTCCCAGATCACCATCGCATTTGGGGTGGTGGTTGCGTAGCCGTACTCAAACGCCAGTACAGCCTCTTCGGACAAAAAGGAATCGTAAATATCGAATTCTGGCTGCCCTTCTTTGAGATTGCTCAAAGGCGTGTAGCTTTCGCCATCTTTCTGATTGTGAACGACTACGTGACGATGGGAGAAGGTACCGCGCCCAACATCCTGACCGGTCAACCGCACCCGCGTACCTTCGTCGAGAATGGTGGCGTAAGCCAAGGTCTCGGCCATACCCCAGTTAATGGGCATAGCGCCGCCAGCCATTTTACGACGATCATCGTAGATTTTCTGAACCTGACGCTGAACCTGAACACCATCAGGTACCTCACACATTTT
The DNA here is from genome assembly GCA_050633365.1 of Cellvibrionaceae bacterium. Lineage (GTDB taxonomy): Bacteria > Pseudomonadota > Gammaproteobacteria > Pseudomonadales > Cellvibrionaceae > Pseudomaricurvus. Next base: position 96,551 of record JBOEGJ010000041.1, on the reverse strand, counting down.
TTGCGCGAGCTCTTGCAGGGCCTTTAAATCGTAACCGGTGTCTGCTGGCGTTCTCCAATCGTGGCCGATGTAAGGCGTCCAATCAACAAACAGAGACTTGTCTGGTTCGCTAACCAACCCCTGAGCAACATGCTCACCGCGATCTAACGCCGCCCGGTAATTGTTCGACATTTCGTCGGCTTCAGCCTGACTAACCACGCCTTCAGACACCATTTTCTCGGCGAATAATGTGCGAGTAGTCTTTTGCTTGCGGATGGTTTGATACATCAGCGGCTGAGTCGAAGACGGCTCATCGGTTTCGTTGTGACCGCGACGACGGTAACAAACTAGATCAATGACCACGTCTTTCTTGAATTCGTAGCGATAATCCATGGCCAACAGAGTCACAAACAAGACAGCTTCGGGATCATCGGCGTTAACGTGGAATACTGGCGCTTCGACAACCTTGGCAACGTCGGTACAGTACTCGGTGGAGCGAGCATCTTCACGACGACTAGTGGTAAAACCAACCTGGTTATTGATAACCAAATGAAGTGTACCGCCAGTACCGTAGGCTCGTGTTTGAGACATTTGGAAAGTCTCCATGACAACACCCTGACCCGCGAAAGCAGCATCACCATGCACCGAGATCGGCACAACCTTGTCGCCAACCGGATCTTCACGACGATCTTGTCGCGCGCGAACCGAACCCTCGACCACTGGCGAAACGATTTCCAAATGCGACGGGTTAAATGACATGGCCAAATGAACTTCGCCGCCCGGCGTCATGACATTGGAAGAAAAGCCTTGGTGATATTTCACATCGCCCGAACTGTCGATAATGCGCTTGCCTTCAAACTCATTAAATAGATCGTTGGGATTCTTACCCAAGGTGTTGACCAAGGTGTTCAAACGACCACGGTGAGCCATACCCAGCACAATTTCTTTGGCGCCATGCTCGCCCGCGCGACGAATAAGGCCATCCAACAGAGGAATAAAACTCTCGCCGCCTTCTAAGCCAAATCGCTTGGTTCCAGGAAACTTACTGTCCAAATGGCGCTCTAGCCCTTCGGCCGCGGTTAAACGCTCTAGAATACGTTTGCGAAAATCAGTTTCAAAGGTTGGATTTGAACGCACACTTTCAAGACGCTGCTGCAACCACTGCTTCTCTGCAAAATTGGTGATGTGCATGATCTCTGGACCCACAGAACCGCAATAGGTCTGCTCGAGAGAATCAATAATCTCTTTAAGAGTCGCCTCTTCTTTACCGAAGAAGGTATTACCGGTCTGAAATACGGTATCGAGATCTGCCGGAGTTAAGCCATGAAAGGCCATGTCCAAGTCGGGAACCTGCTCTCGCTCCATTAGACCTAACGGATCAAGCGCTGCTTTTTGATGACCGCGGAAGCGATAAGAGCTAATAAGCTGAACGACTTTAATCTGCTTGCGCTCGTGCTCGATATTAGCACCGCCAGAACCAGGGGCCGCCAACGGACGCGCGCGGTTCTTGCCAAGCAGTTCAAAGTGCTCGCGAATTACCGAGTGAGGAGTATCTTGAGAAACGACGCCTTCAACGCGTGGCAACTGTTCGAAATAGTTGCGCCACTCTTCCGGAACGGCGTTAGGATCATGTAAATAGGTATCGTAGAGTTCTTCGACATAGGCCGCATTCCCACCGGAAATATGGGAAGTACTCCAAAGTCGCTCCATGATGCTGTCTTGCATTTGTGCCCACCTTAAAACAGGGCATAGCTATCCATGCAAGCAAATATGAGATGCCTACCTATCTGACACGGCTTCACCTTCCACAATCCTGCCAATGAGACCTATTTCCGGCAGATGGATTGCTTCTATTAAGCACAAGGTATTGATCATTTTATCAATACGAAATAGTGCGTGAACCCCGTGAGAAACAAGCAAACTCGCTTATCTACCTCACACAGTTAGCTCGGGACCTGATGTTTTCAGATAACCCGATATACCCCTGCTATTACTAGCGATTAGCTAACAGTAAAAAACCCTATCTTTTGGATAGAGTTTCGTTCTTTTCCGGATCGTAAACTCTGTCGAGATACGTCCAAATCTATATTCTTATAAAGTGAATTCCTCTACGCCCATCTTATAAATAGGTCACAAAGGAATCACCAGGGTCTCTGCACTCAACACGATACTGACGGCCGCCTCTATATCGGGCGGCTTTTGTCTTTTTAGGTACCGCTTTGGATCAACATGTTACGAATGTGGCCGATGGCACGAGTGGGGTTCAACCCCTTCGGACATACAGACACACAGTTTTGGATACCGTGGCAGCGGAATACGCTGAACGGATCATCCAAATTAGCCAATCGATCTTCAGTCGCAGTATCACGACTATCGGCCAAAAAGCGGTAGGCTTGAAGCAAACCTGCTGGACCGATGAACTTATCTGGATTCCACCAGAAAGACGGGCAGCTGGTTGAGCAACATGCACACAAGATACACTCGTACAAGCCATCCAACTTAGCGCGTTCTTCAGGAGACTGAAGACGCTCAATAGCCGGTGCTGGAGTATCATTCTGCAAGAAAGGCTCAATCTTTTTGTATTGCGCGTAGAACTGAGTCATATCAATGACCAAGTCGCGAATCACAGGCAAACCAGGCAATGGACGCAAAATCAAAGTGCCATCGGTAATACTACCTTTAACACACTCCGACAAAGCCTTCACACAAGCCAAACCATTCTTACCGTTGATGTTCATGCCATCAGAGCCACAAACGCCCTCACGACATGAACGACGAAATGCCAGGCTGCTGTCTTGAGCTTTCAACAATTCAAGAACATCAAGAACCATCAAGTCTTTACCTTCGGTATCGACATCGTAGCTCTGCATGTAAGGCGCTGAGTCAGTCTCAGGGTTGTAACGATAAACTTCTACTTTCAACATTTGTCTACCCCCAATTAGTAGGTACGAATCTTAGGTTCGAACGCTTCCATGGTCTTAGGTGCAAAGTTAACCGCACGCTTGCCCACACTCTTATCTTCTGGGTAGTACATTGAGTGGCACAACCAGTTCTCATCGTCACGATCTTGGAAGTCTTCACGGGCGTGTGCGCCACGAGACTCTTTACGCTCTTCTGCAGCAATCGCAGTAGCTTCAGCAACTTCCAACAAGTTTTGCAGCTCAAGCGCTTCAACACGTGCTGTGTTGTAGGCATTAGACTTATCAGACAATTTAACGTTAGAGATTCGCTCGCGCAGATCGGCCAATTTCTTGATACCTTCCTGCATGAACTCGCCCTTACGGAATACACCAAAGTGATTCTGCATGGTGTTCTGCAATTCTTTACGCAGCTCTGCGGCACCTTCACCGTTGTTCTTGGTGTTCAAGTTATTCAAACGCGCAGTTGCAGCTTCGAGATCAGATTCGGTAGCTTCACGATGTTCAACACCATCGCGCAAGGTCTTTTCGATGAACAAGCCAGAAGCACGACCAAATACAACCAAATCAAGCAGCGAGTTACCACCCAGGCGGTTTGCACCGTGAACCGATACACAGGCAACTTCACCACAAGCGTAGAAGCCGTCGATAACTTTATCGTTACCCTGTGCGTCTACTGTCAGTGCTTGACCGTCAACGTTAGTTGGAATACCACCCATCATGTAGTGACAAGTCGGTACAACTGGAATTGGCTCTTTCACAGGATCGGCGTGAGCAAAGGTACGAGACAACTCGAGAATACCCGGCAATTTGGCGTTCAGTGTTTCTTCACCAAGATGATCAAGCTTCAAGAAGACGTGATCGCCATCAGGACCAGCACCACGGCCATCGAGAATCTCAAGAACCATTGAGCGAGCCACAACATCACGACCGGCTAGATCTTTTGCGTTTGGCGCATAGCGCTCCATGAAACGCTCGCCATCCTTATTGACCAAATAACCGCCTTCGCCGCGACAACCCTCTGTAACAAGAACACCAGCACCGGCAATACCGGTGGGGTGGAACTGCCACATCTCGATATCTTGAACCGGGAAGCCCGCTCGCAAAGACATACCAATACCGTCACCAGTATTGATGTGAGCATTCGTAGTTGAAGCGTAAATACGGCCTGCGCCGCCTGTCGCAAAGACAGTCGCTTTAGACTTAACGTAAACCACTTCGCCGTCTTCGATGTTCATGGCAATAACGCCGGTGACTACGCCGTCTTGGTTTTTCACCAGATCGATCGCAAACCACTCATTCAGAAATACGGTGTTATTTTTTACGTTACCTTGATACAAGGTGTGTAACAGTGCGTGACCGGTACGGTCAGCAGCGGCACAAGTACGTGCAGCCTGGCCACCACGACCAAAATCTTTAGACTGACCACCAAAAGGACGCTGATAAATACGGCCTTCTTCGGTACGGGAAAAAGGCATTCCCATATGGTCGAGCTCGTAAACCGCCTCAGGGCCTACATTACACATGTATTCGATAGCGTCTTGGTCACCGATGTAATCGGAGCCTTTTACTGTGTCATACATATGCCAGCGCCAATCATCATTAGGATCATCACTGGCAATAGCACAAGTAATACCGCCCTGGGCAGATACAGTGTGTGAACGAGTTGGAAATACTTTGGTAATTACCGCGGTTTTGTAGCCGGACTGAGCCAGCTGAAGTGCGGCACGCATACCAGCGCCACCACCACCAATAACAATACCGTCGAAAGAAATCGTACGCATATTAGACATTGCTTAAAATCCCCACAAAATTTCGATACCCCAAACGACGTAGGTCACAGTGACCACGCCCAGCGCCATTTGCGCCAATACGCGCAAAACAGTGGCTTTAGAGCCCATCATGCGGTTTGTTAGGTAATCGGTTAATACAGCCCACAAACCAATCCAAGCGTGAGCAGCTAGGGATAGCAAGGTGACAAGACTAAAGACGCGCATCCACAAAGAGCTGTAGAGCTCTTTCCATTCAGCGTAACCCACATTAGGCGTCGTCAAGATAAAGCCAACCAGAAAAATTACGTAAGCAGCCATTGCGACGCCACTGACGCGTTGAATCATCCAATCGTAGAGGCCGCTGCGGCCAAAACTTGTTACTGCGGTTACCATATCCACACTCCCGCTAATGCGATTAGGACGATGGCAATAACTAGGGCGATTTTCGCGCCAGTTTGTCCACCCTCTAAAGTTTCACCAATTCCGCAATCCATGATCAGATGACGAATACCCGCTACCATGTGGTAAGCAAGTGCCGCCAAGGTTCCCCATATAAGGAACTGATAGATTGGATTTTGTAACCCTTCTTTCAATGCAGCAAAGCTTTCAGCAGATTCCAGACTGGCATCCAACATACAAAGCAATATTGCAACGCCGGCAAACAGGATGACCCCTGAGATGCGGTGAAGAATAGAAACATAAGCAGTAATAGGAAGTTTTATTGTGGCAAGGTCAAGATTGACAGGTCTGTTCTTGTTCACGGTTGAGTCACACCTTTTTTCGCCCGTCGACGGGCATTATGTAGATTACGGTTTAAAATCATTTTTAGCTTACGTTTTAAATCCGCACATCCCCCAAGCATAGGCAGTAGACACAAATTGTGCCAACTGACCTCTTGCAAGACGCGCGAAATTATAGAGAGACGTTTGTAAAAAAACAACAAAATAGCGACACATCAAACACTTAGTTCGACTAAAGTTCTATTTTTCTCGGGGGATAAAGTCGTAAAATTCAACAACGAGCACAATTAATGTACGGCCGCACCAATTCGTACCAACCGCACCACAACAGCTCATGTTTTTCTGTAGTGGCAGCAAAGGGGCCAAAATTAGACTATCTTTGGGAATATCTCGTATTTTACCGACCAATATCAATTGACAATCAAATCGGGCACTTTATAGTGTGCCCCGCCTCACAGTCCGTTTTCTTATCGCTGGACAGCGAATTGATCTCTGGAACTGTATACACATTCTTTACAACAGGAGTCCGTAATGACTGATAAGAAAGCGCACCTTTCGGTCGACGGTTTGGATGAATCCATCGAATTACCGATCTATTCTGGTTCTACCGGCCCAGACGTAATCGACGTCACAAGCCTAACCAGTAAAGGTTATTTCACTTATGATCCAGGTTTCATGTCCACTGGAGCTTGCGAATCCAAACTGACTTATATTGATGGCGCCAAAGGCGTTTTGCTACACGGTGGCTACCCCATCGAAGAACTGGCCAATAAGTCTGACTACCTGGAAACTTGCTACCTGCTACTCAACGGCGAACTGCCAAATGCAGAGCAAAAAGCAGAATTCGTAGACATCATCACCAACCACACCATGGTTCACGAGAATATTGCTCGTTTCTTCCGTGGCTTCCGTGCTGATGCTCACCCAATGGCCATCATGTGTGGCGTTGTAGGTGCACTGTCTTCTTTCTACCACGACTCACTAGACATCAACGACGAAGAGCACCGCAAAATCTCTGCTCATCGCCTGATCGCTAAGATGCCAACTCTGGCTGCAATGACCTATAAGCACCATGTAGGCCAGCCATTCATGTACCCAAACAACAAGCTCTCATACTCTGAGAACTTCTTGCACATGATGTTCGGTACTCCTTGTGATGACCCTGAAGTAAACCCAGTTTTGGCTCGCGCCATGGACAAGATCTTCTTGTTGCACGCCGATCACGAGCAAAA
>JBOEGJ010000041.1:0-89905 GCA_050633365.1 Cellvibrionaceae bacterium | reverse complement strand
TGGGGCCCTGCTCACGGCGGCGCCAACGAAGCTGTACTCAACATGCTCGAAGAAATTGGCACTGTTGATCGCATCGACGAGTTTGTTGCTAAAGCGAAAGACAAGAACGATCCATTCCGCCTAATGGGCTTCGGTCATCGTGTTTACAAGAACTTTGATCCTCGCGCCAAGGTAATGAAAGAGTCTTGCGACGAAGTATTGAAAGAACTTGGTCTCGAGAACGATCCTCTTCTGGCTATCGCTAAGCGTCTTGAGCAAATCGCCCTTGAGGACGAGTACTTCATCCAGAAGAAACTCTACCCGAACGTCGATTTCTACTCTGGTATCATCATGAAAGCGATCGGTATCCCAACCGATATGTTTACCGTGATCTTCGCTACAGGCCGCACTGTTGGCTGGATTGCTCACTGGCATGAAATGATCAGTAACCCTTATAAAATTGGCCGTCCGCGTCAGCTTTATACCGGTTACACGCCGCGTGAGTTCCCGCCACTGGAAGAGCGTAAGTAAGCGCCAATTCAGTGATATAAAAAAGGCCGCTTAATGCGGCCTTTTTTAATGGACAAGTGAACATCAAACGCCCCTAGACTCCCTTAAATACCCCCAGGCTCGCCACTGAAAACCCAACAAGCAATAAGGTAATAAACGCCAGCATTCCTCCTTCCACAGCACTCGACAATCCTCGTTTTCGCAAAGCTGCCAAGACCTCCCCTCGACTAGAGGCATGAAAGCACTCATCATTGGCCGCCCGAAAGGTTGTTTGACGCGACAATTCTCGACACCTTAGACGAGCGTATTCCAGCTTAGGGTCACTGCTTCTCTCTCTCGCCCTATCTTTTGCCAACTCCCACACCGACGCCTTACAGCGATGTAACTGCAGTTCTTTTGCCACCACTGCTAGGGCTCTCTTATCTAGATTCATATCAGTACGTAACTCTTTGATGCGTATATCGACAACCTCAATAAGTTAAGACGCCCATTGAGGTAAAAGCAAACCCGTGATTAATAACTATACTTGCCTGTAGCTACGCCAATCTGCATTAAAGTTAAACAGCCTATCGGCCGATATAAAAACCAAATCACCGACTGAATCATGCCATCTTGATTCATTACACCTTGATTCATTTCACCAAGGGAACACTATGAAATTGAACAGCCACAGCCTTCAGGCTCGACTCATTCTTCTGGTAATGGGTGGCCTTATCGCCCTCCTTGCCGTTTCAATTGGGTCGATGACGGCGCTCAATGGCAGCCTAGCAGACTACCGAGAACTGCTTGATGAACATGTCCGGGTCGAAAATGACATCAATAAAATGAACTTCACCTTCAAAGTTCAGGTTCAAGAATGGAAAAACACGCTGCTGCGCGGTTATGACGACGATAATCGTGAAAAGTATTGGGGACGATTTAAAAAGCGACAGGCAGAGATTCAAACCTTAGGAAATCAACTCGTCCCGACGATCAAAGATGTGTCCAAGCGCGCTAAGGTACAGGATTTCATCGATTCGCACGCAGTTATGGGAACCAAATACCAGCAGGGATTCAACGACTTTGTCAGCGCTGGCTACGACTCTACGGCCGGCGACAAAGCGGTCAAAGGTATCGACAGAGCTCCATCGAAATTGCTCACTCAAGCGGCGGAGGACTTTTCCAAAGAGCGCTCTGATTTCGCCAAAGTCGTTCAAGCTCATAGTGCTCAAGTCAGCACTTGGTCGACCGTAGCGGTATTCAGTGTCACCCTGCTTGTCATTGGTTTTCTCTGGCTTGTACTTAAAAACACGTTTTTAAATCCCCTGACGGTAGTAATGGGTAAGATCACCAAGCTCTCGGAAGGCGACTTCACCACCAAAATTGATTCTTCAGGTAGCGATGAGCTGGGACAACTCTCTCGCAATCTCAGCCAAATGCAATCGGAGATTGTCGAGGTGTTAACTCGCGTAAAAAGCACATCTGGCGACCTACAAAATGCTTCGCACTCGATCAATCAAACAGCCAGTAACATCACTCAGCACACCGGCGCTACCGAGCAATACACCGATCAGGTATCCAATGCGATTAGCGAGATGTCGGACACAGTACAGAATGTTGCCGCCAACGCCGCCGGTGCGGCTGATGCGGCTCAAGAAGCCGACAAAAACGCGCAAGAGGGACTGAAGGTGATGGATGAGACTATCGGCTCTATCAATGCACTTTCAGATGAAGTGGATCGTGTCGCCACGGCGATGAATCAGCTCGAACAAGATACGGCGAGCGTCGGTGCCGTCTTAGACGTGATCAAAGGCATCGCCGAGCAAACGAATTTACTAGCGCTCAACGCTGCCATCGAGGCAGCCAGAGCTGGTGAACAAGGGCGAGGATTTGCCGTGGTTGCCGACGAAGTCCGCGCCTTGGCGCAACGCACCCAGGAATCCACCGAAGAGATTCAACAGATCATTGAAACCGTTCAAAACGGAGCAGCTCAAGCCGTTAAGGCCATGACCAGTAGCCAAGAGCAAACTCGCAATACGGTGTCGCTGGCCACCAACGCTGGCGGCTCTATCCAAGAGATCACCGGTTCCGTTAGTAGTATTCGCGACATGAATACACAAATCGCTACAGCCGCTGAACAACAGAGCTTCGCCGCAGATGAAATTCGCAAGAATGTTGAAAGCATGGCAGGACTGGCAAAAGATGCTCACTCAAGCGCTCAAGAATCAACCGCGGTGGCCAATCAGCTCGACGATGCTTCGAATGATCTTAGCCACCTCATAGAGCGATTTAAAATCTAATCAATAGGATCACAACCAAGGGGCGTTAAAAGCCCCTTTTTTTTTGATAGTAAAACCTCTAGGACTAACGACTCGCCTCGACACTAGGCACTAGGCTTGAGCCCCTAGCGACTCGGGGAATCGAGCGAAGCATGTTTTGGGAAGTTGCGGGAAGTTGCAGGAAGAAAAGTACGGAAATGTCCGCGGCGGGCGCTAAGTTCGAGCCCAAGCCTACTTCATCAGCTCTTTCATCATGCGCTTATTGACCTCGCCCCACTGGGGTAAACTCTTCTGACTATTGGCCTTAAGCTTACGGCCTCGCGCCTTAGCCAGCCATAAGCCCTCACCATTGAAACTATAAATTGGCAAAAGATCGGTTCGTTTTGAGGCAGGTAAAATAGTTTTATTGATGTTGTCGAGAATCAATGGCTCAGCCTCTGGGCTTGAGTAGTACGCCAACACCATATGCGCTTGATTGTAATCCAGCGCCTTCACATAGGTAATTCTGATTTTTTCGTTATCGACGCCAGTTTCGCTTAGGGTGAAGTACTTACCGATGGAGAAATCCTCACAATCACCGCCATTGGTTGCCAGAGTTTCTATGGGTGTCGCCCAATAATCCTCTTTGCCCCAGTGATCCTGATCACTCACCCAGTCAATGCGATTAAAAAAATCATTGGCCGAACGTGTTTTTTCGTTGTCGGACAGAGTTCCTTTGCGATTGGTGGTCAACATGATGTTTTGCCACTCTTCGACCCGGTGACGAGCTTTGATATCGTATTTGTTTTCAATGAACTGAAAGACTTTTTCGTCCATCTCCAAAAATTGAGCGGATGAAAACGCTGCGAAAGTCGCAAAACCCAAGGAAAACACGCCAGTAGACAGCAGGTTTGCAGATGCCTTGAAGGGCAAAAATCTCATGAAACATCGTCCTAATCCGAGAATTTTGGAAAACCTAAAAAGTATAGATCACCAGCAACAGACAGCCTCGCTATCCACACTATCAGATGCCATTAATGGGTTTTCGGCCAAAAATGAAAGAACTCCAGCCTCTCGCTGAAATAACAAAATCAGGATATAATTCCGCACAGCGAAACCACGGTGCAATAAATGAACACATCGGCAGACAGCCCCCAAAAAGGCATCCTCTTTGCTCTTGCCACCGCGTTGGTGGGCAGTAGCGCTGCAGCGGCGGGGAAATTGGTCTCTCAAGATTTGAGCACGCCGATGATAGTCTTTGTGCAATACAGCATTTGCTTAGCCATCATGCTGCCCAAGCTACTCACTCAGGGGCCCAAGTTACTTATCACCCCTCGCTGGAAAACCCATCTTATTCGCGGTGCCGGTGGCTGGATCAGCTTTTTCGCTTTTTACAGCGCATTGGCAGACATCCCGCTGGTTGACGCCAACCTGCTACGCAATACCGCGCCATTGTTCGTCCCCCTCATTATTTGGCTGTGGGTTGGTCAGGTGGTGCCAAAAAACCGATGGATTCCACTGACGCTAGGTTTTATCGGCGTCGCCATTATACTGCGGCCACAAACCGGCGACGGCGGATTCAATCTGGCTTACTTAATTGGCCTCAGTTCTGGCGCTTTGCTCGCCGTCTCTATGGTAGGAACCCGGGTGTTATCCCACTCGGAGAGCAGCAGCACCATCATGCTCTATTACTTCTTATTGTCTTTTCTCTTGAGCACACCACTGGCCATCGCCAACTGGCAAACGATTCCTCTGGCGAGCTGGCCTTACCTGCTGTACATCGGCCTCTCTATTTTTATCGCCATGTGGCTCTACACCAAAGCATACAGTTACGCCAAGCCCAGCATTGTTTCACCCATCAGCTATTTTTCGGTGGTATTTTCGGGATTAATCGGTTGGATAATCTGGGGGCACCTGCCTAGCACCTTGTCCGTGATTGGTATAATGGTGGTCATTTGCGCCGGTATTTGCACGGTCTATTTAGGCAACCATGACAGCTCGAGCGCCACTCCAGAAACGCCCCTAAAACCCGAACCCTCATCAAATTCGCAAGGATAACCATGGCAGTCTTTCAAGCACTTGAACCACCATTTAACGCGCTCTTAGGGTTTCAAGTCGACGAGTGGGCGCAAGGCCACGCGCGTATTAGCGTCAGCGTAAAACCCGAGCACGGAAATTCTCACGGTATTCCTCACGGCGGCTTTCTCTGCAGTCTGCTGGATGTCGCCACCGCCTTGCCGGGGATCTATTGCCCTCACCCAGATCGTATTCGACGCGCCCTGACTCTGTCTTTGAACACCAACTTTGTTGGTCAAGCGAGCTCTAAAGAGTTATACGCCGTGGGAAAAATCACCAGCGCAGGCTATAAGATCTTTCATTCGAGTGCAGAAGTTTTCGATTCTAATGATCGCCTGCTCGCCACTGGGCATGCGATTTTGAAATATCGAAAAGGGTGTGAGTCCATCGATGGAATGGCGCTGGATGAATGGCACGCACTGGTCGAACAATGACTGCAGACAGAACCCTATTGTTTCACCAAACGGAAAGGAAAAGAATGTGACGCTGATTCCCGGCCTACCGCGCCAACCCGGCGAAGAGACGGACCGAAAATTCATCGAAGCCTTAGCTCGAGGGCTCGACGTTTTACGCGCCTTTCAACCGGGCGACGGCTTTCTCGGCAATCAGGAAATCGCACAGCGAACTGGGCTGCCAAAATCCAGCGTCTCGAGGCTTACCTATACCTTAACGCAACTGGGCTACCTCACCTATTCCGACCGAATGGAGAAATATCAACTGGGCAGCGGCGTTTTGGCACTAGGCTACGCTTTCGTTTCAAATTTGGCGATTCGTCAAATTGCAAAACCATTGATGCAAGAACTGGCCAACAATACCGGCACCTCAGTTGGGCTAGCAGATCGCGATCGATTAAAAATGATTTACGTGGAGTACTGCTCGCCAGTTAACGTGATGGCATTTCGTCATGAAGTGGGCGACAGAGTGCCTCTGGCGACTGGCTCTGCTGGTCGTGCTTATATCGCTTCGCTTGCCCAAGATGAGCGCGATTTTTTTTATCAACATATGGAAAAGCGCCACCCAGAGCAGTGGCCCGGCTGGAAACAAGGTATTGAAGACAGCCTTCGCTGTTTTTCCGAGAAGGGTTTTTGCCGCTCTTACGGTGATTGGAACGAAGACGTTAATGGTATTTCCGTACCCATTACTTTGGGTAAAAATACGACATACAGTTTCAATGCCGGTGGCCCTGCTTATCGCTTATCACCGGAGTTTCTGGAGCAAGAAGTTGCTCCACTGCTAAAGAATATGGTGCGCAATATCGAGGCCACGCTGATACGTTATTAGTGGAAAAACAGAGTACTCACACTGATCAGGCCACCATGGTTTGCGACCATAGTTTTTATGGGGCTCATTTTTAGCAATAGTCTTTGGTATACGAGATAACGCCTCATGGTCGACGACAATACAACTCAACACACTCGAATGATCATCGAACAGTATAGCGACCACTGGCAAGCGCTAGATCTTGAAGCCATTCTCGCGCTCTACGCCGACGACATTGAGTACTTCGATTTTTTTGCCAACGAAAAAATCCCCCCCCATGAACTGCGTGATTATGTCTCGCTGAGTTTGCCGAGGTCGGCCAAAAGCTCGATTCAGCCAATGGATCGCATTCGCGTCGATGGTGATACCGGTTTCAGTCAGTACACCTACACACTTGAGCAAAACGATGGCCGTGTGCTGACCTATCAAAACGCCGAAGCCATCACCGTTAAACATGGAAAAATCGTTCGCATCCACGAGTTTTCGTCACTGATTCATACCGATGACACGCCGCGAGCCAAAGACGACATCAAAAAGCTTGGACTCACTCCATCACGCTGTCTATTCATTAGCCAGGAACTGGAAGACTACTTCAACCTCACTCGCCCCTTCCTGAGCAGTAACATAGCCTTAGCCGACATCGCTAACCCGATGGGCTATACCCGCAACCAATTATCCTACGTGCTCAACCACTCCCTCGGCCGCAGCTTTTACGAATACATCAATGAAGCCCGAGTTGCCTATCTGCTAGAACATCGGACCGACGCTGATAACCTCACCGAAGCGGCACACAAAGCCGGCTTCAGCTCCATGTCCACTTTCTACAAATTCTTCAAACGTTATACCGGAACCACTCCGGGCAAGTATTTCGCCCATAACTCGCAGCGCGTAACCCGTAACCCATAAGTCGAAGCCCGCAGCTCGCAGCTCGCAGGCTTATTTCGTCCGGTCCCGCTGGAATAGTTTTTCCGTATTTAGCGGCTTATGCTGAGGCTATTCAATAGTCTTTAGAGAACCTCATGCAATACCATCCTACCAGCCTATGGATGTCATCCTTGGCCGACCACCAAAGCGCACCATCACGTCCCTGCCTTGAACAAGATATTGACGTGGACATAGCCATAGTTGGCGCAGGTTACAGCGGTCTGTGGACCGCCTACTACCTAAAACGAGCAGCGCCGCAGCTCTCGATAGCGATATTGGAAGCGCACCAGGTGGGCTTCGGTGCCTCTGGCCGCAATGGCGGTTGGCTAATGGGTGCCATAGACGGCGAAGACACTTTACTCGACACCCTTGCCTTCGAAGAAAAATGGCGAGCGAGAAAGATAATTCATGGCATCGTCGAGGAATCAGAGCGGGTGTTTCAGAAAGAAAGCATCGATTGTGATTTCTCTCATGGTGGCTACCTCTCGATGGCGGCGAGATATCCGGAGCAATTATCACGGGCCCAAGCATTACTGAAAGAATATCGAGCCGATGGCTACGATGAGGATGACATTCGCTGGCTAGACGCCGAAGAAGCCCGCTCTCGACTGAATCTGCGCAATACTTACGGCGCACTTTTTTCGCCCCATACGGCTCGTATTCACCCCGGAAAACTTGTGTCTGAATTGGCTCGAGTTGTAGAGAAGCTAGGCGTCACCCTCTACGAAAACTCTCCTGTTATCGAGTTTCCACCAAATACACTTCGAACCGAAAAAGCGCAAATCAAGGCCGATCGAACACTCATTTGTACCGAAGGCTTCAGCTTTCATCAGCCCCAACAAAGGCGTTACATCCTCCCCATTCAAAGTTTGATTATTGCCACCGATCCTCTCACCGACGCTCAATGGGATGAGATTGGCCTGCAACACAACGAAACCTTTGATGACGCTTGCCGCTTAATCATCTACGGCCAGCGCAGTGCCGACAATCGCTTGATATTCGGATCTCGAGGCACCTATCAGTTTGGCGGCCAACCCAAGGCACAGTTTGAAGACACCGCAAAAGAATTTGATGCCGTAGAGACGCTGATGCGCGACTGTTTGCCGCAACTGGGATCAACCCCTGCCCCACATCGCTGGGGTGGCACACTCGGAATGCCAAGAGCCGGTGCAGCCCACGCGATCTTTGACCGGCAAAGCGGCGTAGGCACCATCGGCAACTATGGCGGAGAAGGCGTTGGGGCGTCGAACCTTATGGCTCGCACCTTGGTAGACTTACTGCTGGAAAACGAGTCGGAACTGACTCAAATGCCCTGGGCTCATCACGGCACCCTACAACAGCACGCTCGTGGCTGGGAAATGGAACCTTTGCGCTGGCTGGGTTACCGAGCCATTCTCAATACCTTCGTTTATGAAGAATCGGTACTGAGTAACGACAAGAGTTCGACATGGAAACGGCGCGCGATTGATGGTTTGGCGAGCGCGGCCAAAAAAGTTCTGTAATCTTTATCGAGACACGCGGTTCATTGAAAACGACTCATGGATAGTCATTCGTTGATAGCTATTCAATGTATCGCCTCTATCCATACGTTTATCCATAGGTTTATCCATACGCTTATCCATACAGCTAGCCGCTCAGCCATTCTCCACTCAACCATTCCCACTCAACAGTAGAACAAGGGAATGGCAAGCGGTTCTAGGATCTAGGTTTTAGCGCAGCAGTTCGGATACGTTGAAAGCCATCTCCAACACTTGATCTGCATTTAAACGCGGATCGCACTGGGTTCTATAACGATTGGCTAGGTCGGCCTCGGACACCCGATAAGCTCCTCCAACGCATTCGGTCACGCGTTGTCCGGTCATTTCCAAATGCACCCCACCTGGATGCGCGCCCTCGGCCCGCAACACTTGGAAAAACTGTTGAATCTCAGTCAAGATTCGATCAAACGAACGAGTCTTAAAATCGTTTGAGGCCTTCACGGTATTACCGTGCATGGGATCGCTAGACCAAACCACCTTGCGCCCCTCGCGAGTGACGCGGCGCGCTAATTCCGGCAATCGCTCTGCCAAAGTGTCTGCGCCCATTCTTGTAATCAACGTAAGGCGCCCGGCTTCGTTGTGCGGGTTCAACGCATCGATCAATTCCAGCAATTCATCAGCGCTAATCGAGGGGCCGATTTTTACACCGATGGGGTTGTGAATACCGCGCATAAATTCGATATGCGCGGCGTCGAGTTGCCGAGTGCGCTCACCAATCCACAACATATGCGCTGCGCAATTGTACCAATCACCGGTGAGACTATCGCGGCGAGTTAAGGCCTCTTCATAATTCAATAACAGTGCTTCGTGGGACGTGTAAAAATCGGTTTCTCGAAGTACCGGCGTGTTGTCGCTGGTTATCCCCATCACCTCCATGAACGACAAGGCATCACGAATCTCATGAGCAAGCTTCTGATACTGCAGACATTGCTCATTACCGGAAACAAAACCCAAATTCCAATCGTTCACTTGCTGTAGATCCGCTAACCCACCGTGAGCAAACGCCCGCAAAAGATTTAACGTCGCGGTGGATTGATGATAGGCGCGCACCATCCTCTGAGGATCAACGGCGCGCGCTTGCGCGGTAAATTCAGGCCCATTAACAATATCGCCGCGAAAACTCGGTAATTCGATACCATCACGGCTTTCTGTGTCGGCCGATCGAGGCTTGGCAAACTGGCCCGCAATACGTCCCACTTTTACCACCGGCTTTCGCCCAGCGTAAGTGAGCACGATGGCCATCTGCATAATAACTTTGAAGGTATCGCGGATATTGTCGGCGGAAAAATCCACAAAACTCTCGGCGCAGTCGCCGCCCTGCAAAAGAAAGGCGTTGCCTTCGGCCACGTCGGCCAATTCACTGCGCAGCTGACGTGTTTCCTGTGCGAACACCAGCGGGGGCATTGAAGACAATTGAGACTCTACTTCGGCCAGTGCCTGCGGGTCTTGATAGTTTGGTTGCTGATGAGCGGTTTTCGAACGCCAAGAACTCGGACTCCAAGGCACAGTATTATCGCCATCCAATTTTTGAGCAGAGTGAGTTTGTAGACGATCGTTATCGGTATTCATGAAATATCTCTATCCGTAAAAACAGTCAAAGCACGAAAGTTCGACTCTGACTCAACATTAGCGTTTGGCAATTATAACTTAAACCGCTGGAGGTTCTTTGGTAATCCAAGACATTATTTCGGCGAAGTTGTTATTGGTGGGATAGTGACTTGATGTCCACCCCAGACGCACGATAACCGTGTTCTCAGAAGGAATCATCATTACCACCTGCTTGCGATTGCCCAGGGCGGCGTAACTATCGTCTGGCAAATCATTCCAACGTAAATTCTCATCGCCACGATTGAGCCAAAACTGATAACCGTAGCTTCTGGTATTGCTTGATAAGTTGGGCTGTTGGGCTCGAGCTACCCAATCTTGCGTCACTAATCGATGACCATTTAGCTCGCCTTCATTCAGCATTAATTGACCAATTTTTGCCCATTCACGTGCGCTCGCGTACAAATATGAACTGCCCACCGACATGCCACTAGGATCGGTCTCAAAGACAAAATCGCGTAAATTCAAAGGTGCAATGAGTGTTTCATCCATGAAATCGAAATTTTGCTGCGCACTTGCGCCACTGATGTCAAAGATCAGTTTCGACAATAAATTCGTCGTGCCTGATGAGTATTCAAAATACTCACCCGGTCGATGAATACTGGGGGCAGCTAAGGGCAAATCAGAGGCGCGATGAACCCTAAACAACATGTCGGTGGCACCGGCGCCAGGCTCATAGGTTTCTGGAAACTCGAGCCCGCTACTCATGTGCAATAAATCTTCGATATCAATCTCAGCCCGTTCATCCTTGGCCCAAGATGTAAATACCGGTTTTTGATCAAGATCTAAACGTTCGGTCATCTCGAGATGCCCAATCAACAGTGCGGTAACGCTTTTCGCCATAGACCATCCCAGCAACTTCGATGATGAATCAAAACCCGGCGCATAGCTTTCG
Source organism: Cellvibrionaceae bacterium (assembly GCA_050633365.1). Classification (GTDB taxonomy): domain Bacteria; phylum Pseudomonadota; class Gammaproteobacteria; order Pseudomonadales; family Cellvibrionaceae; genus Pseudomaricurvus. The sequence goes on along the minus strand of JBOEGJ010000041.1, from coordinate 78,881 downwards.
GCCACCAGCTGACCGTCGTGGACAACCAACAAGGCACGGGTATTGAGCGCGGCCTGATTATCTCTAATCAGTAACTGATCGAGCTGTTGCTGCCACTGGGAATTTATGTGCTCTGCACTGTCGCCCATGGGCCAATTGGCCGCCGATGGTTTGACCTGTTTGACAATGACTCCATCAATCGCCGAGGTATCGCCCACAGACAAGGCACAACCAATACCAGGACGATGTTTTGCCTGAGTCGTTTTCAGACCGAGCAAGCTCGCCGATACGGTTTTGCTGGCGTCGTCGTAGTCTAGATCGAGTAGCTTAAGCACCGCAGAGTAGGACTGAAGATCGATGAATGCTTGGCTTTCACTCAAGCCCGATACATATCGACCCGAGCACGCCAGCTTCGCCCCCATACCGGTTAACATCGCCGGTGAATTCACTAAATAACTCGGCGTCACTCCCGCAAACGCGGCGCCAATCACGGCGAGGGTTAAGAGCCCAGAAGCAATTGAAACGAACTTTTTCACGGCGATTCCTTAAAATTCAGTCGGCGCCTACTCTACTGATAAACCTGCGAGAATCAAACACTCAAAAGTCATCAATGCGGGAATGGGGATGATTAAATTCTCGCGCTATACTCACGAGTAAAACATGCGTCGCTTTAAGGTGTGATCTTGCCGTTAAACGCGCGGCGATTTGCGCAATTATTACGTCTTTCGAGAAACATTTTTTACGAGACCCCATTATGACCCGCCCCCAAGGCTACCAATGTTCGGACTGCAGCTACAAAGGCCGTCAATTCCCACAGGGGGCGTGCCCCGCCTGCGGCTCACGTCAAGTGAGCCGATTACAAGACAGTGAAAACCGTGAAACCAAACATCCTCGCTGGCGCTTGTGGCTATTGTTGGGGCTCTGGGGCTACCTAGCGTTTGCCCTGTTCAACAAGTTCTCGCCATAGCCTTACTTCCAACTGCCATCAACGACGTCAATCTTCGATTGCCCTTGAGCTAGTCTCTGAGGTAGTCGGCGAAGGAGACGCTGAGGCAACTCTGCGCGCCTGCACTGAGACAATCCCGAGCCTATTCCGAGCCCATTCAAGTCAAGGCAATCTCAAGACTCTCTCAAGACGCCCCACGAAACATCGAAAAACAGCAAGAGTGGACTCCTCGCCCACAACTGGTACGATGGTACCACTTTTGATTTTCATCCTGTCCCATGTTCCACTGACGAAGGTCTCAGCAGCGCCCTAAGAAGGCGATATGACCGCTAGACCTCACGGACAGATCACCCACCAAGGCCCTCACTATGATGGATACCACTGCAGTCATCTCGATCTTATTCTTTTTGACCGCACCGGCGTTATTCATCGCTTTTGCCTCTCGCCATCGATGGGCAAAAAAGATCGGGGTCATTGGTTTGTGCTACCTAACCGGGCTGGTGCTCGGTAATAGCTTGCTCAGTCCCGGTTTTCTCGGCTGGCTTGGCGCCTCGCCCCAATCACTCCAACAGGCGCAACAAGGCCTAGGGGACTTCTCGATCGCCTTCGCCCTACCGATGCTGTTAATGACGCTCAACATTCGACAATGGCACCATCAAGCGGGCAAGGCTCTGCTGTCCATGTTACTGGCCACCACGGCGGTGGTCAGCGTTGCAACGGCACTGTTTATCCTGTGGGAGTCAGGAGCTAAGTCGTCGATTGATTCCAGCCACTTGGCGGCAATGGCCGTGGGTGTCTATACCGGCGGCACCCCCAATTTGGCGGCAATTAAGGCGGGGCTCGATATTCCTCATGCCGACTATTTGGTCTTTCACAGCCTAGATACGGTTATTGGTGCGGGTTATTTGTTATTCATGTTGTCGGTGGCTATTCCATTAATCAGACGACTGTTTCCCAGTCATCCCCAACATCGTCATCTCCAATATGAAAACGAGTCCAACGGCGCCGATAAAAACGCCGACAACTCTAATTTAACTCAATACGGTGATGCCTCTCAGTTAACGCAACACGGTGACGCCTCTCATTTAACACAATACGGTGATGACTATAGCCCGCTCATCAAGCTCAAGAGCGTGCGGCAACTGCTCGCCGTTTCGGGATTAAGTCTGACTTGCTTAGCCATCGCTCTGGGATTGAGCCAGTGGATTGTCAGCGCATGGCAATGGCAAGGTGCCACGGCGCTTACCATTGTATTGTTGACTGTCTGCGGCGCAGCCCTATCCACCCTCAATTCTATCCAGCGCTTACAGCTCGCTTACCGACTGGGTATGTATTGGATTTATGTGTTCTGCTTGGTGATCGCGTCGATGGCAACCGTTGACGACATCTTTCAAGTCGACCCAAGTATCGCCCTATTTATTGTCTTTGTTCTCGCATTCAGCCTTCTGCTGCACGGGCTTCTATGTCGCTTGAACAACATCGATGGTGATACTTTCATGATCACTTCAGTGGCCGCGATATGCAGCCCACCGTTTGTGCCGGTGATGGCAAGAGCTCTGAATAATTCCTCACTCATTTTGTCGGGCATGACCACCGGCATTATTGGTTACGCGCTGGGAAATTTTTTAGGTATCAGCCTAGCCTTAGCCTTGCAGTCGTTGAGCTAGCTCGCGATTCACTCACTTGGAGACCCTCATGCATTCTGCCGATCACTCGACCTCTAGCCATATCGCCATGCCCGCCAAAGGCCGGCCGGGAGATGAGATTCTAGATCAATTGCAAGAGTTTAAAGCCGACGACCCCAACTACAAAGATGGCAAAGTGTGGAGCTTGGTCTACTACCTAGACGAACAGCACTCGCAGTTTTTGAAAGACTCGTATCACAGCTTTGCCTGTGAGAATGGCCTAAACCCCACAGCGTTCAAAAGTCTCAAGACCTTTGAAACCCAAGTCATTAGCGCCACCGCAGAATTGCTGCACGGCAGCGACGAAGTCTGCGGAGTGGTAACTTCGGGCGGAACCGAAAGTTGTTTGATGGCGGTAAAAACCTATCGTGATATGGCCCGTGACCGGCGACGAGTGAAAAAGCCCGAAATGATTTTGCCGCAAACCGCCCACGTTGCATGGTTTAAAGCATCGGAATATTTTGGTGTGAAAGTTCGCCTAGTGCCACTGCTCAGCGATATGACACCGGATCTCAGAAAACTCGAAAAAATGATCAATCGCAATACCGTTATGATTCTCGGCAGCGCGCCAGAATATCCTCACGGCACCATCGATCCCATCGAAACCATGGGGGCCATTGCCGAAAAGCATCAAATTCCTCTGCACGTGGATGCCTGCGTCGGCGGGTTTATATTGCCCTTCTTAGAAATGAACGGAGAAGACTTGCCGCTCTGGGACTATCGAGTTTCGGGAGTTACCTCTATCTCGGCGGACATTCACAAGTACGGCTACGCCGCCAAAGGGGCATCCACCATTACTTATCGCTCGCTGGATTACTTGAAGTACCAAATGTTTGTGCACGAGGATTGGCCCGGCGGCGTATTCGCCAGTTCAGCGCTATTGGGCACTCGCCCCGGTGGCGCCTACGCGGCGGCTTGGGCAACTCTGCAGTACTTTGGTAAAGAAGGTTATCAAGAGCTCGCTAGAGACACCTTGGAGGCCGTCAATCGGCTAAAGGACGGTGTCAGTGCAATTGCTGAACTCGAGATAATAGGCAAGCCGCAGGGGCCACTATTCGCCTATCAATCCATCGACCCGGCGGTCAATATCTTTGCTGTGGGCGATCAAATGGATGCCAAGGGCTGGCAGGTCAATCGCAATCAATTCCCCTCTGGCTTACACGCCATGGTGACGGCCCAGCACCTAAAAGTTGTCGATCAATACCTGCGAGATCTGGCCGACGCGGTGGCCACCGTCAGAGCCCATCCAGAGCTGGCAGAACAAGGCGGCGCCGCAACCTACGGCATGATGACTCACATTCCGCTTCGCGGTATGGTCAAAAAGAAAATTCTCGATATCTACGCCGGTCAATACCAAGCCGGAGGTGGCAGCGTCGATCTGACGTCTCAAGATAGCAACGCCGACGATGCACCACCGCCGTTGCTTCAAAAACTCATCAATTGGTATGTTCAAAGGCAGGCTCGTAAATCGACGAAGTAGGCTGTCGCCCTTACGAAGCACAAGGCGCTCGGAGAAACGGCCGATGAAGCACCGCGAATGACCCGACAGAGAATGAGTCGACCGGGAGCACTTCAACAGAGAGCGGCTTAACGAAGAGCAACTCGAGAAAGATCCGTCGGCCCAAAGTAAATCCACTACCGAGCGCTAGGCTAGCACGTCAACTAATCCACCCTTGCGGTGGATTTACTTGCCCCGCAGCCCGCTCGGTGTAAAATCGAGCGCTGACGCCCGTGTCGACACACACCCCACTTCAACGCTGTAGGACGCTGCATGTCTGATTCCCAAAGCCCTTGCCCGCCTCGCCTGACCTTTGTGCGCCACGCCGAAACCTTCGCCAACCTCAATAAAGTCTGGCACGGTCAAACCGATACCGCTCTAACCGATCATGGACACCAACAAGCCAAGTTATTAGGTCGGCACTTCCATCGTCATAAACGGCCCGACGTCATCATCGCCAGTCCCTTGCAACGCACTCGGCACACCGCCGAAGCCATTGCTCAAGCCCATGATTTAGAGCTTTCACTCGATCCAAGACTGATGGAGTTTCATCTCGGGGATTGGGAAAACACCAGCTTTGCGGACCTCAAAGATAAAATGGCCGTCGCCGCTCGCCTGCGCGACGATCCCGGCTTTACCGCCCCCAACGGCGAGTCTCAAGATCAGGTGAAAGCGCGAATGATCGAGGCGTTAGAAGACATCATTGCCGCCAATCCGGGGCGAAATGTAGTGGTGGTTTCCCATGGCGTGGCTATTGCCATCGCGCTTGCCCACTATCTACACCGTGACACAACCCAATGGTTGAACTACAACATGAGTAACACCGGAATCGCCGAACTGTGTCTGAGACAAAATCGATTGAACGTATTTAACAATACCGATCACCTCGAAAACTAAAGACTGCGCACAAACAGGCGATAAACAATGCACAGAGTATGCTATCGCAACTCCTGAAGCGTGAACCGCCGTTATGACACCAGCCAATCTGCCGATTGATCAAATCCTCAAAGGCCATACCCAGAGCCTATTGAAAGCCTTGCGGCTGCTGCACGAACACGACGGCCTGCCGCCGCAAGTGGCCCTCGACCCACTGGATCAAGCCACACTATTGGAATCACTGAGTCAGCAGTCGGAGTACTTTGCCGATCGACTACTTCTCACCGGATACTTAAAACACGACTTTCCCCAGCGTTTACTCAGTGCCGACATTCGCTCGGCATTGGTGTTTGTGGATCTGCTAATTTCGCAACTCTATGTGAGCGCTAATCCCGACAACAGCATCGATCGCTGTGGCCGCCATTTCAGCCTCGTCCTGATTGTTCGGCTATTGAGCCGACCCGATATTGCCATCAACACAGAGCACGCTCTGTGTCGCTTTATTCACCAGCTATTCAATCATCTTGCAATTTGGGAGCCTGCCGCAGGAAAAACCGGACGTCGTTTCAGCACCTGGTTCGACAATTTGGTAGCAGCGCTGCCAACACTCGACATCAACTCCAGCTCCAGCGTAAATGAACTTTCGGATCAGCTAGCCCACCACATCAAAGAAGATGAAATTCATCAGAGTAAGCTCGAGAAGCGCATTGAAGACAGCCAGGGGGCTCACGATCAAATCGACAATGCCAAAGACACGGTGCTGAGTTTTGTGTCGAAGCGTCTTTCAGGCCAACTGCTGCCCGAAGAAGTCGCCGATTTTATCCAGGCAAAACTCCTGCCGGACTTGCAGTACTTGCTCGTTCATCACGGCGTCGATTGTACGGATTGGAAAAAGTGGCAGCGTCTTTTGCAGGCGCTCTCTTGGGCCTTCACACAATCGAACAGCGACACCCACCGCAGCAAAGTGATGACGCTATTGCCACCCATCGTTGAGCAAATCGATGACTCATATTGGAGGCACTTCTCTGATACCCCTAGCTACCAAGATTTTTTCCAAACACTAAACGACTATTTTGTGCTGATTCTTCAAAACGTACCGATTCATTGCGTCGAGTTTACACAATTGGGACACGTTGGAAAGAACCGACACCAAACCCTTGTTGATCAAAGTATGATTGATGATTTGGAGCGTTTTCAGGTCGGTGACTGGTTTAGTTTTCAAGGTGATGACAAGCAGCGAGAATCGGTCAAAGCCAAGCTATTGCTAAAGCAAGCCCACCGCGATCAATTGCTTTTCGTGCGTTACAACGGTCGAAAGTTTTCTGACTATACGTTTTCCGAATTTTCGCTGGCGTTAGCAGCGAAAGTCGCAAAACCCATCAAGCGGCGCCACCTTTATGCGAGAACCCTGAAAACCACCTTACAGAAATTGGATCGCCGCTATCAGCATCACCTTAAGCTCGAGCAGCGTATTGCCGAAACCCAAGCCCGTGATATCGCCGCCCACAAGGCCCAACAAGAAGCACAAACGCTGGAACAGCGACCAAGCGTCAATGGCCAAGAGCTCAGCGACAGCGACAAGAGCAATTACGAAAGTGTCTTATCAGCTCTGCACGTGGGCGCCTGGCTTGAGCTACAGGGAAAAGATCAACAAACAACACGCTTAAAGTTGTCGGTAAAATTGCAATCAAGCGACAAGTATATTTTCACCGATCGACTGGGGAAAAAAGCCGCTGATCATAAGATGTCTGAGCTCATCACTTTGATGGCCAGTGGCGAGCTGAGAGTACTAAGCCAAGGTGAACACTTTGAGAACAGCTTAGAAAAAGTCGTTCGCGGACTAAGGAAAAACACAACATGACCCCCCCCTCATCATCAGAACAACGACAAGAATACCGACTCAACAGTCGAGAAACCGTATTCATTGAACTGGCGTCCGCCAGCCATGACGGTCAACAGCCGGAAGAAATCTTAGTGAGCAAAAGCGTCGACATTTCCGCCAATGGTCTACAGGTACTGGTGAATCAACCCTTGGAGATGAATCGAATACTGCAAGTTGCGGTTTCTCTGGAAGACATTCAATCTCCCATTAACTTGATTACTGAAGTGAAGTGGATCATCGCAGATGAAAGCAACCATCAGTGGATGGTTGGCTTGGCACTACTGGACTCAGATGACACCAAGTTGGCAGAGTGGAAAACCGTTATAGCGCAACGGTTATACGGCGAGAGTTAACAATCACTAAATAATAAAAATAACAACGTCTATAAATAGCCTGAAGCCTCAAAGGCTTTAGGCTCAAACAAAAGACTGTTGCTGCAACATTGGGCTTTAATGAGTCAGTCACGACTCAACGACTCACTAAAACTAGAGTCCACAGGCTCGTCTCATTAGTGCGCGAGCCATGGCATCGGGCAACCATCGGCACAGCAACCCCAACAGCTGCGTTTTAGAGCCTAGAATATAACTCACTCTGGAACCGGACATACAGTCCCAAATGGAATTCGCAACATCTTGCGCTTCCATATCCGCCGCCATGTACTTGTCAAAACTCTGCGGTAGCGATAAGCCCATTTCAGTTTTCACAATCGGTGGCTTGATCGCTTTGACTCGAACACCAAAACGCTCCCACTCGATACTCATGGCTTGAGTCAAACCGTTCACATAGTGTTTTGTCGCCCCATAGACGCCCAACATAGGTACGCCATAAATACTCGAAGCAGAACAGATATTCACCAACAGGGAATTGGGTGTTGCCTTCAACAGCGGAAGTGCGTGACGAGCGACATAGGTGAGACCCTTAATATTGATATCGATCATTCGCTCCGTTGCTGCGCTGTCGATTTCCTCAAAATAACCCGCCGACAATACACCGGCGCAGTTTACCACCACATCGACCATACCTTCAGAGTGTTGGGAAAAGTCATCAAAGGCCGCCGCAACCGCAGCTTCATCTCTGACGTCGAGAACTCCGTAACAGCTTCGGGGAAGATCTTTGTGAGCCGCCTCTAACCCCACTTCATTGATGTCGTACAAGCCGACGAACCAGCCCTGACGGTGAAAAAGCGCTGCTGTGGCAAGGCCAATTCCCTGCGCCGCGCCGGTAATAAAAACGGATTTGGTCATCCTAGGGGTTCTCCATATATCTCGGACTCAGTTTCTCGGGCTAGCTTTCTGAAACAAGTAGAGAAATTATCGAGATTACCGCGGCGCGACAAGTAGGGTCGATTAAAACCCTACCTTAGGAGGGGATAGCGTCGCACTCAAAACTCGAAAATAAGCCCGACTAAAGGTCCGTGAGTGACCGTATCGTAACTAAAATAGTTTGCACTGGACTTTGAGCCTTCGGAGTAATCGACCCAAGTGCCGCGGTAGGCCATGTCCAAGACCATGGATTGGCCCAATCTATATCGTGCCCCAAGGGAAACGCTAGCGGTAAAATCGGCCTCGAGCCCGGCGCCACCAACATCACCGCGAGCCAACAACTGCCAATTTGAATTCAGGGGTTTGATCCAACGCAGCCCCATAAATACATCGACCCAGTCAGCCTCGACCTCGGACTCCAAACTTCCCGGGAGTATCCCTAGGTCTACCTCTACATCAATGTCGTTATCCCACCAGCGAATCCCCATGGAATAATCCAGTGTACTGGCATCGAGTTGCTGTCGATAAAAGGCTTCCAATTGCAGTACGCCCTGTCTCACCTGCGCGTCCACAACACCGCCTCTCGAACCTTGAATATCAGCACCAAGATCCATAAAACTGTAGTCAACGATTGCCCCCCAACCGCTGTCATGCAGCGCCTCGAAGTGGATCATTGCGCCCATTTCTAATGTCTCTAAAACTGCGTCAGTGTCGACATCAACCTCTGCCCCCGTGACGCGACCGACACCTGCGTCCCCCTCGATGGAAACCGCCATCAAATAGGGTTCCAATTCAAACGCCCAAGAATCGGCCACAGCCTGCTGCCCCAGTAAACTCGCCAGCGCGGCAGAGGCCATTAGGCACTTGTTAACAACGTTCATGCTTTCCATCCTTATTGAATTGCTGACACCACAAATTGTAGAGTATGGTTTCATGGAAATCGAAATGGGCAGAATTTCAGCGCCGCAGCTCATTAATCAAGCCCTTCGCGCCTGTCGCTCACAAATCCCGTCAGCCCTACTCCCCACCTCCGTGATCCAAATTTACAAAAGTTATCGTTTGTCTGGATGAGTTGAGGCTTCAAGTAGCGTTAGTATCTGAGCAGCTTCTTGTTGGTTGGAGCCGCAAAAATCAACTTCGGCGAGAAATCCACGACAAAAATCTGGGTATTGCGCCGTTTCCCACAAGACGCAGCGGTATGAGGTTAAATCCAAATTCGCGCAGGCCACGCCAGCAGCCTTACCATTGGGCATGTTTGGTAATGGCTGAGTAATAGATGGCGCGATACAACACATACCACAACCTTTTCGACAATCCATGGGAACACTTCTTGGGTTAGAGGGTCAGATAGGTTCCAGTATTCACTCGTCTGTGGCTATAACAGCCCTGACAGGAGTGAAATAATCATCGAGCGACGGAGCGCCAAAAAAACCACTTTATGTATTAGAGATCACCGAGAGAGAACTACATTGAATACTTCAATCGCCGAACTTGAGCTAGAGACTCACGGGGAAAAAACGGCACAGACCGTTTCCGCTGAAGCTTCTATGCCCATCGCAAAGGTAAAGCCCTTGCGTAGAGATACACAAATAACCCGAGCTAAAATACTCGATGCTGCAGAAGAGCTCTTCGCCAAAAACAGCATCACTGGTACCAGTTTGCTCGATATTGCCAAAGCTTCTGAACAGAAAAACCGTTCAGCCCTGCAATACCACTTCAACAACAAAGAAGGTTTATTAGACTCTGTGTTGGATCGCCACGCCTATCCTATCTTGGATCAGCGCAACGCCATGCTCGACGAGCTAGAAGCACGCGACCACTATACACTCAAAGATCTAATGCTGGCATTGATTGTTCCCATGGCCGACCACTTAGATCAGCCTGGTGGTGCAAACTTCTTGCGAATCCACAGCGATTTAATGAGTCACGAGCACTTCAAGGACTTTCGAGAAGTTCGGTACAACAAGCTCAACGATATGCAACGACTCAGAAGCATGGGTACCACCAAGATATCTGAGATGAGTGAAGAGGAGAAACAGGCCCGCCGGATACTTACCGGCTGCCTGCTAATACACGGGTTCAGTACCTACCTAGCCACTGCACCTCAGCCAAGTCGAGACTTGTTCACCAGCACTATGGCGCAATCGCTGGCCGATCTATGGTCGCAGCCAGCCAACGGGACGGATAACCTCTAGCATCGTCCCAATCACGGGCTTTCGCTCTCGAAAGCCCGTCCCCCTTCTTGCTTACACTCATTAATGCGCTCAATCTAAACCGCAAATCTCGCATCACAAGCTCATCTCTATAACACCTCACTCCATAGCTGGCCGCTGCTGCCTGCCCATTGATACCTAATAGAATCTTTACAAACCCATACATAATACCAATTGATTAACTTTTGCAGTAAGAATACATTTGTTGCGAATAACGACAAATGAGACTCAAGGCTATGGCAAAAACCCACTATAGAACCTGTCATCTGTGCGAAACCATGTGCGGCATAGAGGTCGAATACGAAGGCGACCAAATTCTGTCTATCAAGGGCGACAAGAGCGACGTTCTTAGCCAGGGCAATATTTGCCCTAAAGCGACTGGATTGCAGGATATTCACAGGGATCCCGATCGGTTGCGTCAACCGATGATTCGACGACCTATCGATCCCAATCGCAAAAGCGATGATGACCAGTGGGAAAGCGTGAGCTGGGATGAGGCGTTGGAATACGCAGCAAAGGGGCTTGCGAAAATACAGCGAGAGCAAGGAAAAGACGCCGTCGCTTCCTATTGTGGTCGTAGCGTCGCCCACAATGTCGGCGCTCTATTAAGTATTGAACCACTGCGCAGAATTCTTGGGTCGAGAAATATTTTTACCGGGTCAACCGTCGATCAAATGCCTCACAACTTTGTCTGGCACCACATGCTCGGCCATCAATTCTTTGGCACTGTTCCCGACATCAACCGCACTGACTATTACCTGATGCTGGGTACCAACCCCAAAATATCAAACGGCGCTATGATGTCGACCGGTGCCAATACCTATAAAAAATTCAATGAGATTCGCGCCCGTGGTGGGAAAACGGTATTAATCGATCCACGTCGAAACGAATCGGCGAAATACATGGATGAACACCACTTCATTCGCCCCAATACCGACGCCCTCCTGTTGATAGGATTGATCCAAACTATTTTCGAAAACGACTTGGCAACCGCAGGTCATCTCGAAGGCCACATCACCGGCTGGCAGAAAATAGAAGCCATGGTAGGGGAATTTGACCTCGATGAAATCGCCGAAGTTACCGGTATTGCTCGCATAGACATCGAACGCATCGCCACTGAATTCGCCCAGGCAAAGAGTGCGATCTGCTACGGCAGAACCGGTGTATCCATGGTCGAATTCGGAGGTTTATGCCAATGGCTCATGCAGGTGCTTAACATTGTTACGGGCAATTTGGATAAGCCGGGCGGAATGATGTTTCCGGAAACGGCGATCGACTCGTTAAGTCTCTCGGCCTCAAGCTGGGATCGCTACCGATCACGTGTCAGCGCTCGTCCGGAGTTCTCCAGTGAGTTCCCAATGGCGGTCATGGCCGAAGAAATTCTAACCCCCGGCGAGGGCCAAATTCGTGGCATGATTGCCACCGCAGGCAATATGGTTCTGTCGATGGCAGACGGGAAAAAAACCGAAGAGGCTTTACGCGATCTCGACTTTATGGTCTCGATCGACTTCTATCTCAATGAAACCACCCGCTTTGCCGACGTCATACTCCCCCCTGTCGGCCCCTTTGAAAAAAGTCATTACGATCTCTACTACCACTTGTATGACACCATTAACTGGGCCAAGTACGCGCCGGCACTCTTCGACGCAAAAGTTCCAGAAGGCGAAACCTCAGCCTACACCGACTATGAAATTGGCATCGAGTTACTGAGCCGACTGGCCGCGCATCGAAGCGACAGTCGCTGGCGCAAGAAGCTCTATCGAAGTCTGGCTCAATGGGTCAAAAAACACATCACGGTAGAACGGATACTGACGCTGGGTTTGCGTTTTGGCCCCTACGGAAAAGGACTCAACCCCTTCAAGAAAAATGCCTTAAGTCTGAAAAAACTGAAAGACAACCCCCACGGCGTTTTTCTGTCGAACCTCAAGCCATGCTTACCTCAGCGCCTATTTACCGAGGACAAAAAGGTACACCTAGCCCCGCAAGTATTGCTTGATGACATTCCAAGATTGCAACGAAGATTCATGAACATCGAGGCCCATCGCAACCCTCTATTTGCCGGTGAACCCATCGATGGATTAGATCTTCAACTCATCAGTCGCCTAACAAATCGTACCTTGGGTTGGATGCATCACAGCTACCGGCTGGTTAAAGGAAAGAACCCCTGCGTGCTACTTATGAATCCGAAAGACGCAGACAAACGACAACTTGAAGACAAACAAAACGTCGCACTCAGCTCCCGCCGCGGCACCATAGAACTGCCGCTTGAAATCACAGAAGACATCATGCCCGGCGTGGTCTGCATGCCTCATCTTTGGGGGCACAACCGTCCTGGCACGCGACAGCGAATCGCCAATGCCACACCCGGGGTGAGTATGAACGACATCACCGATATTGGTGTTATTGATGAGCTAACCGGCAATGCCGTCGTAAACGGAGTCCCGGTTCGAGTGCAATGCGCGAGCAAAGAATCGAAAAATTCGAAAGTGGAGCAGACGCACGCTCATCATCCAGACGAACTCATCGAAGAATTCATCAACTAGGCAACGACTATGAAGAAAAAAACCAGTTTACTGACCTTGGCAATTTCCGGCGCGGTGCTGTTCGGTGCCTATCATCATCAGCAAGTACCCAATAGCATTGGCAGTGCTGTGGAAGCCAAACCACTGCCAATTATCTCTCAGCCGATCCATCCCCATTTAGCCGAAGCTCAGCGTTCGAGTATGCATGGCGGCTCTTACAACCGCGACCTGAGCCATTATCCCGGCCCTTTGGGCAAAAACACGCAATCACTTCATCGCAGTTTTAGCCCAATTGTCGGCGTCGCCCCTAACATCGCCTTCGATCGTAAAGGCCGCCTCATCACCGTGAGCATCAAACTAACCGGTATCGAGCTGCATTTATTGGACTCAGAAACCTTAGAAACCTTAGCCATGATTGAGCTGCCTGAAAAAGCCAGCTTTGACGATAACAGCGGCGGAGGCTACTTTCACATTGATGATCAAGATAGAGTTATTTTGGCGCCGGCGAACAACACTATTTCGATTTATGAAATCGCCGAATCCGGCGGCGACAACGAAAATCCGCAATGGGTGCTGAATCAGGCCATCGATCTAAAAGACACCTTACCCAGTGACAGTAATATCCACGATGTCATACCCGACTGGGACGGAAACCTCTGGTTCGTCACACAAACAGGTTTACTGGGGTATTACAACCAAACCGAAAAGACGTTCTTTACCCATCAACTCTCAAACCAAGAGGAAGGCATACAAAACTCCTTCGGCGTAGCAGAGGACGGAATTTATGTGGTTTCCACACATGCGCTCTATCGATTCGAGATCAATGAAAACGATGGCTCTATCCAGTGGACTTGGCGAGAGCATTATCAGCGCGGCGAGCAGCAAAAGCCCGGAACTCTCTCTCATGGGTCAGGTACCTCACCCACGCTCATCGAAGATGATCTCATTGCCATTGCCGATGACGGACACCCTCAAACCAATGTCGTGGTGTACCGTCGTCACGATACTATTGATAGTGATGGTGATGGTGATGGTGATGGTGATGGTGATGGTGATGGTGATGGTGATCGTATGGTCTGCGAAGTACCGCTGTTTCAACCTCATCACAGCGCTACTGAAAACTCACTCATGGTTTACGGCAATGCCATCGTAGTGCAGAACGACTATGGCCATATTTACGAAGGTAACGCTCTCGAAACTTCGCCCGGTGTCATGCGTATTGATGTTCGTCCCGATCGTAGCGGCTGTGATGTTATCTGGTCTAACGACACTCTAATTTCTCAGTCGCTACCGCGCTTATCAACCGCCACCGGTCTTTTGTATTTTTACACCTTTAAAAAGCAAAACACCGACAACTTTTGGGGCGGATGGTATTTAACCGCGGTTAACTTCGAAACAGGAGAAGAGGTGTTTGATCGCTTGATTGGAAGAGGCACAGGTACGATGATCGACTCTCTCTCAAGCGTCACCGCTCCCGTGGTGTTGGGTCCCAATGGAGCGGCTTACGCCGGTATTCGCACCGGTGTCGTCATGAGTAGAGACAAAGACTGAAGTCTATTGGGAGGGCGCCGTCGCCCTCTCGTAGCAAAATCATTGTACTTTTTAAGGTTGAATGATCGAAACGTGTTTTAAGTTGTGACTTCGATCCTCATCAGTGGCTCGCACACCGGCTTCGTAATAGTGCTTAAAGCCCGCCGCAACTTTTGATATTGCATTGTTGAGCTCTGATCGAATCATCCAATCATTCATCCGTTCACCAAGCCATCCCCAGCGCACTTTATAGCGCATTGTCATGGTGACAAGAGTCGAATTCCTGTCCATTGCCGTTAGTTGATATTGAAAACTCGCCTTGGAGAAGGGAAATATGGGTTGATTATCTTGGTGTAGACGCATGGTAAATCCCTCCCCATCACGCCACTCGATAACGGTTTCATTGTTGTACTTGTTTTCACCAAAGTAGACTTTTCGGCTTGCACCTTCACCCCATTGTTTTTTCGAGGTAATTTCCGTACTGGTCAAACCTTCGACGTAATTATGCGCTAAGGAATAATCTCGAAGTTGATCCCAAACCCTATCACTAGGTAAGTCCACGACAACAGAAACTCTAACCTCATGAGCCTTCAAGGAAATCGGAAAACTCATTAACATAAAAGTCATCAACGTTAATACTAACCGCGTTAAAGTCATCTTCCACAGTCCACATACCGACCATCGATTACACTCAGTACCATTTACAGACACTCTTATCATAGCGACCCCTTTGATAGTGATTAATCCAACATCTGAACTCGGCCGCGTCTAGGCGTAGATCCACACATACACAGCTGAATTCCTTTCCAGAATAAAAATGGGCCCAGCAATACAATTACTGAGCCCAAAGCAGAGACTAACTCTACGAAGAAATCGATTCTTTTGACTCAGGTCACAGGGCTCATATTTGCATCACTCCAGAAAGCACGCATAGTAATAATCTTGTGTTCATCATTCAGAACAAAGTGATCGATAATATCAATCTTTGATTTTTGGCCTTCAAATAGCGCGTGTATTTCAAATGAAAATGCAATTTC
Organism: Cellvibrionaceae bacterium; assembly: GCA_050633365.1. GTDB lineage: Bacteria > Pseudomonadota > Gammaproteobacteria > Pseudomonadales > Cellvibrionaceae > Pseudomaricurvus. Next base: position 63,451 of record JBOEGJ010000041.1, on the reverse strand, counting down.
GTTATTCGCGGTACGCACCGGCCCGTGGCACTTAGCCGCAACAACCATATCGACGGCTTTCGAGTAAAAATCGGTCAATACCGCCTTACCAACAAATGGCTCTGAACCCACGGGGTCTTCTACCACGGCATCATCCGCATACAGGGCCAATACCGTATTGAGCTCGCCGTCGACCAAGCCTGAAAGGTAGGTATCTACGATCGCTTGCGCCTTTTCTTGATTCACCATTGTTGTACTTCCCCTGTTGCCTGGTATTTGTTGACATCTCTATTCAAGTCCTTTTTTTGAAATTTCAATGGCGTTCAACATCATTAACGCCATAGCGAAAAATCAATAGACCTCGAACAATCCAGCAGCGCCCATACCACCACCGATGCACATGGTAATGACCACATACTTAACACCGCGACGTTTACCTTCAAGCAACGCGTGACCCACCATACGAGCGCCGCTCATGCCAAACGGATGACCGATCGAAATCGCGCCGCCATTGACGTTCATCCTTTCGTTATCAATGCCCAGCTTATCGCGACAATAAATCACCTGAGAAGCAAAAGCTTCGTTCAACTCCCACAATCCGATGTCATTCACGGATAGTCCGTGGCGCGACAATAGTTTCGGAATGGCGAAGACTGGGCCAATACCCATTTCATCCGACTGACAACCGGCTACCGCCAAGCCGCGATAAGCGCCCAATGGGTTCAACCCCAAACGTTCGGCCATGATGGAGTCCATCAATACAGAAGCAGACGCGCCATCAGACAATTGTGATGCGTTACCAGCAGTGATGAAGCGCCCTTCTGGTACCCACTTTCCATCTTTCCAAACGGGATCTAATCCTTGCAAGCTCTCTAACGTCGTACCGGGACGATTGCACTCATCGCGAGTTAAAGTGACTTCTTCGTACGACGTCTCTTTGGTTTCGCGATTGAAAATGGATTTGGTGGTTGTCAGCGGAACAATTTCATCGCTGAACAAACCGGCTTCTTGTGCGGCGGCAGTACGTAGCTGACTCTGCAGTGCGTATTCGTCTTGTGCCTGACGAGATACACCGTAGCGCTCGGCAACAATCTCGGCGGTTTCGATCATCGGGATATATGCAGAAGGATCGACACCCATGACTGTTTTGGAGACGTTACGATAGGTGTTTTTGTGTTTGTTTTGAGTCAAAGAGATAGACTCGACACCACCCGCCACAGCAACATCGTATTCATTACACATAATGCTCTTGGCAGCAGTGGCAATACTCATAAGACCGGAAGAGCACTGACGTTCCATTGCCATCCCAGCAGTGGTTTCGGGCAGACCACCGGCTAATGCACATAAACGTCCAAGGTTATACGCCTGGGTGCCCTGCTGCGCTGCTGCTCCAAAGATACAGTCGTCTACAAGCGCCGGATCAATACCTGCTTTTGCCATAGCAGCTCTGACTGCATGACCTCCCAATGCAGGGGCCTCGGTATCGTTGAAGGCGCCCCGAAAGGATTTGGCCAACGCCGTCCGAGCAGTTGAAACGATAACAGCTTCACGCATGATGATTCCCTTAAATTTGGTTGGTATAACGTCAGTATTACCAACTGGCCAGCATCGCGAAACGTCAATATGGACTAAAATCCTCGGTAAATCAGTGCGATCACCCTATACTAGATTTAGCAAAAGCACTCGTCTGCAACGCGACGAAGAAGCCATAGACAAGGATGAAACAGGCGACATCAATGTCATTAATACCCAAGACGACCTTAAGCTCTCTATTCCAAGGGCTATCACTGTGAAATATCGAAAGTTAATACGGCGGTTCTATTTTTTAATTCTGAGTTGTTGCGTCATCGAATCTCCAGATCTCTACGCTGAAGACACACTAACGCTCTGGAACCGCAATTTTGACACGGCTCCCGTTGATCAAGTCATCGCTTTAGCACTCACGAAAACAGAAGATCTTTACCCAAAGACTGCTTTACTTAAGTCACCGCCGATGGAGCAAGACGCTGCAATCGACGATATGTTGAACGGCTCTTCGCTAGACATCATCAGCGCCGCTTCATCCATCCACTACGATGAACAATTCTTGACGCTGCAGTTTCCAATCCTAAAAGGCCTTTTGGGAAAACGGTTGTGCTTGATTCGAGCAGGTGAACAAAGTCAATTCATGGGCATTAAAACGGCTTATGATTTTACCCAAGCCCAGCTCAACATTTGCCAAGGCAGCCACTGGCCTGACACAGAGATTTTGCAGCGTAACGGTTTACCGGTAGTGACCTCAGAGGTGTATCAAGAGCTTTTCACTATGCTCGAAGACGGCCGTTGCGATTGTTTTTTGCGTGGAGCACAAGAGATTACGCCGGAATTGAAAATTCATTCACCTGAGCTAGCGCTCGAAGAAAATATTGTCATTGAATACTCCCAGCCGGGAGTTGTCTATGTTCGAAAATCCAATCCAGCGTTGGCCACTCGGATTGAGCTCGGATTACTAAGAGCGCTGGAAGACGGGAGCTATGATCGCTTAATCAATCGACTTCTGGGCTCGAGCCTTGAGCGCTTGCGCCTTAATCAAAGGCAGCACATCATCATTAACAACCCCAGTCCATCCGAAACGCTAAAAGCCATCGATCGCATAAAGGCGTTCGATCAATGAGCAGTCTAAAAGCGCACAGCTCCAGAAGATACCCCAGCGCGCTAAGCAGAATGCTCATTACGATCTTAGCTATCACGCCTATAATCCTCCACGGTCACCTTTTGTTGGCAAGCCCCGCTGACCTCACTGAAGCGAACAAGCCCGTAGACAGCAATCAAAACATCGATCAAATACGGCTATGGCATCGAAATTTCGATGCTAAACAAACCCGTGGCCTATTGGAGTTGGCGCTTTCAAAAACCACTCGAGAATATGGACGCTATCAAATACTTCGGGGGGAAGAGCTCAGTCAGCGTCGAGCCTTAGCGTCGCTCATTCAAAATAACACTCATCATCTCGATGTAATTAATGCCGTGGTCGATGACCAAAGAGAAAATTCACTGCTGCCCATTCGAGTTGTTTCAGACGAAGGCCTAATCGGTTATCGCGTTTGCCTTATACGCAAGGATGAAGCATCTCGATTCGAGGCGATTCGCAGTCACCTCGACATAACCAACAGCGGTATCATTTTTGGCCAAGGTGCTCACTGGCCAGACACCAAAATACTGCGTCAGAATGCATTAAAGGTAGTTACCAGTGTGCACTACGAATCGCTGTTTTCAATGCTGCTAGCCAAGCGATTCCACTGTTTTCTTCGCGGCGCCAACGAAGCCTTCGATGATTTAGAAAGACACAGTGATGATCAACTCATGATCGAGCCCTCACTGCTCTTTTCGTACCCCTCGACATCAACTTTCTTCGTCAACAGATCAAATCCAGAGTTAGCTGCGCGAATCGAGCTTGGCATTAGGCGTGCAATCCTTGATGGATCTTTTAGCGATTATTTTGAGACTGTCTACAAGCAGGACTTGAAGACTCTCAATCTAAAATCACGCCGGATAATTCGCTTAAATAATCCGTACATCAGTGACGAGTTCTTGGAGAAGAGCACCCAGCGGTACATATTGAAATCATCCTTGAAGGGAGACTTTAAACTTCAATAACGAATTTCAGGTAACGAGGATTAAGTCACAGGGCACGACTCAATCCCTTACAGCCTAAATGGATAGTCTAATCCGCTATTGGGGGTAGTAGCGAGAAATGGTATCCACCACGCAAGCCGGTCGCTCGCTGCCTTCGATCTCTACGGTCACACGAATGGTTGCTTGAATACCGCCTTTCACTTCTTCGACGCCGACCAGTTCACCTTTACCACGCACCTTCGAGTTGACCGCAACGGGCGATGGAAAGCGCACTTTCTCACAGCCGTAGTTAACGCCCATTGAAATGCCTTGTACGTCGACAATCTCTGGCAAGAACATATTCACCAACGATAAGGTCAGGTAGCCGTGAGCAATGGTGCCTTTAAACGGGCCATCTTTCGCTTTCACTGGATCCACATGAATCCATTGAAAATCACCTGTCGCCTCAGCAAAAGTATCAATGCGATTCTGATCGATTTCAATCCACTCACTGTAACCCAGTAGGTCTCCAATGCTGTTGTTTAAATCATGCGGTGTTTTAAATACGGTAGTCATCGCATTCTCTCCATGTAACGTAATTAGGCGCCAGCCAAAAGTAACTCAATTCGCAACAACCAACCTGGGAGGGAAAGCGCGAGTTGAAAAGTGAACTACCTGGCCGACATTAATTTGATTTAGCCGCGTTGTGACGAACAGGAAATGATCTCACCTGTTAAATAACTCGAATAATCCGAGGCTAGGAAAACCATGATGTTAGCGACTTCCCAGACTTCGGCACCACGGCCGTAGGCTTCTCGGCCTTCAAGCTCTGCCAGTAAATCGGCGGGAGCTGACTTTTTCAGCATGGGGTGTACCGCTAACGAGGGCGATACGGCATTGATACGCACACCGAACTCGGCCGCTTCTAAAGCCGCACAGCGGGTCAGCGCCATCACACCTGCCTTCGCGGCAGCGTAGTGCGCTTGTTCTTTTTGGGCACGCCAACCTAACACGGAGGCGTTATTAACAATCACACCACTACCAAACTCCGAGGGGCCACGATCTTTCATAACACGCATCATATGTCGGGTCATTCGCATGGTGCCGTTGAGGGTTACGTCGATAACTTTCATCCACTCTGGGTCTTCCATTTCGATCAACGCTTTGGTGGTTCCCAAACCCGCGTTGTTGATCAGGACATCGGTTTTACCCAGCTTTTCTTCTGCAAAAGCAATCAAGGCCTGAACATCATCTTCATTGGCGACGTTACAGGTTTTTCCGAACACCGCATCGAGACCGGTTTCCTGCTTGAGTTTTTCAACAGATTCTTGCAGACGACCCTCGTGAATATCACTGATGACGATAGAGCGGCAGCCTTCTTCGACGCACTTCTTAGCCGCGGCAAAACCAATACCCGCACCTGCCGCTGCTGTAATCAACACTGAGCGACCTTTTAACAAGCCGTGGCCAGCTACATACGTGGGATTGTGAATATCCATAATTATCTTCTCTCAACTTAAGATTGATAAGCATCGCTTTCTGCAGTGATTATCAAATATTTCTAATAGGCAATTAAGCCCGCTCAATCGCGCTTCGTTATCGAGGTTTATACCCGCGGCTCTTTTGGCATTCCAAGACCGCGCTCGGCAATGATGTTTTTTTGAATTTCATTGGTTCCGCCGTATATGGTGTCGGAACGGACAAACATATACATAGCCTGCAATCGACTTAACTCATAAGGGCCGTCTTCGAGAACTTGGCTTTCGGGGCCCATCACGTCCATCGCGAGCTCACCCATGCTGCGATGCCAAGTCGCCCAGAATAACTTGTAAATCAGAGCTTCTTTTTGCAAGCTGCCATCACTGCTGCTTTGACCGGATAACATACGCATCGAGTTATAGCGCATGATTTTCAATTCGGTGTGAGCCTTCGCCAAACGCTGACGAATAACGGGATCTTGTGCAGCGCCATTTTTCTTGGCGATGGCAATCACTTCGTTTAATTCGTTTTGAAATTGCATCTGCTGGCCAAGTGTTGAAACGCCGCGCTCGAAACCGAGCAAGCCCATGGCAACTTTCCAGCCGTCACCGGGTTGGCCAACGATATCATCAGCGCCACACTCGGCGTCATCAAAGAACACTTCATTAAACTCTGATGTACCGGTGATCTGTTGAATACCACGCACTTCAATACCCGGTTGATCCATCTTTAACAAGAAGAACCCTAAGCCTTTGTGGGCTTTAGAGTCTGGATCGGTTCGAGCAATAACAAAACAATAATCTGATTCGTGAGCCAGAGAAGTCCAAACTTTTTGACCGTTAATAATCCACTTGCCTCGAGCCTCATCGAAGCGAGCTTTTGTTTTAACATTGGCCAAATCAGAGCCCGCACCCGGCTCCGAGTATCCCTGACACCACAATTCAGATCCGGCAACAATACCCGGCAAGTACTTGGCTTTCTGAGCTTCGGAGCCAAAAGCCATAATGGTTGGCCCAGCCAGACCTTCACCGATATGACCTACATGACCGGGCGCACCGGCGCGGGCATATTCTTCATTAAAGATTACCTGCTGCTCTATCGAGCAACCTCGACCTCCGTGCTCTTTTGGCCAGCCAACACAAGTCCAACCGCCTTCGGCTAACTTCTGTTCCCATTTCTTTCGCTCTTCGGGGAACATGTGTTCATCACCGGGACCACCGCGAAACTTAAGCTTGGAAAATTCGCCGACCAGGTTTTCAGATAACCAAGTGGCGACTTCTGCGCGGAATTTTTCGTCTTCGGGGCTAAAACTCAACTTCATAATAAATTACCCAGCCTCTGATTCGTTGACGATGGATTGATCCAGCAACAGGGTTGCGATTCGTTCACGATGCCAAGCGCCATTGCCCAAAAAGTGTTCGCTGGCTTTGGCGCGTTTAAAGTAAAGGTGAACGTCGTATTCCCAAGTAAATCCGACTCCGCCGTGCATTTGCATAGCTTCACCGGCATTGGCGAAATACGCATCAGAGCAATAGCTTTTGGCAACACTGGCGGCCTCGGGCAACTCATTGACCAGAGATAGCTCTATGATGTCGTCGTCGCTAGCCGTGCTGATTGCAGATTGCAAAAACTCTTGTGCCACACAAGCGGCGTAGTAGACCCCAGAGCGAGCAACCTCAACCGAGGTCATCATATCCGCGGCTTTATGCTTAATCGCTTGGAAGCTGGCGATTTGTCGGTTGAATTGCGTACGCTCTTTGGTGTATTCGACGGTCATGTCGAGCAACTGCTGACTGCCGCCCATTTGCTCTGCCGCTAGCGCTATATTGGCAAGATCAAGAATCGATTCAAGCGCCGACCAAGCACAACCTTGCTCACCCATTACCGCCGCTTCGGATAGAATTACACCGTCAAAAATCAACTGACCGAGCTTGCGAGTTTGATCCATACTCGGCGTAAACCGGCGTTCAATACCAGCGCTATTGGCGGGTACTACAAACAAAGTCACGCCGTCGTTACCGCTACTTCCCGCTTCGCGGGCGGCGACAATAAGAAGCTCAGCACTCGCACCATCAATCACATAGTGATAATCACCCGTGAGTCGAAACTGACCACCTTCACGGGTATAAGTGGCGTCAATGGCATTCGCTCCCCAGTCTCCGCCAAACTTCGCTGCAGAGGCTCCGGTATAAGCTAAGGTTGCGGTCATGCCTTCACAGATCTTCGGCAAATACTCGGCTTTTTGCGCTTCATCCCCAGCAACGATCAACGCATTGGCGCCAAGGCAAACGGTTGAATAGAAAGGTGAGCATAATAAATATCGCCCCATCTGCTCGAGCATGGCGATCAATTCGACGTAACCCAATCCCATTCCGCCGTAGGCTTCAGGAATGTGAATCGCCTGCCAATACAAATCCGTACAAATACGCTGCCACAGCGCTTGGTCATAGCCTTGTTCGCTGGCCATGGCCACGCGAATCGCTTCGCTGGTGGAAACTTCAGCCAAGAATGATTCGGCGGTGTCGCGAATCATTTGCTGCTCTTCGGTAAATGCAAAATCCATAAAAATCTCAGATTCCGTGGTGTGTGATCGCGCTGTGCAATAGCCTCCGCAATGACGGAGGTTCGTTTACCAGCGGCCTCTAAATAGCAGGCAGTCTCGCCTTATGTGCCAGCAAGTGATTACTTAGCTTCCGTAAACCTTTTGCGCGGGCACCTCTTTGGCAAGTAGCTCGTCCATAGCGGCGGTCAATTCACTGGGTTCCCAACGAGCGCCTTTATCGATTCCGGCAGTACTGCGCCAGCCATCGCCAATGGAAACTTTTCCACCTTCGGCTTCAAAGATGCGGCCAGTTACCGCTTTCGATTCTGCCGCTGCAAGCCATGCCAATAGTGACGAGACGTTTTCCGGTGCCCAGTAGTCAAAGCTGTCGTCTTCTGGCGCGGCCATACGCGTCGCCATAGATTCAACGGCAGTCGTCATACCGGTACGCGCTGCTGGAGCCACCGCATTGGCAGTAATACCATAGCGGCCAAGTTCAGCAGCTTGATTTAAGGTTAATGCCGCAATTCCGGCCTTTGCCGCGGCGTAATTGGATTGACCAATTGAACCTTGAAGACCGGCACCCGAAGTTGTATTGATAATGCGTGCATCCACATCACGACCTTCTTTAGATGCACCGCGCCAGTAATGAACGGCGTGAGATGAAATACAGAAGTGACCTTTTAGGTGTACGGCAATCACCGCATCCCAATCGGCTTCCGACAAAGACGCAAACATACGATCACGATTGTTGCCGGCATTGTTCAATACCACATGCAAATCACCGAAGCTGTCGATCGCTTGCTTTACGGCGTTAGCGCTGTCGTCGTAGTTGGTAATGTCGGAGGTGTTCACGACCGCTTTACCGCCGGCGGCGATAATGTCGTCAACCACTTTTTGTGCAGCCTCGGCGTTAATGTCATTGACCACGACACTCGCACCTTGCGCTGCGAATACTTTTGCGTGGGCTGCGCCCAAACCACCACCAGCGCCAGTAATAATTGCAACGCGATTGTCCAAAATTCCCATAGTTTTCTCCGCTCTTTACTGTTTGCGGTGACGAGTTGTTTACCCGAATAGCTCGTTGTAAGGACTATTCTCTACACACTTGCGTCACCCAAAATTTTTAATTAGCCCAGACGCTCAATGATGGTCACGTTAGCTTGGCCACCGCCTTCGCACATGGTCTGCAAACCAAAACGGCCACCGGTGCGCTCTAACTCATGCAACAGAGTCGTCATCAACTTAGTACCGGTAGCACCCAATGGATGACCAAGCGAGATTGCGCCGCCGTTGACGTTGGTTTTTTTGTGGTCGTAACCGGTTTCTTTTAGCCAGGCCATGGCCACTGAGGCAAAGGCTTCGTTGATTTCGACCAAGTCAATATCGTCTAGCGTCATGCCCGCTTTTTTCAGCGCGTATTGCGTCGCCGGAATTGGAGCGGTTAGCATCCAAATAGGATCATCGGCGCGTACAGACATGTGATGAATACGAGCACGAGGTTTTAGGTTGTAGCGCTTGAGCGCATCTTCAGACACCAACAATAACGCCGACGCGGCATCACAGGTTTGCGACGCAACCGCGGCGGTGACTTTGTCGCAGCCAAAGATACCTTCAAGTTCGGCCATTTTTTCGAGCGTGGACTGACGCGGTGTTTCATCATTGGAAACACCCTCAAGAGGTACAATTTCTCGATCAAACCGCCCCTCTTCAATAGCCTTTAACGCACGAGTGTGGGATTCAAGCGAAAACTCTTCGAGCTCTTTACGACTGAGGTTCCACTTGTCGGCAATCATTTGCGCCGAGTTAAACTGCGTTGGCGGTACATCGCCGTAACGTTCGACCCACCCGGTAGAACCGGTAAAGGGATTGCTAAAACCCATTGGCTCCGCGGCAATCATGGCCGATGAAATCGGGATTTGCGTCATAGTCTGTACACCACCGGCGACAACAACGTCCTGAGTACCGGACATAATCGCTTGCGCGGCAAAATGCACAGCCTGCTGAGATGAGCCACATTGGCGATCGACCGTGGTGCCAGGCACTTCTTGACTGAGACCAGCACTCAACCAGCAAGTACGAGCAATATCGCCTGCTAGGGGACCGATGGTATCGACACACCCAAAAATAACATCGTCGTATTCATTGTCGGGAATGCCGTTGCGCTCAACCAGAGCTTTTAGCACATGCGCGCCCAAGTCGGCGGCGTGCACATGAGCGAGACCGCCCTTGCGTCGACCGGTTGGCGTACGAATCGCGTCAACAATATAGGCTTCTGCCATGGGATAACATCCTCGAAATTTTTAAGTTTTACTGTGCAATACCCAATGGGGATTCGCATCAGCCATTTGAACGATTCCTTACGCCCGAACAGCAACATTGCTGCAAAGCATTGGCGTGAATCAATTGGACAGACACAAACTTGCACTGCCCAACTCGGAAGTTCGCTCAGTGATTAAGCCGTTAATTGCTCGCCAAAGGTTTTGTCGGCACCAATTTTGGCGTTGGGCTTCAACAACCAGTGATGCAAACGGTTTTTATGAAAACCGCCGTGCCCCCAGAATTTATCCAAAGCCCATGCACGCTTAGTCCAGATATGCAGATCACACTCCCAGGTATAACCCATAGCACCGTGACACTGAATGCTGTTCTTAGCCGCAAGCAAGGCCGCTTCACCCGCAACCACTTTCGCGTGAGAGACGGCAAAGTCGGCGTGATCTGGGCGAGTGCTCAAGGTATAAGCGGCGCGATACAGCGGCGCTTTTGCAAACTCACTTTTGACCGCGCAATTTGCCATGTGATGCTTAAGCGCCTGATTAGTACCAATGGCTTTACCAAACTGCTGACGATCAGCGGTGTATTGCACACTGATATTGACCATGGCTTCGGCCAAACCAACCAGCTGAGCGGCGGCGCCCAGCGCGCCGCGGTTGAGTGTCGCCGCCAGTAGTGCAACGCCCTGCGGTCCTTTCGCCAAGCAAGTTTCGTCGCTGCCAGTCCATTCAACCGAAAACAAGCGTCGCGACGGGTCGACACTTTGCTGAGCGATCAAGGTCACTCGATCCTTCGCCACCAAATGCACTTGATCGCCATCGGACAAGATCAACCAATCGGCAACATGGGCATCGGCAATCAATTGATTAACGCTGTGCTGCACAGCGACTCGGGCCTCCCCTGTCGCAATGCTCTCAAGCAATGAAGCACAGCGTGGATCTTGCTGGGCCAATTCGGCCAACAGCGGCGTTGCCACCATGGCAGTTTCAATCAAAGGCTCTGGCAGTGCGACGCGACCGCACTCGACCGCAAGTAAGACAAAATCTAACTCGTTCATCCCCAAACCACCTTGGGCGTCGGGTACTAACATAGCCGTTAAACCAAGCTCAACCATTTGCTGCCACAAGGCGTCGCTGCGACCCGTTGGCGTATCCCAACCGGCGCGAATCGTCTCGGCCGTCACTTCGCCAGCGAGAAAATCTTTAACGCTGTCGCAAAAGAGTTGTTGATCTTCAGTAAAGGTAAAATCCATTGTGAAGCCCTCTTATTTGCGCGGCATTCCGAGCAAACGCTCGGCAATGATGTTGCGTTGAATTTCGTTGGTGCCCGCGTAAATAGGACCAGATTGAGAAAACAAGAAACCATCGAGCCAGGTACCCAAATCGCCAGCATCGGGCGAACTGGGTAACAATTCAGCACGTGCGGCCAAGATACACATCGCGGTTTCATGCATTTTTTGATCGAGCTCAGACCAAAAGATCTTGTTGAGCGAAGACTCAGCGCCAATCTTTCCGCCCTTAATCAAGCGAGATGCTGTTTGATAGGTCGACAATGCGTAGGCTTCGGCGTCGAGATACGATTGCACCACCGCGTCTTCGATAGAAAGATCGAGAATATCGTTCTGATGATTACGGTAGAGCTCAACCAAACGCTTCGCCGTTTCTTGGAAGCGCGCCGGACTACGCAACATCAAGCCGCGCTCGAAACCCGCCGTCGCCATGGCAATGTGCCAACCTTGACCTTCATCACCCAAACGATTTTCAACAGGTACTCGAACATCATCGAAAAAGATTTCGGCAAACCCAGGCAAACCATCGAGCTGAGGAATGGGACGAACGGTAACGCCCGGCGCATCCAACGGGACAAAAATGAACGATAGGCCGTGATGACGTTCGGACTCTGGATCGGTACGGAAAATACAAAATACCCAGTCGGCAAATACCGCGCGGGTAGACCAGACCTTTTGACCATTGATAACGTATTCATCGCCTTCACGAATCGCCTTTGAGCGAATCGCGGCCATGTCGCTACCGGCACCCGGTTCAGACCAACCCTGCGCCCACATTTCTTCGCCACTGGCCATCTTGGTGATGAAACGCTCTTTCTGAGTATCGGTACCGAACTCCATTAAGGTTGGCCCTAACAAAAAAATGCCGTTCTGATTCACGCGAAGCGGTGCTTTCGCACGATAATACTCTTCTTCAAAAATCAACCACTCGATCAGGTTACAACCACGGCCACCGTATTCGGTGGGCCAAGTGACCATTCCCCAATTGCCTTCGGCAAGTGTTTTTTCCCATTGGCGATGCTGCTCAAAGCCTTCTTCGGTATCGAACGACTTTAGCGGTTCGGCGGGAACGTGTGCGTTGAGCCAGTCGCGAACTTCTTTTCGAAACCCGATCTGCTGCTCGGTGTAATTAAGATCCATAGTCGATCACTCTTGGTTTGGGTTCACTGGCCTTCAGAAAAATCTGCGTCACGTTTTTCGACAAACGCATCGCGAGCTTCTTGCGAATCACCTTCGGTGTAGGCTTGCAAGGTGAAGCCCTGTTCCCAGCGGTATTTATCTTCTAGGTTGCCATCTTCGATACCGGTTAACGCTTCTTTGGCTAACTGAATCATCGGTGAGCTTTTTTCTGCGATTTTTGCAGCCATTTCCAATGCGGTTTCGCGCAGCTGATCTTTCGGCACGACACGCTCAATCGCGCCTAAACGATAGGCTTCTTGAGCATCGATAAATTCGCCGGTGTAGTACATGTAACGCACCTTTTGAACCGGGAACATACGCTGTAAATGTGCACCACCACCCATGGCACCACGATCCACTTCGGGCACACCGAAGCGTGTGCAATCAGACGCGACTAGAATGTCGGCAGCACCCGCAATACCGATACCACCACCAAGAACAAAACCGTGAAGCGCCACAATAACCGGTTTAGGGTTGCGGTGAACCGCCTCGAATGAATCGTAATTGCCTTTGTTAACGGCGACGATTTTTCCGCTGTCGGCGGCCAGCTCTTTGATATCGACGCCGGCACAAAAGCCCTTGCCCTCGGCGCGAATAATAATCACGTGAACCGAATCGGTGGTTCCCAAACGATTGAGTTCTTCAGCGATAGAAAACCAGCCTTTGCTGTCGAAGGCGTTAACCGGTGGATTGTTAAAGACCAATTCGGCAATGCCGTTCTCTATGGTAGTTTCAAAAATCATAGTCTTGTCCTCAAGCCTCTTGCTCGAATGTCGGTAATTTCTTTAACGCATCATTTGCTTCAGCGATGATGCGCGTCATCAGTTCGTCACCACAGGGAAGATCTTCAATCGATCCCGCAACCTGCCCGCTCGGTAAGATGCCGCTATCGGGATGGCCCAACACCATAGCTTCTTGAATCATCATGGGTGCGTTGGCTGCCATTAGCGTTTGGCCGAAGCTCAAACCATTGGACTTCTTCATCTGCCAACCAGAGCGCAACATGCCAAATAAGGTGCCCCCAGTAATTTTGGTAAACGCCAAGCCATTTTTAATGGCGAGCCACAACATTCCCAGCGACGATGTTTTGTCGAGTTTTTGCAAACACGGATTAACAATCATTCGCTGCGGCATGCCGTCGAGTTTTTTGCTGATGATGATTTTTTCTGTCGACGCTTGCAGATACTTGGCTTTGGTGAGATCAGGTACTGGGCTTTCTTTGGTCAACAAGAACCGAGTTCCCATAGCAATTCCGGCGGCGCCGTAGGACAAGGCTGCCACCAACCCGCGACCGTCTTTAAAACCACCAGCGGCAACCACTGGAACATCCAAAGCATCAACGACTTGCGGCAGTAAAATGCCGCTGGCAACGGCGCCTGTATGGCCTCCGCCTTCACCACCTTGAACCACAACGGCGTCGGCGCCCATTTCTACCGCCTTCTGCGCGTGTTTAAGCGCACCGACGGTGGGGATGCAAACGATATTGGCGTCTTTAAGTTTTTGAATCATCGACTTAGCAGGCGAGCGGCTATAGCTCACCGCTTTCACACCGCTTGCTATGCAGATATCAATAATCTCCATGGCGCCAGGGGTGTACATGTGAAAGTTCACACCGAAGGGCTTATCGGTGAGTGACTTAATCTCTTCGATGCCTTGCTTCACTTGCGCCGGTGTCATTACCGCGCCCGCTAGAAATCCAAAACCGCCGGCGTTACAAGTAGCAGCCACCAGCTTTGGATCGGCAACCCAACCCATTGCGGTTTGAATAACGGGGTATTGGCAACCCAGTAGCTTCGTCAATGGGGTTTCAATTTTTGTCATGATTAGTAAATCCAGAAAAGAATAGTGGCGAATCGCAAGCTACGACCAAATCAAGTATTAGGATTTTTCGGACGCTTGCTTTTTGTTTTCTTCAGCCATTTTTTTGGCATCGAAACCACCAAGTTTGTCACCGGACATCAGATCGTTATGAGTATGCGCGAAGTGGTGCCACGCAAAAGCAGCTTCCATACCATTGCGTTTACCTTGAAGATCTTCCACGTGATTGATGGCTTGCTTTGTCAGCGTTAAACCTAAACGCGGCATTGCAGCGACTTTTTCGGCTAATTTCTGCACATCGTCGTGGAGTGTTTCGCGGCTAGAAATACGGTTGACCATTCCCATCTGATAGGCGCGCTCGGCGCTCATTCGATCACCAGTGAACAGAAATTCCTTGGCGATGCGAGGGTTGAGCTCATAGGGGTGGGCAAAGTATTCAACACCAGGAATTCCCATACGAACAACTGGATCGGAAAAGAATGCATCATCGGTGGCAACAATCAGGTCGCATACCCACGCCAACATTAAGCCGCCGGCAATACAGGCGCCCTGCACAGCCGCGATGGTTGGTTTGGGAATGTCGCGCCAACGTCGGCACATACCGAGGTAGGCTTCTGCTTCGCGCACGTAGAGAAACTCGCCACCTTCTTTATTGGCGTGGTCGTACCACATGGAGGTGCGCTCTTGGCTTTCATGAATATCACGGCCAGGCGTGCCGATATCGTGACCCGCAGAGAAGTGCTTACCCTCGCCCTTAAGCACGATGACTTTGACCTCATCGTCGGCAACGGCGCGCTTAAAGGCGTCGTCCAGTTCGTAGGTCATGCGTCCGTTCTGAGCATTGTTGTACTTGGGACGATTCATGGTTATCGTCGCGACACCGTTTTCGGCATAGTACAGAACAATATTCTCTTCACTTTCAGCTGCCGCGTTAGTTGTTTCACTCATGTCGTCACCGCTGTATTTTTTTGAAGAAGATACGCCCGGAGAAAGCCCCGAGCGTTAAAGAAAGTTATCGATTACCGGCAGGGTTATCTTTCAACTGTTTTGCGCGCCAATCTTGAGGATCGAGCTGACGAATAATATCGAGCTGCTCCTCGGTCGGTGCGGCTGTTGTTGGAACATCACTGGGTACATGAACTTCAAACCCGGTATTATCCAAAACTTGATCTACCGAAACCCCTGGATGCAGACTGACCAGCTGCAATCCGTGATTCGGACCATTCCAATTCATCACACACAAATCGGTAATCACCAAACGGATATCGACATCATCGAGTTGATAACCTTTTGGCAAACGCTCGGGGTTGTAACCAATTGAGCCGACCATGTCACACTCACCGTCAACAAAGACGCGAGTATTGTGTGATGGCACGAAAAAAGAGTTGGCGTGACTGATGGAGTTTCCAGGAAATCCGCGCACCCCTAGCATCTGTACTTTGGGCTGCTCGTAGGTGCCACCAAGGGCAGAAATATTCGCCTGAGCAAATCGATCAATTTGCGTTGGCCCCACCATCGCATGGCGCTTACCGCTCCACACGTTATCGAAAATACGAGAAAAACCCATCCAGGTTTCTTGCGCTTGGCCTTCGTGAGAGCTGCGACCACTGACTGGGTTTGGCTCGCTGAGGATGAACGCTTCAGAGTCGGTCATCATCAAATCTTGATTAAAGGTTTTCATGGCCAAGCTGGCGGCCAATCGTGGTATTAAGCCGATACCAGTGGCCAACACTTCGCCATCGTTTCGAAAGGCTTCAGCGCCAGCGGTGATCATCAACTCGGCGAGAGAAAATTCTTTTGCGGGTGTACTCATCGATTCAGTTCCTAAGTCGTTTCTTTGACTAATCGGCATTCAGCTTTCGCTCAAATACGCGCAATTAGTAAACAGGCAATGGCAATTTTTGAATAGCGTCTAGACCACCCACTGCCTGCTGATATTGCTCTTCGGTTTTACCCGCAATGAATTCTTTGAAGTAGCCTTCAAAACCGCCGTCTTTTGCCGACGCGTTGTAAGCCTTAAAGTGGGGTATGTCGAAGCCATACAGCGGTGTGCAAGACGATGGATGAGCGCCACCAGGAATATGAACAACCGACGCTGTCTGAGAGCGCTCCCAGAAAACCGAGCGAGCTTCTTCGCCTTGGGCAAAGAATTCGGTATCCACCAATTCGTCACAGCTGACGATGGTGGTATCGGCGGCGCGAGCAAACCAGTCGTCCATGTACAGGTCTGGGCCTTTCACTTGGCAAACACCGCGCTGATCGGCTCGATCAGCATGAAGCAACGCCACATCTAATTTTAGCGCAGGCATCGCTACCCACTCTTTTTCATCGTAGGGGCTGTCGATCACTTTAATATCGGGATTAACTCGTACCACGTCTGTTCCCAAACCAAGATTGGTAGGGATATAAGGAATCTTCCAAGCCGCGGCTCTCAATCCGAGCAACATCATGCCCTCGTCGATTTCCATGGTTTCAATCTCCCCCTTTTGGCGTACCTGCCTGAAGTAAGGCTCCAAGGGAATAAAATCGAGAGATACAAATGCGAACACAACTTTCTTAACTTTGCCGGCCGCGCACAGCATGCCAACATCAGCGCCACCATAGGCGACGACTGTCAGGTCTTTAACGTCTGAGCGCAACAGCTCACGAATCAATGCCATAGGCTTTCGACGAGGCCCCCAACCACCGATACCGATAGTCATGCCGTCTTTGATTTGGGCAACAGCCTCTTGAGCGGATTGCAGTTTACTCATTTAGAACCTCACACATTTACGGATTGCACCCAGCGTCCAACTGAACTTAGGCAGCGTGTGAGAGATTATGGCCAGCACCCAACAAACGCTCATCGTCCATCGGGACTAACTCAAATCCGTGCAAAAAAAACCCTTGAAATACAAGCAACTAGAACTACTAAACCCAACCCCCTAAAGACAACTAGAGCAACCGAAAAAGCGCTAGCGCAATTGAGCAAGTAGAATTCTCGTCCATGGGGACTAGGACAAAACCAAGCCGTTGGGATATTTTCTCAGGACTAAAAAACCGCGCGGAATTTAGCAACCACCATGATTGAACCCAGAAACGCCAAAACCATTCCAATTCTAATCGACGCCGCCGCCGAAAAATTCGGCGACAAAACTTTCTTACAGCAAGGCGATCAACAATACAGCTTTCGCGACCTTGCCGTTCAGTGTCGACGGGTGGCGGCCTGTCTTATTGCCCGCGGAATAGAACCGGGCGACCGCATCGCGGTTTGGGCACCGAATACTTGTGAGTGGATTTTGGCAGCGCTTGGCGCTCAGTATGCGGGCGCTATCATGGTAACCATGAACACACGCTACAAAGGTGCCGAAGCCGCATATACGCTGCGCAAAAGTCGAGCGCGACTGCTATTTTCGGCCGGTAACTTCTTGGGAAGCTACTATCCCGACATGCTAAAAAACGAGACGCTTCCCGACTTAGAGACCATTGTTGTCTTTGACGACCAACTGCCCAGCGGCCAGCCACAGTCACAGGTGAATTGGCCCTCATTCCTCGATAGCGGCGCCACTATTGAAGCGCAAGCTATCTCAGATCGAGCTCAACAGATTCGCGGTGATCACACCTCGGACATTTTGTTTACCTCCGGCACCACCGGCGCCCCCAAAGGCGTCATGACCGGCCACGCACAAAACATCAAAACCTTTGCCAGCTGGACCCAATCGCTTGGGTTAAATCAAGACGATCGCTACCTCGTCATCAGTCCGTTTTTTCACAGCTTTGGTTACAAAGCCGGAATCTTAGCCGCGCTCATACGCGGGGCCACACTGCTGCCACACGACATCTTTGACCCGAAAACCATTTTGGAACGCATCCAAAACGATGCTATTACGGTGATGCCTGGGCCACCCACATTGTTCCAATCACTTTTGGCCTTTGAAGATTTGGACCGCTACAACATCAGCAGTTTGCGTCGTGCGACGACCGGTGCTGCATCGATACCGGTAGAAATGATCCGTCAAATGAAAGACACGCTCGGCTTTGAAACCGTTCTCACCGCTTACGGCCTCACCGAAAGCTGTGGCCTTTCGACCATGTGTCGCCAAGGCGACAGCGCCGAAACCATTGCAACGACGTCCGGTCGCGCCATCGCCGACGTGGAAATCCGCTGCGTCGACAACAACAACAAGCCGGTGAATATTGGTGAGGCCGGTGAAATTGTCATTCGCGGCTACAACGTCATGCAAGGTTATTTCGAAAACCCAGAGGCCACCGCCGAAACCATCGACCAAGACGGCTGGCTCCACACCGGAGACATTGGCGTACTCGACAAAGACGGAAACCTCAGAATTACCGATCGCCTCAAAGACATGTTCATCACCGGCGGATTCAATTGCTACCCCGCCGAGATTGAGAACATCCTCTCGAATCACACCGACGTCACCATGAGCGCGGTCATTGGTATCGAGGATGAACGCATGGGAGAAGTCGCCCAAGCATTTGTGGTCACCAAACCCGATAGCGCACTGGACCAGCAACAGTTGATTAACTGGTGCCGAGACAACATGGCCAACTACAAAGTGCCGCGAAAAGTTGTCTTTGTTGAGACGCTGCCGCTGAACGCTTCTGGAAAGGTTCAGAAGACGGAACTGCGCGACCTAGCATAGCCATACAGCGCACCAAACGTCGCGAGCACACAAACCTTACAACTCGCGAACACACAATCATTACAACGACAGGATTACCGCAATGACAATTCACAGCCTCGGATACATAGGCGTTAACTGTACTGATCCTAGCCGCTGGGCCGACTACGGCACCAAAGTGCTTGGCATGATGGACGTTAGTGACAAGCTCGCCAATGGTTCAGACGACGTATTTCTCAAGATGGATGATCGCCCCTACCGAATCGTGGTGAACAAATCCGATACCGACAGCTACGGCTTTAGCGGCTGGGAAGTTAACGGCCCAAAAGCATTCGAAGATGCTATCCAACACTTAAACGATGCGTCGGTAACCTTCGAAAGAGCCAACGCAGAACTGACTCAAGCGCGCCAAGTCCAAGACCTCATTAGCTTTAGCGATCCCGACGGCAACCGCCATGAAATTTATTGGGGCCCCATTTCAGACTTCGGGCAATTTGCATCCCCGGTCGGCATCAAAGAGTTTGTAACCGGCGATCAGGGTTTTGGTCACGTGGTATTGCCAGCACCCAATTTCGATAATACCGTCACCTTCTTCCAAGACGTGCTGGGTTTTGGCCTGTCAGACTTGATGAAAGTACGCTTTTCACCGGACCCAGCAGAACCCGAGAAACGCCTGTATTTTATGCACTGCAACAACCGTCACCATAGCTTGGCATTATTGGAATGCCCCATGCCGAGTGGCTGTGTTCACATCATGGTTGAAGTCGACAAGGTTGATGAGGTTGGGCGTGCCCTCGACCGCATGAATGCCGAAGGCGTTAAATTGACCGGCACCTTAGGGCGCCACGCCAACGATCACATGGTCAGCTTTTACATGGCCTCACCTTCAGGCTTTATGGTGGAATACGGCGCAGAAGGTCGCGTCGTCGACGACTGGGAAAAATACTCAAGCTTTCAAAGCACAGTGAATAGCTTTTGGGGACACGACTTTAGCGTCGGGCAAGAATAGAGCCAGCCTAGAAATCCAAAGGCGCGCCTATGTCGACCAGACGATTAAAACTGGTCGGCCCCAAAGAACAGCCATGGCGGTGCGCTCCAAGCCAAAGTAATGCCATGGCTAATCTTTGCAAAACCTCTCTATTACTCCATGCAGGAATCTCCTGCGCGGAAGTAATAGCAGTCTTCATTGTTACGCACCTCAATATCCTAAAACTCTAATTCATTTGCAGTATGTAAAACGCCCTGCCGTTTGACACCATAGACCCTAGTCAGGAACTTCCTGTTCACTAAGATTAAGAGAATACGCAGTCATGTCCGCTATTGATCCGAAGCAGTTTCGCAACGCCTTAGGCAGTTTCCCCACTGGCGTTACGGTTGTCACCACCTTAGATAAAAACGGCAACAAAGTCGGCATGACCGCCAACAGTTTCAACTCTGTATCCCTAGAGCCTATGTTGGTTCTTTGGAGCATCGCAAAGAGTGCCAATGCGTTTGAGGCCTTCAACGACGCCAAACAGTTTGCCATTCATATTTTGAATGAAGAGCAGCAAGGTATTTCCAACCAATTTGCGCAAAAAGGCATCGACCGTTTCGACGGTATCGAATACCGAAATGGACACGGTAACCTACCCGTGTTAGCGGACTACACCGCCGTTTTCGAATGTGACATAGAACATCAATACGATGGCGGTGACCACGTTATTTTGGTGGGTCGCGTTCAAAAATTTGACCATAAAGATAAAGCGCCTCTGGTATTTCACGCAGGCCGCTACACCGAATTAGCACAAGCTGAAGCCCTATAAAAAACACCGATAGAGTGAGACCGTTATGACCTTACAAGCAAGCAATACAGATCAAGAAATCACCCGCGATCTTTTAGTTGAGCGCGCCAAGACGATGATCCCATTTTTGGCTGAACAAGCGCCAAAAGCCGAGACCGAACGTAAAGTTCCAGAAGAAACCATCGCCAAAATGCACGAAGCCGGTTTCTTTCGCGTATTACAACCAAAACGCTGGGGCGGATTCGAAATGGATCCTCAAGTCTTCTTTGATGTGCAAATGACACTAGCCGAAGGCTGTATGTCCACCGCTTGGATCTACGGCGTGATCGCGGTTCACAATTGGCAAATCGCCTTATTTGATCTCAAAGCTCAAGAAGACGTTTGGAAAGATGACACCAGCGTATTGATTGCCTCTTCATATATGCCAGTAGGCAAAGTGACCCCCGTAGAGGGCGGATTTAAGTTCAGCGGTCGCTGGGCCTTTTCGAGTGGCTGCGATCATTGTGATTGGGTCTTTTTGGGCGGTGTTGTACCTCCAACTGAAGAAAACCCTGCGCCAGACTATCGCACATTCTTAGTGCCAAAAGCCGACTTCCAAATCAAAGACACCTGGCATACCTTCGGCTTGAAAGGCACAGGCAGTAACGACATCGTCGTTGAAGATGCCTTTGTACCTGATTATCGCACCCACAGCTCAATGGACGGTTTTCAAGGAACCAACCCCGGTATCGATTCTAAGACTGTGCCTTTGTACAAAATACCCTTTGGTCAATTATTCCCACGCGCTGTGTCTGGCTCAACCATCGGTGCAACTCAGGGCGCGATTAACGCTTACTTAAGTGTCGCTTCAAAACGTGTTGGAACCAACGATGGTTCCAAAACCGCTGAAGACGGCAATGCACAGATGGCGGTTGCCCGTGCTCAAGCGTTGGTTGATCAATTAAAAATGAAGCTTCACAGCAACTTCGATCACCTTATGGAAGACGCGCGTAACGGCGAAGCCACCGATATGACGCAACGCATTCAATACCGCTACGAATCGGCTGCCGTTCCAGAGAGTTGTTTAGAAGTTGTACTTGAGCTGCAAAAAATGTGTGGCGGTCGCGCGATCTTCACCAACAGCCCATTGCAACGTTTTGTACTGGATATTCTTGCTGGTCGTGCTCACGTCGCAAATAACCCGTATAAATTTGGACAGAACTACGGTGGCGTTCAGCTTGGTCTTGAGAGCGATGATATCTTTTTGTAAATGTCGGCGCTTGTATAAGCTGATGCAGCAACGGTAATGCACCGCCTAGAAATCATCAGCTACAACCCTTAAGAGTAATTAGATCACGATCTCTGATCACTCTTAGGGGATTGATTCAGAATCATCAGCATGGCGCTTTTCATGGCACACTCTACGACGAACAGTTCACAAAGCCCAAGGGTTGTTTTAGTGACAGGCGCCAGCCGTGGCGCCGGCAAAGGTATCGCTCGGGCGCTGGGAGCCTGTGGCGACATCGTCTATGTCACCGGCCGTACCACCACGGCAAATCAAGCGCCTTTACCAGGCACCATTTTTGAGACCGCCGACATTATTAATAACGCGGGCGGAACCGGTATCGCCGTTGTCTGTGACCATCAAGATGATCAACAAGTCGAAGCACTGTTCAAAAAAATAGAACTCGAACAGGGTCGTCTCGACATTCTGGTCAATAACGCGGCACTGGTACATGACGACCTGATCAAACCTGGTGGCTTCTGGGAGAAGTCCATGGATCTGGTCGGCATCTTAGATGTTGGCCTTCGCTCAGCGTACGTGGCTAGCTACCACGCGGCCAAAATCATGAGTCAGCAAACTCAGGGACTCTTCATCAACACGGGATCATTTGGAGCACAATGCTATATGCATGGCCCCGCCTACGGTGCACAAAAAGCCGGCCTCGACAAAATGACTTGGGACATGGCCCACGACTTGAGACCTTACAAGGTTGCCACCGTCTCGCTCTGGATGGGAATGCTCGATACCGAACGCAGTCAGAAAGTGATGGCTGAAGAGCCGGAAAAGTACGCCCATTTTGCCGACATCTGTGAAACGCCTGATTTTACCGGCCGGCTAATTGACGCGCTCTATCGCGACCCTCTTCTGATGAAACGCAGTGGAAGAACCTACATAGGTGCTGAACTTTCGATCGAGCTAGGCGTCTCCGACCTTAACGGTCGTCGACCGCTTTCTCATCGCGAGATGCTCGGCTCACCGCTAAAGTTCAACACTGCAGTTGTTGAATAGTCGTACTTTTCGAAAAAGTAGAACTTCAGCAACAAAACCGAAATAAGGATAAAAAATGACAGCTCCCAAGAAACCTGAAAGTCGACAAGTTAACGTTAATCCTAGCTCAACCGATGAAACGATCATTATCGATTACGTCACCATGGGAACTGGGCCTGCAGTCATCTTTTTACAGGGCAGCGGCCCCGGTGCCAGCGGTTGGATGAATTTTCGTTACAACGCTCAACACTTTGTCGATCAAGGCTATCAAGTCATTATTCCCGACCTACCCGGCTTTGGTGATAGTTCAAAACCCGATCTCGATTACACGCTCGACTTCTTTGTTGAATGTGTTAACCAATTTATGCAGAAAATCGATCTCAATAAGGCGTCTTTTGTCGGAAATTCTCTGGGCGGCGCCGTCAGCCTTGGCGTTGCTCTCGCGCATCCAGAAAAGATCGAAAAGCTAATCCTTATGGGCTGCGGCGGTTTGGAAGATCTCGAGGTCTATTTCAACAATATGAAAGGCATTCAAGCAATGACAAAGGTGCCATTAGGCTCACCTGAATTCACGCCTGAATATTTAAAAGAAGTTCTCAAGTTGATCGTATTCGATCCGAAGCACATTACCGATGAATTGATCGAAGAGCGTTTTCGTATACTCGAAACTCAAAACGCCAGTGTTTTTGGTCGTATGCGTATTCCGAACATTTCCAATCGTCTAAATGAAATCAAAGTTCCGGTGTTGGGGTTTTGGGGGGCTGATGATCACTTTTGTCCACTAAGCGGTGCGGCAACTTTAGTACGAGGCTGCGCGGACTCCAAAATGATCACCTTAAGTCAATGTGGTCACTGGGTAATGATTGAACATCAGGATCTATTCAATCAAGAATGTACAACCTTCTTGAACAACTAGAGTTCTGATTTTGATATTTTTTGTCGCTGGTCGATGACAACTGAATAACTCCTAGCACCAAAAACATAATCTAAAGTTACATTTACACACTCTACTGAACCACTGTAATCGAGAATCACTATGAGTTTATCCGACAGCCAACGCCGACAACTAGGCGAAGAGTTATATCACGCTTTGCGTCAGTGTAAATCGGTAGCGCCGTTTACCGATCGCTTTGACGATATCGAAATTGAAGACGCCTACCGAATCTCCGAGCACATGCTCAAATGTCGCCTAGAGAAAGACGGCGAAAAGGTTGTGGGAAAAAAAATTGGAGTCACCTCCGCCGCAGTACAAGAGATGCTCGGTGTTTTTCAGCCAGACTTTGGGTTCCTCACTGATGCAATGACCATCGACAATGGCGGCGACGCCAAAATTGAAGGTCAACTAATTGCTCCGCGAGCTGAAGCTGAAATTGCGTTTTTGCTCAATAAAGACCTACAAGGCCCAGGCGTCACAGAGGCCGATGTACTGGCCGCCACAGAGTGCATCATGCCTTGCTTCGAGATTGTTGATTCACGCATCGATGACTGGAAAATCAAAATTCAAGACACCGTCGCCGATAACGCATCCTGCGGCGTTTATGTCTGTGGCGATGAAAAAATCGATCCAAATAGCGTTGAACTTCCAGAGTTAACCGTCAACGTTTACAAAAATTCTAAAAAGATAAGCAGTGGGAAAGGCGAAGCTGTTCAAGGTAATCCACTAACCGCTGTTGCTTGGCTCGCCAACACCTTGGGCGAGTTCGGCATTCCCTTTAAAGCCGGTGAAATCATCTTGTCGGGTTCTCTGGTTCCTCTAGAAGCCGTTGTCGCTGGCGACAAAATGCACATGGAGCTTATCGATCAGAATAAAACCATCGGTACAGCCACCATTCAATTTAAGTAGTTTTTCGTTCAAATACGATGTTTAGAGACTGAGGATAAAACAGTATGTCGACTCAAACGCCCCCGCAAAAGTTGCGCGCAGCCATCATTGGCCCCGGCAATATTGGTACAGACCTGCTCATGAAGGCCATGCGCAGCGATTGGATAGAACCCGTTTGGATGGTGGGTATTGAAGAATCTGAAGGCATTAAACGCGCACGCGACTTTGGAATGAAAACCTCTGTCAGCGGCGTTGACGGCCTCGTTCCTCACATGAAAGACGACAACATTCAGATTGTCTTCGATGCAACTTCGGCCTACGTTCACGCGGAAAACTCTCGCAAGGTGAATGAGCAAGGCGCGATCATGATCGATCTCACCCCGGCCGCTATCGGCCCTTTTTGTGTACCACCGGTAAACTTAGAGGCGCTGCTTAAAGAAGGCCGCAAAGAGAACGTGAACATGGTCACCTGTGGTGGTCAAGCCACCATTCCAATGGTTAATGCGGTTAGCCGTGTACAAGCGGTTGAGTATGGTGAAATTGTGGCGACGGTTTCTTCAAAGTCGATTGGTCCGGGCACCCGAAAAAACATTGATGAATTTACCCGTACCACCGCCGGTGCAATCGAGCAAGTCGGTGGCGCCGATAAAGGTAAAGCCATTATCGTGGTGAATCCAGCAGAACCACCGCTTATCATGCGCGACACGATTCACTGCCTCACCAAAGAAGCGCCAAATCAAGAACGCATTATTGAGTCGGTTCACGATATGGTGAAAGAGGTTCAAAAATACGTACCCGGCTACACCCTCAAGAACGGCCCGGTATTCGATGGCAACCGCGTCACCATTTTCATGGAAGTCGAAGGCCTTGGCGACTTTCTGCCAAAATATTCTGGCAATCTCGACATCATGACCGCAGCGGCATTACGTACCGCAGAAATGTACGCAGAAGCTATGGCCAACGGCGATCTATAATTTTGGAGACAACAATGAACTATCAAGGCAAGAAAATTACCCTGCACGACATGAGTCTCCGCGACGGCATGCACCCCAAGCGTCATCAGATCTCACTCGATGAAATGATCGATATTTCAACCGGTCTTGATGAGGCTGGTGTTCCCTTGATCGAAGTTACTCACGGCGACGGTTTGGGCGGCACCTCGGTGAATTACGGATTTCCCGCGCACAGTGATGAAGAATACCTAAAAGCCGTTGTGCCAAAGATGAAGAATGCAAAAGTGTCGGCACTGTTACTGCCTGGAATCGGTACCGTTGATCACCTAAAAATGGCGGCGGATCTTGGCGTTTCTACCATTCGAGTTGCCACTCACTGTACTGAAGCGGATGTTTCTGAGCAGCATATCGGCATGTCCAGCCAAATGGGCTTGGATACCGTAGGCTTTTTGATGATGGCCCACATGATCAGCGCCGAAGATATTCTTGAACAAGCATTGCTGATGGAATCCTACGGTGCCAACTGCATCTACTGCACCGACTCCGCCGGTTACATGCTCCCTCACGATGTCACTGAACGCATTGCTCTGTTGCGCAAGAACCTTAAACCCACTACTGAACTGGGCTTTCATGGTCACCACAATCTAGGCTTGGGCGTTGCCAACTCGATGGCAGCCGTTGAGGCAGGGGCTAACCGTATCGACGGCTCGGCGGCAGGTTTGGGCGCTGGTGCAGGTAATACGCCGCTGGAAGTCTTCGCCGCAGTGCTCGATCGCATGCAAGCCGATACCGGTGTCGATATCTTTAAGTTGATGGCCGTAGCAGAAGAAAAAGTGATTCCGTTAATGGACGAACTGGTTCGCGTCGATCGTGATTCTTTAACCCTGGGTTACGCCGGCGTTTATTCATCGTTTTTACTGTTCGCCAAACGTGCAGGCGCCAAGTACGGTGTTCCCTCGCAGGACATTCTTTTAGAGATGGCGAAGCGTAAAGCCATTGGCGGCCAAGAAGACTTGATCGAAGATGTGGCCATGGAAATGGCAAAATCTCAACGATCCTAATCTCGCGAGCGTTCTATCGGATCGCAGAAAGTTCGCCGATGGAACGCTTATTTGATGACGATTCTGGTGTCAATTAGACGTGCGAGATAGATGCGTAATACTTGCCATTGGTACCTCGCTCAATAGCCGTCTCGCGCCGAAACTCTATCTTCGGCCGATAACCAAAATGCTGGTTAAACTCAGCCACTGCTGCATGTTGCAGAGCTGCTTCATACTCATCAGAGGTTACATAGCGCAACTCAAAGCGTTCAAGTTCGTGCTGAATCACTTGATACTGTCGCATCCCTTCAATCTCACGCAGCGCTACCGATAAGTCGGTGAAAGGCACTCGCTCACCATCGCGATGTACCAAGGCGCCACGAACCTTGCCCACAACTCGGGAAAGTGCCGGCAGTGAAATCTTTCCACAATCACATTCCCCCCACGCGGCAAGATCGCCAATCTCATAACGGATGAGTGGCATATTGGTATTGTAATAGTCGGTAATGACCAGCCGGCCCAATTCACCTTGCTCACAAGGCATGTCGTCTTTATTCAAAATCTCAACACCCAGTTTACCCGCAAAAACATGATGAAAGTCTGGATTATGGGGACATCGTGCGGCAATCATACCGAACTCAGTGGAGCTATAGGTCGTCCAAATCTGGGCATTGGGGAAAGCCTGTTGAATTAATCGTTCATGATCTGGTTCAAACACCTCCGCGTAGCAACCCACACGCTGAATAAAGCTCATATCTAGCTCGCGCTCTAGAATGGCAAGGCACAAACGCTCGGCATTGGTCGGATAAGTGGTTATTGCGTCCGCCCTCTGTTCTCTATACCTCTCTAGTAGATAATCCAACTGCGCATCAACCGCTGAGTTGACATCCAGAAACTGATCGCCTTGCTCGTCCTCTCCCAAGTGAATGATCTTAGTAACGTTACGTCGCCCCCCCAACCAGCCCACAAACTTATTGGTTACCTTGCCTTCAATTTCATGGCGTTGTTGCGACCACGAAATTTGCACCGGTACCCCGGTTGAGCCCGAAGTTTTCCCAGTAACCTCATGACCATTCAACAACATTTGGTTGTTGTCTAATATCTGTTCACGAGTCAAAATAGGCACTTGCTCGCAGTCAGCCAAACTGCGCTGGTAATAGGGGTGGTTGTCTTTCGCCCACTGGCAAATTTCTTTGAAGCGCTGCTGCGCATATGAGTTAGATAAAAAACTCTCAGGACAGAAAATGGAACGCGGCATAAGAATGGAACACTCATGAATATATTGGATTACGAGACTATCTTCGACTATCGCGGAGAATCCTACAATAGCGCTTGCGACAAATTTCCAGAGGCTCGTCATTTCGAGCGGCAAGCACTGATCGATCTTATCGATCTTCGCTCTGACCTACACATCGTTGATGCCCCAGCGGGCGGTGGTTATCTTGCCGATGGCATTCGTGAAAACGGAGATAGTAGCCTCACAATATCCTGTATCGAGCCTGCAGCCAATTTTGGCAAACGTATCCACCCCTCTTTCGCAGTCATCAACAGCCCTATCGACGATATTCCACTGGCTAACAACAGTATCGACTTAATCGCCAGCTTAGCCGGTCTGCATCATATTCCGGACCGCGCCCCAGTTTTTAATGAGTGGGCACGATTATTAAAACAAGGCGGCCAGATAGCCATTGCCGATGTTGCTGCGGGCAGTGGACCCGACGAATTCCTCAATGGCTTTGTCGACCACTACACACCGCAGGGACACGATGGCATCTTTATTGAACACGATGAGTTTACAAAACTATTCCAACAGTTCGGGCTGGAGCCTCAGCAGGACAAAATTGTTTCCGTCCCCTGGCTGTTTGACACTCACCAAGATCTGGCAGAATTCTGCACCAAGCTGTTCTATTTGATCGATGTAGAACCCGAGCAGGTGCTCACCGCGGTGGACAAGTGTGTAGGCATCAAAGATTTTGGCGGTAAGGTCGGTATGGAGTGGGAACTGCGTTACGCTAGCGGCATTAAGGATTAGAGTATTTGAGACAGAGTAGAAACTCGCGCGTTGAACCCTCTAGCGGGCGCAGCTAACCGGCGTCTTAGATAATGTTGACCACAATTCAGCCCACCCTCTAACATGTGAAGCTGATTGCAGACTGGACGAAACACAACGAGTGTTCACAGAGTGTTGACGATAACTTGCATAGATTTCAGGAAAGATCACTCGATCATCCCGACCGACAAAATGAAGCTGTGGAATATGATTGATCGACGCAGCTATATCCGCCGCATTGAGTGACCCCTCCATGGGAATCAATGCTAGTTGCTTAGTCCATAAACGATGGTCCAAATTACCTGCCACAGTACGTAGATCAACAATCGAGCAACAGCGATGCAACTGATTTGCTAACAGCGCCGCAATGGAGCCGCCCCCTGAAAAGCCCACCAAACGAATACTGGAAAACTTACCCTCCCGCATTTCGTTCTCGATTAACTGCCGATAAGCGGCTACCACCTCTCTTGCCATTCGGTGCGACGTCCAGTATTTCACCTCACAAAATTTGCGAGTGTATTGACAAGGCCTGGCCAAATACAACACATTGCTGGAGCTATCAGCGGCGGCTAAGCGCAACGCTAAAGGATTAATGGGCGTGGGGTTATCCGAGGGACCATTGCGTTCCCAGGCGTGACCATCGCCTTCGATATAGACGACCAAAGGCTCTTCACTCTTGCGATAACGCCGAAAGCCTTGTAATTGAAAGCCGCCGACGGAATACCAGTTAAGAGTTAGCTTCGCTTCCCGTGCAATCTCAGCGGCAATGATGCGACGCTCTTCTACATTGGGGGTCCCCCTAGGAGCAAAACTGCTACATGCGGTTAAGGCAAGTAAGATAAAAACTAGACTACGAGCGCGGATCAACATGTCGAAGCTCAAATAATTCAGGTTATTGACAGGCGTTGTCGCCCAAACGAATCCACTTGCGAACTTCCGTGCCTTGCAAACCCACCAACATCGGAGCTTGAGTATTAGGCATCACCCCGACATCATAGATTTCTTCAACCGAACCAGTGATCGTCAGCTTATGAAGTACCTCACCATCGCTGAGACGCACCACATAAACTCCACAAACCGGTTCTGCGTTGCGCTTTTTCAGCTCCTCATCCAACGGCAAACCTTGAAAGGTACTGTGACGTGGCTTTGATATTCCAACAATGGCATAGTCACCTTGGAAACGCAGACCACGAGTAAAACCAGGGCACCAAGTCATGGGGACAAATTCGCCCTTGTCGCGATCCACATAACCGAAATAGCCAGTTCCCGCTTCTAGAATCCAGAGCTTATCGCGATACAAACGCGGTGAGTGTGGCATCGATAAACCACTAGCGACTACTTCGTTGTTACGCGCATCGATAATCATACCGCCGTCGGCGCGATGGTCTCGCCATCCTTGTACCACATTGGTTTCACCAATCACTGAAACGTACGCGATTTCGTCATCTTCCATACAAAAGCCATTCAGGTGGCAACGGTCTTCTCCAACAATACTATCGATAAAGCTAGGCTTCCAAACAGGAGAAAAACACCCATTGTCATCGATTCTCGCTAGGCAGTTATACAAAGTAATGGCGGCAATCAAATTACCGTCTTTGTCATAGGCAAAATCGTGGGTATCCACCGCCCCCGTCACATGGCACTTGCGGGGTAATAGAATTTTGTCCCAATTTTCGTACATACGGCCCTTGTCGAGGCCGTCTTCAAAACGCCAAATTTGGTACTCGGTACTAAGCAGTAATCCGTCTTCAGTTGGAAGCATTGCCATGGCACGACCAAAATTTCTCTCCGACACAGTCAAACGCCCATGATTGGGGCCAGCCAAAACCACCTTACCGGCAGTATAGGTCGTGAAGATAACGGCGGCGTTTAATTGCGTCATCCAAGCAATCATGCCATCAGAAAAATTCAGATGAAACGGATTCACCATTTCGTCTTTGACGTCATCACCGATCACTCGTGGCTGCTGCTCAGACATTCCCAATCCCTTATTTTTATCGATAGAGTACTTCGTGAGTTTAACAATATTACCGCACTAGATATAGCTGAAGAGTTTTGCCTCTCCCACAAAAAAGCCGACCCTAAAGGTCGGCTTTTTTGCTGTTAGCCTAGACTGAAATCAGAAACTGTAAGAATAACGCAGCATCCAAGTCGCTGAATCATAATCACTGTTGCCAAAGTACTCGTAGGCAGCCTTAAAGGCGTGATGAGCGCCGACGCCATAACCCACACCCATTGTTGCACTGATATTGGTTTGCTCTGCATCGTTACCCGCTGTGACAAAGCTGTCTCCACCAATCAAGAAACGGCTGCTATTGCGAATTTGATCATCAGCAAAGTCATGATAAACCGCAAAATCAACGTAAGGAGTCCAAACTCCCTTATCGATGATAAACGCTTTACTCACCTCGATACCTGCACCCAATTCAGCAGTCTCATAACTCTGACTGCCAATCGAAAGTGCCGCCACACTGCCCTTTTCGTCGTAAGAGTCGATATCAACCTTGCTATAGGCCAACTCAACACGTGGGCGTAATACGATACCACTCTCAAAGCCGAAGGCTTTACCCGCTTGCATACGCAGAGAAATAAAGTCGCTGTCGTAATCGGCTGATGCCAGCTCACCAACTATATAACGGTTACTGTCGTTATCGCTCTGACCGTAAGTCATCACCATGTTGGCAAACAGCGGGCCTTGCGTCCACTGGCCATAAACAGACGCCATCACGGTATCGGTATCAACGCTGCTTGAGTTATCGTCAGAATCCACTTCAGTATCCGTAGAACTCACCACACCACCAACAATTAAACCTGGCTTCAGTTCGGAGTCGAAACCAATAGCAATACCGGTAGTATCCACATCAAAACCTGCGACACCATTGTCCGAATCACCATCGCCGTCAGACTGCAACGCTTGAACCCATAATCCACGTGCGCTTTCAAACTCTTCACCGGAGCTGCGGCCCTGTTGTAATAGACGCTGTACATAACGAGAAACTACGCGATCGGAATCTTTACTTGCCAGTAAGCTTTCGCCTTGACCGGAACCATCAAGCTCCTCCCAAGCGCCTTGATCCACCACTCGCTCAATTACCTCCATAAAGCGATCAGCGGTTTCGCTTCCAGACAACTGCTCAAGAACTGACTGTGCACCGATTGCTGCATCCACACCGTTGACCGATGCATCATCTAGTTCAGCCAACTCTTCAAGGTCCAGCGCCCGTACATTCACACACAAGGACAAAGCCCCACACTCAGCCCACTCCGCACCAATCAACCCACTGGTGCTTAACAGCAACGCTTCGATATCGGCGGTAAGCGAAGTTTGTGCTTCGGCAATGAGATAAGTGACACCCTCTAAATCAGGATTAAACAACTCCGAGGTTCCGTTAATGCGGACCCTTGCACCATCTTCTAACGTTGCTTCATGAGCCGTAAAGTGCGCGATTTCAGGATCAATCTCGTCAGTCATGATGGCTTGTAGTTCACCGCCAGCCGCAACATTCAAGGTTCCAACGTTAGCGCTTCCCGCAACCACACCACCACTCAGAACATCAAGCTCGGTAGCGTTCACATTACCCGTGATCGTCCCAGTAGTTTGCACTCTATCCGCTTGAACAAAGCCATTGATACTGCCGCTGTTGTCAATATTGCGAACAAATACGGTACCGTCAATTACACCCGCGTTATCCAGAGAGGCGTATTCAGACATAGCAACTACCGCATAATCGGCGTCGATTCTACTGGCGCTATCCAAAGTAATGGTTACTTCGTTTGAACCGCCTTTGGCGTAGAAATTAGTTTCCCAGATACCCACGCTCGGGCCTTCTCCGCTATTACTAACGGTAATGCTAGTGCCATTCAATGTCACCGCGGCGCCATAGCCTTCATTGGAAAACTGAATACCAGAGGTAATTCCCTCGCCGTAACCAGCCCCAGCACCGGAAACATTGACCACTGCATTGTTGAGCTCTACATTTAGATTCTGCTCAGCATGAGCCGAAATACCGATGGCCACGCCATACCCGGAATCACTAGAAGCTGATACATCGATGGTTGTATCAGCAATACTGACATCAACATCGCTGCCTTCGGCATAAACTGCTGTCGCTCTAGCGTCTTCGCTGGCCGCAGCAGAAACCGATACCGATACGCCATCCAATTCAACACTGACTTCGTCATCATTGCCGTATTTGGAACCAGAGGATGCGTGTACACCAACGCTTTCTGCGTAGTCAGCTTGAGACGATACAGTCAAGGACGCGCCGTTGTTCAATACAACAGCTACGGAAGCCGTATCGTCCGCTGCCCAAGCGGTGGCCTTGATACCTTCTGCGTAGGCTTCGCTAGTGTAACTATCGTCTGCGACTTGCGCCGCAGCCGAAACATTGAGGCTGGAATTGCTCAGCGTAACCACTGAATCAGCATGGTCATCATCGCCACTACGTGCACTAGAAGAAACACCGAGTGATTTTGAAATTGCATCGCCATAACCTTCATTGACGTTTGCGGTCGCAGAGATTGACAGCTCGGTATCGTTCAGGGTGATATGAGTTTCAGCACCACCTGCGTTTGCGTAGGAACCCGCCACAATACCTTCGCCGTAGCTACTGATCTCTTCATTCAAATTGGTGGACGCACTTTGTGCATTGAGCGTCAGCGAACCACCTGAGATGCTCACATCGGTCTCTGCGCCGAATTCTCCATAAGCACCAGCCGCTATGGCAGATGCGCTGGACTCATCTCCAGCGCTCGCACTAACGCTCACAGTTACATCGGTTAGTGATACAGTGGTTTCCGGCTCACCGAATGTGCCACGATCACTGGTTTGTGCGTTAATACCCACACTGTCAGCGTCATCTAAACCTTCAGAGCTAACAGTGAATGCACCTTCATTAAGAGTGACTGACGCATTTGTCGGATCGATAACCGCGGTCTCTCCGTAGGCGTTCACAACGATGCCTTCGGCATAGGCATCGTCGGCTGCATCGGCGCTAACAGAGAAGTCAGTGGAATTCAGTGTGACCGATGCAGTCGCTGGGCCATCTGAAGATCCGCTGCTATGCGCTTCGCTATAAACTCCAAGCGCACTGGCATCATCGCTAGCAGATTCGGCAGAAATGGTTACCGCTGAGCTCGTAAGCTCAACCGAAGTCGTGGATGCATGGTCAGCGCTTGATGCAACCACGCCAAGTCCTGCGCTATCTGCATCCTGATCAGAACTAGTTGATGAAACATTGATCGTAGTCGACTGCCCCGCGACAGAAGAGGTCGCACTTGATCCACCTTTGACGTACATCTGATCAGCTTCAATAATAATGCCTGTCGCAGTGCCGTCGTAATAAGCTGCAGCCTGAACATTAACGCTGCTATCAGCGTTCAATGTAACCGTTACATCACTGCCCTGATCTGCGTATATGCCCGTTGCTTCAGAATATGAGTCAGCGGATTCGGCATCAATATCAATGGAAGAGCCTGCGTCGATGAGAATCTCTAAGTCACCTTCGCCATCCGATACAATCGCTTCGGAATAATCTGAACCACTAGTGGTGATTGAAGATCCACCACTTAAGGTAATGCTCCCAGACTCAATAGATACGCCGTAAGTTGAGCCCCCAGCATCAATAGTACTGCCCTGCACCGTTATAGTTGCCGCGCCAGGTGACGTCTGACACACATTACCGGTGAGATCCGATGTAATTGAAAGAGAGCCACCACCAGCGACAGTTTGCGTACAGCTAACTGCCTGTGCATTGGCAGAAATGGCCGTTAAACCGCCGGATAGAATAATGGTCTGTGAAATTGCAAGCGAGAGTGATTTTACCCGTGAAGGTATTAAAGCGTTGCTCATCGTGAGCCCCCAAGAAATGCGTCCATTTGGTTTATTCAGCTGCACTCTTTTGGTCAAAAAACAGACGAACTTCTACGAGTACTGTCTGCTGAATTAGGAGCACAGCCAATTTAGTTAAGGTGCGTATATAATCAAAATGACTTAGCATGTGCAAGAATTAGTGAAACGGATCACAAAAACAACCATGATCGAACAAAAAACAACCAGATTTTCTGTAGTTTTGGCAGTTTTCACTTGTTTTTTATACGGCCCCGTTGCAACGTCAAAAGAACAGCACCCAATTAATTATGCTCATCACATGCAAAAACTGGTCGATATTGCTCAAAACAGCACTGCTAAAACACCTTTCGCAGCCATGATAGTTGACAACAAAAGTGGCAAGATACTATGTATTGACACAAATCCTGGAACCTACAGTCCAATCGACCATGGAGAGATCGAGGCAATACGTAATTGCAGTGATAAATACCAAGAGAAAATGCGGTGGCGCAATACCACCCTTATATCAACAGCGGAACCCTGCCCCATGTGCCAGGGAGCCATATCCTGGGCAAATATATCAACCGTTGTATATGGAACCTCGATTCCCTACCTGATTGAAAATGGATGGAGACAACTAAGCCTTCGCGCCTACGAAGTTGCCAGACGCTCAACATTCAATCGAACAAAAATCATCGGTGGAGTTCTAGCAGCGCAAACAGATCCACTATTTGCTCGTCGCAGCCAAGAGGGAAACAAGAACCATGCACATCAGACTCATTAAAACCCTAATGCTATTGACGGTTGCTATCTACTGTAGCTTCGTGGTCTTCAACAATCTCAGCAACTACGACTCGAATTTCCGATTTGTTCAACATGTCTTGAGCATGGACACAGTATTCCCTGCCAATCGAGGGCATAGCAGAGCAATTACTGATACATCCAGTCACCATTTTGCCTACAGCATTATTATAGGGGCAGAGATTATCATCGCGGCCCTCTGTTGGATGGGTGTAATTAACATGCTTCGGACGATCAAGAGTAGCGCTTTTAAGACGTCAAAAATATTGGGGTGTTACGGACTCGCGCTTGGCTTTACGCTGTGGTTTGGAGGGTTCATCGGCGTTGGCGGAGAGTGGTTCATGATGTGGCAATCAAAGATATGGAATGGGCAACAAGCCGCCTTTCGAATCTCCGTGGCGTTTCTATTGCTGCTGATTTTTCTCAGTGCACCTGAACCGGACCAATAGACTGAATGCTCACGCATCAGGAACTAAATCAGATACAAAGTTCTGAAATTTCTTGCCATTCTTCGGTATCTCGGACAGCAGTTCAATATTCAAGCTGGCTTGTAGGTCATTGTCGACGCTCCCCCAATGCGAGCTTATGAGCTCTAGCAAAGACGACTGGGGCGGAGTAGAAACAGCCAAAGTTAAAGTAAACTCATCACTCTTTCGCTGCCGTAACTGGTATTGCTTGAGCGGTGCTAACTGCTCAGCATTTGCAACCGAAATCGCATCTAATAGTGCCCCCCAATAATCCCACGTTCCCCTCGGTAGATGCGCCGTGCGGCGATATCGCCCACGAAGATTGGTAAATGACGGTAGAGCCCTTCCGCACGGACAAGGAATAAGAGGTTCTTCAGCCATATCATCGGCGTCATAGCGAACCAGCGGCATCGCAGGGTTGTTCAGCGCTGTAACAACGACTCTTCCGCTCACGCCCGGCTTGCAGCGCTGGCCATTCTCATCCACAATTTCAACGATACAGTGTTCGCTGTGCACGTGATAATAGCCGCTTTCAGGGCAGCGACTTGCAACTACCCCGACCTCATTAAAGCCATAATTCTCGTTGACTCGATTACACAACTTAGCCTCTATCAACTCTCGCATTTCTGGGGTCATTTGCTGCGAGATAGAAAGCACCTGATTGAGACCACCTAGATTTGCCTCTCCAACTGCCATAGACAAGTGCTCCAGTACGGCTGCCATAGCAATCGCATATTTAGGGGAACGGAGTTGCAACCACTCAATGATACGCTCAGGCTCGTTGGTATCGGCAAAGCCTAGAGCAGGGCCAGTACGAAACATATTGCTCAAGAACGGCCAGCCTTGGAGCTCAATTGTTTCGCCATCGCCTAATCGTCGACCAGCTATTTGCGGCAAGTCCACAGCTGGTCTAATGGACGCCATGGTTTGCAGAGGATCCATTCCCCACCATCGGCTTTCTCGATGCTTCAAAAAAGTAAAAAAGCGAAAGCTCGACAGTGTTTGAACAACCTCTACCGGTTGTCCAGTGCTACCCGAGGTTTTACTACTGCCTGCAACTGTTTCGTTGGGAGGAAGCCTTTCAGCTTTTAATGCATCGGAATTGGCTTGTAGCAGTGAACGATCAAGTATTGGGATACGCTCTAGATCACCAACACCCTTAATACTCTCAAGGCCTATTTGGTGTTTATCAAACAGCCTGCGGTAATACGGGACATTATGACCACAAAAGTGAATGAGATTACGAAGCCGCGCATCGATACGTTGATCGTGATGTTCTTTTTCAGAGAACTCGTTATCGAGTAAACGCCGAAATACAGGTGCGCCGCGCCACTTTGGAACGGGCTTCCAACGAGACAATTCAGCCAATTGGGCTTCGAACAAACTCATTCAGAGTATCTTGCAAAACTGCTGTCAGACTCCCACAAAGTTACTGCCGATACAGGAAAACCCTTTTCCTTCGTAAACTGATAGATTAGCGCAGCGATATTTTCGGCAGTGGGATTTACATCCATGACATAGTATTTTTCATTCGCAACATCCAACGAGGCTCGAATGGGATCATCTTTACACAGCAGTAAAGTATGATCTAAATGCTCGTCGATCCATGCCTTTACTTCAGCCTTGATATCCCCAAAATCAACAACCATCCCCCTAACATCCAGCTTATCTGACGCCAAATGAACATCCACTTTGGCGTTGTGGCCATGTAAATGTGCACAAGGGCCAACATAATTCAAAAGCCGATGGCCATAACAAAAAGAAATGGTCTTAACAATTTCATACATGTGATTCTATCTCGTTGTTTACAGCTTGATCAAAATACGGCGTGCTATCTTCAGCTACCAACACACTGTAGGCAGACTTTCGTTCTGCGCACTTATTGCAACAACCGCAGTGAATTCCATCTTGGGGTCGTATACAAGAAAACGTCAACTCCAGCGGTAAACTCTCACCCAAGGCGATCACCTGATCTTTACTCATCGAAGAATAGGGACGGATAATATCCACGTGGGATTCAAGAGCAAGAGAGATCACGTTCTCCATGGAAGAATAAAACTGATCCGAATTGTCCGAGAATGGATTTCCCTTTAAGGGAGCCATGGCTATTTTTGACACGCCACCGAGTGAGCACCACACAGCCATTTTGGCCAAAAGTAAGAGGTTTCTACCAGGCAAATATACGGCATCATCTTCGGTCGATTCATCAGGAACCCCTTTTCCCGTGACACTCCAATGATTCTCATACATATCATCTACAGGAAGTTTCAATACTGTCAGCGGTTCAATACGTTGATCGTCGACCGCGGCCAAGAATCTTTTCAGGTGCTCCAACTCAACCGGCTCCCAAATCAAGCCGTGCTGAAGATAGACAGGGAATACACGGTACCCCTGACGAGCGAGATCAACGGTTAAGATACTGCTATCCATACCACCGCTAACAAGTACTGCGATCGATTCCATAACTCTCACCCAATCCTTCTAAAAGAATAACGCAGATAGGCCATTGTTAGATTAACGAGTCGTCGCATCGAGAGATGCTTCCAAGATTGGGCGTCCGCGTCCATAAGGCTGAAGGACTCTATAGAACTTAATCACAGAGTTCAATCACTTTTGAAATAACCATTACCGTTAAAAACTCAGCTAAGAGAAGCTATTAAGTAATAGCCAAATGGGCGCGTTTGGTAGCAACTAGCCTTACCCCTGCTTCCATGATCCATGGAACAAATGGCGTACCTTTATTGACTCATTGGTTTCAGATATCGAGTGGTTATGCCAAGGGTTGTATCCCCAAGCGGCTTGTTCCAGCAGCTCAACCTTGCCTCTTCTTGCACCGCTAAGGCTATCGAATACAATTTGACTGAACATCATCGGGCCCGTCAGCTCCAGCGTAAAACGATCCACTCGGCTCCAGCTTTTCAATTGTTCGACTGTTAGTGTATTAACGTAGAATCGAATTCTGTCCAGCATAGCCGCTAACGCTGGATGTTTTGGGGACGACGCAAATGTCCATTGTAGGATTTGAAATGGACTTGCGTACTGGCGAGTATATTGTTCAAGACCAAACTTATAGTCTCCCGGAGACATTTCAATCCCCACCACGAGCGCATCTTGATCAAAGTCAATGTAGGATCCCAGACTAGCCTCACAGATTGTGTCAACATCACTATAGACACCACCAAAATGATAGATATATGCGTATCGAAACAGGTCTGCTCGCTGTACAGGATGAGGTAATTTGTCGAAGACTGGAACGAGCCTTGGCATGTGATCCACGAGAAAACTGCGCACCGTAATATCATCAAAGAAGCGATACTCAAATTCTGGATTTTTGTCCTTCCATGTTTGTCTACACTCTTCCCCAATACTCTGATCACGATGAGTTTGTACAATCACCTTTGGAATCAAAGTTACTTCTCCTCTATTTCTATACGTCTATCCAAATCGTTTTTACTTAATGCAGCTACAATCTCGTCTAGAAGAGCTCCGGCTCCTTGCTCCACCATGCACCCATATCTCTGTGCTAGCGACACCACTTTACGTCTAGATTCCTGACCTTCAGCCAAAGTTCGAATAGCGTCTTTATAACACTCCTGATCTTGATAACATACCACGCCAAATCCTTGCTGCTCGTGCCGGATCGAAAAAAAGTACTGCTCCTGATGCCGTGGTATTGTCATCAATGGGATTCCCAGTAATGACAATTGAACACTGGTGTCGTGATTACCGTGGGTAACCGCAAAATCAACGCTTTCTGATACTTGACGAAGATCGAGAGGCTCGTCTGAAAAACTAATAAAGGGGGTTGATAACCTATCCCGATCAGCAGGATTTAATGTCGGGCTATACACCAAGACCTCAATCTCAGCCTGTGCCAACTGTGAAAGTAACAAAGGCAACTTCTCAAAAGGCTGTAAATAGGCGAATACACGCCGTTTATTTGAAGTCTTCCATATGGCCTTCGCACCTCCGAAGGAAGGCCAAACACCCACGTACCCTCCTACTGGGCGCGCACCAAAATGATCGAACTCTGCAATCGTTAATCTTACTATGGAATCTGCCTGACGATAGATATCCGCGACCTGCGTTATCGGAGAGATCGCGAGACGGCGATATACGCCCGCCAGATCCTGTAACAATTCATATTCTGCTTTGCGGACAGTCGCAAATTGCTCTTCTGTAAACTCAGAGTAAGGAAACACACCAAATAACGCTGTTTGGGTAGGGGGTAGAGTAAACCCATTACCCATTAAGACCTTCTTAAACTCAAGCCCCCAACTCGCCGCTAGCGCTAGCGGACTATGATCAAAAAAAACGGCATCAGGGCCAATCAACTGAAAAAGTGTTCGCCAGGCTCGAATATAAGTGCAGAGATCTTCACGACTTCGATAGCTGGTATTGCGTATTAGCTGCGAGAAGCTCAGTGTTATTGGGTGAGCAGAGCTCTGAGTCCGGAGCGCTGGGGCTTGTAGAAACTCCACCGGTAACCCGTCAAATACTTGGTGCACCCGCTCCAGGTCCTTGGCAACAATCCAAGCTGTGTGCCCATCATTAATTGCTCGTTGAGCAACCTGCTTAAGATTACCTAGATGCCCCAAATTGGAACCCATTTCCCAAACACATACGACTGTAGCCACCCTAAAACAACCCTATACTAAGAAACCCTAGCGGATTTAAAATAGTAAACTCGCACATGATTCCCCTCTAGGGTCTTCCCCATATAAATGAACTTCGTAGTGGGCCAGATAGCCTCATTGCGGCTATTTTTTAAAGCTACACTCTCGATTTCCATACAAAGCCCAATCGCAGGTGTTAACAGCCCGTCCTCGAAAAGCCCCTCAAACTGAGACTGCAATCTACGCAACATCTCTGTGCCCACATGCGAGCGACGAGCCTCTTGAGCGACAAAAGCTCGAACATAATAGAAATGCTCATCAATTCTCTCATTCTTTTTCAAATAGGCAGTATTGATCGCGACTAAATCTCCAGAGCGGGCGCGAGCGATAAAGGCAACTTGATTGACCCGCTTTAAGGCAACCTCCCTTGTCGGTAGCGCTTTATTGTGAAGCCAAAAATTAACAATTTCCTCTGAGAGTTCCTTATCAATTTTCTGCCAAACACACTTCAATAAATACTCATCATTCATATTGCCTCTACCCATCTTCGGGGAATCCAGTACTTTCTACAATCGGTGTCACTTTGTGTTGATTGAACCAAGTATCTACTTTCGAAACCGGTTCGCCGCCTTGATTGTTATAATTAACCGTAAGTTCGTCGCCCTTACCAATATCTTGTGCAGCAAAATAGCGTAATAATAACCCTTCAGAATCGGCTTCATACCTCATATTTGCTGGGTTATTATGGTTATAGAGTGCTCCATACCCCAGCGGTAATGCCGTCGATGGTGAACTTGAGCCAATGAGAGTAGACCAACTATAAACTAAGGTTTGTATGCGTGGCGGCAATAACGTTGGAGGTTTCAATAAAACAACCACCGGACACGTATCAACCAGTTCCCCCTTAAGAAATGCACGATTGGCAAATACGCCTCGGCCGATTTCAGGTGAAGATTGCGCCACAAAGACATCGGGGGGATAGATGTTTTCCATAATAGAGAGCCGCTAAGTCGCCAACAATCATTGGCATAGAGCGCGAAAGTGTAACGGTTTAAGGCTGATTGCGGCAAGCGATCTAGATTAAGAACAATGACGCAGAGACAAAAAAGTGGGCTAAGGCAGCGCTTTGCCTTCGTTGAAATAGTCTTGATAAACGCGGTAGTACTCTTGGCTTTCTTTCGCCGTTAGCCAGCGAGTCAAGAAGCTTTTACTGCGATCGTGGATGGGCGGCGAGATAGCATTCACGGCGCTGACAACTCGTCGCCCCAAAGCCGTATCGGCGCATGCGATGTAGGCTGACTCGTAACTGGATACATCGTTGAGCGGAACCTTCACCAAATCCGAGCGTACATCTAACTGTTCGAGTCGGTAGTTGATGACCCAGGGAAATCCCAACACCATATCCATGCGGTTGGCTGCTAACATTTTCACAAGAGCTTCTTGGTCGGCGAAACTTCGAATCAACTCAACATTGTCGATATGTCGAGCCAGTATTTCATCCCTTTCCGCACCATAAGACTGACCCGGTGTGATTGCCATTTTCAGGCCCCGACTCTTTAAAAGCAGCTCATCGAAACTAGCAGGTTCGCCAGTCCAGCCAGTTTGTTGTTTAAACTTTTCCAACCCCTTTGAGCTTACATACAGTTGGTAGCTCGGTGTCACTATGACGGGTTTGCTATAGGTCATAAATTTTGCGCGCTCTTGATTGTAATGCAAGATTGCACACACATCGCTGCCTTTGCGAAGCTCTTCTAATAAACGTGGGTAGTTGAGATTGAGGTTAACATGGTAAAACTGCGGCATGAGGTCCTTTACTTGGACGAACATCTGATCGCCGATGCCTCGCCCCTCGTCGGTACCATCGTCGATAAACAATGGCGCAAGTCCGGGTTTTGCCCAATGCACAACAGGCTTGTTCTCTGGCTCAGAGTCAACGCCTAAAGCACCGGTTTGGCCACTAGCAGCATCGCTTTCGAGAGTGTGCTGAACCTCAACCACGTCAACGCTGTCGCCGCCCTGAGACGACGAATCACAGGCCGGTAGAACCAATGCAGAAGCACAAATAGCAACCGCTGCAACAAAAGACCGCCCCAAAACCCACTCCCAGATGAAGGCCTGCCGGCAGCAGGCCATTTGCATGATGAATTAGGGCAAGTATAGATGATCGACAGCCGGACGTCGTATTATCGACGCCCTTCCCGAGGGCAGAAGGCTATCGAGTTTTAGCATCTATTGCCCCTCTCCACGGCCACTACTCAGCTGCCTCTGTCGAGCCTCAGTCATCAACTCCAGATAGGCGAGCATTTCCATAGTGTTGGAGTTTGGGCCCTCGATACGCTGCTTGTAGATATCAATCACCAGTGCCTGCACCTGTGAATTTTCTGGATGGCCATACCAAGCCCAATCAGCAAGGTGAGAGGCCATAACAATGTCTGTCGTCGCTACCTCTCTGGCGCGGCGAATAAGGTTTTCGACACCACCCGCAAGCTTCGCGATCTCCTGACTACGCGCTTCGAACAAAGCTGGAGTCCAATGAGACGGAATTTCATCCCACCAACCGGTGTAGCGCTTAATCACCATTTTTGAAATATCCGCAGGCGAGACATACTGAATATTTAGCGTCGGATGTTGAGCCAAATGCTCTGGCAGTTCCAAGGAGTGCGGTATCAAGCCCTTACGTGTTCCCCTATTCAATTCGG
The DNA here is from genome assembly GCA_050633365.1 of Cellvibrionaceae bacterium. GTDB lineage: Bacteria > Pseudomonadota > Gammaproteobacteria > Pseudomonadales > Cellvibrionaceae > Pseudomaricurvus. The sequence goes on along the minus strand of JBOEGJ010000041.1, from coordinate 20,366 downwards.
CCACAGTATGATCCACGATAAACTGAAGCGTGTCGGCTAGTACGGTAAAATTTTCTTTGATTTCGGCCGGGTTTTTGATCGACTTACCATGTGCGGGCAGCAATAACTCTGGGTTCAATTGCGCCATTTCACGCAACGCCTGGGCCCATTCTTCTGGATAGCGTTGGTAGCGTTTACCGTTACCGGCGTTTGGTAAAAAGCCCTGGTAGTAATCGGCCGAGGCTATGGCTTTTCGACTGGGTATCCACACGTAGAGTTGATCGTCGGTTTCACCGCGATGATGGCGCAATACAAAATCTTCACCGCCAATCGTTAAAACCAGTTCGTCGTCGAACACCCGAGTCGGATAAACCAAGTCATCGCGACTTGCGGGCATACTGGCCTCGCGCTGGGTCATAAATTTGGCTAGAGAACCCCGTAAACGAATGTAGCGATCGAAGCGATTGACCAACTCTTCGTGGGCAACAATCTCAGGACTATCTTCCATTAGAGCCCAAGTTCCATAGGCGTGATCAACATGACCGTGGGTATAAATAATGGTGTGCAACGGTTTGTCGCTGACAGATCGGATTGCCTCCATAATCGCAGGCCCCGCAGGCGCCATTCCGGTATCGATCAGTACCAACCCCTCATCTGTTTCCATCAAGACCGCGTTCACAATAGGCATATAGATCATCCATGTGCGTGGCGCGACTTCTACGATTTCGGTAATGTCTTTGGCATCATCGATGGCTTCATGATTGTGTTGACCAAACATGTCTTCGGCGATGGCTTTCGAAAAGTCGCCACCAAAAGAGCCCCCTTCCATGATACGTTTTAGCAGAGATGGATATTCAAGAAGTAATAACTCACGAGCACCCAATGAATCGCTATTTTCAACGACGGTTTCTAGTGCCGCCTGTTTAACCGACGTGGCACTGTCTTTAACCGTTTCGGCCAAGCCGCCGCCCACATCAGTTTTTGCAATGCCAAGCCCCAAAGCAGTAAAGGTTACTGCTGTGAAAATGTAGCTCAATCCAAACCGTCTCTTTAAGGACATTTTTCCCCCTCTTTTCTAAATGGCAAGTGCTATAAAAATAAATACACACATGTATACTAATTTATTTATTGCTGTAGGTAGAGCTTTCTTAAGAAACTTTACACTCAAAGGCGCCGCTCAAAAGATCCCGATACATAGGCTTGGGCGACCAACGCGACTCATCACAAAAAACGGCCAAATGCGAGAGCATTCAGCCGTTGTGTCATTCGATCATCAGTACTGTGTAAACGTTACTACGCTTTTTTGATCGACTTATATTGCTTACATTGAGAAATTGTAGCGCAAGGTAGCACCGACGCTTCGTCCCTTAATACTGTCCACCGCATGGTATCCAGTAGGCAAAACGCCTTGGCGAGTTTCTTCTGCGTAGATCCGTGTTTGCGCTTGCTCGTCGGTCAAATTCTTAGCCCACAAGCTCACTTCCCAGGCGTTGTCTTTACTGCGAATACCGCTATAGAGATCCAAGGTTCCGTATCCCTTCACATCCGAGTCATCGACAAATCGATTCTCACTACCGCTGCGATAGTTGTAGAGTCCGCGCATAAACCAATCGACAGATTCCAGTGGCACAAAGTACTCACTGTGCACATTTAGCTGCCAATTCGGCTCTACACCGACGCGCTCACCATCAATTTCACACTCGGCAACAACAACGTTATTTGCTCCACCAGGGCTGTTACCAACGAACTGTGCCGAATCATTGCAGGGGCCCACTTCACCCTCATCGTACTTAAAATCAACGTAGCTTAACGAGGCGCCCATTTTCCAAAACTCGGTCACCAACCCGGTCATTTCTACTTCGGCACCAAACGATGTTGCATCAGCGTTGTAGGCAAAGTTTGCACTGGCCGCATCAGGCGCGCCATTGCCGTCACTGTCGACAGGAACTTCAGTTGCGAAGCCGATAAAGCCATCAAATTCCTGATAGAAAACTGCACCGTTCAACTGAATACGCCCATCCATTAGCGACGATTTAAAGCCGATTTCGATCGAGTCACTGGTTTCGCTGTTGTATAACAAAGTATCCGGATCGCTCACCTCTGGCGAAATCCCCATTCCACCTGGGCGCCAAGAACGATCTAGAGAAGCGTACATCATCAAATCTTCACTGGCGTTGTAAATGTATTTTACCCCGCCGGTGAAAGCGTCTTCGGAATCAAATTGACGATCCTCAGGAATAAACTGCTGCACCAACTGGCTATTAAAGTTGCCAAGTATCGGATTGAGAGCTTCACCGCGCGCTCCGCCTAGGAAACACGGTAGCGAAAATCCGGGCTGCATATCAATCACTCCTGCGCAATCCCAGCCATTTCCGTAAAACTGATCGGCGGCAACGCTTCGTCGACTTCTAATCCAACGCAACCCCACTTGCAGTTCCGACGCTTCGCTCAACTCGATGCGGTTATGAGTAAAGACTCCGTATTCTTCAGTGCTGATTGGAATGGTTTGCAATAAACTAACTGCGCCATTGTTGGGGTAAGTGTCAGCTTCAAAGGTCGTAAGAGAGTTAGTTTTTTGATAGTACACTCCCCCGAGATACTCCCACCAATTGGGCTCTGTTGAGCCGATGCGAAATTCTTGAATCGTGGTATAAACTTGGTTGTCATTATTTCTGTTTTGCACAGTGTCGGGTACAAAGTTGGCCAAATCCATATCCCGTGTTTCGCTCCAGCCAGCGTCCCAGTATCCGGTTAATGACGTGAGTTCATGACCGCCAACCTCCCATACCAACTCCATACTGGCGATGTTCTGGCGCATGGTGTTGTGATTGCTGCCATCCGATAGCGCCTTCAAATCCTCTGCATCCAAAGACGGGTAGCCAGAGGCATCAACACCACTGGGAAAATACGCCCCAAAGAATGACGTGTTGGCAGAGCCAGACAACTCCTCTAATGTACGAGTTTCACTTTCGAAGTACTCTGCGCTAAGTGTCGCTGAAAACGTATCCGAGGGCTGCCAAGCAACGGTTAAGCGGCCGCCTTCAGCATCGTAGTCATCTGACTCACCGCTAGTAAAACTTTTGACCTGATTGAGCTCGCTGGTTTCGGTGACGCCGGCTACGCGAATCGCTAAGGTCTCTGAAATTGGAATGCTCACACCGAACTGAACATTACTGCTGTCGGCGTCGTCCATAGTGGCTTGAACCTGCCCTTCAACCGCCTCAAAACTTGGCTTTCGGGTGACCAATTTAATCGCGCCCGCAGGTGAGGTTTTGCCCTGCAAGGTACCTTGAGGGCCGCGTAAAACCTCGATTCGCTCGACATCAAACATACTGTTAAACATCGAGGTAGCGCGGTAGTTAACGTCATTCCAATAGACGTCCACAGCCGGATTGGTGCCGGATTGACGATTGTAGGTAATGCCTCGCAAACTCACTTCGGACGAAGCAGCAGAGCTCTGTCGATTCATACTCAAGCCTGCAGTTAGCTTTGCCACGTCATCGAATTGAGTGATAACAAAGTCATCGATTGCGTCGCCACCAACCGCGTTAACGGTTGCTGCAATATCTTGAATGTTCTCGGAGCGCTTTTGCGCGGTAACAACAACTTCTTCTAATACTAGCGCGCCATTGTTTGCCAAGGTTTGCTGACCACAAAGTAGCAGCGCAGCCGCCGAGACAGAAAGAAATAGTGGGTTTCGTGTGAACGTGGGATTGGTAAATCCCCGTGTATCTTGATGATTCTTAGCCATGCTCGTTCTCCAATCGTCATTATTATTTTGTTGAAGTATGTAATGGCGGTATCAATTCTACTGGCATTGATTGCATGATGACTGCCAATCAAACACCCCCTCCCAAAGGCATCTCTCTTCTTTGTGCCAAAGCGCAAAGCGTAAATATTCACCGCCCAGTCATTATAAAAGTGGTCCTAGAACAATAACTGGTTCGAGACGGCCTGAGTTCGGGTTTTAAGCGGTCAAACCCACACTTTATTAAATTGAACTCATAGAAATTGCGCCTCGGGGTATCGTTCAATCAAGAACTGTAAGCGTCCTACTGGCACCTTCTCAGCGGCCGTTCACCACCAGAATCTCAGTAACACCCTACCTATAATCGATTCAACGACTGGAATTTAGGCCAGCGGTCATCAGTACAAGATAAATAACACTCAGGAATCTATAAGAATGTCTAAAACTCGCTATTTTAAGTCGCCAGAGCAGCTGGCCAAAGGCACGTCTCAGAATCAAGAAGTCACTTCTAGTATCGTCACCAGTATCATCGTCGACTATAAAACCGATCCAGAAGCGGCAGCTGAGTGTATTCCACCACATCTAACAGCCAATACAGACGGACTGGTTCGCGCCACTCTGTCAAACGTCGACGTACAGCTGGGCGCGATGAACTTTGAGTTTGGCTCGGTAAATGTTGCTATCCCCTGTGATCACGAAGGCGAACAAGGTAGCTACTGTTTGCACATGTACATGAACCAAGAGACACCGGTGGTGGCGGGACGTGAGATTTATGGCGAGCCAAAGAAAATTGCCGACATCGACTTCCAACGTCAGGGCGAAGATGTGAGTTTTACGGCGACTCGTCATTTTTGTCCATTCATTCAATTTAAAGGGAAGATTGTGGGCAACGCTTTGCCCGTCACCACCACGCAATACCCTATGTTTGTCTACAAAGCTTTTCCCTCGATTGACGGGAAAGGTTTTGAGTGGCCGCCACGATTGAATCGCTTACGCATCGAAAACGAACAAAAAGAACTCTACAAAATGGAAGGTGAGCTGGTCTTAAATGAATCGCCTCTCGACCCTATTGCCGACTTACCCATAAAAGAAGTTGTTGCCATTTATTTTGAAGTGGGCAATGCCAAATCCAGCGGCGAGTTCATTAAGGAAGTCGATGGCGAATCTCTAGCCGGTTACTTCCATCAACGTAACGACGACTTGGACGCTCTACTCGGTGGTTAATCCCCCAATTTCTAACATTACAACGACATTTAAGAAGGTAGCGTTATGCAAGATTTTAACAACAAGGTCGCGGTTATTACTGGCGGTGCGGGCGGCGTTGGCCGAGCCATCGCAATAGCACTGGCCAAAGAAGGCGCCAAAATTGTGGTGTCCGATATTGAACAAGGCGCCATTGAAAACACCGTCAACGATTTGAAAGCCATGGGCGCGGAGGCCATTGGAGCCAAAGCCGACGTTTCCAACCTAGAAAGCATGCAAGGCCTATGCACCCAAGCGGTAGAGGCCTTCGGTGACATCCACTTAGTTTTTGCCAATGCAGGTATCGGCGCTGGCGAATTCGGCAATCTTTGGGATTACAGCGAAAACGACTGGAAGTGGTCTTTCAATGTTAATGTTTGGGGTGTCATCAATACCATTAAGGCCTTTATGCCACGCCTTACTGAACAGAACATCGAAGCCTCAATGGTGATCACGGGCTCAGCTAACGGTGCCGTTGTGAAACTGCCTTACACGCCAATCTACACCTGCACCAAAGCCGCAGTTCAGTCGATTACCGAGAACCTCTTTTTCCAGATGGAAATGATGGGCTCACCAGTCAAGGTACACGGATTATTCCCCGGCCCCCACGCGGTCGCAACTGGCATCTTCGACTCTGGCCGAAACCGACCGGAAGAGCTGCCCGACGACCCCAACAAGCCAGATTTTGGCATGAAGAATGCTGACGACATGAAGCGCATGATGGGCGAGGCTGGCATTCAGATCGAAATTACGCAGCCAGAAGAAGTGGCGCAGACTGCACTGCAAGGCATCCGCGAAGGGAAGTTCTGGATACTCCCTCTGACCGAGGAAATTGAAAATGCCATTCAAGCCCGCCACGACTCAATCATGAACCGCACTAACCCCCCGATAGTACAGCTCGACGGCTAAATTAGCTGCTTAAAAGCCCCAATCAAGCCACACTAGTCATGGTTTGATTGGGGCTTTTTTCGTTTATTGAGACATCAAAATCCCTCGCCGAAACGATGGATTTTGGCGATGATCGACCCTCCTAATTAGTTATCTTCAGTGATGCTAATTTTTGTTAAAAGCACTGGTACGCAAGCCATAAGCAACATAGTATTAATCGCACGATTGCAATATTCATAACGCTCGAAAAAGCGTTTAATCCCATCCAAATAAGTGCGAATTCTATGCCTGAGAGACTGACGGTTGTTGCCACCTGGGGACGCGCTATCGCCAATGCGCTGGAGCACTACGACTGCAATAGCGAAGCGATATTTGCACAGGTAGGATTAGACCCTAAAGAAAGCTACGACCCCAATGCGCACTACCCCATCGATAAAGTTGCCGAACTGCTAAAACTGGCCGTCAGTACTACTAACGATGAGGCTTTTGGTTTAAAGGTGTCACGGTTTTTGCCCAACACCTATATGCCGGCCTTGGGAATGCTGGTGTCGGCCAGTGAAAACATGCTGAAGGGTTTTGAATCGCTGTGCCGTTTTTTCAAAGCGGTTAATGACGTCGCCGAACTCGACATCAGAGAAGATGGCGATCGCGTTTTTCTGGAATACCGTCTGGTCAAAGATATTGAGAAATTACTGCCCGTGGATATGAACCACCATATTCCCCTCGAAATCGTTGACGCAACCTTTGCCGGACTGGTGGGCAACGTGCGAGCAAACTTGGACCCTAACTTTAGCGTTAGCCAAGTATTCTTAACCCGCTCAAAGCCAGACGACACCACCGCCTTTGATGAGATGTTCCAAGCGCCAATCCACTACAGTCAGGCTATCAATAAACTTGAGTTTGATTACGCAGTTTTAACCAAACCTTTAATCACTGCCAATCCAGAAATGGCACAAGTGAATGAGCAGATAATGAAATCACTGCTCGAAAACTCAAACCAAAATCAAATGGCGACGGATATTCAGTTGCACATCCTAGAACAACTGCCAACCGGCGAACCCAGCCAAGAAGACATCGCTAGCGCACTACACTTATCGGCTCGACAACTTCGACGTAAATTACAACAGTCCGGAACCAGTTATGCGCAACTGTTGCAATCCACGCGCCACGACTTAGCTAAAAAGTACCTTCTTCAACCGAACCTGCCTATCTGTGATATTGCACATCTATTGGGTTTTAACGATCAGAGTAATTTTTCAAAGGCATTCAAACGCTGGGAAGGCCGCTCGCCCGCTGTTTTTCGCAAACAATAACTTTACATCCCCGTCACGAGATCACCCTATGTCACTTACTGTGGACCTAAAAGAATTTAGCCACCTATTAGACAAGCTCTACATAGGAGCTTCTGAGAACGAAAAGTGGCAGACGTTTTTGTCGCAAATTAAAGAGCTGTTAAATCTCCAGTTTGCCACCCTAGTTTTACGCCAGCCTACCCCCAGCGACCCCGGGCTTTTATTCACCAGTGGCGCATCGGACGATCTGAGTATCTTGGACAGCGCCGACAATGAGTACACCGGAGAGTTCTTTGCGCAAGATCCGCTGATTAACCTACCTCTCAATACCGTGGTCACACTGGAAGAAATCATCGCCCCAGGGGAGCTCGAGAAAAGTGATTACTATAGGCTTTTCTTAAAACCCATGGGAATTGAGCATATTGCCGGTATCGACTGGCTCACCAGCAATGGCAGTCGGGTCTCCATTCGATTCACTCGCGGTAACGGCGCCAAGCCTTTTAGCAATGAAGAAAAAGCGTTTTTTGAGCTGCTGATTCCACACTTAGAACACGCAGTGTCGTTTTCACTTGAACAACAACAACTCATGTCCGAACGCCAAGTGTATGCGCAATTTATTTCAAAGCGCTCCATTGGCATTATTACGTTAGACAAACAGGGTGAGATTCTACAACTCAACAATACCGCCAAGCACTATATCGAATTAAATGACGGGCTTGTTCGATCACGCAATACACTATTGACCAGCAGCCACAAACTTAATGACAGTTTAAAAGGTTTTATCCGAGATGCTCTCGAAGCAAAAAAGGAGAAAAAGCGCATTCCCATCAATGCGATATCGGTGCCCCGCTCATCCGGTCAGATGGATTATCAACTGGTCATCAAGCCCATCCCATCGGATCGACACATTGAATCGGAGTCCGCTCCCTGCTTGATGGTATTTCTTCAAGATCCAGAAAAAAATCTAGAAATTTCAGTTCGCTTACTCATGAATCTCTATCAGCTCACGCTATCTGAAGCGACCATTGCGATACTACTCTCCGAAGGTAATACCATGGATGACGTCGCTGAAGAGCTCGAAGTCAAAAAGAACACCGTTAGAGCACACCTGCGATCCATCTTTGCTAAGACCGGTGTAACCCAACAATCCATGCTGGTGTCGCTGGTCCTGACCAGTCTTGCCTCTAGCTCCTAAATTGACTATCTCAGCGGCCTATTTAAGTTACAGCCTATAAAGATCAGACCATTGGAATTTCGCCTCAGCTCTCGCAAAAAAGGGCCATCTCACGTAAGTGACATGGCCCTTTTAAGTCTCTTAAAAGAGAGCTGCGTTAAAGAGACTTTCTTCAAAGAGAGCTGCGTCAAAAAGAGTTTCGTCGAAGAGAACTACGCCATTACATCTGGCAGAGCTCCGAGCAACTTATCCTTTTGTTGCGTGGCATCGGCGGTAAGCGCAAACCCTAGCAGCTCGCCCTGAGGGCTCAAAAATTCAGCTTTAATACTCCGCTCATTCAATTTCTGAACTTCCCACTGCCCCTCAGCATCACGCGCTGGCGGCGATACCGTGACAGGACACAGAGTCGTCTTCACCGCGACCGGCATGGCGCCGTAGCATACCTCGGTGTCTTGACCCGTCAGCGTTTTCGCCAACGCTCTTGCTCCGACCATCAAAGGCGCAATGTAGTAAAGCAAGTGACCATCAACTTGAGCGCAATCGCCCAACGCATAGACATTATCTTGTGATGTCTTCAAAGAGCGATCGACCACAATACCGCGATCGATTTCAATTCCCGCCTGTTCCGCCAACTGCGTTCGAGCGCGAACACCAATCGCCGATAAAACGATATCGGCTTCAATAACAGTGCCATTTTTCAGTCTGGCTAACACTCCGGTGGTATTCGACTTAGACGCTTCCAGTGAATCGACCACTGTACCCAAATGAAAATTCACGCCAGCAGCTTCTAACGCTGCCTGCAGTGCCTGACCGGCTTGTATAGGTAACAAGCTCGCCAAAGGTGTAGGCATCGGATCGACGACATCAACTTCCAGCCCTGCCTGAATCAAATCATTGGCGTATTCACTGCCAATCAAACCTGCCCCGATAACCAGAATTTTTTTGCAACTGACAGTGGCCGTTCGAAAGCGCGCATAGTCCATCAAGTCATTGACGGTGTATACTTGCGAAGCCGCGCTCCCTTGAATCGGAGCGCTAATACATTCGGCTCCCGTTGCAAACACCAGTTTTCCATAGCGGAGTTGACGGCCAGAAAATTCAATGGTCTGCGCCTCGGTATCGATATTCGATACTCGACTGTATATATGCAATTGCAGTTGTAATTGCTGAGCCATACTTTCAGCAGCTCCCGACACTAAAGCTGCGGCGGGCTTATTCTTAGCGAACCCTGTCGACAACTGAGGTTTGGAATAGAAATCGCCGTCATCGGCAGTAACCATAACCATCGGCGTGATGCCATCGAGCTTGCGAATTTCACGAGCCAAATTGTATCCCGCTAAACCAGAGCCAATAATCACGATAGGCGCCTTAGAATAATCGATGGTGGACACGGGCTCGCGCGACACGGCCACATCATTCGCTATTGCGTGCGAAGCCTCTGAAGATTCCTTCTCCGAGTTACTCACAGAGACTTCAAGCATTTCGAAATCACTCTTGCCAACACCACAGTCGGGGCACAGCCAATCAGCGGGTACATCTTGCCAGCGAGTTCCCGGGGCAATGCCCTCATCAGGCCACCCTTTGGCTTCGTCGTAAACAATACCGCACACCACACACTCCCATTGACGATAGCCGCTGGTTGAAGTCTCTGCAGAAGGCAATGTATCGGCGGCAACCTTCGAGTATTGATCCTCGCTAGGCTTTGGCGACACCGCCAGTGGCGCTGCGCCCGGCATACCCGAAGGCTGATCCAGCGACAACTCAATCATTTCAAAGTCATCTTTACCTACGCCACAATCAGGACACAGCCAGTCAACAGGAACGTCGGCCCATCGAGTCCCGGGCGTCAACCCCTCTTCGGGCCAACCCAACTTCTCGTTATAGATGACACCACAAACGATGCACTCTAAAACCTTATACTCGGCCTCTGATGAAGCCACCCCTGACGAAACAACCCCTGATGAAACAGCCATAGTATCCTCGAAAAACTTGCCAAAAAAACTTACACACATGTTACCAATTATACAAATCATGCATAGAGGTGTACATCTCCATTCAGACTAGAACGAGAAAAGAAGCATCAAGTTTTGGAAGGAGGGAAATTGAAACTACAGCGACGAAACGCGTCTTGCATTTGAATGCTCTAGACGCCCGATGAGCAAGGCCGCCATTTTTCAGAGGTGCCCTAGCAGCAAACAGATCCCGCAAGATAGTCAGACAGCGACGATAAACGCTCTTCGATTGGAAAGCTCTCGTGCGACATCCAAGCAGTCATCATACCGTTGATGGTTGAGAGAATAATCTGAGCATAGAAGTCTGGAGTAAAGTCGTTTTTAACATCCCCGAGTTTTTGTCCTCGCTCCACGAGTTCGATAAACAGACCCATTAATTGAGCAAGATGCTGAGTCGCACGGCTGTCAGCGGAAGCGTCGAGCATGGCCTCACGAATCAGAATTCGATCTATTTTTCCATAAGTGCTGAGATCTTCTTGAAGTTGCTTCAAGTAACTTTTAAGGGTTTTTGAGGCGGGAAGATTTTGATCCAGTACCGATCGCAGTAATGCCTCAGTACGGCTGAACAACTGCGCATCGCAGAGTGCGCGAACCAGCTCAAGTTTACTGGGATAGTAGTTATAGAACGTTTTGCGAGCAACATCGGCTTGTTCACAAATTTCTTCAACCGTTGTCGCTTCAACGCCGATGGTCTCGAACAAATCCACCGCCGCTTTACAAATTTTATTCTGCACTTCGAGCTTTCTTCGCTCTCGACGGGTTAACGGTTGACCGCTATCAGTTTCTTGAGGATCTTGCAGTAGAACCATGAGGTATTCAACCTAACCAACGGAATCGAAAGCTAATTATTACACAGCTGTTACCTTTATTTCAAGAACACAAACACCTCAACAAAAACCAATCGAAGTTGTACATTTACAATTCGCCATTGACAGTAAAGAAAAAGACGATAACGACTTACGAGTACTCTCAGCAAGAAAAGTCGGTGCAACAAAAACAAGGTTGCACCTTAAAAACTCAAGAAAAATGCGCTAGAAATAAGATCAACTAGTTCGCATCCGTCAAACTCTCTGAAGGCAGCACCGGATTAAGTCGCACCCTTCCCCAGGGCGTTCCGTAATGCACGCGCCCCTCTTCATCGAGTAGGGTTCCGGCAAAGAAAACGTTGTAACGCTGCCCGCCAATCACATAGTGAAACTCGGATTCGCCCGACTCCCAGTCCATCGCCTCTAGAGTCCATTCGTTTTCACGAGCGCCAATCAAATACACCATATTACTGCCGTGACTGACCACAGGAACACAACTCGGCGAGCTTACGCTATTGTTAACCCAGGCCACATCAAGTTGACGAAGCTCTGAATTCCACAAAAACTTCTGCACGCCGTAAGGCTGAAAACTGGGATTACTACCCAGATAGCTGATCAACAAATTGCTGGCCCGCTGAGGAAGGTACCAAGGCACATTACGCGGATTATTATTTACCACCAGGGCGCCATAGCCCGCAACCACAACCGACTGTTGTGACTGAATTTCCGTCAAATTTTGCTCGCCCATAGTCACCGGGGCCATACCTGCAACTCTACGCGGCTGGCCTTCAATGCCCTGCCAATCTGCCGGGATTTCATCGCGCCAGTAGAGCATCAGATTCATGCGAGGATTGCCATCGGTGATCACCACCAGGTTATCTTCATCGTCGCCAAATCCCATCAGTGATGGCGTCGCACCGGAGCCGTGTCCCCAAGTGTTGTCGTAAGGTACAGCCCAAGCGCCGTCAGCTTCATCCGTACTAAAACCCTCTCCGGTCCACACAATCTTGTGCATGTGTTGTTGCGACGCAATGTAAATACCGCCATCCTTATCGATAGCTGACGCGTTTCTGACCCAACCGTGGCCTGTGGGTCCGGTGGCCTTATCCTCGGAACCTTCCGAAAACTTCATACGTCCGACCCGATAATCACTGAAATCGGGTTTGATGGCCAAAAGATAACCGTGCTCTGTCACCAGCACCAACCATCCGTCGTAGGTCATGTTCAGCCCCATGGCAAAACCCGTCACCTCGTCGGGGAATTGAAAGCTTCTCTTTAACTCAATGCCAGAATCACGAATCCCCGCTTGGCTATCACCGTAGGCGCCAATAGAGCCATGTTTATTAGCGATAAAATAGGTATTGGTATGATCTAACAAGGTATAAATACTTGAGAGCGACTTGAGTTTCATCGCCTGAGAAAACGCTTCGGCTAGAGCCCCAACTCCCTCGTTGCTTTCGTCAAAATAGGCAATGGATTCGTTCGCCTCTTCTTCGCTGTAATGCTTAACCGCGTCGGGTAGAAAGTAGGTCGTCAAGACTTCATGGGTATCGTGATCGATCTTGACGATGCGATCTAAACCGTTGCCCCATAACACGCGCTTGCCATCACTGTATTGACCCGACGTGTAGGTACCAAACAGGGCTGGACCGGTGTGTATGTATTCAATCTCTTCGGCTTTTAATCGACGCGTAACATCAACCGGACCGGCCATCGGTAAACTGTCTTGCTGTGCCGAATCACCATGCCCTAACGCATAGTGAGAATTGGCAAGATAAGGATTAGCCGCGGGGAGGTTGGCAGCCTGAACAGACGCTCCAGCCCACACTAGGCCGGATACCGCCAGTAAACTTCGCAGTGAAATCATAATGCACCTAATTATAGTCGTATTTGATCCGATCGACAGTTCCCTAAAAGCGTCGAAAGTCATTTATTGTTAGTCGTAATAACGCTTACCAGTACCGAGTCCAGACCCTTTGCTGCATCGCTTGGCGACATAGATCTTCAAAGTGTTTGTCGTAGATCATATAATTATGCAGTTAAATTACATATATTGTGCATCTGAGCTACATCGCTGAGCAAAGGCAACTCATGAATCGATCGACAAACCAAAACACGCCCCGAAGAACTCAAGCCGAGCGCAGAGCAGAAACACAGGCCGCAGTACTAGAAAGCGCTTGCAAACTGTTTGGCAAACAGGGCTACAGCGATACCGCGTTAGAAGACATCGCCAAGGATTGCGATCTCACTATTCGCCCTATCTATCATTACTTCGAAAATAAGCAAAATCTCTTCAAAGCAGTTGTCGAGGCGACTGAAGAGAGAATCATTGCAACTTATGACTCGGCCCCTGAAAACCACAAAATTCATCCATTTATTCAACGCTGGCGAGCGTTTCTCGATCTCTGTAAAGAGCCCGAATTTCGCCAAATTGTACTCATCGACAGCCCCAATGTACTCGGTAGAGAACACTGGACTGAAAACGCCGTAACACGCACGGCTCAAGATACTCTAGAGCCCTATTTCGCTGAGCTTCCAAAGCTGCAGGCTAAGTTCTGCGCTCGGATGATCATGGCGGCACTCGCGGAAGCAGGGTTAATGATTGCCAATTCAGACAATCCCAAGCGCGCCCGACAACAGGCCGACCAATTGGTGACGACCATCGTCGAACGCGTACTTTCGTCATAAAGGCCAACGGCCTATTCGCTGGTCGCATCACCACTAGCTTGAATGACGCTTTCGCGTTACTCAACTAGAGTGCGGCGATGCTCACTAGAGATCAAAGTTATAGCTAGCACTAATACCAACGGTTCGCTCCTGCTCCAAATTGACCGCTCTTACATCAGAGCCGACTTCGAAACTATTGATACTGGTTTGCGCAACCTGATCAAACAGGTTTTTCGCAAACAGTGAGACCTCCCAGGAATAATCACTCGAGCGCAATCCCGCGTACATATTCACAATTCCGTAGCGACCCAACTCTTCATCAATGGTGTCGTTCACGCGCTTGCCGGTAAACTTATACAAACCGCGAAGATATCCCTGATAGTCACCAATCGGCTGTACATATTCGCCCGATAAACTGGCCGACCAATCCGGCTCTTGACCAATATGGTTGCCGCCAATATCACACTTGGCAACACTTTCACCATCGGTTATCAGACCATTACAGGGGCCCGTCTCTCCATCGGCAAATACCGCGTGGTTGTAGGAAATACTTCCGTTCAGCGTAAAGCTCTCGGACAAGAGCGCAACAAACTCAACTTCGGCACCAGTGATGGTGGCGTCGGCATTGAAAGTCAGACCACTATGACGTTTGTAGTTAGCGGGGTTGTTACCAAACTGTGGCGCCACATTGACATACACGCCGGTAGCGCGAGCGATATAGTCTTTAAACTCTTGGTGATAGACCGCTGCATTCAGCTGTAAACGACCATCCCAAAGAGTGCTTTTCAAGCCCACCTCGAAGGCGTTACTGGTTTCTTCACCGTAAAGCAGTTCATCTGCAGGCAATGGATAGAGTCCGATCGAGATTCCACCCGGGCGATAACTTTGCTCAAACCCCGCATACATCATGATTTCGTCATTCAGATCGTACTGGTATTTCAACGACGTGGTAAAAGCCTCGCCGGTATCGCTATCTTGTTCATCACTGACAAACGCCAGGTCGCCAAAGTCCATACGATTGTAGTTGTCGACTTTTTGATAGCGCAGGCCAAACTGAATTTGAGATTGATCACCGACATAGAAAATATTATGCATAAAAACTGCATACTCTTCTCGAACTACGGGCGCATCAAAGTTCAAGGTTGCAGCTCCAAACCCAGGCGTGAAAATGTCTGTCACGGTAGCTGTGGAGGCGTCTTCTTTGGCGTAGTACAAACCTACCAAGTAGTCCCTATCTTCTGCTTCTTGCGGTGCAAGACGAATTTCTTGAGTGATAGTATCAAGATCGGTTTCAACAATATTGGCCAGGGCAATACCCGGTAATAGGTTGGCAACGTCCAGATCACTGGAAGTGGCACTATCGGATTCTATATAACCGGTCACCGAGGTCAGTGTAAAATCACCCAGTTCTAAATTCATTTCCAGATTGGTTAACTTACTGCGACGAAGACTGTAAGTTTCAGCATCCAAAATAGCCAATCGATCTTCAGGCTCAATCCCCAAAGAATCACTTTCAATCGCCTGCAACATATCCGCATTGCGATCGGCGTATTCCATAATCAGAGTTGCGTCAAAGATATCGCTGGGCTGCCACAATACGCTCAGTCGAGCGGATTCGGTTTGATTGTCTTGCGTTTGACCACTGGTGATATTTTTGATTTGCTGACCTTCACCTTCGACAAAATTTGCGGCGAAGCGCACCGCCAGCTCGTCTTCGATAACCGGTAAACTAACACCAAACTCGGTATTTAGCCCGCCATCATCGGTTACGCTGGTTTTGATGGTACCGTCGGCGGCATCCAGTTCTGGACGACGTGAATAGACCGCAATCGCTCCGGCAGGCGATGTTCTACCCTGTAAGGTACCCTGGGCACCACGCATTATTTCGATGCGATCTATGTCATACATTTGCTGGAATACAATACCAGGTTGAACCGCTGATCCGTTCCAATAGGAATCGACCACGGCTCGAGAATTGCCATCTGGGTCAGTACTCATACCACGTAAACTAACACTTGGATTACGGCGATTTCCATCCAGTGTCAGTCCTGCGGTGAGTTTTTCCAAGTCCTGAAAATTTGAAATCTCCGCGCTCTTTAGCGCATCGCCACCCACGGATGAAACCGCCGCAGGGACATCTTGAATAGATTGTTCTCGTTTTTGTGCAGTTACAACCAGCTCTTCGATTACCAGACCTTGGGCGATGGGATCTTGTGCCAAGGTATACTGACAGGCCATAGCCAAAACCAAACTGCTTAAGCGAAGCTTCATCACTTCTCTCCTATTCTCTCTAGCTCAAAAGGTTTTGATGCCTAAGACGTAGCGAAATTTGATACATCTTTCATCACGACTATGCCTTCTTTGTGCATATCGATCAGCGCGACCTACCTATGCAGGTCGCATTTCTTCGTATTCTCTTTTTGAATAATTGACACTGAGAGCCTATTTGGCTTCCATGTCGTAGAACTGCTGAGTCCATTTACGATGCTTGTTGATTGGACCATCCCCATCGCAAAGCACGGGGTTGGCGCGATAGATTTTTTCGCGCCAGATAGGGATATCGTCATCAACGCCAGTTTTGAATCCATACAAAATTGACGGCCCCAAATCATCTTCATCGGCGATGTTTTTCGACACGCCCATGGTCCAGCGCAATACGGTGGTATTGTCGTCAATCGGGGTGGCGATATTGAGAAGAATAAACTCGCCCATTTCGCCGTTTTTCATTGATTGAAAACCAGTGCCGTGTACAACGGTCACGCCAGGGCCATAGCTGGTTCGAGTTAACTGATGACGAGCACCTTTGGCGTCGGCGACGGCATCGGCTAGAAAGTCGTCAGGCATATCCATGTGAGACACACTGGTCTTAATCGGGCCGTCGATAACCGTGTCGGTTTCCGAGAACGCAGGCATACGATGCAGGTAAGTAAAGTGCGCTTGATCGACGTCATTTTCGGCAATTTCTTGTACGCAAGTCGGAAGCTCAAGATCCATAAACTCGAGTTCATTCCACTTATCGTCGCCATTTAGACCATCAACTTTTGGAAGATCAAAATACGGTTCACGACCTTCTGGATGATGCCAACCCATGACAACGCCATTGATTTCTTGAAGAGGAATTGTTTCGGCAACAGCGCGCGTCGGAATTTTGTTGGCGTAAGGCACATCAGTACACTCGCCCTCACCATTGAACTGCCAGTGGTGGAATGGACAGCGAATACTCTCACCTACGACACAACCTTGATGCAGAGGCGCGCCAAGGTGTGGGCAGTAGTTAT
This sequence comes from Cellvibrionaceae bacterium, assembly GCA_050633365.1. Classification (GTDB taxonomy): domain Bacteria; phylum Pseudomonadota; class Gammaproteobacteria; order Pseudomonadales; family Cellvibrionaceae; genus Pseudomaricurvus. The sequence goes on along the minus strand of JBOEGJ010000041.1, from coordinate 3,280 downwards.
CGAGCACCGCAGCCTCACCGCTTTCTGTGCGAAATACAGCTAAGTCGCGACCGGCCAAGGTCACTTTTTTAATATCTCCAGCGGCTAGCTCATGACTGAAGCACAGGCCAAACCATCCATGGGGAATGGGGAATGGAAAACGGGACATTCTCTACCTCCAACAGGTATTTTTTCGGTTAGCGTGTCTGCTAGCGCTGGACTACTGGAGAGCCACTTCGCAAGTTTCTCTCTGCCTCTCCGAGTCCCTAGAAGGCCATCAGACTTATTGTTTTATCCGCTGCCGAATCCACTCAGTGCGATTTGGATACGCCAACGAAAATAAGGTAACACATGTATATTTAATTACACAAATATATATAGATCTACAAGAGTAAAGTTTTATAACCTATTGATATGCACAGGCCACGGGGCCTAGAGCCCAACCAACCAATGGCTTTTAAAGGTTAAAAATGCTGCGACGGAGACCAGCCAAATCAATTGGTCGTGCGAACCCATGGCTGAGAGAGCACCAAATCCGCGCAGCAAAGGCGATTTTGAGAATCGCCGAGAGATGAGCGCTACAAGAACCCCTAAGCACCTTGCAGACTCAGACAAGCGACCAATACGAACCTTGGCGACAACGCCAAGACCGCATCAGCCTGAGATGCCAATTACTGCCCCATTGGAAACAGAGCGTTGAGCTTTTGCGCCAACATCATGTTGCCCTTGGCTTTCAACTTGCCAGTCATGAATGCCTGCATACCATTCACTGTGCCGCTGACAACACCCAACAAAGTTGAAGTGTCTGTGGATACCGTCACAGTTGGCGCTTCGTGATCACCTTTCTGGATATCCTTATCACTGTCTTTAATGACGATGTGATAATTATCAGCGTCGCTAAACTGAAACTGAAATACAGCGTTGATACCCGCTGCTGCGCCGGCGTTAAAATTGTCATTCATTGATGCAAAAAGTTCGTCTACAGTCATGGTGTTACCTCCACAGGTATTGGTTTAAAAACTAAAAAAACACACTCAAATTTGGTGAATTCAATACGGTTTCGTTAAGAACGACTCGCCGACTCACCAACTCAAAAATCTTTCCTCGGCGCCGCAAGACATCGTATCGACGCCCGCTAAATCGGTCCTGCTGAGTTTGCAATCTCGATCGCTCCAAAATAAACGTCGACTCAACCTTGTAACAATCGGCAACCTCATGACTGCGAACCTGAACATTGCCAATCAACCGCACCGTTCTTGAGGGCGGCACTTCCGAAAAAGATCGATTACCCGTTAACCTCATGACCCTGGCCATCAATGTCATCTTGTTATTGTCACTCAAATGCAAGTCATCACTGCCGCAGGACAGCTCTTTATTCACTGACCAATCGTCATCCCGACCTTCTTGTTTGCGATCAAAGCGGGTGGGAATAACGTAGCTCAGGTCATCAGCCAACCAGTCGAGCCACTGCTGAAAGCGACGTTCATCAAGCATCGACGCCTCTTGATACAACACCTGCGCAATAACGTAATGTTCTTCCATCGACACAGACAAACTCATGAGTTTTCTCCCACCGTCTCATCCAATCCGCGCATCAAACAGTGATGCCAATGGCGATAGAAGTTTCGCTGAGGATGCTCACTATTGGCGTCGGCCACCAAGCCAGGTAGGTCCGGCCTCTGATCTCCCACCTCGCCCTTTTCGTTTAACCCCATAGACATATGAAAAGGGTATTTACTCGCCTGAACTCCGCGACTACCTTCGGTCACCTGAGTCCAGTTTTCATCATCATCCTGCTCAAGCATTCCTTCGGGCCCAAACAGGAAATAGTAGTTTTTCTTAATGGCCTCACGCATAGCGTCCGGCATATCTTTTTCAACAATAATCCAACTCCAAATTTCCGTCTCATCAGCGCTTATTGGATGCCCCACCCTCAAACAGTAGGTTGTACTCAATAGGTGCAAGTTTGGAAAAATGGCGCTAGTTGCCGGCTTCACTCGGGAGCGTAACTCACCTAAGTGTTCGCGGGTTTTTTCGTCGTTAGCCTCATAATGGGCTAAAACATCTGGCGCCATGGCGAGCAACTGCTGCTCGCAAGGTACTCGACTCTCCAGAGCTATGCCTTCCTCGAACACTCTCGCCGTAAGTCCGTGCCCACCGTCGAGAGCAATGTTGTACGAGCTTGCAATCTCTGCATAAGCGGCTTTTGCATCTGGGTGTAAATCAAATACCGAGCGATGACTAAATGCCGCGTGATACACATCGCCCACCATATTCTCTGTGGGCATCTTCCAATTGGTTTTAACACGCCATTTCTGCACGCCAATAACTTCTGTCGCCTGCCCTCGTCGATCCACTAAGGTATCGAGGTAAAATCGAGAATCCCCCAAATACTCTTCGAGCCCTACTGCGCGCTCATTAAAGGTCGCGAAGATAAGACCCTTATAACTATCCACTCGCGCCTGAACTAACCCCAGATCACTCTTAATCAGATCGGGATAATAGCGAGCTTGATCGGGCATCCCCTTGAGACTGCCGTCACAACTATAAGTCCAGCCGTGATACGGACAGCTAAAGCTACTGGCTCGCCCTTTATCCGCTCGACATACCGGCAAGCCCCGATGACGGCAGGAGTTCAAGCTCACGTGCACACAACTTTCACGGCTTCGCGAAACAATGACCGACTCTTCGCCCATTCGTGATAAGACGAAATCTCCCACCTCGGGGACTTGGCTTTGGTGAGCCACAAATAGCCAGCTATCGGCGAATACGGTGGACTGCTCTCGCCGATAGATTTCATTATCGAAAAAAACACGTCGATCAACGGAACTGCCGTTGCTGCTGACCAATGTTGATAGCTCTTTAACGTCCATACTCGCGACTCGTTGTTATTGTGGTTACGCGGCTTGAGTAAACTTATTAATCGTTGAGTAGGATTCTATGCAGGGAATTACGAGAGGTCTGGTGCGGGCGGGTCAAAGCACCGGTGCTGAGCGGACGCCAGAAAAAAGAAAGGTTAAGAGAGCTCGCGATTGAAAAGAATTCCCACGCCGGTAGTGAGTATTCAGAGGGGAATCATCAGATCACTAAAAGCTCTTTGAATGATGGTAAGACCATCGAATTTTGTTTCGCTAGGCTTATGATTCAATGAGAGTTAGATCAAAAACCGAAGCTGTTTCATTGCCTTTGGCGGCTAATCCGTAAAAGACAGAAACTTTATACGCTCCACTAGCTTAGCTGAGTTGTAGAGTCGAGAATCGGAAGGGCGTAAGATCATGTCCTGCGCGAAGCATCGCTTCGC